>JBNKUV010000055.1:0-547070 GCA_050298815.1 Polyangiaceae bacterium
GTCCTCTTCCTCGCTATCGGCAACGCCAGAACCAAGTGGCGACGCTCACGAGACTGGGGCAAGGTGCTTGCTCAACTGGACATTCTTTTCGACGGAAGACTGCCTGTCTGAGTCAAGTTACACAGGAAATCTGACACCCTCCGCCTCTCCGCCCGTGAGCCCTCGGATGACGATACCGGGGTTGGCTGCGAACACACGCGCAAAGCTGGCGCAACACCCGAGGCCCCGCCTCGAGATCTTCTCGGGCATCTCTGGCGTGCTCTCGAGTGGATTTGGCCTAGGATGTGCAGTGTCAACGGCAACCGCCCGCGGGCACGACTGGAGAACTCATGGCCTATTTTCGTCGACTATTGCGCAGTCCGCGCAGCACTTATCCCATCATCGTCGCTGTTTCGAGCGTGCTCGCCGCGTGTGGTGGCGGGAGTTCATCACCTGAAGAGAGCGGCGGCACGGACCTGCCGGAAGACACCGGGGACGACGATCCGACGGACGTCAGCGTCGCAGTGGATGACGATGAGATCACGGTCACCGTCGCCGATCTGCCGGATGAAGCGGGGGGTTACCGCCTGGCCATCGTGCGTGTCGACGGGCAGAAGACCCACAGCGAAGTCGATCTGAAGGCGAAAGGAGATGCCTTGGTGGGACAGCTGGATCTGCCCAAAGGCTTGGATTCGCAGGCGGAGCTCGTCGAGTGGAACGTGCGGCTCGAACGCAAGGATGGCGCGCCCAAGCTCGTGTTCCTGAAAAGCTTGCTGTATTTCATGGATCCGCAAGAGGTGGCGCTGGAAGGGCCGGCCCGGGTCACCGAGGGCAAGCAGGTCGCCTACCGTGTGATTGCGCGTCATCCGCTGACACAGAAGCGATTGCCGGGTCGGGAGGTCGAGCTGCAACTCGAGCGCGAGGACGAGACGGTGGAAACCTTCCGCGGGACTACGGACGAGTCGGGCGCTGCCGTGATCGAAGTGCAGGTGGACGACGCAGGTGAATACGTGGTCGAAGTGGGGGCCGCAGGCGTCGTCCCAGCCACTCCCGTTGCCGAGACGGTGAATGTCGAGGCGAACGGAAACAAGCTGCTCTTGACGACGGACAAGCCCATCTACAAGCCAGGGCAGACGATCCAACTGCGCGCGCTGGCGCTAGCGCGCGGAGGCAATTCGCCCGTGGCCGAGGAGGAGGCGACCTTCGAAGTCGAGGATGGCAAAGGCAACAAGGTGTTCAAGAAGACGCTGAAGACCGACGAGTTCGGCATCGCCTCAATACCGTTCACCATCGGCAACGTCGTCAACGAAGGAACCTACGAGGTGCGCGTCCAGGTCGGCGACGTGACGTCCCAAAAGACCGTGGAGGTCTCCCAATACGCGTTGCCGAAGTTCAACCTGGTGACGACCCTCGATCGGCCCTGGTATTCTCCGGGGGACACCATTTCCGGCGTGGTGGACGCGCGTTACTTCTTTGGCAAAGCCGTCGACGGCGGCAGCATCGAGGTGGAAGCGGCCACCTTGGACGTCGGTCGCAACGTCTATCAGCAAGTGATGGGCACGACCAACGACGAAGGGCGCTTCGAGTTTTCCGTTTCCACGCCGGAGACCCTGGTTGGTCTTCCGCTGGAGCAAGGCCTGGCGTTGATCAACCTCACCATCACGGCCACGGACACCGCAGGCCAGGTCGTTGCCAAGGAAGTGCTCGTGCGCGTCGCCGCCGAGCCAGTCAACGTCAGCCTGGTACCCGAGGGCACGGAGCTGGTTCCGGGGATCGACAACGTGCTCAGCTTGTTCGTGACCGATCCGTTGGGATCGCCGCTAGCAGGGGCGGAGGCAACGATCACGCCCAAAGGCGGCGAGGCCATCGAGGTGACGACGGATGAATTCGGTCAGGCGTCCTTGACGTGGGCGCCGGAAGGAGACGTGGAGCAGGTGAGCGTCGACGTCGACGCGGGTGACGTCAGCGTCCACGGGCTGACATTCGACTTCGCGTCTCAATCGGGCACCGACCACGTCCTCGTCCGTACGGACAAGTCGCTCTACGACGTGGGCGAGGCCGTCGAAATAGAGGTCCTCACCAGCGACGAGGGCGGAAGCATCTTCGTGGACTGGCTGAACAACGGGCAAGCCATCGATCTACGCACCCTCGAGCCCAAGGGCGGTGCGGCGAGTTTGGAGATCAGCCTCGACGAGGACCACCTCGGCGACAACCGCATCGAGGCGTACATCGTTCAAGAGGACGGCAACGTCGTGCGCGCCGGCCGCACCATCTTCGTGCGCAACGCCAGCGGGCTGAGCGTCGAGATCGAGACCGATCAAGACATTTACGAGCCGGGCGCGCCCGCGTCGATCACCTTCAACGTCAAAGACGAGGAGGGCGCACCCGCCGTTGCGGCCTTGGGCGTGCAGATCGTCGATGAGGCGGTGTTTTCGCTGATTGACGCCAAGCCCGGGTTGCTGTCTACCTACTTCGAACTCGAGGATGAATTCGCCGAGCCCAGCTACGAACTGCATCCGCCTATCGGAACCCTCCCGGGGATCGTCTTTGATCGACCTGACGACGAAGCAGAGCAGACGGCGGCTCAACGCAAAGCGGCCGGTACGTTTGCCGCCATCGGGCAACAGGCGTTGATGGGGCTTTCGGCGAGCAGCTGGCCCGAGGTGGTCCAGCAGGGCCGCCAGCTGCTTTCACCGTTCTTCGATGACGAGAAGAGCCGATTGGTGAAGCAAGTGAACGACCAAGTCGATGCTGCGATCGACGCGAGCTTGGACGCGGGATGCGATTTGGAGGAGTACTGGTGTGACCCCAAGGACGCGTTGCTCTCCGAGGTGATCAGCAAGGCACTGGCCAAGCGCGTGGAGGCCGTGGACTTCTGGGGCAACCGCTACGACACGGCGACGTCGAGTGACGCAGTCGTCGTGTTGACCAGTTGGGGCCCCGACGAAGTCGAAGGCAGCGCCGATGACGAAGTCGTCCTGATCCAGTGGGAGGACGTGGATTGGTCCCGAGCAGCGGCGGTCGTCGAGCACTTCGGGGGCGGTGCCGACGCCGGGGTCGTCTTCCCGGCACCCGAGACCGTCGATGAGGACGATTTCGGCGCCGTGGACGACCAGGCAGGGGATCCCTCCGTGGCGGAGGAGCCAGAGGCAGAATCGCCCGGCGCAGGCGAGTCGGGGCAGCCTCGGGTTCGTCGCGATTTCCCGGAGACCCTCTACTACAACCCCGCGGTCATCACGAACGGCTCGGGCGAAGCCACCGTCGAGTTGGACATGGCCGACAGCATCACCCAGTGGCGCATCTCGTCGATGGCCAACTCGAAGAGCGGTCGCCTGGGCAGCGCGGTTGGGGCGATGACGGTGTTCCAAGACTTCTTCGTCGACGTCGATTTCCCAGCCACACTCACCCGTGGGGACGAGATCGAGTTTCCGATCGCCGTCTACAACTATCTCGACGAACCCCAGGTAGTGAACGTCGAGCTCGAAGCCGCAGATTGGTACACGGCGCTGGGTGAAACGGCGCTGAGTGTCGAGCTGGCGCCCGGTGAGGTGCGGGGGGTGAACTTCCCCGTTCGTGTCGAAGAAGTCGGGCTGAACACGTTGACCGTGTTTGGGCTGGGCGGGGACAAGTCCGACGCGGTGGCGCGGACCGTGCGCGTCCTGCCCGATGGCAAGCAATTGGCGTCGGCGCAGTCGGGGGCGTTGGAAGGCAGCGTCGAGCACTCGGTAGCCTTTCCTGAAGAAGCCATACCGGGTTCGGAGCAGCTGTACGTCAACGTGTACCCGACGTTCGTCGCTCAGGCCGTGCAGGGACTGGACAGCATGCTGCAGGTGCCGAGCGGTTGTTTCGAGCAGACGACTTCCAACGCGTGGCCGAACGTGCTGGTCACGGACTACATGAAACAAACGGACCAGATCACGCCGGAGATCTTGCTCAGAGCCGAGTCCTTGATGTCGGCAGGTTATCAACGCCTGTTGACCTTCGAGCATCCTGGCGGCGGGTTTTCCTGGTTCGGTACCCAGGATCCGGAGCCCTTCCTCTCGGTGACCGCATTCGGGCTGATGGAGTTCCACGACATGGCCAAGGTGCACGAAGTGGACGAAGCCATGTTGCAGCGAACGTTGGATTATCTCCTGAGTCAACAGCAAGCCGACGGCTCATGGGAGGGGGATACCAGCGAGTTCTTCAGCTTCCACACCAGCGGCCTCCGCAACACCGCCTTCACACTGATGGCGATCGGCGCTGCGGGCTACACCGGTTCGGAAACGGAACTCGGCCTGGACTACGTGCGCAGCGAACTCGACAGCGGCTCGGATCCCGATGCCTACACCCTGGCGCTCGTGGCGAACGCGTTTGCCAGCGTCGCGCCCAACGACGCCTTCTTGGACGACCTGCTCGCCGACTTGGCAGCGATGGCCCAGGAAGATCCCGACGACGAGACCCTGGTGCGTTGGGACACCGGCGGCACCCAAACGAACTTCTACGGCTACGGCAACGATGCGGCGATCACGACGACGGCGCTCGTCGTGCACGCCATGTTGATGGACGGCAGCTACCCCGATCTGGTGGAAAAGGGGCTCAACGCGCTGACCGCCAGCAAGGATTCGCTCGGCAACTTCGGCTCCACCCAGGCCACCGTGTGGACGCTCAAGACGTTGCTCCTCGCCGCCACCCGCGGCACCGCCGCGGCGGTCGGGGACTTCGTCGTCGAGGTGGATGGAGAGGTATTCCGCAGTCTGGAGTTGACGGAGGATCAGTCGGACGTGATGACCACCATCGATCTAGCGCAGTTTACCACGATGGGTGAACACACGGTCACGCTCACGTTCAGCGGCGAAGGCAAGGTCAGCTACAACCTCGTCAGCAATCACAACGTGCCGTGGGAGAGCGCGCCGATGGCAGAGGGGCCGCTGTCGGTCAGCATCGACTACGACCGAACGGCACTGGCGGTGGATGAGACGGTGACGGCCCAGGTGGCCGTCGTCAACAACACGGACCAGCTGCAAAACATGGCACTGGTCACCTTAGGCCTCCCCCCCGGCTTCGAGCTCTTGCGGCAGGACTTCGATCCGTACATCGACGCGGGGAGCATCAGCCGCATCGAGACAACGGGCAAGCAGCTCATCGTCTACGTGTCCGAGCTGGGCGCGGATTCGACCCTCGACTTCGAATACCGACTGCGGGCCACGATGCCGGTCAAGGCATCCGACGGCGGCGCTTCGGTGCGGCCATACTATCAACCCGATCAAGCGACGGAAGCGCCCGAACAAACTCTGGAGGTAGCGGCCCAGTAGGCGCGGGCACGCTCGTCTTGGCTACCTCGGTCATCCCGCGGCTCATGCCGCCGACCGAGCTCGCCGCTTGCTGGTAGCGGGCGGGGGTGGGCAGCAAGCGCCACGCCGCAGGCACGCTTGCCCAATGACCGAAATCGGCAACGCGCAAATCGAGCGCTGGCCCGTCCCTTCGCTTCAAGACGAGAACCCCCGCGTGAAGATATGCCTTCCCGCCGTCCCTCGCCCCGGTGAGACCGTCGTGGTGCTCGGTAGTCACGGCAGGAGCTACGTCGTCAAACAGGTGGGCTAGTCGCACGAACTGGCGTCGGCTGGAGACGATCGCAATCCCCCCCGTTACCGAGCGACCGCACTCGGGTTGGGCAGCGGAAAACGACGGTGCCCGACCGCCGTCAAGACCGCCGTGACCCCGGCAAGAAGTAGCGCAGCCGTTGGATTGTTCAGCGCTTCGCGCAGTCCTTCCAGCGCGAGCAACCAGCGCTGTTCGCCGGGGGGCGCTTGGTGCACTACGTAGGCGAGCACGTTCAGCATCCCAGCGAAAAAGCCGAACCAACCGCTGATGATGACGCTGATACCGCTCCAGCGAATGAAGCCGAGCAGCTGATGTTCACCGCGCCAAGCGAAGCGCAACGCTGCGCCCACTGCGGCCAGGCCGAACGCGACGATGAAATAGATGCCGAAACCGGCTTCCTGGAAGTGAGTGGTGAGTGTGTCCATGTGGTTTTTCCTTTTGCTCGGGCCAACGAGGAACGAACGCGCTGCCTCGTCGCGACGCTAGCGGCGCCGCTGCCTGATCAAACGCGGGCCACTGCGCTCCTGTGACCACCCATCGTCACCCCGCCCTAAAATACTGCGACACGAAACTGCGGCAATGGACGAGCGAGGAGCCACCAATACGCCGCAGAGCAACACACCCAACAAAACCGGAACTCTTGTGTCCATGGGGCATCTCCCACGAACACGACACCTCGCGCAGCGCTGGCGGTCCTGCGGACCACATCCAACCGGACGAAAACGAACGACAGCTCGTCGCGCGTCTCCGACGGAGCGAGCAGACGGCTTTTCGCCGCGTGTACGAGCGCGAACGTGGGTGCGTGTACGGATTCGTGTTGCGGCTATCGGGCGATGCAAACGTAGCAGCGGACCTTTTTCAAAACATTTGGCTCAAGCTCGCGCGGCACGCCCACCGTCTGCAACCCGAGACGAACCTGCGCGCCTGGCTCTTGACGGTCGCACGCCGCGAGTTCGTGAGCTACCGCCGCGCCCAGCTAGCCGACTTCAGTCGTCTGTTGGCCTTTTCTACCCAAGTGCACGAGCCAGCCTGCGAAACGGCGCCTCGCCCCGCTCGAGAAATCCAGGCAGCGCTAGCGGGGCTGAGGGACGCCGACCGAGAAGTGTTGCTGATAGCCGCCCAGGGCCTGGCGACGGATCAGGTCGCCAAGGCGCTCGGGATCTCGAACGCCGCTTGCCGACAGCGACTGCATCGAGCTCGCGCGCGCTTCGGCGAGGCGCTGGAGCTTGGACCGGCACCGACACGAGGCTGGAGACGCCGAATCGGGACATGACTCAGGAGCGAGCACCCTGCAGCGGGGACGGCTCCCCTCCCCGAGCAACGGCAGACGTCGAGCCCCGCGACCCCGCGCTGGCGGCCCTGAATCAATTGCCGGAGCTGGAACCTCCCGAGTGGCTCGACGAGTTGGTCCTGCGCCGCGCGCGATCTGCATTGCAACAGCGGCCACCAGCAGACCGAGACGCCTTGGCGCCCGAAGCAAAGCAGCGCCGCACCAAGCGAGACAGCTCCGCCGAGGCTTGGCACGGGTAGGTGGTCGTACTACTTGCTGGGGCGTGATGGAATCTTTCGGGGCTTGGTGATAGGTGCCTTTGGGACGCTGGGGGCCTTCGGCGCTACAGGCTTCTCAGGCGCGGATTTCAGGGCCTCGCGGCGTTTCGCTGCTTCTTCTCTTACCAGGGCCACCACGGCCTTTTTGGTTTGCGCGTCCTTGGCGTAGAGCGTGGCGACCTCTCTCAGGAGCTGCTGCTCCTGTTGGTCCAGCGCTTTGATGCTCTTCGCGGACAGGCGCTCATCGAACCCCGTCGCCGTCGTGCGTTCAGCGAGGCTGCGATCGAACTGAGTGTCCACCTTCACGTCGCGGGCGAATTTGGCATCTGCAGCCAACGGCTTGGTCAACGGAGCGAGTTTTTCACGCACCGACGCGTTCACCTTGGGGCGCTGCACCGTCGGTCTAGGCTTGGATAGCTTGGGCTTCTGCAGGCTGGGTTTGAGCAGGCGTTCCAGAGCTCGCCGATTGGCGTCCGACGGTGCTCGGCTCAGCTCGACGGCAGCATCGGCGATCTGCTTGGCTCGTCGTCGACGATCTGCTTGGGATTCTTTTTTTGCACGCAGCTGCTCGAGGTGGGGCGCCAGATGCTCGTCGAACTCGGCGAGGGAGCGCGCCATGACCTGCTCCGTCCTCCGCTCGATGCGCTCTAGGGCACGTGCCGCGGCCACCAACGTGCCCACGGCCGTCAGCGGGTCCGCCGTTGAAACGAGCGGAGCGATGAGGCCCGTGAGGGGGGCGATGAATGTGGCCTGAAAGGTCGAATTCAGGGCACTGATCTGTCGACGTCGCTTCGTGTTCGCCTTGACCAATTCGGCGCTGGACTCCAGTTGAGACGCGGCCGACTCGCGCTCCAACTGGGCCAGCTCTTGTTTGGCTTGGTCGAGCGTTTGTTGAACGGCCGAGGAAGCGCTCTCCGGAGTGGCGGCGCTGTCAGCGCGTTGGCGATCGCCTCTGACGGATTGATGCGCAGAGACCGACTGCTCATGCACGCGTTCGAGCGTGCCCTTGGCGTCCTGATTCATCGACCCCAGGGTGGCGTCCATCCGCTCCTTGCCCGAGTCTCGGCTGCGCTTCACTCTGTCGGTGAATTCCTGGATGCGTTCTCGCGCCTGCTCCACACCGCAAGATGCACCCGCAGTTGCAACTGCAGCAGCGCACCGCCAAAAACCCGAGCAGCACCTGGCGAGTGCGGGATCCGACAGCGCCAATACAGCTAGAAACGCTGCGATAGTGGACGAAGTGGTGGCATTTCTGAACATCGGTCTCCTCCTGCCGCCAGCGTCGCACATCTGCGGCTTGCCGCCAATGTTACGGTCCGCGCGCAAGAACCTTCCCAGTGCAAGCTACGTTCGTGCGGGGCGATAGCGCAGACCGCGAGCGCGTGCGCGCCGGGCAGAAGGTGACCTCTATGCGGAGTGCCCTTGCAGTCTGCGAGGCGGAGGGGTAGGTCCGAGCCATGCTGACGATCACACGCCCGGATGACTGGCACCTGCACTTGCGTGACGGTGAGTCCCTCCGCTCCGTCGTTGGGCACACCGCCGCCGTGTTTGCCCGCGCCATCATCATGCCCAACCTCAAGCCCCCCGTGACGACAGTCGAGCACGCGCTCAGCTACCGACAGCGTATCATCGAAGCTGCCGGCAACGTGGACTTCGAACCGCTGATGACCCTTTATCTGACGCCAAGTACGTCTGTCAGCGACGTGCGCGAAGCTGCCGCGCACCCTCACGTGCATGCGGTGAAGCTCTACCCGGCGGGGGCCACGACGCACTCGGACGCAGGCGTCCGCGAGCTCGACGCGCTCAGCCCCGTGTTGGAAGCGATGGCTGAGGCCGGATTGCCGCTGCTCATCCACGGAGAAACCATCGACCCAGACCACGATATTTTCGACCGCGAAGCTCGCTTCATCGAAACCACACTAGCTCCGTTGTGTGAACGATTCTCCTCGCTCAAGATCGTGCTCGAGCACATCACGACGGCGGAGGCGGTCGCTTTCGTCACGGGAGCGCGGGAGGGTGTGGGCGCCACCGTCACCGCCCACCATTTGCTCTTCAACCGCAATGCCATCTTCCGAGGTGGCATTCGTCCGGACCTTTTCTGCCTACCCGTGCTCAAGCGCGAACGCCACCGTCAGGCGCTGCTCCAGGCGGTCGCTTCGGGTAGCAAGCGCTTCTTTCTCGGCACCGACAGCGCACCCCACCCTCGGAGCGCCAAGCACGCCGCATGTGGCTGCGCCGGGATCTACACCGCCCACGCAGCCCTGACGCTGTACGCACAAGTATTCGAAGACTGCGACGCCCTCGACAAACTCGAAGCCTTCGCCAGCTTCAATGGCCCGGACTTCTACGGCTTGCCCCGCAACACGACCAACGTCACCTTACACAAGCGCAACTGGAAAGTGCCCACCGAGTACGAGTTCGGCGGCGAGGCGCTCACCCCGCTGTGCGCGGGAGAGACGCTGAATTGGTCCATCGTCACGGGTGATGCAGCATGAAACCCGTTCGCATCGACCAAGAGATCCACGCCTCCCCCGAGGCCGTGTTCAACGTGATGGCGCATATTGATAACTTCCGAAACGCCGTCGATGACATCGTCGAGGTGGAGTTCCTCAGCGACTCCCGGCGGGGTCTGGGAACGGTGTTTCGAGAAACCCGCAAAATGGGCAAGCGCAAGGCGACGGTTGAAATGGAGGTCGTCGAGTATCAGCCCCCGCACACCCTGCGCATCGTATCTAGACCGGACCCAATGGGGACAGTGTGGGACTCCCGTTTTGTGCTCACCAAAGAGGGCGCATGCACGAAACTCTCTCTGGAGATGACAGCGAACTCGAAAAACCTCTTCACGCGATTCATGAACACCTTGTTCGCCGGAATGATTCAGAAGGCCGTAGCCAAAGACATGGCCAGCCTGAAGGCCTATTGCGAGAAGGCCTCCTAGGCAGCTGGCAGTTCCGCCGCTCGGGCGTACCAGCGAGCGGCAGCTCCCTCGAGCTCGAGCCCCACCATGCACCACAACAACGCTCGCCAGATGGGTGCGGTCGTCAGACTGTCGTCAGACCGTCGTCAGATGGGATCCGCCAGGGCGGCGATCCGCTCAGCGCGGTAGGAGCCGTGGTTGTCCGGCCATTCCATGCCCCAAACGACCTGTCCGTCACGGGTGACTTCGAAAATGCGCGTGTTCGTGCCCACGCCACGCACGCCAGCGGTGACGAGGACGTTGCCGTTGTCGAGTCGGTCGGCGTCTCCCCAGATCTGCGTCTGCCAGTCATCCACGTACCAGGCATCGGTGTCGAACTCGCCTGGGAACTCCCAAGCAACCGTGGCCGTGAGCGCGTCCTCGTCTACCTGGTACTCGATGACGCGCGAGTGAAAGTTCCCGTTCGCCTCCCCCGCTTGATAGCGCTCCCAGCCTTGATTGTCGTAGAACAGGATGGTTCCGTCCGCGTGCACCTCTGGATCGTGTGCGTCGTTGTAGCGAACGGAGTTATCGGGCAGGTAGGTGATGTCCCCCGATTCGGAGTCGTGCATGGCGGCGCCCATGTGCCACAGCAGATCTCCTGAGCTCCGCTCTGCCTTGAACAGACCCTGGTAGCGGCAATTGAGATACACGTACTCTTCTGCTTCGTCGAACGTGACGGCGTTGAGATGACACCAGTCGTTGGTACCCGGAGGCTCGATGTGCTCGTACAAGTCCCAGCTCCAAACGACGTCGTTGTCCGGGCTCAGCTCCTCTACCCGCGCCGTCTGGCTCGATTCGCGCACGACGATGTAGTTGCCGTTGGAGAGCTTGCTCGTGTGATGCGAGAGCGTGCCGCTGCCCCCTGTCGGCCCTTCCCAGAGCACGTTGCCCATGAGGTCCACTTCGCGCGCTGGCTCACCGCTGGTGTTGCCCAGCAAGACGTTGCCATTGGCTAGCATCAGCGCCGTCAGCGTGCCCGCTGAGTCAGCCCCAGGGCCCTGAACGAAGTACCACACGATTTGTCCCAGCTCATCGACGATCACCGCCATGCCCGGCAAGTTGGAGTTGCTGACCGCGCCGTCTGCGCCCACTTGCACGTTCGTCAGTGTCCACCCAGGCTGCATCGCGTCGAACTGCTCCGCGACGAGCGTCGCCTGCGCTGGCATGTTCTCGGGTAACGCCCCCGTCGAGAAATCCCCGTCCGCACTTCCAGTGGCAGTCTCGTTCGTCGACACCGCGCGGATCGCGTAACTCGTCTCCGCATGCATTCCCACCACGTGAACACGGTGTTCGGTGACCAGCTCGGAGTCGACGATGCGCAACTCGTAGCCACCGACCCCAAACTGCACCTCGGAATGAGCCGGCTCGCTCGTCGTCCAGCTGACGTAGCACCCGAGGCTCATCTGCGGATTGGGTTCGATGGTGAGCTGCTCGACGGCGAGCATCCCGAGTGGTTCGTCAGAACTCGACGCGCCCGGAGCCCCGCCGACCCCGGCATCATCCATCGGTACTGGCGTTGGATTCACACCCGGCGTGCCACCTGCAGCCGGTACTTCCGCCGCTCCGGGCATGCCGCCCGCTCCGGCCTCCCCGGGAGCCACGCTGGTGGACGTCGGGGTCGCTGTCGAATCCATGGTGGACGTTGGGGTCGCTGTCGAATCCATCGTCGACGTCGGCTCTGAACTCGACATCCCGCCGCCGGCCATCTCCGTCGGGGACGCCTCCGCCCCAGGGTTTGGCGTACTCGCCGTTGGGCCCGGCAGTGCCGGTCCGTCCGCTCCCGTGCTCTCTCTGCCCTGCCCGTCGCAGCCTCCAGCTGCCCAGACCAACGCTACCGCTGCAACCCAAGAGCCTGTCGATCGCTGTAGTGTCACTTCGTTGATGTAGCGGCTGGACGCGGAGTAAGGCATGCCTTAGAGCGGGTTGTGCGGGTGTGTCCGCCTTGTTGGGGAAAAATGGCGTCCCAGCGGAGGCAGACCGTGATGCCACGGGACCGACAACTGATGCTACCCTCCGGCCGGCTTTCACAGAGGACAATTGCCCCATCATGACAATCGCGCCAGAGACGCCGCAATATTGGCCACGGAGCGAACCAGTGATGCCTGGTCTCGCGTTCTTCGGTGCCCTCGTTGGAGCGTTCATCTCTGGCATCGCTCCCATCTACCACCGGACTTCGATTTAGAGAGGCCACCACCGATCACCTTCGGCGATCCGCTGCTGTGCCCTGAAGCCGCCAGCTTGCCCGTCGGTCCCGTCTTGGTTAGCGGCCCTCCCCCCGGGCCCATCGAGCTACTCGAGGCACAGTACAACGTGGGTCCCGATGCGCGACGAGCGGTGCACGTCCAAGCGGGCAGCTTCGAGCAGAAGTCGCCGCGGAGGACGCAGATGGACCCGAGAGCTGAACACCCGGACATGGCGCAGCGCGTCGGTGTGACGCGTGAACGCGGAGGGGCGCGGGGTAGCCATGCATGGCGCAATGCGTCGCCGCGACGCGTGAACGCGGAGCAGCGCGGGCGAGCTCGTGCATGGCGCAGTGCGTCGCCTCAGCGCGTGACACGGAGCAGGCGCGGGAGTTCGCACATGCCGCAGCGCGTCGTCGCGACGCGTGAACGCGGAGCAGCCGCGAGGGTCATGGGAGTTACTCCAGCAATTTGTGCTACGCGGTGAGGACGGGCGTGTTCTGGGTTGACAGGTGCGGCGAGATGGGTGAGTGCTATTGGCGCGCGTGCGCCGGTGATCACTAGTAGCGGCGCACGCGCGTGAGGTGCGTTGGAAAGATTGCCCTTGGGGGCAACTACATGCGGGCAGGTGGTGATTGAGCGCGCTGCCCAGAGGAGGATGCGATGCGAAAATTGAAGGACTATCACCCGCCGGGGCTCGTGTTGGCGGCGCTTGGCTTCACCAAAGTGCGGCTGAGTTCGCGTGAGGCATTCCGCCCCTTGGCGGATGAGGTGGAGGAGCAGCGCAAGACGGTGACGTCGGCCGTCAGCGCGCGCGACGTGGCGCGTGAAGAACGCATCGCGTCCACCGCCGAAGTGGAGTGGCGCGATGGCGAGCTCGACGCGGCGGTGATGTCGCTCTCGCGCGCGGTGCTGGCTGTGGTCAACGGAGATCGCGACAACCCGATGTACAAACGATTGTTTCCGAGCGCTCCCAGCAAGGCCATGGATGCCACCGCCACGCCCGCCCAAAACCGCTATGTGCGCGCCTTGCTCGAGACCCAACGCGCTCAGGCGCAGTACGCAGAGTTTCAGCCCCAAGCCGAAGCGATCGCCACTGCCCTGACCGCCGTCGAACAAGCCGTGGCAGCGCGACAGGATCTCTACGTCAAAGAGGCGCAGGCCCAGGGCGCGTTGAACCAAGCACTCGATGCCGCCCGCCGCCACTACAACAAGCTCCACCCGCGTCTGCAGCTGCTGGAAGACAACCCCAATCTGGTGGAGTCGCTGTTCTACAACTGGCGCTCCGGTAGCGGCGAGCCCGCACCTGAAGAAGCACCCGCGTCTTAGGCCCGCGGATGGCGAAGAAGCACCCCTACCCCGCTTACAGCCCGCGGATGGGAAAGTCAGTCGCGAGCCGGCCGAGCCCGCCCGCCGCAACAAGAAGTTGTGCGGGCAGCACCCATCCGACCTAGAGCACGATCCGACCTAGGGCACCAATCCGACCTAGAGCACCAATCCGACCTAGAGCACCTTCCGACGTAGAGCGCCTTCCGACGTAGAGCAACAGTGCAGCCCTCACGGCCTACTCGGATGGGGCGTCGGGAACTCCGTGCGAACGCAAGACTTCTTGCACCGCTTCGCTTCCTCCCCGGATAGAACCTGGCAGACTGGCTCCCTGGGCGATGAGCCAGTCCGCCAATTGAGCGTATCCGCGTGGCGGTATCTCATCGGGAGGGCATGCTCCGGGCCCACCTTCCTCGTCGAAGCAGTGCATCGAGCCGTAGATGCAGGTGCCGAGCGGCGTTCCACCGTACGCATTCGTCTGGGTGAGGCTCGCCCCCTGACCAACAATGAGCTGTGCGGCCTCCAATTGGCCTGCGTAGCAGGCAGCATGAAGCGGCGGTAGATCCTGTTCTGCGTTGACGTCTACCCCAGCCTCGAGAAGCCGAGAGATTTCTCCCAGATCTCCACGACGGGCTGCTCGGACCAGCAGATCGGGATCGGGTTTCACTCGAGCCTCCTTCGCTGCCCCGGGGACTCCGCGACTCAACTTACCGATCAGGACGTCGTCCGGGCTGAGCTTCGAGCGATCAGCCCCGAACTCTTCGAGCAACTGGGCCAGCTCCTCGTCGCCTCGCCGCACCGCGTGTTGATGCGGACTGAACCCGTCTTCATCTGGAAGGTTTGGGTCAGCGCCGGCCTCGAGCATCGTCCTGACCAACGTCGCCGAGCGCCGCTGCATCACAGCCTTGTGTAGATGGGAACGATGACGATTCCACGGCACAACCATCGACGGATCTGCCCCATGTAGCAGGAAGAGTTGTGCGGCTTCCTCTGCGCGGAAGTCGAGCGCTCGACCTAGACAGTACGACACTGTCAATGCATCCGGCTTTCGTTCCAGAAGGAGTTCGACGCATGTCACGTCCTTGAACTCACAGGCGTGGTACAGCGCCTCGAGGGGATAGAGCTTACCGAGGTCGGTGACGGTGGAAGGTCGCTCGCTCCTTCTTGCTTCCTCCGTGACCAACTCATCGACATCAGCACCCGCCTGAAGCAACAGCCGAGTCAAGGCGTGGTTGCTTGAGATGCCCGCTGCTGCATACAGGCATGTCTGAAAATGCTCCCGCCCGTGATGGTCGACCACGTAGTGGCTATTGGGATCTGCTCCTCGAGCCAACAGGAGATTTGCCGCCGAAAGGAGCCCTTGCTCGCGGTTTGGGTCTCGGCGCCAGAGTCGAGAAAAGCAGACGTAGGTCAGAGGGTGCCAGTTGTTCGGACCTCCTGCCCGCACCGCAAGGTCGGCATCGCGCGCCAATGCCTCCCGAATGAACTCGATCTCCCCACATGCGCACGCTGCGTAGAAGTCGAACGTGCACAAGTCCGGCTCGCGCTCGAGTAGCGCCTCTCCGCGCCGGACCTCGTTACTGCAGAGTGATCGAACGAGCACCGCCGCACGTTCTGCGGAAGCTGCTGCCAGGTCTTCGACGAGCTGCCTATAGCGCGGCCAACTCGGCACGCCGTACTCCCGCGCGAGCACGAGCTGGACATCCGCAAGCTTCAGTTCAGTTGCGTTTTCCGGCGCGAGCTGGGCGAAGCGCGGGTGCGCTTTGGCGATGCGCTGCAGCGCGCCAACGTCTCCTTGCCTGGCGCTGCGCAGTAGGCGCTTTGCCTCCTTCTTGTCGTGTTCCAGTGAAGGACGGGAGGGAATGGATCGAATCGACATGTTGACCTCTTCATCTGCCCGGTGTCCGCATATCGGGGCGAAGGGGTCTGACGACCGTTCACTCTTGTCTCTTCCAGGTGGGACAATCCCTCTACGCGGACCGTTGGCTGCCTGTCAGCTCAACAACACTGTCGCGTACCGATGCTCTCACGTCAACGCGTCACCAGGCGCATCTCGATTGCGCGCAGCAAAACTGCAGGACGATCGGTCGGCGCGGTATGGCGTTCCGAGTTCGTGGAACGGAAACTCCCCCGAGGACAAAGGCGTTCCGTGGTCGCGGAACAGGAACTTCCCCGAGGACGAAGGCGTTTCGAGGTCACGGAACGGGAACTTCCCCGAGGACGAGGGCGTTCCGAGGTCGCGGGACAGGACCTTGCTCGAGGATGAGGGCGTCCCGAGGGCGCGGAACGGGCACTTCCCCGAGGACGAGGGCGTTCCGAGGGCGCGGAACGGGTCCGTGCCGACAGCTGTGCGCGCTCCGGACCAGTCGTACGCTCCCAAAACGCCGAGAGCAGCTCATGCAGCGGGTGCACGCTAGGCGCGCTCGAGCTTTCCGCCTTGGTCTGAGCACCTCGCGCCCCCCGAATGCGCCGAGTCACCGCGGTAGCCAGCCAAAGTCCACGAGCGACACGCGCTGGTGAGCATCCAGTGTCACGCCCTCGGCTTCCAAGAGCGCGCGTTGGAGCGCGCCGGCCTCGTCGGGTAGGGCGATGCGCGCACGCTTCGGGTCGTGTTTTGCGAGCACCCGGTGCCAGGGAACATCACTCGGGCACTGGCGCAAGGCGCTCGCCGCCACTCGGTGCCCCCGGAAGACACCTGCGATCTCAGCGACCTCGCCATAGGTGGCGACGCGGCCAACGGGGATCGAGCGGACCGCGTCGAGAATGCGTGCTGCCGCGGACGCCGAGGCGTCGCTCGATGCGGCTGGCCACCCGCGACGCGTCGTTGTGGGACCATCTCTGTGCGCTGACGCTTTGCCCCGGCGCCGTCGTGGAGACTTGCTCACGACCACGAAGTAGCGTGTGCCGACCAGCGCGGCAAGCCCGCGCGGCAGACGGAGCGCGGCAAGCCACACGCGGCAGACGTCGATCGCATCGCCGCTCGTTCCGCGCCGAGTGGATCCGCACACCTTGGCTGTTCGACGCCGGGCACCCCCATAGCCTGCGCGCGCGAAGCCGAGCTAGGGTGTTCCCATGGAACTAGGTGCATTCTCCGTCAGTCTGGCCGTCAAGAACCTGCAACGCTCACTGGAGTTCTATCAGAAGCTCGGCTTCACGCGGGTCGGTGGCGATGGTGAACACTATGTGATCCTGCAGAACGGACACACAGTGCTCGGTCTATTCCAAGGTATGTTCGACAAGAACATCCTGACCTTCAACCCGGGCTGGGACCAACGCCAGCAAGAGCTCGAGTCCTTCGAGAGCGTGGGTGACATCCACGCCAAGCTGGCCGCCGCCGGACTCCCCATCATCGAGCAGAACGTCGACCAGAACCCAACCGGACCCGCCCACATCACCCTGGAAGATCCGGACGGCAACCCCATCCTCATCGATCAGCATCTCACCGCCAAGTAGGCGCCCGGAGCGAGCAGCACCTCGCCGCCAAGTAGGGTGCCCAGCCACCTCCGCAGCGACACCGGACGCGCGTTCAGGGCCCAAAGGGGGCGATGGTGCCGTCCGGGCGCCTAAATTTCACCACCTACGCGGTATTTGGGTTTGCAAATGGGGCGAAGGTTTGTCAGCTTCCCGGTCCCTTGAGCAACCCGAGTGAAGCCATCCAGTGTAAGCCGCTCCAAGTCGTCGTCGACGGCAAAGGAGTGGAACGAGCCATCAAGCACCTCAAGCGTAAGCTTGCAGCCGAAGGTCTGTTGCGGGAGCTGAAGAAGCGCCGGCACTACATGAAGCCTTCGATCAAGAAGCGCAAGAAGATCGCCGAAGCCGCGCGACGCCGCCGCAAGCGCGAGCGCACCTTCGACTGAGGTCTCACATCTCACTGATCGCCCGTGTGTCGGGTACCTGAGCCCATCTACGATAGATGGGCTTTTGTCGTGTCTGAATTCCCATGTTGGTGCCCTACGAACAAATCGGCGGTCGCGAGGTCGTCGAAGCGCTCGCCGAACGCTTCTACGACATCATGGAGGCGCAGGAGCCAGAGCTGACGGCGCTGCACCAGCAGGACGCCCCCGGTAAAGTCAGCAGGCGAAGCCGTGACCGCTTCGCGTCGTTTCTCGTCGGCTGGCTCGGTGGGCCTCAGGACTATGTGGCGGAAAACGGACACCCCCGCCTCCGCATGCGCCACGCCCGGGTGCGCGTCGACATCGCGATGCGCGACGCGTGGCTGCGCTGCATGAACCAGGCAATGCTGGAAACAGGCGTGCCGGAGGACCTGCAGGCGTTCCTGCAACAACGTTTTGCCGAGGTCGCCGACTTCATGCGCAACGTCGAGCAGTGACGCTGCTTACACCGCCCGCCAGAAACGCGGAGCTCACAGCGCCCCCTTCACACCTCGACGCGCAAGTGAAACGACTTGGGTCGAGTCAGTGACTCGTAGCCCACGCTCGATAGCGTGCATCCGCGTCCGGAATCCTTGACGCCCGTCCATGCCAGCGCTGGATCGAGGTAGTCGCAACGGTTCATGAAGAACGTGCCCGTCTGCACGCGCTCTCCGATCGCGATCGCTGCCGCCTCGTCGATCGTCCACACGGAGGCTGTCAAGCCGTAGGCACTATCGTTCATCAACTGCACGGCGTGCGCATCGTCCTTGACAGGCATGATGCCAACGACGGGCCCAAAGCTCTCTTCCGTCATCACGCGCATGCCGTGATCGACGTTCACCAGGACCTGTGGAGCCAAGTAGGGAGTATTTTCCTTCGACGCGGCGAAAGCCGATTCATCGATGAGCGCCTTGGCTCCCGCGGCGATGGCGTCCCTTATCTGACCGCGCACGTGGTGGGCAGCGGCGGTACGCACCACCGGGCCCAGGTTCGTCGTCGCTTCTCGCGGATCGCCCAACTCGTACTTGCGCGTCAACTCGACGAAACCTTCGACGAACGCGTCGAAGCGCGCCTCGTGTACATAGATGCGTTCGATGCCGCAGCAACTCTGACCAGAGTTGAAGAACGCGCCGTCGACCAGGTTCTCGATCGCGTGCTCCAGCTTCACGTCGGCACGAACGTACGCCGGGTCCTTGCCGCCCAACTCGAGCCCGAGGTTGATGAAACGTTCGGACGCGGCGCGCACGACCGCGTGCCCGCCATCGACCGACCCGGTAAACGCCACGAAGGCCACCTCCGAACTCGCGATCATCCTGGCGGTCTGCTCGTGGGAGCAGTGAACGATCTGGAAGACCCCCGGTGGAAACCCAGCGCGCTCTGTCGCTGCCAGGAAACGCTCGGCGCACAACGGAGTCTGCGCTGAGTGCTTCAACACCACACAGTTGCCCGCCATCAACGCAGGAACGACGGAGTTGACAGCAGTGAGCAGCGGGTAGTTCCACGGCGCGAGGGTCAACACGACACCCAGAGATTCACGCCTGATTTCCCGTCGAAACCCGACTTTCGGTGCCGGCAACACGGGAGAGAGCGCGGCCTCGGCGATCTGTATCATGTGGCGCGCGCGTTCTTCGAAACCGCGTAACTCACCGGGGCTTTGCGAAATGGGGCGCCCGATCTGCAGGGTGAGCTCTGTTGCAATCTCGGCCTTGTCTTCGAGCACTGCGTCGACAAAAGCGCTACAGAGACGTGCGCGCTCCGCGAGGGGAAGCCTGGCCCACTCGACGTGCGCCGCGACGGCGGATTGGAGCAGCCGTGAAATCTCGCTGTCAGAGGAGTAGTCGCGCTCGGCAACGATACGTCCATCGACGGGTGAAATGGTCCGCAGTCCTTTCATCGACCACCTTCCTAAATCAGGTCGAGCGATTGCGGTACCGGATTCGCCGGGCAGTAACTCAGCGGTAGATGCCGGCGGCGGCGATGCGAGATCCGAGGGCGCTTGGACGTTGCGCTCCGGCTTCGGACTCGCTGCGTACGATGTCCTTGACCAAGGGCATGCAGCCCCCACAGCAAGTACCAGCACCTGACTTCTGGCACACGTCTTTCACCGATCCCGCGCCCGACTTGGCGAACGCGCGGATCTCACGATCAGAAACTCGGCGGCAGTGACAGACCAACATCGGCTCTCTTGAATCTCCGGTTTGGAAGATAGCCTGTTGAAACCGACTTTCAACTGCGATTTTTGCGCGGCCTGTCATTTTGCGCCACACGAGGCCCCAATCACTTGTAATCAAACAGCTAGTTCACGTTTTGGGCTGCAGCGAGGTGTGACACCAGGGGCGCAGGTCAAGCCCAACCTGACACATATGACATTCACTTGCATCAGCAGATTCCAGCTTCAGTAGCCCTGGGTCAATTGCGGGAGCGCATACGGCGGTACGGGTGCAGAAACCCGGCGAGGCTCGTCGGGTTCCTCGTTTGCAGCAGGAGTTGCCCCTGCCCGTGAAACTCGCACACGAGCCCCTCACCGCTGAGGAACAGCCCCTTGAAGCCGCCGAACTTTCGAATGCTGTACGAAAGCTGCGGCGAGAAGCCGACGATGTGGCCCGTGTCACACGTGTAGCTGCCGTCGATCGGCTGCTCATGAATCGCGCCGTACGCCGCGTAGAATACGGTACCGGGCCCTATGACGCGCAGCATGAAGAAGCCCAGCCCACCAAAGAACGCTTTGACCCCACCCCACTTGGTGTCCAGCTGCATCTCGTCGCCAATGTGCGCCACGTAGGCACCGCTCTGCAGAAAGAACTCCTGCCCAGGGCCGAGCTGCATCGCTCTCAGATCACCTTCCGGCGGAGGCGCGAGAAACAACTCTTGGCCCGGCGCCTTGGAGGTGAAAGTGTTCTGAAAGATCGACTCGCCTCCGAGCATCTTGCGCTTGGCGGCCGCGAGGACACCACCCCGCATGTTCGTCTGGATGTCGATCTCGGTGCCCATCGCCACCATGGCACCAGACTCGGCGACGATCCGCTCGCCTGGCGCATCGAACCTGACCTTGAGCATGCCGAAATCCGGCGCGTCGATGATGCCGTACTGCACTAGCCACTCCTCTCCGGTAATTTAGGACCGACACTCTTGCCGTACTCCGTCGGGTTGCGACTCTGCAAATAGACGGTCCCGACACCGCGCATGCGCAGTACCAGGCCTTCCCCGCTCAGAAAGCTCTGGATCCACCCTTTGCCCGCCTTCCCGACCGTGTACTCGATACCTTCCGTGAAAGCGACTAGGTGACCCGTGTCGACAATCAGCTCGCCGTTGAGCTGATACGCCTCGATCGCCCCAAAGGCGTTGAGCAGTACCGGTCCGTGGCCGCTGGCGGCCAGAAAGAACAGCGATTCGCCACTGAAGAAACCCTTGAGGCCCTGGAACTTCGTATCGATGTGCACGCTATCCGGCGCTGAGACGTAACTCGAACCCTGAATGAACAGCTGCTGCCCAGACAACTGGTGCACGACCATGTCGCCGCACAGTTGCGGCGCCAAGGTCACGTGGGCCCCGCCACTCTCCGCGGTAAAGACGTTCGTGAAGAAGGACTCTCCTCCGAGAAAACTGCGTTTGAGCCCACCGAGAATTCCGCCGGAGCCCGCTCGCGCCTGCGTCTGCACGGCCACGTTCGACGTCATGCTGACCATCGCGGAGGCCTCGGCTCGAATGCTCTCGCCGGCCTCCAGCGAAACGACGGCCAGCGAATGGGCCGGACGGTATTGAATTGCGTAGTGCATCCTCTCAACCTCGCAGCATCGGCGTCAGCCAGCCCACCAAAGCGTCGATGTTCCGGGACTGAACGTAGATCGTGCCCTGTCCAGAGAACTCACACACCAAGCCTTCGCCCGAAAACAGAAACGATTTGACCCCACCAACACTTCGAACTTTGAAGTCCAAACTGCCGTCAAACGCCACGATGTGGCCGGTGTCGACGACAAATCGACCATTGATCGGAATCTCCACGATGCCGCCGTAGCTGTTGACGAAAAGCTCGCCGTCGCCAACACACTCGAGCAAGATCAGCCCCTCCCCTCCGAAGAATGCGCGCAAGCCACCCCAGCGCACTCTCGTGTCGATGCTCCCGGTGCTCGCCAGGTAGCTACCAGTCTGCACGAACAGCGTGCGTCCGCCGGACAGCGACTGACGCATGATGTTGCCTGATAGCGATGGCGCCAAGACCACCTCGCCGCCGGCCGGACCGTGGAACTCGTTGATGAAGACAGTCTCTCCGCCCAAAAACTTGCGCATGAGCGCCGTCAACATCGCCCACAGCGTGACGAAGAAGCCGGCCTTCTTGCCGGCGTTCAGGCGCGTGTCCATCTGAAGCTCGGGGCTCTGGCGAACCATTGCACCGGCTTCCGCACAGATGCACTCGCCGGGGTTCAACTGCACTTTGAGCCATGCGAACGCAGGCCCATGTTCGATTGAGTAGTTCATCCTCCGCGCCGCCCTATACCACTGTCCGACGCGTCCCGGCCACCTTGCTGTACCGCGTGGGGGTTGGCTCCTGCCCGAGGCCGCCATATGTTGCGGGCCGATGGACGAGTCGGAGCAGCCACGACAGCAAGGGTTTGGACACAGCAGGAAGCGGGTTGTCGGGGAAGTGGCGCTGATCGTCGCTGTGGTGGTTGGGCTCGTACTCGCGGGCTTGTGGTTGGTGCGCGGTCTGGCCGGATGGGCATCGTTCTTGGTGCCGACCAGTGTGGATGTCGCACTCGGGGCCCAGAGCTGGGCGGCATTGACGCCGAGCGAGCGCCGCTGCGACAACGAGCAGACCCAGCGCTACGTCCAGACCATCGCTGGTGCCCTGACTCCGCACATCCAAAGCGCCTTCGACTTCCAATTTGTGGTCGCCGATGACGACGCCATCAACGCGTTTGCGCTGCCGGGCGGCTTCGTCACGGTCAACATGGGACTGCTGCGGGCTGCAGGTAGCGGCGAAGAAGTAGCAGGGGTGATCGCCCACGAACTCGCCCACGTAACGGAACGTCATGGGACCAAGCGCATCCTGCGGGGTCTAGGATCCATGGCGCTCATGTCCGTCGCCTTCGGCGGCACGGACATCGAAGCCCCGACGGCACTCGTCGCGGGACTGGTCAACACGTCGTACGATCGGGACCAAGAAGCGGAAGCCGATCAGGTGGGATTGGCACTGCTAGAGAGAGCAGAAGTCGACCCCCGCGGCATGGCGCGCTTCTTCGAGCGGGTGCAGAACGAGGCAGGCGCAGCCATCCCCGAATTGCTCTCAACGCACCCGGATCCGGGAAACCGAGCTGCGCTCGCCGCAGCGCGCGCCGAGAACGCCACCATTTCCGTCAACTTGCCTGCCCCAACCGGCCTTCGCTGCCACTGACCATCACACGGATTCGTCACGCGGGCCCTAAAGGGAAACATACGTACCTAGAGCTCTAGAACGTCCCCGCGCTTGGGC
Source organism: Polyangiaceae bacterium (assembly GCA_050298815.1). Classification (GTDB taxonomy): domain Bacteria; phylum Myxococcota_A; class Polyangia; order Polyangiales; family Polyangiaceae; genus SZUA-265. The sequence goes on from JBNKUV010000055.1 coordinate 22,918, forward strand.
AGCATGCTCGATATTTGTATCTCGTCTTTGATCCTGTCCGCCAGGGCCTTGCGCCCGTCGTCCTCGCCGTGAACCAGCGCCAGCTGGCGCAGATTGCCGGCCCGGGCGGTGGCGCGGGCGAAAGTGGTGAGATCGCCCGCGTCCGCATGCGCTGACAACCCTTCGAGCACGACGACTTGAGCATGCACGTCGTGCTCCAGACCGAAGACCTTCACGCTCTTTCGATGCTCTGCCAGACGCCGACCAAGCGTGTGCTGTGCCATGAAGCCAACGATGACGATGGTGTTGCGGTGGTCGCTCAGAGCGCCCCCTAGATGGTGCAGGATGCGCCCGCCCTCGCACATCCCCGAGCCCGCAATGATGATGCACGGCTCCGTGCTTCGCTGAAGCGCTTTCGAGGCTTCGACGTTGGATACGTAACGCAGACCTGGCGGCGAGAATGGATCATCTCGGCCCAGGATGCGGTCCCGCACGGCGTCCGACAGTCCTTCGGGGTGCAACTTGTAGATCTCGGTAATCGCGATTGCCAGTGGGCTGTCGATGTAGATCGGAACAGCCGGTGCGTTTCCGGCATCGTGCAAGCGTTCCAGTGAAAAAAGCACCTCTTGGGCACGCTCCAAGGCGAACGTCGGAATGTATACCCGGCCCCCACGGCCGATCGTATCGCGAACGATCTGGCCCAGTCGTTCGTCGAGCTCGTGGATCTCTGGATGGTGACGGTTGCCGTACGTACTCTCCATCAGCATCGTGTCCACCCCGGACACGATTTCCGGCGTCTGCATCAGGGGCAGCTCCGCGCGGCCCAAGTCCCCGGTGAAAAGCAGCGTGGTCCGTTTGCCACGCTCCTCCAGCCTCAGTTCGACGGACGCGGAGCCCAGCACATGGCCAGAATTGTGAAAAATGAGCTCGACGCCGGGAGCGACACGGAAGCTTCGCCGCAGGGGCACGGCGAACATGCGCTCCATCGCGGCCTGGGCGTCATCCATCGTGTAGATGGGCTCGATGCGTTGCTTGGATCCTTCCCTCGCCAATCGGCGATTGAGGTAGCGTGCATCCTGTTCTTGGATCATCGCCGCATCGCGCAGCATCACCGCGCACAAGTCGCGAGTTGGCGGTGTAGCGTAGACGTTGCCCTGGAACCCACGCTTGACCAGCGTCGGGATGTTGCCGCTGTGATCGAGGTGGGCGTGGCTGAGGATCAGCGCGTGGGCTTCTGTCGCCCATCGGGGCAGCTGGCGGTTGAGACGATTGGCTTCTTCACGGTGCCCCTGAAACAGCCCGCAATCCAAGAGGATGTCTTGGCCGGCCACATGGAGACGGTGCAGTGATCCCGTCACTTCGTCGGCTGCGCCGTAGAACTCGATATGCATCAGCTCCGAGCATAGACAATACCGCGCTCCGTGAAGGCGCAATCGTGCAGCGCTGTCACCTTTTCAAGAGAGGTCACGCGGCCCCTGTGGGGCGCGACGCGCAGCGCTGAATGGGTCTTTGAGTCGCTTCTGGCGCGGCTTGGGCTTTTGTCCGAGAGACTTGTCCGTCGACTTGTCGCTCGCAGTCCACGACGCCGGGGTCTCGCTCTTGTCGGTACCGAAAGAGGTGCTCCGAGCGCCAGCAGGTTTCGACGTTTTGGTCTTCAACCTGGCGACTTGCTGAGGTGCGGACACCGTTTTCGTGGGGGCGGGCGGCCTTCTCCGCGGCGGAACGAATACGGGATCCCGGGCGCCCCGCAAATCGACGGGCTTGTGGATCACCAGCTTCTGCCCAAGTTTTATCAGCGTGCCTTCCAGCCCGTTCAGACTCTGCAGCTGAGCAACCGAGGTCTTGTAGTGCTCGGCGAGTTCGCTCAGCGTATCGCCCTTGACGACCACGTGCTTGTCGGCCTGCCCCGAGAGCCGCACGACGCCGGAACTCACGAGCCGGTCGTATACCTTGACGGCTTTGCGACGCGCTTGGGCGCTGACGAAACGAACGTGCATGTGAGCGACGTGACCCGGGACGTCTCGCACCAGCGCCGTCTTGTAGCTGCCGTTGTCATGAAACAGGCTATCGAGCCACTGTTTGTTCTCGCCTTGGGATAACGCGTACTTTTCGAGCCAGTCCTGAACCTTTCGAACGATCAGGATCATCTCCACGTCGGTGTCGGTGATGAAGCAGCGCAGCAGTGCCCAGGTGCGCGGCAGGTCGATGTCCTCCCGCGTCGCGGCCTTGGACCATTGGGCCCCCGGCTGGCGAAAGAAATAGACGTCTGCGTCCCGGCCGGTGCGGTGGCTCCGGTGGGGCGGCAGATGCCCTCCGAATTGGCCGCTCAGCGATCCCAGCATCACGGGGTGGCTGCCAGGAAACTGGTCGTGAACCTGATTGAGACAGTGCTGCAGCTGGGCGACCGTCTCCTCTGTTCCAAAGCCGTGGCTCGGGACCGTGAGCACCCAGCGAGGGGAACGAGGCATGGGGGTGGAGTTCAAGAGGTACCCTGCGTGGGGATGTCCGATGGACAGGGCCCCCAACGCGCTGATGTCGGCGGGTATCTTGGTAGTCGCATCGGGCCCCTCTGGGGCGCTTCGCGGCGGGGCCACAGGCTTGGCGACCCCTGGCTTGCGCGCCCCACCTCGCGCTGGCTTTTTCTGGGTCTCCTTCGGTTTGACGTGCTGGGCCGTCGGGGTCGAACCGTTGCTGGGCGCCCGTGACGGACGCGCCGAAACGGGCAACGAGACCACAAATACAGCGATGGCGGCCGCCAGGCGCAGGAGCGCAGGCGAAAATGAACAGTTCGCACTCAGCACGACTGGGATGTACTACCAGGACCTACACGGGCCAAATTTCGTGGTGGTCCGCCCGGGTTCGCCGGCTCCCTGTCGCCGAGCCGATCTGCTAAAACCCGCTCATGCTGCCCAACCGGTTGCGAAGACTGCTCCCTGGGCACCAAAGCTCGGCCGCGTGGATCAAGAAGGCTTGGGATATCACGAGCTTGCTGCCGGGTGGGGCGAAGATTTACAGCCGTTTCCTTGCCGTCAGCATTCCGTACACAGGAACCATTGGCGCGGAGTTCGTCGATTTGGAGCCGGGGTTTGCGCTGGTTCGAATGCGAGACCGTCGCGCGCTTCGTAATCACCTTGGCTCGGTCCACGCCATCGCGCTCTGCAACCTAGCAGAAGTCACCGGCAACGCGGCCCTCGCGTGCGCCCTGCCAGAGGACGCTCGCTTCATCGTGACGCGGCTGGACATGCGGTACTTGAAGAAAGCGCGCGGGACCATCAGCGCCACGTGTCATTGTGCCCCCAACTACGGCAGCGAGCGCCGCGAAGTGCAGCTCGATGTCGAGCTGCACGACGAGGCGGGCGTGCTCGTGGCACGAGCAGCGCTGTTCACGCTGATCGGCCCCGTCAAGAGCTGAGCGCTACCCTCGCCTCAGCCCGAGACGGCACTAGGCCGACCCCGATGTGGAGTCGAGCCAGCGGAGGCAGCCATCAAGCCGAAGCTCGAGCCGCTGCAACAGCCCCTTTGCGGCTGCGATGAACGGCGCTGAGCACCGCCTCCACGGAAGCCGACAAGATGCTTTCGTGCCTGCCGACGCCGTACAGCTCACGGCCGTTGATGGACAGGTGCAGGTAGGCGATCGCCTGGGCATTGGCGCCCTTGCCCACGGAGTGTTCCGCGTAGTCGAGAACCTCCGCATCGATACCGCATTCACGCTTGAGTGCATTCATGAAGGCGTCGATAGGACCGTTGCCCTTGCCGGTAATCCGACGGACGGCCCCACCGACGGACACACTCGCTGCGAGCACGCGCTGCTCACCTTCGGTTGTCAGGTCGACTCGCTTGTCCGCGAGCTTCAGATCTCCGTCCGCACTGAGATACTCCGCTTCGAATGCCTCGAAGATCTGAGCAGGGGTGAGCTCAGCCTCCGTTTCGTCGGTGATCTTCTGAATCACCTTGGAGAACTCGATCTGCAGGGCGCGCGGCAGGGTGAGTCCGAAATCATGCTCCATGACGTAGGCGACACCACCCTTACCCGATTGGCTGTTGATACGAATCACGGCTTCGTAGGTGCGCCCGATGTCATCAGGATCGATGGGAAGGTACGGCACCTCCCAGTGATGCGCATTGCGTTCCTCACGTGCGGCCAAGCCCTTCTTGATCGCATCCTGATGGGAGCCTGAGAAGGCCGTAAAGACGAGCTCGCCAGCGTACGGATGCCGCGGATGCACGCTCATACGATTGCAGAACTCGAACACCTCCACCACCTCACGGATGTTCGACAGCTCCAGACCTGGATCCACCCCTTGGGTAAACATGTTCAGAGCCAACGTCACGATGTCGACGTTCCCGGTGCGCTCACCGTTACCAAATAGCGTGCCCTCGACGCGGTCGGCGCCCGCCATCAGCGATAGCTCCACCGCCGCAACCGCGGTTCCACGATCGTTGTGAGTGTGCACGCTCAGCAGGTACGCCTCGCGATTCTTCACGTTGTTCGCAAACCACTCGATTTGGTCTGCGTAGATGTTCGGAGTCGCCATTTCGACCGTCGCTGGCAGATTCAAGATCACTTGCCGGTCCTTGGTCGCGCCCCACGTCTCCAGAACCGCCTCGCACACGTCTTTGGCGAAGTCCAGCTCGGTCCCTGTGAAGCTCTCGGGCGAGTACTCGAAGAGCACTTCTGTCGACTCGTGCGATTGGGCGATGTCTCGTAGCAAAGCGGTCCCCTGCACGGCGATGTCGACGATGCCGGCGCGATCCCGCTTGAACACGACATCCCGCTGCAGAGTGGAGGTGGAGTTGTACAGGTGAACGACAGCGCGGCGTACGCCACGCAGCGCCTCGAAGGTGCGCTCGATGAGCTCCGGGCGCGCCTGGGTCAGGACCTGGATCGTGACATCCCCAGGGATCCGCTCCTCATCAATCAACCACCTCAAAAAATCGTAGTCGGTCTGCGAGGCCGCAGGAAACCCTACCTCGATCTCCTTGAAGCCAAGGCGAACCAGGGTCTCGAACATGCGGCGTTTGCGGTCGTGGCCCATGGGCTCGACGAGCGCCTGGTTGCCGTCACGTAGGTCGACGCTGCACCACGCGGGGGCCTTGTCGATAGTACGACTCGGCCAGGTGCGATTGGGCAGATCGATTGCGGGAAACGGGCGGTACTTGTGAGCTGGCATCGATGACATGTCGGATTTCCGGATTGGGGTTGGGGCGAACAGTCGAGCCGGAGTTGGGGGGAAGAGAAGTCGAGCAATGGCACAAAGTCAAAAACCCTTTCCCGGCTTGAAAGCTCGCAGGAAAGGGTCGAAGAAGCGGATGGTGGTCGGCCCGGTCCTGCTCTAGTCGAGCAGAAGGAGCGCAAGAAGCAGGCTGGGAACCGGCGTGACCATGGGCCGTAGCTTACGGCCCAGTGCGCCGCGGCGCAACCCATCCGGGATCGACTTGCGGGCCGATGGAGTGGCAGATGCCCCAAATGGCGGTCATTGTCCGCAATGCTGGCTCACCCGAGGAGGGGCCATCTGAGCTCAGTCGTCGCTCATCTGACGCGCGGCACGCGGACTTCGCACGGAAACTGGATCTTGATGTTCGCTACTTGGTCCGTCTGGATGCCGGTGCACGAAGCACCATTGACGACCACCGTGTAGTCGTTCTCGGGATCCAAATCCCACCCGTCGACGCCTTGGTACGCCAAGTCCACCAGGCTACCATCGAGCATCTCCAGCTGGACCGCGCCCTTGTCCGCTTGGGCGCGAACCACGGCGTCGTCCATCTCGAACGCGCAGGTGCGCGTGGCTTCGACGACCTCAGCAAGCTGGGCTCCCAGCGCATCCCCATCCACCGGTGCAAAGTAGAGTGTATCTTCGTACGTAAACCCGTCGGCCGCATAGGTGGCGGCCGCGTACGGCCTCCAGTTCTCATAGAAATCGCTCGCCGGCATCTCTCCGCGGTCGAGGGTGGACTCCTGTTGAATGCAGTGAAGGTTGTCCGTGGGGGGTGCGAGGTCCAGGCCTTGACCGGCGTGAGCCATACCATTGAGGAAGTATTCGCCTGCTTCGGTTTCGTTCGGGTCGGTACTCTCGCCGAGAATGCCGATCACGAACGTCGTCACCCCGTTGAGGAATGCATTCTGCACCACGCCAAATGCAGGGTCGTGTCCGCACCAGACCCCCTTGTCGAGCAACTCCGGATGGCACAGCTCGGGCAGACCATCGGTAATGAGGACGAGGTATTGCGGTCCCACCGTCTCGACTGCAGCAAGTACTTCCAGCGCCGCTTCGATCCCTTCCGCCGTCGGGGTCTCGCTCTTCGAGGCTGGGATCGCCGTGGCAGAGTCGGGCAGCAATGCCAAAATCTGATCGAAGTTGCCAATGGAGACTGGAATGTCCAAGCCCTCCATCACCGGACACTGGCCACCGTTCTGCTCATTGAAGCCGGTGAACGTCGCGGCCCCGAATTGGACGTCCGCTGAGTAGGGTTCGAGACCGGCAACCGCCGCACGCAACCCCTCCCAGCGATCGTCGAACGTGCCGAAAGACTCGCCAGAATAGCCGCCATTGGGCAGGTTGGATTTGAACATGCTCGTCGATCGGTCCAAGACGAGCATCACGGACGGGATGAGCTTCTCGAACTTGACCTCTGCGGAGTTGCAGACCTGCCCCTCGACGATTTGATCATCAGGTGGCACCTCAGGCTCGGGCTCGCTCACGATTAGCGTGTCCTCCCCCTCGACGACGAAACTACCGCCACCCTCCGCTGGAGCAGCCACAGCGGGACCTCCGGGCGTAGCTGGCGCGACGGTGCCTCCTCCGCTCGGGCCCGCTGCGGGTCCAGTAGGCGTGCCGGTAACAGGTTCACCACCAGCGTTTGCCGGCATCGAGCCTGGCCCAGGCGAGACGGCTCCCGTCCCGGGCTCGGGGGGCGGCGAAGCATCATCGGCGGCGCTGCAAGCAACGCCAAACGCAAGACACAAAGCAATACTGGAAGCAGTAACCCTAGGCGCTAACATCCAGCGGAGTATACGAGGGCGAAGGCAAAAAGCTAGGCACGCCCTGGCGATGATCGAGGCACTCGCATACCGAATTGAGTCGCTGGATCGTCGCGATCCCACGCACACATCCCGACGTGGTGTCGGTGTTGCTTCAGTTCGGATCAGCAGCGACGCGGAGCCCTGCGCGGCAGGGCTGGTCGGAACTCTTCCATCCCCAAGGGGCCGTTGAAGTCGTGTAAGAATCTTCCAGGCAGCACCCCGCTGCCAACGCTCCACCGTCTGCCTGTCACGCTGCTGGGTGACCCGCAGTCGCGACCGTCCCGCTACGGCGCGACCCGATCATCAACAGGCGCGTCATTGCCGCGAAATCGCAAGGACACCGCGGGCATGGCTATGCTAGTGGGGCGGGTCGCGCGAACGTCCAGAGGCCCCGCCGCGCAACTGGACGACACACCAGCTGCACCCACGAGGAAGACGAGTGAGCACACGACTGAGAACCCTCTTGACTGGACTGGCCCTCGGGCAGTCGCTGGCCTTTTTCTCGCTGTCCGCCCACGCCGGTAACGATTCACAGGCACTCGAGCTGGCCGAGAAGGCTCTCTACGAGGACTACCTCAACTTGGAGTTCAAGTCTGCGCGGACGAAACTCCAAAAGGCCGTCGCTCTCTGTGACTCTGGCTGCAGTGATGCCACTACTGCCCGGGTCTACCGCGACATGGGCGTGCTGATGGTCGCCGGCCTGAAGAACCACGACGAAGGCGTCAGCTACTTCAAGAAGGCCCTCGCGCGCGACCCCGCCATTCAGTTGGAGGCTGACCTGTCGACCCCAGAAATCGACAAGGCGTTCGAAGAAGCCCAAGCAGAAGCGGGAACCGGTGACTCAGCACTGGGAGCCGCCATGCGGCAGAGTGTGGACGATGAGGTGGAAGGTCCTCCTCCAGAGGAGCAGGATGAGCTGCTCGCAGCCGTGGAAGCCGAACAAGAGGAGGAGGAGAAGGAGGAACCAGAACCTCCTCCCCCCGCGCCGGAGCCGGAACCGGAACCGGAACCCACCGAGGCGGCTACCGAATTCGAACTCGATAGTTCCGACTGCCCGCCAGATTTTCCCGGCTGTGAGTCGTTCGAGGACCAGTCGGACGCCGATGACGAGGAAGCGAAGAAGCGATTCGCCAGAAACTGGATCACGCTTGGGTTCCAGATGGACTTCTTACTGCTGGATGCGACGACCACTGCATGCACCGGCGACAACTACCAGTGTTTCTACGGCGGCGGCGTCTACCGGGACCCGCAACGACAAAGCACGGGCGTGGGAGCGGCGGGCCAGGGTGAAATAGGCTCTGGTTTCGTCGCCGCCACCCAGCGCGTGCTCATCGGGTATGACTTCGCCATTTCTCCAGAGTTCTTGATCGGCATTCGAGGCGGCTTTGCCTTCGGCGGCGGACCGGCGAAGGACAACCCTCCGGGCAAGGCGTTCCAACCCATCCACGCGGAAGCGAGGGTGGCCTATTGGTTCACGGGGGTCAAGTCGGGCCTCTTCCGCCCTTATGCCCAACTGGGCGGCGGCATGGCGCAAGTCGACGCGTCGGTGAGCACGCCCATCGTCGATGGTGCTCGTGCAGTGAACGATCCCGTATGTGCGGCCGATCCGACCTGCGTGATAGCGCCTGTCGACGCGTGGAAGAAGACAGGCACCGTCTTCATCAGTGCCGGTGTCGGTACCCTGATCGCGCTGGGTGAAAGCCACGGCTTGTTGCTGGAGGGGCGTGGCATGCAAATGCTTGGCGCTGCTGGCTTGGGAGCTGCCGTTCAGGCGGGCTACGCGTTCGGACTGTAGCATGCGGCCAGAAGGCGCTTGTGCCTTGGGCGTCGCTCTCAGCCTCGCGGGGTGCCAAGACGGTGATCGTGAAGCGAGGGGCACTGACGGGGGCCGGACCATCGACGCGTCGATGGTCCTGATGGATACGGGCGTGCCCACGCACGATGCCGGGCACACACGCGATGCAAGCGCCGAACATTCTGACGCCGCTCTGGCGGACGCGGCAGCCCACGACCACGCTTCGCATGACAGCGGCGCCCCGGACGCGTCTGCGCCGTCCGAGTTGGTTGGCGATGCGAGCCGCGTCGACGCGCCGGACGCGGCCAGCGTGGCTGACGCCGCCAACGCCGTCACCATTGACGGAAGCCTCGTTGACGTCGACGCGTCCGATGATGGCGGATCGCCGCCCATGGACCCGAGCAAAGTGATTTTCGTGACGAGCATCCGCTACACGGCGGCCCTCGGTGGCGTCGAAGGGGCGGATGCGACGTGCATGGCCCACGCGGTAGCGGCGGCGTTGCCAGGTGATTTTCGAGCATGGATTTCAACGCCGGATGCTCCCGCCTCAGCGCGCCTCGCCCATTCGGACATCCCGTATCGACGGTTGGACGGCGAAGTCATCGCAGACAACTGGGACGACTTGGTCGACGGTGACTTGCGTACTGCCCTCAACATCGACGAGGCGGGTGACACCGTATTCGGCGACGTCTGGACCGGCACGCTCCAAGATGGAAGCGCCTACGCGAGCAGCGACTGTGATGGATTTACGAACGGCAGCACGACGAGCGCGGCGTTGTGTGGCTCGGCTTCCAGCACCTCGTCCACCTGGACGGAGAATATCGTCCCAACTTGCTCGACACCGCTACGCTTGTACTGCGTTCAACAATGAAGCTGTTCGGGCAGGCTTCCAACGAACGCGCCCACCACGGGTTGAAGCGAGCCGGTGGAACCAAGGTGCGACATGCTGGCTGTCGGCACGAAACCCGCTACACTCAGGCCGATGAGAAGCGCAAAATGGTGGCCCCTGATTGTCCTCGGACTCACTGGGTGCAGTGAAGGGAGCTCAGAGACCAACCGCGCCGCGGGTGTGGACACTGCCACAAGCGATGGCGCCACCGACGACGTCGATAGCGACGAGACCTCAACGGACACAACGACGCCTGAAGATGAAGCGTCCGACGCGCCCATCGCAGACGCGACCGCCGCATCCGATGCTTCGATGGCCGAAACGGACGACGAGTCAGCTGCCAGCTCCGATGCAGCCGGCACTTCCACCGATGGGACTTCAGTGGACGGCACCGACACGACGACAGGCGAACCCAGCGACACCACCGACGCGGCCGTTCCGTCCGATGCACCCGACTCCGGCGTCATGCTGGAAGAGACCGACACTGGCGAGGAGACCGATACGGCGATGTCTGACCTCGGCGCGGAGACCGATACAGCGATGACCGACGCCGCAGCTCCGAGCTCAGACGCTGGCGCCGACTCGGTGAGCTGTGACCCACGCCTCGTCGTGTGCCGCCGAGCAGTTCCTCAGTGCGACGAGGGCATGGTGCCCAGAATCGTCGACGGGTGCTACGCCGAATGCGTCCGCATCGACACCTGCGAGTGTACGTCCGCCGAAGCGTGCCCAGAAACCGAGCGCTACACCTGCATCACCTCGACGAATCGATGCGGCTACTATTTGCGTTGAGGTGGCTTCGCCGTCTTTGCGCGACCGCGAAGCTCTGACTCAAACCTCGCAGTCGACGACTACGGTCGTGCCTGCCGCAGCGTAGGGCACGATGTTGCCATCGATGGACTTGCCGTCGACCTTGAGCTTCGCCGCCCCGCCACTGCCGGAGTTCTTCACTTTGACTACGTAGGTCGCGCCTCGGCAGACCCGCTTGACCGTGAACTCGGGGACTTCTTTCGGCAAGCAGGGCTGAACACACAACCCATCGAACTCGGGACGAACGCCGAGCAGGTACTGCGAGACCGCAACGAAGTTCCAGGCTGCAGTCCCGGTGAGCCACGCGTTCTTCGCTTCACCGTGGAGCGGCGCGTCTTTGCCGGCAATCATCTGCGAATAGACGTACGGCTCCGTGCGGTGCACGTCGCTGATATCCTCGAGGTACGCTGGGGTGATCTTCTTGTAGTAGTCGAAAGCGTACTCCGGCCTGCCGATAACGGTCTCTGCGATCATCACCCAGGGGTTGTTGTGGCAAAAGATGCCCGCATTCTCCTTGTACCCCGGGGGATACGAGGAAACTTCGCCCAACTCGATGTGGTACTTGGTGTAGGCCGGGTTCAGAAGAACGATACCGTACTTGGTGTCCAGGCGCTCTTTGACGGCATCCAGAGCCTTCTTGGCTTGCCCTGTCTCCACACCGATGCCCGCCATCACGCAGTAACCTTGGGGCTCGATGTAGATCTTGCCCTCGTCGCACTCGTTGCTGCCGACCTTGTCGCCGAAAAAGTCGTACGCTCGAAGGAACCAATCGCCGTCCCATCCGTGCTCCAGCACGGTACCCGCCATCTTCTTGATCTCGGTGCGCGCCCGGTCCGCCTCTGCCTTGTCCCCAGTGCGTTCGACCAGGTCGGCGTACATCGGACCGATGTGGCAAAACATGCCGGCGATGAAGATAGACTCTGCTGTACGCCCCTCACGGTTGCCCGTCGTCTGATAGGACTCGTCCGGCTCGCTACTGAAGCAGTTCAGGTTGAGGCAATCGTTCCAGTCGGCGCGACCGATGAGCGGCAAGCCGTGGGGACCCAGGTTGTTCAACACGTGGTCGAAGGACGCCTTGAGGTGCCCCATCAACGTGGCCTGGTTGGACTCGTCGTTGTCGAAGGGCACCATCTCCTCGAGAATGCCCATGTCGCCCGTTTCCTTGATGTACGCCGCCACGCCCAAGATCAGCCACAGCGGGTCATCGTTGAAGCCGCTACCGATGTCGTTGTTGCCGCGCTTCGTCAGCGGTTGGTACTGGTGGTAGGCGCTGCCGTCGGGGAATTGGGTACTAGCGATGTCGATGATGCGCTCGCGTGCGCGTTCGGGTATCTGGTGAACGAAACCCAGCAAGTCCTGATTGCTGTCACGGAAACCCATCCCACGCCCGATGCCCGTCTCGAAGTAGGACGCGCTGCGGGACATGTTGAACGTCACCATGCACTGGTACGGATTCCAGATGTTGACCATCCGGTTGAGCTTTTCGTCGGGCGAATCCACTTCGTAGATCCCGAGCAACCCATCCCAATACTCGCGCAGCTCTTTCATGGCTGCGTCGACCTTCTTGTCGGTATCGAAGCGGGCAATGAGCTCCAGCGCACGCTTCTTGTTGATGATGCCCGGGGACTCCCACTTTTCTTCTTTGGGATTCTCGATGTACCCGAGCACGAATACGAAGCTCTTCGTCTCGCCGGGAGCGAGCTCCACGTTCAACGAATGGGATGCGATGGGCGCCCAACCACTGGCGATCGTGTTCTTCGACTCCCCGGCACGCGGCACGTCGGCTTCGCCGTAGGAGTTGTACAGACCGAGGAAGCTCTCACGGTCGGTGTCGAAGCCAGCGACGTCGGCGTTGACGTGATAGAACCCGAAGTGGTCCCTTCGCTCGCGATACTCGGTCTTGTGATAGATCGTGCTGCCCACCACTTCGACCTCGCCGCAGCTCAAGTTGCGCTGCAGGTTGGATCCGTCGTCAGCAGCGTTCCACAAGCAGAACTCCAAGAAACTGAACAGCTTGACGGACTTCTTCTTGCCGCTCTCGTTCGTCAGCTTGACCTGATGTACCTCAGCGTTCGCCCCGAGGGGAACGAAGAACAGTTCGCTGACTTCGAGCCCGTTCCGCGCGCTGGTGATGCGGGAGTACCCCATGCCATGTCGGCACTCGAAGGAATCGAGCTCCGCCTTGACGGGCATGTAGCTCGGCGTCCACAGATCTCCGCCATCGTTGACGTAGAAGTAGCGTCCACCAGCATCCGTCGGTACGTTGTTGTACCGAAACCGCATGAGGCGCCGCAGCTTGGCGTCGCGGTAAAAGCAGTATCCCGCTGCTTGGTGCGAGACGATGCCGAAGAACTTCTCACTCCCGAGGTAGTTGATCCACGGGTACGGCGTTTTCGGCGTGGTGATGACGTACTCACGGTTTGCGTCGTCGAACTGACCAAATCGCATGACTTCTCCTACTGACGTTTCCGGATGCGGGCGTCGAGCCCATAACACCAGCGACGCGATTTGTCTCCCTGCTTTGACGAGGGAGGCGTCGCTGGTCGGGAAAAATGGGCTTACTTATTGCCCTTTTCGTCGATGTAGGCCGCGGCCCAAGCGAAGGGTGCGTTCCAGTTGATCGTGATCTCGTTCGTGGACCATGCCTCGATGTGGTCGAGGAAGCACTTCTGCGGCTTGCAGCCCTGCAGCCCCGCGGCCTTGACGTAGGGGTCTTCCAGGCCGGAGTTCGGGCCACCCGAGACAATCCCTGGGGGCGGCGGCGGGAACTTCGAGTTCACTTGGTTCGCCCAAAAGCGGTGGTGGGGATGCTGCAGGGGCCGCTCGCCGTACCCCGTCACGTAGGATTTTGCCATCGCGTTGCGGCCAAAGAGATAGTCCATCCCTTCGGTCATGCCGTCTAGATACTTGGCATCCTTGGTGAAGTCGTGAGCGAGACCCATGACCATCATGTTGGTGAGCACGAAGGAGTTCGAGCCCCAGGGGTAGTTGCTGCCACTTGGCGCAAACGGAATGCCGTAGCCTTCTTCTCCTGCGTGAGCCACGTACTTGTCCGCCACCGCGACCAGACGAGCGCGCTGAGCCTCCACCTGATCATTGGGTAGCTTGCTCGGTACGACAGCCAGGGTGATGGCGCCCAGTGAGTCGGTATTCTGCCAAGTCATGATGGACTCGGTGCCGTCCCTCTTCGTCAACGTCTGGTGGTGCTTGTTCTTTGAGAGCTCATCGAGGTACGCAGTCTTACCGGTCGTGACGTACAGCTCTGCGGCTGCCCAGTAGAACTCGTCATCCAAGTGAGTGTCGTCGTAGGGACCGCCACCCTCTTGGTTGTCGCCGCCGGGCGCGTAGAGGTCCGGGAACTTCTTCGCCGCGTCCCATGCCTTCTCAGCCGCAGTGAGGCATTGGTTGCTGAACTTCTTGTCGATGCTCTTCCAGATGCGGGCGCATTGCGCACCAGTCGCGGCCAAGTTGAGCGTTGCGGCCGTGCTCACCGGGCGCACGTAGCGCTTCTGGGGATCTTCGTGCGGGGCGAGGCCGAGCGCAGTCCATTTTTCATCGTGCATCTTGTGATGCACCATCCCCGCCTTGTCCCCCTTGGGCGCTTGCATCTTGAGCATGAACTCCATCTGCCAGCGGGCCTCGTCGAGGATGTCGGGAACACCGTTGCCACTCTCGGGGATATTGAGCTTCTTATCGCCGATGGCCTTGAGGTCACCGCCCATGGCTTTGGCGCGCTCGTACTGATTCATCAGCGTCCAAACGGCAATACCACCGTTGACCACGTACTTGCCGTGGTCACCAGCGTCGTACCAACCACCGGTGACGTCGAGTTCGTAGTCACAACCAGCGCCGTCATACCAGCCCACCTTCTCCAAGATCGGCTTCGGCGTACACGCCGCGACATCCTTTGGATGACCTGCGGGGCGAGTCCACTTCTCGTCCCTGGCGTACGGCATCTCGATCGCGATACCGGACCGGGTCTGGTAGAAGTAGTTCAACGCGTCGTACTTCAACTGCGAATACACGTCGGCGGCGACGTTGAACGGGTCGCTCTGGCTATCGCCCACCTTCAGGACATAGCCCTCACCTTGGGTAGTGAAGTCGCTGAAGTCGATAACGTGAACGCTGTCCCCGGAGTACTGATCATCTCCGAAGACCTTGGTCTCGCCCGACGCCACGGACTTGCCGTCCTTGTCTAGCAGTTCCCACTTCTGCGGGTCTTTTGCATCGCTGACAACACTCGCTTCTTTGCGTCGCTGGGGCAGGTAGCCCACTTGGTTGACCCGCACGCCTGGTAGCTCCACTTCCGCTTCTGGAGGGGGCGGTGTGAAGGCCGGATCCGTCAGGTAGATGTCGTCGAAGCAAACCTCCAGCGGGACAGACTTAGCCAGACCTCCACCCAGGTGGATGGCGAACTCCGCGGTCGGGTCGTCCTCTTGGCCACCCACGAACTTCGCTTGATACACCTGCGGGATCGTGGTGATGGTGATCATGCGGCCGAAGTACTCCTGGTATGGAGGACCCGCCATTCCGATCTTGGGGTATGCCTTGGTTTCCACCGAGGCCCAGGCACGGAACTGAACCGTGTACTCGTGCCCCGACTGTATGACCATCTCTCTGTGACGGACCTGCGCATCCCAGCGGTTCGTTCCCTGATGCTCTACCTTGACGCAGTAGGCGCCATCCTCTGCGTCGACCATGGCCTCGCCGGCGGCCGGCGGCGTGTACGATGCCATCCAAGGCAGACTCCGCCCATCCTCGAACGTGGAGGCCTTGAGGAGATTGCCGCCTGGAGGCGGAGGCACACTGCCCGGACCAGCGGGTTCTACTGCGGCGGGTTGCGCTGCAGGCTTCGAACAACCAACGAGCGAGCTGACTGCTAGCGAGCCAACGGCAACGACGGAGGCGGTGCACTGTACGAGTGAACGGAGGGAACGCGGGTTTTGCATGAATTGGCTCCTAAATGCGAGTCCTGCTGCGGCTCGAGACTGAAGGCTGTGGGTGCGCTCAGTCGCGCTTCACTTGGCGCAGCCGCGGAACTCCATGTTGTCGACCCAGATGTCGTAGGGACCTGGCTCCTTGATCTGGAATTGCAAGGCGAACATGCGGTCGACAGCCAGGCCTGGTGGACGCGGCGAACCCCACCCGGGCTCTTGCTTCATGCGGCTGAAGGGAATGATGAACTGCTGCCACTCTTCAGTGAGCTTGATGTTCATGCCGAAGTCGTTGTAGCAGTTGCCGCACAGACCACCGTCCGGGTCGGTGTTGACGTCCGGGATCTTGACGCGAACCGTCTTGGTCGTGCCCGGGCCCTTCTTGGCCTGGAATGCGACCGCCTGGAAGCGAGTTCCATCGTAGAGGTCTTTCGGATCGGTGAAGTTGAGACCCATGCCAGCGTAGATGATCTTCGCGTTGGCGACGGTGCCGTGCATGCGCATGGCGTAGGCCGAGTTGTAGCCGCCGGGGGACATCTCGAAGATGCCACCTTCACTACCCGCCTTGGGAGTAATGGTCGTCCCCTCCGGGTCTACGTACGTGTAGATGTATCCGGCGCGACCGTCTTGGACGATGACCTGGTTGTTGTTGTCTTCACCGTCTTCAATCAGCGCGGTGGGGCCACATGAAGCGCCGGCTTCCGTGTTGGCCATGTCCGGTGAATTGACGGGCGGGGAACAGGCCGTGCTCGACAAGGCGAGCCCAAGAGCAACGGCGGACGTGATTGACATTCTGTTCATGGTTGACTCCACTGATCTACTTCAAGTGCGAAACGGGCTGTAGGGCGACCACTCGGCAGCGCGCTGTTGCGAGACTGACGCGCGGGCGCAAGAATTCGGACGCGCGGAACCACCGAATCGGCCCACGCTGAACGCACATATATCCAGTTCAGGCGAGGTGCCGCAAGGGGCGTCTCGACCGCCAGCTTTCGCTGTGCCGGAAGTTTGTTTCGTGGGGGTTGTGCGCGCCACGACAGGAATGCGCGGAAAACAGCGCATCGGGACACCGGCGTGCGCCCTTCCCGTTGCTGAGCTCAGTGCGGCGGGGCGAGCCACGGCTGAACGCCTCGTTCCCCGCTTCAGCTCACCACCACATGTCCGCTGAGATGAAGAAGACGTTCTCGTGCGGCGGATCCCAATCGTTGATGTCGCCAACCTTGTAGGGACCCGAGGTCGATTCGACGTCCACTGGAGTACCACGAAACTGCTTCGTCGAATTGATACCAGGTCGGTTGCCGAACCCTGCTGGTGCGACCGTCGCACCCGGCGCCTGAACGCAGAACAACGCGTCCCCGGTCTCGCGCCCACACTCACGCTGAGCATAGAAGTAGCGTGCAAACCCGATCTGAATACGCTCGTGGGTGGTAAACCCTGAGCGGAACTCGAGACGGGGCGCTAGCGCCGTGAACGACTGCTCCGGAATGTCGGAGCGGGGCTCGAGTCGGTCTGCGCGGAGACCCACGCCGAACCAGCTGGTCGGAAACCAGAGCAAGTCCGTCCCGTACTTGAGCTTGCTGACGTTCTTGAGCGCCGGATCGTCTTCGCTCTTGACGAGGTTGAACATGCCAAACAGCTTGGCTGTCAACTGCTGCTGGCCGAACACCTCAGCGCCGATGAGACTCGACAAGCTCAAGTCCCACTGTGCCTCGCCGGTGATGATCGTGCCGTTGCCTCCCTGACTCATCACCTCGTGGTCGTCCCAGCGCGACTTTTCGTTGAAGTACATGTGCGTGACGCCCGACTTAAAGAAGCCACCGCCATAGGCGTGGATGACTTCGTACGCCGGAGCAACGGTAACGGCGTGGTCCGCCATCACGTAGGAGCCGCCCAGGAAGATTCGACCGAGGCTCGCAGTGTTGAGCACCGCATCAACGGCAAGTGTCGTCAGGCTACCATCTGGGGTATCTGAGCGTCGAACCAGGCCGCCTGTGTTCGGGGCAACCGAGTTGGCGGCAAACGACTGACCACCGATGACCTGTCGGTCGTCGATTAGCAGCGTCGAGTCCAAGCGCTCCGCGGGCGTGGTTTCCAGCTCGTGCTTGCACGCACCGACGGGAGCTTCGCCGAATTCGTTGACCAGCCGTTGAACCGTTGCATCGGACTCAAACTCGGCCCCCCCCTGGTTGTTCTCATAAAACGCAATCTCTTCTTCTCGACTTTGGCAGTCGTGGTCCGGCTCTTGGGTCCACGCGTGCATCACATGGAAGTTCAGAGTGAAGAAGTCCTCCCAGTTGAAACCGGCATGCGCATGGGCAAGCAGCGTAAACTTGGTGTTGTGAAACGGGCTGGGGTTCGGCTCCTTGGTGCCGAAGCCCTCTTCGAAGTACCAAACCGTCTCGTTGTAGTCGTACTCGACGCGAATCGTCTCCCCCACCTGGTGGGTTCGACCCGCGATGAAGGTGTCGTAGGCACCAGCGTCGTACTGACCAGCGCCACCGTAACGACCCGAGAAGCTACCAAACTGCGCTTTGACACGCATGCTCTCGTCGATGGACGAGACGTCTGGCGTCAGCTCGATCCATGCCTGACCGACACCGAATACCGCCTCCGGATCTGGCCAAGCCGACTGAGAAAAACGAAACTGTTCGATCGAGAAGACACCCTTCGCCCAGTTGTTGCCGTAGCTGAAGTACGACTCCAACCAAGAGCGCTGCACGGTCTGGGTGTACTGCCAATCGAGGTATTGGTCGTTCGGGAGCTGGGGAATGCTGAGCGTGGTCTCCGACTGATCGGTCTTGGCGTTGATGCGCTCGCCGATGCCGATGCTCATGGGAGCTCGCAAGTAGCCCGCGAAGCCGAACTTCCACTCGTCCTCCGCCTCAGTGGATGGACCGCCGTAGTTGCGTATCCCGCTGCCGCTGCCGCCGCCACCGCCACGGGTGGAAGGTCCGTCACCCGCGTCGCCCATCTGGACGATGCCGCCGATTCCGCCGCCCGTCGACGCGCTCGCAGATCCGCTCCCTCCGCCACTGCTCGCGGCGGGGGCAGGCGTCGGCGCGGGGGCAGGCGTCGGCGCGGGGGTAGGCGCCGGGCTTGCGGCTGCCGGCTCTTCTGGCGCGTCAGCGACCTCGTCGGTCGGGGCTTCTGCTTCCGCCGCCGCGTCATCAGCGGCGGAGTCATCCTCCATCTGAGCCAATGCGGGGGTGGAGGAGAGGGCTGCGACCAATACGATCGAGGTTTTCAGCTTTCGCATGCGGTGTGTTTTCCTTCGTAAGCGCTTGCACGTTGCGACCTTTGCCCTAAGGAATCAGTATCCCGGGGTCGGCCGAGGCGGCGGGAGTCAATCACACATCGATTGTCGCCACCAACTAAAAGTCGCCTGACGTTCGATGGCGGGGTGGCGGCTCAAACTGCACCTAAGCCGAGCCGATGTGGCTCTGGGCAACACCTGAGCGCTATGAAAATACAGGCTGACTGTGTGCATCGCTGACGCAGCGCGCCGAGTGCGACGCGGTCGGGTTCGCTGACGACCAGGGGCGTGCTGAAGCCACCAAGTTTACGATCGGTGCGATCGCAGGACGATCAAAGCCGATACAACCGCTACCGGTACTGCGGCATAGCCGCGACTGGCCAGGCGAGCCGAAGCGCCCACTTCAAACGTCTCGACTGTACTCTCTGCGGCCGTATGATATAGGGTCGCTCCTTCTAACCTCGTCCTCAGAAAGGTCCTTACTGTGCACTTGAGCAAGACTGCATCCTCCGCTTTCGTTGTCCGCGTTGCGCGGGCAGCGATGCTGCTGTCCGTTTCGAGCTACCTCGTCGGTTGCGGCGAAACATCACGAGCGGGTGGCGAATCCGGGAGCCGAGATATCCCGAATGTTGTGCTGATCGACAACGGCGAAGACGGGGACAACGTGACTCTTGACGATGAGGCTGGATACATCGGCTTCTGGTACACGTTCGACGACCGCTGCGAATGCGACAACGAGAACCCAGAAGGCGAAACAACGCCAACGCCAGACCCCCTTGGAGGCGGAAAGTTCGGCATGACCAGCTACGCCAGTGCAGGTGTGATGCCTCCGCCACTGGCGGGCGAGCAGTCCGAGAATAGGTTTGGTGTCCGCGTGCGCGGCGGAGGGCACACGGCCTTTGGCGCTGGCGTGGGCGTGGGTCTGAACAACCAATCGGGCGCGCTAGGGGGCTTCGACCTGGACGCTCTGGGCGCAACCCATTTACGATTCGACGCTCGAAGTGGCGCAGGTGAAACGCTCAGCATGAAGACCCGAATCAGCGATGTTTACTCGGAGCCCGCTGGCGGCAGCTGCGCGCCACGCCCGGACGTTCAGGACCGCTGTGACAAGGATTGGGACATGGTGTCCTGCGACATTCAGGGGTGTTTCGACTCGCCAACCACGGCGTACTTCGACATTACCGACCAATGGAAAACGTACACTATCCCTCTGACTGAGCTCCAGCGGGAAGGCTGGGGCGTGTATCGCGAGGGCGTGCAGCCGCCGGCGACGGACCTGGCCACAAACGCCGCCTACCAAATCCAGTTCGCCGTCCCTCAGGACCTGACCCAGTTCGACCTCTGGATCGACAACGTTGGCTTCGTCTTGGACAGCGCCGGCCCGACTGGGGGCTGAATCGCGGGCGAATGGAATCACTCCTCACCCAGCAGCGCTGTGATACCCCGCCCTCGAGCGTGAATACAAAACCGATAGGGTTCGCCATCCGGAGAGCTTGCGTGACGGGCGGGTCTTGAGCCCCCTGAAGCTTCGGGTACGCCCCGACAACGTACGAGCAGCGCGGTCATCGCGCTGCTCGCGTTTTGTGCGCCCCCAACACCTACCTCGACCTCCATCGGGATCGCTCGAGCACGTCAACGACGACCGGGCATTCTAGACTCGCCAAACCTTCAGACGCGATTTGGCAGCGGTTTCATGGCCGAATGCCAGCCACTGATTTAGTCTGTGGTTTGGGCATGAGTGACTTTCGAGATGACGCCGTCGCCACCGCTTCCGCGGATCGCAACGAATTGGCGTCCAAAGAGCCCTCTGCCAAGCAGAGTCTTCTGACATCGCGGGGCGAGAACCTCGACGTTGACGCGCTCTTTTCGGACATCGACGATGAGCCAGAGAGCTCCGGCAGCATCACCACCGGTGCCAGCCGCGCGTTGGGCAGTTCCGAGAGCGCAGCTCCGCAGACGCCCAGTGTGACAGCGAATTCGGGGCTGCTGGTCCCGTCAAACAGCAAGGTGCAGGCGAGCCCCGAGCCCCCGAGTGCCCCCGCAGACGCAGCGGCCGAACTTGCACTCAGGTCGCTGCCGGTCGACGACGCCGCGGAGGACCTCGACCTGGAGCGAGAGGCATTGCCGTCGCGCATTTCTTCCAGCGGGCGCCACTCCCTGCCGCCGAAGCTTCGCGGCGTCGGTACGCCCGCGCCGCCCATGTCCGTTCCCTCGTTGCGACCTCCCGAGGCCGCCCCGCCTCCGCTCCGTCCGTCGGTCCCCCCACCGGAAGGGACGCGCGCGAGCCAGGTTCCCCCCTCGCCCTTTGCCCAACCAACCCACACACTGGCGGGAATTCCGCTCGCCACGGGACGCAGCGCCGAGCCGACGGCTCCGCCCTCTGTCCGCACGTCGTTGCCGGAGGCGGCGCCGGCGCCGAGCCTGCGCCCCCGCGGGACCCACCAGCCGGTAGAGCCCGAGGCGCGTGTCGCGCTCCCCCTTTCCGAGTCCGAACAATCGCCTGCCAGCGCCACGGTGCAAACGCTGCCCGGCATGGGGCATCAGTTGGGTCCGAGTATCAAGACGGAGCCGATGCAGACGATCCCGCTACCGCTCGAGCGTCAGCTTCCCCGCCCCAAACCCAAGCGTGGGCTGATTTGGCTGCTGGCAGCGTTGGCGATCGCGGCCGCTATCCTCGGCGTCGTCATGTCGGGAGGTGAACGTTCCGGGAACCTCATGGTTTCGGTCGCGGGCACTGACGGAGCGGCGGTCGCCAAGCTCAGTGTGTTCGTGGACGGTGAACTCGCCTGCAGCTACTCTCCGTGCAAGGTGGAGGGGCTCAGCATCGGCAACCACACGGTCAAGGCGGAAGCGCCCGGCTACGTCGGCAGCTCTACGCTACAACTGGAGATGCGTGCCGGCACCGACACGGTGCACAACCTGGTACTGGCGGAGACGCAGAAATTCGCCGCTCTAGAAGTCCGCGCCGAAGGCGATGGTCTGAACGTTCTGGTCGATGGTAGGCCGGCGGGCCCCCCACCCGTGATGCTTCGAGATCTGGCACCAGGACAACATGTCATTCGGTTCGAAGGACACCACTTTGTCCCGGAGGATCACACTGTCACGTTGGCCCCGGACGAGAAGCGAAAGTTCGGCCCGATCAAGCTCAAAGTGCGTACCGGCTCTCTCACCATCAACCCTGGTACAGGGTGGTCAGAGGGGGCGCTGGTTACCCTCGATGGAAAGCCCGTCAAGAAACTCCCGACCACAGTGGAGCTGGACGGGCAAAAGGTGCACCTGCTCGCCGCAGAAAAAGAGGGGTTCGATCGCTTCGAACACCGCGTCGCCTTCCCCGATGGCAGAGCGCGCTTGACCGTGGATGTGGCGCTGCTGGAAGCCTATGACGCGGCACAAGACGAGGAAGCAGCCGAAGACGACGGCGCAGCGTCATCGGCGCCCACCAAGGTCACGGCGCGCTTCGCCACCTTGAGCATGAACTCGATCCCCCCCTCGGTCGTCCTGCTCGATGGCCAGCGTGTGGGCAAGACGCCAAAGATCGGGGTCCGTACGAAACCTGGCGTTCACTCAGTGACATTTGTGCATCCTGAGCGAGGGCGGAAGGTCCAGCGGGTCACCATACGGGCCGGGCAAAGCAAAACGGTGAGTGTTCGCTTCTAGGCGGTCACGCAACCGAGTTGAAACTGCCCGGTGCGGCCACCGCTCCAAAACAAGAAAACAAGGAGAAATGGCTGGTTCCCCAAAGACGGGAAGATCGCTAAGGTCCGGGCCCCGTTCCCCAGCGGATCCAACAACGAGCTTTAGAATCAATGAAGACCCTCAATCGCACCAAGGTTGTCGCCACCCTTGGTCCAGCATCCTCCAATGAACCGACGATAACAGCCCTGGTCGAGGCGGGGGTGAACGTCTTCCGTCTGAACTGCTCGCACGCAGATCACGACTTGCTGACGAAGAACGTCAAGACCATCCGACGTGTCGCCAAGAAGCTGGACAAGCCGGTGGGTATTCTGGGCGATCTTCAAGGCCCGAAAATCCGCGTGGGCCCATTGAAGGCTCCGATCGAAATCTCTGAAGGTCAGTCGATCATCGTCACGACCAAGCCCGGCTATGTCGGCGAGCCACCGAAGGGCAAGGACGTCCCGAAGGTCGGAACTGGCTACGAGCGGCTAGCAACCGACGTCAAGGCAGGGGAACAGATCCTGCTCGATGACGGAAACCTGGAACTGAAGGTCGAAAAGGTCAAACGCGACGAAGTTCACTGCAAGGTGGTCCACGGTGGCCTGCTCAAGCAGTTCAAGGGCATTAACCTACCTGGCTCCAAGGTGTCCGCTGAAGCCCTGACCAAGAAAGACCGGGCTGATCTGGCCAAGCTCATCGAGCTGAGCGTGGACTTCGTGGCGCTGTCATTCGTGCGCACTGCAGAGGAAGTGTTGGTCTTGACAGACATGCTCGCCCGAGCCGGCAGCCAAGCCAAAGTCATCAGTAAGCTGGAACGCCCGGAAGTCGTGGACAATCTGGATTCCATCATCGACGCCTCCTACGGCGTGATGGTCGCTCGCGGTGACATGGGTGTCGAGTTGGGTCCAGAGGCGGTCCCCGCCCTACAGAAGCGGATCATCGCCAAGGCGGTTGCGGCGTGCAAACCGGTCATCACAGCCACGCAAATGCTCGAATCGATGATGACGAACCCTCGGCCAACGCGCGCAGAGGTCTCCGACGTGGCCAACGCGATTCACGACGGCACGAGTGCGGTGATGCTCTCGGGCGAAACCGCCGCGGGCAGGTTCCCGGTACGCACCGTCGAAATCATGACGAGCATCATCCGAACGACGGAGCGAGAGATTTTCAAAGACTGGAACTACTCGCCCAATTGGCGTTCCGGCGGCGCGGAAGTCGCGTCCGTGCCCCGCGCCACCGTTCACGCGGCGGCACGTGGTGCTCTTGAAGCAGGCGCCAGTGCCATCGCGATCTTCACGGAAAGCGGCTTCACGGCGCGCTACCTCTCCGCAGAGCGTTTGCCGGTGCCTACCATCGTGTTCACCCCTAACGACTACACGGTGGCCCGAATGGCGCTCGCCTATGGGATTATCCCGCGAAAGGTCAAGAGCGCCCGCACCAGCATCGCGATGACGATGGAGGGCGAACGCATTCTCACTTCCGAGGGCTTCGTCACCGATGGGGACCGCGTGGTGATGGTGTTCGGAAGCAGCCGCAGTCCTGGGTTCACGAATATCGTCAATATTCGTGTCATCGGTGAAGATCCCGAGCCGTCACGCCGCGTACCAGCGATGCTGCCGAAGAAGGCGGCCAAGAAGACCCGGAAGAAGTAAGCCACCCAGCAAAGGAGCAGGCAACTCACGACGCGGACGGGTCCCGCCGCTCAGGCGACGGACCCGCCCGTCTTCTTCTTGGCCACGCGAGCCTTCAGTATCTGGAAATAGCGGCGTGCCACGCCGGCGCTCTCGGCAGCGCGGGTCACGTTGCCGCCGTGCGTATCCAGCATCCGCTCCACGTAGCGACGTTCGAACTCTGCGACCACCATTTGCCGAGCTTCGCCGAGGGGCAACTGCAGCGCTTGGTCGAAAACGTCTCCCTGTTCTTCCGCATCGAGTTCTGCTTCGGCGGCTTCCGGACCGCTCGTCTGCGTGATGTTGGCAAGCTCACCGAGTGCCAGATGACGCGCCAGAGCGTTGCGCAGTTCGCGCACGTTGCCGGGCCATGCGTAGTCTTCCCAACTGCGACGAAGCTCCTTGCTCAAGCTCGACTCATCACCCTGCAAATCGCGACAGAAGTGCCGCACGAGCAGCGCAATGTCACCACGACGAGTCCGAAGCGGGGGCAGCTCGATCCGGGCGGCACTCAATCGCTGCAGTAGGTCGTCGGCAAAACGTCCGGCCACGACTTCTCTATCCAAGTCTTTGCGCGTCGTTGCGATGACTCTCACATTGGTGGGGATCGCTCGGTTGCTGCCGACGGGACGGATCTCCTGGCGCTCGAGCGCTCGCAGTAGCTTCGGCTGCAGCGCGAGATCCAGATCCCCCACCTCGTCGATCACCAAGGTGCCACCGACGGCCTGTTCGAAAACACCGCGCCGGGCAACGGTCGCCCCAGGAAACGCGCCTGCGTCGTAGCCGAACAACTCCACCTCGAGCAGGTTGCTCGGTACCAGCGTGCAATCCAACACGACGAACGGACCGCCAGCTCGCAGTCCTTCTTGGTGCATCGACTCTGCCATCAACTCCTTGCCCGTCCCGGACTCGCCTTCGATGAGTACAGGCAAGTCGGACTGCGCCAAGCGTTCGCAGAGCGGAAAGAGTCGGCGCATCTCGGTACTCGCTCCAACCACCTGGCCAAAGTGTGTCTTGTTGGAGATTTGAACCCGCGTCCCGGACTCCTCACAATCCAAACGAAATGACGTCGAACCGACAGAAATCAGCTCCCCGCCTTCGAGGAAAGCCTCAGCGATGACGATCCCGTTGACCTTGGTTCCGTTGGTGGAGCCCAAGTCGGTGATGCGCACCCGACGCCCAACAATGTCCAGGGCCACGTGACGACGAGACACCGTTCGATCGGACAGTCTCACACTGCAGGCAGCCGCAGTACCGACCAAGATTCGCGACGGCTGTGAGCCGTCGAGGGCGAAGGTCTTCCCCGCGTCCGGACCCTCGATGACACTGAGGCGAAACGGCTCCGGCAGCGGCGACGGATCGAAGCTGTGGTGAAGGAGGGCGGTTACCTCGTCTATTCCAGTGTTGATGCCGGAGCTCATTTTCGACCCTTCTGCGAGTGCGTGCGGTGTTCCAGTCCGCGGACAGACAGCCATCTGGAGCGCTACCGCCGCGGAGCACGTCTAGAGTGAAAGATAGACGAAGTAGTCGACCCCGGTGGATATTTTTTCGGGCGCACGGACCTCCAATGTGGGCGAGGTGATTACACGAGCCGCACACCGTGATCACACCAACCTGGTTCCTCTGATGCCTTGACATTGCTGTGGCTTGCTGGTGTCCGTAGCTACGGATTTGCGCCATGGCGACGCTCGGAGCTTACTTTGGACCGGTTTTTTCGCGGCTCGGCTTTTACCTGGTCGCGGCGTGGGTGTCGTTGACGCTCAATTTCTTGATCCCGCGCCTCATGCCAGGGGACCCCGCGAGTGCACTGATGGCACGGTTCCGGGGACAAATATCGCCAGAAGCGCTGGATGCGCTGCGGACCGCTTTCGGCGCCAGCGACGCGCCATTACCCGCGCAATATTTCACGTATCTCGGGAACTTGCTCAGTGGAGAACTGGGGTCGAGCATCACTCATTTTCCGGCCCCCGTGACCGAGGTGATCTCCACTGGATTGATCTGGACAGTCTACCTCGCGGGCGGAGCCGTCGTCGTCAGCTTCGCACTGGGGACAACCTTGGGAATTGTCGCCGCGTGGAAACGAGGAGGTCGACTCGATCGCTGGCTGCCTCCTGCGCTCGTCTTTCTGGGAGCGTTTCCTTACTTCTGGCTCGCGATGTTTGGGCTCTTGTTGTTTGGGTACTGGCTCGACTGGTTGCCGCTCAGGCACGCCCATGACGACCGCTTGAGCCCAGACTGGAGTTGGGGTTTCGTTGCCAGCGTGTTCGAACATTCGATCCTACCCGGTGGCGCGATCGTCGTCGCAACGCTTGGCGGCTGGACCCTGAGCATGCGCAATACGATGATTGGCGTGCTGGGTGAAGACTACATCGTGCTGGCCCGCGCCAAGGGCCTGCCGCAACGACGTGTGATGTTCTCCTACGCTGCCAGAAACGCCCTGCTGCCGAACGTCACTGGGTTCGGAATGGCACTCGGCTTCGTCCTGTCGGGCTCGATGCTCACCGAGATTGTATTTTCCTACCCCGGTCTGGGTTACCTATTGATCGAAGCCGTGCACAATCAGGACTATCCGTTGCTCCAAGGGTTGTTCTTGTGCGTGACGCTTGCCGTCTTGGCTGCCAACTGGCTGGTGGACATCCTCTATGTCTTGCTAGACCCGAGGGCACGCGCATGAACGAGCGGTGGACGCGCCTACTCTCCGACCGCGGGGTCCTGCTGGGCGCCCTGTTGCTGGTGGCCTTTGCACTCATGGCCCTCGTGGGACCGCATCTCGTTCCCTACGACCCCACCGAGTACGTCGGCTCGCCCAACTTGGAACCGAGTAGCGAGTTCTGGCTGGGTACTACCGGCGAGGGCAAAGACGTACTCTCCCAAACCATCGCCGGCGCTCGCCCAACGTTGCTCGTGGGATTTGCGGTCGGTTTGACCGTGATCTTGATTGGGGCTGCGCTCGGCACTGCTGCCGGCTACTTTGGCGGCGTGGTGGACGACACGTTGTCGCTGCTGACGAATGTGTTTCTGATCATCCCCGGCCTACCGCTCGCAGTGGTCATTGCAGGCTATCTGCCGCAAGGCCCACTGACGATATTTTTCGTCCTGGTACTCACCGGTTGGGCCTGGAACGCTCGGGTGCTTCGTGCTCAGGCGCTGAGCTTGCGTCAGAAAGACTTCGTCGCCGCCGCCGTGGTCGCTGGCGAATCCCATGGGCGCATCATCTTCAGAGAGATGCTGCCGAACATGACATCGCTCGTCGTATCTCGATTCATCGACGCGACCGTGTACGCCATCGGCGCCCAAGTCGGTTTGGAGTTCCTCGGCCTCGGCGACGTGAGCGTCGTTTCTTGGGGCACCAACCTGTACTGGGCATCCAACAACGGCGCGGTGTTGGTGGGCGCGTGGTGGGCGCTCTTACCGACTGGACTCTGCCTTGCACTGGTGGGGTTTGCGCTAGTGAAGATAAACTCTGCCATCGACGAGATCTCGAATCCACGCTTGGCGGCGGAGCGCCGCTTTCGTCGGCGACTCCCGACCGCGGCTTCCCTCGATGGCGACACACCGGTGCTGCTCCGTGACTGAACCCCTCCTCTCGATCCAAAACCTCCGTGTCGAGTACCTGACCGAGCGGGGTTCGATAGTCGCCGTCTCCGACGTATCGTTGGATATCGGCGCCGGCGAGGTCGTGGGCCTAGCAGGTGAATCGGGCAGCGGCAAGAGCACCATAGCACTGGCCCTGCTGCGCGCACTGCAACCACCTGGAGTCATCACCGGAGGCAAAGTCCTGTTCCGTGGGCGCGACGTCCTCGCGATGTCGACCTCGGAGCTTCGGGCGTTCCGCTGGAGCCAGGTCGCGATGGTCTTCCAATCTGCGATGAACGTGCTCAACCCCGTGCTCAGCATCGGGCAGCAATTGACAGACACACTACTCGCGCACCAATCCCATACCCAGGTGAGTGCGGAACGACGCGCCAGGGAGTTGCTCGAACGAGTTCAGCTGGATCACGTGTTACTTTCGAGTTTCCCACACCAACTCTCCGGCGGCATGCGACAACGGGTCGTCATCGCCATGGCCATGGCCTTGGACCCGAAACTGCTCATCATGGATGAGCCCACAACAGCACTCGATGTGATCGTCGAACGCCAGATCATCGACAACATCTTGGAGTTGCAGTCAGAACAGGGATTTTCCGTACTGTTCATCAGCCACGACCTCTCCCTCATGTTCCAATTCGTTCAGACCCTCGCGGTCTGCTACGCGGGGAAGCTTTGTGAGATCGGTAGCAGCCGGAGGATGCTGCGTTCACCACAACACCCTTACACTCGCGGGTTGTTGGACAGCTTCCCCTCCCTGCGCGGCCCCAAGAGAGGGCTCAAAGGCATTGGCGGCGCCCCGCCCAATTTGGGAGCGCTCCCGCCGGGGTGTAACTTTGCCCCTCGCTGTTCCAGCGCAGAAGCGCGGTGCGCTGAGACCGAGCCCAAACTGCTCCCATTAGGTAAACGAGAACGTGTCGCCTGTCATTTCCCCTTGTTCGCGGAAGAAGCGCAGAGGGCGACAGCCGAAAGCGGGCCTCATCCGCAACGAGATGCACACCGAGCCGCAACGAACGATTCACTCGGCCCTAGTGCGCACCTGACGCCTGATGGGTCGCGAGCAGTTCACTCCGACGGAGGAGACTCGTGACGAGCACAAAAGAGTCGCCCCCCACCCTGTCGGCGGACAGGCTGACGAAGGTCTTCGAAACGAAGTCCATCTTTTCGAAGCCGGAACACAAAGCGGTGGATGACGTGTCCTTCGAGCTCAGGCCACGAAGAATCGTCGCATTGGTTGGCCAATCGGGAAGCGGCAAGAGCACGGTGGCGAGGCTACTCGTCGGGCTGCACCAACCCAGCGACGGTTGCGTGCGACTACGAGGCGAAGTTGCGATAACCAAGCAGCGCCGGGCCTCGCAAGTGTTTCGTCGTCGGGTGCAAATGGTGTTTCAAGACCCCTTCTCATCTCTGAACCCCGTGCACCGCGTTCGGCACCAGCTCAGTCGGCCGCTGTTACGTCACCGGATGGTACGTGACAAGGATGAACTCGCCGCGCGCGCCGCAGCACTCTTGCAACAGGTGGGACTCGGTCCAACCGAAACGCTCGACAAGTACCCCCACGAGCTGTCAGGAGGTCAACGTCAACGGGTCGCGATCGCGCGGGCGCTCAGCGTCGACCCTGACGTCATCATTGCCGACGAACCGACTAGCATGCTGGATGTGTCCATCCGGGTTGGCATCCTGAACCTTTTTGCAGAGCTGCGCGACGAACACGACAAGGCCATCCTGTTGATTACACACGACCTGGCGAGTGCGCGTTACTTGGCAGACGAAACGATCGTGATGTACGAAGGTCGACTCGTCGAGCGCGGACCTACCGAGTCACTCATCTCGAACCCGGAGCATCCCTACACGAGACGGCTGTTGGACGCCGCGCCGGACCCTACCGCTCCTAGGGCACCCGTCGAAGAACAGCGGAATCGCGCCGTACGAGAAGAGAACGCTCGCAGTCGCTGACGTCGCGCGATTCCCTGTGGCGGGAACGGCGCGGCGAACTCCGGCCGTTGAATGGGAGTGTGGAAGATGGGCCCGGGGCCCCGCACCCTCTTTACACGCAGTGAGTCATCTGTAAAAGAGCGCCACCGGTTGGTTTCCCGAGGCCATCGGGGCCATGATTGGGTTTGAGACGACAATGAGCGAAGGTAAACTTGGAATACTAGCCGCAGGCGGGCCAGCGCCTGGGATCAACAGCGTGATCGCAGCTGCGACCATTCGCGCCTGCCTCGCCGGCATCGAGGTCGTCGGACTGCGTGACGGGTTCCGTTGGATCATGGAAGGCGACAAGACGCACACGACGGAGCTGACCATCGACAACGTGGGTCCAATTCATTTTCGCGGGGGGTCTTTCATTGGCATCAACCGCGCCAATCCGGTCCGCGAGAACAAACTCGACACCACCGTTCAGACGCTGCTGGACTTGGGGATCGATAAACTGATCTGCATTGGTGGCGACGGTACGGCTTACACGGCTGGTCGACTGCTCGAAGCCGCCAAGGGCTCATTGCGCGTGGTGCACGTGCCCAAAACCATCGACAACGACCTGCTACTCCCGGACGACATCCCGACGTTCGGCTTCCAGACCGCGCGTCACGTTGGAGTCAACATCGTCCAAGACCTGCACATGGACGCGGTGACGACCTCGCGTTGGTACTTCATCGTCACCATGGGTCGCCAGGCTGGCCACCTCGCCCTCGGTATCGGCAAGGCGGCAAGTGCCACCATCACTCTCATCCCAGAAGAGTTCCCCGACCAGGTGAGACTCCAGGAAGTGGTCGACGTCCTCGTGGGCGCCATCATCAAGCGCCGCAGCCAGGGTCGGCACGACGGAACCGCTGTCCTGGCGGAAGGACTGAGCGACCGCATCCACAACGATGACATGGGTGGCGAACTAGCGACGGCTGAACTCGACATCCACGGCAAACCCCGCCTGGCGGAAATCAACCTGGGAGCGTTGCTCAAGCGCCGCGTGGTCGATCGGCTCGATGCCTTGCCCGGTGATCTGACGACAACCATTCAGTCGCGCAACGTGGGCTATGAACTGCGTTGCACCGATCCCATCCCCTTCGACATGGAGTACACGCGGGACCTGGGCTACAGCGCGACCAAGTACCTGCTCGAGGGAGGCGACGCCGCGATGATCACGATTCAACGCGGTCAATTCGTGCCCATGGCGTTCAGCGACATCCTGGACCCGGTGACGAAGCGCACCCGCGTGCGCAACGTGAACACGGACACGGAAAGCTACAAGATCGCTCGCCGCTACATGACCCGCCTGCGCAAAGACGACTTTCGTTCGCCCGAGGTGATCGCACGGTTTGCCGAAACCGCAGGCTTGACGCCAGAAGAGTTTCGCAACCAGTTCGAATACGTGGTGGCGAGCGAAGCTCCCCCGCTCAGCTACGCCTACGGCCAGTTGCATCCTCCGTCGACAATCCCGCCTTCGACCTGAACGTAGGGCATCGCCAGCATTTTAGGGGCTCGGGCCCCCGTCAAGCCCGGTCGCAGCGGCCGCCTCGCGAGAACCGGCGCGGAGCAAACCCTGGCGGCTCTTGAGCACCCCCAAGCCTCGTACCCGCACAGCCGCGGCTGTGCGGGACCCGCTCGTTTGGGACCCCGGAGCGGGTGGCCGCTGTGGCCGGGATCGGCGGGGGTGGTTGCAGCTCAAGATACCGGGGATGAACGTAGGGTGAGGAGCGGGCAACTCGAGCACACCCCGCTGCTACGCGATCACGTTGCGGACCCAGCCAACGAGTTCGTCGCTGCCCAAACGCACGTCGATGCCCGACGGGACTTCGCGCAGATACCAGTACACCTTCCAGGCTTGGTCCTTCCAAGGACCTAGCTTGGAGTAGGCACCCTGCTGCTCGATCTCGATGTAGTCCTTGGCGCCACTTGCGAAGATCTCAATCATGGCTTCTCCTGGCGCCTGCTTGGCAGCAGCGATGGGCTCGAACTGCTTGATCAACACCAGGTTGTTAGTTACGTGGGCGAGCCACCCGCCGTTGCTGTGCATGAACAGCTTCCGGTCTTCCCGGATCGCCTCGCGATCGTAGTCGAACCAAACGATTCCTCGACTCTCGCTGACGTCCAGTTCAGGCAGAGGAGGATCGGGCATTCGACCTTGCCCCACTTCGAAGAAGGTGAGCCCTCCGCAGACACGACTGATCTCCCAAGGCGCCAAACGCAACGTGTCTGCACCCTGATTGCTCATTGTGTACTCAACACACGCACAATCGCGCTCTTTGACCAGAGAGAAGCGTTTGGTCACTAGGATGCCGAGCCTGGTGCTGAGTGCACCCGCACACAGGAAACTGGTGTCGCAGTCCACCACCGCATAGGGACCGCTATCGACCTCCACGACGGGCGGCCAATGCCAGTCACTTTGCGGACTCGTCCAGAACGTAGAACCCCAGTTGTCTGGGTCTACGTCGGGTCCAGTCAGTACGTTGCAACCATTCAAAGAGAATGAACAAATCCGAGCGCCGCGGACCGGATCCACCGTCAGTTCCCAACCACCATGAGACAACCCCCACAACTCGCCCTTCTCGAAGGCGTTGGGCGTTGCGACGACACCTTCGGAGCGGTCCAACGACACCTGGTGGGAGTATCACTCCCCGTTGGTTCGAATCAACTACAAGCGTTGAGACCGCTAACACCCACGTGTGCGCGGTCGAATGCGACAAGTGAAGCCGGAGCCGACGGGTCGAGAGTTCGTTCGATACGGCACAAAGGACCCGCTCCGCTAAGGAATCGGCCAGTGAACTAGCCTCCATGCTACAGTCCCACCACGGGTCCATGAGCGTCGCCGCCGCCACTCCACCACCGTTTCCCGAGAAAGTCGGGAAGTACGAGCTACTGCTGCCCATCGGAACCGGTGGTATGGCGACAGTGTACCTGGCTCGCACGACAGGCGCCGGTGGTTTCGAGCGACGTGTGGCTCTCAAGCTGGTGCACGCACACCTGCGGGCCGACGAGGAAAGCAAGCTGCACCTGCTGGAGGAAGCGAAGCTGGCAGCGCTGATCCGCCATCCCAACGTGATTCAAGTCCAAGAGGTGGATGAGGACCCCTTCGGCGTCTTTTTGGTGATGGATTACGTCGAGGGAGAAACGCTTTCGGCGGTCGTCCGGCTGGCAAAAGCCACCAAGAAGCAATTCTCGAGACGCCTGATGGCTCGCGTCATCAATGATGCTTTGTTGGGATTGCACGCCGCACACGAACTCCAAAGCGGCGACGGAAAACCGCTGAACCTGGTGCATCGGGATTTCTCCCCGCAAAACATTCTCATCAGCACCGAGGGGCACACTCGATTGGGGGACTTCGGGGTAGCAAAAGCCGCAGACCGAGCTGTGCGCACCAAGACAGGACTGACCAAGGGCAAGATCGCCTACATGTCCCCGGAGCAGGCGCGGGGGCGGGCGGTCGATCGGCGCTGCGATGTCTGGGCTGCTGGGGTGGTGGCGTGGGAGCTGTTGTCTGGCAAGCGAATGCATCAGGCGGACGATGACGTCGCGACACTCCTGAGCATCGTCACCGAGCGCCCCCCGCGTTTGTCCTCCGTGTTGAAGGATATCCCTGAGGCCGTCGACGATGCGCTCGCCTGGGCCCTGGAACCGGAACTCGACGCACGTTGCCCCGACGCGAATAGTCTGCGCAAGGCCTTGGAAGAAGCGTTCAACGCCGAGGACGGCGTGGCGGACATATCCGAGCTGGCGGTGTTCGTCCGGGACGTGACGCGCACAGAGCTGATGGAGCGCCAAGAGCGCATTGCTGAAGTGCAGTCCCTGCGAGAACGCATGGGTGAACTGACGCGATCGCGACAACTCAGCAGCGCGACGCCACAATCGATGCCCAGTTCGCCGCCGACCGCGCCGAGTTCTCCCCCGGCAGCGGCGCCGCAAATCGTGACTGAAAAGGTGCTCGCCACCGACGCACCGACGAGCCGAAGTCTCGGCTCCGCTCCGACCACCCTGGCAACCGAAGCGATACCGCCCATCCCCCAAAACCCGGTCCCGGGGGACTTGGCAGCAGCGGCGGACGATGGCACGGACAGCCTACCGACGCGGGTGGTGCAAGCACACCGGACCGAGGAGCACACGGAAACCTCGGCCGTAGTCCCCACCTGGGTGCAGCCGAAGTCACGAAGCAAGACCGCCATCGTTGCAGTGGCCCTGGGTGTCGCAGGCCTAGGCGCGGCTTGGGTCTTGAGTCGCACCGAGGAACCGCCGCTAGTGGAAACGACACCGATGAGCGACGAGTCCGCGTCCGCCGCTGCAACGTCACGTCAGCACAACCCCACGGGTACCGATTCCGCTCCGCCCGGTCCGGCGTCGACCACCGACAAAGAAATTACTGAAGTGGACTCGTTGCCCTTGGCGCCGCCGGAAGAGTCCGAAAGTCGGGCGGCATCACAAGAAGCCAACCCACGAAGCAGTCGCCCCAGGTCCCCGCGGAGCACGCCCAGACCGGCACAGACCGAGAAACGTGTCGGTCCGGAGAAGCCGAAACTTGCAACGAGCCCCTACGGAGAGTCAAAGTCGGAATAGTAGATGCCGACCTTACGGATCCTCCGCCTCGTCGTTGCGCTCTTGATGTCCTCGTGCTGGGCCATGCCGGCGGCCGCAGAAGAAGGGGTCTCCGAGGCACAGCAGCTGTTTCAACAGGCCGAGCAGGCGTTCGTCGACGGCCGCTACGAGGAAGCTGCACGATTGTTCGAGGCAGCAGACGCCAAGGCACCCCACGCCAGCGTCGTCTACAACGCGGCGGTTTCGTGGGAGCAGGCAGGAGCTCGCGAGCGGGCGGCAGATGGCTACATGTTGGCCCTCGGTCGCGGGGGCTTGGTCGAGGAGCAGGCCCTGCAGGCGGAACGACGGCTGGAAGCATTGAGCAGCCAGCTGGGGTTCATCCAGATTTCAAAGCCCGTGGGGGGACTGATCAGCGTGGCGCACAAGTCGCAAGAGCCAGTCCCCGCGCGCTTCTACCTCAAGCCAGGTACCTATCGGGTGTTGTTGGAAACCGAGTCCGGGCAGAGTACCCAGACCCCGATCACAGTGACCGCGGGCGACACGCTTCGCATCGAGCTGACGGAACCGCAACCTCCACCACAACCCCCCGCCGCCCAACGACCCCCTGCGCCCCCTGCCCCGCCGCCAAAGCAACCGCCCGATGGCACCGATTCGTGGCAGCAGACTTGGGGATGGGTTGGCATCGGTGTAGGTGCTGTCGCCACAGGCGTCGCCATCTACTTCGGCACGGAAGCGCTGTCCGACAAGGACCAGTTCAACAACACTTCCAGGCCCAATAGCTACCGGAATCGGGCGCGAAACGACGCCGTGGCCAACCAGACCCGGTCGAACATCGCCTGGGCAGGGGCTGCCGTGTTTGGCGGAGCCGGCGCCGTGTTGCTGTTCACCGCTCCCAGCGTGGAGTTCTAAACAACCCAGAGGCGTCGTCCCCAACGCCAGACCCGGCCGCCCAGACGACACACGCCCTGGGATTGCCCTTGGTCTCTGCCCCGAACATCCCGTAAACCATGCGCTGTGACGAGGCGCGTAACGATGTCAACCGGGCCATCGTCGGAAGCACCGCCGGTTTCCGAGTCCCAATGGTCGCTGGAATCGCTTCTGGCGGGCACAGAAGAGCAACGCCAGGCTAAAGCGCTTTCCCACGAGCGCCTCACTCAAGCCATACGCGCCCAACTACCGTCGGTGGACCGGGCCAGGCGAGCCGCGTCTGCCCCGAGCGCCGATCCACCGGACGACAGCGATCTGCTCGGCGAGGATGTTCGCCTGCTGGGATCACTGCTCGGGTTGGTTCTCCGTGAGCATGCCGGTGACGAATTCTATCGCAGCGTCGAAGAGCTCAGACAGGTCGCGAAGCTCGCGCGCCAAGAACCTGGAGGTCCGAATTGGCGAGAGTTGGCGGATATCATCGACCGCGCGCTAGCGGGTAAGAGCGCGACGGAAGCCGTCGCGTGGTTGGGTGACTGGGCGAACGCTTTTCAGACGTTTCTCGCACTGTGCAAACTTGCCGAAGGCGTCCACCACCAAAACCGGGTCCGCAACATCGACCGCGTGTTGGCAGAGCTCGCCAAACAACATGGCGCCGACCGTTTGCCGGACGTCTCGCACCCAGGTGTTCGCTTGGTGGCCACCGCTCACCCAACGAAGATCCTGCGCCACCGCATCTTGTCGCATCAGCGAGAGATCTACGATCTGCTGAAGCAGCTGAGGGATCCGCGCACCGAGACGCTGCTCCAACAGGTAGACCTACTGCAACGCCTGGCAGAGAAGATCGAAGTCCTGTGGGCCACCCAATTTTCGCGGGGAGAGAAGCCAAAGCTTTCCGACGACATCGATCACACCATCACGTTCTTCAGTCGGACCATCTACGAGACGCTCGCCGATTTCCATCGGGATCTCGAGCGCTCCTATCGTTATCGATCCGGGCGCACGCTACCGAACCCCGAAATCCCGCGAGTCGCGCTTGGCAGTTGGGTGGGGAGTGACATGGCGAACAACCCTGACACGACGCCCGAGGTTTTCGCCGAAGCGCTGCGCAAGCAACACCACGCCGTACTCCGGCGGTATGCAGAGGACCTGCGGGCATTGGCACCACGCTTCAGCCATGCTGCGTTTCGGGCGCCGCTGTCGGAAGACCTCCAGCGCAGCATCGATCAGGATCTGGAAGAGGCGGCAGCCTACGGTACCGAGCTAGCCCCATTGATGAGACGGCGCAGGACCGAACCCTATCGCCTCAAGTTGAGCCTGATGGCACGACGACTGGACGCCACAATCGCTGCCCCTTTGTTGGACTCCAGCGCGGCGCGCCCGACGTTCTGCTACGAAGGGCCAGAGCGGCTACTTCAAGACATCGCCCTGGTGGACAAGAGCCTCGAGAAAGATGGCTATCACCGCTCACGCGGTTTGGACTTGGACCACTTCCGGCGCAAAGTGCGCCTCTACGGTTTCCATGGATCCAGCATGGACCTGCGCGAACACTCGGCGGTCGTCATGACCTCCGCGTGTGCGGTACTGGAAGAATCGCGGACGGACACTCAGGGCCTGGGAAGCGGTGACTTGTGCCGCCTGTTCACGGAGCGGGTGTTGGAACGAAATGAGCAGTTCGCGCCACTCTTCGCCGAGTTCGACCCATTGCCCGCTGGGTTCTCTCAACCCGAAGTGCGGCGACTCTTCAGCATGCTGAACATCGCGCGACGCGCCCAGCGCAACCTGGGCATGCCGGCGGTGCGCAATCTGGTCTTGACGATGTCGAGCGACTCGACGCAGCTCGTGGCGGCGCTCCTGCTGCTCAAGGCCCAAGGCTTGTTCGAGTTCGACGAGGCTGGCAGTCCCATCAGCAAGCTGGAGCTGGTGCCCCTCTTCGAGACCATCGCAGACCTGCAGGCGGCCCCGGACATCATGGCCGAAACCTTCGAAAATCCCGCGTACCAAGCTCAGTTGGAGGCATGCAATCGACTGCAGACGATCATGCTCGGCTATTCCGACAGCACCAAGGATGGCGGCTACTTCTCGAGCAACTGGGAAATCTATCGCGCGCAAGTGCGCTTATTGGAGGTCGCAAAGAAGCATGACGTCAAGCTTCGCTTCTTCTACGGCCGTGGTGGAAGCATCGGTCGCGGGGGTGGCCCTACCCACCGCGCCATCATGGCCCTGCCCGCAGGGGCCTCCGAACACGAGCAAGCGCTCACTGAGCAAGGCGAAGTACTCGCCCGCCACTACGCGTTGGCGGACGATGCTGTCGCCCACTTCGCCAACTTGATCGGTGCTCAATGGTCAAAGCGATTGCGCGAAGGTCGCACTGAACCGTCACGTTGGCACGATGTGGCTACACAACTCGCGGAGCTTTCTCAAGAGAGCTACCGCACGATGATTCACCATCCGGACTTCATCTCCTACTTCGAACAAGTGACCCCCAAAGAGGTCGAACTGGTGAAGATCGGATCGCGCCCCCAACAGCAAGAGATGCCGAAGCGCGTGGAGGATCTACGCGCCATCCCTTGGGTCTTCCGCTGGGTGCAGAGCCGCCAGATGGTGCCCGCGTGGTACGGGTTTGGTGCCGCCCTGGAAGCCCTCGTTCAGGGCAGTGACGACCCCAAAGCGACGGTGCTGCAGCTGAAGGAGATGTACGAGCAGTGGCCATTCTTCCGCTCAGTCGTCGGCAACTGCGAGACGGCGTTGCGGCACACCGACCTCGATATCGCCCGCTACTACGTACATGGCCTGGCTGCGGATGTCGAATCCGCCGAAAAGGTACTCAAGCTGATTCGCTCCGAATACCACACCACGGTGCGCGAACTTGAAGCCATCACAGGCCACGCCCTACTCGGGCGAAAAGAGGACGAGAACCTCGAACACTCCATCAGTTTGAAGGAGCCGTACTTGGATCCACTAAACTACATTCAGGTGGAGCTGTTGCGCGACTACCGCAAACGCGCGGCAGAGAATGCGCCGCAAGAAATCCTGGAGCTCTACGAGCGTGCAATCGTCTCGAGCATCGAAGGCATCGCGACAGGTCTGGGTACGACGGGCTGACCCGCGCCCGCCGGTGTTTGCAGAGGTAACTTGGACGCTGGCCGGAGTGCACTGGCGGGGGGTTCCGCCGCGCGGACTGCTACTGCCAATGCCAGTCCAAAGCAAGCTGCGCGTCCAACGACGGTTGGAACATGCGCGCGTCGGTTGTGCGCTCGCTGTAGCTGACCGTACGCGCCCAATCGTACGACAGCGTGGCCAGGAACAGCACATCCACGTAGGGCGCAAGCGCTGACGCAAGCTCCACTCGACCCGACAAGAGGTGTGCCCATTGCGAGTCTGCCTGATAGCTCGGGTGCTCCAATCGCATTAGCACAACACCCACACCGGGTCCGATACCCAAGGAGACACTCGACTTCGGCCAAGGCTCGAACAGCCAATGGGCCCTGAACCCGACCAGCGGCAGACTCCCGACCCCGCCCCCCACTTCGACGCCATGAGCCACGAAATGCACGACTGCTTCCGGCTCGAATGACCAAAGCTCAAACCAGTGGGCCCGCACGCCCAGGCCAACGTTGATCGCGGGTGTCGTCCCTGCCCCCGAGAACCAGGGACCGAGCCCCAAGCGCCCCGCGTACTTCATGTCTGAGCGCACGTGGTATCGGATCGGCGGACCCCAGACCGGGGCCCCCAACTGGCGCTTGCCGGGCGCCTTGCTTCGGCTTGCCGGTGTCGGGTGCGCGGTCTTGGATGTCGTAACTTTCGGCACGTCAATCGAACGAATGAACAACAGCTCCACCACTGGCAACACCGCGTGGCTGACGACCTCCGGGCCGCGCAAGTTGATGCGAATGTGACGGTAGCCTGCCCCTCGGGACTCGTCGCGCTCGAGCCAAACGCGAATGACGCCAAACTCGCCGTCGCGCAAGACCTGCACTGCTCCAACAGCGCCAAAGGCAGTCGCGTGCCGCGGCAGTTCGAGATCCGCCCGATCCGTCGGTGGAATTCGCAGTACCCGCAGGCCTGCCGCGCTCAACTCAGCGGACAGTCGACGCTCCGCCGCAATCCAAGACTTCGCCCCCTCAGTCGGCACCAACACGACGCTTGGCTGCGCCGCCCGTGCAGGCAGGACAAGCGTCAGCACGCACGCCAACGCGAGCAGGCTTGAGAGCAGCGGACCTCGAAGCATCAATCATCCAGCAGGGACCTCGCCACACTAGCATGGCGCCCGCTGGGATGAAGCCTCAGGTAGATTCTGGCTGCCTGCTCAGCCTGAGCAACTTCGCCTAGTTTCATGTACGATAGCAGGACACGCCCGCGCGCTGCCTCAGCCAGGCTACCTGAGGGAGCATTCCGTAAGTACGTCTTGAACCACTTGATCGCTGCCCGTGGGTTACCTTGCCCCTCCGCCGCCAGACGCCCCAAAGAGAAGGCCGCCATGCTCGCGTTCGCGTGAGACGGGAATCGCTCGCGGATTGCCAGCAAGCAACGACTTGCCAACTTCGTAGCCCCACTCAGCCGTGCGCTGTCGGCCAGCAGCAGAAGGTCCGACGGCGAAGCCGTTTGTATCAGAGCGTCCACATCACCCTGCCGCGCCGACGTGAGGGCCTCATCGTAGCGTCCAGCTTTGGCCAGTTCGCGCCAATCCTCACCGCCCGACTGAACCGGTAGACTACCAGCAGGTGCGACAGGTTCACGCGGGCTAGAAAGAGAAGACTTCTCCCCTTTGCCCGTGGCTGTGCCAACGATCGGAGCGACCGGGCGTGGTGCTCTCAGCGTCGGACTCGGTGGCTCTTCCTTCGAATCACTTTCTATGGGCACGACCGGCGCCCGCGGTTCGGGGCTCAGCGTCGGCACTTCTGTCGAGGAATCGATGGGGGATGGGAGCCCGGCCTCAGTGCGTGTCATCCTCAGGCTATCTCCCGCGACCAGCACTCGCTCGACCTCTTCGTTTTCGGCATCAGTCACTCGGACTTTGCCGCGGGCCACTTCAACTGATAGCTCATGCCGCTCCGGTGACCAGTCGACCCGGAATACCGTCCCCAAGACGACAACTTGATACGGTCCGGCTGCGATTGACCAGGTGTATGGGCCACCCTCCGTGATGGACGCCTCGACCCGACCCGACTCGAGCATCATTCGAAGACCCCGCTCGTCGACGCTGGCAATCCGTGCTCGTGCGTTGGACTGCAGCGAAATCCGACTATCGTCGGAGAAACGCAGCTCTCGCGGACTCGCCTTGGCCGTCACCCAGGAATCACCAACCAGCGGCTCGCCATCCAACTGAACGGCGAGCCCGTTCGAGCTCTGGGTTCTTGGCCCAAACACGCTCCACGAAACGACGACGACACACGCCAGCGTCGCGACCAATCCGACGCCTCGTACACTGAAGAAAGACCGTATGCTCCGCGGCAACCGCGCCCGCGAACCGCTTGCAGCGCCCCCCTGAGTCATGACCTCCACGAGGCGAGCACGCTGCGCCAGCATCCGTTGCTCGTCTGGCCCCATGCCGAGCGCATCCTTGACATGTTCACCCAGACGCTCGAACGAACCTGTTCGCAGCCCGGGATTCAGCCGTTCACTCATGACGACAGCTCCTCGAACGCTTGCCTCAAATGCTCCACGCGACTTTCAGCGCGCGCCACTCTGCGTTTCACTGTGGCCAGTGAACATCCGCACAATTCTGCGACATCAGCTAGCTGCTTGCCCTCGATGTAACGCAATGAAAAGGCCATGCGCTCGTTGGCCGGCATCCGGTCGAGCTCAGTGTAGACCCGAGCTAACAAGTCCCGACTCTCCATCGTGGCCGGTGCGTCCACGAACTGCTCTGGCTTGCGGATTTCACGAGCAAAGAACAGCCGCCGCACGCCGCGCTTCCGCAGCTCAGAGTAGACCGCGTTGACGGTCACCGAACGAACCCAGCTTCCTAGCCTCTCCGCCTCCCGCACTTTGCCAACATGCTGCAACAGGCGACAGAAGACGACCTGCACGATGTCATCGTGGTCCTGGTCGGGCCCTAGCAACCTCCACACCAGTCCGTTCACCTCACTCGCGAAGCGGTCATGGAGCAAACCAGCCGCGCCGTCGCCGTCCCGGTGCAACCGCTCTAGTAGCTCGGCATCGGTTCCGCGGAAGCCGATCAGCTTCACCGAAGAACTGACCCGGGGGGCCGACGCCAGTTCGCTGGGGGGCTCGCTCCTATCGCGCTGCATGTTGACGGCCAGTTGGATTGGCATAGCTGATCTGAAGGACGCGGACCCCGATCCACATGGCTCGCGCAAGCCATGACCGACCAGACGGTCGGAATCCGTCTCGTGCCGCGGTGGTTCTTTCTGGATGGGTGCTGGCGCTCTGGTCCGCTAGGGCCGGGCAGGGTATCCCACGGACGCTCTTTCCCCCGGCAAAACGATGCCCCACCGCTACTCAACTCGACTTTTGGTGATGCGCTTCTTGCCTACGATTCTGGTCGTCTGCGTCCTGTGCGGCTGGGCGCCGGCAGTTCGGGCTCAGTTCATGCAGCCGCCACCTGAGAACCGCGTCTGGTTTGAACCTGCGCCGCAAATCAGCGTGCTCACCTTCGGACCCGGTGATGCCGCTTTCTTGAAGTTCGGGCACAACGCCGTGCGGGTGAAGTACCCAAAAAATGGCCCCGATTTAGTCTATAATTTCGGCACTTTCCAGTTCGACAATCCCACGCTCATCCTGGACTTCTTGACGGGTAAGTTCCGCTACTGGCTGAGCGTCGCCACTTTCGACCGCGTGCTGGCTCACTACGTGCGTGCGAACCGAGATGTGGTCGAGCAGGAGCTGAACGTTGGGCGACCCAACGCTTGGAACATCGCGGAGAAACTGCGGATCAACGCACTGCCGGAGAACCGGTTTTATCTCTACGACTATTACCGTGACAATTGCTCCACCCGAGTGAGGGATGTCATCGATGACGCGTTCAGCGGTAACTTGAGCAAGCGCACTCAGGCCAAGTCCCAGCTGACACTGCGCGAGCACACTCTGCGCCTCGTCGCGGACGACTTCTGGCTTTACGTCGGGCTGGATATCGCCATGGGGCCGTACATCGACCAACCCGAAACTCGCTGGAGTGAGATGTTCTTGCCTGAGAAGGTGGAGGAAGCGCTCGGCGGGCTCGTGTTCAGCGGAGTCCACGGCAACAACACCGCCGTGAAGAAGAGGACGGTGCACTACGTTTCGCGGGGCCGCCCTCAAGTGCTACGCACTCCTCCTGACCGCACGTTGGGATTCTTCCAGGGGGGTGTGGCTGGCGGTGCGCTCATGGCCTTCTTGGGCTGGGAAGCCCACCATCGGCGCAAACAGTCGGCTCGCACCTTGCTGGCACTCATTCTAGGCATTTTTGGCCTGGTTGCGGGTGTCTTGGGGCTCCTCTTCGGCTCGCTGTGGGCCTTCACCAACCACGAGGTGACGTACCACAACGAAAATATCCTGCAGTGTGCGCCGTGGGCGATCATCCTGGTCGGCTGCGCGTGGGGTATCCACCGCGGCCACCTGCGCCCCGTTCGCCTCGCACATCGGGTCACGATGGCAGGCTTAGCAGCGTCGGCCGCCGGTCTCGTCGCCAAGTTCATGCCATTCATGGAGCAGCATAACGAGCGCATCATCGCGTTGTTTCTGCCGCTCTGGATTGGCGCGTTCACTGCCATGCACTTCATGCACCTTCGGGCGCAGCGGATGCTTACCGTGCCCATCGAGGAGCCACTTCAGGCAACCGAGGTGGCTGGTGACGACGAGGAAGAGCCCCGACGAAAGCCCTCCACCCGCCCCCCGCCGGACTCCCAAGACGACGAAGAAGAAGAGCAGGACGAGACTTCGCCGTCGGTCCGTCCAGCGCCGGCGTGAGGACGGCGGTCGGGTGTGGGTGGCAGACCGACCGGACGTCTCGAACCGCCCAAGTCTAGCGATGCTTGCAATCGCCGTCCGACCGAGTAACTTCCGCGGACCCCAGACTCGCGGGGTAATCGCGAGCTGGTACGGAGCGTAGCGCAGTCTGGTAGCGCACTTGACTGGGGGTCAAGGGGTCGAAGGTTCGAATCCTTTCGCTCCGACCATTTGAGGCGTCCTGCTGCCTTCACTGCAGCAGGACGCAAGCGGTATGGAACCACGGCAGGGCCAAACACCCACCCTACAAGAATCGTGCTGACCCTTTCGATTGAAACCTCAGCCCCTCGCGGCTCTGTCGCCGTGTGTGATGGCAGCCGCCTGCTTGCGGAGCGGGTTCAGGACAAGCCCAATGCCCACGCCGAG
Source organism: Polyangiaceae bacterium (assembly GCA_050298815.1). GTDB lineage: Bacteria > Myxococcota_A > Polyangia > Polyangiales > Polyangiaceae > SZUA-265. The sequence continues at coordinate 66,288 of JBNKUV010000055.1, forward strand.
CAGCTGCTGCCATTGATCGACGAACTCCTGGGCAGCGCGGGGGTCGATCGGGCTGAGCTGCTACGGATCGCGGTAGGGTTGGGTCCTGGTTCTTTCACAGGTCTTCGTGTCGGCATCGCCCTCGCGCAGGGCCTGGCGGCGGGACTGGGCATCGAAGCCGTCGGAGTCGGCTCGCTGCGGACGCTCGCTGCGGGCTTGCCGAGGGTGCCAGAAGCGGAGCTCTACGGCTCACTGCTAGACGCCAGAAGAAATGAGTGTTTTTTCGCGGCGTTCGATGCTCAGCACCGGTGCCTGATGGAGCCGCGTGTGCTGGCGAAGGAGGGGCTGGAATCGACGCTCCGACAGCTGCTCGACGGCAGGACCTGCCTGATTGCGGGTCAGGCCGCCCGGCAGTTGCTCCCGTCGACGTGGATGCTGGGAGACGAAAGCGCGGACCACCCCGAAGCGCGACGGGTTGCTGAATTGGCGGAGCTGGGCCTGAGCTCCACCGAGCTCGCCCCACTCTATCTGCGGGACGCGGATGCGAAGCTGCCCGACCTACCCCCCAACCCCATCTGCTGACGCTGGCGGGCTGCGCGACAATCGTGCTCCCAACGGACTTGGCGCACACATCCTAGCAAGGCTACGATGACTGCCATGGCATCGAACCCGCAAGCCGCGGACAGCGCAGGGAATTTGCAGGGTCACGAGCACCGTTTCGAAGCCGGCGAGGTGATCTATCGCGACGGGGACACCGCGGACCGAGCTTACTTCATCGACGAAGGAAGAGTCCGTATCTTCAAACGCATCGGCGGAGCCGAGCGAGGTCTGCAGGTTCTGGGCACCGGAGAACTCTTCGGGCAAGAGGCCCTGCTGCCCGACACGAAGCGCACGGCGACAGCGATTTCACTGACGCAAGTCTTGGCAGTCGCCTTCGACAACGACTCCCTAGAGCAGCTCCTGGCCGACTCTCCAAAGACCGGCGCTCGCCTGGTCGAACGCCTCGCTCTTCGGGCCAGCGAGGCCGAAGAACGCATGCAGATCAGTATGTTACGCGACTCCCAGGCGCGCGTCATCCTGGCGTTGGTCCGCTCCGCGCAAGCTTTGGGCGGTGCCAGGGAGGGTGCGCGGGTCTTGCGCTTGTCTCCCCTGGAGCTGTCGTCGCGCGTCGGCCTCGACGTCGATGCCGTCAAACGCGCGGTACAACAACTTCACGACAACGATTACCTCCGAATTTCCGAAGAGTCCTTGGAAATCCCAGACCTGGAAGCCCTACAAGAGTTGTACGGGCTGCTCGAAACGGGCGAAGAGATCCTCGGCGGAGTTCGTCGATGAGTCGTTGGATCAGCAATCAAAAAATCAAACGTGTAGCAATCGTCCTTCAGCTGTCTAGCGTGTGTCTGGCGGCGCTCGTTGGCTGTTCTTCCGCAGAAGAGAGCAAAAACGCCGGCCAGAGCGACACCGCGCGCAGTATGGCGGAGTACGACCTAGCAACGGACCTGTGGTTACGCCAAGGGCAACCTCGACAAGCCTTGGAACACGCCCTCGAGGCCGTCGAGTTGGATGAGGACAACGCTGAGGCGACTCATCTGGTGGCGCTCATCTACTTGGACTTCTGCAACCGCGACGACAACGAGTGTCGTCTCGACGAGGCGGAGCGGTTTGCGCGCGCAGCGCTCGACATCAACGACGAATTCAGAGAGGCGAAAAACACCCTCGGGGTCGTTCTGATCCACAGCAAGAAGTACGCTGAGGCGGTGCAGGTTCTATCCGAGCTGAGCCAGGACATACTGTACCAAACCCCTGAAAATGCTTGGGGAAATCTAGGCTGGGCATACCTCGAGTCCGGGCAGATCGACAAGGCCATCGAGGCCCTACTGCGAAGCACCGCTGTCCAACCGAGCTTCTGCGTCGGTCACTACCGACTAGGGCTCGCGTATGAACGAAAGAAAGACTTCGATGGAGCGATGGCGGCTTACACCCGTGCGGTCGAAGTCGATCATCCACGATGCCGTGCGCTGCAGGTTGCTTACGTCCATCGGGCAAAAACGGCGCTTCAGCTCGGCCGACAGGACGATGCACGCAAAGATCTAGAAGCGTGCGTTCACCTTGATAAGTCCACACCGAGTGGCAGAGAATGCAACGCCCTGTTGATCAGTCTGCAGCAATGAGCCCCATGGAGTCAGTCGGAAGTTATTTGCGCCGCCACCGCGAGGAGAAGCGGATGAGCGTCGAAGAAATCTCGCGCGCAACGCGCGTGCCGGCTCACTCCGTGGAACGCATCGAGGCCGATCAATTCGACGAACTGCCTGGAGAGGTGTTTGTTCGAGGTTTCCTACGCTCGTACGCTCAAGCGGTGGGGCTCTCGCCTGACGACGTGTTGGCACGATACACCGCCAGCCGTCGCGTCGCGTGGGTCACTCCGCTCCCTCTGTCCAGCCCGTCGAAACCAGCCCGGGGAGGCCGATTTGGCTTCGCCATTGCCTTCGTGTTGTTGCTGTTCTTGTTCGCTCTGGCCCTGAGTATCGTCCTCAAGCCCCGCGGCCACGACAAGCCGCAGGAGCTGTCTTTCGATGTTTGGGGGGCGCCACCGTCGCTCGCTGTCGTCGCTCCCACGTCGTACAGCGACCGCTCGCATGACGACGCGCAAGGCAAACGATCACTTGCTTCGGCAAGTTAGTCGGGGGCAGCGAGCTTGCTTCGCACTTCCGCATTGCTGCTCAGAAAGACCGTGTTGCGAGAAAGCGACGCCCTACTCGTCTTGTTCACCAAAGACCTGGGGCGCGTCACCGCGGGTGCTCGCGGAGCTCAGCGCAGCCAGAAGAGATTCGGCGGCGCGTTGGAACCGATGCATACCCTGAGCATCGAGTTAGCGAAAACGCGCAATGACAACTACCAACTTCAGAGCGCCACGGTCGAGACTCCACGCTTCCACTTGACGACATCGTTGCCTCGTTTGGAAGCCGCCGGGCGTGCCCTCGGTTGGCTTCGGAAGGGCGCTATGGATCACGCCCCCGACCCCCTTGTGTGGCAAGTGATCAGCCGCCTGTTGGACCAATTGGACACAGCGCTTGCGACTGATACGTCAGTGCCCCTCGCCGAAGCGGGATTGACTCTGCTCGATGCCTGGGGTTGGGGGATCGAGTTCGACAGTTGCATCCGCTGCGGGAGGCCCTGTCCGCCAACCCGCCCAGCGTTTGTGGATGCGGCGCGCGGCGGCCTGATCTGCTCGGCCTGCGGCGGCGGACGAGTACGCCTGGAGGGTGAGCAGCGCGCGCGCTTTTCCGCAGCCAGTCGAGGCACCATGCAGGTGTTGCAGACTGACGACGCGGAGGTCGCGCTTCGGCTGGTAGAAGTCGCCCTGGGAGCTCACGCCGACATCTCGTAAGGGACGCCGCGAACGGAGTTGGGCCGAACGCTTCGCGCCGTGTAGAGTGTTTTCGTGACGGAAGACCCCGCCGCTGACAAACAGGCGACCACGGCCACTGTCGAGACCCACGACACGACGGCCGGCACATCAGAGAGCCAAGCGGGGGCCCAGCCGGGCACCGGCGACGACGGCGAGACCGACCGAGGTCACCGCGAACGACGTCGCATCACGGGCCGCGCAGCGATCGTGGCTGCTGGGACACTTTTTAGCCGCCTGCTCGGGTTGATTCGAGAGCAGGTGCTGGCGGCCATGTTCACACGCGCGGCGACCGACGCTTTTTTCGCGGCGTTCCTACTCCCGAACGTGCTGCGGCAGCTCCTGGCCGAGGGAGCCGTGCAGAACGGGGTCCTGCCCGTGCTGACGGAGGTGCGTCAAAAGCACGGGGAGGAGCGGGCTCAGGACTTCTTTCGCTCCTTGCGCGGCCTATCGATGTTGGTGCTCGCGGTCGTGTCGGTCGCCGGCGTCGTCTTCGCACCGTGGCTCGTTGACTTATTTGCTGGGGGTTACCGTCAAACACCAGGTCAGTACGAACGAACGGTAGCGACCGCACGCTGGGTCTTCCCATACATCTTCTTCATGGGCACGGCAGCCCTCGGCGTGGCTGCGCTCAACACTCACAACCGCTTCGTCGTGACCTCTTTTGCACCTGCGCTGTTGAACATCGCGTTCATCGCTGCAGCGTTGGCGCTCCCAACGTGGCTCGCAGCACAGGGTATCGATCCGCTCATTGCCCTGTGCATTGGTGTTCTGTTTGGAGGCATGCTGCAGGTGATCGCCCAGTGGCCGAGCCTCGGTAAGATCGGCTACCTTAGATTGCCGAAGCTAGATCTTCGCGACCAACACGTGCGTGTCGTACTGCGCCGAATGGCTCCAGTACTGGTCGGCTTCGGCGTCTACTACGTGGATATGTTGGTGGCGCGGCAGCTCCTGAGTCGACAAGACATGGGTTCGATGAGCTACTTCGTCTTCGCTCAGCGACTCTGCGACTTCCCCCAGGGCATCTTTGTCATGGCCGTCCAGGCAGCGACGTTGCCGAGCCTCGCGCTGCTAGCTGCAACCAACGACAAGCAGGAGCTCTTGCGCACGTTCGGGCACGGGCTGCGTCTAGCCCTCTTCGTGGCGATTCCAGCAACGGCAATGTACGTCGCGCTAGCGAACCCCCTCGTCGCTCTGGTGTTCGAGCGCGGGCACTTCGATGCCGAGTCGTCCCGCGAGACCTCACGCGCGCTGCTTGCGCAGGGAGCGGGCATTTGGGCCGTGGCGGCGGTGCGCCAGCTCGTGATCGTGTTCTATGCCCTGGGGGATACTCGGACGCCAGTCGTGATCGCCGCTCTGGACTTCGCCGTGTTCGTCGTCGCAGCGCTGTCGCTGCAATCGGTCCTGGGTCACGTCGGCATCAGCTGGGCGGTGAGCATCTCCAGCGCTGCACAGGCCATTCTGTTGGCGTTCTATCTGCGTCGACGGCTGGGGGGTCTGCAGTTGGGGCGCACCGGGCGGAGCGTGCTCAAGGTGTTGAGCGCAGCACTCGTCGCCGCGGTGTGCTCCCGTTGGTTGGCCGCCGCGGCCACCTCTTGGGCGCCCGACGGCACACTGCGGAAGCTCCTGCCGGGGATCTTGGGCTGCACAGCGTTTGGGTTCGTGTACCTGACGGCTGCCGTGGTACTGCGCTCCGAGGAAGTCGCGACGATTGTCGGCCCATTGAAGCGGCGGTTGTCTCGCTGACCCCATTCGCCGCGTTCTGGCAAGCACGACGGCCGCCAGCATGATAGAGGCAGGTTCCTCGCTAGCGCAGCGATAGTTGCAGAACACCGCCATCGACTCATGAGTGCCCCGACCCTCGACCCCTTACGCATCGTCAGCGCCGAATTCGCTGCTGGAGCGACGACCAGTGACCAGCTGCCGCCCCCCACCGGGGTGGAAATCGCCTTCGCCGGACGCTCGAACGTTGGCAAGAGCAGCCTGATGAATGCCTTGTGCGGGCGGCGCAATTTGGTGCGAACCAGCTCCACCCCTGGCTGCACCCGACAGATCTCCTTCTTCGAGACACGGTCGGCGGACGGCGCGGTCGTCACGTTGGTCGACCTACCAGGTTACGGCTACGCCCAACGCTCGAAAGCTGAAAAGAACGCCTGGGCGGAACTCATCGAAGGATATCTCCTCGAACGCCCGACGCTGGCCGTCGTTGCGGCACTTGTCGATGTTCGCCGCGGCCTGGAGGCTGACGACGAAGCGCTGCTTCAAATGCTCGCTAGCGAACCGCGCACCAGCCGCATGCCGGTGCGCACTGTCATCGTTGGGACGAAGCTCGACAAGCTGCCAGCCAACCAACGCAAACTCGCAGTGGAAGCACTCCGCAAGAACTCGCCCATCGAGGCGCACGGGGCAAGCGTTAACCTAAATCCAACCTGGGAAAAACTCTGGCGACGCCTGCGGCGCCTGGCGAACGTTGGCGCTGAAGAAACCTGACTTCGTCCTAGTCGACGAGGGTCGTGCAGTCGGGACCTGTGGTGAAGTCCACGTCCGTTCCTTCGATGCGGAAGTTCCAGACCGGGCCATTGGGACCGGGGATGTACTCGACCTTGGCCCGCTGACGTTCGCCCGCCCCCTTCTGCTTCGCTACTTGCCAGAGCTGCTCGGGACCGCAGGTCGGAGTCGGCACTGAGCGAAACTCCGGCTCGCAGTCGGTCGCAGGGCGATCGCGCTGAGCGCCAATTCCAACACTGGAGATGTCGACCGCCTGCTGACCGCAGTAGTGACGTCGCGCGAGGGTGCCTGGAGGGCGCTGCGATTGAGGCCCTTGCCCCTTTTCGCTCTGAAATAAGTAGCGAACTCGGGCACCTGCTTGGGTCAGGTCGACGTGGCCATTGGCACGCACTCCCAGCGCATGAATCCGGACCAGGTGCTCTCGAGGAGTGAGGGCCCGCGCCATCTCCAGCCCCTGCAAGACATCCACCGAGTTCGGAAACCCCACGAGGCCTTCGGTGGTGGGCGGGGCTGGTTCCTGGCTGAATTCAGGTTCTGAGCGTTCGTGAGAATCGCGGGAGATCAGCACGCCCAGGGCGAAGGCCGCTCCCACGATCAACAACCCAAGCATGTGATCTCGCTTAATTTTTCGCTCTCTCTTGGCGGCCCCTTGGCCCGCTGTCGCGCCGGAATCCATCGTGGTGCCTCATAGCATCCACAGACCCATTGCGGGGGCTGCAATCGCGGGCTAAACCCTCGGTTCCTTTTCGCCGGGTTCCCGGCACGGGCGCATAACTCAGCGGTAGAGTGCAACCTTCACACGGTTGAAGTCACTGGTTCAAATCCAGTTGCGCCCACTGCAGCTTCGGCTGCGCCGCCACCCCGAAGGGGTGAGGGCGGCGGCTCCGCCGAAGCCCCAGCAAGTGTGCGCAATTGGGGCTGTTTCTTTGGCGCGCCTTTGGCGCGACCAAGTTGCGCCCACGACGCCGAGCGCTGGCTCCGCCACCACCCCCGAAGGGGGTGATGGTGGTGGCTGCGCCAGCTAGTTCCGCGAAGTGTGCGCTCTGTATCAGTGTTTCTGGGCGCGCCTTTGGCGCGACTAAGTTGCGCCCACGACGCCGAGCGGCCGTGGCACGGCGGATTTTCTCGCATCGCCACGTCGCCTCGATGTTTGACTCCGGGTCGACAGCTGAGGCTTGACAGCCACACAATCTTGACCCCGAGGCAACTCGACGGACTCAGCGGCCACGACTTTTTGACTCCGAGTCAACTCGACGGACTTGCCGACCGTGTATTCTCGGTTCCGAGGCCCAGCGCAAGTGCAGTCTTCGTCTTCAGGTTCGACTTCGTCACCTGTCGCGGGATCGTTGTCGGGACCTTGCGATTGAGCCAGTCGCATTTCGCACACGGTTTCGTCTTGCTCGAGGATCGGAGCGAGCAGCGGGCGCTGGGTGACCAGTTGTTGGTCTTCCTGGTCGAATGTCTTGGCCACCACGTGGCCCACGAGACCACAGAGTCCGGTTCGCCCTTCAGCGTCGCAAGCGCGAAGCCAGTCGGCGATGACGCGCGCGTCGCCTTCAGGACGCGTGCGTCGCTGCCGCCAGCAGCGCCAAATCGAAGTCGACCACGGCCGATTGTTCCTCCGCAAGCTGCAGAGGTGCGCGCAGTTGTCGTTCCGCAAGCTGTAGCGGTGCGCGCAATTGAGAGATGCTTCTTCGCGCGCCTTGGGTGGTGCCCGGTCCACGCGTGCGCGCGGGCACTGCGCCGTTGAGGGTTTGACCGGCGGGCAAGACGACTGGGCGTGGGCCCCCCACGTGATGCAAAGCGCCTCGTTGCGCGCTATGGGTCGCACCATGCGCTCCTCGAGTTTCGCTGTTTTCGGCACCTTGGTTGCGTTGGCGGCTGCCTGCAGCAAACGAGAGGCACACCCAGTGCCCTCCCCCAAACCGCAAGCGGCGGGAACCGAGGAGCCAAACGCAGCGACCGGACCGACCTCGGCAAGTACCCCCTCCCCCCTTGGGTCCGCCGCTCCAACACGCCGTGTCAAGATGGCTCGAGTCACTCGAGCCGAGAAGCTCGGCATCGCGCCCGCAGGGCTTGGCATCGCCAAGGGGAGCCCCGTTCCTTCGGGCAAAGCAATGACTGTGGAGGGCAAGGAAGTCGAGCTCGGCACGCTGCTCGAGGGCAAGCGCGCGCTCGTGGTGTTCTACCGCGGCGGCTGGTGCCCTTTCTGCAATTACCAGCTGCGACAGCTAACCCGAACTTACAAACGGTTCGACGAGCGCCGTGTCGCCATCGTCGCGATCAGCGTCGATAGTCCCTCCAACTCTGCCCTGAGCAAGAAGTACCACGATACGCCGCTCACGTTGCTGAGCGATTCAGACCTCTCGCTGCACCGTGCGTTCAACGTGACGAACCAAGTAGACGCTGCCACGTTCCAACGCCTCGCCGGCAAGGGAGTCGACCTGGAGCAGCGGTCAGGAAAGCAGCATCACACCATTGCCGTACCGTCCATCTTCCTGGTTGACGAAAAAGGCACCGTGCGCTGGCTGCACGTCGATCCAGACTTCGAGTCACGCCCCACGCCAGAACAACTCCTCATTGCCATCGACGAAACGTTCGGCGGGCCCCTCGCGAAGTAGAAGACGCAACGATACGGCTCTAGCGAGCGGCTCACTTCAGTACGCATTCTGACGAGCGCTGCCGCCGAATACGGTCTTGTAGACTATCGTCACGTCGAGCCACAGGGAATGACGGCGGATGTATTCCAAGTCGAAAGCGACACGCTGAATCATCTTCTCCAATGTATCCGTCTCCCCTCGCCAACCGTTTATCTGAGCCCATCCAGTAACACCTGGCTTCACCTTGTGCCGGAGCATGTACTCGAGGATCTGGGTCCTATAGAAGCGGTTGTGGGCGATGGCGTGGGGGCGAGGTCCCACCACGGACATGTCACCAAACAGTACGTTGACGAACTGGGGCAGCTCATCGAGTGAAGTGCGACGCATGAACGCCCCCAGCGGGGTGACGCGGGGATCATCGCGGGTGGCTTGGCGAACGGCTAGCCCTTCCTCCATCACCCGCATCGTGCGAAACTTCCAAACCAGTATCTCGCGTCCCTGACGGCCGTAGCGCTTTTGCTTGAACAGAGCGGGCCCAGGCGACGTCACTTTGACCGCCACTGCCAGCAGCAACAAGAGCGGCCAGGCACACACGAGGAATGTTAGCGCAAAGACGATATCAAACGCCCGCTTACCCCAACCTTCGAGCGAGGGCGACTGATCGACGATGAGATCGTCGTTTTCCTGCGGCGTGCACTCCAAGGCCAACACGAGAGCAGAAAGGAAGGTCTCTTCTTCCAGGTCATAGGCGTTGTTCGCGTCGCACACTCTGCGAGCCGCCTCGAGAACGAACCGTTTTTCTTCAGGCAAGAGGGAGCGTAACTCTACGGTCGCACGCGAGAGCTCGAAACGGCCCGGGTCGAAGTGCTCAATGCGGTGCAGAACCCATTCGGGTGCTGCCTCGACCCCGAGCAACTCGCAAATTAGCCGACGGACAGCCTTTCGCTCCCTTCTGCACAACTCGCCGTCGGCGTGTCCAGCGGCCAGCAGCAAGTCTGTGATCGCGCTCACCACAGGTTCGTTGGGGCGGGGAGGAACGGAGCTCGGCCGCAACGGCGTGATCCGGACTGCCTGCGGGGAAATGGTCGAAGCTGGGCCGCAGGATTGCGCTGCCCCGTCGTTCGTATCCCACAGCGACATCGCCCGAGCGTACGCCGCTCCGAGTGGGAACTCCACACCGAAGACGCGTCTGGGGCCCGCGCGATACACGCTCGGCGAAAGAGCGGACTACCCTTCGAGCAACCCCAGGTCCAGCCGCCTGTGGCGCCCACGGGCAGGAGCGTTCCTAGTGACAGTTGCCGAATGTCATGTTCGCGACGATACCGGGACAGGCTAGTCGGACTGAGCCATCCAATGCGCGCACGTCATTGATCGTGGTGTTGGTCGTCACGATGTCGACTTCGGCAGCGTCGCAGTCAGCCAGGGACAGCGGTTGCGTTTCACGACCGGTAGGCTTGATCATCACGACCGGTCCGCGCACGGGATCGTTGATCAGCCGCACGACTTGGCCGGCGGCATCCTGAACGTCGACGCCAAAGAAACCGTAGGGTTGTCCCGAACTGCAGTCGACGGGCACGAACTCGAAGCGCTCTTGCCCCCGTTGAACCGACAGGGCTCCGGAGACCTCCGTCTCGATGATCGTGAGCACGAGCCCTACGATGCCGGCCCCCACTGCGACAGGGGCGAGCGCCAAGAGCCCCAGCGCCGCCTTACCAGTCTTCGGGCCACTCGCATTCGCAAGCTGCGTCGGCATCGACCGAGCTAGCTCCCCATCGACTTCGAAGTCGACGACACCCAACGCGTGCTCCAGCTGCTGCTCGATGAACAGAGCCTGCTCGGGCGTGACCAGAGGAGCCACCACCATTGTGCTGTTCCCATCGGTCAACTCGCCTTTGACGGCGTAGTTCTGTCCGTGCTTGACCGCATAGAGTTGCTTCAGCTGGCCCACCTCCAAGTCGATACGGGGAAACAGCCCCAATGCGGGCAGCGGCCGGTGATCGACTTTCAGTCGACCACCGCCTGCGACGATGACCGTCCTGTTCAAGAACATGGTCAGCAGCTGATAGTGCCAGCTCGTCAGGACCACCGCGGCAAACCCCGTGACCCAACTCCAGCCATGACCGCTGACGTAGTACGCCAACGCTGCCGCGAGCCCCCAAAAGACGACCAGCAGCACGTAGTGTTTGCCCCGAAGCCAGCGGCGCGTGATTCGCAGCGTCGGGGTGCCCTCGAGCGCAGCAAAAGCGGACTCTTCCTGCTGCAATGCCAGGCCCGGCGGCAGTTGCACGGGCGCTCTCATGCGCGGCTTGTGTTCGGACGGCGCGCCGTCTTTTCCGCCAACCTGGGCCAACATGGCAGGCTGCAGGTCAACGAGATGGCCACAACTACCACAGGTGGCGATCTGACGCGTCGTGTCTACAGCGGCAGCAGGAATGACTTGGCTACAGTGAGTACAGTGAAAATTCACGATCGTCCGCCTGGCCGCGACCTACCCGGGCACGCTCGGCGACCTCCAAGGCCTGAGCGTAGTCAAAACGCCGGTAACCTTCAACGGGCGGTGCTCGCGTATCGATAGGCGGTGAGCGCTTCGTCGCCAAGCGCCGCCTCTCCGCGAGTCTCGATGACCCGGCGGTACCAATAGTAGGAGTCTTTCGGGATGCGTTCACCACTCTGATAGTCCACGTAGATGAGGCCGAACCGCTCACGATAACCATCGGCCCACTCGAAGTTGTCCAGCAGAGACCAGTGGTAGTAGCCCTCAACCGGCACCCCCTCCGAGCTCGCGCGATACAGCTGGCGCAGGTGACTGGTGATGAAATCGACGCGCTGTGGGTCGTGAACCCGCCCGTCCAGCGCTGGCCAGTCGCGCAGAGATAGACCATTTTCGGTCACCGCAATCGGCTTCTTGTAGCGCTCAAACGCGAAACGTGGCCCCCAGTACAAGGCCGCGGGCGTTACCGGCCAATTGAACCCAGTGCGCGCAGCCCCTGCAGGGTGCGGCACCGAAACAGCCCGCCCTGCCTCTGAACGAATTACCTCTCCCTGGTACAAGTTGAGCCCGAGAAAGTCGATCGGCTGATGGATCGCTTCCATATCTGCCGAAGACACCTTCGGACAGTCCTTACCGAAGAGGCGCAGCCCATCTTCAGGGTAGTGACCAAAGACCACGGGATCGGTCCACCAGGTGAGGTTCCACTGAGTGGCCGTCGGCACGGAGTACATCGAGGAGCGAGCCGCGGCGACGTCTGCAGGCTCTTCTGTTGCTGGTATTTTGGGAAATCCCACCGGCGCGTAGCCGATCTTTGCACCGGCGCCCAAGGCAGCCCTCAGGACCGAAGTGGCCTTGCCGTGCGCGAGCAACGCGTGATGTCCACACAGCAGCATTTCAGCGAGGGAGTATTTGACGCCGGGCGCGTGGTTACCGTTGTAGTGCCCCAACCCGATGAATACCTGGGGCTCGTTGAGGGTCGCCCAGCGTTGGACGCGATCTCCGATCCTATCGACGACAACTTGAGCGTATTGTCCGAACCAATCGACAATCGAACGGTTCAGCCAACCCCCTCGATGGTAGAGCGCCAAGGGCATGTCCCAATGAAAGAGCGTGGCAAACGGTGTAATCCCTGCCTCCAAGAGCCGGTCGACTAGTTGGTCGTAGAAGCCGAGCCCTTCTTCGTTTACTTTACCCACACCGTCAGGGAGCACACGCGGCCAACTGATGCTGAAGCGGTAGGCATCAACTCCCAAGCCGCGCAGCAGAGCGACATCCGCGTCGCGTCGGTGGTAGTGATCGCATGCAACACCGCCGTGGTCGCCCCCGATGATCGCTCCGTCCTTCTGGCAGAACATGTCCCAAACCGACGGACCGCGGCCACCATCCGCCACCGCACCCTCGATCTGATAGGCGGAAGTAGCTGTGCCGAACTCAAATCCATCTGGGAATCGTTTTGTCATTTCAAACCTTTGTCCGAGCGAACCAGTCCGCGTTGACTCAAACGTGCTGCGCTCGAAGAGGTTGCACGACCTGAGAGATGTGTGCCGTCGCTTTTATTCAATCAGACCAGCACGTACAACGAGATGCCACACGGATTCAACTCTGCGCTATGTTGTCGAACGTGCGTCTCACAGGATTGTCGTGCTCGTTGCTCCTGCTCGCCCTCGCCTGCGAAGAGGAGCGCCCCGCCCCAGCCGCTGAACGCGAGGTACAGCGCGCGGAAACGGAGCTGGACTCCGATGGCATCGACTCGATGGGCGATCCCGTGGACAACGAGGACGGCTGCCCCGGGCGGGAGCCTGAGGAGGGCGGAGCTTGTGACGACTCTTCGTTGGTATGCAAGTATGGCCCCGACCCAGATTGCCGCAGTCGATGGGTTTGCACCGAGGACAAGGCGTGGTCGTTGGACTTCGCGATGCGGGACTGTGGCGAGGGGTGTCCTGAGGAGGAGCCTGCGAATGGAGACCCGTGTGAGGTGGACCGCGCCCAGTGCACCTACGGTCCGTCTCCGGTATGCCGCAGCCTCTGGCTATGCTGGGAACACGAATGGTCGGAAATCGTACCCGCAAGAGATTGCGACGCCGTCGTCGAGTGTCCTGACGATGCCCCAGAGACCGGCGATGCTTGTTCACCCGAAGAGGCGACACCGAATGGCGAACTCTGCGTGTACTCCGGAGCGATTCGGTGTTCCTGCTCTTGCTCGTGGGGGCCGCCGGACGAACAGTGGGAGGAACCGGAGGCCGCCTGGACGTGCACTGTCATCAGCGCAGAGTTCGACCCGGAGTATTTGACGGGCTGTCCCGCTGTAGCCCCAAAAGAAGGCAGCCAATGCAGCACGGAAAACAGCTGCGGCTACCGTGGACCAGAGGAATGCGAGGGACCCGGCGCAGGGGCGTCGTTGGCTCAGTGCATTGGGGGCGAGTGGACATACCTCGAGGACAACTGAGCTCCGCACACGGTTTCCCCTCAGGCCCGGCAGTGTTCCTTCGGCCCGGCAGTGTTCCCTTCGGCCCGGCAGTGGGGTCAGCCCGCCTCACACGCCCCCACATTGGCTACGTCCCGCAGATAGGTGAGACCGCTGAACTGGCGTTGCCAGCCGTTTCAGTTCGAGTCGACCCCCAACGTCCTGGCAACGAGCGGGACGAGGGCGGTGAAACCGGCGAGCGAAGGCTTGCCCCCTACGTTCGACAACGGCACAGTACTACCGGAGCGTCTCTCGGCTGGAGTGCGCACTATCGACATGTCCCAACGTCCGTTCCGCGACCAAGTTAACCTCGTTTTGCTCGCCTGGATCGGTTTCGCGCTGCTCGCGTTGTCCAGCGCTTGCTCGGATGGAGGACGAGCTCCGTTGGCATCCGCGCCAGAAGATGACGACACCTCCCAAGCGGCACCAAGGGAACCCAGCACCTACGATCCATGCTTGACCCCCAAAGAAGGCTGTGCGTGCGAGGCAGACGAAGAAGGCACCACCGTCGAGTGCGGCAAGGTGCTGCGCAGTTCTGGGGATTACCTCTGGTGCTCGGTTGGTGAACGCACGTGCACGAACGGTGAGTGGGGCGAGTGCGTTGGAGACCGTACGGTGCAGATCGCCTCCGACGAGCCCCCGCCATTCGAGCTAGAAGCCGTGCCGGCGCCCAGGGTGTGCCAGGATAACCCGTGTGATCCGTATTGCCGGGAGTTCGCTGACGGTCCGGAGCACGTCGAACCAAGAGGGCCGATCGTCGTTACGGATGCAGGAGTCACCCTGAGCACGTTGGGACCAATAACGGGAGACGCTGGCGGCGGCTGCGACTCGATCGAGGTGTTCCCTAGTCCGCAGTACTTCGTCGTTACGTCCTTGAGCGCACTGAGCTCGAGGAGGGTCGGCTCGAGCACACAAGTCGGATTGTTGGGGGAGTACTTCGGTCAACGCGATGCCAGCGGGATTTCCTCCGACTGGGAACCCGAGCTCACGCGTATCGATCCTCGCATCGACTTCTTTTGGGGATCGGGCGGCCCGGACGTTGGCTTCGCCACCGACGATTTCTCCGTTCGTTGGACGGGCAGGCTCGTGCCACCGACATCAGGTGACTACACGTTCTATCTGTCCTTGAGCGATGGCGCGCGACTATGGTTAGACGGAGTGCTCGTCCTCGACGCGTGGAGTGATCACGCGCCAACCGAGCTGGTAACGAATGCGGTGCCTCTGAACGGCGAGCAAGCGTATGATTTCCGCCTGGAGACATACGAGCACACCAACACGGCAACGGCGTCTCTGTCCTGGAGCGGACCCGCAACGGGAAACGTCAAGGCGGTCATCGACTCCATCTACTACCGTCCACCAGCGGCACTCTCGCCGGAGACCCCGGCGCAGTGCAGCCCAGAGCCCTCGGAAATGGAGCAACTTGCGGACTGCTCCGAGACCACCATCGCAGCCGAGGAGATGACAGCGAGCACCGGCGGAGCCGTTCCTGGTGGCTGGAACATCTGGTCCAACGGACACCTGACGCAGAGTCATACGTTCGTGGCTGAAGGCGAGACGCCCATTACGGTTCGGGCCCGGGGCAGCCAGGCTAACTACACGTGGCCGACGATGGTTGTGTCGGTGGGCGGTTCTCCGGTCTTCACGACGACCGTGGATAGCTCGAGCTGGCAGGACTACACCTTCAGCTACGACGCCAGCGTGGGAAGTCGTGCCATTCGGGTCGAGTTCACCAACGACTACTACGATGCGGCTGCCGGTGAAGACCGAAACCTCTACGTCGATGAGGTCGTGATTGGTTGTCCCACAGCGGAGACCGCGGGTGACGTCGACTGCGGAGTGGTCGAGGACGACGCGGCTGGAACCCTGGACGATCCCATCCTGGGCGGGCAGAAGCAGTTCGAAGTCAGAGGTGTCCCTGATGGTTGCTTCTATGGCGACGTCGACGCCATCTGGACGTTGGACAAGCTGGGAAACGCCACCATCGACAATACCGGCCTGTTCAAGTTGGTAGCCCCCATAGCCGGTCAGATCGAAATCAGGGCCCACTCCGGCACCTTCGTCGCCAAGGGAACAGCTCACGTCATCGTCCGAAGCCGAGATGACGGCGCGGTATCCTCCGCTATTTCGGAGGCCTTCGACGGACCGGGTGAGGGCACGGATCCGATGACCGTACTCTACCCCTACGCCGATACGGTGTTCCCTCTGGGTGTACGAGCACCGGTCGTTCAGTGGGAAAAGAACGGGGCCGACGCCGACGCTGTGCGGATCGCCCTGCTCGCGCCCAACAGCGACAACCCGGACTTCTTGTGGGAAGCGATCGTCCCCGAGCCGTCTGTCGGTCGCTACGAAGTTCCCTTGGCTGCGTGGAAAGCTTTGGAACAGACGGCGAAAGGGGGCCCCGCAGCGTATGTCGTTCAGCGCCTGGTCGGCGGCAACCTGATGCAAGAGGTAGAACGTCCGATCAAGTTCGCTGACGCGCCACTGCGCGGTCAGATAATCTACACGGAATACGGACGCGGCGACAATGAGCACGCCTACATCATGTCGGCCGATCCGAGCCGGATCGATACGGCGGTCAACATGTTCCGCGAGGCGGAACTCGGAACGGGTTCCGAGTGTCCTGTGTGCCACTCGGTCTCGGCCGGAGGCTCGACGTTCTTGACCAGCGATGACCGCTGGAGCAGCACGGCGGGCGTCTCCCGAGTCGAAGTGGACCAGACGTTGACGCACCTGGAAGACTTCCCTCCAGGTGACGTCTATCGAGGGGTCAACTTCGGGGGCTCGGTGGACTTTCGCGGCTTCGCGTGGGCACCGATCACTCCAGACGGCAAGTATGCCCTTTCCTCAGGCAGCTTCTGGGGCAACACCAAGCCGACAGACGTCGGCTTCAGCGGAGACCCTGCGAACTTCCCAAGTGTCCTGAGCATTCCAAGCACGATGGTTTCCGGGGGCAGCGGCACCGGGCTGTTGGGCTTCTACCATTCGGGCACCGACTTCAGCGGAGACCCCCGTCGACGCATCGACCCCATCATCAACTTCGACTGGGACGCAGCGGCGCCGGACGCGGGATACGATGACGATTCGTTCTCGATCCGGTGGGAGGGCGACGTGCAGGCCTACTACAGCGAGCGCCACACCTTCCGCGTCACGACTGCCGACGGCGTTCGACTAACGGTAGGTGGCATCACGATTATCGACGAGTTGGACAACACGAGCACCACGACGTTCACCGGGAAGCATGATCTGCAGAAGGGTGTTCGCACCCCAATCGTGCTGGAATACGTGGAGACCTCCGGTGATGCACAGGTTCGCTTGCAGTGGGAAAGCCTGTCGACGCCTCGGCAAGTCATCCCACAGACCCAGCTGTATTGGAATGACGCGAGGCGCGGGCTGTTGGCGACGTATTTCGGCGACGACGAATTGTCGAGCGAAACGTTCACACGGGTTGATCCGGAGCCCACCGCAAATTGGGGCTTCGACTCGCCCCATGCGCTGATCGAGGCAGCACCGTTTAGCGTTCGATGGCAGGGCGCTGTAGAGCCGCCACTGACGGGTGAATACACCATCTGCGCAACTTGGGACGATGCGATTCGTTTGACGGTCGACGGAACCACGTTCCTGGAGTCACAAACGCCAGGAACTCAATGCGCCTCCCCAGTCACGTTCTCGGCGCATAGTCTCCATCCCATCGTGGTTGAGGCCAAGCAGCTTTCAGGTGAGGGACGGGTCGACCTTCAGTGGCGCGCAACATCGGGCGGCAATGAGGTCATTCCGCAAGAGACGATATCCCAAGCCTACTTCCGCCTCCCTGACGGCTACGTATCACCCACTCGCGGCATCCTGGCGACCTCGTACGACAGCGCGACGTTCAACGGCGACTTGGTAGGCGAAAACCCCACCAACCCGCGGGCGGTTGCTCGACAAGAACCCAACATCGACTTCAGCGGCGGTGAGTCCGAGCATCGTGCCGATTTCTACCGAATTCAGTCTGGATCAACCATCAGCACTCGCTTCACGGGCCGACTGGAGGCTGCGTGCACGGGGCGAACGAGGTTTCGGGCGGTTGCAAACGACGCCGTCCGACTATGGTTGGACGACGTGTTGGTGCTGTCTCGGACCACCTCAGGTGAGGTCGTCGGCTACAAGTACATGCGCGAGGGAGAGCTTTACGATTTCAAGCTCGATTGGCACAACCAGTCTTCAGGTTCGCAGATCCAACTGCAGTGGCGCCCTTGCGATACGGGTGCGTGGACAGTCGTTCCCCAAGACGCTTTCCTGCCAGATGGCGACCAAGGAACCGCAGGGTTCGTGCGCTCGGGCGGCGACAACGGCAGCGGCGACCCGTATTGGATTTGGGAACTGACAACCAGCAAGGGAACCGACTCCGAGGACGTGTCCCCCGAAACCCTGCAGAACTGGGGACTCGATGGGACCGTGATGATGGTTCCGAGCTTCTCGCCCGACGGCACCCGATTGGTCTTCGTCGATGGCGACCAGGACGGCGGTGCCGGATGGCGCAAGGGCCTGAGCTTCTTGCATTTCGACCAAGAACAAAAGCTGTTCACTGATCGCACTCTACTTCTCAACAACTGGCCCTTTGGCGACGTGATCAAGTGGCCGACGTTCGAGAGCGACTCGAGAAGCATCGTGTACAGCGCCGGGCCTCCGGCGTCCCGTTGCTGCGTGAACATCCGCTACACGACGTACGGCAACATGGCTCCGACCGACAATTTCGAGTCACCAGGCCGGCTATTTTCGGTCAACTCGGAGGACGAAGCCCCAACGCCCGTGGCTCTGGCCAAGGCAAGCGATGGTGAGCGCGACATCGACGCCAACAAGGCGTGGCAACCGACCATGCTCCCCGTCGCCGCCGGTGGCTATCGCTGGGTCGTATTTACAAGTACGCGGCCCTACGGCAACACAATCAACACCGAAGGCCAGCTCGACTACGGCGACTTCGGTGCCTATTCGCCGATGCTCAACACGGATCGACTTCAGAGCCAGCTCTGGGTTGCGGCCGTAGACGACACGCCGAGCGCGGATACAGACCGTAGCCATCCGGCATTCTGGCTACCCAACCAGCGATTCAACGAAGACCCCAGCAATGGGATGATCAATGAGCGGGGCTTCTGGGCGTTGGAGCAGTGTCGCGAACCGGGCTCAGGCCCTGCCTCGGAGTGCGAAGTCGATGAAGACTGTTGCGGCGGAGGAGGCGAAAGCCCAACGGCAGCCTGCAAGGTGGACGTTCCCGTGGGGATCCCCATCACCCGGCATTGCGCGGAATTGACGGACGTGGACGTGTGCTCGCTAGCCGAGGAGCCCTGTGCGACCAGCGACGACTGCTGCGGAGAGCTCCTGTGCGCGGAATTCGTGTGTCAAGAACCACCCGAGTTCGACGAGTACACACCCGCGAACTTCGAGCGCATCTACGAGGCCGACTGCAACTTCGACGCAACTCCCGAGTGGCGCTTCTTCGATTGGCAGACCACCACTCCACCGACAAACTCCTATATCGACTTCTACGCCCAAACGGCTGACGACCCAGATGACTTCGCTAGGCTGCCACCCGTACCTGAGCCGGTGGATATCGAGGGAGTGTTATTCATCGGTCGCGCCATCGGCGAGTCGACCTTGGGAACGTGGGTCGGTACTGACGTCGGAGCACTGTTCGCTGCCAATGGCATCCCAGTCGGCAAGTACGTCATGATCGTAGCGCGGCTCGTACCGAACCAGGAGCTGGTCGAGTCCCCCATTCTCCACGATTTCCGGATGAGCTACAGTTGCCCGCCGAACCAATGATGCGCTCATCTCTCTCCAGTCAGCGTCGAGACCACGGCAGTCGTCTCGGGGTCATCTACGCGGCGCTACTCGGTGTCTTGCTCCAAGGCCCGATCGCGTGCTCTGACGATGAACGAGCGAAAAATCCCACCGCGGCCCCTTCGGACGCCGACTCAACAGACGATGGGGTCGCGACGGAGGACTCGACCGACCCCAGCGTCGGTGGCCCTAGCGGAACCGATGGCTCCGCTTCGTCGGACGATGGGAGCGACGTTCAAGTCGAACCGGACGCTGGGATCGACGTTGGTGCAATTTCGCCGGATGCGTCCGTGCCCGGCCTCCCGCTGAACCCAGATGATGTCGACACGGTAGTCGATGAGCCCGAGGAGTCCGCTCCTCCCATCTGCACAAGCGCCAAGTGGACCGTTCCGACTTCGATCGAAGGGGCACCAGGGCAGCAGTTCAATCGACTAGTGACCGTCAGCGCCGATGGACGAAGCTGGCTCGTGCAAACAGTGACAGAATCGGCCGAAACGATGGACGCGGCCCCACCTGCCGAGACGCAAGTACCGGGGGACGTTGGTGGTGCGGACGGCCCGGATGGCGGCTCGAGAGAGCCGACGGACGCGGGGCCGTTCGTCGATGCGGGCGAGATGACGACCCCTGCTCCGAAGTTCTCCTACTTCCTGTTCGACTTGCCAGGCACGATGACGGAACTGCACCTCGCCGACTACGACCTCGACAGAGGCGCAGCGCTCAATCGTGACGGAACGGAACTCATCGCCGTGCAGACCGTCCCAAACCTCCTGGGCTCGTTCACCCGCGACGGTCTAGGGGCTGGATTCGGACAGGGGACCACCGACGGCTTCGTGCCACTGCAAAATATCGCATTCCAGACGGGCTACGCGTACGACACCCCAACCTTGACGGCGGACGGCCAACAGCTCTTCCTGAGCGTGCGCTTCCGCCAGCAGCACGAGATCCGTCGGCTGTCGCAACGAGATGGGACTTGGGACACGGGGCGCGCGCTCGCGGATCTGCAAGCACTGTTGGAGCATCCGGAAAGTACCAGCATCACCTCCGTCTCCACCGACGGCCGAACATTGTTTCTCTGGGATGCGGCCCAGGGCGAAACCCTCCAGGCGGAGCTCTCGCACCTTGGTGAGGCCACCGGCGAGGTTCTACCCACTGACCTGAACGCGCCGGTTTTCGTGAACGACGACTGCTCGAAGCTGTGGACTTTGGACGACGTTGGGCAGTTGGCCGTCGCGGAGGCAGATTGAGCGCGCAGTGCTCCCCTCCGGGAGCGCCTTTTCGCTGTGCGGGATCCATGCGAGGGTGGCGCGATGAGCGAGCATCCACGCGGCATCGAGTACGACCGGACTGACGCTTCCTATTTCGAACGACGCGGACTCAGGCGCTACGCGCGCGTCGGCTCGCTCTGGGCGCTGGGGGTTGGGGCCGTTATCTCCGGTGACTTCTTCGGATGGAACTTCGGACTGGGAGAAGCCGGCTTCGGCGGCATGCTGCTCGCAACGCTGATCGCAACAGTGATGTACTTGGGTCTCTGCTTCAGCATCGCAGAAATGAGCCCTGCTTTGCCACACACCGGCGGCGCCTACTCTTTCGCCCGTGCGGCAATGGGGCCATGGGGAGGCTATGTCACCGGCCTGGCTGAAAACACGGAGTACATCCTGACACCCGCGGTGATCGTCGTTGGCATCGGTGGGTATCTAGGAGCCATCTTCGAGACCGATCCAAGTTGGGCCCCCCTTTGGTGGCTCCTGGCATATGCGGTGTTCGTGGGATTGAACGTGTTCGGGGTCGAGCTGTCCTTTCGTTTTACAGTCGCCATCACGCTGCTGGCTCTAGGCATCTTGGCTGTGTTCTACATCGGCGGCGTCCGTCACCTCGACATAGGACAGTATGCACTCTCGATACCAGCAGAGGGCGAGCACTCGAAGTGGCTTCCATTTGGGTGGCCCGGAGTGTTACGGGCGTTGCCGTTTGCGATTTGGTTCTTCTTGGCGATTGAAGAGCTACCCTTGGCAGCCGAGGAATCCTACGACCCCAAGCGCGACATGCCCCGGGGTGTGATGCTGGGGTTTCTCACTCTGGTCGTCTGCGCATTCTCGACGCTGTTCATCAACGCCGGAATCGCTCCTGGCGCAGCCGGCATTGCAGACTCCGAGGAGCCGCTCTTCGAAGGGTTCAAGACCATCTTCGGGGCGGGGATGGGCGCCAGATTGCTGGCGTTGATCGCCGTGTCCGGATTGCTAGCGAGCTTCCACACGATTATTTTCGCCTATGGTCGCCAGATCTACTCGCTGTCGCGTGCAGGGTATTTCCCACGCTGGCTGTCGGTGACACACACCCGATTCAAGACACCCCACGTCTCACTCGTCGTGGGTGCGACTCTGGGATACTTCGCTGCGCTCGGTATTCACCTGCTGGGAGCAGACAGCCCGGTAGGAGCCGTACTGCTCAACATGGCCGTATTTGGCGCCGTCTTGTCCTACATGCTGCAGATGGGTGCATTCATCGTCCTGAGACGGCGCTTTCCAAACCTGCCTCGCCCCTTCCGTAGCCCGGTAGGTGAAGTTGGGGCGGTGATCACCTTGCTCATCAGTTTGGTCACCTTCGTGGCGTTGTTTCTAGGGGACGCGATCTACTTCAAGGTCGCGATCGGCGCCGCCATCTGGTTTGGCCTGGGCCTTCTGTATTTTGCCGCCTACGCGCGGCATCACCTGGTCTACTCGCCTGAAGAGCAGTTCGCGGAGCAAGTCCTTCGGGATCCAAGCGGATCCAGCCAGCCCCACGCCTAGCTACAGCCCGCGCACGTCGCGCGAGCGCTCATGGAGGCCCCGCCAACTCCTTACGCCGACGCGCCTGAGTCCACGGGAGCCGTTCAGCAGAAGCGGATACTTCTGCACTCAGCATCCAAGCTCCCGGCACCCACATCGGGCCGGCGCCCATCCCCGCACTCCAGCGCCTGCGACAAGCGCCTCGTTCAGGACCCCAGTCATATGGCGGCTCGGGCCACGCCGCCGACGTCCCCCAGGGGAATGCATCGACGCGATTCGGCACATCACCCCCGCGAGAACCTCAGAAGTGAAGATGGCAATGTCGCAGCGACGAAGCTAGTCTGAACCTGTGAGGCGCGTGTCCGTTTGAAGAAGCAAGTGTCGAGAGTGTGGGCGCGTCTCCAAAATGTAGCGTCGAGGTTCTACGGTCAGTTGCGTGGTAGCCGTCTATCGGCCACGGGGATTGCCTTGAGTGTCGCCGTTGGGCTGGGCGTGGGATTGATTCCGCTCTACGGTATGCACTGGGCGCTCGTGTTGGTGGTGTGCTGGCCCCTGCGGCTGGACTCGGCCCTGGCCTTTGCCGCAACGATGATTTCGAACCCGGTCACGCTGCCATTCCTCGTCGCTTTGGAGCTACACCTCGGCGCAAGTTTGGTCGGTGCCGCTGCCTTGGAACCAGAACGTCTGCTCGCAGGACACGGTTGGTCAGAAGCGGCACTCCAACTCGCTGTGGGCACCGCAGTCTTGTCCACAGTTGTGGCAACCGTGGGCGCGTGCGTCGTGTGGACAGCAGTGCGCCGCTTTCGACGACTTGCACTGCAACGAGTGAACAACGCCGGATAGCCGGCACTGGCCGCTAGCGAGAGCAAGACACAGCTCGCGCGGATCCCAGCGGTCTCAGGGCAACAACTCGACGTCGTAGGTGATCTTTACCTGGTTCACCAGCATGCGCGCGACCGAGCAGTACTTGTCCACCGACAGCGACACAGCGCGGCGAGCCTTGTTTTCCGATAGGTCGCCGAACAAACGAAAGACGAGATGAATCGACTCGAACACCGCCGGCACAGCGTCCGCCCGCTCAGCGTCGACGGAGATCTCCATCTCACGCAGCGGCTGCTTCTGCTGACTGAGAATCATGGCGACGTCGACGCCGCTACAACTGGCAAGGGACGCCAACACCCCTTCCATCGGTCGCAGATACGCCTCGTCCCCGCCCAGTTGGGGCGTTCCATCCAAGCGAAGCTCTGCGCCGCGTTCAGTCGTCGCAATGAAGGCCATCGGCTTTTGATGTCGAACGACGAGCTTCATTGGGTTGACTCCGAACTCGAGAACAAGCCGCTGGACAGGTACCGGTCGCCCCGATCGCAGATGATACACACCACGACACCCGACTCCAGCTGCTCGATCAGCTGAAGTGCGGCCCAGACCGCCCCACCACTGGAGATGCCCGCAAGCACGCCTTCCTCCCGCGCGAGCCGGCGTGCCATGTCCTCCGCCTGGGCTCGGGTGACGTAGATGATATCGTCCAACCGCTGGCGGTCGTATATTTTCGGCAGGTACTCCTCTGGCCACGCACGAATCCCCGGAATTTGAGAGCCCTCAGCCGGGTGAACGCCAATGACTTTGACTTGGGGTGCTGCGCGACGCATGAAAGTCGCTACGCCCATGATGGTGCCGGTGGTCCCCATCGCCGAAACGAAATGGGTGACCTGCCCGTCTGTATCCGCAAGGATCTCTGGTCCGGTCGTGCGCTCATGAGCTCTGGGGTTGTCGGGATTGGAGAACTGATCGAGCATGATGGTATTGCCTTCAGCAACACGTGCCCGAGCAAAATCGATAGCTCCCTCCATGCCCCGCTCCTCGGGCGTCAGGCTGACCCTAGCCCCGTACGCGCGCATGGTCTGCACGCGTTCCGCCGTCGCGTTCTCGGGCATGACGAGCTCGAGATCGTAACCTTTCGCACACGCGATCATCGCCAGGGCGATTCCGGTATTGCCGCTCGTCGGCTCGACGATGCGCACCCCGACGCGCAGCTCTCCGCGCCGCTCAGCGCCTTCAATCATACTCAGTGCCGGACGGTCCTTGACGCTGCCCCCAGGGTTGTTGCCCTCCAGCTTTCCGAACAAGCGGACGGCGGGTTTCGTGCACAGACGTTCCAGGGCCACGAGGGGTGTGTTGCCCACCAAGTCGACGAGATTGTTCGGCATGCTCAGAGGTCCCCACATTCCTCGCAGGCCCGGCCTCGTCAAGAAATTGCCGCCAAAAAGAGACAATTCGCCGCAAACGAAAACCGAAAGCGGCCAAAACTCTTGACGGCGACGGCACTTGTGCGCCGCCGAATGTCCACACAAGAGTATCAACGTCGTCTGCTTGCTCTATGCGCCGACCGACTGAAGCCCCCGGGCCCCACCATCAACAGGGCGACGCCGAACCGCATTCGATTCAGCTCAGAGCGGGCGCCCGCAGCGCTCACTAGCCACGTGGCGGCGCTCGCAGGCTGTCAGCACGTTGAGCAGTGTGTCTTGATCCCAGGGCTTGCTGATGACGACGAACAGCCCGGGGGTCTTGCAGGCGGCGACCGCGAGGTCCGAATGACCCGTCACGACGACATAGCTTGCGTGTGGTTGGTAGGGCTTGAGCCGCGCAATGAGTTGCTCCCCAGTCATTTGCGGCATGTGATGGTCGGCGACGATGACTGCGTAGGAGTTCTTCCTCGCAAGGCGCAACGCGCTATCCGCGTTGTCTGCGAGATCCACGACGAAGCCGCCTCGCCGCACGGTGCGCTCGAACGCTCTGAGAACGACCGGATCGTCGTCTACGAACAGCACGCGCGCGGCATCCGAGTGGAGACTTGACTTGTTCAGCGTAAACATGGTGGCCCGCTCCTCAATACGGTCGGCCCGTGCCCAACTGTAGGCCTCCCGCACCCGGAACCGAAGGTGGCCCGCGGCGCTCTGCGATACCAGACGCGAGTGTGTCGCGAACATTTCGGCGCAGCTGATACCAGCGTCAGCCGAAGGGGAACACTGAACGCAGACATAGGGTCCAGGTGGCGCCTCAGGTGAGCGGGTGTGGCGGGGGTCAATTCAAACAACCAATGAACATGTCCTGCTCCGCAGCACAGTCTTCGACAACCGGGATACCAATGCTGCCACAGGTTACCTCCTTGCCATCAGCGCACTCTTGAAAGACCCGATACTCCTCTTCGCAATCGCCTGCTCTAAAGCTCATGCAGTCCTGCTCGCAAGACTCTTGATCCAGAGGCCCGATGGGGCATGCCGCCGCCAGAGTAGCCTCGCACCCTTCGCGGCATTCCGGCGTGACTTCGCCCGAGCCTTCCGTTTCGGCGGCGTCGGTCTCCTCCCCACCAGCGCCCCCGGCCCCATGCATCTCGTCGGTACGGTCTTCGCCGTCAGTCGAATCCCCGCTACTGCCGCCTCCGCAGCCAACGACCACGGCGATGACCCCGGCGCCCATCACTCCGATCCGCGCTTTCATCGTCAATCGTTAGCACGCTGCGCCTGACCGAGCAGCCACAAACAGAGCGGGGTCTTGGACAACCCGGTAGTCGTCTCGCACACGCCGACTCACCAGGACGCCGGCCGCCGGCACGCTGTTGTTGCAGCGGGAGAGGAGCTGACGGAGCGGCCACCACAGGGGACGTCCGAGGCAAGGAGCTGGAGCCGCTCGCCAGTTCAAAGAATGCGTACCCCCCCTCTGCCTTGACCGATACGAGCTGTAAGCCTCCAAAGCAAGCGATGATGGTACCGCTGTGGCGCTTGCCTTGCTACGACTCGCCATGCCTAAACGCCCGGAGGGAGTGGCCTTCACGCGCAACGAAAGCGGTTCTGTTGCCATGCAACGTATCGCTGACGAGCTGATCCAGACGTTCCCCGAGCTCACCCCAGTCCCTGGCGCACGCCGCTTTCGGAAGCTCTACCACGACTGGCTGCCGGACTTCGAAGCCTCGCGACTGATGAGCCCGCGACGCGACGCAATCGCCAAACGAGGTGCCGAGTTGTTCGTGGATGCCCTCCAGTGCAACGGCGTTCCGCTTGCCGAAGCCTGTACCCTGGCGGGGGAGCCAGTGCAGCTTCAGTCAGTGGCGGGAACGGGGGAGCCGACTTCGTCCTTAGAGCTGCCGGATGGCACCCATTTGGGCGCTGCGGTGGAGGAGATGTGGCAGCGGGGTCAATGCTCACGCGCGGTCGTCGAGGCCGCCAGATGGGCTGAAGAGGTCGCCCATGAGACGGATCTCTCCGGAGTTCAGTTCGTGCTGCTTGGCGCGGGTGCACAACTGGCACCAACCGAGGTACTGCTGGAGGCGGGTGCGGAGGTACTGTGGGTGGATATCGACTCTCCGAAACAACCCGCCCCCGGTCGCTGGGCGGGGACGCTGCACTATGCGCCCGGTGGTTTGGATCTGCTCGAGTCACCGGCCGTCGTTCGGGCAACGATTGAGGCGTTCGCCCGCGGACCGGTGCACCTCGGCTTGTTCGCCTATGCCGCCGGGGGAGCCCGGGAGTGGCGCTTGTGTGGCAGCATGAATGCGCTCGTCGGCGCGGTTCCCAAAGAGCTGGTCAGAAGTATTAGTCTGCTGCTTTCGCCAGCCTCCCCCACCACCCCAGCGGAGTTTCTCCAGCCAGCGAAGACGACGGTCCTCAAAGCAATGCCGGAGGGCCGAGGCGGAAGGTCAGGCGACGTGGCCCGCAACGTCGTTCCGGTGCAAGGCGTTAGCTATCAGGCCGCACAATACCTCGGCAAGCGCTTCACCGCCGAAGCCTGGGCAACTCAGCCTGGACATCCCATCATCTCCGCCAACATGGCAGGCATAACTCGTTCGCGCTCCACCGAACACCCCCTCTTCACTGCGGCTTTCTCCGGTGCGCGCCACCTCGGAGTCCGAATCTTCGAACCAGGCTTCACCAGTAGGCTGAGTGCCTGGCTAATGTTGCACGACCTGCTTGCCGGAGGAACGACCAAGCTCTTTGACAAGCAGGTCCACGGCGGCGTCCTCGGACTGCCTATTTCGCTCAATCGCGCCATCTCAGCAGCAGCGACGGTCGGCCTGGCGCGGCATCCTCGATTGCTCGTACCCGTTCTGCGCGGCAAGTGACTAGGGGGTGTCCCCAGTTTCTTGCTCTGCTGCGAGTCAGAATTAGAACCCCAATAGCTTTCCAACTGCGGAAAACAGGACGTCGAACGTCCGCGTGATCGGACTTGTCGACTGAGGTGCCCTGGTTTTCTGCCAGAAGAAATAACCTTCGCCGCAAAAGACGTCGTCCACGAGCGGGGTCTTACCAAACAGGTAGGGCAGAAAAGTCTCCGTTCGTGCCGTGCTCATCGCAAGCCGGGCGTCGAATCCGACCACGAGTGGCTGCTCTATCTTGGACGGCAAGCCATGCGCCTGAGCCGCAATGATGTCGCCATGCCCCTCGACGATGAGGCCACCAGTGCCACGGAGCACGATGTACCGCAGCTGCCAGGTCGCCCAAGCGTGCACGCTGAACACACGCCAGAGCGTTCGTAGCTCCGGAGTTCCCACCACGCCCACCAGGTACTTCGGGTGAATGACGACTCCGGGATGATTCTCGAGATCGAGTCGCATCAGATACGAGCTGGGATCGGTCGGCGCGGCGAGGGTCGTTTCCGCTCCGTCTTCTGTCGCTTCAATCCGAGTCAGCAGCCTCAAGCCAGAGGCGTAGCTGATGAACGGAGCCCGCCAATCGTAGAGCAACACACTGCGGGTCTTGCCGCGAACTGGGCGCGCATACTCGGACCGAACACTTGCGGTCTCGCCAGCGCTGAGTCGGAGATGCAACGAACGCTGGGCGCGGCTCGCGTGTACCTGGCCGCCGCCCGAGGCGAGCCGCAGCGGCCTCGCAATGCCGGACAGCAGTGGCATCAACGCGAAATAGCTCAAGAAACGCTGTACGAACGGCACACACAGAACGAGCGCCACCAACGCCAACAGCCGATGCCGGACGTCGTTCCACTCCCGGAGCAGCCAACCGGCACGAGACCGTTCGATGCGGCGAATATCGCGCAGCTCTCGCTCGAGTGCTTGGGCCGCAGCGCGCGTGCGCTCCACGCGTTGTCGCGTCTCCGTCAGCTGAAGGCGCAGCGTACTGGAATTGTCGTCGTCCAGAGCGGCCAGCTTCCGCTCTGAGGTTAGCTGAGGATCCTGGAGGATGTCCAGATCGCGCTTGGTGCGCCCAATGGCCGCCCGCGCACTGTTGATATCGCGCTCTAGGGCTTCGATGAGTGGCTCTAGGCGCTCATTGAGCGCGGCGTACCGCTGGCGGACCTTGCTGCACGCCCAACGCTTGAGCGGATTGAACGACGAACAGTACTCCTGTTGCTCGCTCTTGATGATCATCAACTGTTCCGCCAGGCGGTCGCGTTCCGTGGCCAGGTCGGAAACTCTGGAGCGCCATCGCGATAGCTCCTCCTGAAGCTGACCCAGGCGGTGTTGGGTAATTCGTTCGAGCTGTTGGTCGAACTGGTCGATGCTTTGCTCCTGACCACCCAACTCTTGCTGAAGCTGTCGCAGACGAGACTCCACGTCGGGCCCCCGTTCGAGTGCGCGCATCGCGTCCTGCAGCGCTGGAACGGCCTGCGAGAGGACGAGATGGACCGCAAACAACAAGGCCACGAGGGCGGCGCCCCGAACGAGAGTGGTGACGAGGAGACTCGCAATCCTTGCCAGCAGACCCATAGCCGGAAACCTACACCCAGTCGAACGGTGCTGTCTCCCGTGCCGAGCGCGAACAGGTTGAGCACGGCACTCGGCGGAGCGCTGACGGGTGGCAGCTGGCTCAATCCACACTGAAACTGCCGCTGGGTCTGGCCTCACCCCTGTCTCGAGGTGACACGCCTCACGGGCGCTCAGGAACGCGCCAGACCCACATTCGCGAGCGTAGGCTGTCCTGCGTTTTTCGCGCCGTCAATTCACGAATGGATCTGCCCGTACCGAGTGAACGTCACCGACGATTCCCCCGGGTACAGCGGGGGGATGCGCGCCGGGCTCGAGTCGAATCTGCGTGGGGACAGTGGCGGCGAGAGCTCCGGGCCCAGCCAACTCGGGGAGCGTCCGTGCTGCGTTGGCGCACGGTTGTCCACAGCGTGGAAGTAGGAGTCGAGGCTCTCACCTCCTCCACAAATGCTCCGCATCGCTGTTTGTGCCTCGATCGCTAGAAGATTTGGATCAACCTGGTCGTAGCGCCAACGAGCTATCGAGTCGAAGGGCTCGCACTTCTCTCCAACGGAACGACGCATGGGCCTTTTCTCGAAACTCTTTGGGACCTCGGAAGACGAACCGACGCCGGCGGGCGACACGGAGGAAGCGAATGCTCGAAAACCAGCAGAAGCTCACACATCCGGTCTGGCAGCATCAAGTGACGAGAATCACGGCGACAGCGACGCCAAGGCGCCTACGCCCTCAGCGACCAATCGCGCCGAACACACCGCGGAGACGGCGGAGAGCGCCTCCACCCACGGGAGCAAGGTGGGCGCGAGGTCGGCCAAGGTCTCTGAAGCCATTCGCCGACGACGAACGCAGACGACGCCTGGAGTCGCCCCGCCCTCACCGCCCCCTCCTGCGGGCGCGACGGGCAAAGCCACACAGACAACGCCACTCCAGAGTCCGAAACCCGTTGGCGTACGACGACGTTCGTCGCGCTGGACGGGGGGAGCGAGCGTATCACCAGTTGGCGACGCTCAGCCCAACCAAGGCGACTTGCTCCTCGACGCAATGGGTGTACGAACGTTGCAAGCGTTCGCCGTGGACCTGAGCCTCGGCCCTGTCACCACTCGTTGGCGAGACCCGGTCGTCTCCGCCGCCCAGGCGCTGAGTGCACAGTTGCAGGAGACGGGTCACCCAGAGCTCTCGGGACCCTTCGACGAACTCGCCGAGCGCGTCCAGAATTGGCCGACGTTTTGCGGCGCCACCACCGCAACACAACGAGACGAGGCGCTCGCGCGCTGCGCAGCCCTGCGCCTCCGCGACGACAAGCCGCTCATTGCACCCGAGGAATTGCTGGCGTGCGAGCATCTGCTGGTCGAGCAAGTGTTGCTGAAAGCGGGTGACGCGGGACCGCTCGTCCTCGAGCGACTACGCGAAGCCGAGCTCCTGAGCGTGTCTGGACTCGCCGCGGCGGATAGTGCGGTCCTTGCGCTGCGAGCAAGAGTCGACACCGCAACGGCAGCGCGCATGAAGGCCGCACTGAGCGACTTCCTGGATTCTCGCAGCGACGAGCTGCAGACGCTCGTCCAGGAGAGGCCCACCCGGCATTTCACTCGCCTCGCCAATCGGCTTGCCAGCTTGGACCGCAAGTATCAGGCCGCCTGCGATGCCGACGACGCAGAAACCAAGCGCTCGACGCGCCTGGAACGCTCGCAAGAAGTGATGACACTCAAGCTCACCCTGGCTCAACTTGGAAAGCCGGCGTTCGTACGGGACGTCGAACGCATGTCGACCGCCCAAAAAGCGGACACCGTGCGGCGGTGGCTGGCAGAAGGACACCTATGAAACGGAGTCGTTATTGATGGAGAAGCTGACTCGAACCATCGTCGAGAATCGTGCCAAAGAGGGCGTCGAACTGGCGCGAGCGGACCTGGCTGGCTTGGAGCTGGATGAGGCTTCACTGCAAGGTGCCATGCTCAGCAGGGCGGACCTGCGCGGTACGCGTCTGCAAGGAGCAGTCCTGCGCAACGCCGACTTGAGCAAAGCGTTCATGAGAGAAGCCTACCTCCAAGGCGCAGATCTGAGGGATGCTAATCTGTCGCATGCGGATCTCGACGGCGCAAACCTCAAGGACGCCGACCTCCGAGGTGCTGATCTAACTCGGGTCAATCTCGAAGGAGCCGAACTACAAGGCGCCAACCTCGCCGGGGCTCGCTTGATGTACGCGCAGTTGGACTCGGCCAACCTGACGCTGGCTCGCCTCGACGGAGCCAACCTGAGCCAGGCCGACCTGAGCCATTGCCGTCTGGATGCAGCCAAGGCGTCGGGGGCCCGCCTGGCGCGTTCGCTGTTAGTAGAAGCCAACCTCGACGAGACTGACTTCAGTGACGCCATCCTCGATGAGGCTGATCTGCAGCGTGTGCGCAGTAGGGACGCCAACTTCACCAATGCGTCGCTGGTCGAAGCGGACCTGACAGGTGCCCAACTTCCAAGTAGCAACCTGCGGGGCGCGGATCTCCGACGTGCGCTTTGCTCCGGCACCATCTTCCGCGATGCCGACGCAACGGGCGCCAAGGTCTTCGGAATCAACTTCGGCCTGCGGTTCCCCGAGGGACTGGAAGCGGACTGGGTGGACAACAGTCGGGGCGCCAGTGGCCTCAAATCGAGTCTGCGCGAGCTGCGTGAGGAACTGTTCACCGACCCCCGCTCACTTTCCCCCAAGCTGAGACGCTGCATCGGTCCAGGTGATGTCGTCAAGTATGCCGACCTGACCTTCGACAATGGTGTCGAGGTCTACGTCGAAGGCACGCTGCAAAACTGCACGCTCCGCCTCGGCAAGACCAGCTTCTTGAACATCGGTGCCGAAGGTCTACTGACGAACTGCAAGGTCAGCGGCGGGCGGATCCGAATCGACGGGCGATTCCTGTGCGCTGAGCAGCTCGGCCTCAACGGCCCAAGAGAAGTTGTCGTCACGCGGAAGGGCGCCATCGCCACACACATCACCCAGCCCAGCACCAAGACCCGCTTCGGATTCGAAAAGGGGTGCCGACTCAGGCTGAGAATTGAAAACCCAGGGACATCAACAGAGGAATGACATCATGCTGAACGACAACAACGCTCCGAAAAAGACGCTGGTGGAGGAGGGAACTGAACTCACCGGCACCTTGAAATCCACCTGCCCCGTGGTGGTTAACGGGACCATCGATGGCGAGTTCAGCGCGCCGGAGCTGACCATCACCGAAAGCGGCGCAGTTCTAGGTTCGATCAAGGTCGACAAGCTAAAATCCGACGGCACTCTCTCTGGTGATATCGATGCCGATGATGTCTACCTAGCGGGTACCGTCAAGTCGAACACCGTGATCCGTGCCAAGGCTCTGGAGGTCAAGCTCGCCTCGGAAGGCAAACTCGAGGTGACGTTCGGCGAGTGCAACCTGGAAGTTGGTGACGAACCGACCACAAGCGACAGCGAAGCACCTGCAGAAAGCGCACCCAAGCCGTTCCCTCGCCCAAACGGGGGTGGACTCTGGAACAAGCCCGCCCAGAGCGAGCCTCCGATGAACGGGGCGAGTGATAGCATCCCCCCCCCTGCAGAATAACGCGTCCTGCGACCGTGGCGGAGTCGTTGTTTGACGACGGCCCAGCCACGGTCGAAGAGCCTCCAGGTTCGCGCAAGGCTCACCTGATTAGTACGCTTGGTCGAACACTGCTTCGTACGTTGCGTTGCTCGCGCTGTCCGCCAATCGGGCCTGCCCGCGTTCTGTCGCGTAGCTCAGGGTCGGCGTCCCGTCCTCGGAGCTGCCGTGGGCATCTTCGAAACGCACGATGCGTCCGTCCTCAACTTGACACTTGCCGGTCCCCGGAGCCTTGCCGAGGCCATACAAGGTTCGCCCACGGCACATGAGTTGTGCACCGCAAATGAGTCCCGACGAAGACGCCATCGTCAACTGAACGGACATGGAGCAGGGGCTGGCCAACGGCCGTGGGTACTGTCCTACCGCACTCGCCCTCTTTAGATGATGACGTTGCCGGTACACATTGCTCGGTAAGTTGAACAGCGACGGGCCAAACCGATCGAGAGTCTTGTCTCCCAAACGCAGTTCGACCCGTCCGGCCCCCAGCACCAGCAGACCACGTTGTGTCAACGTGTTCAACGTCAACTGAGTCGCACCGACGCCCCTATCCGAGAACGTCAACTTGTAGGCATAGGCGCCATCTTGCTTCCCTTCGACCTCGTACAGCACGGAGTTTGGCTCGGCGCCGGCGCTTCGCGCCCGACTGTCATAGAGTTGCCGACCAGCGCAACTCAACACGATTCGCTCGATCGTGCGCCCACCCAACGTCGCAAGGACTTCGCAAGGTGCACCTGTAGCAACACTTGCGTGGCTGCTCTTAGTTGCGCGAGCTGGTACCTTGAGCTCGATACGACGCGCGGTCTCCGTCTGCCTCGCGTGTGGCGGCTGCGGTAGACTCGACGACACTGATTCGCCTGCAGCCACTTGAAGCTCTCCCGGGTAGTCCGCTTTCGCGTTGGCGTCGAAGGGCGTTGCGCTTGCGGCTTGCCGCTCCTGGTCCATTGTTGACACCTCGGCACCTCGACCAGATTCAGCCGGGGCAACGTAGCACAGCGCAACCAGAGCGCCCAAGACGCTCCCCAAGCCAATCAGCAAACCAGCAAAGAACACACTCAAGCGCTGTCGGACTGAAACCGCGGGTGGGTGATAGAACACTGTTGTCGGAGTTTGTCGCGGTGCGCTCGAGGGCGGAAGCGTATCCTCCAAGGCCTCACGACTTGCGCTCACATCGTTTCCGCAAGCACAACAGGTCGCATCCTTCGGCGCGAGAAACGCTGCGCATTGTGGGCATCGTCGAACCAACATCACAACCCCGGAACAGTGGAGCCTTCGTGACTATTGTTGCGCAGGGTGACGCCGGGTGCGAGCACGAGTTGGCACCAATAAACGTGCACCGTGAACGTCTAGCTCCGAAACACCGTCTCAATCACCTTCAAGTGTGATCGTGCATGACAGCGCACGACATCAGTGCCAACGATATTCACGATGAGCGCCACACTAACCCCGTAGCTGACCTGGAAGGCGGTCACGCCCGCGGCACGGACGCCAAAGAAATCATGTGCAAAATTGAAGTCGGCAATACACCCTCCTCCGGAGGCAGAATGCGCGACCCACTCAGGGCTGGTTGCTAGGCGGCGTCTGTCGTCGCATGCGCTCCGAGCTGCGCCTCGATCACCGTAATCAGCTGCTTCAAGCTGACGGGTTTGGTAACGTACTCGTTGGCCCCCGCTTCCAGACAGCGATCTCTGTCACCCCCCATGGCTAGCGCCGTCAGCGCCACCACCGGCAGACTACCTCGTCGCAACTCTGAGCGAATGCAGCGCGTTGCTTCGAGGCCGTCCATCTCGGGCATCTGCACATCCATCAGCACGAGGTCAGGGTTCAGGTCGCGTACCTTGTCGATGGCGATGCGCCCGTTGTCCGCGGTCTCCACCCGATAGCCCTTGGCCCGCAAGTAGTCACCTATCGTCACCTTGTTGGCTTCGTTGTCTTCAGCAAGCAGAATCAAGCGTCCGCCACTCAGCGCCGCCTCCTCCGCTCTTTCCTCCCGCGCACGCTCGCTCGACAGCGTCGAGCTAATGACTGCAGGCAGCCTCACGATGAAGCGACTCCCTTTGCCGAGCTCGCTCTCGAGTCTGACTTCGCCCCCTAAAACCCCAGCCAGTTGGTGAACCAAGGCCAGACCAAGCCCCGTACCATCGTAGCGCCGGGAAAGGCTGCTCTCTACTTGCACGAAGGGGGTAAAGACCCTGGCTTGGTCTTCAGGCGCGATGCCAATACCGGTGTCCCAAACCTGAATCAACATGTCCTCGCCATCCAGGCGAAGGTCAATACCGACTTGTCCGCCCGACTCTGTGAACTTCACGGCGTTCCCCAGGAGATTGACGACAATTTGTTTGATGCGTCGAGGATCGCTCTCTACGACCGGAAGGTCCGCTGCGACGTTGCAGTGCACTCGTATGTTCTTCCTATCGGCTTGAGGCCCGACGAGGTCAACGCAGGAAGCACACAGCTCGTCCAACTGGACCGCTGCAACCTCCGTCTTGAGTGTCCCGGCACCAATGCGGGCGATTTCGAGGATGTCGTTGATGAGCGACAACAGGTGCCGGCCGCTGCCTTCCATCGTGCGAAGTGCCTCTTGCTGCTTGTCGTTGAGGGGCCCGTAGATCTCTTCTTGCATGATCTCCGCGAGTCCGAGAACAGCGTTCAACGGGGTTCGTAGCTCATGACTCATCCCAGCCAGAAACTCGTCTTTGGAACGTGCTGCTGCCTCGGCGGCGTCCTTTGCGACCCGAAGGTCTCGATTCGACTGCTTGAGCTCTACGAGAACATTTTCTAGGGCCGCAGTGCGCTCGTGGACTTTCTTCTCTAGGACGGTCGCTGCCTGAAACAAGGAGAACGCATCCCCTTGGATGTCCATATTGCGCTCGACGCGCTTCATCAGTGCTGCGTTGATCTTCTTCTGGCGTTCGAGTTCCTTCCGCAGCTCGTCGTCGGATGTACTGACTTCAGTCATTCCGCAGCCACCTCGGGCTCTGCGATCGCCACGGCGGTGAACGTCTGGTTGACGTGCATGGCGTTGTACTGTTCACCGTAGGTCCCAAATCCACACACTTGGTTGGCAGCCATGATCTCGCCAACTTGGCTT
This sequence comes from Polyangiaceae bacterium, assembly GCA_050298815.1. Classification (GTDB taxonomy): domain Bacteria; phylum Myxococcota_A; class Polyangia; order Polyangiales; family Polyangiaceae; genus SZUA-265. The sequence continues at coordinate 101,723 of JBNKUV010000055.1, forward strand.
CGGATCTGACGCTGATCGAGCTCCAGGCCACGCAAGATACAATCACAACCAAGCACAACCTTGGGCTTACCGATCGTCGACTCCACCGCGCTGAACGCCTGTTTCAAGTTGTCCACGATATCGACGCCCTGAGCCACCGTGAGAACAATCCCTTCATCGATGGCACAGAAGAACGTTAGGCTCCCGTCATCATTCACCTTCTGAATTGACCTCACGTAGTAGGAACCACCGAGCTTGACGACGACCGGGTGCGCCGCAAACGTCATAGGTGTCAGCGCGTCTATGTCGAGACCGATCACTCGAGCGTACTCGGTGGCCGCCTTCTCACCATTGATCTCCGTTACGATGCGGCGTTCCGGGTCTGCCTCTGTGACCACCAGCTTCTTGTCGGAGCTGACGAAGTGCTCCGTCTTGAATACAACAAACGGCAGGGTCGTCTTGACCAACGCAAACGCGCAACAATCGTCGCGGAACTCGCCATCGAGATAGACGTACGTCTTACCGAAATTCGTTCCGTCGGCGGCCGAACCTCCGAAAAGCGTGACGTCTCCCAGTCCGCGATAGAACGAGGCAACTACCAGCTCTTCTTTTGCAGACATTCCGTCGATCAACATGAACCCGAAGAGTTGACCCATCGCCCGTGCACTTCCGGTCGGGTCGAGGGAGCGCAGCATAGCCTCGGCGAGATCCTGGCCATCAGACATCTGCACAGTCGACAGTCCATCAAGCCGCCGCGTAATCACCTCCATCTCATCGCATGCCAGGCTCACACCGGTGATTCCTCCGCTCAGGTAGCCCTGAGGACCGATTTCGCCCGCAGTGGTGCAACCGATAACAACCTGGTCACCAAATGCCTCCTTCATCGCAGCTGCCAGCGCCGTGTTGTCGTAGTGAGGGGAACAGTAGAACACGGTCAGCATCGCATCCGGTTGAAAAATCGCCTCTCTCAGCTCAGCAACCGCCGTCTTCACATCGTTGGCGGCAGACGCCCCTCGCTTCACTCTCAGTCGCTCAGTACTCATTCTCTCAGCTCCCGTCACTTCCCTATGCCTGCTCAGCGGCAGACGCTTTGTGCTGTTTGTGTAGGCTCTCTAGCGCATCGTAAAGGATGCGAACCCCTTGTGCTTTTGAAACAAACTGAGCTCCTGCATGCTGCGCCGCAAGGGCTTCTCCGTGGTCATCCAGAACCGCTGAGTAGAAGATGATCGGCGCATCACACATACGCCGCAACGTGACGGCGACACCTTCGCCGCTCAGCGCCGGCATCTTGACGTCCAACACGATCAGGTTCGGTTTGAACAAGCTCACCAGGCTTGGGATTTCGAAAACGTTGTGGGTCCCTTTGACCTCATATCCCTTGGCTCGGAGATACTGACCCGTTCGCATCAGTAACCCCACGTCATCGTCGATCAGTAGGACTCGTGGGTCCCGCGTGTTGTTGGACATCGATTTGTAGTGTTGTGCGGCGATGAAGATTAGCCAGCACTTGTGCGAATAAGTCCAACTTCGAGCCGCGCTTGTACAGGGAAGATGAAGTCGCAGCGACGGCTCGCCAAGAAACACGATGGGACAGCTCACGCACCGTTTCCCCAAACCACGCACCTTTGCCTACCCTAATCAATTGCGGCGCGGAGGGTACGAGCAGCAATCACCTGTGAGGTCAAATACTGATCGGTTGCCAACAACCAACGCCACGAGGCAAGGAGCGCCGCGTCCGCGCAGCAGCCCTCACCTGCTCCGCTTGCGCACGGACGTATCAGCGAACGAAGGGAGCTCGCTAGAGGCCGTTTCGCTCCAACAGCTCGGCCAGACTCGCCACTCCGTCCAAGTTGACCGAGTACGAGGCGCCGCGCGTCCACTCACCGTCGGGCGCTTGATACCACGTGCTGAACACCAAGTTCCCGTCCGCCATCAGCCACGCAGTCTTCTGCTCGCGGAGGCCATCCTTGTGGCGTTCGTCGGCCAGCATCACGCAGACTCCGCGACGGACGGCCCTCTCCATCTCGGCGTGCGCCCGCGAACCCGTCGATTCGGCCTCTCGAACTCGAACGACCGGTCGCTCGCCGGAGATCGACACCCCAATCTCTACTCCGCCGACGTGAGGTATTGCGTTCTCGCGCTTGGCCATGCCCATGACTTAGATGTACGGCAAGGGGCAGCTTCCTCAACAGCCTTCCGTATGGACCGGAAGTACATCGTGTCGTGTTGGCTCAGTCGGACCGCAAGGAGACGCCCCAGTTTGGCAGAGCAAGAATGTTGGCGTTCACAACGACACGCCCGATTAGGCACAAAAGTGGAAGGGTTCACGACTTCTGCACACATTTCCTCCCTGCAGAGGCCCAGCTGCGCTTGTCCAGGTTTTCTCGGAAGTGGGTCTGACCGCGCTGGAGCTCGAGGGCGGCCCGATGCCAAGTCGATGTATCCAGTCGGGGGTGCTAACTCGGCTCGGCCAGCTGCGCTCCCGCCAGCGCAGTGATTCGTTCCAACAGCGCATCCACGTCAGCGCCGTCGCGTTCTCCGACGTCCAGCCAGAAGAAGTCGACGGCTTCCGCTTCGGCGCGGCCGATTGACGTGTAGATCTGCGCACTGACAATCGAGAGGCCATGCTTAGCCAAGGCCATGGACAGTGCCGAGAGCAGCCCGGCACGGTCGGGAGCGACCATGCACACCACCACCAACCCATTGGGAAGTGTGCGCCACCGTTCAATGTGGAGGCGTCGCTGGCCCCGCCGCCCCACGATGGCTGCATGCTCTTCGATGGCAACTGGGTCGAAAACTTTGCGATATGCCTCAGGCATCGTCGCAGCAAACTCGCTCATCGGGTCCTGGGTGGGCATGATCGTAAGCTTGCGCCGCCTGCCTTTCGTGACGGTTTCGGACAGGCTGCCTGAACTCACCCACGCGTGGCGAACACGCCCTGCCTGGTCGAGAACCGAGTTACGATCCGTACCCAATGGGCTCTAGGTCAGAAACCTGGCTCAACCCCTGGTCCCGGGTTGCCCCCTCGCCCACCGAGCCCCTGAGGGCTCCGTCACGTGACGGGAGCGGGATCTGTTGAAGCATCCGGCGGTGCTCTGGCCTGCTCCGGGTCCGGCTCGAAGTACTTCGGCCGGAACGTGATGACGATCGCGGGCAGTACGACGAGTGCCCCCAACAAGGACGCAAAAATAGAGACGGCGACGAGCAACCCGAAGAAGCGAACCGGGAAGAATGCTGACACAACCAGAACGATGAACCCGACCACGACGCTGAGCGCATTGAACACAATGCCGCGCCCGGTTGTCGTCAACGTTCGCTCCACCGCTTCAGTGGGGGCCAGCCCGGCATGGCGCTCGTCCTTGTAGCGCCACAAGAAGTGAATGCTGTAGTCCACACCGACGCCAATCATGATCGACGACAAAAGAGCGGTGATTAGGTTGAGCTCGATCCCAACGAAACCCATCACGCCGAAGATCATCGCCAATGCAAGTACGAGCGGAAACACGGCAAACACGCCTGCAATGAACGAGCGCATCAGCAGCGCCGCCAACAACATCACCAGCAATCCGGCCAGGGCCATGCTGACCACTTGCCCCCAAACGATGTGGTGCACCATGTCCGCCATCACGTCCAGAAAGCCGCCGACCATGATGAACTTGCTGTCTTGCTTCTGACGAAGGTACGAGCGAGTGTAATCCAATACATCCGTCGCTGCCGCCGTCCCGCTGTCAGTCACTTTGGCCATCAGCTGAGCGTGCTGGTAGTCGAAATCTACGAGCTTCTCGAAGTCTTCCGCGTCGCCGCTCATCGAGTACAGCAGGAGGTACTGAGCGACGAGCTCCTTGCTTTCGGGGATGCGGTCGAACTTCGGATCACCGTCGTGCATGACCACGTTCATCTTGCGCAGTACGGCGGCAATCGAATTGGTGGTCCCCACTAGTGGGTGTTTCTTGAGGTGCTGCTCCAAGTCGTCGATCTCTTGGAGCACCTTGGGGTCCTTGATATCCCCCGCCGCGACGGCTGAAACACCAGCCCAGCCTCCCAGGTGCTCGTTTAGTAGGTGTGTTGAACGCCACACGGGCTCTGTTTGGCGATAGAAGCTCATCGGGTTGGTGTCTACGACGACACGAAAGGCGCCTAGACCAACGCCGAGGGAGACGACAATAGACCCGATGAGGATAGCTCGTGGCCGGCGCGAGACCCAACGCGCGGAAAGCAAGAGCATGCGATCCAGGAGCGAGAGCTTGTCCTTTTTCTTCAGGTTGGCGTCGAACACAGGCTTAGCTTTGGGCATGACAGCGAGTACGGCAGGTATGAACACCAACGACCCGATCATCGCAAACCCTACGCCCACAGCAGCCAGCACCCCCAACTGCTTGGCGGGTACAATCAAGTGAGACAACAGGCACAGCATGCCGACAACCGTGGTGATTCCGGTTGCCAAAACAGGCTTACACAACTCGACGATACCGCTCTTGGCTAAGTCAGCGGACGTCTGACTGTTACCAGGCGCGTTGTCCTCTTGGTAGCGAGCCAGCAAGTGGATGCCGTAATCGTTGGCAACAGCGAGCAAGATGACCGGCAACAGGATCGTCACCGTGTGGATCTTCCAGCCCAACAGCGGAATGAGCCCCATTGCCACGATGATGGACATCACAGTCATGACGAATGGCAAGAACACTCCACGCGCCTGACGAAAACAGACCAGCAAGAACGCAACCATCAGCGCCAACCCGATGGGCAAGAAGCGCCGCATGTCCTTTCGCATGTCTTTCGTCAAGCTAACGCGCGTTACCGGCATGCCGCCCACGAACGCCTCTTCCGGACCAGCAACCTCCTCAACCAACGCTTCTAGCTTGCCCACGACCTCCTCATCCGACGCCTTGGGATCGAGAAAGCCGATGATGACCGTGTGCTTGAAGTCCTTTGAGATCAGGTTGCCGTACACGAGGGGGTTCTCTTTGAGGCGTTGCCTGAGCTTCTCCCGCTGCTCAGCGGACTTGGGGATACGCTTGATAGCTGCTTCGACGATCATCTCGCCGTCTTCCCCGCGGAGATCCTTGGCCGTGAACGCTCCGATGGTGCGCTGCAGCTCTTTGATCCGCTCCATCTTCTTCGTAATCGTTGAAAGGCGCGTCAACGTGCTCTCCTGGAGCACGTCCTCGCCGGACAGAATGATCATCGCCATGTCCGTGCCACCGAAGAGCTCCTCGATCTTGTCGAGGTTGACGCGAGTGGGCAAATCCGGCGGCAGCTGGTTCTTCATTTCCGTATCCAGCTGGGCGTTCTTGAGCTGCAGCGCGAACCCCACTGTAACGGCGACGAATAATACAATGTGAACCCAGCGAAAACGGATCACGAAGTCGGCTAACTTGGACGGGTTCATGCGGAGCCTCCAAACTGGATGAGGTGCAACGGCGAAGGCTTGACGGGCCTGCTTCGCTCGAAAAGGTGAGGTGTGGCGAACAAGTGATCAGAAGGTGTACCTGAGCTCTGCGTAGCCAGCGCTCAGCTCCTCCTCGACCAAGTCAAAGAGCGTGTCCTCTGGACCGAAGTAGATCTCTCCACCGATACTGCCAGACATGGCATCACTGAACTTGTACTGGATCTTGGGATAAGCGAGCCACTCCGAAGTAGTGACGTTCATCAAACCGAAAGCCGAAATGGAGAGTGTCTCGCGGAGCGCCAAGTATTCGGCGCGAAGCGAAACGAGGTGCTGGATCTCCGCCAGCTGTTGAAAGAGGATCTGGTTGCGGAAACGAAGTTCGTTTCCGAGTTCTTCACGAATGGTGTCATCCTGGTCGACGAAGTTGAGCACGTCGACTCCTCTGCCGGCGGACTCCAGTTCTTCCCACTCGAATACGTAACGACCTGCGTATTGAGCGATCAGGCTCAAGTTGCCAAACGCCTTGTCTAGACCAAGAACGTATTGGACGTCGGGGTTGGGCGCGTAGATTCGTCGCTCATAGTGCAGAGGGCGCCGGTAAGCGACTTCCGCGCGCACGCCAAACTCGCCGACAGCGGTCGAGAAGTCTGCCCCGACCACGTCTTGATTGTATGCAGCCCGCCGGACGAAGACTGCAGGTGGCGGATCGGTAGACTGGGTGCTCGTCACCCAGCCGCCTGGCGCCAAACCCGGCATCAAGGAGTAGCCGTGAAGGTAGGACACCGAGCCCTCCATCGAGTCAAACAACAAGTGAAGGCGTCCAGCGAACGTTCCGTCCGCCAAGTCTGGGTCCCTCGAATTGGGATAGTCCGCGTTAGCCCAGTACACACTGTCGGGCAGGGTGAGGTTGTCCGGGATTTCCACAGGCTTGTATAGCGGTACCCACGCTGCCTCGAGGCGCAGCGGCGCCAAGTCATAAAACGCTCTGGCCGCCAGGTTACCTACTCGACGATCGTCGTCCACTGGGGAACGAATCCGCAAGTCCGCGGGAGTCAGGTTGTTCGTCGGATTGAAAGCATCAGCACGCCCCCACACGATGATCTGGTGGCCCAGGCGGAGTTCCAAGTCCCCCATGTAGGCGTTGACGTAGGCTTCACGGAGGTCGGTTATCAGTTCGCGGGTCTGACCTTGCTGCCCGTAGCGCAACCTGAGCTCGGCGAATGCGTCGGCGAGCTCGCCTCCATTCATGTTCAACTTCAACGATAGCTCGCCATACCCTGCCTGAAGCTCCGCGCGATCGTAGCCCGGGACCTTCCCGATGAAGACGTCGCTGCGAATGTAGCCATTCAAGTCAAAGGCCGATGCCGCCGCCTCCCCGTCACCCGCGCCTTCGGCCAACCCCAGGTCGCCACCGGCAGCGGCAGACTCGAATAGGTCGCCCCCACTGACGATAACACCGTCGCTGGAGGCCTCCATTTCAGCGTTGGCATCATCCTCAGTGCTCGTCTCCGCGTCGGCGGGGGGCTCCGCCGTCTCCGCCGTCTCCGACGATTCGGGTTCGGCTTGGCCCGAGTCAGCCGAGTCAGCCAAGTCGGGCGCGTCGTCGGGGTCGTCCTGCGCCAGCGCTGGCAAAGCAAAGCCCAGCAGGGCCACGGTCAATGACAGAAAAAACCGGGAGAACCTCGTGCAGAGCTGGGTTCGTCGGCCGCGATAGAATTCGATCATGAACAGTCATTCCTCGAGCGACGCAGCGTCGGGCTGGGTCCATTCGCCAAACGCTGCTACGACGGAAAAGCCGGCTGCCGCACTTCCCAAAATGAGCTTGTCGCCGACCTTCACCTCGCGCTCCCGAAGGAGCTGGTGGTACGTTACACCAACGCTCGCGCTGGCGGTATTTCCGTAGATTGGGTGCGTGAAGACGCCGGTGTCTGGGTCCCCGCCGGTATCTTCGATAATCTTGCGAACCATCAGCACACTGGGCTGGTGGAAGATGTAGTGGGCCACGTCACGCGCATCCCAAGACATGGCCGCCAGATTTTCCCGCAGCCACGGCGGGATGAGCTTCCCCAAGCGCATCAACTCCACCGACGACGACATGAACGTGCCGTCGACCGGCGCTTGGCAAAGGTGCCAGTGGTTCGGCACTGTTAGCGTGCGGATGCGTCGGATGTGTACGCCGCCGCCTGACCAGGGCTCCTTGCGAAGAAGAACACAGGTCGCCCCGTTGCCGACGGTCAACCCCGCTGACTTGGTGTACAGGTCCTTGACGCTTTGGATGTCGTAGCTGAGAAACTGCCTGGTCACCTCGGCCGTGCAGACCAACGCGGTCCTGTAGTGGTCGTGGAGATGCAAGTAGGCACCCGCAGCCTGGATGGCTTCGACGTGCCCCACACAAGCTGCCGTGAGGTCGAAAGCGTGGGTGCTCTTGAGTCCCAGCTTGGCCGCCACCTCCATGGCAGTCGCCGGTTCGAAGTATTGCCGCGCGATGCCCCCTGAAATCACCAAATCGACTTCATCTAGGCTAGTGCCGTTCGCCTCCAGGCAATCATGCGCGGCCGCAACGGAAAAGTCCGCGAGGCGCGCGGTGTAGTCCTCCTCCATGTAGCGCACCTTGGTCTGGCACATGGAGAACACGCGCTCGATAGCCGCTTCGATGGTGGGCCACTGCTCCTCAGGACCACGGTACTGCTCTTTGACGCGAGCAATGGTCTTCGCGTTGTCGACTTCGGCCCTCGGGAAACTGACGCCGGGCTTCGACAGATACAGGTCTGGCAAGCTCACGATCTCTTACCGCTGCGTAGCAGAGATCGAGTCTCAAAAACGAGTGAAACACGCAACATCCTACGCACCATAGATGCGCGCCGAGGGTCACGCACTTTCAAAATTGTTTGGCAAATCGACGTTTCGTATGGGCGCGCCGCCTCAGCCATCGCAGGGCACGAGCGTCGTGATGTACCAGGGCGCGGGGTTCCGGCAGCTTCCGCACATCAGCGCCAGCAACCAGGTGCCAGTGCCGTCAATACCGGCAAATGGTTGCCCTGCTTCATTCGTGAGTGCCGACAGGTCGGCAGACGTACCCGCCGGAACCTCGGCCGAATAGGAGGTGTCCGCAATGAGCTCGAGATCCAAGAACTGCGCCTCCAGTTCGGCGGGCGTCTGAAGATAGCGGCTGACGCGGACGTACTGAATGGACGTCGGCGTAAACTCGTTACCCAGAGCGTTCGTCATCATGTCTCGCCAGTTGATGGAAATGGCGGACGTGTTCGCAGGCACCCTGGTCGGGGTCAACGTCTGCAGATCGACGGTGTAGTCCAGTGCTGTCGACTGATCGGTCAGCACCACCTCGGTGTTGGTCGACGTTGGATCCAACGTGAAGGCGTGCATCATGTGCGTGCCACGGCCGAGCTCTGTGCCGGTAGCCGCGATGAGTGTGTAGATGTGCTCGCCGGGTGGGTATGCCTCGTTGTCGAAGTAGGGCATGAACTCCTCCGGTGTGAGGGGGTTCATGAACAGAGTCAGATCCGAAACCATCGCGGGCTCCCCAAACTCATCCGTCCCCTCTCGGAGCAACATCGCGGAGGTGCCCATCTCTTCGGGTCGCGCTTGGCGCAACAGGTCTGGGTAGAACATCGATGGCGTCACCAGGTCCGCCTGAGCTAGCGAATCGTCGTTCAACTTGGCCTGAAGCTCGGCCTGATCGAGTCGCCACATCATGAGACTCACCATGTCGATATCCTCGATGACATCCACCGGATGCCCCAAGAACGACGTCGTGAGCCCACTCCAATCGAAGGTCAGATTGGAGTTCGGCATCACGGTCGTCGGTGAAAACGTCAACGAACTCGCGAACGAGTAGTTGTTCCCTTCGCCAGCCCGCACCACCGTATTGCTCAGATCGTCGAGCTCGGGATTCGTGCAGACGTCAAGCGGTAGCGGCGCGGTGGGACCCGTCGCCGTTACGCTTGGAGTCGGAGCGACGCTGGCGACCGGCATCGTCGGCACCGAGCTAGTCGGCATCGCTCCGGTCACCTCCGTCATGCTGCTATTGGGGCTGGTTTCACCGCATCCTGACAGCGGTGAGATAAGCAAGGCCGTCAACAGTTTGGGGACAGGGGCGAGTCTAGTCATGAGTTCTCAGGTTTACGATCCCCCCGCAAAACGTCGGCTTCCTACTGGATGGCGCCGGCGCAGGCAGGGTCCGTCACTTGCGGGACGGGAGTGATGGGCGTCGCGTAGTCGGTTGCGCCGAGCAGCAGCGCCTTCACCGTCAGGCAGTACATCGCGCCATCTTGCGGACACGCTTCGCAAGGCGAGCCGAAGGAAGCTAGAGCGTTGCAGACCTGGTCTTGCTCCGGGTTATCACTCAACTTCGTGAACATTGGATAGAGCTCACGCACGTCCAGCACCGTGAGAAGCTCGCCTTCGGAAGCGGGCGCCGCCCCTGGTAGGACGTCAGTCAACGTGAAACCGCGGACGGTCGTGTTGACTTGCAGACCATCAACGAGAACGGACTTGACGTGAATGGGGATGTCCGCCGGTCCGATCTGAGAGCTCGGGAAGGCCGTCGACACTCCGGTGATCGTCGTCGTCGGGTTGCAGGGCTCCTGCTGGCCAAGCTCGTTGGCAGTGGTCATGGTGACGTTCATGGTGCCGTTGGCAGCCATATCCACCTGGATCAGGAAGTTCGGCACGAAGGGCCCGATTTCCGAGCCAATGTCTCGCGGGTCGACCCAATTGTCCTGGGGCACATCCAAAAGAAACACGCGCCCCTGCCAGGCCTCCATCCCCCCCGCCGCAGCCGGCGCTCCCGCGGCGGGCATAGCGGCAGCCGGCGCTCCTGGGCCAGCCATCACTTCGGCCGGCGTTGTGGGCGTGGTGGCGTCTCCGTCGTCTGCCTCACCCCCGCATGCGGCGGTGCCGAAGGCACAACAGGTGATGAGAGCGGTAAGAAGGGATGTTCTTTTCATTGGCAAACGGAGCTCCTCGTTGGTGACGGTACGGTGAAACGTCTGAAGTTTCGCCGAAAAGGTGAACTCGAGCAGGGGCATCACCGAATCAGGGGCTTGGTGAGATGGTCACGAGATACCGTGTCCAGCAGGCATACCAAAACCCGTCCTGCTGACACCCTCGACTGCCCGGTACCGTCAACGCTTTTGCGATGCGCCGTACAGCGGGCCCGAGAGTGCAATTCAGGCAAAACTTTCCGAAAATAGAGTAGTACTCCCGCCTCTTGCCCAGGCATCTCAGGGTTGGCTCACTCTTCAATTTCGTACGCGTATAGCGACTCGCCGGTCATCGAGATGAACTCGACGCCGACCCGCTCCGGAGAGACATCCACGCGCGCGTACCCGGAGTCGATCCAGTATTGTTCGTAGCCGGTCTCCACCGACTCGAACTTCCACGGTGCACCTGCACTTCCGGGCAAGGTGTAGTGAATGCCGTCGACGGTCATGTCCGTGAAGACGTGATCGTGGCCGTAAAAGAAGATCTGCACATTGTGTTCGAGCATCAACTCGTGCACCAACGCCTGCTCTCCTACGTACGCCGCTTGCCCGCCTCCGCGCCCGTACGCCGAATTGACGTCATCCCCCGCCGCGCCACCGACAACGTGGTGAATGAGAATGAAGCGCCACTTAGTTTCCACCTGCTCCAAGGTCTCCACGAGCCACGCGAGCTGATCTTCGCCCAAAGTCCAATCATCCGCCACGCCCGGGAAGTTCCCCAACAAGTGTGAGGTAGGTGTATACGTCATCACGTTCAGCGTGATGAACGTGGCATCCCCCCAGGTGAACGCGTAGTAGTCCTCGTCAACGTTGCCCCCGAGGGCGTATGTGTCGGGTTCCGGCGCAGGCAAGTAGCGCAGGCGCTGCTCTCGGGAATAGGCAATCTGCTCCGAAGTGAAGTCGCCGTTTTCGCCGTCCCAATTGCCGATTACTGGAAAATGCGGAGCGTTACCGAGGGCATCCTTGAGCAACCGCCGATAGTTTAGGTACGCCAACCGAGTCCACGATCCGTCAGGAGGAGGCGCGTTGAATCCAAACAGGTGGAAGTCCAACATGTCCCCCAGATTGACGAGAAAATCTGGCGACTCGGCGAGAATTTGGTCGGAAATCGGCAACAGAACCGACTCCATCGTGTTGGTCGTTTCGAGACTACCTGGCGGCAACTCTCGTGGGGGAACATGGGTGTCCGTGACCAGAGCGAAGCTGTAGGCCTGTCCCGGCGGACGCTGAGTCGTCACCGTACCTCGGTACATCGGCTCACCGGGAAGCCCGTCGACTGAAGACGGCTCGGTGCCCGCGTCACCAGCCGCGCCGCCGCCATCGGTGGGCTCTGCTGTTGCTCCGTCCTGCATCGGGCGACCACCGTCTGCGCTTGACGCTGAAGCCCCGAGCGCAGATGCCGCAGCTGCGTCAGCAGGTCCCCCGTCAGCCGACACGTCCTCCGGCGCCGTCTCAGGCGAGTCGCTCGGCGACGAGATCGGAGCCAAACCCTCGGCCCCTGGCGGGACCGCCATGATGGCGTAGTCATAGCTGGTGCCCGGCTCCAAACCACGCACCGACCACTCGATGACATCTAGGGCGGGATACGAAGACTCCGTTACCTCGCCCCACTGACTCTCTCCCGCCAAGCTCACGTAGGCGCGTAGCTCGCGACCGTCGGGCCTGGCAAAGATGGCGTTGATACCGAACCCTGAGGTCGTGGGGTTGAAGATCAATGGAGCCCCGAACAACTGAAAGCCCTGCGGAAGCTCCTCTTCCGGCTCGGGCTCCGCTGGCGCGGGAGATGGCGGCACTGGAGCCGAACTCGGCTGGGCCGGCGTCGTGTCCGCTGGGGCCGTCCCAACCGGCGCCGTTTCCACAGGGGTGGGAGTGACGGGTGCGGGCGTCTGCGTCGGAGCAACGCCCGGCATCGCCGTAGCTGGTGGCTGCGCGGTGGGTTGTGCGCTCGGCTGCAGCACCGGGGTGGCAGCGACGGTTGGAACGGCCGTCGGAATTCCGTCGGTCACCCCGACCGATTCGTCCTTGCCGCAGGCTGTCGCGCACGAAAGTAATGCAGCAGCAATGGGGAAGTGTTTGGAGGTGAGCATGAACATCACAGGGATTGGGTCAGAAAGAGCAACCTTCGGGCTGGGGCGGGGCCACCTCTACCACCGCGGCGAAGTCCTTTGGAAGCGTGGCGGCGAGTCCAAAACCTCCCTGCACGCTGCCCCCCAACGTGTCGCCTCGATAGCCACCGATGCTCATGTGCGCCCGAACGTAGAGGTTCTGTGCGGCGCCGGCCTCCACGGGGCCGCCTGAGCGGGTGAACGAGTTGCCGGGTGCATCGGCATCTGTCGTGCCGTTGTCGTCGGTATGGCTGTGCGTCAGGATGCGGCGGTAGATGAGGGTTCCGTCTTCCCCCAGCACCTCCCACCAGTCCGCATACTGACTGCAATCGACATCTGCACTCTCGACGGTGACGGAGAAACTGTAGTTCATCGGTTCGCCTGTGACCGTCACGGCCGTGACGTTTGCATACACTTCGTCCCGGCTACCGATGGGGGGGGCGGCTTCTCCGCCTGGCATTTCAGCCGCCCCAGGCGTGACCGTCGCCTCTGGCGTTTCAGCCGCTACCGCATCCGGTCGTTCCGAACCGGTGAGCTCCTGGCCCGTGGGCGAATCCCCCGCTTGCTCCCCGCAGGCCACTGCCCCGAACAGCCAGGCCGCGGTGGCGAGGATCGGGCGATGCGAGTGGTGGCGCGGCATGTAGTGGTGACCCAGGTTCGCAGGGAGTCGTTCGAGAGTAACGCGGGGCAACTGCAGCGTCCACACGTCGCCCGAGCGGCGTACTCCCAGACCATCGTCCGCACCAACCGGCCGCCGAACCTCTAAACCCTTGGAACATGCTCGGTTCTTTGCGGTGAGGGGGAGCAACGACACGCGTGAGGTTTGTGGACCGAGCGGTAGGTACCGAAAAGGGCGGGGTTCTCGAATTATTCGGTGTGAATAGATTTATCGTGTTGGGGAGCGCCTTTCTGACGGTTCGAAGGAACGTGGGGGCATCTGCTTCGTACAATCGCACGTCGGACGTTGGTTGCGGGAGCGCGGTGAAGGCACCGTCAGGCACCATGGACCAGTCGCGCGAGGTCCAATCATCAAGCGAGAAAGTAGCCTCATGAAGAAGAAAGCCACTCTAATCCTCACCGGACTACTCGCTAGCCTCTCCCTGAGCTCGCTAGTCTTCGCCGCCCCGTTGGCGTCCGGGAAGTACGCCAGCATGAGCATGTTGTTGGAGAAGACGATTCTGAAGGTGGACGTGCTCACGCTGAACGTGGTCGTCGACCAGACGACACAGGGACAGCTCAAGAACTTGATTCAAGGCAAGCCCTATTCCGCGGAGTTGGGCGACAAGGCAGCGGCCATAGCCATGAAATCGGCGGACGCCAAGGTCACCCTGAAGTTCGAGCGAGATGTCTCCCTTTCCCAGTGGCTCGACGCCGTGTTCGAAAACTTGGACCAAGCCAAGAAGCACGCTCTCATCACTGCTGACACGAGCAACAAGGTCAAAGCCAAGCTGAAGAAGGAATTCGCCAAGCTGGATGATCGCGGCTACGAAGAAAACGACAAGGTCATCTATCGCGTCAAAGCGGACTCCCTACAGGTGACAGCCGTATCCCACGACGGCAACAAGCTGGTCGACTTCACGGACACGGAGAAGACGGCGCCCGCCGTCGTGTTGGCCAGCTACCTGGCACCAGGCAGCGACTTCCGCGTTCCGCTTCTGAAGTCATTGTTCAAGTAAGACTTGATGCGAGAGCCATCGCAATCGAAGCCCTGGTTGCTCGACGACCCGGGGCACCCAACGAGAGGTGAGCATCTGCGCACCTCTCGTGCGCGCGCTCGGAGATGGCACCGAGCAACTTTGCACGGCCCAATGTGCCGTCTTTATGGGGAAGGATCCCCGGGCGACTGTCGTAGCACAGGGCGCTCGCCCAGCCTGGAGAAGACCAAATGAACACTCGAGTATCACGAAAAGCGATGTCACTCTTTCTCGCCGCAGCTGTCGGCTTCGGAATGCTAGCTCCGACGGAGCGCGTTGACGCTGGCCCTGACGCCGAAGGCATCATGGCCAAGGTCGCCGAAACCCGAAAGCTAGATGCGTCTCAGGCGGTGGTGAAGATGAGCATCGTCGGTAAGGGAGGCAAGACGCGGGAGCGCAAGCTGTCGATGGCGAGCGTCTTGGAAGACGGCGGCAAGACAGAGAAGCGTGTCTATCGCTTCCTGGCACCGGCTGACGTCAAGGGCACCGGCGTGTTGGTCTTCGACTACGCGGACAAGGACGATGACATGTGGATCTACCTACCCGCACTGCGCAAGACGCGCCGGATTGTCAGCTCTCAGAAGTCAAAGAGCTTCATGGGTAGCGAGTTTTCCTACGGCGACCTGAATATCCCCGCACTCTCCGACTTCAAGTACAAATACCTCAAGTCTGAGAGCACCGCGGGAGACGATTGCCACGTGATCGAGGTCCTACCCAAGAGCGAAAAGGTGGCGGAAAGCGAAGGCTACTCCAAGAAGGTCTACTGGGTGAGCAAAGCAAAGAACGCCATCCGAAAGGGTATTTACTACGATCTCGACGGCGCGGAAGTGAAGGAACTGACGACCAGCGACATCAAGGAGCTCGACCGAAAGAACAAGCGCTACCGCCCGATGAAGATGGTCATGAAAAACAAGGCCAACGGCAATCAGTCAATCTTCGAAACCGAAAAGATCTCCCTAGACAAGCCGGACTCCAAGATCTTCGCCACGAGCTACCTGGAGCGCCAGTAGGTCATCGAGGCTACTGAGCACATCAGTAGCCCACCCAAAGCCCCGACAGGTGTCGGGGCTTTTTTCTTCGTGGACCGGCATCGTCGTCCTATGAGAGCGGCTCGACGTAGCGATCAGCGAGGCGATTGCAGTCGATACGCGCCCGGAGGCCGCGACACATGAGGAACGTGCCGCTGAGTTTTCGCTGAAAGAAGACGAGGGGTGGAGGGGGCGGTTTCAGCTCTGCGCGAAGTTGGAGCATCTTTGGCGTCAGTCGCTTGTAGCGGTCGGGCAGATCACTGGCGCCAAAATCGTAGACGCCCGGTCGCTCGAATACGACATGGGAGATGTGAGCCATTTGGGTTATGAGATCGCGCGCAGTGGGACTCATGTGGCCGTCCATGAACCCGCCGTCGAGCAAGGCCGTCTGAAGCGCTGCCTGGTCGCCGCTCCTCAGCGCACGGACCACCTGACGGTAGGTCATCTGGTACTGTTCGCTCAGCACGCGAGTCGCGCCGAAGTCAAAAAGGACCAGCTCCTTCTGAAACTGGTTGTAGAAGAAGTTTGAAAAGTTCGGATCGGTCTGCACCAGACCGAAGTGGAAGAACTCGCGGAGCAGCAAGTCGATGAGCTGTTCGCCGACGGCATCACGCTGCTCTTGTGGCGCGGTTTCTTGCCAGCGAGAAAGCGGCGTGGCGTCAATGTACTCCATCGCTAGCACGGTCTTCGCGGTGAGATCGGTGTAACCCTCTGGAACTCGCAGCCGCGGCACATCGCTGACGAGTTGCCGGTATTCGAGCAGCTTCTCGAGTTCTCGTTCGTAATCCACCTCCTCGTGCAGCTGACGCTTGATCTCTTCAATCAATCCGTTCGAGTCAACACCACTTGGCATGATGCGGCTGAGGTTGAACAAGGTCGCCAGGTTGTCGACGTCGCTGTCGATGCTGCGAGCCACGCCGGGGTACTGGATCTTCAACGCCAGGCGACGTCCGTCTCTTGCCGTCGCGCGATGTACCTGACCGATCGAGGCCGAGGCGATGGGCTCGAAGTCGAAGCTCAGAAACCGGGTCTCCCATTCTGGGCCGTAGGCGCCTCCAAGAACCTCCGCGACTTGGCTTCGCGGCATCGTGTCCGCGTTGTCGCGCAGAACCGCCAACGCGTCGGCAAATTCCTTAGGCAACATGCTGTCGCCCTCCAGCGACAGCATCTGCCCCAGCTTCATCGCTGCACCCCGCAAGCGCGACATGCGGTTCGCCAAAGCGCGGGCGTTGTCCAACGTCAAGAACGCGTTGTGCTCTGCCTCCGAGCGGCCCAAGAGACGTTGAGTCGCCTCCACGGCCCCGCCGGCAGCGAGTCGCGTCGCGGCATTGCCCAAGTGCCAAAGTCTGCTCAAGCGCCCCGCTGGCACCCGGGACTTGCGCGATTCATCCATGACCGAGGTGTGGTGTCGGCCTCCCCCGGGCACAAGCATGCAGCGCGGGAACTGCCGGAAGCCGACCCTAAAGCCGCTTACGCACGCTCTGCGGATGCTACTTGGCTCACGACGCCTGGGCCGTTGCCGACTGCTCTTCGCGAGGTTCCGGAGCCTCCGGCTCGAGGGGAGGGAGAAATGTGTCGTAGAAGAACGCACAGTCCTTCAGAATCTTCTCTTCCGACAACCCGAACTTCTCCAAGTCGTACTTGTGACCCGACTGGTAGGCTCGCTGCTTGTCGGCCCGTTTGCGCACGGTCTCGCGCAGTTCTGGGGTCATGTCCTTCCCCAAGAACTCGCACATCTCCGCCATCACGACGTCGAAGTCCCGCATCATGCGGTCGTAGCGAACGACGTACACGCGGCTTTTGTCGATCCGCCCATTCGACCAGTCATCGTGAAAGCGGCGGAGCAGAGTCACAAAACCCTCGTACATTCGATCGAACCAACGCTGGCGAATGTGCTCAGGCTTCGACCAGAACCCGAAAGCTCTGTCGAGCACGCCGACAACCAAGCTCATCGAGCTCGGAAAGACAGCCAACGGGTCGCGGGCCATGTAGAGGACTTGGGCGTCTGGGAAGCGCTCCATGAACTGCGGCAAGCGCACCGATAGCGAAAACAGCTTGGCGATGTTTCTCTCCGCTCCCTGCAGCGCGAGACTGCGAGTCCACAGCGTCGAAAGCCACCCGAAGTCACGTTCGGAAGTATCCCGAACCTTGGGATCCACCAGGTACATCAGGTCTTCTTCTTCGAAAGCCAGAAAGAAGCCCCACATGAAGAATCCATCCAGGTAGCGGAACAGAACACCCACGTCGTCCGTCTCGACTGACGTCAGACTCGTTTCGTGCGCGTCAGTCGAGTGGAACTTCGCGGGGCTCACCCTTTCCAACAGGGGTAGCACCGGCTTGCACAGCTTCTGCAGCAACAATGACGGATACAGCATCAAGAACAAGTTCATGCCCTTACCAAAGCCGTTGTCCGACAAGAAACGCTGCAGGAACGTCGTGCCTGTGCGTGGATTACCCACCAACACGATGGGTCGGTCCGCTTTGACGCGACGGAGACTCGGAAACAGCACGTGGTCGAGCATCATGCAGAAGCCGACGACGGTGCGAAGCACCCCGAAGGCCATTCCCACGATCAACGGCGCGAAGTAAACGCCGTGAGCGCGCCGCAGCGCCCCATAGATTCGAACCATTCTAGAAAACGTGCTGTTCATGATGCTTGCTCCGCAGCTATTGTCCCCTGAGCGTCGTCTTGTGAAATCACGCCGAGCTTCTGTAGATCACCGACTACGACATCCACCAATTCACTTGGGGATCGCCCGGTGGTGGGGAGATGAATATCCGGTTCGAGTGGTGCCTCGTAAGGTGAGTCGATACCAGTGAAATTCTTGATCTCACCCTTGGCGGCGCGAGCATAGAGCCCCTTCGGATCTCGTCGTTGACACTCCTCGATCGGTGTGTCGACGAATATCTCGAAGAATTCACCGTCTGCCAGTAGTTCCTTGGCCATTCGACGTTCCGCTCTGAAGGGTGAAATAAAGGCAACGATCACGAGCAAGCCCGCATCCACGAACAACTTCGCAACCTCGGCCACACGACGGATGTTCTCCACGCGATCCGCATCCGTGAATCCTAAGTCCTTGTTGAGCCCGTGGCGTACGTTGTCCCCGTCGAGAATGTAGGTGTGGACCCCTCCGGCATGAAGCCTTTGTTCGACGAGATTGGCGATGGTCGACTTGCCAGATCCGGAGAGGCCGGTGAACCATAGTACCGCGGGACGATGACCCTTCATCTCCGCCCGAGCGCCCTTGTTCAGATCCAAAGCCTGCCAGTGCACGTTCGTCGCACGCCGCAGACCGAAAGCGACCAGGCCGTAACCGACTAATGCGGTTCCTTGACGGTTCGTCAGCGTGAACGCCCCGAGATCACCCGCCTTGCTGTAGTGGTCGAAAGCTATTGGCTCTGAGAGGGCCAGATTGCAGAACGCGAAACGCCCACCTTCTAGGGTCTTTGCTGCAAGGTGCTTGATAGAGCCCGGATCCACCTCGTACTTCAGCTCTGTGACAACCGCGATGACGCTGCGGGCACCTAGACGCATAACATAGGCTCGACCGGGAAGCAGCGGCTCCTCCGACTGCCAAGCAACGTAGACCGCCAACTGGTCTGACACTTCGCGCCCATCCTCGGTGGAGGAGGAGTCGTGCTGATTGCCGTCAGCCTCGGCGATGCGCTCGAGCTGGGCGCGAAGCTTCTGCTCCTGCTCGGGGGGGATACTCGCCACGCTCATAGCGCCTCCTTAGACCAAGAAAAGCCTGCCGCGACGAAGTAGGGGTTGGCGAAGTCCGAATCGTTCGCCTGGTTGCGTTTTCCGTACGTGAGAGGCACGCCATCCAGAGTATCCACCCGACCACCCGCGGCTCGCAACACGGCGTCCGCAGCGGCCGTGTCCCATTCCATGGTGCGGCCCAGACGCGGATAGATGTCCGCCTGGCCGCGCGCAACCAGACAAAACTTGATGGAGGAACCAGCCTGGGCGAATTCCTTGACGCCGAGTTCATCAATGAAGGCCTTGGTTTCCTCGGACATGTGCGAGCGACTCGCGACCGCAACCAGGTTTTTTTGGTCGTGCACTCTGACGTGAATGGCCTCCCAAACGTCAGAGTCCTTGCCGTTAGCTTGAAAGGCTCCTACCCCGCTCTTGCCGGCGAACGTCTCCTTGCGGGCGGGCGCAACTACGACGCCAGCCACCGGTACGCCGTTCTCGATGAGGCCGATGTTGACGGTAAAATCACCTCGGCGCTGAATGAACTCCTTGGTTCCGTCGAGGGGATCCACCAACAGGAAACGACCCTCGAATTTAGGGATCTCGCCTCGATTGACAGCCTCTTCCGCAATGACTGGGACGTCAGGAAGCACCTTCGCCAAACGCTCGACAATCAAGGCTTCGGCAGCAACATCCGCCTCAGTTACCGGTGACTCATCTGCCTTCTGCAGAACCTCGAAGTCCCGCTCGTAGATGTTCATGATGACGTCGCCCGCGTCTCGAGCGATGCGTACGAGGTCGTTCAGCAAAGGGTCTTTCATGTGAATGGCCATCCTTACATCGATGGTCCTACCCGAGCAACCCGTGGCGTGAGTTGGCGGATTTTGCGCACCGTTTCGGACTGCATCGAACGCCCTGTTTTGACGGCAAAACGCTCGCTGCAATCGAGCGGCGACAGCACAACAACAGCCCCCATCCGATGCTCCACCGCTACAATTTTCTTACTCTGCCCCGCCCGCTCGATACGGGCTGAATTACTTCAAAGAAATATGACGGTGTTTCCTGTTCGCCTGGCCCCCTCCGTAGACTTCACCCTGCCGTGGGGCGGCTCGGCTCGTGTGAATAACGACAAAGGCGGCTCGGTGGAGTCGCTCAGGTTTGCCGTTGGGACTGCGTTGGCGGCGCTGGCACCGAGGAGACCGGCTGAACCCGGGCCACGTCGCCTTCACGCCGCGGCTCGACGTCGACGCCGACGCTCAGGCGGTGGTTCCCTCCCCCCACCACAACCCCCTTGAGCGGGCTGACGTCGCTGAAATCTCTGCCCCACGCCACCGTCACGTGGCGGTCCTGGGGCAGCAGCGCGTTCGTCGGATCGAACGCGATCCAGCCGAGCTCGGGAATGAAAGTCGCTGCCCACGCGTGAGACGCATCCGCTCCAACCAGGCGCGGCTTACCCTCGGGCGGGATGGTCTCCAGGTACCCGGAGACGTAGCGACCAGGCAGACCAACGCTGCGCAAGCACCCAATGGCTACATGAGCAAAGTCCTGGCAAACCCCTCGGCGCTCCCGCATTACCTGTCCCAACGGTGTACTGATGTCGGTCGCAGCGGGGTCGTACTCGAAGTCATCGAAGATGCGTTGGTTGAGCTCAACCACCGCGTCCAACAGTGGCCGGCCTGGAGTAAACAGCGGCGCCGCGTACTCCAAGAGCAGTCGATGCGAACGCACCAGTGGTGAGTCGTAGCAAAACTCGCGTTGGGGCAAGAGGGACGACTGCGCCTTCACACGTTCGGCTACGACGTCCCACGGCAGCACCGCATTCGGGGCCGCTGACAAGTCCGGTGCAGGACTGACGGTGACGATGCTGTGGCAAACCACCTCCAGCATGTCGTGGCTCTCGACGATTTCGAAGCTATCAGCATCGTTACCGAAGTAGTCCCGCTTGCGCGACAGGTGCCGCGCCGGCGGGGAGATCTCTAGTTGGCTGGACTGGACCTTCTGATTCTCGAGCGAACGCGGACGTAAGCGAGCGCGATGATGCGCGTGGAGTACCGGTAGCTCATACTCATAGCGAGTTGAATGGCGGATGGCATACGTCGTCATGGCGAAAATCCCATCTTCACTGCGGTTCCAAGACTCACTGCGGTTCCAGCTCTTCGTCGATCCACTGCGGGGGCGCCATCGCATGAGACGACTCCGCATGAGTGAACCAGCTCTGGGTGACGTCATCAGAGAATTGCCACAACAGCGTCGTGCAGTCCTCGAGCAGCGCTCGAAGGCCACTGCCGTCGCCCGAACACGCCTGCTCGATGTCGGCCGTCAGCAGGCTGCTGTGCAAAGTGATGATACGCTGCTCGGCGCGGCTGCGCACCACATCTCCCAATCTTGGCAACTCCTGGATGTGGCTCCGCAAACGCTCCACCTGGAACAACAGCGAGCGCGGGTTGGTCGAATCGGTCAGCAAGAGATCGACAACCGGCGCAACCTGTAGGCTGCTGAGATATCGCGCGCGATAAGTCATCAAGCTATCGGCAACCTCCAACAGCGCCTTCATGTGCACTCGGGACGCGCCTGCCGGCAGCATCGCTTGAACAAGACCAAGCGTCACGACACCACGCTCGACTCGCCGCCCCATGTCCAGAAAGGTCCAAACGTACCCTCGAACCATGTTTTCCGTGGTCGTCCCCGCCACTGCCGACAGGATCACCAACAGGTCGTCGAGTGCCTCGATCTTGGACGCTTCATTACTGGTCTCGACTAGCTCGCGGAGCGGCTCTGGTGCTCGACGCAGCACGTGCCACGCATCCCTCGATAGGCGACTGCGGACGTTGACGGTCAATTGGTGCAGGTGATCGGTCGTGCTCAACAAGCTGGAGTTGTTCTTCTTGTCCAGCAGCGCGCGGGACAGCAATGCCGCCAGGGCATTGGCCGACGGAGCCCCAACGCTCGGCGGGATGACATCGAGTGCTTCGAGGCACCGAATGATGGCGCGCAAACCGACCACCGCGTCTTCACCGGCTTCGGAACCCAAGCGATCGAAGCCGGCGCGAAGCAACCGCGCCGTCATTTCGCAACGCTCCACATGGCGAGCTAACCAGTAGATGTCGTCCAACAACCGACTCGGCAGGTCCAGACCGCCTCGTCGCAACTGAACCCGGCGGTCAGGCATGGCTGCGGCTCCGCCGGCCCACTCTCCCGCCATCGTCGGGACCCAGACATCCTTTGTCGCTTCACCTGTCCCGGCGGATAGGAACAGACCATCTGGGGCCGCATCCGAACGCGCGAGGCCCCCGGGCATGACCCGATAATCTTCCCCATCCCTACAAAGGAAGGCACGCAGCGCAATCTGGCCATAATAGGGGCCTTGAGCCCCCAGGGAGGGAGCGGCACTCCGAAGAGGCCAACGCTCGGCTACGTATCGCCCCGGAGCCATGCGTACCTTGTCGATGAAGGCTTGCCGCTCGTCGGCGCTCATCAGGGCCGGCTGCCACGGCTCACCCCGGCGGTCTTCGAAAGCGGGCTTGAAGATGAAGTCTGCAAGCCCGTCGAGCGCCCGCTTGAGGGATGCCGGTTCCCCGCACCACAGGGTTTCAACACTATCCAAGAGCAGGTCTTCGCCCAAGAGCTCACGGGCGGCTGTAGGCAAGTACGCCTTCATCGCTGGCGCCTCCACGACGTTGACGCCGAGGGGATTGGCCAACGCCACGTTGTGGGCTGCTGCTGCATCGACAAGGCCCGGAACCCCCATCGCGGAGTCTTCGCGCAACGCCAACGGGTCGCACCAAGCGTCCGGAATACGACGCAAGATAACGTCGACGCGCTTTAGCCCTTGCAACGTCTTGAGGTAGACGACTCGATCCCGAACCGTGAGGTCTCGCCCCTCCACCAACTCGTAGCCGAGATAGCGGGCCAAGTAAGCGTGCTCGAACGAGCTTTCGTCGTGAGATCCGGCGCTGAGCAACACCACCCGCGGCTCCTCACTCTGCTGAGGAGAGAGCTCTTGTACCGCCCCGCGAAGCGCCTCGAAGAATCCCCTAACCCGCTGCACTTCGTACTGCTGGAATAGCCCACCCAAGCTCGTCCCCAGGACGAGTCGATTCTCCAGGGCATAACCGGCGCCCGCGGGCGCGGCTGTTCGATCGGAGAAGACCCGAAACGTGCCATCCGGACTGCGTGCGAGGTCGCTCGCGTAAATATGCAAGCGCTGTCCGCCCACAGGCACCCAACCGAAGCAGGCACGCGCCAAAGCCGGATGCCCGAGCACCAACTCACTTGGAATGGCCCCGCTGTGGAGCAGCCGTTGCGGGCCGAAAATGTCCTCGTGAACCAATGACAGCAAACGCGCGCGCTGCCGCAAACCGCGCCCGAGAGCGCGCCACTCGTCGATGTCCATCAGGAGCGGGATCGCATCCAAGTTCCACGGCCGAATCGATCCGCCGGGCGCCCCCAGGATGTTGAAGGTTACCTCTTGGAGATTGATGCGCTGGCGAATGGCCCGACGTAGTCCGCGAAGCTCGTTGGGATTGCCCTTGGCGAAATAGTCGTACAACCGCTGCATGTGCGGCCGCAGCTGACCGTCGGCGGCAAACCATTCATCGAAACGGCCGTCTGGGGCGCGCGCAGACCATGGCGCGACCACGAACTGCTCTGGGGTTCTAGGATCGGACGCCATGGGAAGCGCGCATTAGAGCACCAATCTTGGCTCGGCAACACCCGCTTGGAAACAATCTCAAGCAGCTAATATGAGTCGGGTTTTCACGCCGTCACCAGAACCGAGGCACACGCCGCAAATCCAGCGTGTGGGGAAAGTGAGGATGCGGAGGAACTTCCCGCAGCGGGAACGGTCCGGCCAGGTGACCCCTCGGTTCAAATCGGGCAAGCCGGCGGCTTTCCGCAGCGACGGCGTTGATGGGACGCACTTCATCGGCGCGGCCACCAGGATGCACCACATGGTAAGTGCAGCCCGCCACACAACGCCCGGTCCAAGAATCGTAGACGTCGACGTGCAGCGGGCTGTGGACGCCAATCGTCGGATGCAGGCAGGAGGGCGGCTGCCAGGCCCGATAGCGAACACCCGCGACAGCTTCCCCGTTCGTCCCGGTCATGCGCATCGGTAGTTCGACACCGTTGCAGGCCACCTTGTAGCGCTCTTCGACGAATCCATGGACGCGCACCTGCATCCGCTCGATCGACGAGTCCACATAGCGCGCTTGTCCTCCTGCGGTGACCTCTTCTCCAAGCACGTGCCACGGCTCGAGTGCGCCCCGCAACTCGAGTTCCATCGTGTCCAACGTGATGTTGCCGTAGCGCGGGAAGCGGAACTCGTAGTGAGGGGCGAACCAATGCTTGTCGAACTGATACCCCCACGCCTGCAGGTCTTCTAGCACTCCATCGAAGTCTTTCGTGACGTAGTACGGCAACATGAACTGGTCGTGCAATGCCGTGCCCCACTTGACCAACTCACGCTCGTATGGCTTGTCCCAGAACGCACTCAGCAGCGAGCGCACGAGCAACTGCTGAGCAACACTCATGCGTTCGTGCGGTGGCATCTCGAAAGCGCGCATCTCCACCAAACCCAGGCGCCCCGTCACGCCGTCCGGAGAATAGAGCTTGTCGATGCAAAACTCCGTCCGGTGGGTGTTGCCGGTCACGTCCACCAGCAAGTTCCGGAGTACGCGGTCCACAAGCCACGGCGGGACGCTCTGCCCCTTCTTCGGCAATTGGTCGAAGGCAACCTCGAGCTCGTAGACTGCGTCGTTACGGGCCTCATCGACGCGTGGCGCCTGGGAGGTGGGACCGATGAAACGGCCCGAAAAAAGGTAGGACAGCGACGGGTGGTTGTGCCAGTAGCCGACCAGACTGGCGATGACATCGGGTCGCCTCAGAAACGGGCTGTCCATCGGCGTCATGCCGCCCAACACCAGGTGATTTCCGCCGCCGGAGCCGACGTGAGTGCCGTCGATGTCGAACTTCTCTGCTACCAGCTTTTCTTGTCGCGCTGCCTCGTACAGCTGCTCCGTCTGCGCTACGGCAGCGCTCCACGAATTGACGGGCGGAACGTTGACCTCGATCACTCCAGGATCCGGGGTGACCTTGAACTCCAAGATGCGTGGATCCCGCACGGGAGGATAGCCTTCGAGCTGGATCGGAAGCTGTAGCTCCGCGGCGGTTACCTCCAAGGCCGCGATCAACTCGACGAACGCTTCCAGCGTATCCAGCGGCGGCAAGAAGACATGCAAGATGCCGTCCCGGGGCTCGACGCAGAGTGCCGTGCGAGTGACACCGACAGCAGACTCTCCATAGGCAGGCCGAGCAAACGGGTCCGGCGGAGAGAGCTGGCTCGGGACTTCGGGACGTCGCAGCTCCGCGCTGGGCCGCGTGGCGAGCGTCGTTTCCGCGCCCTTCTTCTTTTCTGGGATGAAGCGTCGTTGAACACGAAGCGGCGCTTCACCCCGCGGACGCAACGGAAACTGGAAGCCCGGCGGCAGTGCGGGCCATTGCAGGCTGGGATCGGTGGGGTATCCGACCTCCGCGTCCGTGCCAGCGTACCAAGGCGTGGAGTCGAGAGGCAGGCGGAAGCCCATCGGCGAATCGCCAGGCATCAAGAAGCAATGTTCACGGCGCAGGAACCAATCGCCGCTCTCCCAGTAGCCGATGTGCTTGAGCGGCAAAGCCCAACCCACCCGCGTGCGCAACCCTTGGTCGAACACGCGCGTGATGCGATCGCGTTCGAGTGCGTCTTCGACCCGAGAATCGATGGGATCGACGTTCGTTGGCAACCGACGCTCTCGCCACATGTAGTACCAAGCATCCTCGTAGGCCGGCATCAGGCCGTGACGAGTGAGCCCGAGGTTTTCTATGAGCTTGAGGGAGAAACGTTGTGCATCTTCCTCGGTGTGCCCGTAATCCTTGCCGCTCTCCGCGATCAGCGAGAAGTCCTTCCACAAGGGGATCCCGTCCGCGCGGTAGTAACAAGTCAGCGCCCAGCGAGGCAGCTGCTCACCAGGATACCACTTGCCCTGCCCGTGGTGCAGCACGCCACCTGGCGCCCACAGGCCGTGCAAACGCCGGATCAGCCGGTCGGCGTACTCTTCTTTGCGACCTCCCAACGCTGCGGTATTCCACTCCGGCGCATCGGGGTACTCGCTGCTGACGAACGTCGGCTCTCCGCCGGTACTCAAGCGCACGTCCCCGGCTTGCATCTGCGCATCAACCTGGCCCCCGAGTGCCAAGATGGCCTGCCACTGCTCCTCGGTGTACGGTTTGGTCACCCGGGGCCGGTCGACGATACGCGTGACGCTCATCTCGAAGGAAAACTCGGTATCGACCAGCTCGACGCCGCCTTCGATGGGGGCTGCTGTGGTCGGCTGCGGCGTGCAGGCCAACGGAATGTGACCTTCGGCGGCGAGCAGCCCCGAGGTGGGATCGAGGCCGATCCAACCGGCGCCTGGCACATAGCACTCGCACCAAGCGTGCAAATCCGTAAAGTCCTCGTCGGGCCCCGCCGGGCCGTCGACAGGCTTTTGATCGGCCGTCAGCTGGATCAGGTACCCAGAAACGAAGCGTGATGCGACGCCCAATCGCCGCAGAACCTGCACCAGTAACCAGCCGGAGTCACGACAGGATCCCTTGGCGGAGACCAGTGTTTCTTCCGGCGTCTGTACCCCGGGCTCCATGCGGATGACGTAGCCTACTCGCTCGGAAACGGCGCGGTTGGTCTCGACCAGGAAGTCGACCGTGTTTCGTTTCGTCTTGTCCAGGCTCTCGATGAAGCTGGACAACTCCGGAGTCAGCTCCGAACATTCCAGGTACGGTGCCAGCTCCAGCAGATCGGTCTTGCTGTAGGTAAACGGGTACTTGTCGGCGGACGGGTCCAAAAAGAAGTCGAACGGACTGTAGGCGGCAAGGTCAGCCACGATGTCGACTTCGACAGAAAACTCCTGGGCTCGTTCTGGAAAGACGAGCCGCGCCACGTAGTTACCGTGCGGATCTTGCTGCCAGTTGATGTAGTGATCCTGCGGCAGGATCTTCAGGGAGTAGTGATGGATCGGGGTCCGATTGTGGGGCGCAGGGCGAAGACGCACCAACTGTGGTCCCAGCAATGCTGGACGTTCGTAGCTGTAGCGAGTCTTGTGGTGGAGCGCGACGCGGATTGCCATGGGGTCACCTGTTGTTTGGCGGAGGTTGCCCAGGGTGTCCGCCGCGATGGGCCTGACCCTGGACCTGACCAGCGCAAACTTACTTCATTGGGATTGCACTTGTTCTTGACCGTAGGATGAACGGTCGAAGAACTGAGTGTGTACGGCTTTACCAACTTCGTTCAGTGCCGTCTGAAATTCGTCGATGTATTCGTGAAGACCGGTCTCCAGCACATCCTCTGGGCGGTCGTAGGTCAGCTTCGCCCTCAGCTGTCCGATGAGGCGTTCGGCCTCCCCGGTGAAGTGGTCCAACGGATTACCGGTGATCCGGTGCAAGCTCTCGCGCGCCTGGATCGTGCAGTAGTGGATGGCCCGTGGGAAACGTCGACTGAAGAGCAGGAAGTTGACCACGTGTTCAGGCGTCGTGTCGTGATAGACTTGGCGGTACATCTGCAAGGCACTGGCCGATTCGAGCAGCGCCGCCCACCCCACCTGGTCGAGGGTGGTGCCGACGTCGGTGACCGTAGGCAGCAGGGTGTAGTACTTGACGTCCAGAATGCGTGAGGTTTTGTCTGCACGCTCCAGCAAGCGCCCCACGCGCCCCCAATACCAGGCCTCGCCGCGGCTGAGTGTCGCGCTACTCACCCCCTCATATGAGGTCGCGCTCATCTTGATGGCATCGTAGAACTCCCCCATCTCGTGCACAGTAAACTTCTCCTGGCTGGCGTCACGCACCATCAAGTAGAACTCGTTGAGCACCTGCCACATCTCACGGGAGATGATATCTCGCACCGTCTGTGCGTTCTCTCGCGCCCGGGAGACCGCTGAGATGATGCTGTTTGGATACTTGCGATCGAACGTGAGAAACCACGCCACGTTTTCCGGCGTCGCCTCGTCGTAGTGTTCGTAGAACCACTTTTGGTCGCCGCTGGTGAGTACCAGAGGCCCCCAATCCGGGCGCTTTTGCACTGGAGTATCGAGCATCAAGCTGAGATTGACGTCCACGAAACGAGCGACGTTTTCGGCGCGCTCGATGTACCGACTACACCAGTAAATGGCCTCTGCAACGCGACTCAGCATGATGACCTCGATGGGATGGACCGCATAGCGATCGCCTTCAGCCGTCTAGTACCCAAGTGTCCTTACTTCCACCCCCTTGAGAAGAATTGACCACCAGCGAGCCGCGCTTGAGCGCAACCCGGGTCAAGCCACCTGGCTGCACATAGATATCCTTACCGAACAAAGCGTACGGCCGGAGGTCCACGTGTCGCGGTTCGAACTTGTCCCCGATGATGGTCGGCACCCGCGACAGCGAGAGGGTCGGCTGCGCGATGTACCCACGGGCGTTCTTCTTGATGCGTTGTGCGAACTCTTTGCGCTCGTCGTTCGTCGCATGGGGGCCGACGAGCATGCCGTAGCCACCTGCCCCGTCCGTCGCCTTGACGACCAGCTCGTGCAGGTGGTCGAGCACGTAGGCCCGATCGTCGTCATCCGAACACACGTAGGTGGGCACATTCTTCAAAATAGCGTCCTCTCCCAGGTAGAAGCGGATGATCTTCTCCACGTACGCATAGACGGCTTTGTCGTCGGCTACGCCCGTCCCTGGGGCATTGGCTAAGGCGACCCTGCCTTGGGTGTACGCGCGCATGACTCCGGCAATGCCGAGCATCGAGTCTTTCCGAAAAACCTCGGGGTCGAGATAGTCGTCACCTACGCGGCGATAGATCACGTCCACGCGCTCGAACCCACGGGTCGTGCGCATCTGGACGTAACCATCTATCACCACGAGGTCCTGGGACTCGACGAGTTCGACACCCATTTGCTGCGCCAAGAAGCTGTGCTCGTAATAGGCGCTGTTGAACGGACCGGGCGTTAGCACGACCACCCGTGGATCGGGTGACATGCCCTGCCCCAAGTAGCGCAGCATCTCCAGCAGCCGCATCGGGTAGTCGCCCACGTGTCGAATCGACATGTCTTGAAACAACTGCGGCAGGATCTTCTTGACGATCTGCCGATTCTCGAGCACGTAGCTAACGCCGGAAGGACAACGAACATTATCCTCTAACACGTAGTAATCACCATCGTTGTTGCGAACGAGGTCAGTGCCGCTTATGTGGCACCAGATGCCTTGGGGCGGCTTGAGCCCAACACATTGAGGGCGAAATTCGGGGCAACTCTCGATCAGGTAGGCAGGCACGACGCCCGCCTTGACGATCTCCTGCTCGCCGTAGATATCCGTCAAGAACGCGTTCAGGGCTCTCAGCCGCTGTGTGATGCCGGTCTCGAGGGTCTCCCACTCAGATCCGGAGATGACGCGCGGGATCACGTCGAAAGGCAAGATGCGCTCGTGAGCGTCTTGCCCTTCGTCGCGCAGGGTGAAGGTGATGCCCATCTTCATCAAAGCCTTCTCGGCCGCCTTCTGACGCACCTGCAGTGCGCCAGGCTCTAGGGAGTTGATACCGCTGACGAGCGGCTCGCAGCCCGGCCTCGGCTTGCCGCGGGAACTGAAGACCTCGTCGAAGAAGGGGCCGGTTTCGGGCTCGTAGCCACGGAAATCCATCGTGTCGGACCTTTGCTCAATCTGCGGAGCTTCCATGCCCCTACAGTCGCAGGGTAGCCCATTGGCAACCTTTCGCGCATGTTTCAGAACAGTATCGCTGATCCCGGACGGCGGCTCGGCGCGCCCAAACCTGCCGGACACGCGAACCTGCTTCACGGCTGTTACAAAGCGGAAACGGCGCCTCGAGAGGACCGAGACGCCGTTGGCCTGTGCCCGCGGGGTTTAGCGTGCCACGAGGAAGCGGCAGTTGACGCAGCCGTTGAGGCCCATCGGTCCCGTATCGCACGCCTCGTCGCCGTTGACGATGCCATCACCACAGAACTCGCCGAGGCGACACTCCGCGTTGCACTCGCCGTAGCCACCATCATTGCCCGCCGCACCTTCGTCGCACTCTTCACCGAACGCGACGATGCCATCGCCGCAGAGCGCGCGACACTCGCTGGGCGTGTTCTCGAAGCCGGAAAGCGTCAGGCGGAACGAAGAGCCTTCCATGCGGCGCTCAGCTTGGAAGACGGTGATGTTGTACACCCCACCCTCAACCAGGCCGAACTTGGTCGCCGTGGCGGAGCTGATCGTGACCTGACCGTTCTCCGGCACGTGGATCCCGCCGAGATCCACTGCCAGGATGCCGTTGACGAACACCCACACGTCATCGTCACCGGTAAACTCCAAGGTAGCGTTGGTCGCCGCCGTGTACTCGATCCAGGTCTGTACCTCGGTCGTGAAGTAGAAATTGTGGGGGGCAACGTTCGTGTTGAACACATCCGACTCCCAGGGCCAAGCGGAGTAGCCGTACTCCGCAGGTACCTTGGCCTCGCCCATATCCGTGGCAGCGCCCGCCAGCACATCGACGGGGAAAAACAGCGGGTTGCCGTCGTACTCGGTTTCCACGCCGTAGCAGGGATCCTGGCAGTCCCCGTCGAGGCACCAGCTGCAGGTGTGGGTGGTCATCTGGTCGTTCCACTCTTCGTCTTCAAACCCGACGAAACGCTCGTTGGTAAGCCCATCACCGTTGTTGCCAAAGCGGTTGACGTATGCCCCAGCGCCATTGTCGAACAGGATGATTTCGCCAACCAAGGTCGTCACCTGCGGGCCATCACGGAACCAATCGTTGAATTGAGTGATGCCAGTGTATGAAGGCGGCGAGGCACCTGCCTCACACTGCTGCATGCCAGTTGCGCCGACGAGCTGCGGACGGCCCTCGGCATCCAGTTGAGGCTGCACCAGCCCGATGCTGAGCGCGTTACCGGGCACGACCTCGCCAGTGTCTTCCACGGTACGCGTGCACTCTCCCGGCATCGGGCCAAAGTCAGGATGAGCTTCACTGTGGTCGCGGAACACCGCGGGAACCCGCAGCACACACTCCGCACCGATCATATCGCACGGCGGCGCTACCTGCTCACACATGAAGCCAGGCTCGATCGTGCAGGTCGCGGAACAACCATCGCCCGGAATGGTGTTACCGTCATCGCACTCTTCGCCGATGACGAGACCATCACCGCACTCAGAAGTACAACCCGCACCGGCAGCGCAAGTCGGCTCGGTAATGCACAAGTCAGAGCAGCCGTCGAAGGGTTGGTTGTTGCCGTCGTCGCAACTCTCGGCGCCCTCGAGCAGGCCGTCACCACACGTGGTCGGTGTGCAGGTGCTGGGCATGCCTTCACACTTGCTGCCGATCTCCACACGACAACGCGCCGAACAACCATCGCCATCGACTATGTTCAAGTCGTCACACTGCTCGGAGCCGGCCACGATGCCATCGCCGCAAACCGCGATTGGCAGACACAGCTGGCCGGGAATGGCGCAAGAGAAGCCGCGCTCGGGAGCCAGACAATTGCCAGCACATCCATCGCCGTCGTAACGGTTGCCGTCGTCGCACGCTTCGTCGTCCGTCAACACGCCGTCGCCGCAGCCAGCAGGCGCAGGGCCCTGAGAACTTGACGAGGGGATGAAGTCACCGTCGCCGCCAACGATGATCTCTTCACCGTCGGGAGTCACTCCGACGGGACCGCCACCACCTGGGCCGGCAACGCCACCAGGACCCGGGTTCCCGGCAGAGACGCCCGTTGGGTTGACCGCGGGCGGTGGATCGTCCCCACCGCAGGCCAGGAGCATGCTGAGAGACGATAGAAGCGGAAGGAGGGGGTAGGCTGAGAGTCGCATCGTCGAATGAGAGTTTGGCAGAAACGAGATTTCCTTCAACAGGCGCCGTCGGCGCCTAGTGAGTGCTAGGAAGCAACCGATCACGCTACGCGTGAACGGCCTCGCCCACTTAGTTGATCGATCGTCGAGATGTGGCTCCTGAACAACACCCTCTGAGCAGTGTGTTGCGCTCCTCAGCCAAGGGAATCGACGAGAGCTGGAATATTGCACTGTAGCAGCGTTCGCGCGGCTACTTTGGCAATCCTCGACGGTGGGTGCGTCGACTGGATCGCGCAACGCATCGGCAAGGCCGTCTTGTCGAGCGTTTCCGCGTTGGAAACGCTAACGCCCGGGGAGGCGCCCGCGCGGAGCCGCGCTGCGTCGCGTGCTTGTCGCGTCGCGTAACCAGATGACGGCCTCACGCATGTCGAGGAAGCCGCGCAGCTGCTGCTGACCGTTCGCCACCGCCCGCATCTCCACCGCAACGGACATGACGGCAGACTCGTTGACCACCGCCACCTTGACGATCAACGGGCACGAGTTGCTCCAATGCCACATGCAGTCGTTGACATCCCGACTCGCCAACTTCATCGAACGAGCATCGACGAGCATCGAACTGCAAGCGGCAGCAGCAAGAAGTCGTTCGATCTCCTCCTGCAGCACCATGGCTGCCTTGAGATTAACCAGCTGTAGTGGACACACGAGGACGAAGCCAGGCTGATGCGAAACACGCGCGAATACCTCACCGTCTTCCAGGCGGACCTGCCGAACGACGCTGCTCGTGGGTGCCAGGCTACTGGGAGGGGGCGTGCTCCCGGGACGCCCAGGCACATCCTTGGCGTCGTCGTCCCCGACGCGCGAGTCGGCGGGTGAAGACCCTGGCTGGCGCCAACTTGGCGGAGGGCGAGTGGTTCCCATCAGGCAGCGGTCGTCATAGGCGCAGTGCGTTAGGGATTCAAGCGAGACGGCAGTTGGAATCGGCAGGGTTCTGGCTGGAGCGGTATTGGGCCGGCACTCTGGCGCGGAAACGCGGCCCAAAACCTAGCTGATCCGGGTCGGCCCGATGTGAAACGCGGTCGCGTTGGGTGTGGAAAAGTGACGCTTCACTCCTGACGGCATGCGAGACCCTCTAATGGGTGGTCTCGACCTGCGTCGGAGGGGGTTGTTCAGCGACGGGCTCTAGACGTGCATCGAACTCCGACGAGTCCGCCGGTGGGGCGCTCGTCTGAGCAGTAGAGAACGCTGCAGTCATCGACGGGTTCGACGACGCGGTAGACTCTGTGGGAGTCGCGGCCGACGACGGCGCGCCGGTTGAACCCGGTCCGCTGGGCACTGCACCGCCATCGAAATCAGTGACGAAGTCGTAGCCGCCGTAATCATCCAAACACCCGCCGCACAACAACAACAGCGAAAGCGAGCACACCGCCAAACGAACTGCCGCCATCAGAACTGCCCCCGCACGCTGACGTTGCCCACACCAACTCCGACCTGGGTCGTCTCCAACAACGTGGCGACCGCCGAACCATGCTCGCGCGCCGGATCATCGCCCGCCTTCTTGTCCACCCCGACCGAGGTCGGCGCATCGGAGCTGGTCAGAAAGAACACCGTGGCCCCCACCAGACCGGCGATCCCGACGCCCAGACTGACGTTCGCCCACGTCTGCAAAGAGCGCCCTTCCTCTGCGACGTCGCGCAGCGACTCCGGACATTGCTGCCCCACGCACCCATCCGCGAGCTGGTCGTGGCGGCTCGATGCCATCAAGCCAAACACCGAAAATCCAATGGCGCCAGCCCCGGCCACGCCCACTCCCACCCACGCTAGTGTGCGGTGGGGAACTCCCGTGTTGACGGGCTTGGGCAGCGGTGGGGGCGGGGGCGCTGGCGGCAGCGCCGGCGCCGACGCGGGTGGGTCCAACTCCAGGCTGACTTGCTCCGTTTGCCCCGCTTTGAGTTCGAGCTCGACCGTCTTTTGGTGACCCTCCCCCGCATCGAACACAAACGTCACGTTTCCAGGCTCAAACGCGAGGTTCTGGGTGCTGCCGCGTTCGGGCAGGGGTTGTCCGTTGACGGACACCTTGGCGGCGACAGAGAGCTCCACGAACGCGAGCTTGTCGGCGATGGACTCCATGACCGCCTTGGCCGCGGCTACCGTTTTTTCGTACTTGGGCTCGCCGCGCGCGAGTGGCTCCGCGTCCGCGATCACCTGCAACAGTTCCGCGTGAGCCTCCGGGTATCTTTCCAACTTCACGAGTGCATTGGCAATCATCAGGCGAGTATTGGGACTCGACACCTTCTCGTGGGACGAACGCAGCATTTCCAAGGCCTCTTCGTACTTCTCAGCCTTGAACAGGTCGATACCGAGTTGCATCTGCTTGCGAGCGACCTTCTTCTGTTCCTTGCTAGCTACCTCGATCGGAACCGGCTGGGCCAAGACATCCGTGACGCCCGCCGACTGCAACACGACCCCCATCAGCAGGCACCTCGCTAATCGTCCACTCATCAAGCCTCGCCCCACGCTCATCGCCTCACCCACCTCAAAGATCAGACGGGATGAATCCGCTGCCAACCTTTTTGCTCTTCTTCTTCGCTTTCGGGCTCCAACGTCGGACGGGCTTCTTCAAGGGCGCGGCACTCGCCCCTGGTGCACTCGTGCCCGCTGCGGTTTCGGCATCGGCAGCGTCCGACGCCGCCTGGTCCTCGCCCGCAGCCGGACCGTCGGGTTCTGCTCCTGCAAGCGGCACTGAATCTTCTGTCGATGCTTGTCGTGCTGCGGCCTCTGGCTCGGCAACCTGCGGCTCGGCTTTTTCCTGGGGAGGGTCTGGCTCGCTGCTCGAGGACGCAGGCGGTTGAACCGCAGTTTGGGCTGAGAGTTGGGGCACGGTGGCCACCGCAATGGGTGCTGTCGTGGCGGCAGGCCCTGCTGCGGCTTCGTTGCTCGCGAGCATCGACTTGACCAGCAGCGCACCCACCACGACCAGAAGCGTCACGGTGGAACCAGCGAAGAACCAAGTGATGGCAGGCCACCCCGAGCCAAGTTTCGGCGACGCGGCAACGTGGGGGCGCGGGGTAACCTCTGTCTTGGCGCTGTCGAAGTCGACCGATGCGGCACCCAGGATATCGGATGCTTCGTTGGCAGGCTCGGCAGCACGCAACTGTTCCAACAGGCGGTGCTCACTCGAGCCCCACTGATGTGTCGGCTCCTCGACCTCGGATCGAACCCGGCTAGACGCTTCGAGCTCAGTATCGTTTGCTACCTGGTGCTCCACGGGCGCCAGCTGGGCCAGCCCTGGCGGCCTCGCGGAGGGCTCGTCGGCAGTTGGGTGCTCGTGTTTCGCGATCTGGTTGACTGGCGCTGAATCCGCAGCGGACACATCCATGTGGGGTCGGGTGACGGACTCGTCCTCCAATCCCAGCTCCTCGATGGAGATCTGCTCAATGGGCGCCTCCAGCTGCGCGGGTAGCTCCTCCGCGACCCGTTCAGCCGCGGCGGCCTTGGCACCAAACTTGGCCGCAAACCGCTCACGCAAGGCCTCTTGCGACATGCGCGCCTTGCCCTCGGGCTGGGCAGTGGCCTCCGGCTGCATCGCGGCGGGCGGCGGAGCGATCCCGAGCAGGGTTTGATGCTCTGGCCTGCCACCACGGCGACGGGGCAGCTTCGCCCTCGATGGCTGCGGCATGGTGCTCGGACTCTGCGCCGCGATCGGGACTGGCGGAGGAACCAGAGGAATCGATGCTATTGGTAGTGGGCCACGGGGTGGCGGCTGGCTCACGTGGGTGCCGCGCTTGGTCCCAACCTGCTTGGTTGTTGGGTGCTCGCCTCGAGGCCGCCTGTCCTTCGATACCTCTGGTGGGCCTTGCTTCGCGTCTCGAGGCTTCGCCGCAAAGTCGGGAGTGTGCACAGCGACCTTGGGCAGCGACACGCTATTGGACGTCGCGACCTTGGACGGCAACGCCCCCTGCGGCTCCGCTTCCGGTTCTGGACGTGACTGCGCCGTCGCTGTCACTCTTCGTTGCGCCGTCGCAGTCACTTTGGGTTGCGCCGTCACTTTGGGTTGCGCCGTCACTTGGGCTTGCGCCGTCACTTGGGCTTGCGCCGTTACTTTGGGTTGCGCCGTCACTGCCACATGGGGTTGCTCGGCGGAGCTGGGGACCGCCGCGACTTGAGGAGCTGCTGCAGCCTTCGGCACTGCTGCCGTTTTGGACGTGTCGATCGCGACAGCGTCGCTCACGCCATCGACGCCCAAGCTGGGTCGCGTGCCGGTGGCCACTCCGTTGCTATGCTTCTTCTTGGCGGGACCAACGCCCGGCGTGCCCTTGGTTCGCTCCTTGCGCAAAATCTCCGCGATGTGCGCCATCGTCGAGTTCTCAGTTGCCTTGCGTTGGCTCTCCAGATGCGCCTTGGCCAACCCTTCGACGAAATCGGCCACGGCCTGGTGCGTCGCCGCCTTCACGCCGGTCGAGCGCAGCGCTTCGGCCAACCCACGCGCCGTGTCGTAACGTTCGAACTGATCAGACGACAAGGCTCCGTCGACGGCACTGCGCAGCGGATCATTCAACCCCTCGCGCTCCTGTGCGGTGAGCGCAGGCAGCTTGCCTTCAAGCACCGCGCGCTGAATCGTTGCTGGGCTGGTGACGTGAATGCGTCGATTGGCAAGCAGCTCCCAAAGGATGCAGCCGACGGCGTACACGTCCGTGCGTTCGTCGGCTTCTTCATCGCGCCACTGCTCGGGCGCGACGTAGGGCGCGCGCTCTGGGCGCAGGCGAAAGCTCTCGTGAGCGGTGGCGATGCCCGCCACCAAGGGGTTGAGCACGCGGGAAACGCCGTCGGTCCCCACGAGGACAGTATCTGGACCGATACCGCCATGACAGTGCGCCAGCCCCAAATCGAGGGACACATCGCGGATGCTTGCGACCGCCTCGAGGATGTCTATCGCAATGCGCAGCGCGACGTCGACAGGGAACAGCACCCGTTGGGACGAGCGCAATCGATACAGCGCGCTCAGCGCTTGCCCTTCGATGAAGTCGTCGATGAGAGCGAATCCCTTGTTGTCGAACACGACGTCCGCGCATCGAGCCACACCTTCGCACTGCAGCTCCAGGGCTTCCCACGCGGCCTCGCTCAACTCCTCGCGAGCATCAGCATCTATTTCGTCGTCCAGCTCGAGCACCCGCCCCATGGCGAGCAACGACTCGCCCTGATGGTCGAACCGCATGACCCACAATGGACCGAGGAAGCCTCGATCCAATCTTCTCACTAATTCGTAACGGCCAATACGCACGCTAGGACTTCCTTCGCCTCGATTCGGAATGGGTTTGCTTGTTGATGGCTTTGGGCTCGCAGCCATCTGGGGCTCCTGAGTCAGACGACCATGCTCGCTAAGCTTATGAACCGATTCCGAACAAAGCTAAGTCAGACCGCGACAATACTTCTATCTCTCCAACCTCACTGACATTTCGGCCAGTTACATACCGCAGGTTGCCCCACACTGTGCCCAAAGTGTGCCGATCACCTGACGCAGCGCGTCTCACCCTGTTGTACGCATGGATTAACAATCAGCGCGGCGAGGCTGGCCTGGAACGACTGGCTTTTGCGACGATGCCCGCCCAGCTTTGGGACATGGTGTCCAGGGAGTCCACCAGGCGAGATATGGACGCATCTAGGTAGTTGTAGGCCATCGAGGCCGGCATTGCGGCCAAGAGCCCGAGCGCCGTCGTCAGAAGCGCTCCGCTCATCGCCGGGGCAATGATGGGTAGCTCGGAGCTCTTCTCGGCGGAGATCGTCAAGAAGGCTTCGATGATGCCCCATACGGTTCCAAACAGTCCCATCAACGGAGAGATGGCGGCAAGCCCTGCCAAAGTAGGCATCAGTTGCTCTGCGCGGGCCTGCTCCTCCACGATCGCGCGACGGGCCACGCCGAGCAGGTCCTCCCCGCTCATCTCACGCCGCTTCGCGGCCGACAGCACACTGCGCAACGTGCGCGCACCCGGTGCCTGGGGGTAGAGACCAATCAGTTCCACGACCCGCGGTACGTCGGAGGCCTGTTCGAGCTGTTGTTCGAAGGCGTGCTGCGCACGCCACAAGCGTCGCAGCTGCAGCCATTTGAGCGGCGCGATGACGACGACAGCCTGGATGCCGATGGCCAAGAGCACGAGCATCGCGAACGCGACGTTCGACATTTGCCAGAACGTCTGCCAGGCGCCAAGGGACTGCGTTTCCATTTGCGGTGGTCAAAAAAAGATTGCGGCTTGGGGCCCGCGTTCGCCTCGGAACCTAGCCGAAACGAGGTGGATTCGCAGCAGCCTGCTCGCGACACCATCAACGACCCATCGCGGAGCCGAAACGCGCAATGTCGTCATTCGACGAAGTTTTGGAGCGTATGATGGGTTCTGCTTCACTGTGACGCTACCGGCGAGGCCATGTTCTGGTAGCATGCCGCGTTGGGCGCTGATGGCCCCAGCAAGGGAATCGCGGATGACGCCAGGAATATACAAGTACCAACGGGTGGACGTTTTCACCAATCGACCATTCTGCGGCAATCCTTTGGCCGTGTTCACGGACGCTCAAGGCCTGGATAGCGAGAGCATGCAGCGCATCGCGCGCGAAATGCACCTGTCAGAAACGAGCTTTGTCTTCCCTGAGCCTGGCAGCAAAGAATACCGCGTTCGTGTCTTCACCCCGACCGCCGAGGTACGTACTGGCGGCGCTCCCACCCTGGGCACGGTCTTTGCTCTCGCTCGTCAAGCGAAACTGCGGGATGCCGGCCGTGTCGTCCTGCACGGTCAATCGGGGCCCGTCTCCGTCACGATGGTGTCCCCGATGACGACAACGCGCCAACCATTGCCGGAGTTTGGCGACAACTATACCGACGTCGACGCGGCGGCTGCCATGTTGGGTCTGACCCGCCGGGACCTGATGCTGCCCTCCCCCGTGCAAAGTGTGCACTGTGGTATCGCCTACACCCTGATGCCTGTTCGGGACCTTACCTCGCTGGCCAACATCCAATTCCGTCGGGACATCTGGCAACGCACCCTCGCAAAAACTGCGGCCCCGGTCGTCGTGGCCTTCACGCCGGATGTCAAAGCCCCCTACGCTGCCCGCACCCGAGTGTTCGCACCCGGCCTCGGCGTGATGGAAGATCCTGCAACCCCCACCGCGGTGGGGGCTGTTGCCGCATACATGGTGCGGCACGGCATCGTCGCCCCCGCAGAGCAGGTGGAGCTCACGGTGCACCAGGGCGTAGAAATCGGTCGACCTAGCGAAGTCTACGTCAACCTGAAGACGAAAGAGCGCCGCATCACGTCGCTACGCGTCGGTGGTGAATGCGTGTGGATGGGCCAGGGCGAAATCCACATCCTGACGCCACCTTAGTGAGCAAGCAGCCCCCGTTCCTTCAAATGGCGCTCATCCCACCTGCTGCCTCAGCGGGGGGTCGAAAAGTCTTCTAGCAGGTCGCCAGCGAAGGTCTCGAGCCCGAGTCGAGGAGCATGTGGGTCGGCACGCAGTCCGGGGACATAGCCGCGCTGAATGAACTTGCGAATGAACGCTGGGTTACGACTGATGACGTGGAACGGAACTCCACTATCCCGGCTATTGTTCGTGATCTGCCCTGTGGGCTGGTGGTCGCCGAAGATGATGATCAGGGAGTCGTCTTTGATGAATTCGCGCAGATAGCGGCGAATCACGTCCAACGTGTAGCTGATGGAACGCACGTACGGCTTCGTCGCTCGTGACAGGTCGGTCCAGGACGTCGGATAGGTCGCTTTGGGGATCTCGTCGTAGATCGAGCCATCACCAATCTGCGACCAGTCGACAATCACCGGAGGCTGCACGTTCCAAGGCCCGTGACTCGATCCGAAAGCGTACTTGATGAACAGGGGCGCTTTGTAACGCGACACCACCCGACGATGAATGGTGTCGATGACATACTGATCTGGCATCGGCGACCAAGAGAACTTCGGCCCCTTGTAGTTGAGCTGATCGTAGTGAAACCGCACCCTAAAGCCATAGAAATCCTTGCCCGGAAAAGCGCGTTGCGTCGCCGGCTCGGCGGTGACAGTTCGGTAACCTGCTTCACTGAAGTAGTGCATCATCGTTTTCGGACGCGCCTTGTAGACGTACTTGAACTCACCCTGATTCGCGATGCGGACGCCGGTACCGAGCGTCATGTGCGCCAGCCACGAATAGCCGCCGATGGTGGGCGAGTCCAGAATACGGGAAGCAACTGAATAGCCGTTTTCCTTCATCGTCTTTTCGAATGCTGCGTACTCGGGCTCGAGATACTCGCGCATCTCAGCATTTTCCAGCAGCTCCACTCCGTAGCTCTCGACGATGAACATGAACACGTTGGCGCGCTCGAGCAGTGCCAAATCACCGGTGCTCGTGTCCAGCCGCTCACGCGCTTTTTGTAGTCGGATGTGGCGTGTCCCCTCGAGCTGCCGCGCGAGTAGGAATGCGGCGAAATCCCCGCGCACCTCCGGAACGACACTGGCAGCAAAGGCCCCAAGATAGCGGTCGGGATTCTGTAGCTTCGGCGTCAGCGGCGAAATCAAGAGCTGCGCTCCGGTAATGCCCCAGAAAACCACCCCACGTTTCGGCTCGGCCAAAAAGCGAGCGCTAGCCCGAGACGCGGTGAAGGCCCCCCACAGCAACAGCGGCACGAGCAGAACCACGCCCAGGATCGCCAGGGCGAGTTGCCACGTTGGCAAGGTCGAGTGCAGCAGCCGCGCCAGTTCCGGCACCATCTCCGCATCCAGGAATAGGTTGCCTGGTCGCGACTGAAAGACCCGCGCCACCCCATCACCCAGACGAAACACGCGCACCCCAAGCAGCAATACTGCCACGAGGACGTGCACCGGCCACGCCACGCACAACGACTGGAGCCAAGACAGACGCTTACCGCCAAAGCTGGCGACCAGCCCCACGAGAGCGTAAACTCCAAGCAGTACAGCAACGTCTGGGCTCGGCAATAGATACCACAGCGGCGGCTCGGTCCGCGGGTACTGTACGTTGGTCATCAGATTCAGGAAGGTCCAGGCCACGATGAACACAACTACGTGTCGCTGGGCTGGGCGCTCCGCACCGAACGCGCGCCAACGACGAGCAATGGGATTCTGACCGAAGAGCGGACTGTTTCGAAACGTGGACTTGAGGGCGCTCAGCATTCGGGTTCCGGCGGAGAGGTGGCGGTCAACGTACACGGCGGCGTCTAGCAGGCAAGGAAGAGAGCGCGACGGCGTGGTCAAAGCAGCTCCGATCTTCGCGTCGTGCGACGCTTTTTTGTGGTGCTGGAAGATTGACCGTCACAATTCAGACTGCTGCGCTATGCTGTAAGA
This sequence comes from Polyangiaceae bacterium, assembly GCA_050298815.1. Lineage (GTDB taxonomy): Bacteria > Myxococcota_A > Polyangia > Polyangiales > Polyangiaceae > SZUA-265. The sequence goes on from JBNKUV010000055.1 coordinate 142,790, forward strand.
CGATGGCCCACCTGCACGATCACTCGCTGCCCCGTCCCGATGTCGGCAATGGTCGTAGTGCACACGCGCACGGTAGTCACGGACACGGTGGTCACGGACACGGTGGTCACGGCTTTGGCGGGCACGGCAACGAGCACCTGGCCACCACCCGCATCTTTGCGTTGGCGACAGGTTTGAACATTGCATTCGTCGTGGTGGAGGCTGCCTATGGCGTGATCGCCAACTCCACGGCGCTCCTTGCCGATGCGGCGCATAATCTGAGCGATGTCCTTGGATTGGGTCTGGCTTGGGGCGCCGCCGCGATGGCACGCAAGAAACCAACTTCCCGTCATACCTACGGGCTGAAGAAGACAACGGTACTCGCGGCGATGGCGAACGCGATGCTCTTGCTCGTTGCTTTGGGCGGCGTCGCCTGGGAGGCGCTTGGACGTTTCTCCACAGCCCACCCCATCTCCGGCAGCACGGTGCTGACGGTAGCCGCCATCGGCGTCGTCATCAACGGTCTCTCTGCCGCCCTGTTCATGCGCGGCGCTGACAAGGATGTCAACATTCGTGGCGCCTACTTACATCTGGTTGCCGACGCGGCGGTATCCGTCGGCGTCGTCGTCGTCGGCGCTGTCCTGATGTGGCAACCCAACTGGCTTTGGCTCGATCCCACCGTCAGCCTGGCGATCTCACTGGTGGTTGCCATCGGCACGTGGCGCCTACTGAGCGAATCCGTCAACCTGAGCCTGGATGCGGTCCCCGAGGCCATCGATATCGAACACGTCCGTCACAGCCTAGAGCAACTACCGGGCGTCATCACCGTTCACGACCTGCACATCTGGGCAATGAGCACCTCGGAGACGGCACTCACCGCCCATTTGGTAGTGGGCGACACCGCGCCGGATGACCTCGCGTCTCAGGCCCGAGCAACGTTGAAATCGGCGTACGGGATTGGGCACAGCACGTTGCAGGTCGACACCCCTGAGCAAGCCCAGGGGTGCCAGAGTTGCTGAGAACCAGAAGTGCCAGAGTTGCAGAGAAGAGGGGCAGCTCTCTCTAAGCTCGAGCTGCGCCCCACCGGTTCGGGTGTGTTGGCGTAGTCAGCCTGCGGCGGCGCGCCGAACAACGTCAACGCCAGTGCCGGCGCCTTTTGGTTTCAGTAGCTACTACTGCGAGCGTCTCCCCGCGGTCCCTCCATTCACATCGACCAAGGCTCGGCCTGAGCGTCCGTCTCGTCGGACCAGCGTCGTTGCAGCTCCGCGATCTCATCGGTGAGGTCACGGGGCAGCGGGTCGATCGCTCCGGCGCTGGCATCGAGGAACTCTTGCAGCCGTTCTGCACGGCTGGTCGCGCCGACGGTCGCGCGTACGAGCGGGCACGATTGCGCAAAGCGCACGCAAAACTCGGACCAGTGGGCGATGCCAGAGCGTTGGTAGATGGGCGCTACCTCGGTTGCCCGCTCTTGCAGGTACGGCTTCCACGCCGCGCCAGGCACGTCGCGCAAGCGAAAAACGTCGCCACCTGCGACCGTGCGCATGGCGATGACTGGCACTTGGCGCTCCAGCAGGAGATCCCACAGTGGGTTTGCGGCGAAGCGTTGCAGCGGGTTGTAGTAAAAGATGCAGCCACCGACCAGACCATCGGGGTGCCCCGCCTGGAAGGCCCGGAGTGGCAAGTCACTGGTCCACGGAAAGACCTCGAGCACGAAGTGCCCCACCAGGCCATCTTCCTGAAGCGCCCGCAAGCCGTCGTAGCACTTGCCTCCATCAGCAAAGTCAGCGGCCAGCGCGCCGCCGAGACACAGCTGCCCAACGTTCACCTTTTCCACACCTAGTGGAGCAATGTTGCGCAAAATGCACTCACGGAGTTCGTCAATACTGTCATTGCCGAGCTTGACGATCAAGTTCGGCACCCGTTGCGGGGCCTCGGAAAACGCCTTACCGAGCACCGAGAGAGCATCACCGTATTGCTCACTGGTGTGAAACCACACCCCTGCATCCATCGCCGTGCGTGCCATCTTCACGCGGTCGGACATACTGATGGCGTCGTCACCGAGACGAGTCGTACCGTAGATGTACTTGGAAAGGTTGGCGGGGAGTGCTTCCGAGGGATAAGGCTGGCTCACGACTTTGCTGTGCAGCAGCTGACCATGCCCCTCCAGTACAAACTCTCTGCCCAGGCCGGCGAACGGCAGTTCCCAGACGAGAACCGACTGGCGCAGAGCTGCGAAAACCGAAACGACTAGTCGTTCGAGGCAAAGACAAACTCCACCCGCCGATTCTGAGCTCGGTGCGCAGCATCGATGTTCGGCATCCGAGGGCGTGCTTCTCCGTACGCTCGGAGCTCGATGCGTTCTGCGGGTTGACCTCGGTGCTCGTACCAAGCTCCAACACTGCTGGCGCGCTTTTGCGAGAGCTCCAGGTTCGCCGCCTTCGGGCCCAAGTCATCCGTATGCCCTTCAATCACGAGCCGGCTGCTTCGGTGGGTCGGCGATAAACGGTTCCACAAGCGCTCTAACACCGCCTCCGCCGACGGATCCAGCTGGGCACTACCGGGGCGGAACAACACCGCCTCCGCCACAGATACACGCAGACCGCCGTCGGGTTCCTGCAGCACTTGCGCATCGCCGTAACGCGTCATATCCAGCACCCGGAGGTCGTCTGGAGCGCTGCCCATACGCAGCCGTAGCTGCAGCTCCCCGTGGGTCGACAACCGCGCTCGCAAATCCAGCGAGTGACTCCCAGATGTGAGCACCTTGCCATCGCTCGAGACGGGCTCCCCGTCGACGGTGAACAGAGCGCTGCCATTCGTGTCCACCGCGAAGTAGTAGGTCCCGCCTTGGGGGATCTGAAAAGTGCCAGAGTAGTGAAGCCCGACGGCGGGAGCATCCCCCAGCGGGACTCCGCCCAGCGCACTAGCGGCGTCGAGGCCGGAAAGCTCGGCGCGCAGGGCGTATCGGGTCGCTAGCACCGGCATCTGCGAAAAACCCAACGGTCCTTCGAGAGACACCAAGGAGAAGACCTGGACCTCCATCGAACACGCAAGCGGCTCGCCCACGCCGACACTGCCCACTGGATGAGTACTCGGACGACGTTGATAGCCCTGGGGTAACCTGCGGAGCTCAGCAACGGACAGACTGGAATCCCACGCCGCCTCCCAACCGACGAAGTGAAGTCGCACCGAGGCACCCTCGACCTGGACCACTTCCGCCTCGAACCACATGCCTTGCCAGGGCGCAAGAACACCTTGACCCACCCCGATTTCCGTCAGCGGCGTCAAGTCAAGTGACGTAAGCGAAACCGGACCCGGCCGTGTCAGAGCTTGACCTATCGACCGCGACGAACCCTTCGGCTCTGGTTCAGCGGTTGTAGGCGCGACGGTGTTGTCCTTCGTGCTTGGCGCGCCCTCGTCGGCGTCTGCACCGCGTGTCCCGACGTCGGTGCCATCCGCAGGGTAGCCGGGCGCACCATCACTCTCCGCGCCGGGGGTGAACGTGGTCACGCGCAGCAGGACGAAGGCACACAGAACGACGCCACCGAGGCCTGGTAGGGGCCACTTGCCCGCCTGAAACGCCACGCCCACTGCAACGAGCGACGCTCCCAGGCCAAACCAGGCAATCGCCCTAGCTGGCCCCACCCAGCTCGACAGCGACATGAGAAAGGCGACAACCCCAGCAACCAGACCGACGGCAGACAGCACCTTCACCCAGCGCTGCGATGGCCGATCCGAACCCGATGCTGCACCCCGCATGCTGCCGTGATGCCGCGTGTGCCGAAAAAACGCAAGCAGGGGTATCCTGTGACGCGATTTCCAAAGCTCATCTGCCTATGGACCTGGCCCCTCGTCGGCCACACGCCTCCACCCAAGCGCGGAGCCCAAGTCAATCCGGGTCCTCACCAGCAGCAACCCGCGCAAGATGAACTCCACGGCCGAACGATCCTCGCCAGTTACAACGACGGCAGAATCGGGAACGAGTGGGTGAATGTGAACCAACTCCCCCTCCACCTGCGTCGTCGCCTACACAGGACAACGTGCACCAGACTAACACCCATGAGCGATTCAGAGCGACGTATCGGGTGTTTCCGCTCGTGTTCCGGAGGAGCTACAGCAGTCGGCGTCCTCGGCTGCCAGCAAGTCGTAAACGGTGGTCGTCGCACAGGTTGTCGAGTTGCCCACACCCACTCCTCGGCGTGCGACATCCACCAGCAAGTGTCGCGCCGCGGTGGCCACACGTGTGCTGATGAATAGACTCAAGAGCAGCCTCTCAGGTCTGGGGATGAGATCTGGTCGGTCGGAGACACAAGGAATGAAGCAAACGTATATCGGGATGTTCACCATGGTCGCGGTAGCGCTCAGCGCCTGCGGCGACAACGCGAAGGTTTCTGACGAGAACCCTCCGGCAGTCGAGCTCGACGCGGGTGGCGAGGATGGGGGCTTCGCAATGAGCGATGGGGAGGAAGCGTTGGTGGACGAGGAGGAAGGAAACTCTAACCCCACCCCGAACCAGCCCGCTGCCGGAGAGTGCGGGGATGGTCGGCTCGACGATGGCGAAGTCTGCGACGACGGCAACACCGAAGGCGGCGATGGCTGCGCAGCCAACTGCCAATCCATCGCCAACGGGTTCGATTGCAGTGTTCCCGGACAGGCCTGTGAACGCTGTGGCAATGGCATCCGTGAGGGCGGTGAGGCTTGTGATGACGGCAATACCGAGAGCGATGACGGCTGCTCCTCGGACTGCCAGGAGATAGAAGAGGGCTTCTCCTGTCCCATCGCGGGTGAATCTTGCGAGCAGTGTGGCAACGGCGAAGTGGAAGGGTTCGAGGCCTGTGATGACGGCAATACCGAGAGCGGTGACGGCTGCGACGGCGAGTGTCTGTTCGTGGAGCTCGGCTTCAACTGTGCCGAGCCGGGCGAAGCTTGCGTGGAGTGCGGCAACGGCGAAGTGGAAGGTGGCGAGATCTGTGATGACGGGAACCGCCTCGGCGGGGATGGCTGCAACTTCAACTGCAGCGTGATCGAGGATGGCTACATCTGCGACGAATCCGGCTGCAACAGGTGCGGCGACGGTCTGATTGGCGGCGACGAAGTTTGCGACGATGGCAACGACGAGGGCGGCGACGGCTGCAGCATGGACTGCGCCATCGTCGAAGAAGGCTTCTCCTGCCCCGTCCCGGGCTCGATGTGCGAAGCCTGCGGCAACGGCATCCGCGAGAGCACCGAGGAATGTGACGACAGCAACACCGAGAGCGGCGACGGCTGCGACGCGAGCTGCAAGAAGGATGAGGGATGGGTGTGCGCCGTCCCTGGACAGTTGTGCTTCCTGTGTGGCGACGGCGAAGTTGGCGTCGGCGAAGCGTGTGACGACGGCAACACCAACGACGGTGACGGTTGCGCATCCACTTGCCAAACCGTGGAGCTCGGCTTCCGCTGTCCCAACGAGGGCGCGAGCTGCCTCGAGTGCGGTGACGGCGTGGTCGACGACGGCGAGGTCTGTGACGACGGCAATCGCAGCGGCGGCGATGGCTGCAGCTTCGATTGCCGCTTCATCGAGCAGGGTTGGGAATGCGACGAGTCGGGCACGTGCACGCGTTGCGGCAACGGCGTCCTCGAGGGCACGGAAGTCTGCGACGATGGCGCCAACGAGTCCGACGACGGCTGCAGTGCTGACTGCAGTGAGATCGAAGCCGGTTTCTTCTGTGAAGTGCCTGGTGTTCCCTGCACTGAGTGTGGTGATAGCCTGATCTCAGCGCAGGAGACCTGTGACGACGGCAATGCCATCGACGATGATGGCTGTTCGTCGACATGCCAGCTGCAAACAGGCTGGTCTTGCCCCCTCGTCGGGCAGCCGTGCCACGAGTGCGGCGACGGGATCCAGCAGGCCGGCGAAGAATGCGACGACAACAACCGCGACGGCGCCGATGGCTGCAACGCGGCTTGCGACATCGAGCCCGGCTGGGACTGCGCGTTCGAGGGGTTCCCTTGCACGGCGCTTCAATGCGGGGACGGATTCGCCGTCGGTGCTGAAGAGTGCGACGATGGCAACAACGCCAGTGGGGATGGCTGCAGCATCAACTGTCGGCTCGAAGCAGGAGCTGCGTGCCCACCAGGCGGGGGCGCCTGTCGGCCCGCTGTCTGCGGCGATGGGGCCATCGAGGGCGAAGAAGAGTGCGAAGACGACGACGAAACGCCGACGTCCAACGACGGCTGCTCCGCAGACTGCAAGCTGGAGCTGGGCTACAAGTGCGACGTACCCCAAGAGGCGTGCACGGAAACGGTTTGCGGCGACGGGCTCGTCGAAGGCAAAGAACAATGTGACGACAGCGGGTCCGCTGATCCGGGGTGCGATGCAGATTGCCAGCTCGAGTTCGGCTACGAATGCACCGTCGACGATTCAGTGACCCCGAGCGCGGGTGGCGCCTGTTTCGAAAACCCCTGTGGCAACGGCGACGTGGGCGGCCTCGAAGAGTGCGACGACAACAACCTCGACGGTGGTGACGGTTGCTCCGCCACCTGCGAGGTCGAACCCTTCTTCGAGTGCGAGGGCGAGCCCAGCGACTGCGACACGGCGCTCAATTGGGTGCAGGTGCGCGAGTTCAACGTCAGCAACATCGCCCCGGATGCGATGCACTACGATCCGCTGACGCGTTCTTTCGTTGGCTACAAACAATCCGCCGCCAAGCCGCCCATCGAGCTGTGTTTGGACGGCACGCTGCTGAACCCGGACACGAACGAACTGTGCGGTCCCGGTGAAAACCCGGGTACTTGCCCCAACCCCTCTCCTCCCTTGGCCGCCCGGCCTCGCTGGGATGACGGCGGCCTGACTGGTGCTGATTACGACCCCTTCAACCAAACGTGGGCGTTCGTCGAGGACGACGGGAGCGGGTCCACGTTCACGAGTGTGGACGTCGATACCCGCTCCCTCATCGACACCGAGAGTCGCACGACTCAATACGATGGACTTGCCGTGGGTGAGGACGGAAGGCTCTACGTCGTCGGGGGAGACGACTCGATGCTCGTGTTTGCGCGGGACCCAGCTGCAGCAGTGGGATTCGATCTTTCGGCAAGCGTCGCCGACTGGGCCGTCACCGGCACGACACCGCTCGATGCCGTGTTCACGGTTCCCGGTTTCGACGTGGTGGGAACGTTCAACACCCCCACTGGCCAGTCTACTCCGATGTTCCGCTTTTTCGGCTACGACGGGACGCTCTACGCCACCTCGACCATGCCGGGACAGCTTGTCAGCGCGACCGCGGTCGACGGCTCTACGGTGACACCGTACAGCAAGGAAGCCTCGTCAGCGGCAACTGCACTGGACAGCGGCGCATTCATCATCTGCCCCCGCACGCCGTCGGAAGGATGCCGCTTGTTCAGCACCTCCTGCTCCAGCAATGCCGAGTGCTCTGAGCGCTCACCAGGCACCGTGTGTAACACGGAGGGTTCGGTCGGGTTCTGCCATGCTCCCGCGTTGGCGCGAGATGACCGCACCCAGGTGGAAGCCGGTAGCAGCGACAACCCCATCGATGTGCTCAGCAACGATACGCTGAGTGAGGCAACCTGCGCGGACAGCACCGTGGAGATCATCGAGGTCACCCAGGGGGATCAAGGAGGCAGCATCACGATCGTCGACGACGGACAGTCCGTCGAGTACACCCCCGATCCCGAGTTCTGCGGCGGCTACGAGACCTTCGAGTACACGGCGCTCCTCGGCGGCGGTGAAAGCGACACGGCCACGGTGACCGTGCTCGTACTGTGTGATTGCGGCGATGGCGTCAAGCAAGTCGGCGAACAGTGCGACGACGGCAACTTGGAAGATGGCGACGGGTGTACGGCCCAATGCCGACAGGAATCCGCGTGCGGCAATGGCACCCGAGAAGCCGGCGAACAGTGCGACGACGGCAATCTCGCAAGCGGGGACGGTTGCAGCTCGGTGTGCGCTAGTGAAGCCAACTGCGGCAATGGCGTCGTGGAACCGGGCGAGCAATGTGAAGGCGGAGCCGATTGCCGCGCCGACTGCACCCTCGAGGTGTGTGGCGATGGCATCGTGGACTCCGACGAACAATGCGACGACGGCAACACGACCACTGGGGACGGCTGCTCCTTCAACTGCGTCATCGAGAGCTACTGCGGTAACGGCTCGCTGGATGGCGCCGAGCAGTGTGACGACGGCAACAACCTTTCCGGGGATGGCTGCAGCTCCGTGTGCTTGACCGAGGCCTGCGGCAACGGCCGCCGCGACGCCGGTGAGGAGTGCGAAGACGGCAACAACGTTTCGGGTGACGGCTGCTCCTCGGACTGCGAGCTGGAGGCCGACTGCGGCGACGGCGTGGTCTCTCCTGGTGAGCAGTGTGACGACGGCAACACGATGGGCAACGACGGCTGCGGCACGACTTGCCAGGTGGAGAACATCTGCGGTAACGGAGAACGTGCGTCAGGCGAACAATGCGACGATGGCAACCTGACCAATGGTGATGGCTGCCGCAGCGACTGCACTCTCGAGATCTGCGGCGACGGCATCAAAGACACCGGCGAAGCTTGCGACGACGGCAACAACCTTTCGGGCGACGGCTGTACCAGCACCTGCCTCGTGGAGGCAGTCTGCGGTGACGGAACGCGCACCGGAAACGAGGACTGCGACGATGGCAACAAGACCAACGGCGATGGTTGCTCGTCTCAGTGCCGCTTGGAGCACTTCTGTGGCGATGGTGTCATCGACAGCGGCGAGTCCTGCGATGATGGCAACATGCAGAGCGGAGACGGCTGCAGCGCCAACTGCGAAACCGAACCCGGCCGGGTGCGCTGAGGGGCCGCTCTCGACCATCCAATTGCAGAACGTCGCGGCGACCGCCAGCGCGCCGACACGCCTCCGCAGTATCACGCCTCCGCAGTACTGCGGGGGCCTAACGACACGCCTCCGCAGTACTGCGGGGGCCTAACGACACGGCGCGGCGCCGAACACGGCGTCGCACGTGTCATCGCCGTCTGCCGCGAGGACCGTGTGGTGGATGCGGCACGCAACCGTATCTCCCTCGCTAGCGCTCTCGAGGTCGTAGCCGGAGTCGGCATCCGAGCCGTCCAGGTCAGCGCACGCGGTCAAGCATGCGTCTTGGTCCTCGAACTTCTCCGCAAATTCCGTGTCACACACCGCCGCGGCAAGGCGGCAATAGCTGCCACAATTGTCTTCGCCACAGTGCCCGTCCCCTGAGGGTGACGCATGAGGACAGTGCGTGACTGATTCGAGAGCTGCATAAGCGTGGTACGTTCGGCACCCCACCGTGTCTTCGACAGTATCGAAAACATCCCCAAGCTCCATCTCGTCACAAATCGCGAGGCACTGGTCCTTGGTGTCGTAAACGGCAAGCTCATCGAGACACGCGGTCGTTACCAAGTCGCAGTAGTGCTCACAGTCGGGCGACGTCCCCGGTTGCGGCCCGCAGGGACTATCGGGACGCGGTGTGATGCTGGCGTGCCAGCAGTGTGTTTCCGCGGCGCTGGGCCCCAAGGCTGCGGAGCTAACATGGATCAGGCGGCACTGTATGTTGTCTGCGTCGTGATCGACCATCACGTCGAAGTCCCCCACGTCGGGGATCGCTCGGCAGCGTCGGAGGCATTCGTTCGCTTCCAGCGTCAGCTCCGAAGTGTCTCCGCACGTCAACGGCTGAAGATAACAGTAGGACTCGCAATTGGTCCCACAACCCCTTGCACCACGCGGGGTGGAACCGCCGGGCCCCGCCGTGGGACAATGCACCTCGAACTCTCCCGTAGAGCCAGCGAGCCGCGCCTGCTCCGTACGACATGCAACCGAGTTGGAATCGTCGGCATCCAGCGGCAGCAATTCACACACGGCAAGGCACGCCTCGGTCGATGCGTATACCGCAAACTCGTCTTCGCAGTTGGCCATGACCCGGTCGCAGTACTCGACACATTCGTCGGAGTTACCAGGCTCGGGGTCTGTGTCTGTCTCGTCGGTGGCGTCGGTTGGATCCTCCGCTTCACTCTCTCTTGCGAGCTCTTCCTCCCGTTGGTCGGCGAACTTCTGGTCGAAACGACGCTCCTCCACGATGCAGCTGGTCGCCAACAGCAGGCCGCCCATAGCAAACACAGGTCGCATCATCGTGTACCAAGTCTTCATCAGAAGCTCCCCCGAAGGTCGATACCGCCGCCCGCGCTGCCGACGCGGGGCGCCAGCTGCCAAGCGCTGGCATCTGCGGCTGCGTCGTCCACGGAGACCACCGCCAGGATCAGGCTCGTCAACAACCCCAGAGCGCCCACACCGTAACCGATGTTGGATATCAGCGCCGCATCTTGCGCGTTCTGTGATTCCTCCTCTCCCCTCCGGTCGAAGCACACAGCATCGGAACAGAACTTCTCCGCCTCATCGTCGTGGCCGGCAGCTTTGATTCCAAAACCCACGCCGACACCAATGCCAACAGCCCCCACTCCTGCAGCCACCCAAACCCAAGTATCGCCACTGCCTGCAGGTGCAGCCTCGTCGTTCGGAGCCGGGGGTTCTGGAGGCGCTTCCACCGGAGCAGTCGGTGGAGGAGTTGGCTCCGCGACGGGCGTCGGCGACGGTTGCAGCGGGGGCACGGTGATTTCGACAGTGCTGGCAGCTTTGGGAACTGTCACCTGCATGTCCCACGGTTCGTGCCCCGGAGCCTCGGCGTGCATCACGTGATCGCCCGGATCGAGCGGAATAGGCACGCCAAACACGACCGACCGGATCGGCTTTCCGTCTTGAGTTAACACGAAGCCGTCCAGCTGAGCGTTCGTACTCACCAGATACGTTACTGTGGAAAGGAGCGGTTCCAACTTGTCAGCCCTATCAGAACCGATTTGAGCTCGCTCCGCCTGGCCAGAAGCCGCGGCACCGGATGCCGCCTCGCGGAAGGTCGCCCAAGCACTCGCGAAACGCCCCGTACGCTCGTAGCACTCCGCCAGATACAACAGAGTGCCGACGGCGGGATCGACACGTTGACTCTGCTCGAAACGGTCACAGGCCTGTTCCAGTTTTTCAGCCTTCAGCAGCTCTAGCGCTTGGTCGAACAAGGCCTCCGCAGTTGCCTTGTCCTCCGTGGTTTGTGAAAAACTCGGACTCGCCACCAGGAGCGTGGTTAGCAGAGCTCCCAACGCGCGGCAGTCCGCCAGGCGCGTAGGCCAATGTCGTACAAAGAGACTCATCGCTGCGTAGGGTAGCCGGTTGTGACCGGCAGAAGCAACTTGCGGTGAGTTGTTGCTTGCTCAGCGCCGACCGCCGAAATCCGTGAAGTCCGACGCTTTCGGATCCTTCTTGGCGGAGGCTGGCTTGCTCTTGTTGGTCACCGGCCGAGGTTTGACCTTGGATGGCGGCCGCGGCTTGGCAGTTGCCGTCGCTGCGACCACCTCGGGCTCTTGCTCCGCACCCCGTTCTTCCGTCTTCTTGTCGTCGGGCTCGGAGGCCTCCGGTTCACCGTCGCTGGAAGTGGGCTCGGCGGGTTCGACCCTGGGCTCTGACTCGTGCGGCTCGACCGCCACCGGTTGCTCCGCAGGTGGGGTGCCGACTTCATTCGCTGTCCGCGCATTCGCGACGGCGGTGTCCGGCTCCTCAGTATCGCCCTGCCGCGCCTCCGCCGATGGGTCAGCAAGCGCAATCCACCCGCCGATGCCGGCCGCACACACCGCGGCCGCCACCGCAATGCCCGCGAGCGGGAAGCGCTTCTTCGGTGTCTCATCCCCATCTTGCGTCCCGCCCCAGGATGCGACGGTATTCTTGTGGTCTCGGTCGCTGGCGTTGGCCGCAGCACTGGTGCTCGACGCGCTGCGCTCCGGGTCCTCGATGCTCACGTCGACGGTGCCGCCTGCTCCTGTGAACTTCTGGGGCGCCACGTCGGTCGCCGGTCCCTCTGGAGAGGGGCCGCTGGCAGCGCTCTGAGCCCGCGCCGCGGGCATTCCACGACTGACGGTGGTGACGGCGGCGATTGGCGCCGTGGGCGCCGATGGCAGCGCCGATAGCGCAAGCACCTTCTGGACTCGATCGGCGTATCGCTCGCCGTCGGGTAAGAACGCAGCCAGCTCTCGGGCAAGCTCGCCGACGTTGCTGAATCGCTGGTCTTTGTTCTTGAGGATACAGCGCGAAACGACATCACTGAGACCCTCGGGGATCTCGGGCCGCAACTCGTGGGCCTTGGGGGGATTTCCAACTAGAACGGCCCGAACCAACTGGGGCAACGTGTCCCCTCCGAACGGCAGCGACCCTGTCAGGAGCTCGAACAAGATCACCCCCAAGGACCAAACGTCCGCCCGCTCATCCACGTCCCTGGCTGACTCGAGCTGTTCCGGGGACATGTACAGTGGCGATCCGATCATCGCCGCGGTACGCGTCAATGAGAGCTGGGCATCGGAACTGCCATGTATCGACTTCGAGATGCCAAAGTCCAACACCTTGATCACCCGCGCCCCATCGGCGCGGGTCGTACGAAACAGATTCGCCGGCTTCAGATCGCGGTGGACCATGCCCTTGGCGTGGGCCTCAGCCATGGCGAGGCAAGCCTGCAGCACATACTCGACCGCTTCGCCGATTTCGAAGCACCCGGTGTGTTCGAGCTCAGACTGTAGGTCTTTGCCCTCCAGGTACTCCATGACCATGTAGGGCTCGCCGTCGTCGAGGGTGCCCACATCGATCACCCGGGCCACGTGCTCGCTGCGGATCTTGACGGCAGCGCGTGCCTCTCGCCGGAATCGTTCAGAAGCGGAGTTGTCCTGAGCGAACTGCGGGAGCAAGAACTTGACAGCAACTCGTTGCTCCAGCTCGATGTGCCATGCGGCCACCACGACGCCCATGCCACCCTGCCCCAAGATGCGCTCGACACGGTACTTCCCTGCAAGGACGTCGCCGACTGACACGGGGCAATCGTTCATCGGGCAATACTAGCTCATCCGAGCAGCCTTGCCCTCTACTTGGTCAATTGCGCTCAGGCTGGAGCAATTTGGGAGGCAGCGTGACCTGGCTGAGGATTCGCCGCGTTCCGAGCGGCTGCCCCAAACGGGTCAGTGATCGGGCAGCTCAGTTGGTGTCGGGGCAGGAGTGTGTGAGTTCCCAATCCGTGATGCGGGGCATCTCGCTACCGTCGGAGGTCGGATTCAACACCACCTCCAGCTCGATGACCGGCAGCCGCGCATCCGGAATGCCATCCAGGGCAGCGTAGAGGTCGACTGGGCACCCACTGACGTCGGGGCTGAAACAATCGGTGTTGCCGTTGTCTGCGCTGATGTCGACCACTTTCACGTAGGCGGCAGATTCCAACTCCGCTTCGGTCGCCGCCGTGCGCACGAACACCTCGACTGATGAGTCGCCGGGAGCCTCCACGTTCAAACTCAGGTAGCCCCACTGCACCGACTCGTCGAAGCTGCACGTCCCAGCGTAAGTCTCGTTGAACGTGTACGGGTCGTATCCATCTCCCAGGCAGCCTACCTCCATCGACAGCTGGCCGTCAGGAGAGCCTTGCACGACGTCGCAGGCGGAAGGACACAACTCGATCAACGAAGGTTCGCTCGGGTTCGGACGGTACCAGCCGTCAGCAGTGCAATTGACCTGGCCATCGACCATGGTGAACTCGAGGGGCTCGGCGTCGTCCGATTCCTTGAACCCGATGGTAGCTGTGTCGATGTCGATACTCTCGGTGTTTTGCACTTGGAAGCTGCAGGAGACCCGCGCGCCTTCAATCGTCACCTGGGCAATTTCGTTGAATATCTCGTCGAAGCTGTCGTTGAAGCAAATCGGGTAGCGTAGGCCGCCGGTGATCTTGCTCAAGTACTGGTAGGCCAACCCGTTGCGCGGCGCATCGGCGGCGTCGATGAAGCTGCTGTTCGGACAGTTGACGTTGGTCCCCAGACCAGTGCAGCACTGCCCCACGATGGCTTCGTCGGCTGTGATCGCCCTCGGGTTGTTGTTGGAACTCGCTGCCATGCCGACGATGCTGTGCCAGACGTAATTGCGCCCGCTGTCCGGGTCGGAGGGGTCGTAGGCCCCGAATTGCTCGGGCGCCATCGTGCGGATCGCCTGGTCGAATGCCTCAGCGCCATCTTGACTATCCACGAAACCGGTAGAGTTCTCACAGTAACCGTTGGATCCGTTCGAGTTGGTGCCAGCGCCGTCGTCCGTAATGCCCACGAACACCTTGAAAGCGTTTTCCCTCAAGAACTCGCCCCAACCGTTCGGTGCGATGGGACTCCAGCCGGACCGCGAATTGATGGGGTCCGAGCTAGTGAGGCTCTCCGTCAACTTGCAAAACAGGTCGCGACTGCCGATGTCCGTGCTGTGGTGATAGAAGGACGGGGAGTTGTGCTCCAGAGTCGGGGTCGACGAAAGCGCACTCCCCGGGCAATTGAGCGAGCTCAAGGGCTCTCCAACGCAGACGGAGTACGCCGAATCATACGGACCACCACCGCCGTAGTTCGTCACGTGCACGTTGCCGTACCGCGAGACCATGATCACCCGATAATCCACGCCGCTGTTCTGGATGATTTGAGCGAAGTCCTCGTTGATGCGATTCTGAACGGCGATGATCTCGCCCTGCATACTGGAGGAGTTGTCGATACCGATGATGATATCCACTGGACGTTCGACGACCGTGGCCTCATTCGTTCCTCCCGAGCAGAGCGGCGGCCCGCATTCCGTACCGCCGGAAAACAGGCTCCAGTTATCCTGACAGCTGCATTCCTCCACATAGGCGGCCCCCTCGGGATTGACCATGATCTCGCGGTTGCCGACGAGCTTCGGACACCCCGCGACACTGATGCACTCACCTGGCTTAATGGGTTCGTCCGTGAAGCACTCGTGCATCTGTGGGTGTTCGATGTCTGGCTGGCACTTGGGGTACTGCTGGCTGTTCGCGGGGAAGTGGACAATTCGGATCCCCGCGGGAGCCTCCTCCGTACCGTGATTGCAGACTGGAATGGTCTCACCACAGGGGATGCCCACGCCGAGATCGACACCGGAGCAGGTCTCGTCGGTATCACCGGGGTACCAGGGCGTGCACGCTCCAGCCGGCGCATCTTCGTCATCCGCCACGCACCGCACATCACAGACCGAGTCAACCAGCGCCGCGCACTCGGCGGACCACTCAGTGCCGGCTGCTCCTGCGCCGTCCGTACACCCGTCTGAACCGCCCAAAACCCCTGCCGGCGAAAGCACCGGCGTCAGCGCACTGAGCGTGGAGCCGGAACTCTCGCACACCGAAGCGTAGTTGTGGTCACAGCCCCTGCCATACCATTGGCCGTCGCTACGCATGCGGGCGCACTCTTCGCCGCTGTCAGGTTCACCGGAGTGGAAGTTGGCATACATGCCACTCTCCGAACTCTCCCACCACGTGCCACCAGGATCACCGTTGGTCCACTTCCATGCGTTGTCGCTGCCGACGCCATTGCCCTCGGTGATGCCGATCCAGGTGTCGTTGGAGGTCGCGATGTCGTCGACAAACTCGTCTTCGTCGGCGTCTGCGATTGAAACCAAGTCCCACCCAGTGCCTCGACCTTGGCAGCTATCGCGCGCCTCGTCCCAATCCTTGTTGTCGCCGTCGTAGTAGTAGCAATGTCCGCCGAAGTAGTGCTCTGCGTCGTCTTCACACTCGCACTCGGCAACACACTCGCTTTCAATCAGGGCCACACAGTCGTCATCCCATTCGTCTTGGCAGCAGCTTGGGCGCTCGTCGCAAACAGAGAGCACGCAGGCGTCGCAGTTGTCGGCGAGCGCAGCGCCCGTTTGGCAAGGGTCATGGGTACACGCCGCGGCTGGCTCCGGCTCAGCCTCGCTCTCGGTTTCGCAGAGCATCGGGCCTTCACACATGGCAGCGTAGTTGGTTCCGCAGTCCCTGCCCCACCATTGCTCGTCGTCGCGAATGCGAGCGCACAGCTCACCGCCGTTGGGCTCCGACCAATCGAAGGGAGCGTAGAGTCCGCCCCGAGAGCTTTCGTTCCAGAAGCCGCTCGGGTCGCCATTGCTCCAACGCCACTTCCCGTTCGAGCCAATGCTGTTACCTTCGGTGATGCCGATCCAGGTATCGTGCGCCTCCATCAAGCTGGCAACGAATGAATTCTCCGCGTCGCTGGCGATGGATGCCAAGTCCCAATCATCGCCGATGGCGATGCAATCGGTACGCGAGTTGGTCCAGGTTTGCTGGTCCTCAATGAACTTGTAGCAGCGACCTTCAAACTCCGTCTCTCCGGCGCAACACGCAGGCTGGGGCCCCTCAGGCTCGCAGTCGGCACCGCCGCTATCCTCGTCGAACAGGCAACACTCGGGGTTCGTCGCGCAGATCATCTCGACGCAGGGGTCGCAATCATTGCGTAGCGCCTCTCCCGCCTGGCACTTGTCGTGAACACACTCGTTGCTGACCGGTGCCACGCATTGAGTGTTGTACTGACAGTCCGCCCCCGTCGAGCAAGGCTCGCGAAGTCCCTTGTCGACCAACCCCTTCGGCATGCCGCTCAAAGTCCCGGTCTCCCAATCGAAATCGCCCGTCAGTTCGAAAGTGAACTCCTCGCCGACCTCCTCGGGATCCTCCTCGAAGACCTGGCAGGTCGGGTTGCACGGATCGCCGTCACAATTGATGGTGGAGGTCAACGCGAGCAACGATAGCCCGCTGGAATCCTGTTCTGCCGTTTCGACGTTGGTGACGGCACCCTCGGTGCAAGGCCCCCAATGTCCGTCCGACAAGCACGTCTCGATGCCCGCGTAACAACTCGTGATGCCCCCGTGTTCGCCGAGGGTGCGGTGGCACTCGCGCGTATTGCCTGGTTCGCAGGAGACGAACTCGACACCTTGGGAGCGGCCGGACCCGTCGTCATCGCCGGGCTCCGGCAGTGCCGCGCGTTCGGTACCGGTACTCGCATCACACGCGGTGCCAAGAATGGAGCAGACTAGGACGGTGGCTGCGCGAGCCACGCGTCGATACCGGAGCGGAAATAGCTTTCGCATCATCGAACTCAACCCGATTCAGCCTGCGCCATCTGAAGGAGTAAGCAGCCGAATATGCCCGGGAAAGGGACCATCGAGTACCTGCTCGCCCCACAGTCGCTCACAGCCGGCCAGAAGAGTCGACGTGTGTTTACCTGTCGCCACCCAACGAACCGCGCAGCTAACCACACGACATCTAAGGACTGCTGGCACCCGTCGAGGCATTTCGAGTTCCGCCAAGGCCGGGAGCGGATGGACCTTCTGAACCTGCAGAACAAACCAGCAAGCGGCACAGGAGTGTCCCAAAGCAGCACGAAGGCAGCTGGGCGTTGCAGCGAAGCCGAAAGCGGTTCGAAGCACACAAACACGCAGAACCGCACCCCGCGCGCAGCGAACTCATCTTGTCCGATGAAACCGCGGGGGAGCGAATCATCCGGACGGTGCGGGCGGGCCGAACGCTCGCAGCCAGCGACCCCTCGGAGGTGGTCGTCAGAGGTGGGTCGTCAGATCTTCTGAGGCTGGGCCCGCATGAATACGCCATCCGGACGAATACTGTGGGGCTCCCGCTCAGTCACCGAAAGACCATCATCGAGGAACATACGCAGTTCATCCACCTGTTCGGCCCCCCAACGCTGACCCAACGAGGCCACTGCGTAGAGCGCCAACCAAGCGAGCAACGCGGACGGCAGGGCCCACAACGCCGACGGACTCTGCCCGACCACCCATTGCGCGTAAGCGAAGGTCACCGCCAGCAGCGTAGCGAACGCGGTCACCGCCGCAGCCGCAAGGTATAGGGCCCAGACGTGGGGGTGAGGGGCGAAGCGCCCGCGCAGCACAGCCCCAGTGCGCCCCGTTTCGGCCGGGAGAACGTCCACCACCAACTGCGGTGACCACAAGTGCTGTCGTTCACTTGTTACATAGAGCTCGATGCGCCCATCGGCGACTATTCCGGCCATCGTGCTATCCGCCTCACACAAGCGTTCATGCACCGTTTGGAGCACCGCGGCAGGCGCCACCGGCGTATCCATCTCGAACTTTACGCTCACCCCATTCATGACTAGAAGAATGGCTCCGAAGCGGTGCGGGGCCAAGCTGTACGAGGTGTTTCCAGTAGCAGATTCACACCCACTGTTACTTGGCCGCGATGCCCGAATTACCGACTGCGCGAGTCGTCAAAATATGTCGAAGTCGAAAGCGCGTCGTGCGAATCCAAAGCCGACCATTGCTGACGAAAATATCGCCGACTGATGACGCTTCACGCCATCCAGCTAGCGCCAAAGCGCGGATGAGCACCCACATGTAAGAAACCCGCGCGCAGGGACCCAAGGCGTGTGAACTTCAGGAGTCTCACGCCGGAATCAATCTTCCCAGCGCAGGAGCCACCATGTTTCGTTCACACCGCGTATCAATCCTCATCGCCGTACTCGGCGGCGCCCCGCTCGCCCTCGCCTGCGCTTCGGCGGGCCCACCTGCCGCCGACGCTGCTCAGCACTCGACCCCAGGTGGTTCGACCGCGAGCGCCCCCGCCGAGGCACCTGGTCAGAACGACGCCAAGCACGACCCGGCCAACACACAGAGCAGAACGGGGCGAACCAAGCGCGCCTCGGACGGGGTCGACAACTCTCAGACAGAGCAGGATCTCCAGACCATCGAAACACTGCGCTACGCGCAACAGCAGTACCGCGAGTTCTTGGCCCGCACGAGCGACGGCTCCACAGCGCATGCCGAAGCTAAAGTTCGCGCCAAGGAGCGAATCGCCGACTTGGAGTCGACCATTGCTTTTTTGGAGCAGGGCATTGCGCAACGACGCCTCGAGGCCCGGACGGCCCAACCCTGAGACGTGGGCGTAGTGACCAAGCTTCCGCCTGAACTACGCGGGGGTGCAGCCCGATCGTCGTCGTCCAGCGCCGGGTGACAATCGCGTCAAAGGGTGCGATGGTCCGCGCCCTATGCCCGGATTGCAGAAGCGACAGCTCCACGATGGTTGGCGGTTTCTCGCCAAGAGCTGGCCCGAGCCACCGAACCAGCTCGGCTATTCGCGTATGGAGTGGCTACCCGCGGTTGTCCCCGGCCACGTACACCTGGACCTCCAACAAGCTGGTGTCATCGCCGACCCACTGGCGGCGCGACAGGAACTGGGAGCGCAGTGGGTCGACGAGGAAGACTGGATCTACGAACTTGCTTTGACGCTTGACCCGCCCTCACGAGCCAAGCGGGTACTACGCTTCGACGGGTTGGACACCATTTGCACCATTTGGCTGGATGGCGAGCAGCTCGCGAGCCACGACAACATGTTCGTGCCGCTCGAGGTCGACCTCAGCCAGATGGCCGTTGGCGAGCATCGACTGCGCCTGGAGTTCGAGTCCGCGCCGCGCATTGGGCGTGAGCGCCGACGCCGCTATTTTGAGCAGGAGGGGCTCGCGGAGGGGACAGTCCGCTTCAACGAACGCGCTTTCGTGCGAAAAGCGCAGTACATGTTTGGTTGGGATTGGGGCCCCCGCTTGGTGTCCGCGGGCATCTGGCAAGCTGTCAGCTTGCTCGAGTACGACGCGCGCCTGTTGGACGTGCACGTCACGCAAGCTCACACGCCCGATGGCGTCCACTTGAGTTTCCGCTCCGAGACCGAGGGCGGCGGTCACGTGCTGCACTACGTGGTTGGTCCCTCGGTGTCGAACGAGTCCAGCAACGCTGAATACGTCGTGAGCGATGGGCAGACGCTCCGCTTGGAAGAGCCTCAGCTGTGGTGGCCCGCTGGGATGGGTGCCCAACCGCTCTACCGCGTCGTCAGCGTGCTGCTTGGAAGCGCACCCACAACCTCCCTTTCGCTGCCCGAGGCCAGGGAACGAGCCCTCGACACACGCGAGCTCAAGATCGGCTTGCGCCAGATCGAGCTACGCCGGCAGCAGGACAATCACGGCGAATCGTTCGAATTCCTAGTCAACGGCAGACCGCTTTGGGCGGTGGGAGCCAATTGGATCCCCGATCACTCGTTCCCATCGTCGATCCACGAGGCGCGACTTCGGTCTCAACTACTCCGCGCGTTGGACATGAACATGAACATGCTCCGCGTTTGGGGCGGCGGACTGTACGAAACGGAAGACTTCTACGACCTGTGCGACGAGCTGGGGCTGTTAGTTTGGCAGGACTTTCCGTACGCCTGCAGCTACTACCCGGATGGCCCCGAGGCGACGGCCGTCGCGCGCGCCGAGGCGACCGTCCACGTCAAGCGGCTCCGCCATCGGGCGAGCCTCGCGCTGTGGTGTGGAAACAACGAGAACCTCCTGATGTTCGAGAGCGGTTGGGAAGGTCGCGAAAACAACCCATCGAGGCTCTACGGAGCCAACATCTACGACCAGACGCTTCCGGAGCTCCTCCGTGAGTTGGACCCAGGTCGTGAGTATGTAAACTCTTCACCCGCCGGCGGTGACAGTGCCAACGATGACCGAGGTGGGGACCAGCACTACTGGGACGTGTGGCACGGCCGCGGCGATTGGAAGCATTACAGAGACTCCCGAGGCAGGTTTTCTTCCGAATTCGGCTTCGCCAGCGCTCCGGGACACGCCACGTGGAAGCGCATCAGCCCAGAGGCCCTGTCGTTGGAGCCGCGCCACGCGCTGGCACGCTGGCACGACAAGACATTGAAGGGCCACGACACATTTCTGGAGTATGTCGAGCTGCACTACCCTCCTGCTAACAACATCGAGGAGTGGACGTACTACTCGCAGCTCAATCAGCGTGACGCCCTACGCTTCGGCATCGAACACTATCGTCGTTCCGAGTTCTGCAAGGGGACGCTGATCTGGCAGCTCAACGACTGCTGGCCGGCTCAGAGTTGGGCGGTCTTGGACTGCGAAGGGCAGTACAAAGCAGCGGCGTTCGAGTTGCGCCGGCTCTATGCGCCAGTACTGGTCAGTCTTGATGTCTCACAGAGCTCAGCCACAGTTTGGACTGTTGTCGACAACAGCGAAACGGAGGTTACTGGCGAAGCCTGGCTCGAAGCAACCTCCTTGCTGGACGGGACTGTGGTGTCTCGCTGGACGAAGCAAGTGGAAGTACAACCCGGTACTCGGACTGCCGCGCTTACGTGCGACTTGACGAGCCTGTCACCGACCGAAACGCTGCTGACCGCGGGGTTTGGCGAGAGCGTCAGCCATCAACTGCTCGGCGAACCCAAAGACTGTCGCTTCGCCCCCACAAAACTGACGTTCACCCCTAGCAGCAATGGGCTGGAGGTGCATGCCGATGGCCCGGTCGTGGACCTTTTCGTGTGGGAACGCGACGACAAAGCGCTCCTGATGGACAACTTCGTGACCCTACCTCGAGGCGGTCGGACCGTGCTGCGCTACGAAGGCAAGCTGAATGCCATCCGGGCTCGTTGTCTGGGCGGGGTGTGTCCCTGCTGATTGGAACGAGACTAGTCGCCACGAAACCGGTCCAGAGCGCGCCGGTCCGCTTTCGTGGGGCGCCCCATCCCCCGGTCCCGCACGGCAACCCGTTCCTCCTTGGCCGGTGGCGGCGGCGAGTGATCCTCGTACAGGGCTCGTGCCAAAGGCGCCGACAGCCGCTTTTCGGCCAAATCCAGTACCTGAAGTACCAGCAGCCCGCGTGGGCTTTCTGCGACCACTTCGTCCCCCCTTTTGAGCACGTGGCTGGGCCTGACAGCCGTCCCATTGAGCTTCACTTTGCCACCGTTGCAGGCGAGTTGGGCCGTGCCACGCGTCTTGAACACGCGCGCCGCCACCAACCAGCGATCGATGCGTACGACGAGGAGCGGCTCCGGCACGCTGATCCACTAAGCCCGTCCGGGCACCTTTGCAACCGCTAGCGCACCGGCGTCTCATTTCCGCTAGACTGCGCCCATGGCGAGCACGCCCACCGTGGGAACCGGCGAATCCCAGCACACATCGCCGGCAGGGCGACCCTACGAAGGGCCGTCGTGCCGAATACTGATGCGTCGCCCCCCCGTGCCCTTCGCGCACCGGGGTGGCGCCGGTTTGTGGCCAGAAAACACGGCTCCGGCGTTTTTGGGCTGCCGCACGTTGGGCGACTTCGTCATTGAGACAGATCTGCGGGTGACCGCTGACGGCCAGCTCATTCTATTCCATGACGATCACCTGGAGCGCACATCAAACGGTCACGGCAGCGTCGCTAACAAGACGCTGCGACAGTTGCTCGCCCTAGATGCTGGCTATTGGTTTACGAAAGAAGGCAGCCATCCTTTCCGCGGGACGAACCTTCGCATCCTGACCTTGGAAGAGCTCGTTCGCCTGACGCCTGGCGCCTGTTACAACGTCGAGATAAAACCAGGACATCCGGACGCTCCGGAGTTGTTGTGGCGTTTCCTGCAGCGGCTAGACGCGTGTGACCGTTTCCTCGTGGCGAGTGCCGATCATACTCTAATGACGCGCTTTCGTGAAGCGAGCCGAGGCCAGGTAGCCACCTCCGCCAGCCGGCGCGAAGCCATGACCTTCGTGACATTGCTTCGGACTGAAACCTGGGGCTGGCTCAAGCCGCGATACCAAGCTCTGCAACTCCCAACGCACGCCTTGGGCGGCCACCTGATCACGGCACCCTTGGTCCAAGCAGCCCATACCCTGGGTGTCGCCGTCCACGCGTGGACCGTCAACGAAACTGCGGAAATGGAGGACATGCTTCAGGTGGGCGTCGACGGGATCATGACGGACCGTCCGGACCTGCTCGCGCGGCTGCTGGAGCTGGAGCCCAACAGCTGATGAACTTCTTTGGACATGCCGTCGTTGCCAGTTGGCAGCGTGCCGAGCCCGAGTTCGCCCTGGGGGCCATGCTGCCGGACTTGGTGCAGATGGTGGGCTGCCACCGCGTCAGCAGCTCCTCACCGACCGTTGCCGCGGGGATCACGTTCCACTACCGAACCGACTCGGTGTTTCACGACAGTCCAACTTTCGTCCACCTGCAACGCCAAGCCTGGGCGGAGCTCGCTCAGTTCCCGATCCGCCGCGGGGCACGGCTCGCGGTGGCCCACGTTGGTTTGGAGCTGATCCTCGACTCCAAGTTGGCACAAAGCGAAGCCCACGTTCGACACTACACGCGCGCCCTCCAGGTCCTTCTCGAGTCCAATCTGTCCGCCAGTTTGCGCTTCGACGCAGATTTCGACGGTCGTGACGGCCTCGAAAACCTCGCTCGGACCTTGTTGGCGAGGCGGGCGTACCTGGCGCCGCAGAATCCAGAGCAGCTGTTCGACCGCCTGCAGCGGATCTTGCGGCACCGGCCAACCCTGGCGTTGACGTCCGCCGACGCATCCCCGGTGATCGACTGGAGCCGCGCTGCGTTCGTTCGAGTTGGCAAATATCTACCGACATGGCTCAATGAGCTGCGCGGGGGCTTGGGCTTGCCCTTGGGGCGGACTCCTGCCAACGTCCAACCCTCTGCCTCGGAAGCCAGTTGAGATGACGGACAATGACCTTTCGTTTGACGACCCGCCGCGTACGACAAACATTGCCGACACCATCTTCGAGGACCTGCGCGCGCAAATTCTCAAAGGCAACCTGAAGGCAGGTCAGCGCCTCATGGGGGAGCGGGAACTCGCAACGCGCTACGGCACCAACCGCAACACGCTGCGAGAAGCAGTACGTAAGCTCGAGCAGGCGAACCTCGTCTCGGTACGTCACGGTCGCGGTGTCATCGTTTCCGACTTTCGTCGCACCGGAACACTGGAGTTGCTGTCGCCCTACCTGCAAAGTGGACCTGAACTGCGCGAGTTGGTCGACATGTTGGAAGACATCCTAGTCCCGCGCGTGTTCTTGATCGAGTACGCGACGCGCCTGGCAGCGCGACGTGCGGAGCCCTCCGACGTCCAGCGCATCACCGAACTCACGGAGCTATTGATCACAGCGTTCGAGGCGAAAGACGCGAAGGTGGTCGCCAAGGGGTTTCACCGCTGGCTGGATGCCGTGGTAGACGCCAGCCACTCGACTCCAGTGAGGTGGACAGCCAATCCCTTTCTTCAAGCCCTGCGTTCACTACTCGAGCGGCTGCCGATGTTGTGGATCCTCGAGCCGAGCTTCCCCGCCCACTTGCGAGCCGTCGCCGCCGCCATCGAATCGGGTGACGAGGACGGAGCTGCGCGCGCGACCACGGACTACTACCAGCGCGTGGACAGCCAACTGCTGGCTCTGATGCGCCGAGCGCTGCCCGGGGTGATGAGGACACCGGTTGCGCCCTCCCCTGCCCAGGGAGTCCAACCCACACCCACCAGTCCGCCCGAATCCGCCCCGGGCGACGCTTCCGCCGACGGCGCGCCGGCACGGGACTTCGAGTCGTGAGCGCTCGAGTCCTGATCGCTGGAGCAGGTGATGTGGGGACTCGCCTTGGCTTGCGGTTGACGGACGCCGGCCACGAGGTGTTTGCCCTACGTCGCAATGCACGCGACCTACCAAAGCGCCTGAACCCCATCTCGGCGGACTTGGCAACCGCGTCCACTCTGACGTCCCTACCCAGTGGTCTAACTCACTTGGCGTACACGGCTGCCGCAGACGAAAGAACCGATGCCGCTTACGAACGCGCCTACGTTCGCGGGCTGAAAAACGTGCTCGCTAGCGTGCGGAGCGAGCCCGCGTTGCAGCGCGTCGTGTTCATCTCCAGCACCGCAGTTTACGCCCAAGACGACGACAGCTGGGTGACGGAACAATCCGTAACCGACCCAAGGACGTTTGCGGGGCAGCGGACGTTGGAGGCAGAGGCTGTGTTGGCGCAATCGGGTATCGACCATTGCATCCTGCGCTGCGGTGGCATCTACGGTGAAGGACGCACACGTCTCATCGACCAGGTACGCCAAGGTCTCGCCACTTACGACCCCAAGAAACACCAGTACACGAACCGCATTCACTCGGACGACGTTGCTCGGGCGCTGGCGCTGCTGCTGCTCGCGCCCGACGCGACGGGTATCTACAACGGCGTGGACGAGGAGCCGGCTCGGCGTCGCGATGTCCTCCACTGGCTCAGCCAAGAGCTTGAAGTCCCCCCTCCCTCTCCGGACAGCGTTAGCAACAGCTCACGCGGTGCGGGAAGCAAACGGGTGAGCTGCGAGCGCCTGCGAGCGCTGGGGTTCGAGTTTCGCTACCCGTCGTTCCGCGAGGGTTACCGCGCGCTGCTCGCAGACAACGCTTGAGGCCGTTCACCCTTTGAGACGATCGATGATCGCTTGCGCGAATGCCGTCGTCGACAACTCGCCTCCCAGATCACGGGTGCGCTGACCGTCTTCGAGAGCACTGTTGTACGCTTCCTTGATGTGGGTAGCAACCGAGGCACAGCTGTCGTCCCCCCGAGACGTGGCCAGGTGGTTGAGCATCATCACGCCGCTCATCAGCAGCGCCAACGGGTTGGCCAGATCTTTGCCTGCGATGTCGGGAGCGGAGCCATGCACGGCCTCGAACACCGCGTGTTCATCGCCGAAGTTGGCGCCGGGGGTCACCCCCAATCCGCCGACCATACCGGCGCACAAGTCCGAAACGATGTCGCCGTAGAGATTTTCGCACAATACGATGTCGAACCTGGAGGGGTCTTGCACCAGGCGCATCGCGCCAGCATCCACGATCAACTCCTCGTAGGTGATGTTGGGGTAGTCTTCCTTGTGAACTTTGCGCGCTTCATCAATGAACATGCCGTCGGTCAACTTCATGATGTTTGCCTTGTGCAGCACGGTGATCTTCTTGATGTGGCGATGAGTCGCGTAACGGAACGACCAGTGGGCAATGCGATGGCAGGCCGCTCGCGTTGCAACTTTCATCGACGCAACGACACCTTCCGTGATCTCGTTCTCGACGCCGCTGTAGAGCCCTTCGGTGTTTTCTCGCACGATCACCAAGTCGACGTCGTCATAGCGGGTCTTGACGCCCGGCATGCTCCGGACTGGGCGCACAGCCGCATACAGATTGAGCGTCTTTCGGATCTGAACGTTGACACTGCGGAAACCCTTGCCCACTGGCGTAGTACACGGACCTTTCAACGCGACCCCGTTGTGGCGAATCGCATCGAGGGTGGACTCGGGAAGTAGCTCGCTGTTGCCGTGAGCGAGCGCAGCTTCGCCCGCATGATGCTCCTCAAATTGCACGGGGGCACCCGCCGCCGAGAAAATGCTCAGCACCGCTTGGCTCACTTCGGGGCCAATACCGTCACCAGGGATCAGAACGACTTTGTGAGACATGGCGCGAAGGTACCACTTCACGCCGCCACGACCCGGGCAAAGGCGCCCCCAGGCCCGGCGCACCGGCGGGGCGGTCGAGTCCCCGACGCCTGACGTCACCACCGCGTCGCGACCGCCGGACCCGCGCATTGGCGGACATTTCCGCAATGCTTCAACGTGCTTGTCCCCAGTTTTCGCAGTTCCTCCCTGTACCTTCGCCACTCGGCTCAACGTCGGCCGTACTCTGGGGTTAGATTCAGGACATGGCGTCAAGACCCGCGCCCATCGCTTCGGAAACGTTCGCCATGTTAGGTCCCACCAACACTGGAAAGACGCACCAGTGTATCGAGCGCATGCTCGAGCACGAGTCGGGCATGTTGGGCTTTCCGCTACGCCTGCTCGCGCGCGAGGTGTACGACAAGGTGACCGAGCGCATTGGGGAGCGGCGTGTGGCTTTGGTCACCGGCGAGGAGAAACGGATCCCGAGCAACCCCGCCTACTGGATCTGCACCGTCGAGGCGATGCCTATGGACGTCGAAGTCGACTTCCTGGCTGTCGACGAAATACAGCTGATCGCCCACGCAACTCGCGGACATGTGTTCACCAACCGCCTACTAGAAGGGCGCGGCATCATCGAAACTTGGTTTATGGGCTCGGACACTGCCAAACCATTGCTGGAACGCCTCGTCCCCGCGGCCAGGTTCAAACGACGGCCGCGCCTGTCCCGGCTCTCTCACGCCGGCAGCTTCAACCTCGGTAGGTTGCCACCCCGAAGTGCCGTCGTCGCATTCAGCGCTGCCCAAGTTTATGAACTAGCAGAGCGCGTCAAGGCGCGGAGAGGGGGCGCAGCCGTCGTCCTGGGAGCGCTTTCACCACGCACCCGCAATGCCCAGGTAGCGATGTACCAAGCCGGTGAGGTTGACTACTTGATCGCCACTGATGCTATCGGGATGGGCCTCAATCTGTCAGTTGGCCACGTCGCGTTCGCGGGCTTGAGCAAGTTTGACGGTCGCGAGTCGCGCCCGCTCGCCATCGCCGAACTCGCGCAAATCGCAGGCCGGGCCGGTCGCTATCTGGACGACGGTACTTTTGGCACGCTCAATCCCTGCCATCCGCTACCTGACAGGGTCTGGCACTCCATCGAGACCCACAGTTTTGCTCGAGACCGGTACGCGGTTTGGAGAAACGCCGAGCTAGACTTCAGCTCCGTCGAAGCGCTGGAGCAGAGTTTGGGCGCCGCGCCCAAACAGCATTGCCTCAAGCTGGTGGCAAGGGCGGATGACACAGAAGCACTGCGGAGCCTAGCTCGACATCCTGACGTAATCCGACTCGCCAAGGAGGAATACGCCGTTCGGTTGCTGTGGCAGGTCGCGCAAATCCCGGACTACAGAAAGCTGCTTCAGGAGGCGCACGCTGAACTTCTGCTGACTCTGTTCAAGCAACTGACGGGACCCGAAAGACGGTTGAACGAAGCCTGGGTGAGGGAACGACTCGCGCGCTTGGACAACATCACTGGCGATATCGAAACGTTGATGGCTCGCATCGCGTTCATCAGAACCTGGACATACATCAGCCATCAGCCCGGATGGCTGAGCCATGCCTCGCACTGGCAACACGAAACCCGGCGAATCGAAGACCGCCTCAGCGACGCCCTACACGATCGTCTGGTTCAGCGCTTCGTCGAGAAGCGTAAGACCCGCGTCCTTTCCCCGCGCCCTCAGCGCAAGAAGGCAACGCTCGCGGCCGCCGAAGTGAGACCAGACAACCCGTTTGCACAGTTGGCAGCCCTTCGCGCGGCGCTCGAAGAGGACTCTCCCCAAAACGACGCGCCCGACATCGACGACCTGTGCAACGTCGGACACGAGGCGCTGGAGCTCGATGAGCACGGCGTCGTACGGATGGGGGACCTGGAGCTTGGGCGTTGGCGACGGGGCAGCGCCCTGCACACGCCGGAAATCAGGGTCGTACTGGAGGTCGCGCCAGGGGGGCAGCTGAGATTGGAGCGAAGACTACGGGCTTTTTCCAAAGACTTCGTCGCTGAGCTGCTAACCCCATTGGACGAACATCTCGGTGACTCCGCGGAGATGCGCGGCCTACTGTATCAGCTCCGCTCTGGCCTGGGAACGGTGAGCAGGCGCGCCGCAGGCGAACAACTACGCGACCTAACAAGCGAGCAACGCTCAGAGCTGAACCGACGCGGAATTCACCTAGGACGTGAATGGGTGTTCGCTGAGGCGCTCCTGACACGGGACGCCATGCGCGCACGTCGAGCATTGTGTTCAACGCATTTCCGCGCGCCCGCCGCCGAACTGCCCCAGGGTGGTCCATGGTCGAGACGCCCCAGTGGCGAGACTGATTTGATCACGGCTCTGGGCTACGTTCCCGTGGGACACACCGTCCTACGCTGCGATGTCTATGAGCAGCTGCGCCGCGCAATCTCCGGTGGTCAGGCGAATGCGGCGGAACTTTCCTCAGAATGGGGCTTGGATGAAGCGCACGCCGCTCAACTGCTGGGGCTGTTGACCGCGCGCAAAGGTCGGCGACGACGCCGTAAACGGCACTTGCGTCCATAATCTTGCAAGCAAAGTGAAAGAAGCGCCGGCATCGTCGCGCACCGTGAGCGTTTGTGGAACGGCTGGATACGGAGGGTCGATCTCCTACCCTCAGGCGAGCTACCCTCCGGTACTCAGGATTTTTCTGTAATGGATGACCGTAGCCTAGACTTCCTCGACCAGCTCGTTCCCGGCAGCGCGAAACCCGACGCGGATTCGGCCCCAAGCATGCGCAAGGGGCAAGGACGTTCACTTCCTCCCCCCCCTCCGGCGGTGGTTACTGCCTCGCAGCAGCCCAAGGCTGACATCGACATCGACGTCGACCTGGAGAGTAAGCCTGTTAACGAGGTACCGCTTGCGCCCTCCGCATCCAATCGAGTGCCCATGCCCGAGGGTCGCTCGCGGTCCGAACGGCCTCCTGCCACACTAGGTTCTCGCCCGCCGCCACCTCCGTGGGGTCGGCCGGCGGCAGCGTCTGCCGGTCCGCCGCGGCCTCCGCGGCCCAGCACGGGCCCCGCAGCGTTGCGAGCCAGCGCGGCGCCGCCACCCCCGCCGCGCCCACCATCCCGGGCACCGTCGCCCCTGGATGCCCTCGCCGAAGAGATGGCGGAGGAGATCGACGAGGTCGAGGCAGTGGAGGACCTCGACGACGTCTCCCCCGCAGAAATTTCCGCTGTGACGGCCGGTTCTGGCCTTGGCCCAGAACTACTGCCCGCGCCCGGGCCACCCTTGCCTGGGCCGAATCCGCTGGACTTGGCCGCGCCGTCGCCAGCCGGACTCACTCCGGCGACAGTGAGCGCGCTGCCAGAAGCGGAGGCGCTGCCGACTGAACCCAGCTCAGCCTCCAGTTTCTCCTCGACAGGGCCGAGCTCTGTCTCGGAAACGCTCGATGAGGTGTTTGGGGCTGTGCGCTCCCTTCAGCGTCCGGACGGCTCAGATGCGGCTTTCGCCCAGCCCGCCCCAAGCGCATCAGCGGCCCCCCCCGCCGCGAGTGCGGTGGAGGCGACGGCGTCTCCTGTCAACGATGTGTCGCCTCCCGCAGCGTCGGGCGCCCACCGCGCACCCGACGTCGCAGCAGACAGTTCATCGTCATTCGGCGTCAACCCCGGGGACATCAGCGCTGCGGCAGGACCCGAACCGACCTCAACCGATGCAGAACAGCCAGAAGACGAAGCCCCGACGAGCGTCTTCAACAACCCACCGGACGAACCGGCTCAGGATGAGCATGAGGATGAGGAGCCCACCGGCGTCGGGCATGCAGCCCCCGCGCCGCCGAGTTTCGTAGCTCCCAGTGTTGCTCCCGGAGTCACCTTTTCGCCGGGCACCAGCGCGCCGCCAGCATTGCCAACTACTGGGCTCGCCAGCAGTCTGCCCCCCTTACCCCCTCCCCCGTCGTCGAGCGCCACGTCGCTTCCGCCGCCGCCGCTGCCCGCTGCCGTCCCGGCATCGGCTTCGGAGTGGGATGAAGCGCCGACGACGGTGTACACCCGGGACAGCCTACAACCAAGCCAGCCCCCGGTGGCCGCTGGCGCGACGCTGCCGCCAATGGCGGCGGCGCGCACCGTCCCCGCGATCCGCGCACCACGCGTGACCAACCTGCAGGCCCCGAGCGCCAACAAGAATAGGCTGTACATCGCTGGCGCCGCAGCCGCTGCGGCGGTCCTGGCGCTTGTCGTGATCCCGTTCGGTCCAGCTGAAGGCGAGCTCGTCATCAACGTCGCGGGCACCGATGGTCTGGCCGTCGACGGCGTCAGGGTTTACCTGGACGACAAGCTCGTCTGCGAGGATTCGCCTTGCCAGGTGGGCGAAATCGAAGCCATCGGACACGTCGTGACGGCCGAAGCCGAGGGCTACAACAAGACCGCCGCCATGGCCGTTTTGGTCAAGCCGGATGACACGACGATTCACAATGTCGAGCTGGTCCAAGCCAAAACGAATACGGGCGTCTCGATTCCGAAAGCCCCCGGCGAGAAAATCGAACTCGCAGTCGATGGCAGGGCGTTGGGCAAGTTGCCGCTGCGCCTCGACGATCTCGAACCCGGCAAACATACCCTGACCTTCACGGGCGGCGAGCGCTACGGCACCTTGGAGCGGACGGTGGATCTCGAGGAGGGCCAAGTCCTCGCGATGGAGTCGATCAAGTTGCCCGTGGTCAAGGGAATTGCGAAGTTCTCCGGGGACGAGCACACCGATGGCGCCGAGATCACCCTCGACGGCAAGGCCATCACACTTCCGCACAGCGCAGAGCTCAGCGGCAAGAAAGCCCACCGTGTAGTGGCGACGAGGGAAGGGTTCCGGACATTCGAGCGCGAGTTCGAATTCGACCCAGGAGAGCCCGAGCTTTCTATCGAGGTCGCCTTGGTGCCCGAAAGCTCGGTGGCAGAAATCGACGCGGACGAGGGGGCCGAGGCGGAAGTGGCGACGGCCAGCGCCAGCACAGCCAAGTCCTCCAAGGCCAAGTCCTCCAAGGTCAAGCCGTCCAAGACCACCAAGACGACACGCTCCGTCAGCACGACAAAGAGCTCCGCGAAGGCGAGCGGCAGCGGCAAGCTGACGCTGTTGTCCGTGCCTTCTTCGACGGTGATCGTCGATGGTAGGCCTGTCGGCAAAACGCCTAAGCGTGCCATCAGTGTCTCCGCAGGGACGCACAGCGTCGTCTTCGTACACCCGACGAAGGGGCGCAAGCGCGCCTCAGCCAAGGTGACCCCCGGCGGCAGCAAGACGGTAGCAGTCCGGTTCTAACCCTTAGGCGATCGGGTGGATGGCGTGCACCGCCACGCCTGAGCTCGGCTGCGGCCAGCCGTCGCCAAAGGCGAGCGGCCAGAGTTCGGGGTGGAGCACCCGAGCCACGGCCAGCTTCCCCAACAGGTGCGGTGGCGTCAGATCGACAAAGCCGCGCGGCCCTCCACGCGGCACTGCGGTGGCACCTGTTGGTGCGGTGCCCAACCAACGCCGCAGATGCTCTGAGGCTGGAGGCCAAAGGTAGTACTCTTGATGATAGCTGGCGTCCGGTGTGAGCTCTGGCTCCTCTTCCGGAATCTCCTCGCCCCATAAGAAGCCCAAGCGCTGTAGGAACTCGGCGTGAGCCGCAACATTCGACGCGTCGGCATCGCGACGAGCCCCAAATGCCAGGCACGTCGGAATATCAGCTTTGCGCGGGTATCCGACGCCTACCGTCACCACGTAGCCCATTCGCGCCGCCTGGCGTAGCTCGAGTTCGTACAACTCTTGCAGCGATGCCCACTGGGCCGCCAAGGGGGCAGGAAGCGGCGCCAAGGGCAACACCCGGTACCAAGAACGCAGTACCACGTCCCGCTCGACCGCCTCACCCAACGCTCGGTCGCATGCCTGTTCCCAGGTTGGTGCGATGGCAGCGCCGTTGGAGCGCGCAAAGCACCATTTGTCCGGTTGACTGCTAGGAGGAAACACCTCTTGCACCGAAACTTCGCCCAGCGGCTCACCGGACGCGTCGCGCAGCTGAAGGGGCACACTCTGGCTCATCGCTCGAGTGAGGCTCAGGCGCTCCAAGAGTTCGAAGTAGGCTCGCGCCCACGGCACTTCGCCATGGGCGGCAGCACTCCCCGTGATCGCACTCCCGTCGACTCGGGCGACTATGCCGGCCAAATGAATCTCATCGAGCGCTCCGACAGAGACTGCTTCGCTGAACTCCTCTAGATCCGAGCAGCCACTGGGCAGCGGGAAATCACGGAGCAGTTGTTGCAGTCTGGCGTTGGCTTCCATCTGACATCGAGTGCGCCCGGAGGCAGCAATGGTGATTCTACCCTTTCGGAACGTGCAAGCCACATTCCCGCTGGGTTTCTAGTTCCCACCACCAGCGCCCGGCGCGCTCATGCTCTCCAGGACGAATCGTACGTGTGCAGGGCTCACACCCAATCGAGATGAAGCCGCGCGTGTGCAAATCATTGAACGGCACCGAATTGTCACGAATGTATGCCCACGTCTTTTCGCTAGACCAGTTGGAGAGCGGGTTGAACTTCATACGTCGTGGACCTTGACCCCAGGTCGAACCCGCGGGCAGCTCCGCTGCGTCAAGCTGCACGACGGGCAGAGTCTGTCGGGTCACACTCTGATCTTTGCGCTGTCCGGTTACCCACGCAGCGGCATCTTTCAGCGCACGCGTCAACGGCTCAACCTTGCGGATCGAACAGCATTCGCCGTGCCCGTCCTCGTAGAAGCTGAAGAGACCTTTCTGGCGGACGAACGGCTGCAGCTTGACCGGATCCGGAGAGAAGAGCTCAATCTCGATACCGTAGTGCTTTCGCACCTCGTCGATGAATCGATAGGTCTCTGGGTGTAGGCGCCCGGTATCCAGCGAGAACACCGAAAACGGAAGACCGAGACGCGAAGCCATGTCGATGAGGACAACGTCTTCGGCGCCGCTGAACGAGATGGCGCATTCATCCCCGAATCGCTCGAGCGCGTACTCGAGGATCTCTTGGGGGGTGGCGTCGTCCAATCGCTCCGCAAGCTCCTCGGCGCTGCTTGCATCCTTGGTTGCAATTGCGCCGTCGGCGGCCTTGGCCTGACCGAACTGCTCCTTGGTGAACTTGATGACGCTCGTGTAAACCTTAGGAGGACCATAATCCTCTTCCACGATGAAGAAGGGAGCTAGATCGACGCCATGCTCCTTGCCGAGGCGCATCCCCTCCGACTCCGGATTGCCTTCTTCGGCCCAAACTACACGGTCGATGCGTTCCCAATAACCGCGGTTCTGCAGCATCTCCTGCGCCTGCGCGCACTTCTTGCAAGGCTCGCCACTGAGCAAGCGCTTCTTGACCATCGTGATCCGCTTCGTCATCGGGCTACGCAACATCGAGCTGATGAGCGACCGGGTCAAGGACCGCGTCCCGCCCACCGGCTTGCGGGTCGACCAGAAATGTTGTACCGAAGCGCAGCCTGATCTACGGCGGAAGACATGAAGTGCCCGGCCTGTGGTGCTCAGTTAGGGGCAACGGATCCCACGTGTACCTACTGTGGAAAGGTAACCGCATACGGGGCGCACCTGGACCAGCAGCGCCAGCACCACGAGGCTCACCTGGAGGCGGTTCGGACACATCACGAACGTGCGGAGCAGCACCAGCGCCAAGCAGAAGCCCGCGCCTCTCTGGCTCGCACCTCGCGGCACGCGCTGATTTGGAGCCTAGCTGGGTTGGTGCTGTGCTGCGCGTTCGTGCCTAGCGCCGTGGCCGTCGTGTTGGGTTTCCGGGCGCGCAAGATGGCGCACAAGTACTCGCTGGTGTTGCCCGTGCACGCGACCGCGGGTCTAGCACTGGGGGTTGTCGGTGTCCTGGCGGGCGCTGCGGTGATAACGGTCGGCATCGTCACGAACGCCCAACGTGAGGAGCGTCTCGAGGCCATCACCGTGGAGCTCGGCAACCGCGCCGCGGCAACCCAGCTGGAGCAACCGGTTGCCTGCTTGCTGGCGGAGCGCCGCCTGCTCCAAGGTGGGTATCAGAACGACAAGATCGTCGACGACTTCGAGTGCGACGGCAAGCTGGAGCAGTCAGGGGACCGAGCCACACTCCACGATGTTCGCTTCGTGCGCAGCGGCTCCCCCATCGTGCTCGAGGCGTGTCTCGTGCGCGGCGCCCGATGGACGACCCGAGACTTCCGAACCACTGGCTCCTGTGACGCGCCCGAGGATGGTTCGAACGCGACGACGACCGCAACTTCGCCCGGGGCAGTCGCGCCTTCCGCCCCCGGCGATGGGCCCGGAGCGCCGACCAATAGCCCCTGAGCCGGCCTGCGCAGAAGTCTGTCCAAACGAGGTGGACCTTAACTGTCACTCAGCGCAGCGACCGCTGTATAGTCGCCCCTCATGAGAGCTCGTGCTGTTGTCGCTGCTATTGCCCTTTCGTCGTTCGGTTGCCAGGCGAACTCCTCCGGGTCCCAACTGCCGGATTCCCCGTCCGCAGAGATCCCAATTCGGCGGGTAGTCCTCTACCAGAACGGCGTTGGATACTTCGAACGACAGGGGAAGGTGGACGGCAACGTCTTGCGACTACAGATTCGCCCGTCGCAAATTAACGACCTGCTCAAGTCGTTGACCGTCATCGAGACGGGCAAAGGACGCGCCGTGAGTATCTCCTTACCCCTCGAGAAAAGCGGCGACAGAGTTTTGTCCGAGCTGCCGGAACAAGTGCGCAACGCCCGTGGTGTCCTGGACGTCTTGTCGGTGTTCCGGGGCGCGCGCGTCGAGCTGGAAGGCAACGAAGGCAGCCACACTGGGCGAGTCGTCGGCGTGGAAGACATGCAGACGCGACAAGGAGAAGACATCGTTCCCGATTGGCGCGTTACCCTGCGTACCGACAATGGAAAACTCGTGGTCTACCCCATCAAGAGCATCACTGGTATCGAGATACTCGATCGCACCTTGGCGGTGGGCCTGGACGAAAGCCTCGACGTTTCCCTGAACGAGGGCGAGTGGAAGCCGGTCTCCCTCGCCATCCGACTCGCTTCTGATGGCGAACACGACCTGCGCGCCAGCTACATCGTCGAGATGCCGCGGTGGAAGCCAGCCTATCGCATCGTGATGGCTGACGACAAACCCCTGCTGCAGGGCTGGGCCATCGTCGACAACGTATCCGGCGAACATTGGAAGAATGTTCAACTCAGCTTGGTTGCAGGCGCTCCACTATCGTTTATTTACGACCTACACTCGTCACAGTACATCGATCGTGTCGACATGAGCCCACAGGGCCGCCAGTTGGCAGCCGCGCCTCCTGTGGAAGAAGGGGGCATCGCTGAGGCGGCCGATGAGGCCATGGAAGAAGAAGCGGCGGAGGCGGAGATGGGCGCTGACGAGGACATGAGCTTCGCTAAAGGGGTCGGCAGCGGGGCCATGAAGAAGAGCAAGACGAGCGCACGGCGCATGGCCATCGAAGGACCACGCGACACTGCTCCAGCACCCGCTGCTCCTCCGCCGCCGGCCCCGCCCATGGCGGACCGACTCGAAGCCCAAGCGGCACCGACGGTGGAAGTCGCCAAGATGGGTGCCCTCTTCCGCTACGATATCGCCGATCCTGTCACGGTTCCGGACCGTTCCTCCACCCTGGTGGCCATCATCAACCAGCGCGTGGCGGCCGAAGAAGTGGCGTTCTTCCGACCCGAGTACGAGGGCGGCGCCCTGCCGACGCATCCCTATCGCGCCGTCCGCCTGACCAACGACACGCAATACACATTGGAAAAAGGCCCGGTCACCCTCTACTCCAAAGGGACGTTCGTCGGTGAGGGGTTCATCGACCGAGTGCAGCCCGGTTCGACGCACTTCGTCAGCTACTCGATCGACGGCAAGATCTCCCTCGACTCTGACTTCAGTACGAAGGAAGAGGGAGCGCAGCTGCTACGAATCTCGGATGGCATCATCGTCAGCGAGGTGTTGCGCTCCGAGACCACGACCTACACCGTCAAGAACCTGCACGACGAAACCGTCACCGCCTATGTCAAGACTGACCGGCGAAAGGACTGGACATTGCGTCACAAGCCCGAGGGCACCGTGGAAACTCCGAACGCGTTGATGGTGCCCGTGCGGGTGGCGGCGAAGAAGGAGGCCAAACTCCCCGTCGAGTGGACAAATACCATCGAGCGGCGTCTCGGCATCGATACCTCGCTCGGCGTCAGCGTGCTCAAGATGTACGTTGAGGGTGGCAAGGTTCCCGAAGCCACCAAAAAGACGCTGCGCGAGGTGCTCGACATCAAGGCCAAGCTGGAGCAAGTCCGCAGCGACTCGCGGCGTCTACGCAAGACCCATGACGACCTGAGTAGGGATCAGGATCGAGTGCGAGCAAACCTGAACACTCTGCGGAAAACCACGGGCAACCAGCAGCTGCAGAACGAGCTGGCGAAAAAACTCGCCAAGTTGGAAACCGACTTGGGCAAACTGTCTGGAGAACTCGTCCAGCTCTCTGAGCAAGAAGCCGAGCTGGAGCGCCAGATGAACGCGTTGATCAAGACGGTTTCCCTGGCCGCCGATCCCAAGAAATAGACAGAACCGTTTTGGGCATGGGGCGCCAGCAGATCGGCGAGACCACACCCTGCTTCAGTCAGCGAAAGGGTCACTCCGCCGCGCGCAGAAGCTCCACTAGCATGCGAACGGAGTGCCCACGATGGGACAGCGCATTCTTCTCGTCTGGGGAAAGCTCGGCGCTGGTCCGCCCCAATTCGGGCACGAGGAACAGCGGGTCGTAGCCAAAACCACCGCTTCCTCGTGGCCGATGAACGATCACCCCTTCGAACGTGCCACGCGTTTCGACGACGACCGTCCCGTCAGGATCTGCCACGCACACCGCGCTGACGTAGCGCGCCGAGCGCTCTCCGTCGGGTACATGGGCCATCTCTTCGAGCAGCTTGGCGTTGTTGACAGCGTCCTTCTCATCGCGGGTCTTGCCGACACCCGCATACCGTGTGGAGTGAACACCAGGGCGACCGCTCAGGGCATCGACCTCGAGCCCGGAATCCTCCGCCAAGCAGCGCATTCCGAGCTGCTTGGCATAAGACACAGCTTTGATGCGCGCGTTGTCTTCGAACGTCTCGCCATCCTCCACGGGTTCTTGCACCGGGTGGTCGAACTCTCCGAGGTGCGTCAGCTCGATCCCCAGGGGGGAGAGGATTTGAGCCACCTCACGGACCTTGCCTGGGTTCGAAGTGGCGAGCACCCACTTCACGGTGTACCACCGTTCTTCGACAGCTCGTCGAGCAGGTCTTCGATGCGGTTGAATACTGTTCGGATCTGCTTGGCGTCAGGCAAGAACGTCGTCCGGAAGTGGTTCTTGTACGGAACGTTGAAGCTGCTACCTGGCGCGACCAGAACGTGTTTTTGCTCCAGCAGCTCCATCGCGAAGACCTCGTCATCGAAATTCTCGAAGGCGTCTTCGTTGATGCGAATGAATCCGTAGAGCGCCCCTCTTGGTGGGACGAGGGACAGATACCGGCTCCTATCGACCGCCTCCAGCAATGCCGCCCGCGATTCGTACAGCCTGCCCCCCGGAGCCGTGAGCTCGAAGATGCTCTGGTAGCCGCCAAGGGCCGTCTGCACAGCCCACTGCCCCGGCACGTTGCTACACAAGCGGAGGCTGGCGAGTAGCTCCACCGCGTCCAGGTAGTGACGCGCGTGTGCCTTCTCCCCGCTGAAGCTCACCCAACCCACACGCAAGCCGCACGCGCGGTAGACCTTGCTGAGGCCTGAAAATGAGGCGCACAAGGTGTCCCTCGCCAGCGTTGCCATGGGGATGAACTGGGCGCCTTCGTACAGCATCTCGTCGTAGATTTCGTCCGAGAACACGACCAGTCGGTGCCGCGCCGCCAAGTTGGCGATCGCCTGTAAGCGCTCCCTCGAGTAGACAGCACCAGTAGGATTGTTGGGATTGATCACGACAATGGCGCGAGTCTTTGATGTGATCAGGCTCTCCACCTCCTCCGGATCCGGCGCGAACCCATGCTCGGGTCGACAGGGGTAGTGCACCGGTTTGCCACCATGAATGACCACCGATGCTGTCCACAGCGGGTAGTCCGGGCACGGCACGAGCACCTCGTCGTCCGGATTTATCAGTGCCCGCATGCACATCATGATGAGCTCGCTCACCCCATTGCCGATGAAGACGTCGTCGACGCTGACGTCTAATACACCGCGGT
Source organism: Polyangiaceae bacterium (assembly GCA_050298815.1). Lineage (GTDB taxonomy): Bacteria > Myxococcota_A > Polyangia > Polyangiales > Polyangiaceae > SZUA-265. Next base: position 181,068 of record JBNKUV010000055.1, read on the forward strand.
CTTGCTGCTGCATCACCACGGCTTCCCGCGCCGGGAAAATGCCCTTCTGATGGCAGTACGGTTCGGCGTTGGGCAGATTCGCCACCAACGCCCGGCGCATCGTTTCGGGCATGCGAAAGCCGAAGACGCCAGGGTTTCCGATGTTCAACTTGATGATTTCGAAACCCTCAGTTTCCAACTGGTCCGCCCGGCGGGCGAGGCTCCCGCGGATTTCGTAGCGCACGTCTTTGAGGTGATCACTTGCACGAAGCGGGGGCAGGCTCATGCCGGGCGTTTAGCCGAAGGCGGACCGGCTGTGTAGGAAAAACAAGGGGTTCAGCAGGCAGCGTTGTCCTACGGCTGCAGCTCCGGGACGCCACATCGACTGGATGTGGCAGCGACGTCAATTTGCCCTTTGTGCTGGGAACGTTGGGAGTTACAGCTCTTCCATGGTCGACTGGAAGCTTGCCAAAAACGCGAACATCCCCGCCATCGAAGGACCTGTGATCATCTGTGTAATGGACGGGGTCGGGATCGGAATCGAGGACGAGTCGAATGCTGTTTGGCTCGCCAGGACTCCCCATCTGGACTGGCTGAAAAAGAACGCGCCCACGACGCAGCTAGCAGCACACGGTCTCTCCGTCGGGATGCCCTCCGATGCGGACATGGGCAATAGCGAGGTGGGGCACAACGCCATCGGCGCGGGCCGCGTCTTCGACCAAGGCGCAAAACTGGTACAGCACGCGGTGGAGTCAGGCCTGCTTTTCGACAGTGAGGCGTGGCATGCATGCACCGTCCGGGTGCGCGAAAGCAAGCAGCCGCTGCACTTCATCGGCCTGTTGTCAGACGGCAACGTGCACAGCCACATCGACCACCTGATCGCCATGATCGAAAAGGCAGACGCCGACGGGGTCACAAGTGTTCGCGTTCACGTGCTCATGGACGGGCGCGACGTGCATGAAACCTCCGGCCTGACATACATCGACAAGCTGGAAAGCGTTCTCGGCGCCATGCGCGACAAGGGTCGCGATTTTCGCATCGCCTCTGGTGGCGGTCGCATGAAGGTCACGATGGACCGCTACGAAGCAGAGTGGGGCATGGTCGAGACTGGGTGGAGAACGCACGTGCAGGGAAAAGCCCGTGCTTTCGCCAGCGCTCGGGAGGCCATCGAAACCTACCGTGATGAAACCCCTGGCATCAGTGATCAGAACTTGCCCTCATTCGTCATCGCCGACGGCGACGGCAAGCCGGTCGGCACCATTGAGGACGGCGCAGCGGTCATCTTTTTCAACTTCCGCGGCGATCGCGCTATCGAGATCACCCAGGCCTTCGAACAGGAGAGTTTCGACAAGTTCGACCGCGGTACGCGACCCGATGTCGTCTTCGCCGGGATGATGCAGTACGACGGCGACCTGCAGCTGCCGTCGAGATTCCTCGTCCCGCCACCTGCCATCGACCGCACGATGGGTGAGTTCCTGGCGAAGAACAACGTGCCTCAGCTGGCCATCAGCGAAACTCAGAAGTTCGGGCACGTCACCTACTTTTGGAACGGCAACCGCAGCGGCAAGTTCGACGACGCCAACGAGACCTACATCGAAATACCGAGCGATACGTTGCCCTTCGAAGAGCGACCCTGGATGAAATCCGCCGAGATCACCGATCGCACACTGACGGAGCTTGCCACCGGCAAGTACCGTCATGCCCGCATGAACTACGCCAACGGCGACATGGTCGGGCACACGGGGTTTCGGGATTCGGCGGTGATGGCAGTGGAGGCCGTGGACTTGCAAGTCGGTCGCCTGATGCGATTCGTCGACAAAGCCAGGGGCGCCTTGCTAGTTACTGCAGATCACGGCAACGCGGACGAGATGTACGAGCACGACAAGAAGACCAATGCTTTGGTGCGAAGCAAGGACGGCAAGCTGAAGTCCAAGACAAGCCACACGCTCAACCCCGTGCCGCTACACCTGTACGCCCCGAGCGCGCCCCAGCTCTCACTAAACAACGCCAAGAGCGACGCAGGTCTCGGCAATCTTGCTGCCACGACGTTCGAGCTTCTAGGCTTCCATAGCCCGGACGGCTACATGCCCTCCCTACTGGCGAAAAGTTGACCAGTTCACGTACGGTACTCTGACGCAGCCCCGCAGCGGGGGACGATCGATGTGCGCCGCGGGTTTGCCGCCCTAGGCGCCACCGCAACTCAACGACAGTTGCGCCACCGCAACTCGACGCTAGACCCTGCGCGTTGACTCTCGACGCCTACGACGCCGCGCTACTTGATTTGGTCTTCGAGCTGAGCAAGCAGCTCCTCGGCACGCTGTTGACCGAGACCCAAGCCCGCGGCAAGTCGCTCAAAAAGGCGCTCTTCGTCTTCGTGCACGCGCCCATCCGCCAAGGCCACCACGGCGCACAATAGCGCCGTCAGCTCTGCTTTGATCGGCTCATCCCTCAGCGACTCGACCACAGCCTCCAGTCGTCGATCGGTACCCTGCGAAGCAGACGCGCGGGACGCCGCGTCCAGCATTGCCTCCATGTGCGCTGTACGCACGCTGCCCTCACTGAGCACGTCTAGCGCTCCACGCAGCACTTCGCGCTCGACGTTGAGCACCTTTCCGTCGGCCGCCATGATGAGGTACATCGCTTCGCACATCGGGCCATACCGCTCCACGAGCTCCATCGCCTCGATGACTTCCGGGGTGGCACGTGGGAACTGCATGCTCGGACGCTGCCCCAACGCTTTCAAGCGTTCGCGCAGAGCCTCTAATTGCTCCAGGGTTTTGCCCTTCAACACAGGTCACAAATATCGTCGCGACGACCATCGGGCAAGGGCCCAAGTCCTGTCCGCGTTGAGCTGGCGGGGGATCGACGTGCGGGGCGGGGGCTGGCACCCCGCCCCACCACTGCGCACCTGTTGAGGACGGTGGCTCCGCAGGCGTCTTGGCGACCCGCGCGCCCCCTGAGTTTTGTGTGTTTCCCCACTGTATCTCGACACAATCAGGAAAAGCTCAGACCAACCTGTGGACAAAATGTGTGGGAGCCGGTGAGTCAAACGCCCATGTTTCGCCCCAAATCTTCTCGTGGCTTCGTGGCCAGGGGTGTTCGCATGGGCAAACTGTGGATAACATTGGGTCATAAATGGCCGGCTGCCTACACAGTGATGTAACTCGGTGGCCACTGGTCCTCCTGACCGCCCCAGTGCAATGGGGTGCGGAGACAGTGGCAAGATACGTGGAAGAAACGTCGCGTCATAGCGCCTCAGGTCAGCGCTTTGGTTTGGTGCTGGATCTGACGTGCAGCGCACTGCTACCCACCTCATCGCGGAGCAAGTTGGTGGCCCATCGCCGCTGGCTATTTTCGCACCGCGGAACGAGCCTAATCTGTGAAGCGGTGGTGATTCGCTCCCGAGCGCAGCGCGAGTTTTTTGCGATGCCTCCCGACGCGGGGCTGCCGATCCAGCGGTTCTGCGCAACCCGGGCTGAGGCTGTCGAGCTCGCGCTGACTCAACTCAAGATAGCCGGCGTCATGCTGGCGCCCGATGCACCGCAAAAAAGTGGCGTCGGTTTCGTACCGCGCAAGACCAGCGGTGGCCCGGAATTCTATACGCCCGGCGGCCACGTCGCTGGCCGCGTCATCGGCAAACACTGAACATTCCGCTGAGTTTGCCTATAACCAGGTAATGCGGAGCCTCCGTATCACCCTGCCCTGTTGTTGGTGCGCCTTGCTGTTCGCGGGCTGGTTGTCGTGGGGATGTCAGCCAAGCCGCAAGACAGAAGCGCCCAACCCGGCGCCCAAAGTGACTGAACAGGCGCCCAAAGCCCCCCCGCCTCAACTGCTGTTGACCCAGGCCGCTCAGAGCCAGCTACCGGCAGCACCCAGCTCTGTCGAAGCGGACGCAGGAACCACTTCGAGAGGCGTGTGCACCGTTGCTGTCGTGGGGGACTCGCTCACTGACTATCGCTCGGGTGGTGGCAAGTTCATCCGGTATCTCGAGAAACGATGCCCCAAGAGTCGCTTCGACAACTATGCCAAGGGTGGCGCAATGGTAAACCAAATGCGGCGCCGCTTCGACGAGCTATTCACCTCAGACAAGCCGTCCTACACACACGTGGTCATCTACGGCGGTGTCAACGACCTCTACAGCGACCTGACCGCGCATCGAACGAACGAAAAGATCCAAATGGATCTCAGCCAGATGTACGACGCAACCAAGGGGGCTGGCGCGCTGGTGATCGCAATGACCGTCTCGCCGTGGGGAGGCTTCAAACGCTACTTCAACCAGCGTCGCGGAAAGAACACACTCGCGCTCAACAACTGGATTGTCGGTCAGCAGGGTACGCGGGTAGACGTGTCCATCGACACCCACCCACTGCTCAGGTGTGGAGATCCCGACAAGCTTTGTCCGGAGTATCACACACCCTTCAAAGACGGTCTCCATATCGGCCCCAAGGGTCACGAAGTGCTGGGTGCGGCTCTCTACGAACGAGTGTTCCACGATTGTCTGTAGTGCGCTCTGGCTCCCGTCGCGCCAACGGCGAAGGGAGACCCCTGAGCCGCCCTGGCTGGCGCCAGTGCTCTTTGTGATTGTCACTACCACGACGGTTGTTTAGGACGGGGCGTGTCGACTGAGCCCCAGCACGATCCCGCCGCCACGCCGCGCGATTCCGAGACACTGCCCGCCGCACCCGCGCCACCGAGGTTTTGGTTCGTGTTCGACTGGCGCTTGCTGGCATCGACTGCACTCGTTGGGACCATCGCGGTGATCAGCTGCGACGTCGTCAACGCCAAGGTCAGCAAGCAAGCTGACGTCTGGTTCGATCGAGAGCGCCCAGCACCGGAACCCAGCGAGTGGACCAGTGGCAGCAGCGCGGAGGTCGAGCTCACGCTGGTCACCAAAGACGCTGATCGCCTCGCTTGTGCGGACGACCGCGAGTTTGACGACGCTCACTGCGAGTACAAGAAAGCCAAACGCCGCTGGCCGCATGACCCCAAGGGCCCTGTGGATGACAACAAGCTCGACGTCATTCAGCCCTATCGCACGGCTGTCGGCAACTACCTGGTCCTGGTCGCAGGACTGTGGGCGACTCCAGAGCTCGCCTACAGGCGGCATCTCGAGCCATCTCATGGCCGCCCGGAGAAGGAGCTGAGCCGCTTCATCGCGCTTTGCAGGTTGCGTTTTCTCGGGCGGATGGATGGCGCCGAAGTGCGGTGGGACTTCAACCAGAAATGGTACGAGGAGAAATGGGCGCCGGTGGCGCGCGCTGAGTCCTGCGAAATCGTGGAACAGCCGTGACCGTCCGAACCCGCATCGCCTACTTGCTGGGCACTTGGTTCGGCTGTGGTTACTCGCCGGTCGCGCCCGGAACGGTAGGTTCCCTTGGCACTCTACCACTGCATTGGCTGCTTTCCCAAGGACCAGCCTGGCTGCATCTGGCAGCCACCATCGTGCTCGCTGGCCTCGGGATCCTCGTCTCGCAGATCATCTCAGACCACCGAAACGACAAGGACCCGAGTCTTGTCGTCATCGACGAGGTGGCCGGCTCGCTCATCGCGATGGGTGTGGTGCGCACCCAAGCCTGGTGGGTCCAACTCCTGGCGCTCGCGGCATTTCGGCTCTTCGATATCACCAAGCCGCCGCCGATTCGCCAAGCGGAGCGTCAGCGACCTGCAGGCGTCGGAATCATGTTGGATGACTTACTCGCCGGAATCGCTGCTGCCGCCTTGGTTTGGGGCGGTGGGCGTTTGGCGGGCTGGTTCTGAAGGTGCACCGCCTGCGCTCTCCCTTGGCTCTGGGGATGCGCTGTCCGCGGCCGCGGAAGGACGATCGTCGGCCGCGCGCGCCGGGTTGGTCCCGTGGGCGGCTACCGAGAAGATACCTTCTTGGAGCGCCGTCACGACCCTAGCCATGCGCTCGAAGTCGAGGCGCTCGGCGGAGTCGGCTTGGGTCCCCCAAGCCTCGTAGCGTCGAGCGTGCGTGTCGTGCACCAGCATTGCGGGGTAACCCGCCGCCAAGAACGCCAAGTGCGCTGATTGGCCGCTATCGTCGGCCCCATCACTCAAGTGAACGAAGCGCGCGACGGGCAGCGTGGCGGCTCTGGAGAACGCCGCGAAGAAGTGGTCTGAAACCGCGGCGTGCTGTGGATAGGTCGACAGGGCAATGAACTGCGCCGTCGAGTCCGCTTGCGGTTGATCGGGCAGCGGTGCTTGCGACCCAGGCGCGTCGCTGAAGACGCCGATCCCGTGCAGCTCGATCATCGCGGTCACTGTCTGCTTGTCAGCCTGCACACCGTTGAGAAACGCCTTCGCCCCAAGGCTATCGACACGGGATCGGGAAGCCCCATCGGCGAACCAAACGAAGTCAATCGAGCGGAGCGCACGCTTGCCGATGAACCGCTTGGCCAAACACAACAGCGCCGCGGCGCCACTACCGTTGTCGTCAGCTCCGCCGGCGCCATCAGGACTGTCGAGCCGAGCTCCAATGACGACGCTGTGATCACCCCGCCGCAAGCCGGGTATGTGGACGATGAGGTTTTGCACCACCTCATCGCCGACGCTGAATCCTTGGCGCCGAACGACAAAACCGTACCCTTCCAATTCGGAGGCCACCCAGTCTGTGGCGTCAGCGAGCTCGAGTGGATGAGCGACGTTGCGCTGACCGATTTCACCGAGTCGAGCCAGGTGGTGACGAAGTTCGATCGCAATTTCCTGCTGTTCGGCGCTGAGGGGGGCCAAGGCCTCGGCTTGCTGGACCGGACTCTGCGGGCTGGGCTCGGGGCTCGGCGGCTGAGGCCGAACCGGATCTGCACTTTGCGTCGTGGCGCAGCCAGCAAACGCTCCCCACACGAGCGCGGCCCCAATTGCCTTCGGAATTCGATTCATGCCCAGCACCTCTAGACGAGGCGCCGCCGCGCCGCCAGACGCTTCCGGAAAGCGCAACGACCCGTGGCAACCTAACGCCGGGCCCGGATTCGGCTCTCCGCGCTGCTGGGCAAACCAATCCTGACGTGCAGAAAGCCTGGCTGGATTTTCGTGCAGCTCAAACCAAAGAGCTGCTCGAGCTCGGAGATCCTCGCACGGATTGAGGGATTTCTCGGGGAGCGGAACACTCGGCCACCAAGATCGCGAGCGCCTTCAAGTGGCTGGAAAAGGCTAACGAGAAGCTTGCATTGTATCCCACACTTCGATACAAGCGGCCCAAGTTTTCGCGCCTGAGTGGCGCCGGAGGTTTTGCGTCATGCGTCTCATCAAAAAACTGCTGGAACGTTGGCGTTTGCCCCTGCCGGTGTTGGCTTGATAGCGACGACTAGGCTGAACGCTCTTCGAGCGGTGGCCGACTTGCCCTCCCCTGTTCCTCACTGATTTCCCTTTGCTTAAAAGCGCAACCCGTTCCGCGGGCTGCGCTTTTTTATGCGCTCACGTCAGCCCGGCGTTTCCGGCGGGGCTAGATCGAGCGCGAGCTGGGATCGGGGCGTCTATCAGTGACGCAAAAAAGGTGCTACGCCTGGCCCCATGAAAACGCTCTGGATTTCGTGCGTCCTTTGCCTCGCCCCGGCTTGCGCTGGCGCTCCGGCGGCCCCCTTCGACACCCTGCCCAACGCCAACGTCGTGGCCTACCGGCTGCAGAACTACGAACCGCCTCAGGCTGCCGCCCCGACTCAGCCGGGCGTTCCCGCGATTCCGGGGATCCCACCCGAAATCCAGCAGTGGGCGCAGCAGGCGCTCCCGGGCCTGCAGCAAATGATCCCCCCGGGCTTGCTGCCCCCGGGTATCCTGCCGCCCGCAGCCGCCCCGGTCCCGCCACCGCAAGCGCCACGCTTTCACGGCTTTCGCATTCTCGAGCAGCAACCTGTCGTCAACCCCGACCTCAAGGAACAGCTCGCCGAGCTGCTTGGCGAAGAAGACAGTTTCACTACGCCGCAATCCAACTGCATGTACGCCGAGATGGGATTGAGCTTCACGAGCAGCGCCGGGGCTCCCCCGAACGACGTTCTCGTATCCTTTTCTTGCAACCAGATGCAGGGTCACAACTTCATCTGGCCTCACCCGACCACGGGCATGACATCGGAAACCGTGCAGGCTCTCTCTGAGATTGTTGCCAAGCTGTTCCCACCGCAGGCCGCCGCACCTCCACAACCCGTCACGATGTTGTGAACCATGAAGGAATGCACCGTCAGCACGCCCCCGGTCATCGAGGATGGCCGCGTGGTGTTCTCCATAGTCCATCAGGATAGCGGACGCGTCTTCCGGTGCGTGATGAGCGGGCCCACGTCGGTAGAAGTCACTGCCGTCCCCCGGGACATGACGCCTTGGGCGGAGGGTGAAGTTCGGGCGTTGGTCGCGGAGCACGCGCTCGACTACGAGCGGGACAATCCAGAGCTGTTCAGCGAGCTGTTCGCCCAGATCGTCCCGGCGAACGACGACTGAACGCAAGTCGCGGCGCGTGGAGCTGGGCTCCCAAGCAGACCGCAGGCCTTCCAGGCGTCCCACCCTTCGCGGTGTGCCACGGCTGAATCAGCCCGTACTCCCATCTGTTCTTGGTCTGGGGCAGCCAGTGCCTCAACCCAGCTGATCCAAGACGCCGCCTGAGCTATGCTACTCTCGGCTGGGTCGGACAAAGCGGAACGTGTCCGGCGACGAGGAAAGCAGACGGCAAGCTCTCCCTTGCCAGTACCCTGGGTCATTCGCTTGGCAACCACGACCTTCACACGTAACCACTGCCGCAGCATTGGCCTCGTTCTCGTTTCGGCAGGCTGTCTGGCTGCGGGCTGCGGAGCCCAGACAGGCTCTCCTTCAAAATCGCATCGAGAGGCTCCCCCTTCGCCCGCGGCTGACACGTCGACCGCGGGCGAGCCTTCATCGCCCGGCCACAAGGCGAGTTCGCGTACTTCCGTGGTATTCAAGCGCGCCGCCGAGGCCGAGCTCTCCACGCGAGAGCGCTTGTCCCGAGAGCGTCGTCACCTGCGCACTGAAACACTTGCCGACGGCACCACGAAACTCGAATTGCAGGGCCGCTTGCACCACGCCGCCGTCGTGCGCGTCACCGAGAGCGGCAAACTGGAACGGGGCTGCGTGGACACGCCCGAAGCAATGGACCACTGGATCGGCAGCGGGCGCAGTGAAGCGAGTCCGGACGAGTGAGTCGCCCCAGAGAGAGGGTGAGGCCGTGGGGGATAGCGGCACTGTCGGTGGGGTTGTTGGCAGACCCCACTCGAGCAGCAGAGATCATCATCGAGGTCCGCGACGGGCCCGGCGAGGGGTTCAACGATGAAGGCGCCCCAGACGCCGCCGCTGTGGCCGGCGGCAATCAGGGGGCCACGCTGGGTGAACAACGCTTGCTCGCGTTCCAATACGCGGCCGACCAATGGGCTTCACGGCTCGAAAGCGACGTTCCGCTCGTCGTTGTTGCGAGCATGGACGACCTGGAGTGCACGGCCACCGGCGCTGTTTTGGGCTCGGCCGCCCCCACCACGTTCATCCACGACCAGAACGTTGGGCGTTGGTTTACCATCGGCCTGGCGAACGCCCGAGCGGGCTCGGATCTCGCGCCGCTCGCCGGCGACATCGTCGCCGCCTTCAACGCGAGCCTAGACAGCCCGGGATGCCTCGGAAGCGTCGGCTGGTACTACGGCTTGGACGGCGCCCCCCCGGAAGAGGACGTCGACTTCCTCTCAGTCGTGCTGCACGAGTTGGCGCACGGCCTCGGCTTTTCGTCGATGATGGACTACGAGAGCGGTGAATTTCTCGGCAACAACGACAATCCCGATAGCTACAGTGCGCTCATCTTCGATGTGACGGCAGGGAAACGTTGGTCGGAAATGAGCAATGCCGAACGGGCAAGTTCCGTCACGAACGTCCGGCAGCTAGCCTGGGATGGCACCGAAGTCACCGCCGCCGCCCCAACGGTCCTGGCGCCAAGCCAGCCAGCGCTGGTCGCCACCCCTTCCCTGACGGGGTTTCGCGGAGCCATCAGCGAAACCAACTTTGGCCCGACGGCCCTAGGAGCGTCGACAGCAGGGGAAGTCGTGGAGGTGAACAACTCCTGCAACGTACCTGCGGAGCTCGAAGGCAAGGTCATCCTGATGAGATTTTCGTCTTGTCTCGGCGTCGAGCAGGCAGAGGCGGCGGGGGCAGTTTTTGTGCTGATCGACACGGGCGTTTCGACAACCCCCCCAGGCGACCTCAACATCGGTACACCTGTCGACGTTGGGATCCCCACCTTGCACATCTCGAGCTCCGATGCGGATGCCCTGTCCAACGCCTTGGCAAACCAAACGGTCGAGCTTGCCATCACCTTGGGCAGCGCCCGAGTCGGCACGGACGCGTCCGGGAGAGTGCTCATCAATGCAACGGTTCCCGTATCCTATGGCAGCTCGATCGCTCACTGGGATTCGCTGACCCGACAAACAGCGGACCTGGACGACCCAGGTCGAGACCTCCTGATGGAGCCGGCGGGCTTGGGCAACGGGGTGCAGCTCGACCTGACGGAGGAGCTCATGCTGGACATCGGTTGGGGCGAAAACGTGTGCGGGGACGGCGCGCTTGGCGGCGCCGAAACCTGCGACGACGGCGAGGACAACTCCAACACCGTACCGGACGCCTGCCGTACGAATTGTCTGCTGGCCCGCTGTGGCGACAACGTGGTCGACAGCGGCGAAGAGTGTGACGACGGCAACAAAAACGGCTCAGCGAGCAACGGCTGCCAGGTGGACTGCAGCGTCGCGCAATGCGGCGATGGTGTCCTCGATACCGGCGAGGACTGTGACGACGGTGACGAAAACTCGGATACCGCACCGAACGCTTGCCGTTTGGATTGCAGCAGAGCACGCTGTGGCGACTCGGTCATCGACACCGGTGAACAGTGTGATGACGGAACGAGCAACGGTGCCCCAACGAGTGCCTGTTCCTCTGGATGTGCGGTTGCCGTTTGCGGGGATGGTGCAGTCAGCAGAGGCGAGCAATGTGACGACGGGAATGAGAATTCCGATTCTGCCCCCGACGCCTGCCGAGTCGACTGCACCCTCGCGCGCTGCGGTGATGGCGTGGTGGACTCAACCGAGGGCTGCGACGACGGCTCCGCCAACTCCAACACCACGGCGGACGCCTGCCGAACGGACTGTGGCCCTCCCTTCTGCGGCGATACCGTGGTGGACAGCGGCGAGCAATGCGACGACGGCGCTGACAACGGCAGCCGGACATCCCAGTGCACGAGTGCGTGCAGTGTTCGGAGTGAGTGTGGCAACGGAACGGTGGAAGGCGATGAGCAATGCGACACCGCCGAGGGTAACTCCGATTCTGCGCCCAACTCCTGCCGCAACGACTGCACGCTGCCTAGCTGTGGCGACAGCGTCGTCGATGACGGTGAGGCATGCGACGATGGCAACGCGGAATCAGGAGATGCTTGCAGCGCGGATTGCAAGATCGCGAGCCCAACGTCGGCAGATCCCACCGTTAGCCCCCCTATCGGACAGGGCGGCTCGGGGAACGCCGGAGACACACCAACCAGCCCGACGTCGGGAGACACGGCGGGGGCCGGCGGTACAGGCGAAGCCGTCGAGACCGATGAGGCAACGGACACGGAGACCACACCTCTGGAAACGGACGCCAGCAACGACACGTCCAGAGACTCCGACGCGACGAGCGCTCCGACGGGAACGGACGGAGCAGCTGACGCGGGATCGTCGGGCTCCAACTCCGAGCCCGAGCTAGACGCCCAAGCAGGCGAGTCGGACGACGGGTGCGGCTGCGTCACAGTCGGGCATCAATCCTCACCGAGCGGCGCACCGAAACCGTGGGCCTGGCTGCTGATCGTCGGGTGTGGCCTGGCGCTCTCGCGCTGCCGCATCAGGCCGCGGCCGACGGAACGCTGCGCAGGCGCGGACGCTGACCGCCGGTAAGCTCTGGCTCGGCAACCCCGTCCCAAGTCGGTTGTACTCGCCCGTGGCGATTGACTGTGGCCGGTGGGCGCACGCAACCCAACACAGCCAACAGCGAGTGCATGGCCGTCATGTGGACCAGCGGAGCGGCACGCGTGATCGGCCCGGGATCGAGCTGCGCGTCCGCGCAATGCTGTTCTGCACGCGCAAATGTCGCTTCGTAGGACTGGATGCAGCGCATCGGATCCGAGCGATACCGCGCCTTGGTTGCTGCGCTCTGAGCAAACACGGCTCGCATGTTGTCGTTGCCTAGCAGCGTCAATACCCGAGCACCGAACTCCTCGTCCGCATCGACGGCATTCGGGGCGACCAGGTAGCCATCGGAATTCGAAACGATCTGATCCGAGACCCCTTTGTCGTCTGCGAATGCGACCGCCGGAAGCCCGCACCAGAGCGCCTCACTGACGACCTGACCGTAGGTCTCAGACAGCGATGTGTAGACGAAGAGGTCGGCGTGTCGATACCAACCGGGAATTTCCGGGAGGCTGATCTCTCCTGGGAAGTGACACCGCTCGCGGATACCCAAGCGCTCCGCCAAGTTGCAGAAGTGGTCGTGGTCCGGTCCGTCACCCACCAACGTCAAACTGGCGTCGGGGCGATGGGGCACGATGCGCTCGGCGAATATCCGTAGCAGACGCTCGACGTTCTTCTCGCGGGTATGCCGGCAGACGACCAGCAAACGCCCGCCGCGCTGTGCGGATCGGGGGAACGGATCGGCGTGGTGGTTCTTGTCGAACACGCTCGGATCGACCGCCCGAGGGATCACACTGATGGGCGCCGTCACTCCGCGCTCCCGCCAGTAGTCCTTCAACCCTCGGGACAGGACCACCAAGCCGTCGGAGTTGTTGTAGACGTTGACCGTCGTCGACTCCACCCACGGTACCACTCGATCTTGGAACAGGCGCGTCAGCACCGGATTGTTGTGCACAGCCTGAGGCAACAGCACATCGTAGACCGACGGCATGTGGATCGTGTTGACGCACACCAGCGGCACGCGGTGATTGCGACGCAGCCAGACGCCAACGTCGAGCAGCGCTGAGCCCGTTTGAGCCACCATCAACGACAACTTCTCACCAGCCAGTCGCCTGAGCGCCGGGCGATCGGGCATGCTCAGTTGCACCCCGGGATGATTGCGGAACGGAAGCGACGAGATACAAATGCTGCGGGGCGGCAAGTCTTCCGGGCGAGCCTTGGGGTCGTTGGGCCCGACCACCGTCACGCGGGAACCACGACGACGAAACTCTCGATAGAGGAACTGCGACGCGAATGAGGATCCATTCGCGTAAGGGACACGCACATAGTCATTGAGAATCCCGAGCCGAGGAAACTGGGGTGCTTCAACGCTCGGTAGCTCCGAGGAGTCCTCCAGTGACATCGACGTGCCCTTCGGGCACCTCATCGATTCACGGGGGGGATTCTGGTTTTCTCGCAGGCTATTCATCAAGCTCACCTTCGGGTGGGGCGGGTGTTCGCAATTCGGGAGCGCCGTGTAAACCCGCTTTTTTCTGGGTCAAGCGAGGCTCGCCGAGCGGCCATGACCCGGCCGAGGCGAGTCGCGGACCGCGGTTGCAGCGAACTTGCAATCGCCGGTGGGCGGCAGCTGGGCAGTGACGCAACAAAGCAACACTCATTGGCAACGTGTGCCGAATATTCACAGGTGTCAGGAGTTTCCCCACGATGGGAAAAGCTAAGGTTTCGGGCGGAACGTGCCGCATCGCGCCCTGATCCAGCAAAGAACGTACCGACCGACAACCACACCGACCGACCACTAGCCCGAAGGCCTCTGGCTAGTCGCGAAAATCGGGCTCGTTGCGTCCCGACGCACGCTGCCCACCAGCACGCGAACGCGCGGCGAAGACCTCGTGCAGCGCCGGCAACCAAACGAGGTTCGCCAGCAGAGAGGCCCCCAGCATGAGCATGGCGAGCCAGCCTATCGACGCGAGTCCGGCGTTGTTCGAAATCATGAGCGAGCCGAACCCCGCCATGCTGGTCAGGGTCGAGCCGAGAACTGCCCGAGCCGCGACGGCGAGCCCAGTATCCGCGTTCTTCGAACCCAGCGCCCAGGTAACGTAGACCGCGCCATCGACGCCGATGCCGAACGCCAACGGGAACACGAGCATGTTGTACAGATTGGTTCGAAGACCGCACAGCGACATCAAGCCGACGGAGATTGCCGTCATGACCATCAGCGGCAGGAGCACCAACAAGAGCCGTCGCAACGAGCGCCCGATCACCAACGTCCCCAGACACACACCCAGCAACGCTAGTCCCAGCATCCTGGGCGCTTCGTTGCGCAGACGCGGGGTCACCTCCCCCAACTGCGCCACCGAGGACGCGAAGCGCACGTCGGGATAGCGCTCCCGCCACGCCCGCATGTGGCGCACCAGCACCTCCATGTGTTTCGCATTCGAACCAGTCAGGTTGGCGTACAACACACCCAACGTGCCGAAGGAGCCATCTCGTTCGACGAGCCATTCCGAAACCCACCGCGGAAGACGCTCCAGGGTGATCGGCTCGCGCACCTTCGCCAGCGGCTCAAAACGCTCAATCTTGTCACGCAGTTCATCGCTGGCATTGCGCTTCGCCCGTTCCAGGGTTTCCGCTAGACCTTGCAGCGCCTCGAGGCGCTTGGGCTGATCCGGTGGGATGAACGCGGATGGAATCACGATGAATGAATCCCCCGGGTTCACTAGCTCCGCTGGGTGCTCTTGCCGGATACCTGCAGCGGCGCGACGGAGCGCCTCGGGGTCATCGGCCAACATGTACACCTCTGTGCGGGACGTGCCGTGCAGCGTGCTGACCCAGGGGATGCCGTGAGCCACTCCCGTGGCTCGCAACTTCTTGAAGTTGTATTCGAACTCCACCCCTCTCCCCACGAAGCCCATCCCCACCGCGAAGGCGATGGTGCCGAAGGCGACCAGCATCGCCTTGTTGCCGCGCAAGCGCGGGAAGCTCGCTGAGTAGCGACGCAGACCAAAGCGGTGCCGGCCTTGCTTGTCGATTGTGAGGACTAGCGCCGGAAACACGATCAAGAACGCCAGGAGCGATACCAGAATGCCAATGGCGGCGATGGGCCCCATTTCCGCGAAACCTTCGAAGGAGGTCGCCCCCAGCGCACCAAAGCCAGAGCTCGTGGTGAAAGCTGCCACGGACAGCGACGGGTAGAGCGACTTCAGCGTCCCGGCAATGGCAAGTTTTGGAGCTTCACCCAGTTCTCTGGCTTCGGCGTAGTGAGTTAGCAGGTGAACGCCGAAGTCGATTCCGACTCCCGCTAGCACGGCGAGCGTGAAGGCGCTGATCAGATTGATTTGGGGGTGCAGGAGGGCAATGCCGCCAAGGGTCCACCAGATCCCGAGCGATGCTGGAACGAACAACACGACCAACGACCAGACGCCCCGAAACTGAAAGAGCATCACCATCAGAACCAGCGCGGCGCTGATGATGCTGATTTTCGTCAGGTCGCGATTGACCATGCGCTTGGTGACCGGGACGTTGCGGTAACGCCCATTGACCGCCATCCTGACTTCTGTGTCACCCGTTTCAGACTTGACGCGCTGAAATAGCGCTTCGGAGCGATCCAGAATCGACGTGGCAAACTCGACGTCCGACGGATCGCCGTCGATTTGGATTTGTACCGAGCAGACCTTGTTGTGGGCGTCACACAGTTCGCCGAGTTCGGGGGTTCCACCAGCGCCAAGGGTATCATCGCCCGCTGCGTCGCTCGCGCCAGCGCTTGCTCGGTCATCGACCGCCCGTTGGGTGCCGGCTGCCGCCGTCTCGCCCGCTTGGAGGGGAGCCGACTCGGGCTCCGCTTCGACGAACGCCTGAGAGTCCTTACCGAACAAGCTGACCAACGCACGCACGTCGGGGTCCTTGTCGAACAAGGCCTGCAAGTCCTTGTCGGTCGGCAACGGCGGTGGCTCGTCATCCAAGTTTGCGCAACCGGGAATTTTTTCGCAGGATTCCCAGCGCTCGCGCTCGTCGATCTGCTCGTCGAGTTCCTCGATGTCTTCAGCACTCAAGTACAGCAGGCGTTTGTCGGAAAACACCGAGGGGTCGCGCTTGTACATGGCCCACCTCGTCTCGGGCCAGGCGGAGACTTCGGCGTGCAAGCGGCGCGCTAACCGGCGACTTTTGTCCAGGTCATCACTTTGCACCAGGAAGTACAGGGGTGAGTCGGACTGCAGGCGTTCCTTCAGCTCCAGAACGGCGCGCGCCGAGTCAGTATCCGACGGAAGCAGAGCTTCGATCCGCGGGTTGACGTTGACCCGACCGGCAACGGTGCCGCAAACGACGCTGAGCACTGCTGCTGCGAGCAGGATCCACGGTGAGAAGCGCTCCGCAAAACTGACGTACGCATCCAACCAGCCGTCGATCCGGCGCTTCAACATCGACACGCTCCGCACCTCCCACGAAGTGCTCGGCGGCGTCAACCCTGGGTGCGCGGGCCTGGGGTGGCGCTCAGCCCGGTCGGGAACTCGCCAGTCGCTGATAGAGCTCGAACAGGCCGTCGAAGTGCTCGGCCGTCGTCTTCACCTGGTGTTCGGCGGCGCTGGTCGCGGCTCGCCGAAGTTCACTGCGATCACGACTGATGAGGCGTTCCACGGCTTTCGCCGCCCCGGCGGCGTCGCCCGCGGAGTAGGTTTCTGCGAACGCCGGTTGAACGAGGTCGAAAGCGCCGCCGCGATCCGGCGCGACAATTGGCGTTCCCGAGCACATCGCTTCGGCGATCACGAAACCGTAGGTCTCAGCCGCCGAACCATGCAAGAACACATCGGCGCTGGCGACCGCCTTGGCGATGTAAGGCCGATCGCTGACAAACCCCGCCAGATGAACACCAGGAGTGTGTTCGGCAGCGCGGAGCACGAAGCGTCGGAACGGCCCATCACCGAAGACCACCAAGCCTGCAGCGTGATTCTGAGCGAACCTGCCGAAGGCCTCAATCACCTTCGTCAGCCGTTTTTCAGGATGGTAGCGACTGATGCAGACGAGCAACGTGCCATCTTTGGGCGCGCCGCACTTTCGCAGCAGTTCCTCTCGCACCGACTCATCGTAGTTGTCCGGGGAGAACAGACCGCGATTGATGCCAAACGGCACAGCCTCCGCTCGCTTGACGCCGAAGCTCCGTAGCCTTTCTGCCAACCATTGCCCGGCCACCACCGTGGCGTCGAAGTGGTTGGCCAGTCGTTTGACATAGCTCCAATAGGGCAAGCACACCTTGTCAATGGTGTCCGGAGCGAGCCAACGGTCCAGCAAGGTGTGCGGGTAGACGGCAACGGGGTCCTGGTGATAAATGAACGCCTTGGCCCCAGACCCTCGGTAGCGTGCCGCGAACCAACCTGCGGTCCAGGGAGAGGATCCCTCGATGACATCCGGCGCTTCCAGAGCGATCAGGCGATGCACCTCTTTTTCCCGATGCAGCACGTAGTAGCGTGGGTCGAGCGGCATGGGCGGACCTTTGACCCAGCGCACCTTGCCCCCCAAGCGTTCTACCTCTGCATCCTCCGGACCGGGTGCGATGACGACCAGCTCGTGTCCGCGCTCCGCTGCGGCCTCCAGCTTGGCATTGACATACGTGCGAACGCCTCCCCCACGCTCCGCATAGAACTCGTTGACGTCGACAATCTTCACGGCAGGCCTCCGTCATACAGATCACGCGCCCCAAAAAGAAGGAAAGAACGAGGCCGACCGGACCCTGCCGCAACTCCCCATCCGGGCTCAGGCCATGCACTGCAGGTACTCCACAGCCATCTCCACGAACGCCTTCGTCTTCGGGCTCAGGTACGCCGCACTCGGATAGACGACTGAAATGTGCCCCTGCTGCGTCGTGTACCCGGGGAGCAAACGAACGAGTTGTCCCTGTCGCAGGGAAGTGCGCGTCGTGAGTCCGGGAAGCAACGCCACGCCCGCGCCTCGCCGCGCAGCGGCTTCCAGAAACGCCAAGTCGTTGGAGACCAAATGCGCTGCGACTCGAACCGACTCGGTTCCGTTGGGTCCAGTCAGCGTCCACGTCACGTAGGGCTCTTGGCCGTGAAAAGCCAGACAATCGTGCTGCGCCAGGTCGGCGAGAGTCCGCGGCGCGCCACGGCGTTCGAGATAGGAAGGACTCGCCACCAACTCGAACCCATCCGTCATCACCCGACGTGCCACCAGCGTCGAATCGTCGAGCGGCCCTGCCCGAAGGGCAACGTCGAACCCCTCTGCCACCAAGTCCACCCGGCGGTTCGATAGCTCCACGACGAGGGACACCCCCGGATACCGCGCCTGGTAGTCTTCAACCAGTTGGTGCAGCGCCGCGTAGCCGAAACTGCTCGGAGCGGTCACCTTCAGCACGCCCCGTGGTTCGCTGGCAAGGTGCTCCAGGGTTTGCTCCGCGTCGTGGAGTTGCTCGAATGCGCGGCGGCAACGCTCGAAGTAGCCCTTCCCTGCGTCGGTGAGACTGAGTGTGCGCGTCGTGCGCTGTAGCAGCTTCGTTGCCAGGGACTCCTCCAGGTTAGCAACGCGGCGACTCACACTGGACTTGGGCACGCCGAGCAACTTGGCCGCAGCGCTAAAACTGCCCTCCTCGACCACCGCCAGAAAGACGCGGGTGTCCTCCAAAGTTGCCCTCACTATTGTTGCTTTCACAGGAACAACTTTTTCACAATCGGCTCACTGGTGCATTCAGAGAAACGCTGCAGACTTCTTTCCTCCGGCGACAGGGACCGGAAAAGGAGACCCAAATGCTCACGACAAGTTCAAAAGTTACCAAAATTGCTAGTATTTTTCTCGGACTCATCTACGTCGTCTTCGGCGCCAACTTCTTCCTGCAGTTCTTGCCCAATCCGGAGGTCACGCCCGCCGCTGGGGCCTTCCTCGGAGCGCTCGCGGTGAGCGGCTACATGTTCCCGCTGGTCAAGATCACCGAGGTCGTCGGCGGTCTGCTGCTGCTCAGCGGACGTGGCGTCCCCTTCGCCCTAACGCTGTTAGCGCCAATCACGGTCAACATCGCCGCCTTCCACTTGGTGCTCGACCCAGCGGGATCGCCCATCGCTCTGATATTGGTCGCTTTGCAGGCAGTGGCGGCGTGGGGCTACCGGAAATCGTTCTCGCCACTATTCAGCTCTGTCCCCGTCAACGCGTCACGGGATGACGTACACCACAGCCAGTCAACCGCACACGCTTGAAGCGCGCTGAACTAGGGAGCTCCTGCTCTCACTTCTGCTCTGAGCTGCCCTCGCAGCTCGCCACGGGCGGCGGCCAACAATCGGCCACCGCCCAAGAGCGCGTTCTCGGCGCCGTTTCGGCACAGCACGGCCCGTGGGCGCGAAGGAAGGTACCCCCGTGGCCAGCGTAGGACACACAGTGCGGAACCACAGCGGTGAGATTGTTCTGCGTTCGGCTGGAGGGGGAAGAACGATGCTCAGCTGGGATCCCAAGGCCGCTCTGTCGTTACCAACCACGCCCGGTACGGTGCTTGCCGACCAATCTGGGGAGGGTTCGGGCACGTCGACCGTAGGCAGCACCATGCCGGACTGGGCTCGACTAGGAGGCGAACTCGCGGTGAGGTCACGCGATGCGGCAGAAGTCGCACAGCAGGCCTTCGACCGCCACCTAGCACAGCAGGCATACCGACGCTGGGCAAGCGAGGGCGTCTTCCTCGTGATCCATCAGTTGCACGACGAGCTCACGGCGCGGGCCGTCGACTTCGAGCGCAACGTGGGGACGAGCTATCGACTCGAGTCGCCGCGCCGTGTGCGTCTTGGCGAGGGGGCTAACGACCGCTGTGTGCTCAGCCTGTCTTTCGCTGGCGCCACCGTGGACGTGTACTCGCAATGGACACCCGGCGCACCGCCTTCTGTGCACTTGTTGCTTTCCCGCCAGCACGGGGGGCGCCCCGCGCGTCTGGTGTGCGTTCCCGGTGCCTGGTTAGCACGTTCCGATGACGGCGCCGGATTCGACCTGAGAGCGTTCTCGCCCGAGCGAACCAACGTTTCTCTCGAGCAGCTTGCCTATCGATCTGCGCGTCTGCTGCTGGTCACCTGACCCTCGTTCGGGCGAGCTCCGTCAACGAAATACCACGGCACTGCACATGAGGTTGCCGTGATAGTTCTCGCCACGACTGAAGAAGCTCCCCTGCTCTCCAAAGGTGCTGACCCCAATGAACGGCACATCTCCTGCCACGCTCGAGAACTGCTCGCCGACTTCTGACGCCTTGTCGAGCGTCGAGCTCAAGCAGCCAGCGCAATACACCAGCAGGCCTCCGCGAACGGCCCCTCCCCGCTCTACTGCTCGCTCCGTTGCGCGCCGCATGCGTGGAATGAGTCCCGCGTGTGTATTCGTCATCAGCCGAACCGTATCGCCAGTCGCAAAACTGCTGAAGAAGCGCATGGCGCGGTTTTCGCTGAACACCTGCTCGGGATGCGACAGAAGCCGCCTCGGCATGGTCCCCTCTTGATGAACATCCCTGGCCAATGGCAACAGATTCGTTTCGGACAGGATTGGGCCGCCATCGTGAAGCTGAGTCGCAATGGCTCCTTCGGTCCAGCGGTTGTAAACACTCGCAGCAGGCTCGCCATCGAGTTCGTAGACGATACGCCCTTCGGCCTTCGTGACCACGGCCGTGTGATCGCTCGGCAAGTACCCGCCGACGAATGCCCCGCTGATCTTGCCCCCCGCACTCAACCCGGCAAAAACAACCCCACTGCGCTCGACCACCCCGTTGCCGAATACTTGCCAGCCACCACTGATATCATCATCCGCGGCGCTCCCGCCAAACACGGGTACCCTTGTGCCGAATACACTGCGGACCCCGTCGAGCACTTCCTCCTCGAAACCGGGAGTTGGATGCATCAGCAGCATGTCGGGCTCGCCCGCCATCTGCTCCCGGATGCTTTCCATCGCTCGGGCAGCGGCCGCGCTCGCGGTCCCCTGAGTACAGGGGACCACGCGCGGCGCCATCGTCACCCCGTCGTCGGGTTCACCCACCAACACTCCGAGCCCGCGTCGGAAGCCTCGGGCGGTGATCACCCCTTGAAAGGACGTACACCCAATGCTCGGGGCATCGGGAAACTCGCCGGCGACGACCCGCGCAAACGCGAACAAGGGCGCGCTGACGTCACCGTAGAAGACGAACCAGGTAGGAGACTGGACGCCGGCTTGGTCCAAACGGGCTCGCAGCTCGTCTGCAACCTTGTCCGGCGAGGTTTCGATATCCAGCGAAATCATGAGGTGAATCGCCCACAAGAACGGCCACTGGATTCTCTCCAATAGGGGCTTAGGTCAAAAGCGACGGTCCGTCAGCGCGACTTGCGGTGGCGCCGACTTTTCCATTTTGGTTTTCCGGCACCCCGGGGCTTCACATGCCCAGGAGTGCCCGGCTTCGCCGTCGCGACGCCCCGCCTGGCTACGGGCTGTGCTGTGGCGGTGCTTTCGTCGGTCGCCCGCGCGCTTTTCCGCCGTTGGCGTTGCCGGTTGGGACCGCGCTTCTTGCGGTGCTCCGCGGACCTGGCGGTCTTCGGCTGGCCCTCTCTTGGCGAATCAACAACATCATCCAACAACAACTCCGCCGACACCTCCGGCAGATCTGCCACGACAATCTTGGGCGATCGGGACGGTCCGATTCTCCGCGGAGGCGTCGGCAAGGTGTCCAGGAGCAACTCCGCGGAGACCTCCGGCAAATCGGCGGTCGAACTTCTTGGTCCGCTGACACCCTCGTCGGGTTCGAGGAGCAGCTCCGCTGACACTTCGGGTAGGTCCGCCGCCGACGCTCGCGCCTCCGTGATGCGGACGGTGCCCACGCGACGCACTTTCGGACCGGGAGCGGGCAGGTCCGATTTTTTGCGGTTCGGCGGCAATGGTGGAGGCGATGTTGGCACCGCCTTGGATAATGACGGCTCTATCTCGTCCTTCCTGCCCCTGTCTTTCCCTGCAGCCTCGATCTTCTTGATCGCCACGGGACTGACCACCTTCAGCGGCTCAGCGTTCCTCGGGACCGGTTCACTGCGCCCCACCAAGCGCTTCAGCGCGTCCCTCGCCATCGACCACACCGACTGAGCAGGGGCGGCACGCTGGGACACCGGCTCATCGAGAAACTGGCGGATCTTGTCGACCTCCGGGGGAGGGGTCGTCCACCCGCTGCGAGCGTGGCCGGGCTCGGGCCCCCTGCCGAGCGCCCACAACAGGTACTCCCAACTGGCCCGAACACTAGCAAACCGCTCCTCCACTTCGACGGCGAGGGCGCGCTTGACCCACTCGTCGACTGCCAGAGGCAGCTCTTTGCGACGCTCGACCAGACTTGGCCTCTCTGCCTGGGTGACGGCTAAGAGCGTTTCTTGCATGGAGCTGTTGGGAAATGGAAGCCCTCCCGCGAGTGCTCGAAAGATGATAACCCCGAACGAGTAGACGTCGACGCGGTGGTCCGCCACCTTGCCTTGGCCACGCCACATCTCAGGCGCGATGTAACTGGGGGATCCCATGACCATGCCGGTGTTCGTCACACGCTTGGAGTCGCTGAGACGCGCAAAGCCGAAGTCGAGCAGACGCGACCCGCCTCCCTTCTTGTCCGATATCAGGAAGATGTTCCCCGGCTTGAGGTCCCGGTGGACGATGCCGACCGAGTGAGCACGGTCCAACGTCGTCGCGATGGGCCCCAAGATGGCGATCAGCTCGTCCACACTGATCCGTGACCCACCGTTTTCGAGCTCGACCAGGTGCTTTTCGAACTCCTGCCCCTCGAGCAGCTCCATCACCAAACACAGAGTGCCGTCATCAGCACTGCACATGTCCAGGAACTGAACAGCGTTCGTACCGGCCAACGCTTGCATCGCCTGCTGCTCGCGCGCCATACGCTCCACCGTCTCTGGCGCCCGGGCGCTGCGGCTCTCCATCACCTTGACCGCGACGTCCGAATCCGTTTCCAGATCATGGGCTCGGCACACGACCCCCTGGCCGCCACGCCCGATGACTTCACGCAACTCGTAGCGTCCCGCTATCGTTTCGCCGGCTCGGTTGGTCTCCATCGTGCGACCCTACCCTACCCTACACCAGCTGGAGCCGACGGTTTACTCAGTTCTTCTCTGGCTGGCCTGCCAGTGCGCTTCGCACTTGGCGCAGCAGGTCTTCCGCCCTGTACGGCTTGGCAAGCAACTTTTGGTCCGGCGGAACCCGCCGCTCGAACCGCCCTGTATCTGTGTAGCCACTGCTGAACAAGACGGGCAATCCAGGCCGCAGTTCCAACAGGCGTGAGTAGGTCTCCGGACCGCTCAGCTCCGGCATGACGACGTCCAGAATCGCCAGATCGACGGAGCTTTGATGCGCCTTGAGCAGCTTGACCGCCTCATGGCCATTGGCGGCAGGCAGCACGCGGTAGCCGGCGCGTTCCAAGATTTGCACAATCACCTTGCGAACGAGCTCCTCATCCTCAGCGATGAGGATTGTCTCGCGCCCTTCGGGCAGACCTTCGTCCTTCTTGGAGTCCACCTCCGCGGCGTGGCGCGCTGATAGGGGCAAGTAGACTTTGAAGCTCGAGCCTTCGTTCGGCTCACTGTAAACATGGATCAACCCACCATGCTGTTTGATGATCGCGTACGCGGTGGCCAACCCCAACCCCGTCCCACCTGACGGGCCCTTCGTGCTGAAGAACGGTTCGAATAAACGCTCTTTGACGTCTGCGGTCATCCCACAACCCGTATCCGTCACGCTCAGCAGAACGTAGCGCCCAGGCTTGGCCCACGGGTGACTTTCCCGATAGCGCCCATTGATGAGCACTGCCTCGGTTTCCACGGTGAGCCTTCCACCGTCCGGCATGGCGTCCCTTGCGTTGACGCACAGGTTCATCAGCACCTGTTCGACTTGACCGGGGTCCGCCTCCACCTTGGGTAGTCTGTACGCCGGTACGAAGTCCACCTCGATGTTCTCTGGAATCAACCGTCGCAACATTTGAATGAAGTCCGGGATCAGCACGTTGAGATCGACTAGCTGGGGAGACGGCGGTGTCCGCCGGCTGAACGCGAGGAGTTGCTTCGTCAGCGCCGCGGCCTTGTTACCTGCGCGTTCGATCTCGTGCAGGTGTGCGAGCACGTCCTGGTGGCTCGGATCTAGCTCTTGGATCGCAAACTCGGCGTTGGCGAGAACCGCCAGCATCAGGTTGTTGAAGTCGTGAGCGATGCCTCCCGCGAGCTGCCCCACCGCGTCCATCTTCTGCGACTGCTGTAGCTGTTTCTCCAAAACTCGCTGATCGGTAACATCGCGCGCGACCGCCAGTATGTGCCCGGTTTCCTCCTCCAACCGTCCGTGCCAAACCAAGTGTCGGCAGTGCCCATCCTTGGTGCGGTATCGGTTCTCGAGGCCTTTGACAGTCTTTCCCGCGACTAGCTCTGCAATCGCCGCCCGTGTCCTTTCGACGTCATCGGGGTGGACGAGCTCGAAAAAAGAGCGGGTCATGAGCTCTTCTTCGGAATAGCCAAGCTCCCGCGCGAACGTGCGGTTGACGCGCGTGAAGTACCCGTCCGGGTTCGCGATGCAAAGGTAGTCCAGCGACAACTCGAAAAAGCGGTCGAGTTCGCGCGCACGGGCGTCGCGCTGGGTAATGTCTCTCGAGAAAAACGTGTAGCCGACGAGCTCGCCCTCCTTGGAGACCGGGGCGACCTTGGACTCCCAGATCACGGTCGTGCCATCGGGTGCGGCGTACTCGGCCCGAAAAACGCCGTGGTCTCCCGTGCGTCGTACCGACTCCAAGCACGCCTTCAGCTCGCCGAGCTTCTCTTCGCTGACGTGCTGGTACACGGTGGTGCCGAGCATCTGCTCTTCGGTGACGCCGTTCGCCGTCCAATTGACGAATTGGATACGAGCATCGAGATCGAGCACCAGAATGGCATCCGGAGACCGCCCCGTCAGAATCTTGAGAGTCTCCGCGCTCCAGTCCAATCCCAACAACTGCGACCCCTGCTCTCCCATGACTGACCCACCGCGCGGGCGACTATCGCGCCTCCAGGTACACAGCTTATCGCCTCGCAGGGCACTTGGGGCAATGGCAAAGCTGTCGGCTCCAATCAGGTGGCCGAACGTGGTCCGTAGTCCCACCTGGAAAGGCAGTGGCGCTGTGGTGTTCCAGTCGCAAGTCGTCGCAGAACGACCCGACTCTCACTCAGTCCGCTGAGGTGATGCCGACGAGAGTCACAATCGGCCTGTTCAGCGAACGACTCAGGTCCAAATCCACGCGAAAATCGAGAGCCCACTCCAAGTGAGCCTCCGGGTCGCTCAAGATTTGGCGAAGCTCCCAAGCCCCAGCGGCGTGCTCGATGATCGAGCGCGCCGGGTTGCGGGCATCGGCATCGACCAAGATCGCTTCATACTCGTCCCAATAAGCCGATAGGGCTTCGTTGAGCCTCGGCGCCGACCACACGTCACCTTTCTGGTCCTTCGGCAAGCGTTCATCGTCTTCGGAAAGGTCTTGCAACAGCTCGACGACCCGCTCGTAGGCGCCACGCGACAGCGCTTGGACGACACGCCACGCAGCGTTCCGAACCATCGCGGAGAAGGCTCGTTCGTTGTCGACGACGGTCTCCGGCTTGCGCTCTTTTGGCGCATCCCCCGACGAGGGGGTCATGCCTTGGGTCGCTTCCCACTCCTCGATCAAGCTGGCATCAATCGAGCGCAGCTCGGCCGCCAGCCACTCTTCGAGATCCCAGACCTCCTGAGTCTTGTGCTTCTCGGGCACGCTTTGGCGCAAGGTGCGGTACACGTCCGTTAGGTAGCGCAGCAACACGCCCTCCGCGCGAGCCAAACCGTACTCCTTGATGTAGTCGTTGAACGATGCTGCTAGCTCGTGCATGTCCCGCGCGATGGACTTGGGGGCAATGTTGTAGCCGCTCACCCATGGGTGGTGTTTAGCAAAAAGATTATACGTCTCGTAGATGAACTCGGATTGGGGTTTGGGATAGTCCACCTTATCGAGCTCTTCCATGCGCTCGTCGTAGTCTACCCCCTGAGCCTTGAGCTCCGCCACCAGCCGGCCCTTCAAGGTCGAGATCTGCCGTTGCAGAATCACGTTGGGGTTTTCCAGAATCGACTCGACAACGCTCAGCAAGACGAGAGCATAGTCGGAAGCTTCTGGGTCCAAGGCTTCGAACACCTCGACAGCGTAGAGGCCGAGAGCGTGGTTGAGAGAGAAGTCTTCCTGCAGATCGGCATGTACTTGCACCCCATCGTCCGTCATCTCGATGATGTCGCCGGACTTGAGCCCGCGAAACAATTCGAACCCTTCACGACGCAGCCGCCGCTTGCTGGCCTCGCTCTCGTGACACGATTGTAGGATGCGGAGCGCTGGTCGGCATCCACCTTGACCGATGAGCGTGTTGAGGAGCAAGCCGTGACTCAAGCGGAAGCTCGATATCAACGGTTCGGCTCTAGCCTGTTTCAACTGCTCGAGGGTTTCTGCGTTCCACGGCTTGTAACCACGTTCGGGTGGCTTGCGCAGTCTGAGCTTGCGGAGCTTTTTGGGGTTGTCGGAGACCTTGTCCTTGGCAATGCGGTTCTCTATCTCGTGTTCTGGCGCTTGAACGACGACACTGCCTCGATCATCGAAGCCTTTGCGTCCTGCCCTTCCAGCGATTTGCTGAAAGTCTCGGGTCGAAAGAATGACCGTGTTCTCGCCATCGAACTTGCAAAGTTGAGTGAACAGCACTGTGCGGATCGGTACGTTGACCCCGACACCCAACGTATCCGTACCGCAGATGATGCGGAGCAGTCCCTGCTGCGCCAGCTGCTCGACCAGGCGCCGATACTTGGGCAACATGCCCGCGTGATGGACGCCGATACCGTGTCGAACGAAGCGCGCGAGCTCCTTTCCAAACGGGCTATCGAAGCGAAAACCGGACAGTTGCTCCTTGAGGCGGCCCTTCTCGTCCTTCGACAGAAAATTGAGGCTCATCAAGGTTTGCGCCTGCTCGGACGCCGCCCTCTGCGAAAAGTGAACGATGTAGATCGGCACCTTCCCGCTCTCCACCAGCGAAAGCACCGCATCCTGCAGGAGTTTCTCGCTGTACTCGTAGTCGAGGGGAACGGGCCGTTCGAAGGACTGGACCAAACTTGCCGTCTGTCCGCTGCGCTTCTGCAGTTCGTTGACGAAGAACTCCGGGTTTCCCATCGTTGCGCTCATCAACAAGAAGCGCGCTTGCGGCAGCGTCAGTAGGGGCAGTTGCCAAGCCACTCCGCGTTCGCGGTCGGCGTAGTAGTGAAACTCGTCCATCACTACCCAATCCGCCTGAGCGGACTCTCCCTCCCGGAGCGCTAGGTTCGCCAGGATCTCCGCCGTGCAACACAGAATGGGCGCGTCCCGATTTACGGTCGCATCCCCGGTCATCATCCCCACGTTCTTGCCGCCCAACTTGCGACATAACTCGAAGAACTTCTCCGTGACCAATGCCTTGATGGGTGCCGTGTAGAACGCGAACTGGCCATCACAGAGGGCCTTGAAGCCGACGGCCAAAGCAACCATCGATTTACCCGAGCCCGTCGGCGTGTTCAACACGACGTGGTTGCCCGCGAACACTTCGAGGATAGCCTCTTCCTGCGCCGGGTAGAGCTCGAGGCCAGCGTCCTTGACGTACGTCAGAAAACGGTCGAGCAGCTCGTCGGCGTCCAAGCTGCCGATGATGTCGGGCAGATAGCGCTCGAGCGCTCCACGGGTCTCCACCGCTTGGGGGCTATCGGTCATCGTGAAGGGAATTTTCGTCGGGGTGGGCACATGGCTTGGCGCAGGGTCTTACAGCATCTTGCCCTCCTGCGTAACCGCGACTCTGCCAGGTACCGGCGCACGAGCGACAGAACGGCGCGCCTGCGCGGTGGGACAGAACGGGGCGCAGTGATGGGCCGCTAGCAGCGCCCGAGCGCGTCAGGGAGCGCCGCGACCAGGGACAGAATGTCCTGCTCGGCATTGTACAGCTGCGTCGAGACTCGCAGGACACGCTGTGGGCTCCTGGGCCACGGCATCACGAGAGTCTCGAAGCCCAGCCCGAAGAGCACATCGTACAGAGGATCGGGCCCCCGCTCCGTAACCTGACGAGCCCGGGGCAACGGCACCGAAGCCAACGCGCCCACCATTTCATCAGGAGCCGGCGCATCGATCCCAAGCGCGCCACACAACAGGTCCCGAGCGCGCAGCGCCAGCGCTCGATTCTTACTTCGCACGCCGTCCCAGCCGCCGCCGATCTCCGCCATCGCGTCGAGCGCCGTCGGCACGCACAACCAAGGCGTTGGATCGGCCGTCCCCTGCCAGCCAAACAGAGCAACAAAACGCTCGGCTTCGGGTGCGCGATACCCGTGACTGACGACCGGTGGCACGATGTTGCGCTGCAGATCCCGCCGAACCCAGAGCATGCCCGCTCCCTTCGGGGCACACACCCACTTGTGAAAGTTCGCGGCGTAGTAGCCCGCTCCCAGCTGCTCCAAGTTCACGTCCACCATACCGGGTGCATGAGCCCCATCGACCAGCGTCTCCACGCCGCGCTCTTTCAACGCCAGAACGATGGGCTCGATGTCCAACACCAAGCCAGTGATCGACGTCACATGGTCGAGCAGACACAGCCTCGTCCGGGGGCTGACTCTCGCCAACAGCGCGTCCAACACCTGGGAGGGTGCTTCGATGGGAAACGGCACTTCTGCGACCACCACCGTGGC
Organism: Polyangiaceae bacterium; assembly: GCA_050298815.1. Lineage (GTDB taxonomy): Bacteria > Myxococcota_A > Polyangia > Polyangiales > Polyangiaceae > SZUA-265. Next base: position 209,636 of record JBNKUV010000055.1, read on the forward strand.
GCCTACACGCTCGGCGACGTAGTCGAGCGCGTTTCTGCAAGCAGCGTAGGCGTGGTCGGTGGTCAGTAGCTCGTCGCCCGCCGTGAGCGAGAGCGAGCGCAACACCGCGTTGACGCCTGCCGTCGCGTTGTTGACGAAGCCAATGTCCGCGGCCTGTGCACCAACGAACTGCGCGATGCGGGAGCGAACGCCAACGAGGCGCTCCGGCAGTGCACGCATGAACTGAACGGGATTGAACTCCAGCGCCGTGCGAAGCTCAGTCTGCGCTTCCAGAACGCGCAGCGGACACGCTCCGAAGGAGCCGTGGTTCAGAAAGTGGATCTTCGGATCGAGGCCCCAGTGACTCATGAGTTCTTCCTGCCGGCACTCTAGCGGAACGGGCCTCCAACACACTAGTCAGATCGGTGCTAGCTGACGTGCCTCGCGCAGCCGGTAGACGCGGTCAATTCGCGCCAGCGTGCCAGTCAATTCGCTGCGGCGATCGTACAATACTCGCGACTTTGCAGCCGCGCGAAGGACGAGCCCAGCACGTCGCCTGATGACTCGAGCTCGCTGCGCACGCCTTCGACACCGCTATCAGCCGGGTTGAGGGTCGCGATGCCCAAGGCGTAGACTCGGTACTCGTAGACGTTGCCACAGCGCCCTGAACCAAAGTGCCCTGCGCGGCCATAGTTGGCGGCTTGTTGTGCCCCGGCAGGATCCGTCAGCATCCCGTCCGGTAATCCTTCGGGCAGCATCATCACGTCCGCCGGAATATCCCACATCACCCAGTGCGCGCCCTCAGTCGTCAAGTCTATCAGTGTGATGGCATAGCTCAGCGTGCCCTCGGGTCCCGTCGTCCAGCTCATCTCGGGGGACGTATCCATGCCCATCTCGAGCCCGGTGTGTACCTCCGGGTAAACAGGGCAGAGATCGGCCGTCTCCGGCGTGCAGTCGTCGTTGTCGAGCACATCCCAACTGGGACTGGAGAGCGCAAACGCACCTAGAACCTCTCCCATCATACCTCCCATGCCCATCATCATCGAGCCGCCAGAACCGCTGGAGCCGCCGCTCGCTCCCTCGCTCGCTCCCGTGCCACCGGCACCGCCCGCGCCGCCATCGTCCATGCCCCCGGCCCCAGCGGAGTTGAACACACCAGTCGAACCACCGCTCGACGAGGAGGACCCACCGGCGCCCTCCGGGCTCGGAGGTTCTGCGGGCGCCACGGCGGTCGGTGTATCGCTGGTACCGCCAGGCGAAGGCTCGGGTTCACTTGGGCCGGTCGTCCCCTCGACATCGGGTTGACTTGACGTCGGCATGGGGCCGCTCGAACTGGTCGCTTCCATCGCTCCGATGGTACCAGTGGAGCTCGGCGCTCCGGTGGGGCCCGCCACGGTCGCTGCCCTGGCGCCGTCGGCGCCGTCATCGTCGCTCGAACACGCGACGCCCGCCAACGCCGCCGCTGACAGAACGACCGCCAACGTCCCCAACGGACAGAGCGCGGCGGAAATCTCGGAACGTGGTGTGCGCGGCAGCGAGCTCATGAACTCGACGTACCACAGCTTGAAGCTGGCGGTGGCACAACCTCCGTCGGTCACCCCGTTGAAGCACAATACGAGGAGCGGCAGGCACTGTCGTGCCCACCGTCATCGCAGAGTTCTCCCGCGGCCGTAATGCGTCACTCCGTGGGCGCGAAGAACACGCCACGCAGATCTTCGGTCGTGGAGATGGGCGCCGGATCGCCGTTGCCCGGCTGACGCCACGACGAGACGCGGAACTGGTAGTACATGCCGGGGTCCAACGGTCCGTCATACTCGATGCTCACTTCGTCGCTACCGCTAACCCCGGGGATCTCCAGCGCCGACCACACCTCGTCGCCGAACGCATTGAAGACCCGCACGTCGTACCAATCTTCGCTGCTGTCGTCCGCCCAACGTAGCGTGGGTGGACCACTCACTGCTTCCGGCTCATCGGCGCCCGGAGCGAACACCTCGAGAGCTTCGGTCACTTTGAACGACTCACTGACGTCGATGGTGGTGCTCGATCCGCTGTCAACCTCTAGGTGAACGAAGTCCGTCCCGGAAATGTTGGTATCGGGATCGCGGACGAGGTCATCGTTTTCGTAGGCTGCGAGCACCACGTAGTTGCCGTCGGGTACTCCCTCGATGGTGAAGTTGCCGTCGACGTCCGGCACACCGGTTCGAGGAGCGCGCAATCCGCGAGGCACCTCACCGCGAGCCACCAAGGGCTCGAAGGTGTCCTCGACCACCAGGATGACGCTGGTCATCGAGCCGCCACCGGCGTTGACGATTTGAATGTTGCCTGAGACGGTCACGGTATCGTGCCCCGCTTCATCCAAAACCAGTCCAGCAACGTCCTTCCCACTGACCGCGGTCGATTCAGGCTCGATCTGTAGCTCCGAAGCGTACGCGCTCACCGTGTAGTCGCCGTCTTCGACGTTGAAGATTGTGAAGTCGCCGTTCGCATCCGTCGTGGCGCTGAAGGCGCCGCTAGCCCCTGCCGCGACGACCAACACGCCCGTCAAGTCCGAGGTCGATTCGCGCGCAGCTTCCAAGTGACCGGAGATGATGTAGCGCTCGCCATCAGGCAACGGTATCAAGCCAACCTCGGTGAGGGCGTTTTCCACCACCCAGGTCTTTCCATCCTCGTCCGCGTCCTCGACGCTGATGGGCAGCGCGACGCGTATCCCCAGGGGAAACGCCTGGTAGTCCTGAGCACCCGCCCGTAAAGTGAACGTCTCGTCGGTCGGACTGCCATCCTCGTTGCGCAGCACGGGCACTTCCAACGAGTAGCGCCCATCTTCGTCGCTGACCGAGACGCTCGTCACGGCTGAGCCCTCGTCGTTGATACCGATGACGTGAGCACCTTCGATGGCGTCCGTATCGGAGGTGTCCGTGACGGTGCCGGTCAACACGACGGGCCAGTAGCAGCGGTGGCCTCCGGCAGACATCTCGACACACCTGAGGCCGTCGGCGCAGTAACCGCCACCGTCTTCCGGATCGCAGGCGTTGCCTTCAGTGATCTTGCACGTCGGCTCGTCCGTGCTTGCGTCGCCAGAGGCGCCCTCGCAGACGGCCGTCGCCGCGCAGCCGCCGTTGTCGACGTCAGAGTCTGGATCGCAATTGCCGCCCGCGACGATCGTGCACATGCCGCCGCCCTCACTCTCCGTACATTCGAGCCCATCATCGCATTCGGTCGACTCGAGTTTGCATTCGGAGCCGAGCTCGCCATCCCCGGGCTTGTCTTCTTCCTCCTCGCCGCAAGCAGGCGCCAACAGCGAAACACACAACAAGAAACCAATGGAGCGACCGAAGCCGCGGCTCGTTGAATAAGTCTTCATACGTTCATCTCCCCCAGCCCTGGGCACCGCTAGGCAGCGCCGGTGAGCCGGTGTCCCCAACAGTGGGGTTGGGCCCCGTGAGATTCTGAATCGGCAGCGCCGATTCACGGAAAAGTAGTTCAGCCAACGCCTAAACGCACAAGCGCCGGGCCGGCATAAGCTTCCACCGAGTCTTTCAGCCGACGTCGCGCCGCTGTCATTTGGGTGTGAGAAGAGTCGACCACAGCGTACACGAGGGTGTCCGACGAACCGGGTAGTGTGTGCACCAGGTGATAGTGCCGGTTCGTGGTCAGAGCGGTGTCCACCACTTGCTCTTCGCGAGAGACGATACTGAGACTCTGCAGGTGCGCCCAGGCGATGTCCGGATCCAGCTTCCGCCCGCGTGTACCGGAGCAGCAGCCCGTCGACCGCTGAATCAAAGCAACGCCAACGACCCCTGCGCCCTGCATGCACTCGTCGAGTAGTGCATCCGTTTCGGGAGCGGACGTAGCTTCGATGAAGGCGTCTTGCCAGCGACGCTTCTCTGGAATTGGTGGTGGAGGGGGGCGCAAGGACGGCCGCATCCCTCGCAACTCGCTCTCGTCCAGCAACTCGGCCAAGGTGAACAGCAAGTCACCTGCATAGCGACGGCGTTGCGGTAAGAACAGCGTCTGCGGTCGATTGAACTGGCAAATGGCCTGCAGGCGCCGTCGCGTCCACACCTTGGTCCCCTCGCGCAGCCGTGCGCGATCGACGAGCCCCCATTTGACCAGGGTATCGTTCAGGCTCGCTCCCGTCGTGCGACACTCTTCGACCACTGCGCGGATCACGTCGGGCTCGATGTCCGCTTCGGCGGCGAGCAACTCGAAGAGCGCTCCGCGATCGACGGACAGATGCGCCCAGGCAATGCACCCTTCGTGCACGAAGACTCGTGCGGTCATGTCGCCGTCGCGCACGACGAGCTCACCGTTGCCCTCGTTGCAGGCATCGATCAACGCCTGAACCACAACGCTCTTGGCTTGCTGTCCTGGCCGGGGCCGACGAGCGGCCACTTTGAGGCGAGCGATGAGCAAGTCGGGGGGGATGGGTTTGCAGAGCAAGTCATCCGCCCCGACGCTCAGCCCTTCGATCACTTCTTGCCGTCGATTTTTTGCTGTGACGATGAGCACGTGCGGCTGCACGTGCAGGTTCGCCTCGCGCACGCGACGACACACCTCGGTGCCGGAGATCCCTGGCATCATCCAGTCGAGAATGAGCACGTCCGGCGGCTGATCCGAAAGCACGAGCTCCAGCGCCTGTTCGCCATCCTCCACCGCAACCACCTCGTCGGTGGTGTGTTGCTTGATGGTTTGAACGAGGATCGCTCGATAGACCGGATCGTCTTCTGCAACGACTATGCGCATCATGAGGTCGCCATCACTGCCATCAGGCGAGGCGCTTGGCCTCGTCTTGCAGCCTGGCATGCTCCATCAGGATCCCACTGAGAGAAGCTTGGATGGTGTCTTCCTCCTCCACCTCCCCCGGGACGAACTCGAAACGACCACTGTTCAGATCCAAGAGCTCGTGCAAGGCCTCCGCTTTGCAGTCCACCGAGTCCCGATGCTTGCTCTTGGCCCGCACGGGGCGCCCCTCTTCGAGGATGATCAGCGAGCCCTTCGGTTCGAGGTAGACGACGCCACTCTTGCGCTCGAGCTCGAGGAACGAGAGCAAGGCCGGCAACCCCACTTGCTCGAGATCCCCTCGAAGCGCATCCGGCGACTTCGGAGACCACGAAGACGCCCCCTGAGCCCGGTCCAAGAGCCGCTGTACTCTTCGGACCAATACGTCTTGGGGGTAGGGCTTGGAGATGTAGTCATCGACGCCCAAACGGTAGCCGCGCAGTCTGTCCTCTTCACCGGAAAGCGTGGTCAGGAAGATCACCGGGGTGGTGGCGAGTTGTCTGCGCGCACGAATCATACGCAGGAGCTGCCAGCCATCGGCCTTGGGCATCTGTACGTCAGAAAGGACGATGTCGGGTTCGTGTTTGAGACAGAGCGCCAATCCCATCAATCCGTCGCTCGCCGTAATCACCTCGTCCCCCCGTTCGACAAAGGGCGCTGCGGCGTGCTCCATCTGATTCGGACTGTCGTCCACAATCAGCACTTTGAGCCTGCGCGCGGGCCGAACGGTAGCGTGCTGCTCCGAGAATGAAGGATCAGCTTCGACGATGAACTGCTCGATAACCCGCAGAGCGACTTCATCGAGACGCACGCGGGTACTGTAGCGCTCGCTCTCCCCATCCACGATGACCGATTCTTCGGCGATGGTGGGCACTTCGACCTCCTCACCGCTGTTCGTGAGCTGGATGGTCAGGTAAAGCTTGTCGCCCGCGGCGAGGGGCTGCGCCGTGCGCAGCTGGGCACGGCCACGAGACAGGACTTTCTGGTAGGAGACGACCAAATCGTCGTGAGACGCAAACTTGATCACACCGCTGACGCGCTTCGACAATCCGACAACTCCGTGCTTTCGCTGACTGGGCCCCATTCAGGCACCCCCTCAGTGTGGTAACTAAAGCACAGATTTTTCGGACGTCTTGACGCTGGACCCAATGCGGCCGCCACATCGACCGCTGACGGTGGAATCGCGACGCGCGATGACGCCGCGAGGGTGAACACCAGGTAGCCTGCTGTACCCCGCACTCTCCGGTGCACCCACGCGACCCGCGCATGGGTGCGCAGGTATCCTCACGAACCCACCCAGCGCGACGGCTCCAACTTGGGATCGGTTCTAAGCGGTGTCTGCTTTGCCTTTTGTCTGGGAGGCGTTCTTGGCGACGAAGCGGTGATCTTCGACCAAGGCGAGCAGGTCGAAGCTACTGATGATTCCTTCGATCTGCCCCTCGTGGGTGACGACGACGTGGTGGCACTTGTGCTTGCGCATGATGCGCGCCGCGACCGACACATCGTTGTACGCAGGGACCTTGTGGACCGGTGAACTCATGTGCTGCGAGATCGGGCTGCCTCCTTTGATGTCGGCGACGGCCAGATCGCCGGTGGTCGCAATGCCCACGGGTTCACCTTCGGCCCCGGCGATCGGCACGGCGTGGATACCGTGGTCGTTCATCAACTTGCGCACGTGGTCGACGGTGTGGTGGGGCTGAGCAACGATGACGTTCTTGGCCATCAGGTCGTGGATCTTGACGTTCATGCCCCCCGACCAAAGCAAGGCCCATGCCCCAGCCCCGCGTTTCGCTCGGGTAACGCTGGTTTGGCGGGAAAGACACGCGGGCACCCAACGTGGTCGCGGATCGGGACGCACCTTTGTCGCCCGATGTTCGCGCCCCTGCACGGTTTTCGCGGATGGCGGTCGCAGGGCAGCATGCCTTCGAACAGCAGCGCGCCCTCGAAAAAAGAGGCGCCGGCTCTCCGGTGGCCGTCCCGTTCTCGAGGGAGGAGGGAACGAGAAAAACCCCGCCGTTGGAAACGGGCGTTGACGAGGTTCGGGGCCATCCGGAGGCCGGCGCCAAGGAACACCCGGAAGAGAGGAAGGTGCTCACCCATAGATACGGACAGGCGCTGGCGATGGTTTCGGCGCGGTGTCGAAAAATCGTGGGGGTTGACTTCGTTGCGCCCGAGCACCATCCTGATCTATCCCCCGCCACAAGGAGCAGTTTTGGGGGCGATCGGTTTCGACGCGGAGACTGAAGGCTTGCCTGCGTGCGGTGGCGCTCGGCCCATTTCAAAACTGAGCAACGTACAATTGCAAACGATAATGCAATCGCTCTCGCTGCTTAAAAACCAGTAGAGCCGTCGAGCGGAGAGATTGTCTTGGTATCCGTAAGGCGTCAGCACTAAGGCTGGCCCCGTCGTAGCGCCCTCAGGGCGGCGGGGTGAGATTCACTGAAGGCTAGGTCGTCGCCGAATCGACGAAATCTGTCGGCGGATTGCACCGACTACGCACGTGAACGAGGGTCAGTTGGATGCTTTGCGGACCCGGGTTCGATTCCCGGCGCCTCCACCTCTGGTCGAAGGCCACCCCCCCTCCGGGGTGGCCTTTCTTCCGTTTGTGCGCCGGGAAGTGTTGTTTGGTTCGCCTGCAATAGCAGGCGAACAGCGGCGCCCAACAACTAGCCCAACAAGAGGGGGAGGCGCCGGCTGACCTTGCGGGGACTCCCCCTTTGAGGGTAGCCGGCGGTTGGCCCTGAGGTACCTAACTGCCGCTTGTACCTCTTCTGAGTCGAGTTCGGCAGGTGACAGGCTCCACGGAGCGAAGTCTGTCACCTGGTTTGCATGTAAGAGGCCGCGTTCGATCAGCGCGGTCAGGCCATGGTAGCCGATGCCGAGGTACTCGCGAGCTTGTTGTCCCGTCAGAATGTCGGGATCTCGGACTGGTTCGTCCCGGCGGATCCGATGGTGGGACCGGAAGGCTTGCACTCGGTCTTTCGTCCCCCGCAAGTCGCGCGGTGTTCGCAGCCCCTTCATGTTGAGAACGCGAGCGATCTGGCCATCGTCTAGCGTGAAAGCCAGCGCTGCAACCAGCTTCGTGAGCGAGACCTCAGCTTTGGAGCCGACTGGAGTTGCTCTCTTCTTGACGGTCAACTCCGTGTAGCTGTTGCCAGCCCAGTGGAGCAACAAGACGAGTTGGCCACCGTCGCGCCGAACGACCACCTCCACGAGGGCCACACGAAGCAGTTGCTTCTGGAGCTTCGTCGAGGCCTGGGGATGGGACCACACACGACTGAAGTCTTCCGACAGGCGCTTCAGCCTTTGACGTTCTTCGCGCGTGAGCGGCGGGTCACCTCGTAGTCGACTCTCTAGCTCAACAAGAGGGGGAGGCGCCGGGTCTCGGGGCAAACGCTCGCCCATCGCAATCGCCTTCTCACGTAGCCCACGCTGAAGGGCCGTACTCTCGGCGTTCTCGCGAACCTGTCGCGCGTTAGACTGCCAGACGTACACGATCGCGCTGCGCTTCGAGATGCCGGTCCGCAATGCGGTGCTGGTCACCTAGATTCATCGTGCGGGCTGCTAGGCCACGCCAATGGAGCCTGGTCGTGTCGAGGCACCGCTGGTGATACGCAGTCCGGAGTACCACTCAGTCGTGTTCCGGAACGAGCAGCCCCTGGGCATCGAACGCTATCTTCTTCACGACGTTGCCGTCACGAAGATAGTACGCCTCGTGATAATGACCCTCGAAGCTGAAAACGGCCTCCAACAGGATCGAAGCCCCGCCCGGGTTTTCCCGAGCCACTACAGTCTTCTGCGCGTCCGTCAGAGAGTCGGGATCGATGTCGACTTCGACCTCCAATCCGTCGTCGTACTCCAATTCAATCGCGAGACTCGACTCTCGCCACCGTACCTTCGCGTCGGCTCCCCGCAGAATGAGCCCATAGTCAAACTCCACCTTCTCCTCTCGAACGACGCGAGACAACGCAGAACTCAGCAGCACGATCCCCGATCCAACCATTGCCGCGTACCCGACTTTGACGAAGGCCTCGTGAGGCACCTTGTGAAGGAGCGGTTTCAGTACCAGCGAGGACAGAACGGCTGCACCGGCGACGATGAACCCAATTGTCAGGACGCGGCCGTCGATCAGGCCGAGACTCCCATACACCACGAGCTTGGCGATGTGGATGAGTACTTCGTTTGTTGCCCGCGTCGCGACGATTTCCTGTTTGCTCAAGCCATAGCTGAAGTAGAACCGATTGAACAGGACGCCCACGGCTCCAGTCAAACCAGATAGGAATCCGGCGGCTGCACCGACTCCCACCAGGACCCAACGCGAGATTCGCTTGGGTGGGGTCGAGCGGTTCTTGCGCAACAGCTTGGGCAGGTTCGCGATCATGAAGCCCGCCATGAGCAACTGAACGTACGCGGGATTCATGAACCTCAACAACAGCGCGCCAACGACGGCCATCGGCAGGGCGGCGGGCACGAACCAGGCGGAGACCCCCCAATGGATGTGCTGGCGGAAGGTCGCGATGCGAGAGATGGAACTCGAGCAAGTGCCAATCGACAGCGCCGCCGGTACCGACGTGACGACCAACATGTGACCAAGGATTGGAACGAGCAGCAAGCTCGCGCCGCCGCCCGAAACCGCACTGATACCGAAAGCCACGAAGGTCGCGAGGAATAGGAGGGCTAGCATGAGAGTGCCGATTCGCTGGACAGCGTCCTACCCGGATCGTCGACGACGTTACAGCGCCTTGCCGTGTGGAAGGACAGATGATTGTCAGCACTGGGACCGCAGCGCAGAGACGCACCAACAAATTCTCGGCCGTGAGCACCCATTGCACCTACCCCGGCTGGCTAGGCCACCCTAGGCCCCGGTCGCCTCCTAGGCATTCCCGCCCTTCCACGCGTTCTTGAACCCCAGCGGGGGCGCACCGTCCGGACGCCGAGTGCGCCGCCCCTGCGCAATGGGAAGCCGAGTGACTGCCACCATCACAACACGCGCAGAGCACGCAGCGTGTTCCAACGGCTGGGCTCGGAATAGCGCTGGTAGCGCGCCTTGATCCTTCGATCGACGCTACCGTCGTGGCGCTTCTTCGAACTCTCGTAGTGAACGACCGCAAGCGCGACGGGCCAGTCGAACTGAAACTGGATTACGGACTCGTCATGGGTCGCGATGGATGGTGAGTCGGCGAAGTAGTCTTCGCCGTCATGAGAGGTGAACATGCGAGGTGAACATGATAGGTGAACATGATAGGTGAACACGACAGGTGTCCAGACAATGCGAATTGGGGAGACGGTTGACCCTTGGCCGCTCGAAGGCCTGGAGGAATGAGATGTTGAAAATTCATGCCACTCATGCTAGTCTCAGTAGTCTTGTCTGGAGCACAAGTCTCTCGCGAGAGCAATGCTCAGCGGCGGTGCAAACTGCGCTGAGGTGTTGGCTGCGCTGAGGTGGTAGCTGCGCTGAGGTGAGTGAGCCTGGCTGGCGCGTGACTGCAGCCAACTTGGCTTGCGCGCCATGCGCGACTAGGCACGGAATCGAAGCCTTGCGCGCGAGCTGTAGCGGCACGGCGACGTCGGATCCGTTTGCCGTCGGTGTGTTGTCCAGGCGCAACACAAAACCTCCGACGAAAGGATCAAAATGAGCTCATCAACATCACCACCCACCCAACCGTACACCTTTAACCAGCCTACAGACACCAGATCTCACGGGCGCGCGACCCAGCTCGCGACGGCTGGAGCCCCCATTCCTGGCCGCGAACCCGACGCGCGCGATCCCTTAGCGCTCTACTTGGGAGAGTTGGCGCGACACTCCACTTTCAGTCCTGCGGAAGAAGTGGCGGCCGCGTTGGAGGTGGAGGCTGCCGAAGTGAATTATTGGATTGCGGTGCTTTCTTGCCCAGCTGTTCTGCCAACACTCGTGCCACATCTGGAGGCGCTGTGCGCCGAGCGCGGCGCGGATCCCAATGGCGACATCGCACAGAAAGCACCCCTTCGAACTGAAGTCGGCCCTGCGAATGCAGGAGCCTCTGCAGGCGAGAACAACTGGTCAGAGAGCCTCGCTCGCGTCGTACGACGTCACGATGTCGACCGCGATTGCATGCGACAAGTGCATGCTTCCGCCAGGGACTGGTGGCGGAAAGAACAAGCCTCGAACAACACCCAGCGCGTTGCGAGGGCAAGATCGTATCAGAGGCGAACGGAGCATGCATTTCAGGAGCAGAACATCGCCAAACAGCGCTTTGTGGCAGCCAATCTTCGGCTCGTCGTCGTCATCGCCAAGCGCTACCAACGGGGATCCATACCGCTGGCGGACCTGATCCAGGATGGCAACCTCGGACTGATGAAGGCAGTCGAACGTTTCGACGCTAGTCGGGGTTTTCGCTTCAGTACCTACGCCAGCTGGTGGATTCGCCACGCAGTCAGCCGTGCAGTTGCTGATACCTCTCGAACGGTGCGACTTCCCGTGGGCAGACAAGAGCTCTTGCGACAGGTGAAGCGCGCTACACAGAAGTTACAGGCCCGGACGGGCAGGCCCCCGAGCTCTGCGGAACTTGCAAAAGAGACGGCTTTGTCCCTCCGGCAAGTCGACGACCTACGCTCCCGACCCGAAAGCAGGAGTCTGTCTTTGGATCGCCCAGTCGCCAACGACGATAGCACGCACTTCGTCGACCTGCTCGCGGACGACTCACCAACCCCCGCGGACCAAGGGCTGCTTGCCGAAGAGCGGAGAGCTCAGTTGGCCCGCGCACTGATGCACCTCAACTCGGTGGAGCGTCGGATTCTCCGAAGGCGATTTGGCATGGACGGAGTAGAAGAGTTGACGCTGCGCGAGCTCGGGCTCGAGTTGTCACTGTCCAGGGAGCGCGTGCGCCAACTCCAGAATCGTGCCCTGAGCCGTCTCCGAGCTGGGATAGAAGGAGCAGAGCGCCTGGACTGACCCGTCACGCGCAGTCCGTCAGTAGAGATGGGGGGCGCCCCGCAGCGGGTGCGGCTCGACACCCAGGTACTCGAACGCTTCGCTCGGCTCCGAAGTCACGAGCATCTCGCGACCGTCTTGCTGGGCATAGCGCCGGACTTGGAGACGGCCCGCCACCGTCTGGGTCAGCGTCGCGCACTTGGCGTAGCCGCCCAGTAGCTTGGGGCGAACGAGTTTCAAAACCCCTTCGAAGCTTGGGTCGTTACGGCTAGGGCCCCAGCGCGTATCCCCCAAGAACTTGTACATCGAGCGGTCGATTTCACCCGTCGTGACGCGTTCCACTGCGTCGAAAGCCCGCAAGATCTCGGCGGGGCCGTCGTACGGATGTGGGGTTCGAGTCACCAGCACGAGCCCGCACACGGGATCGATGCTGATGTCGAAGTGTAGCTGGACGATATTGTTCGTCGCGCCACTGCACCTCAAAACCCCCGGTCTGGTACCGCCGTGCTCCCCCATCGACACGTCTCTAGCCTGATCGCTGCACGCACCGAGGTCGAGGCCTAACGACAGCGCGCTGGCCGTCGCGGCAATCCACCCGATCAAGTGTGGTTCGAATCCAGCATGCAGGCCGTCGCCGAGAGGTGACTGCTGGCGCTTCCCGTTGGCTGCCGGCACGCGTCCGGCAGCCTCGGGCTACGTCAATCGTCAGTCCCAACGATTGTCGCGAATGCCGCGACGACTGCCGCCGCCACGCTTGGGCTTCTTGCCACCGCGGCCACCGCCGCCGCCGCCGCCGAATCCGCCGCCGCCGCCACCGCCGCCGCCGAATCCGCCGCCGCCACCACCGCCGCCGAAGCTGCGAGGACCACGCGGTGCGCGCTCTGCGGCTTCATTGACGCGAACGGTGCGGCCGTCGAGTTCAGCACCGTCCATCGCCGCCATCGCCGCCTTGCCTGCTTCCGCATCAGCGAACGTGACGAAGCCGAAGCCTCGTGAACGTCCGGTGTCACGATCGAGAATCACAGCCACGTCATCGATCTGACCAAAATTTTCGAACCCGCGGCGCAGGCCCTCCGTGTCGGTATCCCAGCTGAGACCACCAACGAACAACTTCATCGACATGCTTTTCCTTGTATTCCTTCTTTGATCGCAGCCACCGCATTCGAGGTGAGGCGAAACCGCGCAGGCCGCTCCTGATCCATTCCGAGACCGACCCACGTTTCGTCCAGCACCCCATTTTTGGTGGTCGCCGTTGCCGCCCATCATCGAAACGCCGATGGCGCACCCGACGATAGACAGGTTCTCAGGGTGCCCCCTGGCATGTGCACCTGTCAAGGAAGCACGGATATTCAGCCTATTGAGTAAGACTCCCCGCGCCATTCGGAACACCATGGGAAAGCCTGGGTCGAAACACAGGTCCGCTGGGTCCCGGCATGTCCACACGCTCAACCATTTGTTTTGATTACATTCTCGCACAGGTCTGCCCCACCGCCCTGTGCTCCAAACCGCCAGACGAAACGCTATGTAGTTGGTTCGCACCTACCGTCCACGCGGCTGGAGGGGCGGGGTGGCGGGAGAGGTGGTCTGAGAACAGAGCGCGGGGGCGAATCGTCCGTCGCCCTCTGGTTCGCGAAACGCGCGTCGTCCCCAACCCGGTTTGGACGCCCTTGCCGGCCTCGACGTGCATGCCGTCGAGACGACCGGAGAAATGGCCGCCCCAGTTGAAGCCGTGCTTGTTGGCCAAGGTCACCAATGCGCGAACGGAGCCAGGTTCGCCTCCGAGCGCAGGACGCTTACCAAGACCATTCTGCAGGGTGTTGATGTCGAACGCGGTACCCCAAGAGTGATTCGACAACTTGGTCCGCGAACCGCGAATGAAGCGCGCGACGTAGGAACCGCCCCAACCCGCCACGATGAGATAACCGAGACCTCGTAGGAATTGCTGCCAGCGAAGAACTGCTGCACCCTTGTCGTTCTGCTTGATGGCGTTCATGGGATGCTCTCCACACCATGTCGAGTATTCCTCGATTCCCGTTCACTGAACGCCCTTGGTCTCAGCCGACGGAGAAGCGCAAGCCAAGACGGCTGTCATCCGCCGGTGGCAGGTGTCCCACCCGCAGAGCACGTCGCGGTCTGCTCTCTCGTCGGCCCGCGCCGAGCGTATACTGGCCGTATACGCGAATTTGGGTGAGATTGACGGCGCGTTGACCACCGCGTCGCCGCGCGTGGCAGACTGAGCCGAACGGAAGGAACTCGCCAATGTTACGCACTCGGACCGATCTCTGGAGAATCGCACTCATGGGCAGCCTCGGCTGGTTCCCGAATGCCTGTACGGGCTCCGCGACCGAGGACGTCAACAACAGCTCCGGACAGTCCAGCGAAGGCCAGACGGACGATGAGGCGACCACCTCGGCGCCGACTGACTCTCCCACCGATGCCGACGAAGTGACGGCAACGGACAGCACGTCGACAGACGAGCCAAGTGAGTCGACGCCCAACAGTCCGAACACCGGAACCGACAGCGCCGCTACCGACGGCGCCACACCCAGTGGTCCGGCGGCAGAAACCGACACGAGCGGAACCGATGACTCCACCGCCACCGAAGAGACGGACTTGGCTCCCGCCCCGTCGTCGGAAACCGACGTCGACCCAACGCCGCCGGCCAACGATAGTGGAACCGACGAACCAAGTGCCGATGGCGGCTCCCCCGGACCGACGGTCGTCGCGACGTGCGCCGGCAGCACCCCGGTGACGGTCGGCTCCGCCGACCCCGACGCGAGCGAGGTAGCCACCGGATTGGAGACTTGCAGCGATGGCGTCGTGCACCGCCCCCTGCCCGTGACCTGTCCAGACAACCTCGCTCAACGAGCGGACCTTGTGTTTACCGATGGCGGTGACTCGAGTGAGTGCACTCGAGACGCGGACTGCGACGCACGGCCGTTTGGTCGTTGTATCATCAACGGCCAACTACCGGAATACGTCTGCGACTACGGTTGCGTGTCAGATGACGACTGCGGCGCCGATCAACTGTGCCAGTGCGGCGCCGACATCGGCACCTGTGTTTCGGCGGAGTGCCAGTCCGCAGCGGATTGCGGTGATGGGCTGCTGTGCAGCCGCTGGATCGACTACGTGGGCATCGGTTGTGGCGAACCACCGCAATTCGCCTGCCAGAGCCCAGACGACGCCTGTGGCTCTGACGCCGACTGTGGCGATAGCTCCTCCTGTGCCGTGGTCGATGGCTCCCGGGAGTGCAAACCCATCCCTGGTGTCGCCTGCGGACGGCCCTTCATCGTCCGAGGCAGCGCGGTTTTGGCCAACCTTGTGTGGTCCGAGGACTGCGTCGGGTTCTCACCAATCGACGCGACGAACGTGCCCGACGTAGCGCGATTATCTGTCGGCGTGCGGACCCGCTTGGCGGAGCACTGGGCACACGTGGGCCTGATGGAGCACGCCTCCATCGCAGCGTTCGCTCGCTTTGGCCTACAATTGATGCACGTGGGAGCGCCGTTGTCCCTGCTGAAGGATTCGCAGAGGGCGATGATGGATGAGACGCTCCACGCCGAGCTAGCGTTCTCACTGGCCAGTACCTATGCCGACCGTCCCATTGCGGCAGGTTCACTCTCCATGGAGGGGGCGCTCGACGCGGTCACCATCGACGAGATCTTGCGTCTGGTGATTCATGAGGGGTGCGTCGGGGAAACAGTCGCCGCCTTGGAAGCTGCTGAAGCCCGTCTGCACTGCCAAGATGACACCGTTCGAACCGTGCTGGGCCAGATCCGGGAGGACGAAACACGCCACGCGCAGCTCGCGTGGCGCTTCGTCGAGTGGGCCACGACCCACTCAACGACCCTGGCGCGTGTTGCGGCCGACGAGTTCCAGAGACTCGCGCACAGCCCGAGCGAGCCTGACGAGACCACCGTCTACTCCAGCGAAGAAGCTCGAATATTGAGACACGGAGTGTTGCCCCAGTCCCTGCGAGCGGAGATCCGCCGCGCCGCGTTGAAGGATGTCGTCTTGCCGTGCGCCGAGCGCCTGCTCGAGCGGGCAAGCCAGCCTTCCGCGGAGTGGACCGAATCGGCGGCGTGAACTGGTCGCCGGCGCACAACCTAGCAGCTCCCTTGCTCCGACGAGAATCACGCTCCGAGCCGCCTCTCGTCGTACCGCTCGCCGTTGGTCAGGCGCGAGGATCCCGTAGGCTTCCAACGCAACCAGGCGAAGTCTCGCATCCCCGCTGTGCACGTACCCGGCCGTCCTGAGTTGGATACCAGGGAGCGCCTCCTCAGTACATGAGGTGAAGCTGCGTCATCGCAACGTAATCAGTGCCCACCGCCGACACCTCTTCTACCATCAGCTGGGGGATGAACTCGAACCACTGCAACACCTGCCAGTTGGCTCCCACTCCTACTCGGTAGCGCTCCAGATCAAGATCTCCTGAGATGTCGCGATAACCTGCTTCGACGAACAGATCGACCGGCGCCCGCACAAACCAGCCCGCCCTCACGTAAGCGGCCCGAGTTGTAACCTTCTCTTCCAACTCTCGAAGTGTGGCCTGCTGCAGCGCGAATTCCCCGAGCACGTAGGCCGTATGAAGGGGATTGATGCGAGTGAACAAACTCAGGGCTGTCTTTTCGACCGCTGAGGACTTCGAGAGGAGCCCGCTGAAACCGAGTTCCGCAAGCGATGCAAAAACATAGGATGAGCGCAGCACGCCACCGATGGGTCGCAAGTGGGGCGGCTCGTCCGCCAAATCACCAACAAAGAAGGACGCAGCGAGCGCGAAGTCTTGTTTCTCCCAATCTAGCTCTGCCGAATACGTCTGATCCCACTTGTCGAACCCGAAGTCCTGTCGTGTGTACTGAGAGTGATCGGGGTTGCGGATGCCGAAAGGCAGCACCATCCGCCCAGCTCGCAGCCACAGATCCGGAGAGAAGGCGTAACCTAGCCAGTGCTCGCGCGAGAACGGAACGATGGGCATCCCCGACGGCGTCCCTTTGCGGGAGGTAACCGTAGCGTAGGCCCAGAACCCGCCGTAGGATGCCACTCCCCCCAGCTCGAACAGCATCGGCACAAGCAGCGCCGTGGTCGGGCCATCTCCCCCAGCAAACAACGGCAGCAGCCGCCCGTCTGCCCCCACGTCGAAGTCCAGGGTCGCCTGATTTGTATCGTCGTAACCTGTCGCATCTGCGTGACCCGGAAAGTCGTTGGGATCGCCGAAGTCATACGTCGAGTCACGACTGGTGCGCCCCCAATCATTGATCAGCCCACCACCGGTGGGGTTGTAGTGGCAGGCGCTGCAGCTGAACTCACCGCGCGCAGCGTACTGGGGGTATGCGCCTGCGGCAGAAGGCCAAAGCCAGGCAATCAATGCGACGAGGCAAGCGCTGGATGAGCAGGGCCACCAGCGGACGCGCGTGGATACGGCACCCACGCGAGCACCTGCGTCCAGGTCATTCATTGGGACTCGCTCCGTTGCAGTACCAGGTGCGGACGATGCGCAGATCTTCCTCACTCCACCTCCGTCCACCTTCTGGCATCGCGCCAGAAGCCACCTGGGCGTACATACTGTCGATACGACTGGTGAATTCTTCGTAGATCAAGGCAGGTTCATCCAGTCGGTAACCATGCTCCGCTGTCTCGGAGCTGTGACAGTCGGCGTCGGCACAACCCTTGTCCGAAGACAGCACCAGTTCCTCGATCTGGGAGAAGCGCGCCTCCGTGGCAGGCAGCAGATCGTCACAGCTAATCCGTTCCTGCTCGTCACCACACGCGCTGAACGCCAGGAGCGTTGCGCACGCGGTGCCGAGCCAGCGAAAGACGTCGAGTGTCCAGACCGACATGTGATGGCCCGTGACATGGCACTTCGACGGCTTCAGTGCAAGCAGCCTGCTGACGTGCGCAACAGACGACCGTGGGTCTGGACGCGCTCCGCAATATATGCGCAAGTGGGGCGGGTACGACGCCTCGGAGCGTGCATCGTGAATGACCTGATCCCTTCTGGAGCGCCAGAGCGAGCGCGCTTGGAGACGCTCGAAAGACAGCATCGCCGTCTGCTCAAAGACATCGAAAAGCGCAAGGCTGCGCTCGATTCATTGCAGCAGCTTGCAGACGACGTGATGAGGGATTTACTCACGTCCGCGATCCCGTTGCACCGGCAAGCAGAGTCCATCGTCGCAGAGATGCGGCGCCTATTCGAGGACCTGCTCGGACCAGGGACGAACTTGAGCCGCCGGGCGAAGCGCATCGTGGCAGGCACCTACGCCCAGGTGCTGGCCAGCCTGCCGTTGGAACTCCGTCTAGCGACGGAGCCTGACGACGAGCAGGACCACGATGTGGAGCCGGACACTGACATGCCCCAGAGCTCCGACATGCCCCAGAGCTCCGACGAGTTCCCAAGTTCGCCACCACCAGATGACGATGCCGGCTACTCGGCGTCCGTTCCGGACGCACGAGGCAGCGAAAACCTGCGGGCTCTTTTCAAGCGGCTGGTCACTCGCCTTCATCCCGACAAGGTGCAAGACGAAGACATCAAGGCGAAGCGCACCGAGTCGATGAAAGAAGTCACCCAAGCCTTCCAATCTGGAGACCTGGCACGCCTACTCGAGCTCGAGCGCGCTCTGCTCGAGGACCTCTCCTTGGAGGTGGCCACAGAAGAGCTTTCGGCCCGCGTAGCTCGCCTGATCCAGGCCAACAAGGAACTTCGCAAACAGCTTCGAGAGCTGACCGAAGCGCGCAAGGAACTTCGTGATTCGTTGCCGTTCAGGCTCGATCTGCGAAAGGCGAATTGCCTGAAAGAACAGGCCGCCCAACAAGCTGAGGCATTCCTCGCTTCCGTCGAGGAAGATATCCGCGAGTTCCGAATCATGCGCGAGTTCGTCCAAGCATTCGCCGACGGCAGAATCACACTGAGCGAGTTTGAGCGGGGGCCTACGCTGGCCCATGTGGACGCCTCGCTGATGGCCGAATTGCTGGACGACTTCTTCGACGCCCAACCGCCTCCTCCGCGTCGCCGCGGCCGGAGACGTTAACGCAAACCCCACACCCCTCAGTGACCCCCAAGCCGAATCACTACCTGGCCTGTGAAAGGGTTCACGGCGAGGTACTCGTACGTCCATTCGTTGTCCCGCGCAGCCTCTTGAAAGGCGCGGTATTCATCTTGACGCCAACTGCGGTGGCCAAAGTACTCATCAAACACGATGACGCTCCCTCTCCCAAGCAACGGCGTCAAGTGACGCAACCCGCAGCGCGCACTCTCGTAAAGGTCGCTGTCTATGTGGAGCAGCGTAACGGGACCATCGTGTTGCGCGACGAAGCGAGGCAACTGCTCGTCGAAGCGCCCAACCCAGAATTGTGCATCGATGTCCACTGGCGCTCTGCCTGCGGTGGTGAACCTTCCCGCTGGCACGGGCGCCCACTCGCTCGGCAGGCCGACGAAGCTGTCAAAGCCGTGCAGGGCGCCTGGACGACACTCCGCGAGCCAGCGCAGCGAGACGCCATGAAAGACTCCGAGCTCGACGGTCGCGCCCAGGGCAGGCGCTTGCTGTGCCGCATAACGCAGGGTATCCCTGGCGCTCGAAAAGACTCGCGCGCCCGGCATCTCGTTACAGATGAACACCGCTGCGTCGATGAGATGCGCCAAGTCAGGGTGCGCGTCGATGAGCTCTGGCGCCGGGGGCAGCGCCTGCAGGTGGAGGCGCTGTTCGAGAAGCCACCGAAATACGTCGGCTTCCCCGAAGCCTTGCGCACCGCTCGACGCCCGCGCAAGCGCCTCCAAACATG
Organism: Polyangiaceae bacterium; assembly: GCA_050298815.1. Taxonomy (GTDB): domain Bacteria; phylum Myxococcota_A; class Polyangia; order Polyangiales; family Polyangiaceae; genus SZUA-265. The sequence goes on from JBNKUV010000055.1 coordinate 229,080, forward strand.
GCCTGGGGTCCTGATCAGTAAATAGACAGCGCGCCAACAGGAAGAGTGACGACGGGTCTTCTGGTCGCAGATCGACGGCACGTTGCGCGGCCGCGATCGCGAGTGGACGCTCCGTAAGCTCCAGGCGGATGCGCGCCAGGTGCAGCCAACTGCCGACCAGCGACGGGTCACACTCCACTGAGCGCTCCAGCGAGACGGCGGCCTCAGCAAGGCGCCCCACCGTGCGCAACCCAAGTCCCACGTCCCGTAAGACCCGCGCATCCATCGGCGCCAACTCGGTTGCGCGCAGCAATGCCTCCACTGCCTCCAGGGCTCGCCCCGCCAATGCTTGAGCAGCCCCGAGGTTCATCCAAGCATCGAGACAAGCGGGCTGCGCCTGCAGGCGCGCTCTGTACGCGGTGATGGCGGCCCCGAGATCCCCCGCTCGGTGCGCACGAAGAGCAGCTACCAGAAGTGGAGAGTCGTCGCGATCGACAGCATATCTTGCCGGCACTTTGCGGGTGCCTCCGGCGCGAGAGAGACGGGACAAGGGCCCTTGTTCGACCAGTTCTCAGCGTTCGGCAAGCGGTTTTCACACGCCCCCGCTGAACCTGAACGTCTCGCTCCAGACACTGCACCCGCGCGACTCAATGCCCCTCCGCCTTTTGAGGCTCTCCACGCTCGTCCGCCCGGCGGAATAGGTTGAGCGGCAATTTCAAGTAGCGTACTCCGTTGGACTGCTCCCGAGGCAAGCGTCCTGCGTTGATGTTCACCTGCACACTTTGGAATAGGAGCTTGGGGGCAGCCAGTTCAGCATCTCTCGAGTTGCGAAACTCGACGAACTGCTGTTCGGTCGTCTCCGCCTTGAGCTGGGGATTGCATCGCTTGGACTTGCCAATCGTCGTCTCGTAGCGCAACTCCCGCTGGCCTGGTTGATAGTCGTGACCGACGAAGACGCGGGTTTCATCCGGCAAGGTGTACAGCCGGTCGTGGACCGACTTGTAGAGGTCCTGCGCACTGCCTTTGGGAAAATCGGCACGCCCTGTACCATAGTCGTGCATGAAGAGCGCATCCCCAGTGAAGATGGCATCGCCAATCTTGTAGGTCATGCATGCTGGAGTATGGCCCGGCGTCGCAATGGCCTCGACCGTGAGCGAACCAAGCTGCCAACGTTCGGTGTCGGCAATCAGCTTGTCGAATTGGCTTCCGTCAGTTGCGAAGTCCTCGCCGAGCTGAAAGATACCTTTGAACGTCTCCTGTACCTGGGTGATGGTGTCGCCAATCGCGACCGGAGCGCCAAAACGGTGCTTGAGCAGCTGACTCCCCGATAAGTGATCCGCATGTGCGTGGGTTTCGAGTATTGCCCTCAACACGAGTTCTTTGCCTCGCAAGAACTCGGTCACCTCGTCCACTGATTCAGTGCCCGTCTGCGAGCCCAGTGGGTCGTAGTTGAGCACGGGATCGATCACCACTGCGTCTCGGGTGGCCTCGTCCCAAACGAGATACGTCAGGGTGTAGGTCGCTTCGTCGTAGAATGCTTTGATCTCCATTGCCGTTGCTCCTGTGAGTCGAGAGTTGAGACCTTCACGGTCTCGCGTTCGACAGAGCAACGCTCATGCCAGGCAATCGTCAGCCACACAACTTCAATACTTCTGACGAGTTGGCTCCCGCTCCCCGCCATACTGAAGCGTTCCTTGTGACAGGTTGAAACGACCAGTGCAACATGCCAGCCGCTGCGCCCGGAGCCCGCGGCTGAGTGTCAGCGCGCCAAGAATCGAGTAGCGTCGCCGACTGCGAGACGGTGACAATCCCCCGCAACCCGAAGGTCGATTACCCCGTTTATCACCGACAGGTATTCCCGGGTGCCCATCGTGTGCGGAACTCCCGTCAGGGTGTTACCAGCCGGGATGACGAGGTGCTCGATGTCGAGGCCATCGACATGCTCGGGCAAGAGTTTTCGAACAACCGAACAAAACGCCAGCGGCCCCCGCATGCCTGACTCCGTGGAGCTGAAGCAGAGAGGGGCCGCGCGGTGCTGCTAGTGACGCTCGACGTCGGCGTCACCCAGCGCATCAGCAGCGAGACATCACTGCGCTGGCCAGTTGACCGTTGCCCATCCTTGGCCGGGAACGGTGAACTCTAGAGTCGTTCCGCCCACGGCCAGGGTCATGTTCGCCTGCCCGCCTGAGTTGTAGAGCACCGTAACGATGGTTCCGTCGGGGTTCTTCCAGGCCAAAGCGTCACCACCTTGAACCGCAACCACCGAGGACCCGGGATCGACATACTGGGCGAGGTGACGGAACACGTAGTAGGTCGGCGTCGCCACCACCGTGCCACTCGCTCGATCCACCGCCAAGAGGGCGTTCTGTGCCCACGGGCGCACCTCATCCAAACTGCGGCCTATGGTATCTAGAACCATGTTCCAAGCGAGGTACGAGTTGACGCGCTTGCCAATCCAGTTCTTGAAGAAGCCCCAGCTCTCAACAGCGTACGCGTGGTCGTTGGGGGCGCGGCTCTGATCGGTGCCGTCTTCCCACGGGTAGTTACCGCACTTGTGCTCGGTCTGCATGATGTGGAGGCCGGGGTAGTCCGACGCGTACTGAGAGGCGTAGTTGCCGTCACCCATACCCCACTGCAAGCCGATACCCTTGACGTAGCCGCGCGCCGTGGCGTCGTTCATGACGGCGGTGACGATGCCCGGACCGACGTCGGAGTTGGACATCGTGCCGAGGAAGATCTCCGTTCCAGGAACGCGCTCGGCGAGCATCGGGCCGAGGTAGTTGCCGATGTAATCCGCCATTTGGCCCGGCTCCCAAGAGCAGGAGGGATAGTCCTGGGCCCAGCCGGGCTCGTTTTGTGGCTGAAGCGCTTCGACGATGATGCCCTGTGTGGCGTATTCCTCGACGAAGCGAGTCATGTACAGTGCGTGCGCTTCCAAGTACTGCGGCTCATTGATCATCGCGCCGCGGTCGAAGGCGTTGTTGTCCTTCATCCACGGGGGCGGCGACCACGGACTGCCCCAAAATTTGATGTCCGGTTTCACGGCTTGAGCCGCCTTGATGTACGGGATCAGATCCTGCAAATCCCTATCGATGGAGAAGTTTTCCATCGCGAAATCGTCTGCAACCGGAGCCAAAGAGTAGCGGTCCAGACCATAGTCACTCGAACCGATCGGGATGCGACCATAGGTGAACCCACAACCATCGGTCTCCGAAAACAGCAGCTGCATGACGGCGTTTCTGTCGGCCTCGCTGACCGCCTTCAACGCATCCCAGCCCGCTTCGTTGAATGTACCGCCGAAACCGTGCCAATCTTGCAAGACTTGTCCGTCGTTGACGGTGATCATTGCCGCACCTGCCCCTTCGGTGACCTCTCCTTCCACCCAGTAGCCGTTGGGGCCAGAGGTGATCAGTGTCGGCTCCGGTTCGGCAACGACCGGCGCTGGATCCACTGGTGCGGGCGTGGGGTCACCGGGTGCGGGATCCACAGGTGCGGGCTCCGTACCAACGGGAGTCGTCCCGACAGGCTCTCCCGGCTCGGTGCTGACCGGTGCGGGGTCCGTGCCCGCCGGAGCGGGGTCCGCAGGGTTGGGCGTCCCCGTGACGGGGGTGCCCTCGACCGGGGTCCCCATGACCGGAGTGCCCTCGACGGGAGTGCCCATGACCGGAGTGCCCTCGACCGGGGTCCCCATGACGGGGGTCCCCATGACGGGGACACCTTCGGGCCCAGGGGTTCCGCTCGGCGTCTCGACGGGAGTGCCTGGCGTCGTCGCGCCGCCAGTTCCGGCAGCCCCCGGACCGGGAACGCTTCCAGCTGGGCCGGGCCCGACACCAGGGTTGTCAGTACCGGTTTCTCCCTCTTCACCACCGCAATTGATGGCCAAGAGAGCAACTAGAAGACCGGGAATGGATGCAATTCGTCTGTTCATCACAAGAAACCTCTGCCCTAGTAAGGGGCTCGCACACACATCTCGATCACGGATAGTGTGCGATCAGTCCCTCGCGCTTCGCACTGGTAGCGTTTCCTGCTTCAGGCCCAACCGTTTGTGCCCGCACTTTGGATCTTTTGAGCCAGGACGGTCAAATCTGCGATCGGCAGTTGTGGAAAGGATCCCAACGATCAGTCCCTATTTTTCCCCAAGTTTCTTCTTGCAATACCCGAGGTTCTCGTTTACGCGACCCAGCTCGACCTCGGGCAGTGCAAGCCCCTCGTCCACTTTGCGCAGGATCTCTTCGCACGCGAGCTTGCCTTCCTCGTAGCGACCTATCCAGAACGCAGCCACGGCGAACTCATCGAGCAGCCGCCAGTCGTAAACATCCTGCGCCACGAACAGCGAGTCGTTCGGCCTCGGCGTCTGAATCCCAACGCGGGCAAAGATGTGCGCCTTTCCGTAGAGCTTACGCTCCCTGAAGTAGCGGGCAAGGTCATGCAGGGGCTCGGCGCGACGAGGCCTCATTTCATACGCGGCAAGTAACTCTGCCAACACGACGTGCTCAGGTTCATCCAGCAATGCCGCGATCCGTCCTACCTCGAGCTGAGCCAAGAAGGTCTCCTCCACCCACCCCTTCATCGTCACGCGCTTCTTGTAGGCGGCGTAGGCGAGATCCAACTTGCCAGCGTGCCGATACGATTGCGCCAAGTAGAACTGGCTGCGTGCGTTGTCCGGATGCTCGCCCAGGTACTCTTCGAGGAGCCTGGCATCCCGCAGGTACTTCTCTTCCGCAGAAACGCCTTGGGACTTCGCCCCCTGCCCCGAGTGGTAGATGATCCATGCGTCCTCGAGCAGCCGCCGTCGGTTTGAGCCGCCAACATGGACCAAGTAGTTGTGCACGGGGGCCTCCCAGCGCCACTGGGCCTCCCGGATGTCGACGAGGTGGGGTACCGCATAACGCAGGTTGCCATGGTGCTTCTCCAAGTCGTAGCTCGTTCCAGGCTCGAGCTTGTCGAAGAAGTCCGGATCCGAAACTCCGAGCTCCTCGTCGGCGTCGATGAACAGCGCCCACTGAGCCCGCCCAGCGGCGACGGCAAGCTCCAGTGCCTGTTGCCGGTTGACGCCGAAGTTGACCCACGGCCGCTCGTGCACCTCCCCATCCACTCCGTATCGCCCCATCTCCTGACCAATGAGCTCGATGGTCTCATCAGTGGAGCCGGTGTCGACGATGACGTAGTAGTCGATGTACTGGTGCAGGGAACGAAACAGGCGCGGCAGCACCCGAACTTCGTTCTTCACTATCATGTTGAGGCAGATGTTGGTGCGGGAACGAGACATGATGTCCCTCTACACCTACCACACCTCTCGTGTTGTCCGTGCACTAGAAGAAACCGCCGTAGACTTCCAAGGCGGCGGATTGCGCAACCAGTGACCTCATGCGCACCAGGAGCTGGGCCGCGGCACCATCACCTTCCCAGGTTCGCCAGCACGCTTCAGTACCGGTCGCGACCGCTCCAGCGCTCAGCGTGTACTGACAACCGGTCTCGTCATTCTTCTCGAGGGGCACCTGCAACGTCACGCTGCCAACTGACGCCGCGTCGACGATGACGGAAGACAGGCCGATGGCGAGTGTCGAATCGAGTTCGAATCCGACTTCATTCGTCGGCTCGTCGGATTCGTCGGTCGCAGCGTCCGTGGACTCGGTGTTCCCATCCGTCGGCTCGTCTTCGTCGTCTCCATGAGGATCGACGCGGCGTTCCTGTACCTTTGCTCACCGCTCGATAGCCATCCGTCCCCCAGGCTGCCCAATGGGGGCGGGATCCGTGAGGCGAACACCCACATTAACCTGCAACGATTCCTCCAAAGCCAAAACAAGGGACACCGCTTCATTTCCGGAGATGCTGGAACCGGTCTCCTTCGAACGAAACGGGTCGGTTATTTTCCCAGTGAGAACGCCCACACGGTTGCCGCGTGGGGCAGAGATGCCACGGTTTTGTGGGATGCTTGTTCGGATCTTGCCGGCGCCGTTGCTGGCGCTCGGCGTGATTTCATGTGTGAGTACTCTGGAAGACGACTTCCGGAAGGGCAAGCTCAAAGCCGACGTCGAAGAATCCGACGCCGGCGCGAAAACTGACGGGACGGACGAGCCAACGCAATGTCCCGAAGGAACGTTCGGGGACGACTGCACGCTTCTGCGCATGTGCATGCCCGGCAGTTACGTCGTGACGGAAGGCACGCAAGGGGACGACGCTGAATGCGATGGTTGCCCTTCGGGCACATTTTCCGACGAAGTGAACGCCACCCGATGCAAGAATTGGACGGACTGCGAACCCGGCCAATACGTTCTGCAAGCGGGATCCGCATCCAGCGACCAGGTCTGTGAAACTTGCGCGAAAGGACAAACATCAGCCAGCATCAATGCTGGCGCCTGTTATCCCGAAGGCAGTTGCCCAGGCGGGATGGTCGAGATTGTGCCCGGTGATGACGAAACGCCTCCCGAGTGCGACGAATGTGAACCCGGCTTCTTCTGCGCCGGCGGTAGCTCGTTGGCTCACGCCTGCGAGGAGGGCACTTGGGACCACGACGGCGAGCCGGCGAGCAACTGCGTGGACCAGACCACCTGTGCGGTTGGGGAGTTCATCTCCGAGCCGGGCAGCGCCCTCACGGACCGGACGTGCGAAAACTGTCCGCAAGGGACGTTCAGTCTCGAGGTGAATGCCGAGGCATGCCAGCCACTGTCGGATTGCGAACCGGGAACGTTCGCATCATCCGAGGGGGATGCGACCAGCGACCGAACATGTGAGGTTTGCCCCGTTGGATCGTTCACGACCAAAGCCAACGAGGATGAGTGCAGCGAATGGACGGTATGCCAGCCCAGGGAGTACATCGAAGCTACGGGTACCGCCACGAGTGACCAGAACTGCAGCCCGTGTGCGGACGGGGAATACAGCGTGGGCGAGAATGCCGGAAGTTGCACGCCCGAAGGCGAATGCCCGGCAGGAACTGAGCAAACGGCGCCTGCGAGCGACACGACTCCCCCTGACTGCGAGGCCTGCTCGGACGGACAATACTGCGCCGGGGGTATCAGTCCTGCAGCGGACTGCTCGGCGGGGACTTGGGACCACGACCAGAACCCGTCGACTCCATGTGCGAACCATACGCTGTGTTTACCTGGAACACATATAGACGAATTGGGCGATAACCTCACTGATCAAACGTGCGTTCCGTGCTCCGCGGGCTCGTTCAGCACCGGCACAAACGCCCTGAACTGCCAGCAACATCAAGACTGCGAGGCGGGCACGTACGTCACGGCAGAGGGCAGCGCGACGAGCGACGTGGGGTGCAGTGGCTGTGCGTCTGGACGATTCAGCTCAGCCACGAATGCGAGCAGCTGTAGTGCCTGGACCGACTGCCAGCCAGGTCAGTACGTCTCGACACCCGGCAGCGAAACCTCCGACCGCACCTGCAGTGACTGCCCCTCTGGAGAGTACAGCGATAGCATCAACGCTGGAAGCTGTGTCCCAACCGGCCAGTGTCCTCAGGGAACGGTGGAAACTGAGCCAGGAACGGATACGACGCCTCCGGTGTGCGACGCCTGCGGAGCAGGCAACTACTGCGCGGGCGGGCAGGCGGATGAGGTGGCCTGTGGCGATGGGACGTGGGACGACGACCTAGACCCTGCCACCCCCTGTGTCTCGAAGACCACTTGCGCTTTGGGCGAATACGTCGTGGCTGGGGGGTCGCCGACCACCAACCGTGTGTGCGCTAGTTGCGACACTGGCGAGTTCAGCGACTCCACGAATGCATCCGAATGCACGGCGTGGCAGACATGTCCTGCTGGCAAGTACATCGAAGCGGTGGGTACGAGCACGTCGGACCGACAGTGCACCAATTGCCCGAACGGCAGGTTCTCGAGCAGTAGCAACTCCTCCAGCTGCACGCCTTGGACCACCTGTTCGGCACCTTCGCACTACCAAACCGCCAGCCCCAGCTCCACCAGCGATAGAACGTGCGGCGCGTGTTCCCCTCCTGAGCGTACGTCCGCGGACAACCAGACCGTGTGCACGCAGCCAGCATTCCAGATGAGCAGCAGCACGGTCGTGATGGAGGCGGAAAACTACCACGCCAAGGCCACCAACGGCGCCAGCGACTCCTGGAGCCTCGTCAGCATTGGCGGAATTTCCAACGGCGCCGCGATGTCGTTGGGACCTGATAGCGGCGATCTCTACGTGGAAAACGTTGCGAGCACCGCGCCGCGGCTGGACTACTATGTCAACTTCACTACCACCGGTACCTTCTACGTTCACCTGCGTGGTGACGCGGTGGATCCCGTTTGGGAGGCTGACTCATGCTGGGTGGGGGTGGACGGTGTCGTCACCGACTGGGCCTACGTTTTCGACGACGCTACCAACACGTGGGGATGGCAGACGATCCATCTCTCGGTTGACAGCACGGGCCTCAAGACGTTCAGTGTCTGGGGCCGCGAAGATGGGTTCCGCCTCGACAAGATCGTCATCAACAAGAGTGCGACGCCACCCAGCGGCAACGGGCCCGATGAAAGCCCGGTCAACTGACACGCCCCTCCATCGCCAAAATCTTAGGGCTCGGGCGCCCCTCTCACCCCATCACAGCCCGAGGCGTTTGCGTGCTTCTCTGTCACTAGGCCGCATGCGAGCGGCTTCTAGCCACGCTTGTTTCGCCTTTTCTTGCTGGTTGGTTTCAGCGTAGACGTCACCCAGCGCCAGCTGGACCTCGAAATGACGTGGATTCATCTTCACGGCACGCTCTGCGAATCGGGTGGCGACCTCGAGCTCCCCCTTGCGCAGCGATACCTGAGCCATACCAGCAACCGCCGTCACGTTGTTGGAGTCCAGAGTGATAGCTCGGCGAAAGAGTCGCTCGGCTTGACCGGGATCGAGGGCTCTCAAGGCCTCGTGCCCCGCATTTGCATACTTCCTGGCGACCTGCCGCAACACGCTGACATCTGCGGCAGACACGTTCATCGCATCGTGCAGCAGCGCTCGGGCCTCGTCGAGCTTGCCCTGCCGGTTTCGAACGTCCGCCAATAGCTGCTTGACCTCGGGGTCTTTCGGTTTCTGCTGATATGCCCACTCGGCCCAGTGCGTCGCGGCTGAGACGTTATTCTGGGAGAAGTGGAACCGAACCAGACCTGCCGGACCGGGACCTATGGCGTCCATCGCCACGGACACGCACAAGAGCTCCTCCGCCCTCGCGAGGTTGCCCACTTGCATCGCCTTGCGAGCCATTCGCCACGCCGACATGGCCTGGTGAGGCTGCGGCACGACTGGCACCTGCGCGGTGATCCAACGCCCGCAGCCGGTGGGCAGCCCCCTGCCCGACGGATCACTCACTTCCGCCTCTGCTGCCGACGCTTCATCCGTGGTCTCAGGTTCCTGGATCTGGGGCGTCTCTGATTCCACCCGCTCCCCAGTTGTTGGGGGCTTAGCGACGGTCGGTAGTGCGGGACCCGACACGGACGCGGTGACGACACTCGGTGCGGCGCCCACTGGGACCGAAGCGGTGGCTTTGCCGTCGTCCAGATTCAACAGTAGAGCGGCCAAAAACGAGGTGGACAACACCCCGGCGCCCATGGCGATTGCGTTGCGCTGCACCACGGACAGGCGTCCCCAATGGCGCCGCACTGGTCCGAATACTGGAGCCAACCATAGCTCGAACGCAGTCGGAGCTGCTGCCTGCTGCACGAGCACCGGGGTTCCGAAAGAGGCTTGGGCCTTCAGTATCCCCGTCATCGGGCCAAATGAACGCGCTCCAACCACCGGGTCCGTGCTCAATAGACAGGCGCTACCCCGGGACAGGTTCAACACCGTATCGAGAGCCGGTCCACGCTCCTCCGGCGCGCAATTCTGTCCGTTGTGTTGGACGGAGTGCAGCTGGCCGTGCTGCATCCCCAGCACCCAAAGCTCGCCATCGCATTGGATCTCAAGTTCGATGTTGCCGCTGTTGGTTGCCGCCGAGCGGATTACTTTGGCTGGACCGATGCGCGCCACGTCCACAGTCTGCCCAGCTCGCAGCTGCTCGAGCAGATCGTGGTCGGGCTGCCAGTGTGGCAGCAGCTGCAACTTGAGTGCTTCCCGATCGACGTGACCCGATGCCTCGTCAAAGATAGCGCTCCAACGAATGGGCACCAATGGCACCCAACGCAGCCGCGCATCGGACTCGAAGGCTCTGAACAACGACACCAGCCCTGACATGTCGGATTCCGGCACAAGCACCCCGGAAGCATCCAAATCGCGCAGGATCTGCAAACGCGCGTCGCTGGGCCGCAGACCAGAAACCTCCACCTGGCCGCCCACTGCCTCTATCGCTGATGCGACGGCGTGGGCGCGCGCCACATCGTCATCCAACACCAACCAGCGCGAGCCTTCGACGACGACGGCCTTTGGCATCAGCGAACGGGGCGCAGCGGGCTGCACGGAGGGCAAGTTCGAAGTCGAAGCTGGCTCGGACACTTCGAGGTCGTGCGACGGCAATCTGGGTGCCTGCGGGATCCGAAGCGCCTGAGGGCTGGTCGAGGACGCTCCGGAGCTGAGATCTGCCTGGAAGAAAGACGGAACCCGAAGCACGGCTCGTGAGCTGGGTCGACTCGGTGCTCGGGATGGGCGGTGCGAAGACCGCACGGGCCGAACGCTGGGCGCGTTAGAAGAGGAACGATGTCGGATCACGCCCCTCTTGACCAGAGACGCGGTGATCACCTGGAGCACTCTCCGTGAAATCGTGCTGCTGTCAGTGCTCGTCGGGACGAACGTCACTTCCAGGTCGGCGGCATTCGACAACGCGCAGGTGGTGGGGTCGCCCAACACGACAATCGTGGGGGGGTAGGCGATTCGGCTCGTGCTCTGCGCAGGAGCCAACTCCTCTCGCAGGGCCTCGGCATCCACCTTTCCCGCGACGAGCAAGATATCACGTCTGCCGCGCAGGACGGCCCCCACGCTCTCCCCAACTGGCACGTACTCGATGGGCGCTGACTTCAAGGCGGCCACCACCGCCCTGGGCACGTGGTCACCCCCTACAACCAACAGCCGGACACCCTTGTCGCGCAATGAGTCGTCGACATCGGCAGACGCCGACGATCTGGGAGGATTTGCGAGGTGACGAGCGATGGAAGGAGTCTAGCGCTGTATCGACCCGGTGCAGCCGCTTCCCGACGGCGCAACACTTTGTATCCCAGCGCCACCTACCCGGTCGCCACTCGGCAGAGAGGTATCCTTCGTATCACCCAACCAGACGATAGTGCACAGAGGGTAACCTTCGCACACATCTGCTCTCGGCCATGTGCGCCAGCCGAAGCAGCGGTACCTCTTCCCAAGGACGCCCCATTAGCTGAAGGCTGACAGGCAAGCCCTCACTGGTGTACCCAGCGGGAAAGGTGATCGCAGGAATACCGGTCAGATTGCCGATGGTGACATAGCGCATGATCTGATCGAGAAGTGCCAGGTTGGACTCGCCGGTCTCGAGAGCATCGTTGGGAACGGCTGTTGCAGCGGTGGCCGTCGCGGGCGTGGCGATCACATCCACGCGCTCGAACAACTGGCGCATTTGCTCGCAGGCGCGCCGTCTGACGCGCTGGGCGGTCACGTAGTCCGCGGAACGCAGGCTGCTGATCAACGCGAACAGCAACCGCACGTCGTGCCCGAATCTTTTGCGATGAGCACCTAGGTAGCGGTGCTGGGAGGCCGCCATTTCAGAGCCTATGGTGACTAGATGGGCCAGGTGAATCAATCCCAGGTCCTCGACGTCGACCTCGACGACGTTCGCGCCCGCATCCTCGAGTGCACGCACGCCCTGCTCGCACACGCCAACGACCTCGGGGTCGGCGTGTTCGAACCAGGGTCGGTAGACTCCAACCCGAACCCCATCTCGTCGTCTGGACAGCCCCTCCCAGTTCGAGGGTGGCTGGGCAAGGGTGTGAGGATCAGCCGCGTCCGGACCCTCCATGGCTGCGTACAAGAGCGCCGCATCGCGGACGCTGGCCCCGATGGGACCGAGATGCGCCACACTCCAGCATACACCAGCAGCGCCCCGTCCACTGATGCGCCCGAACGTCGGTTTGAGCCCCGCGACCCCACAAAGCGCCGCGGGTGTCCGAATCGAGCCGCCGCCGTCAGCGCCAACAGCGGCCGGACACAGCCCCGCTGCCACTACCGCGGCGGGCCCGCTCGAAGAGCCACCCGTGATCCGCGAGGGATCGTGCGGATTGCGGACGGCTCCGTAGTGAGGATTGATTCCGGTGACTCCGAGCCCGATCTCGTTCATGTTGGCCTTGCCGACGAGCACGGCTCCAGCGGCTCGCAGTCGCTCGACCACAGCTGCGTCTCTGGTGGGCGACGAGCGGGGCACAACCCCGCCGACCGTCGTCGGGTAGGGCAGCTGATCGAGTTCGTCTTTGACCGCTATTGGGACCCCATCCAGCCAACCGAGCGGCGCTCCACGGGCGAAGCGTTCGGTGGAGAGATCGGCCATGGCGAGCACATCCTGCTCGTCTTGGGCGATGAACAAACGCATCGGCGGAGATAGTTGCTCGCTGGCTCGGGTGCACGACAGCACACGTTCTGCCACCTGGCGGGGCGTCGCTGCTCCCGTCCGATACGCTTCTGCCAACGTCTCGATGCCGTCGTGCGTGGACGCAGCGCGTTCCGGCGAAGTCCCCTCCCCCAGTGCGGCGAAGCCGCGCGAAATCTCGGCAAGATCTGGAAGGCCCTCAGGAGCTGGTGCTCCCGCGTGGGGTAGCACCGGATACATCGCTGGCAGCTCATCGACCACAGCATCGCGCAACCTCAGAATGCCCGAGTCGCGAACCATCCGGTTCCGAAGAGGCCCCCCGAACGCAGATTCTGCCAGGGCCACGAGGAGGCGCAGGCCCCAGCCCGCCACACGCGGGACACCAATCGGATTGGGTTCGTAAGACATCATCGCTGTGGCCCCCGTACTGGGGCGCCGTGTCCTCTCTCGCACGGCAGTCTCGCATCGACGACAGCATCGTGTCACCCGTCATGCGCCAGCGCCGCGTTGGTTCGGACCCCGTCAGCCGTCTGGAGCAGCGCCGTTTGGGAAGTACGCGCTAACCCCTTGAAGCGCCGACACCCCAGTGCTAGTCCCCCACCCACAGGTGCGCAGGGGCGCCTGTTCCGCCGAAAGTCTTTCACCCTGCTCAGTGCCAAGCCTACGAGATTCGAACCGGATCTTCCACGGCACCTCGAGGAGCGGATTCGAGGACGCCCAGTACGGAGGAACCATGTGTTCATTGATCGAAGAACTGAAGGCCGACGCTCGGCGAATGCAGCGTGAGGCCGCCCATGACACTCCCAGTGCACTCGAACGTCTGCGCCGCTCTGCTGCGCGACTGCCCAAATTCAAGCGCGGGGCAGGAGAAGACGCGAGCGTCAAGCGCCGCCACTGCCTTACCGCGATTGCCCGTGAGCTGGGCTTCAACGGCTGGCAGCACTTGCTGGCCATGTTGGACGGGCACCAGGCGGATGACTTCGGGACACTGCTCTACCCGAACGGCCCGGCCGCCTACTGGAACGTGTGGAGCGTATCTCATGACGAGGCGAGTGAGATCCGCCGCGCTCAGAACGGATACCTCCTCGCGTACAAGCGGGACTTGTTCGTTTGTGACCAGCACTTCATCGACCATCTGGGTGTCAGTCACACGGACGCGGACTGGGACCTGATCGGCCGGGATTGGGTCCGACCCAGCGATCTCGGAGCGCGCCGCCGGCTCTATGAGAAGCTCATCCGTGTGCGCCGACAAGCACTCCAAGCAACATAGGCGCGGGTGAGGAGCGTGGAGTTCGCAATCTTGGACCCCATGCCGCTCACGCCGCGCACCGTTTGCGCAGCGACGGGTCGGTGTCGACAGCGCGCGGCACCGACCTGTTGCAGCCGCGGCCTTCGTTTGCGCTCGTTCTCGATGATCACTGGCGAAACACAACCGACACTATCGTGGCCCAATCCTTGCTCAAAGGTCAGACTCATGCAGCAGCAGCTACGGATCCGATTCCACGGCGTTGAACCCTCAGAAGCCATGGAGGTGCGCATTCGAGAGAAGGTCGCTGAGCTCGAGCGCATCACCCAGCGCATCACGAGCCTGAACGTCACTGTCGAAGCGCCACATCATCACAAGCACAAAGGCAACACCTATAGCGTGCGCCTGAACATTCACTTGCCCGACAAGGAGCTTGTGGTGACGCACTGCCAGGAGGGCGACCCATCCCACGAGGATGCCTACGTGGCCGTGAGAGATGCGTTCTCCGCCGCTGCACGGCAACTGCAAAGCTATGCCGAGCGACGTCGCTTCGGGGTCGGCGAGCACGAGCTGCAAGAGGGCGATTTGGCCGGCGGGTTCGGATACGACTGACGCCGTTAGCGGCGATGTGCTGAGCAGCTTGATGTGCCGGGCTGCGGGGAGCGCGTCTGGACGCGAGGGGTCAGGGCACGTTCAGCGGGGGCGCGTTGGCCTTGCGGCGGATCCAGTTGATGGCCGAAAGGATCCGCTGCCGACGCACCAGAGCGAGTTCGACGCGGCGCTTGCCGGGGAAGTCCGTCAGCGAAGCTCCGACCAAAATCGACAGCAACCCCTGTCCGGGAAGCACCAGCATGAAGACCCCGGCCACGATGAACATCACTCCCAAGAAATTCTTGGTTCCGACGAGCAGCGCGCGCAGGAGCGGATGCCTGGTGCGGTCGCGTCGTGCGGACTTCCGCGGGCGGACGAAGTAGTCAGCATCCATTCGAGCAATCACGATCGGCAGCACAATCAGGCTGCCCACGAACGCAAAAACTGAGAACCCAACCAGCCATCCGAGTAGCCCGGGGACGGTCTCCAGCCAGGATAGCAATCCTGCGTATGGGTCCTTCCAAGCGTTCACCGGCGACCTCTGCTCGACGAAGGCCCGACTACCCGCTGACTGAACACCATGGCGACGCCGTAGCAGGCACGTCTCGGGTAAACAGGGGACCCATCGGTCTTTGGCATACCTGACCTCAGCCAAGAGCGCACCTGTGACACAGCGTGAGACAGCGGTTCGCGGCTCAAGCGAACAGCGCCGTCGAATCCCGAACCCTCCAATTGCTTTCGCGGGATGACTTGGATACTGTCTTTGGTAAACATGTCGAAGTGTCGCGGATGGGGTCGCGCTCTTGGGTTGGGCAGTCTGTTGGCGTTGGCTTGCACCGAGCGAGAGAATACCGCGCCGATTGATCCCGTCGAGCCTACCGAACAACTGAGGCAGGGGATTGCCCAATCGGTGCCACCCGGGTTTCAAGAGGAGCTTTTCATCAGTGGGCGCACCCTCCCCACCGCCGTACGCTTCCCCCGGACGGTCGTGTCATCGTGGCCAAAAAAGGGGGCAAATCTGGGCCTATGCCGACGTCGTCAATCCCGGAACGGCAACGCGCGTCGTCGACCTGAGAGTGGGCACTCACGCATTCTGGGACCGTGGCGTGCTCGGCATGGCCGTTCAAAGTGGCGCGCTCCGGGCCCAAGACATCCTCACCCCGGGTGATCCGACGTCGTTCGACGGCTCGTTGCTGCGCTTGGACGTGAGCGGCCCAACGGTGGTGGCGACGGCACACAACCCTCTGTTGAACAACGGTGTCGCTGACGACGACTTCATCGTGGGCGTCGGCTTGAGAAACCCGTTCCGAATCGCATCCCGCCCGGGCACCAACGAGGTTTGGATCGCCGACGTGGGCTGGAGTGCTTGGGAGGAAGTCAACGTCTTCGCAGGGCCCGGCACGGTTGCAGCAACTGCCAAGTGGACTGCGGTGCTTGCCCGACGTGCGGTGACGGCACCTGCGATCCCGACGAAGACTGCTCTTCGTGCGCGGCGGACTGCGGCGCTTGCCCAACTTGCGAGGACGGCCTGTAGAACGACGACGAAACAGGCGTCGACTGCGGAGGTTCGTGCGATCCCTGCGAGGCCTCGTTCTGGCTGGAAGCCGAGGACGGGCAGCTCAATGGCAGCCCAACATTCAGCGTCCTCGCAGACGGCGCAGCGGCCGGTGGCGAGTACATCGTTCCCACCTCGAGCAGTCCTTCCTCTCCGGGTCCCAACCGCGCGCTCTATACGTTCAACGTCGACGGCGGTGACTACATCCTGTGGGGCAGAGTGATAGCCCCCAGCGGTGACGACGATTTGCTGTGGGTGCAGATCGATGGGGGCTCCTTCATTCGCTCCGTGTAGCGATGGCATCTGCGAACTGGGCGAGGATTGCGCCACTTGTGCGGCCGATTGCGGAACGTGCGGCGGTGGCTGAACGAGTCCGAGCGGCTGCGGATTGGTGACCAATGCCAGCGTACCGTTCACCAGCGATGGTGTGAGTGATGCCTGCTCCTTCTTCAGCGGCTCGCTGGGTTCGTACGTCAACAGCTGGAACAACGTCGCGGTGAACCTCAATGGGGTGAACATCACGAATACCTACGTCGGATCGAGCAACTACCCCACGCAGCTGGACGGTGGCTACTACCTGTACGTCGAAAGCGACGTTCCGTGGGGCCACGCGGAAGTCCGGTGACGACGCCTTCCCCGGTGGTGACGCCTCCACGGTAGCGAAACCGCTCCGGCGACACCGCCGGTCCGTGGAGCGAACGGTGATGGCGCACGTCGGTGTTTCTTCTACTCAGTCGCGGACCGTGGCACTCACGCTGCGTTTCGGTCTGTCTTGGGACAGTGCCGCGAGGTCGCGGATCGCGGGGAGTGACGTCCGCGGGCGAGGTGGCTGAAAACTCCAAACCGAAACCGGGTCTGGCTCCCTGCGGAGGTGGACAGTCGAAAGGCGATCGTTAGACTGACCTGATTCGCCCAATTTCGGGAACGAAGCACTCCCGGTTCCACTGAATGCTGCGTACATCGATACCCCTCGCCTTCCTCCTACTCAGCGCCTGCTCGGCTGACTCTGGTCCGCCCCCTGATCCCACGCGTTCGACTTCGGGAGCCGCGGGCCCCGGTGCTGCAAACGGTAACGCCGGGGTGGACGCCGACGAGGTGCTGGTCGCCGATACCCCGACGAGTCCAGCCGTGAGCGATGACCCCGATTGCGACAATGTGATCGAGGTGACGTACCGCGACTTCACGGAGGACCACGAAGATTTCGAGATGAGCTTCGCCGGAGACGTAGTCCGCCTGAACCTGATCGACTCCACCATCTCGCCGGAAGGCAAGCCCGTGTTCCTAGACAGCATAGGTTGCCCCCCGCACCACGAGAACCCCCGCGTCTGTGGCGACTGGAGTCCGACGGGCGTGAGCATCAACAGCGCGGCTTCCTTCAACCAGTGGTACAACACCGTGGAGGGCGTCAATCAGGAGATCCAAAAGGAGCTCGTACTGACGGAGACAGCGCCCGGCTCCGGTACGTACGTATTCGAAAGCGACAGGTTCTTTCCGCTGGGCCCAGACGAAGGCTTCGGCGTCTCGCCACGTAATCACCACATGATGGAGAATTTCCTCTTCACGACGGAAATCCATCTCGAGTTCACTTACGTCGCTGGGCAGCTGTTCACCTTCCGGGGGGATGACGACCTGTGGATCTTCGTCAACGACACGCTCGCACTCGACCTTGGCAGCATGCACAACGTCGAATCAGGAACCATCGACTTCGATGCTCAGGCGGCAGAACTCGGGATCTCGCCCAACGGTGTGTATCGCATGGACGTCTTCCATGCTGAGCGCCACACCTCCGCCAGCAACTTCCGTATCGAAACGAACATCGGTTGCTTCCGCCCCGCCCCGGCTGGCGCCCGAGTGCGCTGAGGACCCGATCCGAAATAACCTGAGCCCCGAGAGCGTCGATGCGACCAGCCAGCAAGGCGCGAGGAGTCGAGCATACTGAAGTATTCGAGCGACGAGCAACGCCGCTGGCGGGGATGCAGCGGCGCTCGAAGGCCAGGTTATCTCGGATCGGGTCCTAAGGAGCTTACCGGTACCCTGCCGCCTGCAAATTGAAGAGGTGAGCGTAGCGTTTACCCAACTGCATCAATTCCTCGTGGCTGCCTCGCTCGACGACCGAGCCACCGTCGAGCACGACGATCTCATCTGCCATTCGAACGGTTGAGAAGCGATGGGAGATGACGATCCCCATGCGTTTCTGAGCCAGGCTACGAAAACGCTGAAAGACCTCTGCTTCCGCTTCTGCATCCATCGACGCGGTGGGCTCATCGAGAACCAGAATGTCGGCGTCCCGCCGCATGAACGCGCGGGAGAGCGCCATTTTCTGCCATTGCCCGATGGACAGCTCTTGGCCATCTTTGAACCAGCGCCCGAGCTGCGTTTCGTACTTGTGGGGCAGCTTTTCGATGAACGGTTTTGCCATTCCCATCTCGGCAGCCTCCTCCCAGCGCGCCTGGTTCGAAAGAGCTTCCACGTCCCCTGTGCCGATGTTCTCCCCCGCCAGCAAGTGATAGCGGATGAAGTCTTGAAAGATGACACCGATACGACGCCGTAGGGCCGCCCCATCCCACTCTTGCATGTCCAACCCATCGAGCAAGATGCGCCCTTCTGTTGGCTCGTAGAGGCGCGTCAGCAACTTGATCAGCGTCGTCTTGCCTGCGCCGTTCTCCCCGACGAGGGCGAGCTTGTGCCCCGGTGGGATGTGCAGGTTCACGTTCTCGAGCGCTGGTGCAGCTGCCCCGGGGTAGCTGAAGCTGACGCCCTCGAAGCGGATCCCATCGTCAGGGTCGGGGCCGCGCGTTCTGTTCCCTTGCGTCGGTGCCGGAGCGTACTCGAGGTATTCATACAGGTTGGACAAGTAGAGATTGTCCTCGTACATGCCGCCGATTGCGGTAAGCATCGCTGCCAACGCGGCTTGGCCTTGTTTGAACACCAGCAGGTACATCGTCATGTCACCAAGGCTGATGCTGCCCCGAATCGTGCTGATGACAATCCACGCGTAGGCTCCGTAGAACGCCGCGGTGCTCAGCAGCCCCAACCCAAATCCCCAGACACCGCGACGAATGGTCAGCGCGCTGTCCTTGCCGAATAGCGTTTGAAAGATCTCCCGGTAACGACGCAAAAATTCCGGACCCAAACCAAAGAGCTGCACCTCCTTGGCGTTGTCTTCGCGCGCCAGGAGGGTTTCGAGGTACATCTGTTTGCGGGTCTCTGGAGCACGCCACCGAAACAGACGAAATGCGTCATTCGAAAACCGCGTCTCGGCAACGAAGATGGGGATGGCCGCCACCACCAGAACCAACGCGACCCACGGTGAAAACCCCAACAGGAGGCTCCCATAAACCACCAACGAGACACCATTCTGCCCCAACCCGAAGACTCGCTTGATCAGGCTCAGTGGTCGGGAAGAGGCTTCGCGGCGTGCGCGCGTCATCCGGTCGTAAAACTCGGAATCTTCGAAGTCACTCAAGCGCAACGTGAGCGCTTTGTCGAGAACCAGCTCGTTGACACGTTGGCCAAGGAGAGCTCGCAAGAGAGACTCGCACACGTTGATTCCGCGCTGGCAAGCGGCCAGCACCACGACCAAGGCGAGTTCGTAGGCAACGTACGAGAGTGCCTGATCGCGTGCCGCATCTCCGGATTCGCTGGCAGCGAACACGACTGCATCCACGATGAGCTTGCCAACGTAGGCGAGCGCTGCCGGTAGGATGCCCGCCACCAAGGTGAGCAACGCGAGCCAGACGGTGATGGAGCGGCTCGTTTGCCACACCAACGTCAGGGCCCGCCCGGTGTACTGAAACACGTCGAAGTATTGGCGCAGCCCCTGTTTGGCGCCTGAAGATTCGGGACTCTCGGCGAACTCGACGGTCATCGGCGGCAGTATAGGACCGGACCGCCAAGGCGCCGAGAGAGCTCGGACTGCGGGCTGAACTTCGACAGAACCGCTGACCGACAGCGAACGCTCCTGCTCGAGATTCAGAAAGCCCGCCCGCAGAGCCGGGATCTGCGGGCGTCGTGTCAGCATCGTTCTGGCAGTGGTACTAACCCTTGACCCAAACAGCCTGTTGTCCTTCGGCCTTGAGCTTCTGGATTTCGTCCAAGAAGTCCAACACTCGATTTCCCAGTTCCTGCGCTTCGTCGCGGTTTTCGTTCACCTCGTCCATGTCCCGCTTGGCTGCATCAGCAGCATGGCTTGCCTCTTGAGCCGATGCCTCGTGGTGGCCTGCTTCCCCTTGGCTGATGGCTCCGCCGAGCTGAAGAACGCCGCCAAAAGCCTCTCCACCCCCTTTCCTCATCGCCGCCGTGGCCTCGTCGCCAACCGCGAGCTTACAGCCAGAACCAATCTGCCCTGCGCCGCTCGCGATCTGCGCAGCGCCGTTGAAGAAGGCTCCCCACATGGCGTAGGTCGCCTGTTCGTGCAGCTCATCGACCTGCTCGGCCTCCGCGGTTTCGATTCGTTGTTCGGTCAATTCCCGCTGCTCGGCAGCGTCTTGGCGGCGCTCCCTGGCAAAGAGAAACACCATCGCAGCTAGTTCGGCTGCTGTATCCCCACCGAACTGGGCGGAGGTCTGCTCTTGGTCTGGGATCAGCGATGGGTGCTGTATTGTGTTGGTGGATTCAATCGTCGTCATTGCTTCTTCCAATCGTGTTCGTGTTCCGTGTGGTCGTTCAAGCGCGCAGGCCCGATACGGCCAGTTCGAGACTCTGCCCCTCGAGCCGATAGACTTCTGCCCCGCCTTCGCGGATGCGATCCCGGTTTTCGGTTTTCTCTTCCGCCTCAGACAAAAGTGCGTCGATGGTTCGCTGAATGGCGGCCATCAGATTCATGATCTTCATCAAGTCGGCGCTGTCATCTGCGGCTTCTTTTTGTTCAATACCGACTTGAATGGCCCGTACTCCCTGCCCAACGGCAAGAGCTCCGCCGATCATCGATGATGCCGCCCGCAGACCGCTCACCGTGTCCTGGACACCACTGTCGTTGAGCCACTCCATCGGCTTGAAGTTACCGAGCACGCTGCCATCCGTCGTACCGGCGAACCCAAGGCAGACGGCAGCTGCAACGCTGATGCCCAGGCTCACCCACGGGCCTGCTTCTTCGCCGAAGACTTCATTGCAAAGACCCGTGTGCTGGTCGACCGTGGACAGTGCGAAGAGACCGGCTGCGGCCAAACCGAGCAAGCCCCCCGACGCGACCGCCGCACCCACGGCGGCGACTTTGAGCGCCGTACCCAACACCTCCATGACGTCCTCGTTCTCGATGATGGTGTCGACGAAGCTATTCCACATGTCCGTGCCCATGTCCTTCATCGAGTCGAACACATCTTTTCCGGCGGCGATGTCCTCGAGCATACCGGTGTAGGCGTTGAGCGCGTCGCGATAAAAATCCGTGACGCCGCGGGTTGCGCCTTTGATGGTCTCCGAGACGTCGCCCTGTGAGGTGAGGTCTTGGAGTTCCTGATTGAGCAGCGCCTCCAGGTTGCCGCCCTTGCAGAGCCCGATGATGACGTCGAAACCGCCACGCGCCCAGTCGACGGACACCTCCGTGAGCGTGCCAAAGCATTCACCCGCGATGTCCCCGACGAAGTCGCAGACTGCGGAGCAGATATCTCCCAAGAAGCCCCAGCCGTCGTCTTTTTCGGCCTTCTCTGCTTTGCGGGCGATCTCCTCCATCTTCGCCCGGAACTTGTCCATGGCTTCGGCGAGCTTGTTTTGGTTGGCGCGGATGGACTGGCTCGTCTCGGAAACACCTTGACTTGCCAGACGCTCCATCAGCGCCATCAACATGCCTAGTACATCCGATGGTTCACCTGGGCTGACTAGCGGCGGTGAGAGACCGACGAGGGCGGGGTTTTGCACCCGTTGCGCTGCGGCGGCTTGGGCCGGAAGGAGCGGTGTCGGCAGAGTGAGGATCAGTGCCGGTGCTTGGCCGCTCACAGCTCACCTCGCAGCTGGTCGATGAGTTGCACTTCGGTGGTGGCGTTCGCGTCCACTTCGGCTTGGTCGAGCAGACGATGAGCCTTTTGCACTTCGCCGAGTTGGAACAAGGTTCGCGCCTGGCCCAACTTGCAGAACACTGAGTGCGGAGCCGCGCTGACGCCACTTTCGTAGGCTTTCAGCGCACGTCGTGTTTCCCCTTTTTGTTCGAGGCTGGCCCCAAGCCCAACCCAGGCGCGTTCATCGAAGGGCGCAACGCCTGTCATCAAAATGAAGTGTTGCAAGGCGTCTTGGGTGCGCCCTTCGCCCAGTGCCGCGTAGGCATTGGCGTAAAGCCGCTCCGCTACCGCGTGCGGCGTGGGTCGCGGGGGTGTTGTCGGATGGTACATCGTGATGGTCCTCTCTTGGTGTCGTCGTGGACTCGTGGGTTCATCAGCGCCCGATGTTGCCGACGATCGACTCGAGGCCCTTGCCGACCGCGGACATCATGTTGGTAGCGAGGGAGATCGCCGTGTTGCGGGCGCTCATCAGCGACTGGAGCTGAATCATGTCGAGAGAAGCGCTGGACTCGAACTCCTTGAGGGTGTTGTCGAGGACGGTTTTTGCCTGGTCCAACGTGGCCTGGTCGAGCTCGGTGCCATCCTCTGCCGTGTCCCCTGGGGCGTCCGCAAGAAAGGTCCCAAACATGCCTTTGGCTGCTTCAATCACGGCCTGCTGTTCATCGCTCAGCTCAGGCTCGGCTCCGGTCAGGGTGAGCCCCAGATCGGCCGCTAACCTGTCGGCCAGCTTCGGGTCCTCCATCGCCGCCAGCTCTTCGATGATCTTGACTTGATCGTCGGGGGTGAGCTGCTCCCCCTCCTCCTTGCCGGAATAGATGGCCTGAATGTTGGCCACGTGTTTACGTGCGTTCTCCGTCGCCTTTTGCTTGGCCATGATGGTGTTGATCTGGTCATCCACACTGCCGAGCCTCTCGGAGAGGTACATCATGAGTGCTTCGGGGGTGAGGTTTCCCGCGCTCGCAACACCGCTCGAGAGGATGTCGCTGTGCGCGATGAGATTGGTGCGGTCGGATTGAATGGCAGTCATCGTTCTTGTTCCTTGTTGTTTGAGTTCGTGTCGGTGGAGGGTTGGCTCGGGCGCGCTTCAGACGCGAACGAGCGTGAGTTGCGGGATCGGGGCGGGCGCCTGGCGAACCTCGGTGGCGCGCTCGAAGTCGTCTTTCCACTGGTCGTCGAGGGCGATTTGCACGCCTTCCGGCATGCTCGATAGCTCGTGGGTGACTTCAGCGAGGAGGCGGTCCTGCGTTGCTAGCTGGCGCTCGACAGCTGCGAGTTCGTTGGCGATGTCTCTGGTCATTGCTGGTCCTTTCGCGATGTGGCGGCAGGCTTTGCCGCTTGAATGTCCAGACGTCGGACGGCGCTTCGGGCAGTTCCGTAATTTCTGGAGGACGCGGGCGTTTTTTCGGCGCGACGGACTCGGGGACGCCGCGCGATGGCTGACTGCTGGCGGAACGCGCCGCCAAATCCCCCAAACCCAATAACGAAAGCCACAGCTGTTCGATGCCCAACTGAGCAACAGCGCCGCAAGCGAGCAGACCCCGAGCTCCTCGCTTGCATCGGCGGTGACGCCTCGGATAGCTCCAAGCTGATCACCGCGCGGGATGCGACACGTTCAGCCGGACCCGAGCTGCGCACTCGCGTCGGCAGTGACGGTCGGGGCAGGTACGAACTGCTCGCTTTCGTCGGCAGTGACGGTTGGGGCAAGTACGAACTGCGCACTCAGCAGTGACGGTTGTGCCAGGTACGAGTTGCTCGCTTGATGGCCCCGCAACGGGACAGCAACGTCAGACGACTCAGTTGTCGGCTATGGCCGGCAGGTGGCCTGCAACTGCTCCACTTGTGCTTCCAAGCGCTCGATGCGCTCTTGTTGCTCCTGAAGCGCCGCGACGACCATGCTCGTGTACCCGTAGAGATCCACCCGGTCGCGCGGCGAGTCGACGCTGGGGCTCGGTTCGACATCCTCGATGATGAACCCCAATTGCCAAGCACCCCTCGGGCTCGACTTGTAGCGGTACGTGGCCAGGGGTGTCGCGAGCAGTTGCTCGGCCAGAACCGCACGGTCGGCGGCAGTCAGGTACTCGATGTCCGTCTTGTATTGCGCGCGCGAGATGGGACACCCACCGGGCGCTAGCTTCGGGTCGCTCGCGGCGCAGATCAGTGCAGCACCGCAGCCGAGGTTGGCATCGCAACGCTCGTCGGCCGTCGTGCAGCTAGTGCCCTCCATCACCCCCGGAACGCACGCGGGCAGACCCAGCTCAGTGGGCGTGGGTCCACACACCGGATCGCCACAGGTGGAATACCACGAGAGGGCGTCACCCGAGCCGCCGCCTCCCCCTGTCGGCGTCGGCGTGGTGCCTGGTGACGTCGGCGTCACTGGCGTCGTTGGAGCGGCGGGCGTGGACGCGGCGGGCGTAGGTGACGCCGACGGGCTTGGACTCGTGGCGGCAGGCACCGGTGAGGTGGGCGCGGGCTCCGAAGCGCTCGGCAGGTCATCCTCATCGGGAGCCCGTTCGCCACACGCGGAAATCGCAAGCAATGAGCAGGCCGAGACGCAGAGTGCGCGACGCGCACTCTGTCTCCGAAGCTGGACGCCACGAGGCATGTCCCGAGTGTAGCAAGGTGTGAGCGGCGATCCAACTTGGGCGAACGGCTGCCTGCCCGCAGGTGAGTTTTCTGGCAACCCGCCTGCAAACCGTCCGAGCCGAGTTGCATGACTGACCCCATCCAACGAAACAGCTCGTCACCCCAGAGCCAGTACGACGCCCAGAGCGCCAGAAATGCGGGCGCACAGGCCCCATCGACAACCACCACTGCGCCTACCGAGGGCGAGGGTGCCGTCAACAGCTGCGAGCTGCCCCCAGCGCTGTCAGAAGGCGTCGAGCTGCTCGCCTCGAGCCATTCGAAGCCAACCCTGGCGCTCTTCGTCGCAGAACAGGCGACCACCGAGGCGTCCACCGACACCGATACCAGCAGAGCCACGACGACGGACAACAGCAACGCCGAGCGCACTGCCAGCATGCAGGCGTTCGAACTTCCTCACGCGAGCGCTGGGCTCACCCAAGACCAACGCTCGATGTACGCGGAGCTCGCCATGCTCAAAGGCAGCGAAGGCCAATTGAGCGCAGAAATCGCCAGTGTCTCGATTCAAGGTGGCGACCAGAGTGAAGCCCAGGCTGCGGTGGCTCGTGGCACCTTGCGCGGTGAGCAAGAAGCTGTGAACCTGCGCATGGTGGAGATCGAGGCGCATTACGGCATCCACAATCCCGATGGCAGCACCGGGATCAACGCAGGCGCCACCGCCTCGTCCCTCGCCGTCGAGGTGAGCTACGAAAACGCTGGAAACAGCGTGGTGGCAGGGTTGGCGGCGGGTCCTGGACTCGCCGGTAGCCTCGGAACACGTGATGCCGACGCCGATCGCAATACAGAGTACTGCGCCAGCGTCGCCGTGGGACCGATCACCGTTGGGCTCTGCCTCGAGGCCGACACGCTGGGCAACGCGGTTCGATCCCTCGTCGGCGCACGAGGAGACGACCGATGACAGACCTTGGTGATTTGTTCAAGTTGGTCGCCCTATGCATCGCGTTCCCGCTGGGGATGGTCTGGTTGTTCAGCAAGGTTCAGTTCGGCATGGGACGGCTGGTTGGATATGAACGGCTGCGTGAGCGGTATCCCGCAGAAGGGAATCCTCCCGACAACACGCGAACGGAACCCGTGATGATAGGACTCATCGCGTCTGGTCTCAGCAGCGTTGGCTCCGACGAACGCGGACTGCACATTCACTTCGGCACTTCCGTACAACCCGGCACATTCATTCCTTGGTCCGACCTGACCGAGGGCTACAGCCTCGGGCCATGCGTGATAGTACGGCCGACGTCTGGCGGGCCGCCGATCTTCATCTCACGTCGAGTCCACGCGCTTCGCCCAACAGGCGCGCCCAGGCAGGACTGAGCGGAGCGCTCGCGGCGATGACTGATGGGGCCGAAGGGTCTCCGGCCATGCTCATGGCTTTGGGCGCAGTGCCGGCTTGGGCTGGTCGATGGTGATCTGGCCACTTCGCCCGCCGTTGGCAGGCGCCTTGGGCTTGAGCTTGGGCAGCGGCCTCTTCGTTGAGGTATCCGCCTGCCGATCCACCACATTCGTCTGACCGCATCGGGGCGCCGAGGCCAGTTCGCCTGCCTGCCAGCCACCGCTGCCCCTTCTGAGACAAACAGCCCCCTCTTCTTTCTGAAGTAGACGCCCAACCGTGACGCCTCGAAGCAAGGCGAAGTTTCCGCGCTCCTCCAGTGGTCCGTTGCAGGTCGCAGACGACACGATCCCAACCAGGGGCTCATGAACCAGCTGCTGCTCGACGAGGACACACGCTGACAATGCATCGAGGGCTTCGTCGTGTCGTCTGCGCTCCGCCTCTCGGTCCAAACCGTCGACGCGAGCGTGATACCGTCGGTATTGCTCAGTTCCGACTTTCGCTGCGACGACGAAGACACCAAGATGGATCACGCCGACGACCACGGCGACAATCGCGCGCAGCGGAACACCGACGCGGTGCTTTCTCGCCCGCGCGATGGCCCAGGTACCGAGTACCAAATTGGGAAGCCCTGCGAAGAGCAGGCCTCTGACCAACCAGCGAAATGCGCGTTCGGAAGTGCGGTCGACTTGTGTGCGTACTTGCTCGCGCCTGCGGCGTGCCGCATCCTCGTGCTTTCGCGTTTGCTCTTGGGCGTGGCGCTTGCGTGCGAGCATGGCCTCTTGGCCATGAGCAGTTGCGGTGTGGCAATAGGGACATCGTTCATCTGTGGACGAGAGCCCGGCACCACACGTCGTGCACTCCATGGACCTCACTTAACCAAGGCTGAGTCGAACCGCAACCGGATGCGACACGCGCCGCCGTTCGCCTTCCGCACGCAGAATGAGTTTGGCGTTCGGTGGGGACCCGTGGAGGGTGCGCCGTCCCGAGTGATTCTCCGCGCCATGCGAGTTGGTGTCCTCAGACACGCGCACCGTTGCTCCAGCCCATGGGGGTGTCGGGCGCTGCCGGGGCCGCTCTCACGAGCGGCGCCGTCTTGTGCCAACCGAATGGCATCTGTGCCAATTTGCGAGCTGAATTGCGTGCTCGCTGGTCGATGACGGTTTCCGTCATCAGGTCAGAGGTCAATAGTTTGTTAAACTATTTCAAGATTTTATATAGCAAGATGGCACAGCAACTGGGTCATGGCACGCATGTTGCGTTGGCTCAGTGCCAACCGACTCCAGACCGGCACACCTGGAGTGAGAAACAAGAGAGAGGAACCCCCCAATGCACTACTCCAAGACTTTGAGACACCCGGCGCTGACGGCGATTGTCGGCCTCGCCGCCGCTGGCTGGCTCGTTGCTTGCGGCGGCGCTGCCTCGTCGGCAGACGGAAGCGAACTCAACGAGCAGGCAGGCATCTCCGGCCCGGCCGCTCCCAATGGGCAGACTGCGGGAGCGACACCGCCCCCGGCCGGATCCGCTGCGGGGCTGCCTGTGACGCCCGGCGCCGCGCCGGCTCCCGCCCAGGACGCCGCAAGTGCAGGCGAGAGCGTCGCCGGCACTGCGACGCCTAGCGCCCTCACGCCAGAGGTAGTAGCAGAACCCGAAGCCGCAGCGCCCACGGACGCTGACGAAGCCGAACCAGAAGCAGAGCCCCCGACGACCGAACCAGCCGATTATTCCACCAACCCCTACGTCAGCGTGGCCCACGACCCACTATCCACGTTTGCGGCAGACGTGGATACGGCCAGCTACGATATCTTCCGGCGTGACGTGGAGCGGGGTTACCTTCCAGGCCCCGCGACCGTGCGCTTGGAGGAGTTCATCAACTACTTCGACTACGACTACCCCGAACCGGCCGAGGATAGTGAACACCCCTTCGCCATCGACCTGGCCGCGGCGCCGACGCTGCTCGAAAACGGCACGACGCTCCTTCGTGTCGGGATCCAGGGCGCACCGCCTCCCGCATTCGAGAAGAAGCCAGCCAACTTGGTCTTCTTGATCGACACCTCGGGCAGTATGCAGAGCGCTGAGAAGCTGCCACTGGTGCAACGAGTACTTACCAGAACTTTGGACGAGCTCGACCCCGAAGACACGGTCTCCATCGTGACGTATGCGGGCGGCACGGGTGTGGCTCTGGAGCCCACCCCGGTATCTGATTCCGCAACCATCAGCGGTGTCATCAACTCGCTCAGCGCATCCGGCAGCACCGCCGGTGCCAGCGGCATCCAGCTCGCCTACGACCAGGCATCCTCCGCATACCTCGAAGGCGGCATCAACCACGTCATCTTGTGCACCGATGGCGACTTCAACGTCGGGGTATCCAGCACCGATGGGCTGGTCGCGCTGATCGAAGATGAGCGCCGCAGTGGCATCACCTTCACCGCCCTCGGTTTCGGTGGCAACAACAACGACGCCATGATGGAGGCCATCAGCAACGCTGGCAACGGTATCTACGGAGTCATCAGCAGCCAAGACCAGGCGGATCGCTACGTCGAGGAGCGTCTACTCGACAATCTGACCTTCATCGCCAAAGACATGAAGATCCAAGTCGAGTTCAACTCGGAGCTCGTCTTGGCGTACCGCCTGCTGGGGTACGAGAACCGCGCCATCGCAGACCAAGACTTCCGCGATGACAAGGTGGACGCCGGTGAAATCGGTGCCGGACACCGCGTCACGGCACTGTACGAACTGGTCCTCGCCGACGGCACCGTGCCCGAGGCGGACGGAGCGCCCGCGATGCAGACCGGAGACGCGTACGACGGCGAAGTCGAAGTCGACGCCGCAGACTTGGTGCTGGTCAAAGTGCGCTACAAGGACGTGGACGCGTCGGCTTTGGATGAAGCGTACGAAACGTCGTCGTCCCTTGCCCCCGAGGATGTGGCGGCCAGCCACCGTGATCTCGATGAGGACTTCCAGTGGGCCGTCGCCATCGCAACGTTCGCGGAGCTGCTCAAGGCAAGCCCCTATGCGAACGACTCGAGTCTGGGTTCGATTCGCGTGATTGCCGAAGAGCAGGCCAGTCGCGACGAGGACCGCACCGAGTTTTTGACGCTCTTCAATCTGGCAGAATCGATGATGTCCGGGATCGTGCGCTAAGACGCCCTCCCCCATCCAGCGGACATTCGGACCGCCCCCGGCCTATTTGGTCGCCCCAAGCCCCGGCGTATTGCCGGGGCTGCTTTTTCCGTGGTAGCGCCCATCACGCTCCAGCGTAAATCACGCTGTGCTGACGAGACGATGGACGAATCCCGCCCCGCCGAAAACAACGGCCTACCCTCTGCAGACTGGATCGCGACGACGATCTCGCTGCTGCACGACGGGTGGCAACGGCAGTCGCACGACGCTAGCTTTCGTCGACGATGCGCAGTCGAGCTCCAACGCCTCCGAGCGATTTTTCGGCACAACTCGCAGTTGTTCTCGGCCGATGGCCTGAGCATGTTGAAGCAGCTCTCCCAACAGCTCCAAGACTACGCTCAGTCCGCGCCCCACGTCAAAGCGGCCCAGGATCGGGATTTGACCGAAGCGCTTCGCGAGTGTTTTGGCTACGAGACCTTTCGCCCTGGGCAAGAAGCGATCATTCGCTCGGTGCTCCGCGGCCGAGACTGCCTCGGCGTCATGCCCACGGGCGCCGGTAAATCGCTGACCTACCAGCTTCCCGCTCGCCTGCTTGGGGGCACCACGTTGGTGCTGTCGCCGCTCATCGCGCTGATGAAGGACCAAGTCGATGCCCTGATCGAAAACGGATTTCGTGCCACGGCGCTGAACTCCTCGCTCGAGCCGGAGGAACGTCGTCAGCGCATCTCTGACCTGCGCGCTGGAAAGTACGAATTGGTCTACGCAGCCCCCGAAGGCATCGAAGCCAGTGTCGGTGGTGTTCTCAGCGAGGTCGATCTACGTCTAATCGCCGTGGATGAAGCCCATTGCATTAGCCAGTGGGGTCACGACTTTCGTCCGGCCTACAGGCGCCTCGCGGGACTCAAGCGCCGCTTCCCAGACGTTCCCGTACTGGCGCTCACGGCGACGGCAACCGAGCTGGTCACCCAGGACATCGTACGTCAGCTCGGAATGGACGATATCGATCTGTTCCGGGGCTCGTTCTTCCGACCCAATCTGCGCGTCCACGCCTTTCGCAAGGGCAAGGAAGGCAGCGTGCAGGATGTCCGCAAGGCCATACTCGGGATGGTGCAAGCGCATGCCGGACAGTCGGGCATTGTCTACTGCCTGTCTCGCAAGAGCACCGAGACACTCGCTCAGTATTTGAGCGAACGCGGATGTCGTGCAGCAAGTTACCATGCCGGCATGGACAACGACGAACGGTCGTCCGTGCAAGACAGGTTCCGTGACGACGAGCTCGACGTCGTGTGTGCGACCATCGCGTTCGGCATGGGCATCGACAAGAGCAACGTCCGTTACGTGATCCATCGGGATATGCCACGGTCAGTCGAAGGCTACTACCAAGAGATCGGGCGCGCCGGCCGCGATGGTCTACCGAGTGATTGCACGCTCTTCTATTCTTGGAGCGAAGTGCGCACGTACGACCAGTTTGCAGATAGCGTCGAAGAATTCGAAGCCGCTGAGCGCCAGCGCACTCAAGCCCGAGAGATGTTTCGCTGGGCTGAGCGACAACAATGCCGCCACCAGGGGTTGGTGGCATACTTCGGCGAATCCATGGCCCCGTGCGGCAGTTCTTGCGACGTGTGCGGGCTGCCCACGGTGCTGGTCAAAGCGCGTACATCTCGCCGCACGGCGACGGTGCGCGGCGCCGATCCCACGCCGGTGGACAACCCCGAGCTGTTGGAGCAGCTTCGAGCGCTGCGGCGGGAGCTGGCAAAGGAACGAAAAGTGCCAGCCTACGTGATCTTCAACGACGCGACGCTGGAAGAGATGGCCGAGCGCGTGCCCCGCAGCGAAGGCGAGCTGCTGCAGATCGCGGGGGTCGGGCCGACCAAGCTCGAACGCTACGGGCAGCGGTTTCTCGACTTGCTGCGCACTTCCAGGTGATCCAAGCGCGAGGTAGCGACACTCGGGGCTGCACCGAACGTGTGCCCGATCGGGTCACGCGCGCATGGGGGAGCGCAAAACCTTCACAAGTGCCAAAGGTTTCGCTATTGGCCTGTCGTTTGTGACTGTCGTCGTGCTGCGCTGCTCGTGTGCGCACGTTCTTTCGCAGCACCCACGCAGCTTCGCTGCACACGCACAACCGGTTCGTTGCTGTCGCCCAACCCGTCAAAACCAAGCTTCCCTTCCGTAGCGGGACTTTCGCTGAACGCGCTGACGATTCACTCGACGGTACCGTGGGTTCGACGTTGTGTGTCCGTAGGGCTGGGCTTTTCGTTGATCTTCGCCGTTGCCGACGTTTGTGCTCTTCATTGGATCGGCGCGAGCGAAACGAGCGCGTCGGAGGTGAGCGTCGGCACCCTGCTCTCAGGCGTCTGGGTCACCGCCGCCGGCTATGGTTTGGTCGGGCTTTGTTTTGGCCTGGCAACCGCGCCATTGGCGAGGCACACCAAGTTGCGTTGGATCAGCGCGACCGTGTTGGGCTTGCTCTTGGCCGGCGCACTGCTGGCCCATTTGGTATCCGCGGTGCTCTGCGTGCACTCGGGCTCGTACCTCACGTACGGCGCGCTGCAATTCACCCTCAACAGCTTCGCGCACGTCTCGGGTGCAGCATTGAGCGGGCACGCGATGACACTCCTCGGGATCGTCGTGTTGTCTTTGGTCTTGTGGCTCGGCCTCTGTGTGGCTTTGGGCCGGGAAATTGTGACAACGGCTGCTCCGAGCCGCCCCAAGCGCCTGCTCACTGCATCTTTGGGCGCTCCGGCCCTGATTGCGGTCGTCGGCTTCGAAGGCTTCGACGAGCCGTCATTCGAGCACGAAGTCTGGGCGACGACTCCCGAACTCGCGTTCTACTCGTCGTTCGAACGCATGGTGGCCTCCCTGGCGCACCAAGAGGCCGTGGAACGCGTCACTGAACCAGGCCCCCATCGGCAGAGCGAAGAGATTTGGCGAGGGACAGCTCACCCGCGGCGGCGCCCGAACGTCCTGCTGCTGATGCTCGAGTCCGTCTCGACGCAGTACCTCGGCTATCTGCGAGAGCACGGGGGAGTAACGCCGAACCTGGATCGCCTGGCCGCCGACGCCCTCTCCTTCGAGCGTACCTGGACCACCGCGACGCACTCGAACTACGCCCAGATGGCGGTGCTGTCCTCCCTCTTCCCGCGTCGTGGTCGGGGTCTCGATACCTACGAACGGCTCGACTACCCGCGTTTCCTGCTGCACGACGCCCTCGACCATTTCGACTACGCCACGGCCACCATCTCGAGCCAAGACGAGACGTGGCAAGGCATGTTTCGCTTCCAAGACACAGGCACTGACACCCATTTCATCGACGCACGGAGCTACCGGGGTGAGCACATCGACATCATCAGTGAAAAAGTGGTGCCCGACCACGAAACCGCCACCCAAGCCATCGACTGGATACGCGCGCGGTCAGAGCCCTGGTCGCTCTATGTGAATTTTCAAGCGACTCACTTCCCCTACCGGATTCCTCCTGAGGCCCACCGGCAGTTCGCGCCCGACAAGCCCACAAGGTCGTTCAACTACCTGCGTTACTCCGATGAAGACGACCAAGTAGCTAGGAACCGCTACAAGAACGCCTTGGCATACGTGGACGTCCAGATCGGGCGGATGAGAGACGCACTTGCTGACCTAGGAGAGCTGAACAACACGCTGTGGGTGATCACTTCAGACCACGGAGAGATGTTTCACGAGCATGGCATGGTAACGCATGGCCGGACTCTGTACGAATCTGAAGCACGTGTACCACTGATCTTCCACTGGCCAGCGGGGATCGCGCCGGGCAGTTCCCAGAACGCGACCTCCACGTTGGACGTTCTGCCCACACTCCTGAGTGCGTTGAGCGTACCCGCGCATCCCGCGCATCAAGGGACGTCCCTGTTGCGGGAGCGTGAGCCCATCGAATCGCGCCGTGCCATCCTCTTGAACATCCAAGGGCTGCGCAGCGTCGAGGGCATCGTCTGCTGGCCGTACAAGTTGATCCGTGACGTGGCAACAGGCCGCCAACTCCTGTTCAATCTGGACGCTGATCCAGCTGAGTTGCATGATCTGGCGAAGTCCGCCCCCGAACGGACGAGAGCGTTGGCTCGATTACTCCGCGGCACGATGGACGAACAGGACGCGTACCATCGCGCGGGCTCCAAAGAGCGACGTGCGCGCTTCGCGCCTCGCTTGCCTACCTGCCCAAAGTGAGCGTTCAGTTTCGAAAGGCTGCGCGCCTCCCTTCGGGGGAGGTACTGTAACGAAACGCTGAAAGGTCACTCCGGAACGTCACCACACGAGAGAGAACTCGGACTCGGTACCGAACTGGTGCACCGTTCATCCAGCGCGAGCGCCCGAGACCCAAGTATCTTACAACATGGGTCGGGGGCACGACCACGAGCTCCAGATGCACCAACGAAGATTCAGCGACCAAAGTCTCCTAGCTCCGCCGTCCGTAGCGCCTTGCCGGCCGCGCGGGATGGGTGGGCTTCGAGTTGCAGTCGTCTTGAGCGTGTCTGCCGTGCTCAGCCTCGCCGGCTGCGGCGGCGGGCGTTTCGATGCCCAGAGCGATAATCTGGTAGGAGTGTCGGCCACACCCACACTTCCCGGAGACATCTCTGCGCCATCCAATTCGAACGACTCCACCGATACCGACTTGCTCGGCGCAACGGACGTCCCTCCCGAGGACGGAGTAGAAACGGACGTGTTGAATGACCCCGCGGTGGCCAACGTCGACCCGTCAGAGGACTCGGCTCCGCCAGAGCCCGGTGCTGAACAAGGCCAGCCCGCAACCCCAGCGGTACCTCCGACGGACACGCCAACCGACGATAGTCCCGTTGACAACGGCGAAGCGACGCACGACCAGGACGGCGGAGCAGACTCTGCCAAAGACGCTGGCCCAGTCAGCTCCGAGCAGGACGCCGGATGCTCCGACTGCAGCGAACAAGAATCGGACACCGACGAGTGCCCCGAGTGGCCTGAGCAAAGTGAGCGCGGGGCGTGCGGCTGCGGCTTCGAATCGGATGCGGTGTGCAGCGTACTCGAGGTTTCTCTGGTGCATCGTTACAGCTTCGACGGTGACGGCGCCACCGCTATCGACAGTATTGGGAGCGCCGATGGCACCGTCGTCGGGACCAAGCTTTCTGGGGACGGTGAGCTCCGCCTGAGCGGCTCCGGCGACTACCTGAACCTGCCCGCTGGAATCATCTCCAAGCTCGAAACCGCCACCTTCGAGTTCTGGCTCGAATGGCATGGCGGCGATGCTGAGCAGCGAGTCTTCGATTTCGGTGGACTATCGACGGGCTTTGCGAGTCAACGACCACAGTCGTATCTCTACCTATCCCCGAGTTCATCAACGAGTACGCGCTCGGGGAACCAACCGCTGACTGTCAGCTACAGTCAGTACGGCGTGGAGGCCGCCAGTTTCCTGCGCGTCGACGAACCGTTGCCGGACGATCAGCGCGTGCACATCGCGCTGGTCGTCGACGCTCAGAACAACGAGCTGCGCCTGTACCTCGACGGAGAATTGGTCGGCAATTCCTGGTTGAGCTGGTCGCTGACCCAACTCGACGACAAATACAACCGTCTGGGTCGTTCGCTGGAGGATTATGCCCCTGACTTCGACGGCATCTACGACGAGTTTAGGATCTACGATCTGGCGTTGACCGAAGACGAACTGACCAAGAGCATCGAGCTCGGGCCAAACGCAACGTTCTCCCAATGAGCAACTACGGCGAGCACCGGCCTACCAAGTGACGTCACGAGTGGGGTGTCAAGACTCAGGGCGCACGACTGAGCTCGCTCGACTGAGCTCACTCCACGAAGTCTCGAGAGCGTCCCGCTGAACGAGCCCTGAGTTCGGCCCAGGAGAAGAAAGTCCGAAGTCCCCCTCGGCGTCTCGCCCGAGCGTCCCCAAGTGACCGTTCTGTGGTAGCCTGCGACCCGTCCAAACTCGGGAGGTATGAGTCCAATGCGTCACATCTGCGCCACCATGGTAGCCGTTTTCTCATTCGCCTGCGGTGGAGGGCAACCCGCAGAGTCTCCCTCGGCGGCACCGGGCGACGACCAGAGTGTCGGCCCCGCCGCTGAAGCGGCACCCGCGGCCACACCAGCACCGACGAGCGCCGATGATGACGGTGCCAACGCGCAGCCGGCGGACAAGAACGCGTTCATCCTAAGAAACTCGGACACCGCCAAAGATGCACGTGGCGCGAGCGAGTCCAAGATCAAACCCACGGCGACCGAGGCCGCCATGAAGTTCTTCGTCGTCGACAAGGACAAGGGTCCCATCGAGGGCATCGTCATCTCGATGACAGCACCCGACGGCACCAAGTACTACACGAAAGAAACGGACTCAGCAGGCTACGCCGAAGTCTTGGTTCCGGTTGGTAAGAAGTACAGGCTCATCTACCTCAGCCTGGGAAGAGAAGACGTTGCGGCGTCGGTTCCCGTAACGGACGAACCGAACCAGAACATCAAGCTCACGCTGCGCTACAAACGTTACGACAAAGAGCAAGAAGAAGAGCGTTTCGTGCTCGAGGGGGTCCTGTTCGACACCGGCAAGGCCACGCTGCGCCCGGAATCCTTTCCGAGGCTCGATGGGGTGGTCGAGTACATGACTCACAAGAAGAGCGCGCGAATTCAGATTTCCGGGCATACTGACAACGTTGGCGACGCCAACGCCAACAAGGTGCTGTCCGAGAAGCGCGCAAAGGCGTGTCGCGACTACATCGTTTCCAAGGGCATTGACGCCAGCCGGGTCACGGCGGTTGGATACGGCGACGAGCAGCCAATCGCTTCCAACGACACGACCGAAGGTAGACAGCTCAATCGCCGCATCGAAGCGACGGAGTTGTAGTCAGCAACCAGGTATCCTGGAGCCTCCATCTCACTTCGAAGGCGAGGAAGCGCCCAGGGAGCATCCTGCTTCCTGATCCCAGACGGTAACCAGTCACGCGACGTGCAAGGCGCCCTATCTGGCCTCGTCCGGATCGCCTCTCGGCACCGATTCACAGCGCGACTCAACAGATCGCTCGAGGCAGCGCCGCGCGCTCTATTGCGCACGGTTTGGCGGGGCAGTCGGCTTGCAAGTAGGCGCTCTGTCCCGCAAGGAGCCCAGCTGAGAGAATTTTCCAGGTTTCCCAGATAACCCCGAAGCATCTGGGCAATTTGTGCAGGGAATATCTCACGGCAGGCCTCAGCATACGTGCCGTGGCCTGAACGGGAGCGGCAGCGCTGATGCCCCGATGACCGGTATCCCACCGGGTCAACAGCCCAACGATGACAAGGATGTACAAGCGAATGAGCGACCAAAGCCCCTCGATTTCCGATACCTACGGCAGCATGCCGACAGCGCGAGGATCATCGCGACGCCTCGTCGCCTCGATCGCCCTGGCTCTTGCCCTGCCCGCATGCGGAGACACCGCTGACGGCGGCACAGACCTCGCCATGCCTGCAGCGACCGGTGGAACGGGCACCATGCCCACCGCCAGCGGAGCCACTCCGCCTGCAGCCGTCGGCACGCCAAGTGTTGGTACCAATCCGATCGCGCCCGGGACGACAACCCCGGCACAAGCCGCAACCCCCACCCCAGCCGCCACCACTACTGTGACGCCGACTCCCGGCGTGGTTCCCACCACACCCACAACCGATCCCGTCCCTCCAGCGAGCGGCACCGCGCCTGCCCCAGTCCCCACGACGCCCGTGGAAGGGCCTGGGCCGGCTGAGGAGCCCGTGGTGCCGGTGCAGCCCGGCCCTGAGGAGACGCCCCCCGCTGGGATGGGCAACTGTACCTTCGACGTGAGCCACGAGCTCAGCAGTGCCATCGGCACCGTCGGCATCGTTACGTGGGGAGCGGATATCGCCGTCGAGAGTGCAACGATTGAGTTCGGCATCGCCGGTCAAGAACCTACGATGTCCGCACCCGTAGATCTGCAGGAGCCGGAGTACCGAACGCTCCTGTTGGGTATGAAAGGCTCGACCGACTACGAGTTTCGAATCGTTGCCAGCGGCGGTGGACAGACGTGCACGAGCGACGTCTTTTCGCTGACGACTGACCCCGTTCCCAACAGCGTCCCACGTATCAACGTCACCAAAGACAACGAGAGCGCAGCGACCAAGGGCTTCATCGTGACCAGCGCAGGGTTGGGCAACTTCGGCGGCGTTCCCGGTGCGGGCGGAGGGGGAGGTTCGCCAATGTTCATCTTCGACACTGATGGCGACATCGTGTGGTGGGCAGAAGCCCCGTCCAACGCGAGTCGGGCGCGCATGGACTGGGAGGGCAAGAACATGTACGTGATGACCCTGAACTACCCCGAAAGCGGCGGTCAGGTCCGGCGAGTCTCGATGGATGGGCTGGACGTGGATGGCAATGTGTCGGGCCTCGGCAACACCCACCATGATTTCACGGTCGCTCCAGGCGGAATCGTCACCGCCATCACTTGGGAGGGAGGCTGCAACTCCATCGTCGAGCGCTCACCGGATGGATCCCTCAACACCATCGTCCAGAGCGTCGAAGCGTTGTACGAGCCCGGTGGCGGTCTCGGTGGCGGCGGCTTTGAATGCCACGGCAACGCCATCACCTACCAACCGGAAACGGATACCTACGTCCTGTCCGACCGCAATCCGAACCTGTTCGTCAAGTTCGACAGACAAGGCAACCTGATCTGGCAGTTCGGCGGCAACAATCCCAAGGGAACTCACATCCAGGGTAGCTGGAGTGTGAACCATGGCCATCACCTACTCCCCGACGGGACATTCGTATTCTTCAACAACGAGGGTGGTAACCCGTCCCCCATCAAGGAGTACAAGCTCGACGAGGCCGCAAGCACGGCAATGATGATTTGGGAGTACAACGGCAATCGAGGCAGCGCGACGTTGGGTGACGTCCAACGTCTACCGAACGGCAATACCTTCGTTACCTATTCCAACGGAGGAACGATCGTCGAGGTGGACGCAGGAAAGAACGTCCTGCAGTCTTTCTCGACGGACTCCCTTGGCTATGTAGTTTTCCGCGAGTCGCTGTACGGGCCACCGCCGAAATGATTCTCCGCAAGAGTTGCAGGTTGGCTTGGTGGTAGAGCCACCGACCGCATGCCATACTGATGGACACTGCTAGAAAACCCATTGTTGCCGATCCCGACTGCCCCGGGCCGGCGTCTGAAGCGCCAGCAGGCGCACCACTAACCGACTACCAGACCACGGAATCATGACCCATTCGGCTTCCACGACCGCCGCTTCAACTCGTGCTCGTCCCCCGACGAAGCTGCGCGAACCAGCAACTGCCTGCCTGGCAGTCCTCTTAGCGTGCGCCGCCTCGGCCTGCGGCGAGCAAGCACCGTCAGATGATACGGGGAACAACGCCCCATCCACCATGTTGGGTCCCGTCGCCCCGACAATGACCCCGCCGGTGATGCCGGATGCCACTGGGGTGGCGCCGGCGCCTCCCCCCACGGGCGCGACGCCCACTTCCGGCATGTCCACGCCGGTCCCGACGACTACGGGCACAGCCGGCCCCGTCGAACCCGCGCCAGTGATGCCCCCAGTCGCAGGACAATGCCTCTCCCAGACGAATCTGCCAGACGAAGACGGCAACATCATCCTGATGGCGAACGAGGCGAACAATTACTCGTTCAGCAGCACCATCCAGGTCGCCAGCACTGTGGTCAAGTCGGACAGCGAGATCTTCTTCGATTGGTCCGCGCTGACCGAGGACTTCATGGGGCACGACTTGGACCCAATGGGTGGAGTGGACATGGTCTCGCTCCTGATTTGGAAACTGCCGCACGAGGAAATGCAGAACAAGCTCAATGCGGACGAACTCGGCGCGGGTGACACCGTGGGTGGCGGGGTCATTGCACTCTACACCCTGCAAAGCGCGACGAGTGGCAGCATCTTCGAGTTCAACGTGCCCGGCAACGGGCCCCGCGACCCGAACGAAACGGAGGAAGCGAAGGCCGAGTGGGAAGGTCAGATCCTAGCCCGCTTGGATCCGACCGAATACGATCCGGCTATCCACACCTACACCGTGATGGTCAATCAGGGTTACGAACTCGGCGCTGGCGTCAAGATGGTGCAGGCCTTCTCGTTGGATCCGGACTCGACGAACACCGAAGTCGTCATCACGCCCGACTCGGCAACGCTGAGCTACACCGCCGACATGACGACACTCGCTCCCGTGCAAGTCCCTGCCGGCACCGCGAACATCCTCGTCAATTGGGAAGAAATCGCGACCAATGCCTTAGGCCGTGAGTTCGAAGAGCGCTCAATCGAAGAAGTGATGGTGGCGAAGTATTCGCTGAGCCCTGCGGAGCTCCAAACTCAATTCCTGGACTTGGAAATCATCGCGGACGAGATGTATCGAGGCCCCGTCGTTGCCGGCGAAGAGCTGGTTCTGTCGGACTTGTCGGATGCGAATGGGATGCCGTTCACGGGGATCACGGCGGATGGCACGTGGATCGTCGCGCTGGTGTGCGGCTACTGCGGCAACCCCGCTCCCTGGTACATCACGCTGGTCCAAGCCTGCCCCGCCCAGTGACTTGGGTGGCTAGCTGCTGCCAGTGGCCGTTGCCGGCTCGGTCACGGCCGGTGTCCGATTCTTGCGCCCTCTGCGGACAGCTCGTTCGACGAAGTTGAGCAGTTCATCGTTGTCCAACGGCTTGAAGGCTCGTGGATTGGTAACGTGCTGCAGGAAGTCGCGTGCCTCGGCGCAAGCGGTTCCTCCGGTGAGAAACGCGAAGCGCTCGGCCGCCTCCGGCTTGGTTGCAAGGACTCGTTGATAGAGTTGCATGCCCGTCATTTGTGGCATTAGCAAATCACAGAGGATCACATCGAATTCATGCTCGGCGATGAGCTCGAGCGCTTGCTCTCCGCCGTCGGCAAGCGCTACCTCGTAGCGTCTATCCAACACGCGCCGAAAGCCGTTGCGAACGAGGCGCTCATCGTCGACGATGAGAACGCGGGCCGGAGTGCGCTCGCGCAGCGACAGCGGCCCCTCGGACTGCGGCACCGTCAATGGTGGGACGCTCGCGAGCCCCTTGCCTGTGTCCAGGGGAAGCCAGATCTTGAAGGTGGTCGGCGTCCCGCGCACGACCTCGATGAACCCACCGTGACGACGCACGGTCTCGTAGGCAATGCTGAGCCCTAGCCCAACTCCCGCCCCCGGTTCCTTGGTCGTATAGAAAGGCTCGAACACCTTGAGCGTCAGGTCTTCCGGAATGGGTGGGCCGCTATTGCTTATCTCGATGGCGACGCCACCTTCCGAGCGATAGGTCTTGACCCGGATCCAGTCGTCGTCCCCCGTCGCCTGATCAATGGCCTGACTCGCGTTGATGAGCACGTTCAGCACCGCCTGACTCAGCAACCCGCGGTCGATGACGAGAGTGGGGGTGTAGTCGAAGTCTTGCTCGAGACGAGCCTTGTATCGCACTTCGCGTGACGCGAGCGCGATTGCTTCGTTGAGCACGGCGTCGAGCTGCGCACGTTCGCCCTTGCTCTCTCCTGGATGAGCGAAGAAGCGCATCTCGGCGACAACCGCCTTGATCTGCCTGCCTGCTGCTTGGGCGTCCATCAGCAACTCTGGGATATCGAGGAGTGCTCGCTCCACGCGCGCGTCAGCCAAGCCAGCTGGGTGTTCCGCGCTGCGCGCACTTTGCACACTCAGCACCTGCCGAACGGACTGGAAGCGCTCGGAGAGCAACTCCAAACATGGTAGCAGCGCGGCCAGGGGATTGTTGATCTCATGAGACACGCCGGCGGTCATCTGTCCCAGACTGCGCATCTTGTCGGCGGCGTGAAGCTGGGCATTGAGCGATGCACGCTCCGCCTCGGCGGCGACGATGTCCGAGATATCGCGGGCGATGAGGAGCACCGAATCCTCACCGAGCGGGTTCTTCAGGCGGGAGACGGTGACCCGCAGCGAAAATGAGCGCCACTCCAGAGCCAGGGGGCGAATCGACTTGACGTCTTTCTCCAACACCTCGTCAATCCGCCGCATGACGTTGTGCGTCGGATCAATGCCGAGCACGAGATCGACCCTGCGGGCAAGGGCCACCTCTTCGGGCACACCCAACAGGTCGACGGCCATGGAGTTCAAAAAGTAGATACGACGCTCGGCGTCGACCCCTATCACTGCGTCGCCGATGCCTTCGTGCAGCGCATCCAGGTGTTGCTTGAGCGCGTGCAGCTTGGTCGAGAGCGCGCGAGGACGAAGCCGCTTATGCCCAATGACTTCGGTCATCCCCTCTGACGGAGATACTTCGCGCTGCAGTTCGGATAGTGTCCGCAGCAGATCCCTGCTGACGACATCCGTCGTGTTCTTGGCGATCACCGCATCCGCGTGGGGCGATGGTCGCCGCGACAAATTCGAATCGGCTCCGCCGGTGAGAATGATGGTGGTGATGTGCAGATCGGCTGCCAAGCGTTTCGCCAACTGGCACAGCTTGCCCCCATCGAGGTTCGGCAGAAAATAGTCAGTAACGAGAATGTCGGGCAGATTCGTCCGCAGGCGCTCCATCGCCTCGAGACCATCACGCACCGCGCTGACCGCGTAGCCCGCCTGCCGGAGCACGGCGGCGAGCGTGTCCGTCCAGTAGACGTTGTCGTCAACCAGCAGGACTGTCCTTGCGTGAGGTAAGGAACTGAGCAACTTCTGGTTCACTTCCACATGGACAGAGCGGCAAGGTCCACGAAAACCTAAGCCTCGATCCCAAAAGCCAATGCCAGCGAGGGACCGAACGTGCTTCTGATTCACGATAGCCCGTACCACCACCTTGTCGCGCGAGCGTCGTGGTCCTGTTTGGCACAGCCCGCCTGGATCACGAGCGGTGAGACGGACGTACTAGCGTGGCGAGGTAGGCAGCGTGCCTACGTTGCCGACCCCAAGTCAGCACGCTCGGCGAGGACGTACCCGGATCTAGAAAGCCCTGCTGAAGCGGAGCGCCACCAGAGGGATCCAGCGTCCCGCCGTTTGCAACTGCTCGTCCAGCAACTCGCGATCCGTGTCGGGCTCGGCCAACAGTGAATCGGCGGCAATCCTTCTGGACAACACATGACGGACGCCGCCACCCAACGACAAGCGGTAGGTGCGATGCAGGACCCACGTATGTCCGATCTCGAGGAACGCATTTCGCGAGGTGATGCCGACCGCGTAGGTGTCCTTGTAGAGATAACCCAAAGCGATGTAGGGGCGGACCCCGTCGAAGTTGAAGCCGTATCGGGTGGCCAACGTATACTGGACCGCAGGGTTCCCCTCGACGCCAAACCCTGCGTAGAGATCGAGATGTCGAATGGGGAAGTTCAGCCATCCCAACAGGATGGCTAGGTTTCCCTCTGGCCCAAGACCAACGGCGACTTCTGAAACCAAGATCCGTTGTCGGTGGTCAACCAACTCTTCGAAACGTTCGGTCTTCGTGTAAGTGCGACGGCCGGACGGCGTGTTGATCCCCACGTCCTTGGCCAATGCCAGCTGGCTAAATAACAACATCGCCATTGCAGCCAAGCTCGCAGCCGTCCGGGTCAGGGTCGAGGTCACTCCACCCTCCGTCCGAAGGCGAGTGTGACGAACAGTTGCCAGGGTCGATCATGGCGCAGAATGTCGAGCTGCTCCCGCGACTTCTCGTTGTCGTACCCGTTTGGATCCAGCAAGAACGAGTTGATGAGCTCACCGTGAACGGCGCGTCGCGCACCGAAAAAGACATAGAACTCGGCACTGCGGCCGCGATAGAAAGGCACCCCCAGCTCGATCGGTGTACCGTAAACCAACCACAAGCTATCCCTCAGGCGGGTCTCGACGTGTGCACCCATCCCCCAGCTCACCGGATAGCCAAAGAGTGAAAAGTGAGCTCGAAGGCCAGCTCCGCTCATTGCCGCGACGTTCTGGTAGTTGACGATGTTTGGGCTCACCGCGATGCGTATGTGAGGTCCCCAGACTCCGCGCCTGTAGGCTAGCGAAAGTCCAAGCCGCGTGTCATCGAGAGTCCGCGGACCACTATGACGAGTACTGCCCTTTTCCGCGAAGACCGTGGGCCACCAGTACCCGTCGGCGTGCAGCTTCCACGTAGGCGGCAAGACAGGGCGCACTTCATCCTCGAGACCTGGACCCCTCGCTTGGGCCGCCGCTTCTGACGCCCAGGCTATTTGCAGGACGACAGTGAACAGTGCGATGAGCGCACGCCTGTGACTACTGCTGCCCCGAGTCACTGGCCTCCTCCGCCGCGCGCTCGGGTTCGCAGACCAAGGTCACCCGACTGATGGGAAAAGCGACCAGGATCCAATGATCCGTGTAGAAGTCGAACTCGGGATACATCAGCTTGGAACAGCGATGGTCCCTCCGAGCGCGTTCGAGCAGGACGGAGTAGTGGTCCGGCTCCGCGACGACGAACAGCCCCAGGACAGACAGCCCGCTGTCCTCTTCTGTGATGAAGCGCGCATCAGGCGATGGCGTTTCGTAGCCTGAGCGGGGATGCAGCAGCAACGCTTGCCGGCTGTGGTGTACAGTGCACCCAGCGAGAGCGACCCCGAGAAAGAGGGTGAGTAGTAACTGCTGGCGATGGGGGTTCACGGCGCAGACTCTAGTACTTGTCCGTCGTCCTGTGAACCCACACGTCGATCCAGGCCGAGTTCAGGCTACAGTCGTAGTCCAAACAGTCTAGAGCCACCTCGTTGGTCGCTGACAGTTCCTTGTCAGCAGCGGAAACACTGACGGGCGACGACGGCAAGCCCCCCTGTCCCCGACGCGAGTCCATGCGCTGACGTGAGGCTTTGGTTACTCACTTGGACCCAGAGATTCGGGCAGCCAGCCCCGGAGCGCTCGCCGCACGTCGGGGCGAACCTCCGCCGGGCAACCATCCCCGTATTGGGCGACCGCAGTTTTGAGCGACGAGGCCAACGCATCGGATTCTGCGGCCGAGCCGACGAGGCACGACACGACCGTATCGACATCGAGAGCCTGGATGCTTTCTAGCTGAACGACCAACGACTCGGCTAGCCAATGTGGGTCGTACTGCGGTTCGGCCAACATCTCCCAGGGCAGGAGCTCCGCCGGGGTCGCCGGCTCGGGGGTGCCCTTGCGCTTACCCAACAGGCGCACCTCCAGAACCTGTACAAACGCCTCCTCGATGGTGATCCAGATCCGGCGTGCCATCGGCGCTACGGGCGCGGGGCGAGCAATCACATGCGCCAACTCGTGCACCCATGGGCGCACCCCTAGCCCTGTGCCGACTACGGAGAGCAGCACCTCCCGGCTGCCCACGTGTACCTCGATGGGTCCAAGGGCACCGTGTTCTTGGGGGATCTCGGGCCGAACGTGCACAGTGAGTTTCGGCAGTCTTACGGGGAAGACTCCAAGTGCCTCTCGAATGTCCTTCTGTGTCTGCGCGTACTCGTTCGCATCGCAGTCTGCAAGCTGCCCCGACGCCAGCGTCAGGTGGCCGGGACTTCCAGAAGCCAGCCTCGATCCGGTGACGAACTCGACTCGCGTCCCCGAGATCTCGCATGCTTTGCCTTCCTTTCGGCAGCCCACCAACAATCCCAAGCACAGTACGGCGATGACGCGCAAAAGCGCATTGACGGAGAAGGGCACACTGAGAAGCTCGCGACCGGACCTAGAGCGCATCACAAAACGTCAGGTGTTCCCGTTCGAATCGTTCGAAGGCCGAAACAACCTCTTCGTCTTGCAGGTCGTCACCTACGGTTCCGTCGTTGATCAACTGACGAACCATCAAGAGGTAGGCGGCCGTCCCTTGAACTCCCTGACGGGCGTGGCGATCCAAGCACCGCCAAACAT
This sequence comes from Polyangiaceae bacterium, assembly GCA_050298815.1. Taxonomy (GTDB): domain Bacteria; phylum Myxococcota_A; class Polyangia; order Polyangiales; family Polyangiaceae; genus SZUA-265. The sequence continues at coordinate 273,766 of JBNKUV010000055.1, forward strand.
CACCGGCGCTTTCGGGACGGTGACAGTCCCGTCCGGATCGATAGATGGAGTCTTGTGACGTGATGTGTCCCACTGAGTCCTCATCTGTGCCGTGATAGAGGATTCCTTCCCTGAAGCCTGGCGCGCGACGAATGTAGGCCTTGACCCGCTGAATGCACGCACATGCCCCACGACACGGAGCAACGGCGCTGCTTTCCGAGTCGCCATCCAGGCCACCATCCCTTCCCATGACCCGACCTTCCTCATTGGTCGCGCCGTAGAGTTCGTCGTCCGTGCGTCGGACGGTATGCGCAGAACTGAAGGAATCCTGAATCGCATGCTGAGCGCGCCCGAGCAGCGTCAAGGAGCGGGACCGATTGTCGGTCCACAGGCGCAGTGCATCGAGTGTGGTATCAAAGATGTGACGTCGGGACTTGCGCGCAGCCTCCTCTTCGGAATCTCGCTCACCGAGCAGGAAGTGGTGCGGCTGCACCTCGATCTGCTCAGTGTGAGCGGTGATGGAGCGAACGTATGCAAGAACGCCGTTGTCGAGATGCACCAAGAGTTCCTTCGGGTAGTCGACCCTTCGATTGCCCAAAGCCATCCACTCCACCTGACTTGGGGTGAAACTGTCGGCATCGCTCAACTGCTCGTTGCCAAAGTAGGTGATCCACTCGTGCCCGCGAAAGAACGGGGCACGCGTGAACACACAGTCCCCCTGAGAGAAGAAGCCAATCCGGTCGTCAATCGGGGCACAGATATCCAGCGGGTCCTCGCAAGCGATAGTCACCATCGCGAGAACGAACAGCAGCGACTTGCTGAGACTTCTGACGTAGCACTCCAAACGCGCGCGTCTTTTGGGTCCTTCTGATGTCCTGCCCTCGCCCATTGGCTCACCGTCTTAGTGCACCGACCTCGCTCAGCGCAAGGTGACCAATTCCTCGGCTGCCGTGGGATGTACGGCCACCGTTCGGTCGAAGTCCGCTTTGGTCGCCCCGGCACGCATGGCGACGGCAAACCCTTGAATCATCTCGTCTGCGCCCATGCCCAACACGTGGATCCCCACCACCTTCTCATCTGGCCCAGCCGTGATCAACTTCATGGCGCTGCGTGGTTTGCGGTCACTGAGCGCGTGAAATAGGTTCACAAAGCGAGTCGAATAGGTTTTCACCTGTTCATCACCGTAGCGCGCTCGCGCCTCTTGCTCGGTCATTCCCACCGTTCCAACTGGGGGATGACTGAAGACAACCGTTGGGATCTGTTCATACTCGAGGCGCGCGTCGGGCTCACCTCCGAAGAGACGATCAGCTAGTCTGCGCCCGGCGGCAATCGCAACCGGGGTCAGGGGGTAGCGCCCCGTCACGTCTCCAACAGCGTAGATACCTGGCACGTTGGTGTTCTGGTAATCGTCCACCGCGATATGCCCAACGTCGTCCATCGACACGCCGAGTTTCTCCAACCCAAGCCCTTCGCTCGCGGGCGCGCGCCCGACAGCCCACAAGAGAACGTCGAATCCCTCGACGTCACGCCCATCGGCTGTCGTCACTCGCAGTTGGCCCGACTGCATGCGGCTGATGCGGTTGGGTTCAGATTGAGGGTGCACTTCGACACCGATCTCCAATAGGCGCGCCATCAAGTGCTCCCTCAGAAAAGGGTCGAAGTGGTGAATTACGTCGTCGTAGCGAGAAAAAAGGCACACCTTGGAACCCAGCAAGCTGAAGATCCCAGCCAGCTCAACACCAATGTATCCGGTACCCACCACCGCGACGCGACGAGGCTGCTCCGACAGCTCAAAGAAGCCGTTTGACGTGATCCCTAGCTGGGCGCCGGGCACGTCTGGCACCCGCGGGTACCCCCCCGTCGCGATCAGAATGTTGGGCGCCTGGAGCTGCAGCCCATCGACCTCAATCGTTCGCGCATCCACCAGGCGTGCTCTGCCAGAAAGACGCTCGACGCCGTCGTTATCCAGGTTGGATTCGTAGATGCCATTGAGGCGACGAACGTAAGCGTCGCGACGCTTTTTGACAGACGACCAGTCGAACTTGCCACGTTCGGCGCGGAACCCAAAGCAGTGAGCGTCGTGCAGGACCTCCCCCACAGTCGCCGCGTTGAACATGATCTTCTTGGGAACGCAGCCAACGTTGACGCATGTGCCGCCCATTTTTCGGGCCTCCACGACGACGACTCGAGCACCGTAGGAAGCAGCGCGGCGGGCCGCCGCGATACCACCACTTCCGCCGCCGATAACGATTAGATCGAAGGACTGCATGCTCTTCGGCACCTAGCGCAACGCTCCGCGAAACGAAAGACCTTGGCTCACCCCCCAAATCGCAGGTTTCTTGGAGCCTGGCAGCGGAAGGGGCGACGATTTGGGGTCATGAACACATCGAGCGCTTCCCCTGCACACTTGCCGCGGTGGCTGTTTCTCGGCACTTTGGTGGTCGGGTGCAGCCCGGGACCGTCGATGTCTGGTGCGCACCAGGCTGGCTCATGGTCCGTCGCGCCAGCCTACGAGTCGCGGGCCGACCAAAGCTTGCGCCTGCGTGGGGGCGACGGCTGCTACGCCTGGCTGCAATGGCTAGGCATCCCGCACCGACGGCTGCCGGAAACTGTCGGGATGTCGGACCCGGTCCAGGTGACGGGTCCCATCGGTGGAATTGACTTCATCAGCGCTGGGGAGAGGGGCGTGACCTGCGATTGCCGCATGGCGTTGGCCCTGGACTGGAGCGCGCGCGAAATCGCGCCCCTGGGGGTGACGGCGATTCGTCATTCTGGCGCTTACGTCTATCGCACGACCAGAAGTGGGCGCCCCAGCCTGCACGCCCGAGGACTTGCAATAGATGTTCATGGTATCGAGTTCGGTCCGTACACCCATTGGGTCAAGCACCACTTTCAGCGCGGACGTACTGGGCGTTGCGATGGGACCGAACCCGCCCTCAATCGCGTCGAATGCCGACTCCGGTCCATGAACCTATTTCGCGAGCTAATCACGCCGGACCACAACGCCGACCACTACGACCACCTGCATCTGGGTATCTCCCCCGTCGAGTAACCGATGGTTTCCGTGAGCTCGAACGGCGATCGGCCTGCGTCACTCACAGGCGGGGATGCAGCGGCGCTCGAAGGCCAGGCTATTTCGGATCGGGTCCCTAGCTGACGTAACCAGGCATCTGCGTTATGCGAACATCATGACGAAAGATGCCAAGGACCTCGAAACGGTCGCCGTGGCTGTGGCCACGGAAGCGGCTCGACTGGTCCTCGAAGGGTTCTCCAAGCGCTTTGCCGTTTCCACCAAAGGTCCGAACGCCGAACTCTTCACCGAATACGATGTTAGAAGTGAAGAGCTCGTGCGGGAGCGCCTCCAGCAACGAACCCCAGGAATTGCCATCGTTGGAGAGGAACACGGTGGCGAGCCCGGCGATGACCTGACCTGGTACATTGACCCAATCGATGGGACGATCAACTTCGTGGCTGGACACCCCGTCTTTGCCGTCAGCGTCGGGATCAAACGGAAGGACCAGCCCATCGCAGGCGCCGTGGTTGCACCCGCCCTCCGCCTCACGTGGTCGGGCACCGCTGACGGGCCCTCGACTCGCAATGGGGAGCAGATCCGAGTCAGCGAGGTCAGTGATCTGCGCGATGCGCTGGTTGCCACAGGCTTTCCCTCTCGCTCCGGAGCCAGTCAGGCCGAGAAAGACCTGCGCCTCCAGCAATACGCTCGGCTGTTGGCCTCGGCAAGGGACATCCGCCGATGCGGTTCCGCCGCCATCGATCTGTGCATGGTCGCGGACGGCACCTACGAGGCGTACTGGCAGCGGCAGCTCAGCCCCTGGGACACGGCCGCGGGAGCGGCAATCGTTCTGGGTGCCGGTGGGCGCTGGCGCCTTCTTGCCGAAGGACAACCCGAGGCGCAAGAATTCGGCACGAACGGCCCAATTGAAGCGCCGCTGCTGCACCTTCTCGGGGCCTAGCCGCGACCCACGCCGCGTGGATGCGCTTTGGACGAGATCGGGGTAGACTCGTGGGTCGAGTTTCCCGAGCGGACCACCCGATGAAGCTCCTATCAGTACACATTTCGTCTCCCGAGGTGTTGGGCGAGCTGGACGTGCCCTTCCAAACGGATGGACACGCGCCGCGCAACATCACGCTGATCGTTGGCGGTCCTGGCTCGGGAAAGACGACTCTGCTAGCGGCCATCGGAAACACGCGCCCAGGACACACCGTCGCCATGGGGATCCGACCATCCGAAGCGGAGTGCAGTGCATCTTGTAGCTGGTGGCTTGGAATGGACGAACCGGATCGCTCCAAGCCACTGGTCCTGCACAGCCCCAACGCGCCGGAGGCTCAGCAGGCGACAGATGCTCGCCGCGAAGCGGCATTCTTCGAGCGGCTGGCGCGGCAAGGTGGCTTCGTGTTCCTGGCCCTGTCGGCGATGCGTTGGTTCTCGAAGGCTCCGCTGCTGCTGTCCACCCCGGAGCGCACCGTTGCCCGCTACGATGTTCGCACCTCTGAGCCAATGGACGACGCCGGTCGAAACGACCTCGGACGCGAAGTCAAACAAGTCCTGGCTTACTCGTCCATCGTGCGTTTTCTGCCTCACGCGCACGGCGAACGCGAACGCCTCCTCGGTGAAGCAATGGCTCGGCTAGTTGGCGACCTGTGCGAACCGTACGGGTTCTCGTTTGATGGGGTGGAGCCCCGGTCACTGGAACCCGTCTTTACGCACAACAGCGGTCGTCGCCTGCGTTTCGACGCTCTACCTGCAGCGACGAAACACGCCATCTCGTTTGGTGCACTGCCTCTGCGAGCACTCTGGGCAGCCTACCCGGGGATGGACCCCAAAAGAGCGCAGGGGGTCGTCGCAATCGATCAATTCGAACTTCACCAGAACGAAACCACCGCCGAGGAACTGATAGAGATCCTCACTCGATCTCTGCCTGACGTGCAGTGGATCCTGACGACTCGCTCGGATCAACTGGCTGCTGCGAGGCCCAGCGAGGAGACGTTTGCGCTGCGTCGCATTGGTGAACGCGGTGCGGTACAGGTCTTCACTGGCAAGGCCTCACGTCTTCACTGAGTTGAAACCTACCGCAGGTAGGGAGCGATGACGTCGTACCAGACTTCGCCCATCAGCACGTATCCTGCTTCATTGGGATGTAGGTTGTCATCGAGGAGCGAGGTCTTGTAGTTGGCGTCTTGAGTGAATGCGTTGTACATGTCCACCAAGATGATGTGGCGCCCCATCGCCACACGTTCTTCGACGAGCCCGGGCATCGCCGCGTTGTAGGATTGAACGCGCTGATTGGTCCCGTCCGTGCCGGTCGGAACGATCTGCGCCAAGACCACGAGAATGTCCGGATCGACATCAAAGATGCTGTCCAGCAGGTTGCCCAGTCGATTCGGCGCGTTCTGAAGGTCGAGGTTGCCGTTGATGTCGTTGGTTCCAATCATCAGGGTGATGATGTCGGGCTGGTAGGCGTTGATGCTCGGCATCACGAACTGTGCGATACCGTTGCCACCTTCGATCGTGTAGCCGCCATGCCCCTCATGGTCCTGGGGAAACGGCACTCCATCTACCATCGCCGGTCCATTGCTCACGGAGCCGACGAAGGTGACTTCCTGCCCGGCATCCCGCGCCAAGCGGAACAGCTCGACGCGGTAGCCGCCATTGAAAATGCAGCAACTCTCCGTGATGGAGTCGCCAAACGGCATGATCTTGCAAGGGCCGGACTCCGGGCATGCCTGATACCCGGGTTCCGCCCCGCCTCCTGCACCACCCGTGGCGCCCGCTCCGCCCACTCCTGCGGTGCCACCGGTAGCGCCCCCGCTCCCACCGCCGCCAGCAGATCCCCCATTGCCACCGGCGCCACCCGCACCACCTCCGCCACCGACCGAAAGCGGGCTATCCCCCCCTTGTCCACCAGCTCCGCCGAAGCCCTCGGTCGGCTGTGGTATTTGCCCAGCCGCCCCACCTCCGCCGATGGTGGTTGTCCCAGGCGGGATGGCCGTCGGCGGCGGATTGGGACTCGTCATGCTGGGGATCGGCTGCTCGGGGGCCGCGACCGGCGTCCCCTGAGGTGAGGTGGCCGGCGTCGAGCCCTGCACTGGTGCAGTTGGACCAGGAGCAGTGGTCACACCGGGCCCGCCTGTCAAAGCGGTATTCGAGCCCTCACCATCAGAGGTGCTCTCGCTGCAGCCCAATGCCATCACCACCGCTACGGCGGCTCCCAAGGTCTGTACGGCGCGCAACCCTCGACGACGGAGCATGGGCGCACGGCGGTAAAACGGGTTGTGTTTCACTAACTTTCCTATCTGACTCTGCGTGAACGTCGTGGCGACGGGGGTCCTTCGTGTGCATTATCTCAGATCTTCGAGTGGGTCCAATGAAGGCTGATGCGACTCGCGATGCTGTATTTGGGTAGTATGGGTTCATTGACGCGAGCAGTACTCAGCTGGGAAATCTGGGGCGTCGCGCAACTGGCGTGCGGGGCTGAGTAAAACAATCGCCCAGGGCAGGACAGCGGAAGACCAGTTCGAGGTCGTTCATCGCGGGGGACAATTCTGCCCGCTGCTGTTGGCCCGAGTGATCCCCCACAATCGGAGCATGACTCGTATTGCGTTGTTTCGGATAGCCACCAGGTCGGCCTGCAGACGGCGTTCGTCGGTCTACTGGCAGTGCGCAGCTGTGTTCACCTTCGCGTGCGGTAACGATGTCGACAATGGCGGCAACCAGACGGGCGGGCTGACCGCGCCGACCACTTCCGCGACCGCGCCCGGAGCCGTCATGACCGAGCAGAGCAGTGAGACGCTGCCGGCGAACATGAACAGCCCAACCTCGAGTGTGCCGGCCGTTGGAACAACGACTGAGGTAACGGCCGAGCCCGACCCACCGAGCGCCTCAGCGTCAGAGTCGGCGTCACCGAGCGCGCCCGTCTCAGGCTCCGCGCCGCCAGAAACGGACCCGACGCACGCAGCCGGCGGCACGGCGGCGGTCGAATCGGGCGTGGGCGGCGAAGGCACCGATGAGTCCGGTGGATGCGCCGGCGGACAAGCAGGCGCAGGAGGAGGACAAGCAGGTGAAAGCAGCGGCGAACCGGAACAAGCTCCCGAGCCCGAACCGCAGTCGTGCGTCTCGTCTTCACTGGCAAGCGGGGATTCCGATCGCACCGTCGACGTCGCTGGCATGAGCCGGTCTTATGTGCTGCACGTGCCCAACGGCTACGATGGCTCGAGCCCGGTTCCCCTCGTGCTCGACTTCCACGGTCTCGGCGGGTCCGGGATGCAGCAGCAAGGGAGCTCCGGCTACCAAGCGGTCGCCGACTCCGAGGGTTTCCTGGTTGCATTCCCGACTGGTATCGATTCGGCTTGGAATATCGGTCCTTGCTGCACCAATTCGAGAGACGTCGATGACTTGGCTTTCGCCAAGGCCATCGTCGAGTCCGTAGCTACCGATGGATGCGTCGACCTCAAGCGTGTCTACGCGACAGGGTTCTCGATGGGTGGTGGCATGTCTCACTTCTTGGCCTGCAATGCCGCAGACGTGTTCGCCGCGGTCACGCCAGCGGCTTTTGATCTAATCGAAGCGACCGAAGGCGACTGTTCACCGATGAGGCCCATCAGCGTGCTTTCTTTCCGCGGCACGAACGACACGGTAGTTCCCTATGATGGCGGTCCAGGTTCCAGTGGCAGAGTCACCTTCCTGGGGGCTCAGCAAACGCTGGCTCGTTGGGCAGAGCTCAACGGATGCACCGGCGAGACGACCAACGACAACGGCTGCGACGTCTACCACGAGTGCAGCGACGGGGTCCAGGTGGGCCTATGCGTCGCCCAAGGGGGTAGTCATGCCGCCGCCAACGCGAGCAGGAGCTGGGAGTTCCTCAGCCAGTTTTCACTGCCTTGAGCCGAGTCCGGCCGGCGGTAGACGAACACAGCCGGCCGACGCTCGCGCCGCTCTACGGGGCGAACGAGCTACAAGAGGTCAACCGTGATTAATCCGTAGCACGCGAACGTGCACGTGCCGTCTCCCATGAAGCGCGTGTCGGTTTCCTCCTCACCCATGTAGGGCGCCTCGACGCAGGCAGCCAGATCGGCCAACAGACTTCCCTGCTCGCCTTTGAGTGCCTGACAGTCGGCGAACTCCTCCGCTGAGTCGGGTACGTTTTCCATAGAATAGTTCTTGTCGGCGTAGCACTGCTGCATCGCTGCAAATGCGGCGCTACACTCCTCGTCGCAGTTGCACAAGGTGAACGCGGTGGTGCAATCCGCTGCCATGCACTGGAAACAGTCGCCCTCTGGAGTGGGACACTCGGCGATGGTACCGGAATCCTCCAGCTCACCGCCGCCAGCGTCAGTGGCGTCCGTCGGCGTCTCGTCGGTCGCGGTATCGTCGGTGGTCGTATCCGTGACGGTAGTGTCCGTGGTCGCATCGGTCATCACCCCATCCGTCGGTTCGTCCTCGGTCTCGGTTTCGGTGACCACCTCCGTCTCGTCCTCAGTGACGTCACCGAAGAAATCGGTGTCCGTCTCGTCGGTGTCAGTGAACTCACCGCTGCCGGCGGACACGGTACACGCCGGCGCGATTAGCGCGGTCCCCATCGCGAAAAGCAAGGCATCAAGTATTCTCATTTAGTTTACCTCCAACTGGTGGAATACCACGAATCGCCCCGGTCATACCCATTCGGGACCGCAAGTCTGCCCACCAAACGCCAGCAGCGCCAACAAGGCTGCACCAGCCGAGCGCCACATACGATGCACTGTGCGTTTCTCGGGCTCGGCGTACTGGAGTGAAGCAGCCTTGTCGCACCAGCACACACACTAGGGCAGGACGTAGAGCCGCGCCTCTGCGACCGAAAAGGCCTGTCCGGGCATGGGTTGCCGGATCTGGATGCGGACCCGATCGGTCAACGTAGGCGTGTCCAGAACAACTCGAAACACGAAGGTCTTGGGCGAGAACACTTGATCTCGGTCGAGGCGCAGTAGCGGGCGCTCGACTACCGGGATCCACTCACCCTCGACCGTCACACTGAGTTCGAATGCCGCCGGCACAGTCATTACATGGCCTGGGTTGTCGATCTCCAGGGCAGCGACGACCCTCGCTTCGTCGAGCTCGAGCTCGAACCACTGCCCGGCAGCCTGAGCTCCACCACTCCACCAAGCCGTCGTGCGGTCCCCGTCCACACCCTTGTACGCGTCTGCGCTGCGCAGGTTCGATCGCGCGCGCAGTTCGTTGTTCGGCACTTGCTCAGCACCAGCGGGCAGTTGTGGGGTCTCCATCAACGAGAGATTTGGGTCGTCTGCTCCAAGCAAGGAGAAGACACTCTGCTGACCGTCCTGGAATACGAGTGAATACCGCTCTGGACGCGCCATCAGTTGGGCTGGCAGGTCACGCTTGTCGTGCGTCAGCTCCTCGGCGTGCACCAGTAGGTGACGGGCGCCGACCGAGGCGAGGACCCGAAAGGCGCCATCATCTGGCAAGTGGATCTGTGCGCGTCGAACCTGCTCGGTAACCGGCAGTATGTAGCTCGACTGTCCGTTGACGAAGCGATGCTTGTGGTACAGCGACAGGTAGTTGTGAAGGGCCATGCCTCGATCACCCCAGAAACGATCCGTGCCTTCATTCTGGGGCATCACGGCAACGAAGTCTTCCGGTGGTAGTGTCGCCATGAAGGCGTAGGCCTTGGGCACCGCCCCTCCAGCCCACACAGCTTCGATGGGATGGGGAAAGCAGCGCAGTTCGAAGCAGATCCCGACGAGTAGCAAGCCTGCCGCCCAAAGCCTCGACCGCTCGTGACGTAGCCTCGAGAGCAACCACGCGCTGCCATAGGCGGATAGCACGCACAGCATGAAGGTGGTCATCACCGCCTGTCGGCTGACCTTGCGGATACCGTTGAAACCAGGGAAGTACGTGTGAAAGTAATAGTACAACCCGCGAACCGGCTGCCCGCCGAATTCCATCGGTGTCAACCCGAGAAACAGCACGACCGCGAGCAGGAATAGGCTGAGGTAAAGCCCTCGACGACCGCGAAAAGGAGACGGCTGCCGACCGTGATGCTGAAGACCTACCCCGATAGCGACGACAGCCACCCCAGGGAGCATGCTCCGCATCGCGAGCGTCAAGACAGTGGCAAGTCCGAACACGACAAGCCAACGAGCTGCCACTTTGCCGGCAGTGCGGGCCCCCAAGCGCCGAAGCCCGCGAACCAACGGCACACCCAATGAGAGCGCGGCAAGCGCCGTCACTGAAAACCCAGGGAAGGCGATCTCTTCGTAGGCCCCGCGGGTCTTGCTGGGATGATGCAAGCTAGTCAGTGTGCGATTCGTGCCCCCGACGTTGCCGAAGAAGTCCAGACGCCCGTCGTAGCTGGAGGCAAATTCCAAGGTCCGCTCCAAGGCGAACCCACCACGAGCCGTGAAATAGGGGTACACCATCAGCAGCGCCAGCGCCCCAGCCAGAAGCCCGCCAACCCCGAGTTGGTAGTAGAGCTTGCGCGGTGGGCGCTGCTGGAACAGTAGGACAGTAGCCGCCAGGGCCAGCAGCGGGATGAGGAACATCGCGTAGTAGAGACAGGTACCCACCTGCAACGCGTAGCTAGCCCACAGAAAAGCGACGTCCCGCGCTCGTCGCTCCTCAATCGCGCGGTGCAAGAACAGAAAACACGCAGGGATCCACTGAGTGGCCACGAGCTGAATGCGCCCTATCTCGAACAACGCGTACGGGCAGAACGCGAACGCCACGCCGGCGACGATCCCCGCGCCCGCGCTACCAGTTAGCCGTAGAACCAGCAGGTAAGTAAAGAAGACCGAGAGCGCCATCGAAACGAGAAGCGTCAGGTTGTAACTCCACAATGGGTTGCCACTCAGCAGGTAGAACGGAGCGAAGACGAGTGACAATCCGAAGTGATTCTCGTTGAAGACGATCGACTGAGGTAGCGGCGCGAAAAAGTAGTCGTCATAGATGGACAAGTGCCCGAATATCGCGTCCACGCGGCACCCTAGGATCATGGCGTTGGTATACGCGTCCCAGAAGTATTCTGAGCGGAGCACATGGTCCTCCGCCACCGCCGCCAGCGGCCAGGTCAGCAGAGCACTGGCGGCCGTCGCCACGACGACCATCATCAGGTGCCGGCAATACCGCATCTTGTGGAGAATTTTCGGCACCATCGACTCGCATTCGCTTTTACGGGTGCAGCCGGCGCCCGGTCAAGGCGCCAACGCTCGATGCCCCTGAGGCCGGGCACCCCCTAGTTCGAGGGGTTTACGAAGTGAACGCCGGACGACAGTTGGGAGCAGCCAAAGCATTCGCAAAAAGCGCCTCCCTGGTCTAGGTTTCGTTGGGTGAGTCAGGACGCCGTGAAAGTCTCCGTGTTGATCCCCGCGTACAACGAGGCCGCAACAATCACCGATGTGGTGAAGGCGGTGCGCGCGGTTGTCATGGAAGGAATCGAATTCGAGGTCGTTGTCGTGGACGATGGCTCGACGGACGGCACCGATCGTATCTGCCAGGCGCTCTTGGGAACTCACATCGACATCTACAAACGGCAGCAGAACCAAGGCAAAGGGGCAGCTCTGCGCACCGGGCTATCTCTGGTCACGGGGGACCTCGTGCTGATTCAGGATGCCGACCTCGAATACTCGCCTGACGAGTACCCCAAGTTGTTGGACCCAATCCTCAGGAACCGCGCAGATGTGGTCTTGGGCAGCAGGTTCGCCGGGGCCGAAGCGCACCGCGTCGTGTACTTCTGGCACATGGTGGGAAACCGTTTCTTGACCCTGCTTTCCAACGTCATGACCGATCTGAACCTAACGGACATGGAATGCGGTCATAAGGTGTTTCGGACAGAGGTGCTGCGTGACATCCGTCTCACGGAGGACGGCTTTGGTTTTGAGCCGGAAGTTGTCGCCAAACTCGCGAAGAAGAAGTGCCGCTTCTACGAAGTCGGCGTCTCCTATCACGGTCGCACCTACGCGGAGGGCAAGAAGATCGGCATCAAGGACGGCTTTCGCGCCTTGTATGCGATCGCGAAGCACAACATCTTAGGCTAGCCCGCTTTGGAGCGCTGCCCGGGCAGGACGCCGGTGACTCACTCACATGCCTGCCAACGCTAAGTTTGTCTCGCACTCCTTGCACGCGGCTTGGTGAGCGGCGAGGTCCCCGGCGAGATCTGCGAGAGCGGCCCGCCCCAGAGTAGCCAGGGGGATTGCTTTGGCCCCTCGACGCGCCAAGAGTTCAACCAGGCGCCCGAGTTCGACTCGCAAGGCACCATCGTCTTCCGTCGGTTCTAGGCGCTCCCCCTGTCGATGTCGGCCCAGCAGCTGTCGAGAGATATCAACCACCCGCCGCCCCTGCTCATAGGCCTCACCTTCCAACAGCGAGCACAGGGCATCGGCCCGGTCGAGCACCAGAGAGTAACTGGACATGTTGCCGAGTATGCCTGATTCCCCTACAGATTGGGGCCCTTGGCAAGCTCGCGCGTCACTCGATCAAACCAGACTTGCTGCTTTGTCGGATCGTGCTTCAGCGATGTTTCTTCGTCGAAGTCTTCGTTCTCTTCGAGCAGATCTTCCATCGCTTCCTCCGCCATCGACGTCACCTTTTGCTCGATCAAGGCTTTCGCCTCGTCCGCCGAGTCAGCAACTACTTCAAACTCGCGGACGAGCCGCTTGGCTTCCTCGTTCTGGCGCCGTGCGGCAAGCTCAGCGAGCGCAAAGTGGATTTGTTCGTGCTGCAGAACGTAGGTTTCGGACGCGGTTTGCTGCGACGCGTTCCACCACGAGCACTTGCGATCCATCTCCGCCACGAAAGCCAACCTCGTCAACTTCCCCCGGAAGGTCGAACTGCCATCCACAGCCTGTTGCTCTTGGATCTGGTAGCCCGTCTCCGGGGTGGTCACGACGTGGGCGCAGGTGAGCGCACCCAACTTGTTGGCGTGTTCCGCCAAATGGGCTGGCGGGTGTTCCGCGCGAAAGTCGTCCCGCGACAGCTCCCGGTACCGGATGGTGTCTGAGCGGTCCACCTCGCTCGGATCGATGATACCGCCCCGGGGCGCCGCGTACTCCGGTAGCGTCGAGCAAGCCAGCTGGGTCAGCAGAACGACACTGAGCCAACTCAATAGCCAATCCGGGCGATATCTCACGCTAGACTTGTAGCGCATGAACAGACCCGTGCCATAGGGCAACCTTGAACATCCGTGGGGACAAACGTTCGATCTGTCGGTCCGAACCCGAGCAGCGCGCAGCCAGGGAGCCTGTCGGCGGTTCACGCTGTTCCCTTGTGTCGTGTCGAAAGTTGCGCGATTGTCCGTCTCGACATGAGGGTTTCGCGAGGAAAGCTAGCGACTGTGGACATTGGGTCAGGTGTCTTGGGGGCATTGCTGTGGGTGCCGCTCGCCTGCAACGAACCCGCGCCAGCGCGGGTTCAGCTCGAGCTTCCAGAGGTGGTGCTCTCGACTGACCCGGTCAAGGTCCTGGTCTGGAAGTTCGGCGAACGAAATGAGAAGAGCGTCGGCAAGGGGCCCTACGAGTTTTCGGTCACCCCGGCAGACCTTGCCAGCGTAGACGCTCGCGGGCAGCTCACCTGCCAGAAGTCCGGAGATGCACAGGTAGCGGTCGACGTCTCTGGCGTCGCCGGCCAGACTGAGCTCCACTGCCGTCTGGTCGATCGATTCGACACGGCCAACGTCCAAGAGATGGACCTTGCCAAGGGTCCCGTAGACCTGAACGTCACCCCATTGGACAAGCAAGGCAATGCGTTGTCAGACGTTCCGTTCTCCATCACCACGCGCAATACGCTGGTGGCTCGGGCCTCAGGCACCAAACTGGAGCCACTCAGCGTCGGACGCGCCAAGTTGCTGCTCAAGGCGGGCAGCGTCGAACAACCCCTCGAGGTGGACGTCGCCCATGAACTGAAGCCCGAGGCACTGCCGATGAATGACAACCGACGCATCCATTTTTCCCTCGAACCGGGCCGGTACGAGCTGGTGGTGGTCCTGGAAGCAGAGAAGACGCTGACAGCCGAATGGCGAAGTGCCCCATACTGCAACTACAAGGGCACTGCGAAGGTGCATCGTTCGGATTGCGTACTGCGGGACAAGGGCGGGGTCGTGTTCGACAACCCGGCCTTCCTCAATTCGGGCTCCACAGAAATCTCCCACGCTGGTGTCAAGATCCGGCAAATCCCGGAAAGATGACGATGACGACCTCCACCTTGAACGCCGCCATGCGCTCGTCCTGTTCACAACCGTGGAAGCATAGGCGAACGGCGGCGATCTCGTTGATGTGTTTCAGCAGCGCGATGGCCTGCGGCGGCCTTTCCTCCCAGATGGAGGCTCGATATTCCGAGGCCACCGGCTGCCAAGACGACATCGACGTGATCGAGGTCAAGTCCTACCTGGCCAAGCGCTACCACGTTCGCGGGTGCGGCAAGCGCACTCACTTTTACTGCGTTCAAGACAATTGCCGCAGCCCGGAGTTCGAGGCTCGCCGCCGCCACGCTCGGGACCGAGGCTGCCTACCCAACGAGGTGAGCACCTACGACCTCGAAGATGACCGCTTCGTCACCGAGGGCTGCGGCGCCAAGGCAACCTACGCCTGCAAGCCGGACCACAGGACCGGCGTGCGGTGCACAACCGAGGATCCGTAACGCGCCCGGTCAGAACCCGAGGGTCAGGTCCAGCCGCACCCCCTCGAACGGTGGGAATACCCGACACACGCCGGAGACGCAGCGTAAGCCCCCTTGACGTTGCCCCGCGAACAGCGCCACGTGACTCGGCCCGGCTTTCCAGGGCAGCAGGGACCCTTCACCGTCCAGCTCGTAGCGGACCTGACCGTTGAAGTAGACGTCTGGGAAAGCCGGGTTCTGGTCGTATTCGAAGCCGAACGCAAGATTGAGCTTGGGTCCCCACTGCAGAGCGGTTGTCGTGATGCCCTGCAGCCAGGGTTCGCTCGGACCACCCAGGGTCTGACGACGACGACGATGCCAGCCTTGGAACTGAAGTGAGTTACCTCCCGGGAGCCCCTGCACGACGTCGTAGCGCGTGTAAACTTCCCGGTAGAAGACGTTCGTCTCATCCCCACGTTCGTCAACGAGATACCTGTCGGTAGAATCAAAGCGCGCACCCACGGATGCATCGGCGTGAGACTTGCGATCAGCTGAAGAGAGACCAACCCCCTGGGCAAAGTCCCACACCCGATTCAGGTTTGCATCGTCGACGTCGCAAGTTGCAGCGGCCACACTTTCTGCCCAAGTGTTGTAGCGCCCAATCCAGCCAAACACGCTGGCACGCGGCCCCAAGCGCACATCCAGCTGCCCCCTACCGCCAGTGACGCACGTGTTGAAGCCTTCGAACTCGGTGTCATTCCATACCGGCATCGTCGTCGGCGGGGTGCTGAACTGAACCGGCACGAACTCGCGGGCCTTGCCGATATCGACGTTCGCACGCAGAGGGTAAAAGCGTCGGTAGTGCTTACCCTCTAAAGTGAACGTCAGCGGTCCATCATACAGGTTGAGGCTACCGTAGAGCGCGCCGCCATCGACAGCGGGACGAGGCTCGACCGCGGCGATGCTGCGAAAGTCTCGCAGCCACTGGTGGGCGTACTCGAGATACAACGCACCCTTGGACCACAGATCGGGAAAGGCCAGGCTGATGCCTGCCGTATCTATCGCTGCGGCAGAACGCACCAAGTCGTTGGCGAGCGGCTCGCACCCCGCCGGCCCATCAACACAAGTTCTATCCAAGTGCGTGCCCGCTAGTGACACGGCAACCGCCTTCGATTTGCCCTCCAGCTGGAAGCCATAGAGCACGTCCGGGGCGAAGTTTGCGCGAGGATCGGGCACGAAAGAGGAATCCACCATGGTTGGCATTCCGGCTTCCGTCAGGCTAGTGAATCCCGAACGCACATCCCCCATGGTGCCGAGGTGGCGCCCGCTCGCGGGATCGATTCGCAGCGGGTTGGGCGACCCCACGAGCCCGGTCAACTCGAAACGCATGTCCTCGCCCCGCAACCGGGTCGTTACTCGCGCTCCCCGAATCGTGTTGTCTCCGGTCAGCTCGTTGTCCTTGCGAACGCTGAGCACCAAGCCTCGACCGAACTGAGCGTAGTAGTCTCCAACCGTGAGCTCCAAAGCCGGCGTCTTGTAGGTTAAGCTGTACTTGGCAGGGTACGTCCAACTGACGAAACGGTCCGAGAGTTCGTCACCTGCTTGGAAGAACTTCTGCACGAAAAAATCGCCATCTTCGGGAGTGAAGTCGCCCGAAGGGCGCCCCCGTCGTTCTCGCTCCAGCAGGTCGAGGGCTATGTCCGTCGGGCTGCGCGACGTATAGTACAGAACGGAATCCACGCGCAGCCCCAGCTGCCAGTGCCCCCAACTCGCCTGGGCATTGAGGCGGTTGCTCACCATGCCCCAGTCGTCATCTGCCTCGGAGGGCACGTCGGCACGACGTGAGTTGCGATTGTCGGTGTTGGCAATGATGCCGAAGGACTCGGTGACGTCAATCTGCGCAGGCTTGTCATCGATGGGACCAGTCTCGATCGCGTGTGCCGAATGCTCCGCGCCGAACAGCGTTGCGAGCAGGACAGAGCTCAATATCCGACGTCGGCGAACCTGAATGCCCTGGCTTGCGATTGGGCGACGGTCATCAAGGAGTCGGCTCACGAATACGACGTATAGCCGCTACGGAAGCAAGCTGTCGATAGCCGGCCACAAGGTGAGCGGGTCGTCTTCTTCGACGACGAGGACAATCTCCATCGTGCTCGTGTCGAGCAACATGTTGAAGGGTTGTTTTTGCGGGTCAGCAAACGCTCCCATCGCGAACGGCGCATCCAGGCCAAAGGCGAAGTCCACCTCGAACGACTCTGCCCAGAGCTGGGCTTCCGCTTCCGTAGCGGGATCGCGCTGGGCTCCCTGAAATAACACCCCCAAGACACGAAGGCCTCGCTCATACCGCTCCGCAACTTCCTCGGACAGCGCCGGCCGTGACGCACTGCCACCGTACTCGCTCCGACAAGCCGTGCACCAAATCGCCGACGTGTTCACCAACAAGAGTGCGTGCTCCGCCCCCTGTGGATCGTAGAAATCCGAGAAACACAGAGACTCCAACTGGGCAGCATCGTAGTTCGTGGCTTTGGGGTTCGTCCACGCCCGGATGCAAACGTTCACCGCAACGTCGCCTATCTCGCTACCATAGGGCCCCGCTGGATAGTCGTCTCCGCTGCCCTGCCCCGCCGCGATCGCGGTGAGTAGTTCCTCCGGGATCTCGTCGTTGTCTTTGGCGCCACACCCACTCGCGCACAGGACGAGCGCCACAACCGCTCCCCTTGTTTCCCACGCGCTCCGAGCGAGGGGCCACTCAGCGCCGCGTCGTCCCCGACCGTCAACCATCGCTGATCCGAAGCCCGATCGCACCAAGCTGAGGAATGCCCGAGGAATCGTCCGTCGTAATTTCGTCGCCATCACTGCTGACTTGACCTGTCGCGACGACCGCCCACTCCCCGTAGACGCCCCAGTGGTTGCCGACGTCAGTGATGTGCAGCAAGAACTCGACTCTCTCACCCGGGTCCCAACCTGCCGCGTTGGGAACGCTCAGCTTCGCTGCTGGGCAAAACTCGGTCTTGAGCGGACCGAGAACGAACAGCATGCCCAGGTTCAAGTCGTGGCTGGTCACCGCGCTAGGCCAAGTATCCTCCGACATTCGCGCGGCTACGAACCGATGTTGGCTCTCTTCGGGGAACGTCAATCGGTCGATCGATACCTCCGAGTTGGCAGCCAGGTTCAGCGTCACACCGGACGATGTCACCGATGTCCCAGGCTCGAACGCATCACCACCGCTGACGTTGGGCAACGTCTGCGTCGGTTGCTCGCCCAACTCGTGCACAGCTTGCTCCGGTAACAAGTAAGCGAACTGGGCGTAAACCAGTCCGTCGCCGTACTTGAACGCGGCGCGGCGGATCGTCTCTGGCTCATCCGGCCGATTCAGGACGTAGCCAGTGTCATCGGTCCAACCCACCAAACACACGTTCATGCCACACGCCTGAGCCAGCACCCCGCTGATGCCGTCGCCGTTTTCGTCCACCACCGCGGCTGTCAATTCCTCAAACGTCACGTCTGGGCTGTCGTCTTCGAACTCCGGCACCTCGCACCGCGGTGGCGGTGTCTCATCCACCTCTGGGTCAGTTTGCTCGGTCGCCTCGGCAGTGGGGCCGCTCTCGGATTCCTCGGCTTCAGTATCGGTCGGGCTCTCGGCGGGAGGCGCCAGGTCGTCTTCGGTTCCGCACGCTGGCGCGAGGATCGCCGCGGCCAGGAGCGGCGCGATCGTCATCGGTCCGAACTTCATCGTCATTGGATCCTATGGAGAAAGGTCAGGGTTGGTTGCCGGTGGGGAAGCTGCAGCAGACGGTGAGGCGCATTGTCGCGGGGCGGATGGTGTGCCGAGATGGTGCCACATCCGGGCGCCGCGCGACGCGTGGTCCGCGTTCGTGACTACTTAGATAAACCTTGATCGACTCCCGCAAACCGCGCCAAACAGCTTACCGAAACGACTTTGAAAACTGCACCGTTCTAGTTCAACCCTGTCATAAAGATGCCACGCGGACTGAACTGAGCTGAGCTCGGGCGGTTGCCGACTGCGGTCTGAGGTACCAAGACTTCCGGCCCGATGCTCGGTCCCCCATGCCGAAGACCGGTCGCCAACCCGAGCCCGAAACCCAGAAAGCGATTTTAAAGCGGAAAAAACTCCCGGTTTGGAATATTGAGCGCCCACCGTGAGCGGTCATCGGCTGTGTGAAAACCGACAGTCGTCCGCACCGTAGAGACGGACCAGAAACAGCACGAAAGTGACGCACCCCGAGCGGCGCCCGACGCGCCCGATGGGGATGCACAATCGAGCACATAGCGAGACCTCGATGGCGATACACAGGATCAAAAAAGGGTTGGACCTGCCCATCAACGGCGCGCCGCAGCAAAAGGTACTGAGCACGCCCAAAATCACTCGGGTCGCGATCGTCGCGGACGACTACCCCGGGATGAAGCCTCGGATGCAGGTGGAAGAGGGCGACACGGTCAAGCGCGGACAAGTTCTGTTCGAAGACCGCAAAAACCCAGGCGTGTTGTTCACCGCCCCTGGAGCCGGAAAGGTGATCGGCATCCATCGTGGCGCCCGGCGCGCCCTGCAGTCCCTCGTCATTCATCTGAGCGAGAGCGAGCAAGCGGGGGCACCCGGCCCCAACGACCAGCAGAAGTTCGAAACCTTCACCGGTGCCGCCCCGGACGCCTTGAGCGTCGACGAGCTGCGAGCTCTGCTCATCGAATCTGGGCTGTGGACGGCGTTCCGCAAACGGCCGTTCTCCCGAGTCCCGGCGGTCGACAGCACCCCGGACGCACTGTTCGTTTCCGCCATCGACAGCAACCCCCTCGCTGCCGATCCGGAGCCGATCATCGCTGAAGACAAGGACGCGTTCGCGCTGGGCCTCTCCCTCGTCGCGAAGCTCTCCGGCGGCAAGACCTTCCTCTGCGTGCGCGCTGGTTCGGGCATCGCTGCACCGAGCGGTGTTCAGAAGGAGGAGTTTGACGGACCGCATCCCTCGGGCACCGTCGGGCTGCACATCCACACGCTCTACCCGGTCAACCGCAAACGCACGGCCTGGCACATCGGCTACCAGGATGTCATCGCGATCGCCAAGCTCTGTCAGAGTGGCACGTTGGATGTCGCAAGGACCATTTCCCTGGCGGGCCCCGTCGTGAAGCAACCCCGCCTCGTCAAGGCGCGTCTTGGCGCCATGCTCGACGACGTGCTCGAAGGGGAGTTCGACGCCCAAACCCGCGGCGGCCTGGGCGATGGGGATTCCTCATCAAACCCCGCGTCAGTCCGGGTAGTCAGCGGCTCGGTGCTCAGCGGCAAGAAGGCAATGGGCTTGGCCTTCGGCTACCTTGGCCGCTACCACACTCAGGTCAGCGTGCTGTCGGAGGGCCGTGAACGCGAGTTGATCGGTTGGCTCAAGCCCGGCGGTAACATCTTCTCGGTGCTACCTATCTTCTTGTCCAAACTTTCGCCGAGCAAGAAGTTCGACTTCACGACGACCACCAACGGCTCCGCTCGTGCCATGGTGCCGATCGGCATGTACGAGAAAGTGATGCCAATGGATATTCTCCCCACGTTCCTGCTCCGCGCACTCAGCGTGGGAGACCTCGAGAACGCCGAAAAGCTCGGCGCGCTCGAGCTGGACGAGGAAGATCTCGCGCTGTGCACCTTCGTGTGTCCCAGCAAGACCAACTACGGTCTGATTCTCCGTAAGAACCTCCAAACCATCGAGGAGGAAGGCTGAATGATCCGCAAGCAGTTGGACAAGCTCGCGCCCCTGTTCGAAAAGGGCGGCAAGTTCGAAAAGCTCTATCCCATCTACGAGGCCACGGACACGATCCTGTTCACGCCGGGCGAGGTGACGAAGACCGCTTCGCACGTGCGTGACGGTCTCGACCAGAAGCGCTTGATGTTCACCGTCGTGATTGCACTTCTGCCGTGCATGCTGATGGCGATGTACAACACCGGATATCAGGCTCACCTCGCCATTGCAGAAGGCGCCAAACCGCTGGACAGCTGGCAGAGTCAACTGTTCCTCGCGTTGGGCATGCCATCAAACGACCCGACGAACGTCCTGGCCAACGTCATCCACGGCGCGCTCTACTTCTTGCCGGTCTACATCGTCACGATGGCCATCGGCGGCCACGTCGAGGTCGCGTTCGCCGTGATTCGCAAGCACGAAATCAGCGAGGGCTTCTTAGTCACTGGAGCCCTCTTGCCACTGACCCTTCCGCCCACGATTCCGCTCTGGCAGGTCGCCCTCGGGATCACCTTCGGCGTCATTTTCGCCAAGGAAGTGTTCGGTGGTGTGGGCATGAACTTCCTCAACCCGGCGCTCACCGCACGCGCATTCCTCTTCTTCGCTTATCCCGCAGACATGAGCGGGGATTCGCCGTGGATCGCCGCTGACTTTGCGGGTGTCGATGGCTTCACGGGCGCCACTTGGCTGGCCCAAGCAGCAGCCGAAAGCGGCGCTCTGAACGCTGCAGACTGGTGGGACGCCTTCACCGGATTGGTCCCCGGCTCGATGGGGGAAACCTCGGCTCTCGCTGCGTTGATCGGCGCCGGGATCCTGGTGCTCACTGGCGTGGGGTCTTGGC
This sequence comes from Polyangiaceae bacterium, assembly GCA_050298815.1. Taxonomy (GTDB): domain Bacteria; phylum Myxococcota_A; class Polyangia; order Polyangiales; family Polyangiaceae; genus SZUA-265. Next base: position 294,917 of record JBNKUV010000055.1, read on the forward strand.
GCACCATGCTGGGCGTCGCTGCCGGCACATTCGCCATGAGCATCTTGCTCAACGCTGTGGGTTCGGAGACGAACCCGATGTTCCAGGTCCCGTTCGAATGGCACGTCGTGCTCGGCGGCTGGGCCTTCGGCACAGTCTTCATGGCAACGGACCCAGTATCGTCAGCGTTCACGGACGTCGGTAAGTGGTTTTATGGGCTCGGCATCGGCGTGATGGTCGTGTTGGTGCGGGTGGTCAACCCCGCCTACCCCGAGGGCATGATGCTTGCCATTCTGTTCATGAACATGTTCGCGCCCCTGCTCGACCACTTTGTCGTCCAGGGCAACATCAAACGGAGGCTCGCCCGTGCAGCATAGTGTCCGATACATCGTCATGTTCGCGGCGGCCATCTGCGTCGTCTGCTCCATCTTCGTGTCGAGCGCCGCCGTGCTGCTCCGCGACCGTCAAGAAGAGAACAAGGTTCTAGACCGGCAGAGCAAGGTGCTCAGCGTTGCCGGACTGATCGAGGCCGACGAATCCCTGACGCCCGACGAAATCCGCGCCCGCTACGAAGAGAACATCAAGCCCGTCGTCATCGAACTCGCGACTGGCGAGCCCGCCGAAGGCATCGAGCCCTCGGAGTTCGACCAGAAAGCAGCCAAGGCCGACCCTGCTCGCAGCACGGAGGCGCCCGCGAACGAGGCCAAGGTGCAACGCCTGCCGAATCACGCCCTCGTCTACGAGTTGATGGAGGGCGAGGAGATCAAAGCATTGATCTTCCCCATCGAAGGCAAGGGCCTGTGGTCCACACTCTACGGCTTCTTAGCCTTGGACGCGGACGCCAATACGGTCAAGGGTATCACCTTCTACGAGCACGGCGAGACGCCGGGTCTCGGCGGTGAAGTAGACAATCCCAACTGGAAGGCTCTGTGGCCCGGGCGCAAGATGTTCAGCGGCGGAGAGCCCAAACTGGGTGTGAAGAAAGGCCAAGCTGGCCCGCCCGACAAGGACCCGTACCAGGTCGATGGCCTCTCTGGCGCCACCATCACCAGTCGTGGCGTCACCCACCTGGTGCGTTTTTGGATGGGAGATGACGGTTTCGGGCCGTTCCTCTCGAAGTACCGAAAGGAGAAGGGGATCCAATGAGTAAACCGAAGGAAATTCTGCTCGACCCGGTCTTCAACAACAACCCCATCGCGCTGCAGGTGCTGGGCATCTGCTCAGCGCTTGCGGTGACGACGAAGATGGAGACCGCGGTAGTGATGAGCCTAGCGGTGATCGCAGTCACTGCCCTCAGCAACGCCGCCGTCAGCCTGATCCGTAACCTGATCCCGGCGAGCATCCGCATCATCGTGCAGCTCAGCATCATTGCGTCCCTGGTGATCATCACCGACCAAGTGCTCAAGGCATTCGTCTACGACATCAGCAAGCAGCTGAGCGTGTTCGTCGGCTTGATCATCACTAACTGCATCGTGATGGGTCGTGCGGAAGCATTCGCCATGCAGAACCCGCCCATCCCAAGCATCGTGGATGGCGTGGGCAACGGACTCGGCTACGCTGTCGTGCTACTGGCCGTCGCGTTCATGCGCGAGCTGTTCGGCACCGGCAAGCTTTTCGGGATCACCATTCTCGCCCCGGTCAACGAGGGCGGTTGGTACGTGCCCAACGGTTTGATGGTGCTTGCGCCAGCAGCGTTTTTTTTGATCGGTGTCTTCATCTGGGTCGTGCGTGCCAAGAAGCCGGGTCAGGTCGAAGAAGACTTCTCGGCTGAGGGCATGTTGCATCTCAGCCATGAGGGCGATTGGCGCTAAGGAGATAACGAGTCATGGAAGCACTCATCAGCATCGCGACCAAGTCGATCTTCGTCGAGAACATGGCCCTGGCGTTCTTCCTGGGTATGTGCTCGTTCTTGGCCGTCTCGAAGAAGGTGGAGACGGCCATCGGCCTGGGCTTCGCCGTCATCTTCGTGCTCGGCGTCACCACGCCGCTGAATCAAATGCTCTACGCAGGCGTACTCAAGCCCGGAGCGCTGGATTCCCTCGGCCTAGAAGGGATGGATCTCTCGTTCCTCACCTTCCTGACGCTCATCGGTACCATCGCAGCGACGGTTCAGATCGTGGAGATGGCCCTCGATCGCTACGTCCCCGCTCTGTACAACGCGCTGGGGGTGTTTTTGCCGCTGATCGCAGTGAACTGCGCCATCCTGGGCGCGTCTCTGTTCATGACCGAGCGCGACTACAATCTCGCCGAGAGCACTGTCTTCGGCTTTGGCTCCGGCATCGGCTGGATGCTCGCCATCGTTGCCCTGGCTGCGATTCGCGAGAAGCTTCGCTACAGCAACATCCCACCACCCCTTCGCGGCCTGGGCGCAACGTTCATCATCGTTGGTTTGATGAGCATCGGCTTCATGGCGTTCAGCGGTATTCAGCTGTAATTCGAGGAGGAGACTAGACGATGGAAACCATTCTCCTAGGTGTTGCCGGCTTCACCGTCATCATTTTAGCCTTGGTGGCGGTCTTGATGGTCGCGAAAGCCAAGCTCGTACCGAGTGGCGAAGTGTCGATCATCATCAATGACGACCCTGACAAGGTGATGCGAACAGCCGGTGGCGGCACGTTGCTCAATACCTTGTCGGCCAACAAGATCTTCATCCCGTCGGCCTGCGGCGGCAAAGGCAGCTGTGGCGTGTGTACCGTGAAGGTCAAAGAGGGTGGCGGCGCCATCCTACCGACCGAGCTCTCGCACATCAGCCGCGGCGAAGCACGCGAGGGTTGTCGGCTGTCCTGCCAGGTCAAGGTCAAGCAGGACATGAAGATCGAGATCCCAGCGGAGGTGTTCGAAGTCCGCAAGTGGAAGTGCACCGTCCGCAGCAACCACAACGTGGCCACCTTCATCAAAGAGCTGGTTCTCAACTTGCCCGAAGGCGAAGCAGTGCCCTTCCGCGCTGGTGGCTACATTCAGATCGAGTGCCCGCCTCACACAGTCCACTACAAAGACTTCATCATCGAGGATGAGTACAAGGAAGACTGGGACAAGTACAACCTCTGGAAGTACGTCTCCAAGGTAGACGAAACCGTCACGCGCGCCTACTCGATGGCCAACTGCCCCGACGAGGCTGGCATCATCATGCTCAACGTGCGCATCGCGACGCCTCCCCCGAGGCAGGACGACGTGCCCCCCGGCATCATGAGTTCGTTCATTTTCGGGCTCAAGCCAGGAGACCACGTCACCATTTCTGGCCCGTTCGGCGAGTTCTTCGCCAAAGAGACAGACAACGAGATGGTGTTCATCGGTGGCGGTGCCGGCATGGCACCGATGCGCTCGCACATCTTCGACCAATTCCGTCGGATCCACACCAAGCGCAAGGTGAGCTTCTGGTATGGCGCCCGCAGCATGCGTGAAGCGTTCTACGTCGAGGAATTCGACGACATTCAGAAGCGGAACGACAACTTCACGTGGCACTTGGCGTTGTCTTCCCCGCTACCAGAAGACAACTGGACGGGCATGACCGGCTTCATCCACCAAGTCTTGTTGGATGAGTACTTGTCGAAACACCCATCACCGGAGGACTGCGAGTACTACCTGTGCGGTCCCCCAATGATGAACGACGCAGTGACCAACATGCTGTTGGACCTCGGTGTCGAACGTGAGAACATCATGTTCGACGACTTCGGTGGTTGACGAAGCGCGGGGTGGTGCGCTCTGCGCCCCCGCGTCGCCGTTCCCCTGGAGAGCGGCGTAGAAACACCACGAGGTGGGGGCAACTCCGCCTCGTTTGGATTTTAGACGCGAAATGCTACCCCGAGCCGGCCTGACCCCACGCGCGAAGCTCCTCTTGCCGCTGTTCTTGGTGGCTCTCGTGGGACTTTCCTATTGGCGCCTGAAACCCGATTCGGAGTCGGGTGCCCGTGAGTTCTCCGGCAAGACGATGGGCACGACGTACTCGGTGCTCTTGGGCGCGGCGGCGACTCCAAAGTCGGATCTTGGGCTGCGTTTGCAGGGGGAGCTCGATCGCATCGAAGGTTTGATGTCGACGTACCAAGCGTCCTCGGAGCTATCTCGCTTCAACATCTTGGACTCGACCGAACCGTTCGCGGTCTCCGCCGACACTGCCAGGGTAGCGCTGGCCGCCAAGGGGATCAGCCAACAGACGGACGGTGCGTTTGACGTCACCGTGCGGCCCCTCGTTCGACTATGGGGCTTCGGTGCGGGGGCCAAGCTCAACCCACCCACGGACGAGGAAGTCTTGGAAGCCAAGCAGACAATCGGCCACGAGAGGCTCCATGTGGCACTGGAGCCCCCCACCCTTCGAAAAGAACTGGCTCCGCTCTCCTGCGATCTGTCGGCCATCGCCAAGGGCTATGCGGTCGACCAGCTCGCTGAATTGCTGGAGCGCGACGGCATACGAGACTATCTCGTCGAGGTTGGTGGCGAGCTCCGCCTGAAGGGGGGGAAGAACACCGGACAGCGTTGGCGCGTCGGGATCGAACGACCAGACAGCAAGGACCGTCAAGCGGCCCAAACCATCGAACTCAGCGACACCGCTCTGGCAACCTCGGGCGACTACCGCAATTACTACGAAAAAGATGGCGTTCGAGTCTCGCACACTATCGACCCTCGAACCGGAAGACCCATTACTCACAAGTTGGCGTCCGTGACGGTGCTGCACGACGAGGCGATGATGGCGGACGGCTACGCAACGGCAATCAACGTCCTGGGCGCCGAAGAAGGGATGGCGCTCGCCAAACGCCTCGGTCTCGCCGTGTCCCTGCTGGTGAGGCAATCCGACGGCAGCTTCGACACCTTGACGAGCCCTGCCTTCGACGCGCTGACCCAATGACGCCGATCACCGATCCGAAACAGCAGGATCGCGTTCTTATTGCCCCAGTGCCCTAGCGAATTCGAGGAGCCGATCGCATACTCGCCCCGTGGCCACGTTTCTCCTCACCCTCGCCGCTTTCGGGATCCTCGTGCTCGCCATGGCCGTAGGAGTGATCTTCACGGGCAGGCGTCTATCGGGCTCGTGCGGGGGAACCGGCAAAGACTGTGCTTGCAGCGCCGACAAGCAGCGGGAGTGCCGCGAGAACGGCGGCCCTACGCCTCACGCGGCGACGCCCATCGACCCAAGCGCCCTGGCTCGCAAGTGAGCGGCCGATTGCTGCGCCCTCCGTTCCTAGGGACAGGAACCCCCGCCGCGACAGCGTCGTCTGTGTTCAGGGTCTTCAGCTTCTAGAAACCATCTCAGTTTCCAGAAACGACGGTGCACGCCGTCGCATAGATGCCGAGCACGCTGAAGACGTCATGGTCGACGTGGGTGACTTCTTTGATGCCGCCGTTTTGCTTAGCGGCCGTGATGGATGAGTCTCCTGTCGCGATCACACCGAAGATAGTCGAAGCGCATGCCTCCCCCGTCTTGGTCGCAGCACTGCCGGTGCCAACCTGGCCTCCCGTCTTGTAGCCGGAGTAGACAAAGCCCGTCACCAGGGAGTCGCCGCCCTGTGCAAACGCAGCACACCCCGAGGCGACCATCGTCAGCACAACAACACTACCCAACTTCGCAAAGTTCTTCATCGTCTCTCCTCTCGCCGACGGGCTCACCACCACCCCTCGGTGGGGCAGGCATCTTACCCAAACACCAAACCGAGTCCAACCACAAGGGACCTAGCGGAGTAGAACGATGGGACGGTTGCCGCGCTGCTTCACGACTGGACGAGTGGCGGCAAGCTGAACCGAGAAGCCACGGATCCAGGCGTTATTTCCACCCCAGACGCGCCACGTGTACTGCTGAAACAGATCCAATGAGAACCGGACCGGACCCAGCGCGAGGCCCATCGTTGCGACGGCCCTCGGCGATAGGACAGACAAGCTGAAGTCACCTCGTGACGTGTCCATCCCGACCGGCACGACTCCGACGCCACCCCCGAGCTCCAGCCACGGCAAGCGCACCCCAGCTAGATAGTCGTACGAAGAAAGCTCCAACATATATGTGGATCGCCGAGTGAAGCGCAGCTGAATGCGTCGATCCAACCGGACCCACAGTCCGGGGCGGAACGTGGTCAAGCTTTGACCGAGAGCCACGGTAAGACCGTCTTGCAGACGCGCCGCGCCGGTGTCGCGGAGCGTATCGTGCCCGAACCGCATCGTCACCTCGCGACGAGAGACGAACGGATCGAACAACGGCCACACACGCCAGGCCATGGGCTGTGGAACCGCCGCTGATGCTCCCTCTGTGCTGGACACACCTGGCGCTCTGGGAGGGACCAGAGCACGCGGAGCCGAATCCATCCTGGCGGGTGCTGCGGGAGTCTCGGGCGGAGCTCCCTCTGCAGCCGTAAGAGTCGGAGCTGCCAAGAGGACCAGTACGACTGCTGAGAAGCCGACGACACGCTTGCCCTGGTAGGCTTTCAGCACGCTTGCGCCGCTACATCACGCCCATGTCGCTGTCAACGCCGAACCAGGTGCGCGGAAGATGTTGGCGCCCAGCAACGAGCACAGTAGGCTGCGGCAGTGTCGCCAGTCGCGCAATACATCGTGCAGGCGGGGCTCACGCTGGTGGGGATCGCTCTGTTGGCCTACTTGCTGCTCATCGCCGGGCGGCGCTGGTCCAACTTCCCAACCAAGGGCCCTCTGGAACTGGTTGGTCGACTACCCCTCGAAGGACGACGTGCCGTCTACCTCGTGCGGGTCGACAAGACGATCCTGGTCCTGGGAGCAACCGATCAAAACATTGCGAAACTGGGAGAACTGCCTCTGGATCACCTCGGCGCTGAGCTGGTCTCGCCTCGTGGGGACTTTGCCAGCATCTGGGGGCGAGCCACTGCTCGCAGTGAACATGGCAGTGAGGACTCGGATTCTCGGGAAAAAGCGGATTCTGCACCCGGACCCAAGCACGGAGGCACCTGATGGCCGACAACGCGCTACTGACCCAACCGGTCACGCTCATCGTTGGCTTGGGCCTGCTCGGGCTCTTGCCCTTCGCGTTCATGGCCCTCACGTCGTTCGTGAAGATCTCGACGGTGCTTCACATCACGCGCAGCGCGATCGGCGCACAGAGCGTGCCGACGACCACCGTTGTGATGGCGCTGAGCACCGCGTTGACGCTACTCGTGATGGCCCCGGTGGCACGTGACGTTGCCGAGCGCTTGGAGCCGGTGTTCGCGCAAGAACAACCTGCTGCTCAGATGTTCGAGTCCGTGTTCGACGCAACGGCTACCCCGTTGCGTGCGTTCCTCCACGGCAACGCGAGTCCCCGCGAGTCCCAACGCTTCTTGGCGCTCTCCCGAAAGGCAGATCCCGCGGGCGCAGAGCATGTGACCCCGCAAGACTTTGCTGTAGTCATTCCCGCCTTCATCGTCACGGAATTGGCGGAAGCATTCGCTCTCGGATTCGCCATCTTCCTACCATTCCTCGTGGTCGACATCATCGTTGGCAACGTGCTGTTAGCTCTCGGAATGCAAATGATGAGTCCGACCCAGGTGAGCTTGCCGTTCAAGCTGCTCCTGTTCGTCATGGCGGACGGTTGGGGCCTTCTGGCACAGTCCCTCGTCACGGGCTATCAAACCTAGGATGGCTCCGAGGCAACGACGCCGATACGAAGTCGCTGGTGGCACCGTCCTGTTGGCAGTGATGACGTTTGCCGCTTGCCGGCAGTCCGTCGTCGCCCAACGACAAGTGAGGGAGGACGCGGTGGCTCCTAGCGGTGCCTCCACTTCAGACGCCACCTTGCGTCCGGCGCCGCAGGGCACAACGGCCGTCGAGCTTGCTGTCGACCAATCCCCAACAGAGCTCGAGCGGGCGGCTCACGCTGGCACGGCTCGGCTCCCGGTCGATCGCGGGGTGTTCGACGACCTCACCCCCCCTGCACCAGAGCTCCCTCCGTGGCTCGACGCTGGACCGATTGATACCTGGCAGTCCAGCGACAGCGCCACGGTGTATCAAGTGCAGGCGGGGGTGCCACTTGCGATCGTTCAAAACGTGCGTCGTCTCTCGCTGGGCAGCTCCAAGCTCTTGGGTGACGACGACGAGGATGGCATCCCGGACGCGCTGGACATCCTCCTGGGTGCCAAGAAGGCCGTGATGAACGGTGCAACGTACCGCTCCAGCTACCACAAACTCGAATATCCTGGTGGGGACGTTCCACGTGATGAAGGGGTTTGCAGCGATGTCGTCGTCCGGGCCCTGAGAAACGCCGGCTACGACCTGCAACAGCTCGTCCAGGACGACATCAAGCAATCGCCCAAGAGCTACCCGACCGTCGAGAAGCCGGATTCGAACATCGATCATCGCCGGGTGCGAGTCTTGTTACCCTGGTTTGAGCGCCATTGGCGTAGCCTGCCGCTAGACGCTGACGCGACGGCCTCCGTTCACCTACCGGGAGACGTGGTGTTCGTCGACACTCTACGTGGCCCAGAACCCGACCATCTCGGTATCGTCTCGGACCAGATTGGTAAGTCGGGCAAACCACTCGTCATCAACAACTGGGACGTCGGACATCAAACGGCCCCCATGGACTTGCTGTCCCACGTGTCAGTGACGCATCGTTTTCGTATCCCCACCGCCGAGCTCAGACCCGCACCGAGCCATCGCGGGCTTGGCGGCATCCTGCGGCGGGCGGGCATCCAAGTCCCGGCGCAGACACGACAGGCCGTGCTCGTCACGACGCCAACGTGGACTCACTCCGCAGCTTTGGTTCGCAGGTTCCAGCGAACTGGGGCCGATGCCGAGTGGCAAGCCGTCGGACAACCGGCTTTCGCTCGCATCGGCACGAACGGCTGGGGTCGCGGCCGAGGTCTGCACGCCGAGGTTGCATTCGCCGGCCTGAGCTCCAAGCGAGAAGGTGACCGAAAAGCACCGGCCGGTGTGTTCACTTTGGGCACGGCGTTTGGACCCACGGCTTCCCCTCCCGAGGGCGTGACATGGCCGTGGCGCCAGGCTCGCGCGGGACACGTGTTCGTCGACGACCCAAGCTCGCCGGTTTACAATCAGTGGCAGCAAGCAAGGCCTGACGCCCCTTGGAAGTCGGCTGAAGACTTGACGATGTACAAGCTGGGTGTGGTGGTGAATCACAACGCGCTGCCAGCACGAGCCGGCGCCGGCAGTGCAATCTTTCTGCATACCTCCGACCAGAGCCGCTCCACCCTGGGATGCACGGGACTCTACGAAGCAGATCTCCTGATGACTCTTCGCTGGCTGTCACCCGACGCCCATCCGGTGCTGATTCAGTTGGCCGCGCACGTCTACGACTGACCGTCTAGTTTGGCGCCACTCGGTGGCGTGGCCCCAGGGATCCCAACTCGATACGAAATTGCGGGTGGGCATTTACAACGTCGAAATCGTGCGCAAGGTGCCGCGGTGTTGAAGCTCGACCTGGCGTCCATCGTCTCGGTGGTGGGGGCGATTGCGTTCCAGTTGTGGGTCACCTCGAGGGTGCGCCGCTCACGCATATACAAGCCCGCCGAAAAGCGCTCTCAGCTTCGGCTGATTTGGATGCTGCCGATCGTCGGCGCGTCGCTGTCCCTGGCCATGTTGGCGAGCGACCACGATCACCCGCCGCGCGACGATTCGTCGTCGGCCGGCTGAACCCCACCTGGTCGTGATCCGATTGGGCCCCAGTCGTGGGGCCACCTACAGCTCGACCCTGCGTCATGGGTTCTGTTGGTAGTGGAAGTACCCAGGGTGGCTGTGGGTTTGGGACAGTCTCCGGTCGCGTGGCCCCAAACTCAGCCACGGGGGAATAGACGGTCGACCTTGGTGTTTTTGGCGGTCGGAAATGCGGATTTCGCCGTCGTATCCGGACTGGTTGACAGCTCGAAAGCCGCGGTTAGGATGCCGCCGCCGTGAGGTGGCGACGCCCTGCCAGGGGCTGGCGGTAGATCACCGCTCGCCAATGCTTCGAAGGCTGGTTCACCAGCAACCCACCGACAAGCGTCCTCCGCGGATCTCACAATGCAAACAACAACAGCCCACTGCACCACCGCTTCGACCACTGAACGGGTCCCATGGGGACTTAGTGAAGTCTTCGAACTTCGAGGCGCGTCTTCGCCACCGCGAACGCGCTCCTCGGAGGCTCGGGCACTGCAGACAGGCTCAGCGAAAGGTGTCCAGTTGTCATGAGCGACGTGATGATTGAGGCGAGTTCCCTCAGCAAACAGTTCGGGCCGGTTCAGGCTTTGAACAGCGTCGACTTTGAAGTCCACAAGGGCGAAGTCGTCGGCTTTCTGGGGCCCAACGGCGCGGGCAAGTCCACCACGATGCGGATCTTGACCTGCTTCATCTCGCCGACGTCCGGCAGTGCCAAGGTGCACGGCTTCGACGTGTTCGACGAACCCCTCGAGGTGCGACGACGGATCGGCTACCTGCCCCAGCGTGCACCGTTGTACCAAGACATGAGCGTCTGGGAGTACCTCGAGTTCGCGTCCAAAGTGCGACAAATGGAGCCGGGCACCTTCAAGTCTCGATTGCGCAAGGTCGTCGAGGTGTGCGGCCTCAACCAGGTCCTCGGAAAGCCAATTGGCACACTATCCCACGGCTACCGCCAGCGTGTCGGTCTTGGGCAAGCACTCATCCACGACCCACCCATTCTGATCTTGGATGAGCCCACTGCGGATCTCGATCCCAACGAGAAAGCGGAGCTCCTCAAGTACATCAAAGAGATCGGCAAGGACCGCACCATCCTGCTCAGCACCCACAACCTGGCCGAAGTTGAAGAGGCATGCGCGCGCGCCATCATCGTCAGCAAAGGCAAGGTCGTCGCCGACGGCAATCTGGACGAGGTTCGAGCCCGCTCCGGCTCCGTGCGCTACATCGTCACAATTGACGAGCAAAAAGCAGAGAAGGGTGAAGCGCCCAAAGCTGCCGAGGTTCGGGAGCAGCTGGAAAAGCTGGCGGGCAGCAAGTCGGTCGCGGAAAAGCCCACGGATGAAACGGCCCATCGCTTCGTCGTCAATGGTCCACACGACCTAGACCTTCGAGCGGACATCTTCCGCCTGGCGGTCTCCAAGAACTGGACGCTTCTCGAGCTTCAACGCGATGCGCAGAGTTTGGACAGCGTCTTCCGCGAACTGACCCGCGGAGACGAACGTCTAGACCGCGGCGCGGGCTGGGAGGGCGAGGAGAGCCAATCCTCAGCATCTGATGACGAGTCTTCCGAGAAGGAGGAGAACTAAATCATGTCCGCCATGTTGACGATCGCGAAGCGTGAGTTTCGCTCTTATTTCGATTCCCCTGTTGCGTATGTGGTGATCTGCTTGAGCTTTCTGGGCCTGGGCCTGATGTTCTTCCAGTTCGAACGCAACTTCTGGGAGACTGACCGCGCCTCGGTAGCAGCTCTCTTTCAGCTCATCCCGCCAGGCCTGAGCATGTTGGTGGTCCCGGTCGTGACGATGGGATTGATCGCTGAGGAAAAGCGCAGCGGAACCCTCGAGATGCTCATCACGCTACCCGTCAAGGACAGCGACGTGATGCTCGGCAAGTACCTGGGCGCACTGGGTCTCGTCTTGGTGTTGGTACTGGCCACTCTGATCTACCCGCTGACGATGTTCTGGAAGCCGTGGAGCCTGGGGGCTCTGGATTGGGGCCCGGTGCAAAGCGCCTACCTGGGGTTGATCCTGTTCGCAGCTGCTTCGGTTGCCATCGGCCTGCTCATCAGCTCGTTGACGGATAGCCAGGCTGTCTCCTTCTTCATCACTTTTTTCATGCTGCTGGTGCTTTGGTACATCGGTGGCATCGCAGATTGGATGGGCGGATGGCTCGGTGAGTCCCTCCGCTACATCAGCTTCGAGACGCGCATGAACGGGTTCATGCGTGGCTTGGTCGATACGCGAGATATCGTCTACTTCGTGAGTATTGCAGTGCTGTGCCTCGTGATGGCCTTCCGCAAGCTCGAGAGCCGAAAGTGGGTGTGAGATGGCAACTGAAAAAGCACGTCGCAAAGTAGCCACCGAAACCGGTTTGTACGTCGTCGTCTTGGCGGCGATCGTCGTGGTCGTCAACGTCCTGTCGGCTGGCGCGAGCAGCCGGTCCGACTGGACGAAGAACGAGCGCTACACGCTATCCAAGGGCAGCGCGCGCCTGGTCAACAGCTTGCAGGAGCCGATGTTGGTCGACGCCTGCATCACCCGCGGTCTGGCGAAGCTGGAGGTCGCGGTGGACGACTTGACCAGCCTGCTCAAAGAGTACGAGCGCGCCGGCAATGGCAAGTTTCAATTCACCCTGATCGAGGCCAAGACCGAAGAGCTGAAGGAGCAATGTAAAGAAGGTGGCCTTCAGCCCCTGACCTTCGCTGCTCAGGCGGAGACAGGAGACGACCAAGCTGCTATCGCTCAGGGCTACTTCGGCCTGATCTTCAAGTACAAGAGCGAGAAGGACGCCCAACAGTTGATGCCGGGTCAGGCAGAGGGTCTGGAGTTCTTGCTCAGCAACAAGATCCGCGAACTGCGCAACAAGGGCGACGAGATCAAACACAAGATCGGAGTCGTCACAGGGAAGGATGAGCTCAAGCTCACCGACACCAACTTGCTACCTCGCCGCGGTCAAGGAGGCGCCAACATCCAGGGCATCTTGAACCAGCACTTCCCCTTCTACGAGTTCGTCAATGTGGAACTAAAGGAGGGCGAGGCGATCGACGAGGAGCTCATGGGCCTCGTGGTCACCCAGCCGCAGAAGGACTACACCGACAAAGAGCTGCAGCGTATCGATGAGTTCTTGATGCGCGGAGGAAAGAGCCTGGCGGTATTTGCGTCGGCAGTGAACATCAAGCCGAACGAGCCCAAGATGAAGGCAACGTTGAACACCCACGGCCTGGAAAAGCTGCTTGCGGGCTACGGCATCAACATGAAGAAGGACATGCTGCTCGACTACGGCGCTCACCTTCAGATCCCGATCATCACCCAGGCGGGTATCCAACCCGTGCGACACCCCCCGGTAGCCCACGTGGCAGAAGACCCGCGCCTCGACGAAGAAGACGAGCAGTTGCTCGACACCAGCTTCCCGACGTTCTTTCGACTCCCCGAGGCAGCCTTCCCCTACCCTTCGTCGCTCGAGCTGGACAAGGACAAGCAGCCCGCAGACGTCAAGTTCCAAGTGGTTGCACGCACGACGCCCAACACGACAGCACTCGTCGACGAAAACCTGGATCTGCCCTTGCAACTGCAGGGGTGGCAGCCAAAGCCGCCGTTCGAGCAGCATGTCATCGCCGCGGCCGTCGATGGCAAGTTGAAGAGCGCGTTTGCTGGCGCGGAGGGTGAACGCCTGGAGGTCCCCGAGGTAGCACCCACCGAGTCTCGCGTCTTGGTGGTGTCCTCTAGCCAATTCTTGACGAACCCCTTCGCTTACTCCGGCAACGGGCCTGAGCTGGGCCAGCAGTTCCAGATGTTCGGCAACGTGGGTGGCGACCCGCAGCTCCTGGCCGTGGCCGGGCAGTATGCCAACCGCTATTTGACGAACACGATTCTGGCCGTCAAGAACACGCTCGACTGGATGACGGGCGATCAAGACCTACTCGCGATCAGCGCGAAGATCATCGGTGAACCAAACCTCAAGTACTCGAGCATCAAACCTCCGGAAATTCCGGTAGATGCCACCGAGGAGGATCTCAAGCGCATCGAAGAGGAGTACAAGCAGGCTCGCAAGACGCTTCAGCAACGCGTCGAGTGGACGCTCACACTGGTGGTGCCTTTGTTGTTCGCCGGTTTTGGCGTGTTCCGTTGGCGCAATCGTCAGAACAAACGCAGCGAACTGAAGCTCAGCTGAGCCTAGGAGGATCTGATGGAAAGCAGTAAGAAACTCTACATCGCCCTCGCCGTTTTGGCGGTACTCGTGGGTGGGCTCTACGTCCAAAACCAAAGACACACGGAAGAGGCCGCCTCGTATAGCTACGAGGCAAAGCAAGCCGAGCTACCGAACGTGACCATCGACGAAGAGACGCGAAACGCGATCGACTCCATCGAGTTGTCCCGCTCGCTGGAGGAGGACGACAAGGATAAGGCTGATGGCGATGCTGGGGCAACGGCCGAAGGCCCCAAGCGCGAAGACATCACGCTCACCAAGAAAGGCGAGGAGGAATGGGATGTCACCAGTCCCATCCAATACCAAGCCAACGCCAGCAACGTGAAGTCCTTGCTCGAAAACCTGGGCAAGCTCAAGGTTGCTGAGCAAGTTTCCACTACCGCGGCGGACTACGACAAGTGGAACCTCACTGAGGAAAAAGCCCTGCATGCCGTCTTCAAGAAGGGCGAAGAAGTCGTGCTCGACATGTTCCTCGGTGACAACGGTTCGCGGGGACAGATGATGCGTTTGGCCGGCACTGATGGCGTGTTTGCCATCAAGGGCTACTCCAAGTACCTCTACGGGCGCGACCTCAAGGGCTGGCGCGAGAAGAAGATCTTCAAGTTCGAAGACAAGGAAGCCGTCAAGGTCACGGTCGCAAACGAAAACGGCACCTTCGCATTCGAACGAGACGGCGAAAAAGACTGGAAGGGCACTCACGATGGCAAGCCCATCGCCGACTTCAAGATGTCCCGCGTCGATGATCTGCTTCGCGCCTACAAGTCACTCAACGCTTCCGACTTCGCGGACGGCAAGAAGCCCGAGGAGCTTGGCTTGGACAAGCCGACGGCCACAGTCACCATCGAGATGAAGGACGAGAAGGCCAAGTACGTCGTTTCGGTTGGCGACAACAGCGAGGGCTCCTCCCGCTGGGTTAAGACCAACATGGGAGACCAGATCTACAGCATCAGCTCGTGGACGGCGGACTGGGCCACGGCCGAGGTTTCCAAGTTCCAGGACAAGAAGGAAGAGAAGAAGGAAGACGGCAAGGCGGCAGACACCGAAGCGAAGGTGACGACCCCACCAGCTCCTTGACGGGTGTGAACGGCCTCACCGGACGCGTCTAGAACCGATATCGACGCGCTGTGACGACCCTCCGGGTCGACACAGCGCGTCGTCGTCATTCTGAGGTCAAGGGCGTATCCCGCCATTGCCTTCAGGTTCAGGCCCAAGGCAATACGACGGCAGAACGGGGCTAGGTCCTGCTCCGCTGCAGGCGACGCAGTAACGGCGATACATCACGACCCGCGTCATAGGGGGCCGCCGTGGTCGCATGGATAGCAAAGCGAAGCGCCGCCGTGACCGCGTCGTATTGAGCCGGCGACGGTCGCCCACCCTGGACCTTGCTTGCTCGCGCTACGTCAGCCACGCCATCGAGCAACAGCGCCAGGTTTTCGAAGGCGAGTAACTCCGCTTGTCCCTGTGCTGCAGCCAGCGGGTAGTTCAGGTCGCTGTGAACGCCGGTGCCCTGTGCGATGCTTTCCCACGCTTGGGAGGCCTGTTGCAGCCTGGACTGCAACCGCTCGACAAACTGACTGGCGGGTGGGTTCGACGAGCTGGACGCCTGCTCCTCACGTGACGTCTGACCGAGTACGTCCGGCAAGCGCAACTCGATCTCGTCGAAGGAAACGACCCAGGTGTCCGGGCGCGCTGACAACTCCTTGGCCAGCTCAACCAGGTGCATCGCCACCAACACAACGAGTTTCAGCGGACGCTGGCGCTCCCAGGAATCCATCAGCGTGTACAGCTTGGCGTTCTGCTGCTTGGACAAATCCCACTCCAGCAAGACCGTATCGATGTCGTGCTTACTGAGCACGGCCCCAACGCCGACGGGGGATGGATGGGTGAACACCCTGTGTCCGAGGTCCCGCGCTACCCCTTCCGCCAGGCCTACCTGAGGCTTGAGCGAGTCGAGAACGAGAATGTTGTGGCGTGTGGCCATGCGGGTGGGGCTGCGTCGCGGCTCAGCAGCGGGGCGGCTGTGACCGCAGTACGGCCCCCATGCCCGCACCGTTGAGAGAAAAGAGCGAAACCACGCGCATATTTGTTAAATAGGCCATCATGTTGCCCGCAGCAACGCGACTTCGCACCGGGCAGCGGCCCCGCACCGCGCCGGAGCTTCTCCGCCCCAGACCGGAAACGTGACGAGTCACCGCGGGACAGAACCCGCGAGACGCTGTAAGAAAGCGCGACCATGAGAGTCTCCTACAACTGGCTATCCGAACTGATCCCAGACCTGGACATTTCCGCCGAGTTCGTGGGCCAGCGCCTGACGGGCGTCGGTCTGGAGCTGGAAGAGCAGATCGAGTTCGGTCAGGGTCTGGAGGACGTCCGCATCTGTGCCGTCTCAAAGGTCGAGCCGCATCCGTCTCGCGACAAGCTGCGCCTGGTGACGGTCGACCGAGGCGATGCCACGCAGCGGGTAGTCTGCGGCGCGAGCAACGTCCCTGAGCCGGGAGGGTTGGTCGTCCTGGCTCCCCTGGGCACGTACCTCCCCGCGGTGGACCTCAAGCTCGAGCCTCGCAAGCTCGGCGGCATCGTGAGCGAGGGGATGCTTTGTAGCGAGACTGAGCTAGGCCTGGGCACTGAGTCGGACGGGATCCTCACGTTCTCTGAAGGTCGCTTCGCTCCCGGCACCCGTTTTCTCGATGCGTTTCCGTTCGCACGGGACACCGTCTACGAGTTGGGCATCACGCCCAACCGCCCGGACGCTCTGGGCCACATCGGCGTCGCGCGGGACCTTGCCGCCACGTTGAAGCTCGACTGGACACCCCCCAACGTGCCCTCGGTGCCGGCCGAGTCCGAAAAGAGTCTCCGAGACCTGGTGCGAGTCGACAACCAGGCACGCGAGCGCTGTCCGAGCTACGGGGCGGCGGTGGTGGAGTCGGTCCGCGTCGACCGATCTCCCGAGTGGTTGCGTTGGCGCCTCTACTTCCTCGGGATCCGCCCAATCTCGAACGTGGTCGACATCACCAATCTGCTGCTCCTCGAGTACGGAAACCCGATGCACGCATTCGATCTGGCCCGCGTGGCAGGGGCCAAGATAGTGATTCGCAAGGCTGCGCAGGGCGAAACCATGACGACACTCGACGGCGAGAAGCGGCAACTTGTCGACAGTGACTTGGTCATCGCCGATGGACAACAGCCCTCCGCGCTGGCCGGGATAATGGGGGGGGCTGACAGCGAGATAAAGACCGATACGAAGACAGTCCTTCTAGAATGCGCCTACTTCGAACCGACTGGCATTCGGCGCACAGCGCGTCGCCTCGGCATGCACAGCGATTCATCCTACCGCTTCGAGCGCGGAGTAAACTATGCGTCGCTGAGCGACGTGCTGCGTCGCGCCTCGTTGCTATTGTGCGAACTCGCTGGGGGGAGAGCCGTTGGCGGGCAGATCTTCGAGAACGGTGAGCTGCCAAGCCAACCCGAGGTGCGACTCCGGAAGTCACAAATAGCGCGGCTTCTTGGCGTGGAGGTGGACTTCTCAGAGGCCACCTCCACGCTCGATCGCCTAGGTTTCGATATCCTCGAACGTTCGGAAAGCGAGGTTCGGGTCCGCGTTTGCCCGTGGCGTCCCGATGTCTCTCTGGAGGCTGACTTGATCGAAGAGGTCGCACGCATCCGAGGGCTCGACAGCGTTCCAACCCGACTCCCCCGCATCGCCCCCCAAGCACCCAACCCGGCAGGTAAGTTCGAACGTCGCGTCCGAGAATGGAGCAGTGCGGTTGGGCTCTCGGAAGCCGTGACGTACAGCTTCGTCAATCCCGAGGAGCTGGACATCATCGGGGCGCCCAAACCTACGGTCGTGCTCAAGAACCCACTCAGCCAAGAGCGCAGCGTCATGACGACCAGCTTGTTACCTGGTTTGCTCGAGGCGGTGAAACGAGCAAGACGACGCGGCGAGAGTGATGTGCGCTTGTTCACCGTCGCATCCCGCTTCTTGGCAGCGGTCACCCAACTCGACACCAGTGCGGATCAAGCGGCCCGTCCAAGAAGCCAAGATGACATCGGCAGGCTGCCACAAGAGAGGCTCAGCTTCGCAGCAGTACTGTCGGGTCACCGTCCTTCGTACCTTCAGAAGCCGGAGGCCGTCGACGTATACGACGCCAAAGGGCTGGCATGCCAACTCGTGAGCCACTTCGCCGGGCCTGACGTCGACGTGCGCTGGGCGGGACAAGAGCCAGCGCTCGCCCACCTGCATCCTCGGACCGCTGCCACGGTTTGGCTCGGCGAGGCTCAGGTCGGCAGCTTCGGAACGTTGCACCCGGAAGTCGTGGACAAGCTGGAACTGGATGCTCCCGTCCAGATCGTCGAGATCGACCTCGTGGCTGTCGAGGCGCTGCAGTCTCCCGCTCCGAAGTATCGCCCGATACCCAAGCTGCCCGCGGTCACCCGGGACATCGCAGTCGAAGTTGGTCCCGAGCTTTCCGCGGGGAAAGTTCGGGATGCCATCGCCGAGAACGCGGGAGAACTCTGTGAGTCGGTTACCTTGTTCGATCTCTTCGAAGGCGGAAAGCTCGCCGAAGGGCATCGTTCGCTGGCTTTCCGCATCGTCTACCGCGATCCGAAAGCAACGACCGACCCTGACAATGCCAAGACGCTGACCGACAAGCAAGTCGACAAGCGACACACGTTGGTGATTCAGGCAATGGAGCGGCTGGGAGCTACCCCGCGCGCATGACCAGGTGGGCCCATTGCTGGCTCCGCTGGCTGGTCGGCATCTCGTTGAGTGCTGGAGGCGTGGCTGCCCAGCCAAGCGAGACACCCGTCGTTGAGCCAACATCCGTGTACGTCGGAGCGGGCGCAGTGGTGCGGCAATGGGGTAGCGCCGAGGAACGCGTCCGCTACGGGACCAGCATGGGATGGCGGGTCCACGCGACGGTCGTGTTGCTGCCTTGGCTGGGGCTGCACACTTCTGGCGGTATGGACTACCAGAAGGCGTTGGTGGCAGACGCAGCCCTCGGGCAGCCGGGGGCTGTCCGTCAGAACCCGTCGATCGCTGGGCCGCGCATCGGTGTGGAACTCCAGCCCGAGCTCGCGCTGAGCGCGCAGTGGACGGTCTTTGGGCGTCTCGGAGCCGCGTGGTTCCGCCCCACCGTCGAGAGTTTCGAACTACGAGAGCCGTCTCCACTGCAAGTGGCGCGACGCAGTGGAGTCGTGGTGGAATTCCCACTGGGGGCTGGGGTCCGCTACGGCTTGCTCGCGGACCGCCTCGGCCTATCCGCCGATGTCGGCTTCAGCCTGGCCGGTCCGCAAAGCGGGGATCTCTTCGATTCAAGCGATACGGGGGCTGGCGCTAGCCAAAGCGTGCGCCAAGATACTGGAGAGCTGACGCGAGTCGGTGTCTTTCCCAAGTATACGAGCGCCTTTGGCGCCGGTTTGAACCTCGAATTGTCGTTCTGAAACCGGAGCATCCGTGACCGAAAACCCCCTTCTCGACATCCACTTCCACGTCCCTTTCGATCTCATCACGCCGGAGCACGTCTCCTCAGCAATTCACCAATTGCTCCAGGGCGCCGATCGACGCCTGCGGGAAATCGAGCAGCTCACGGAGGGTCGCACCTACGAAAACACGCTGCAGGCTTTGGACGACGCGACGGAGAAACTCGAAGTTGCAATGACCATCGTCGGTCATCTCGAGTCTGTAGCGAATACTCCTGAGTTGCGCACGGCCTACAACTCCGTGCGTCCAGAGGTGAGTGCATTCTACGCTGCAATCCCGCTGCGTGACGCGCTGTACTCGGCGCTGAAGGCATACGCCACCACCGAGAACGCCCAGCGGCTCACCGGTGCGCGAAAGCGCTTCCTGTACAAGACGCTCGACGACTTCAAGCGGCACGGAGCTGAACTGAGCGAGCAAGACAAGAAGCGGCTGGAAGCGATCAGCCGCGAACTCGCGGAACTGACGTCGAAATTCAGTCAAAACGTGCTGGACGACACAGCCGCGTTCGAGCTCATCGTGACGGATGAAGCGCGCTTGACGGGGCTGCCCCCTTCAGCAATCGAGGCAGCACGCCATGACGCGGAAAGCAAGGGCAAGGAAGGCTATCGGTTTACCTTGCAGGCTCCGAGCCTGATCCCCGTGCTCACCTACCTCGATGACCGCGCGATTCGCGAGCAGATTTGGCGAGCGTACAACACCCGTGCGACCAGTGGCGAGCGCAACAACGAACCGGTCATCGAACGCATTCTCGAGTTGCGGCGCGAACAGGCTCAGCTGCTTGGATACTCGGAGTTTGCGGCCTTGGTGCTCGAGGATCGCATGGCGAAAGATACGGACACCGCGCTTTCCTTCGTGCACGACCTGAGGGAAAGAACCATGCCCTACTTCGAGCGAGAAACGAGAGAACTCGCCGAATTCCGAGACAGCGTCAGCAACGATGAGGGCTCGATGCAGCCCTGGGACGTTGGCTACTACTCGGAAAAGCAACGACGAGCCCTGTACGACTTCGACGAGGAAGCACTCAGGCCGTACTTCTCCGTGGACAAGGTGATCGGCGGGTTATTCGAGACCGCGCGGCGTCTCTATGGCGTCAATATCCGAGAGAATCCGAAACTGCCAACCTGGCACCCCAGCGCCAGGGCATACGACATCATCGATTCAGGTGGCGAGCACCTCGCTAGCTTCTACGCAGATCTCTACCCGAGAGACGAGAAACGCGGAGGCGCGTGGGCAAACTCCTTCATCACGGGAACGCTCAGCGACGACAAGCTCTCTCCCCACCTCGGCCTCATCTGCGCCAACGTCACCCCGCCGGTAAAAGACAAGCCAGCATTGCTGACACACAACGAGGTCACGACTCTCTTTCACGAGTTTGGCCACCTGCTGCACCATTGCTTGAGCCGCGTAGAGGTGCGGGCATTGGCCGGCACCAATGTTGCTTGGGATTTCGTCGAATTGCCGTCGCAGATCATGGAGAACTGGTGTTGGGAGCGGAGCGCACTCAACACCTTCGCCCATCATTACGAGACCAACGAGCCCATTCCTGATGAGTTGTTCGACAAGATGCAGCGGGCCCGTACCTATCGCGCGGCAAGTGCGCAGATGCGACAGCTAGGCTTTGCTGCGGTCGACTTAGCGCTGCACGTCGACTACAAGCCCAGCCAGGGCGTGCTTCAATTCGCCCGCGACGTGATGCAACAGTACGCTCCAACGCCCTATCCGGAAGACTACGCGATGCTCGCCAGCTTCTCGCACTTGTTTTCGAGCGCGGTGGGCTACGCTGCCGGCTACTATTCGTACAAGTGGGCGGAAGTGTTGGACGCCGACGCGTTCACTCGGTTCCAGGAGAAGGGCGTCTTCAGTGCCGAAGTGGGAGACGAGTTCCGACGCAAGTTGCTCGAACGCGGAGATAGTGACGACCCCATGGCGCTCTATCAAGCGTTCATGGGGAGAGAGCCATCGCTGAACGCACTGATGGTTCGCTCGGGGCTCGCGGTGGGCGCAGCTGCCGCCAGCCCCTCGAGCTAACACTTGCGTCGAGCGTCGCCCAACGCGAGGACGCCAACCTCTCGTCGGCCAGCTACACACCGCCTCGAGAGTGCGACTAGCTCAACTACCGAGCAGTTCCCTGACTCGACTGACTAGCTCTGCCGGACGAAACGGCTTCTCCACAATGGCGGTATTGCTCAACAGACCGACTCCCTCTGAAACAGTGTCGCCAGAATAGCCCGACATGAACATCACCTTGAGATCCGGGGAGGAGGTTCGAGCTTTGGTCGCCAACTCAGGGCCACTCATCTGAGGCATCACGACGTCGGTTAGCAGCAGATCCACCAGACTGCCGTTTTCCTGCAGAAGTCGCAACCCTTCCTCGGGCGTGGAAGCCGTGATCACGTTGAAGCCCGATCGAGTCAAGGAACGCTCGACTACCTTCAACACTGGGGCTTGGTCTTCGACGACCAGAACCGTTGCAACTCGCTCTTCGTTGGTTGACGACACCGGCATTGGGCTCCACTTGCGGGTGCACGCACCCATTGAATCGACCGAGATGGCAAAGCTGCCTCGCGCGAAGGGTCCGAATCATCTGCCCCCCGCACACAGTTCTAATAACACGTTGCCGGAGCAAGCCCAGCATCGCTGGCGTCCGAAACCGACAAAAACGCGCCGAAAGGGTGACAAGTCATGGGGAGTACTACAGACTTGGGTCAACCAAGACGACGCAGGACCGATTCCTCGGTTTCAGCGCCACCCAGGGCGAAACCTAACTGCCGTTCCGGTCCGCGCCGACAACGCAACGCGTCCAACTCAGGACGAAACTACGCAATCCGTGCATAGGAGTTTCTGTAGTTCTCTGCGGCCGCCTGAATCCACTACGACAAGGAGTGAACGTATTGCGTGGTGACACAGGCTGGAGGCGTCACGCGCTGAACACAGGCAGGTGGCGCCGACCTGCGCCCCCCCCCTCCGCCACTCGCGGGGCTGCCATGGGCGTCACGTCGGTTGCGTCCACCGAACCTGCGGCGGGAAGACTGCCCGGCGCGGGCTCAGGTGCCGGCGCAGTGATGTCAAAACCGACAACACCTCGCCGCCGCGCGACGTCGCGAATGTACGTCTGTAGGCGCTCGCGAAAGTCGCGTTCTCGCAGGTAGATCCGAATCTTGGCTTCGACACTCGCGTAAGGCAAAGCGCGGCCAGCGCTCCGTTCGTCGAGCCGCACGACATGGTAGCCGTGGTTCGTAGCTACAGGTTCGGAGTGAATGTCGCCAGGGCGCATGCCTCGGAGCACTTGCTCGAACTCGGGCACCGTTTCACCGGGTGACAGCTGGCCCAACCGCCCGCCGGAGCTGGCGCTGGGACACGCGGACGTTTCTCGGGCAACACGCTCGAACCTTTCTGGTGCTTCCTTCAACGCGATAACCAAGTCCATTGCGCGGGCACGCGTCAACCCTCGCTCCTGCGGATCTTTGGAGCACGCCAAGAGGATGTGGGAAGCTTCGAACAAGTCATCACCGACGAAGCGCTCACGGTTCTGTTCGAAGAACTCCAAACAGTCCTGGTCACTCACTTCTGGCACGCCGACCGCGCGCTCCACGACCGCACTGAGAATGCTCTGCACCTCGCGTTCGCTCGTCTCCGCGCGCTTCGTGTCGAATCCACACTCCGCGGCCTCTGACAACAACAGCTCTCGAATCACCAGGGCGCGCGTTGCCTCATGACAGGCAGCGTCCCAACAGGAAGCCGGATGATACTGTGCCTCTCGGAAGATCCGCTCCTGAGAAATGGCCTGACCTGCAACGAACACACTCATCATCAGCCTCCTTGACGAGCTCGCACGATCTGGGTGTGCCGTCGAACGAGATAGCCTAGTGGTGCACTGCACACGTGCACTAGACGCGTGAACGGGAACACTAGGAAGACGGTCAGACCGCACAGGATGTGGAACTTGAACATCCAGGGCACGTTCGCCAATAGAGCCGCTGGAGCGGAACTGAGCGTGACGATACCCTGCGCCCAGCCACTGAGCGCGTGCAGGTACTCCCCGGTGTGCCGTGTCTCGTAGGAGAATGGCAACGTCGCCATGCCGACAACCAGAGTCAACCACAGGAGCCCCGCGATGATCAGGTCCCCCGCATCACTGGTCCGCCGAATGCGTACATCGGACACCCTACGGAACAGGAGCATGCTCAGGCCGACAAGGGTCGCAATGCCGGTCAGGCTGCCCATCACCAGTTCCATCGTCTGATGCATCGAGTCGGTCACGCCCAACAAGTGATACAGCTGGGGCGGTACCAGAAGGCCTGCAACATGCCCCCCCACTAGGCCTAGTATGCCGAGGTGAAAGAGGTTGCTAGCGAGATTGAAACCACGTCTCGTCCGCAGCATTTGACTGGAACTCGCCTGCCACGTGTACTGCTCGCGCTCAAAGCGATACGCCAGGCCCAACACGAAGACAGTCAGACACACGTAGGGATAGTAGCCAAAGAGGATCTGGTCGATGGTGCTCATGAAAGCTGGTCCTTTGCGCTGGCCCCTCGCGCGATGCGATCGACGGGAACGAAACCCGCTATACTGTCGTGCGCCGCGCCAGGTGAGAAGGTAACGGGACTGTCTTCCCACTCTGCGTCCAATGTGCCGAGTTCCTCCGCGCTCATCGTGCGCTGATCCTGCCATGGAAGCAGTGGTTGCCGATCGCCTTCGCCAGTCACCATTGCCTCGCTTGCGAGTCCGGGTTTGGGAGACGCAGGATGAGAGGACAGCCCCAAGCATGCTTCCTGCGTCAGCAGTTCCAAAACAGTGGCATAGACACTGCCCCGCTCACGCAAGCGCTCCGTCAACTGGACGATCACTGGACTCGCCTCCGCGAGTAGAGCGGCTCCCCGAGCAGCGTCAACCAAGGCCAAGAACTCGCAAAACGCCGGCAGATAGTCAGGTAACTCAGGGCGGTCCAACGTCCAGCCTTCGGCCAGATACACGTCCGACAGACGCGCCATCGCAGACCCGCGCTCACGGGCGTCGCCATGAGAGTGCTCCAGCAAGTGAAGGGAAACCGACCGTGTTCGATCGAATAGGCTAACGTAGTATTCCTGGAGCTCTTCCAGGCTGTGCCGTCGAAAGAAACGTTCTAGGTCCGTCAAATCGCCAGCAGGCGCGCCGCGAGGGATGTCACGGAGCGGCTCCAACACAGCGGGGAGCTGTCCGATCCACTCCTGCTCGGGATAGGACAGCAAGATGGCAAGCGCGCGGAATCGATGGGTGTGAGTCGCCATGGTCATCGACTCAGCGAGAACAAGCCGGCACTTGGACGCGGTCCGTCATCACAACCGTTGCCGAAGCTGATGCCACAAGCCCCTTGGAGCCCCGCCACATCTTCCTTTAGTTCGCGATGCGACGTCGGAATGACGTAGCGGTCCTCGATGTTGGCGATGGCGAGGTAACGGTACATCTCTTCGACTTCCTCAACCGTCAAGTCGGCCTCAACCAACACTTCCTCGTTGTGCCTTCCCTCAACGCTGCGCTCACGCATGAAGACGCGCATCGCAAACATTCGCTTCAGAGCCCCAACGATGGGGCCCTCGTCCCCTGCTGTCAGCATGTTCGCCAGGTACTTGACGGGGATCTGCAGACTGTCGAGATCCGGAATCTTGCCCGCGAACCCGACATGGTGCTTTTCCGCGGCGTTTTGGATCGGCGACAGCGGCGGGACGTACCACACCATCGGCAACGTGCGGAATTCAGGATGAAGTGGAAACGCGAGCTTCCACTGCTTGACGAGCTTGTAGACCGGCGAGTTCTTCGCGGCTTCCAGCCATTGCTCGTGCACGCCATCGGCCTGAGCTTGCTCGATGACGGCGGGGTCAGTGGGATCGAGGATCAGATCGAGATGACCAGTATACAGCGCCTTTTCATCTTCGACGGAGGCCGCTTCCTTGATCCTATCTGCGTCGTAGAGCAGCACACCCAAGTAGCGAATGCGTCCAACGCAAGTCTCCGAGCATATCGTGGGCTTGCCCGTCTCCAACCGAGGGTAGCAGAGAATGCACTTCTCCGATTTGCCGGTCTTCCAGTTGTAATAGATCTTCTTGTACGGGCACCCGCTGATACACATGCGCCAACCCCGGCACTTGTCCTGATCGATCAGCACGACGCCATCTTCTTCGCGCTTGTAGATCGAACCGGATGGACACGCAGCGACGCACGTGGGGTTGAGGCAATGCTCGCACAGGCGCGGCAGGTACATCATGAAGCTTTTCTCGAACTCGCCGTACACCTCCTTCTCGATGTCCTGGAAGTTCACATCACGAGACCGCTTCTTGAACTCGCCGCCGAGATCATCCTCCCAGTTCGGGCCCCATTCGATTTGGTCCATGCGTTCCTTGGTCAACAAAGAAACTGGCGCAGCTTGGGGAACGATCTCCGAATCCCCCGCCTTCTGCAGGTGAGCGTAATCGTAGGTAAAGGGTTCGTAGTAGTCGTCGATGTCCGGCATCTCCGGATTGGCAAAAAGCTTGCTCAGGACTCGGAAGCGGCCACCTATCCTCGGCGAAATATCGCCCTTGCCGTCACGGAGCCATCCACCACGCCAGTGCTTCTGGTTCTCCCAGTCCTTAGGATAGCCGATTCCCGGCTTCGTCTCGACGTTGTTGAACCATGTGTATTCAACGCCTTCGCGGTTCGTCCAAACGTTCTTGCAGGTCACCGAACACGTGTGACAGCCGATGCACTTGTCCAAGTTCAGGACCATCATGATTTGGGCACGAACTTTCATGAGCCCACCTCCAAAGCCGTGACACGTGCTTCGTCGAGAGTGCGCGGCGCCGTGCCATCCATCCAATCTAGACGGCGCACTTTTCTGATGACGACGAAGTCGTCGCGATTCGCTCCCACAGTTCCGTAGTAGTTGAAGCCATAGCTCTGGTGAGCGTAGCCGCCAATCATGTGGGTGGGTTTGAGCACGATGCGAGAAATCGAGTTATGGATGCCGCGAGTGCGGGTCGTCTCGGTTGCCGGCGAATTCACCGTTTTGTCTTGAGAGTGGTACATGAACGCGCAACCCGCCTTGATTCGTTGACTCACGACAGCGCGTGCAACGAGCGCACCGTTGGTATTGTACGCTTCTATCCAATCGTTATCTTCGATCCCGAGCCTCTGGGCGTCCACCTCGCTAATCCACACATTGGGCCCGCCGCGCGACAGCGTCAGCATCATCTGGGTGTCGGTGAAGGATGAGTGTATCCCCCACTTCTGGTGTGGGGTCAGAAAGTTGAGCACCAGTTGGGGGTTGCCGTTGGCTTTACTCTGCAACAGGCCGCCAATGGATTTGGTATCGATCGGCGGCTTGTACGTCGGAAACTGCTCGCCGTAAGCTCGCATCCACACGTGGTCTTGGAACGTATGCTGGCGCCCCGTGAGCGTGCGCCAGGGGACGTGCTCGTGCACGTTGACGTAGCTGCCCGTATAGCTCACCTCTTCACTCTCCAGGCCACTCCAAGTCGGAGACGAGATCACCTTGCGCGGCTGCGCCACCAGATCCTCGAAGCGGATGCGATCGGCGCGGCGTCCCTCGGCGAGGTGGCGATGCTTGCGCCCAGTCTTCTTCTCCAAAGCCTCCCAAGCCTTGACGGCGACTTTGCCGTTGGTCTCCGGTGAAAGCGTCAGGATCGTCTCACAAGCGTGGAGCGGCGTCTCGAGACGCGCCCTGGCTCCTTCTACATTGACGGGAGCCTTGCCATTGGTCTCTATCAGCTCCTCAATTTCCTCGGCACCATCCCACGTCAGCCCCTTGGTGGCGTTGCCGTGCTCATCCAAGCCCGGACCGAGTGTAGTGAATCGCTGGTAGGTCTTGGGATAGTCTCGCTCGACCACTGCAACACGCGGCATGGTGCGACCAGGCACCGGCACCGTGCCATCCCGCTTCCAGTCCGCCACTTCGAGGGGCTGCCCAAGCTCAGCGGGGCTGTCGTGCATCAGCGGCTGCAATACAATGTCGCGTTCCTGCCCGAGGTGACCTGGGCACAGCTTCGAGAAGGTATCTGCCAATCCTTTGAAGATATCCCAGTCGCTCTTGCACTCCCAAAGCGGATCGACTGCTCCCGTCAGCGGGTGAATGAATGGGTGCATGTCCGTCGTGCTCAGGTCGTTCTTCTCGTACCAGGTGGCCGTGGGCAGAACGATGTCGGAATACATGCAGGTGCTGGACATCCGGAAGTCGATGGTCACGAGTAGGTCGAGTTTGCCTTCTGGACCCTGATCCCGGAAGGTTACTTCCTCCGGCAATCGTTCGCCTCGAGCCTTCAAATCCTCGCCCAACACGCCATGTTTGGCCCCCACGAGGTGTTTGAGGAAGTACTCGTGCCCCTTGGAGCTCGAACCGAGCAGATTGGACCGCCACACGAAGAGGTTACGCGGGAAGTTCTCTGGCGCATCTGGGTCTTCGCAAGAGAGCTTCAATGTCCCGTCAGCTAAGCGTTCAGCGACCTTCGCCGGTGCTTGCGCTAGGTCCCCGGCCTCGTGGAGCTCACGGCCGAGGTTGATAGGATTGGTCTCGAGCTGAGGCGAAGATGGCAGCCAACCCATGCGCTCGGAGCGAACGTTGCAATCGATCAGAGTCGGTGGCTGCTCGCCTTTGTCAGCCAAGGGAGAAAGCAGCTCGTCGGTGGTGATTTTTTCGTACCGCCACTGGTCGGTGTGGGCGTACCAGAATGAGGTACCGTTCATTTGTCGCGGGGGGCGACACCAGTCCAGGGCAAACGCAAGGGTGGTCCATCCCGGCTGGGGACGCAGCTTCTCTTGACCAACGTAGTGCGCCCAGCCACCGCCCGACTGCCCGACTGTGCCGCACAGAACGAGCATGTTGATGACGGCTCGGTAGGTCATGTCGTTGTGGAACCACTGATTGACGCCGGTGCCGATGATGACCATCGAACGACCTTTGGTCTTGGCTGCCGTGTCGGCGAACTCACGGGCAACCGCAATCACCTTCTTTCGATCCACGCCCGTGATGCGCTCTTGCCACGCAGGTGTGTGCGGAACGTCGTCGTCGTAACTGCTTGCTGCGACGCCCCCCAACCCGCGCTCGACACCGTAGTGGGCGAGCATCAGGTCCAACACAGTCGTCACTAGCACTTCGCCTTCGGCCAGGCGCAACCGCTTGGCGGGCACGTTGCGCTCCTGCACTTCGTCGTGGGAGGTCGCTTCGAAAAACTCGTGGTGGCGTCCTCCGAAGTACGGAAACGAAACGGTGTACACGTCCGCGCCGTTCGCTCCTTTCAGAGTCAACCCGAACGATATGGGCTTGCCGGTTTGCGCATCCACAGGCTCCAGGTTCCACTTCCCGGGGTCCTTGTCGTCCCACCGGAACCCGATACTGCCACGCGGCACGACTGGCTCCCCCGCTTCCGTAACTGCCACGGGTTTCCACTCGGCATTCTCTTGTTGCCCAAGGCGATCGGCAAAATCGCTGGAGCGCAAGAAGCGTGTGGGTACCAGACGCCCGTTCTTCTCCTCCAAGCGAACCAAGAAAGGTAGGTCCGTGTATCTCTTGGCGTAGTCCAAAAAGTACGGCGTCTCTTGATCGACGTAGAACTCCTTGAGCACCACATGCCCCATCGCCATCGCCAGGGCGGCGTCCGTACCCTGCTTTGGATCGAGCCACAGGTCAGCGAACTTCGAGGCCTCGCTGAAGTCAGGTGTCACGACGACTGTCTTCGTGCCGCGATACCGCACTTCGGCAAGGTAGTGTGCGTCGGGGGTGCGGGTTTGGGGAACGTTGGATCCCCAAACCATCAAGAAGGAAGAGTTGTACCAGTCAGCGCTCTCCGGCACATCGGTTTGCTCTCCCCAGGTTTGTGGCGAAGCTGGAGGGAGATCGGCATACCAGTCGTAGAAACTGAGACAGGTCCCCCCCAACAAGGACAGGTACCGCGTCCCTGCCGAGTAGGAAATCATGCTCATTGCCGGGATCGGAGAGAACCCCACGACCCGATCTGGGCCAAACTTCTTGATCGTGGTGATGTTGGCGGCCGCGATCAACTCGTTCAGCTCCGCCCACGTGCCTCGCACGAAGCCACCTCGACCCCGAGCAGACTTGTAGCGCTTGGTGAGTTCTGGATCGTCGATGATGGCCTGCCAGGCAACGACTGGATCTGCATGCTCGCGGCGGACTTCACGCCACAGCTCGATCAACTGACGACGAACGAGCGGGTACTTGATGCGGTTGGCGCTGTACAGGTACCAGGAAGCACTTGCGCCGCGTGCACACCCACGGGGTTCGTGATCCGGTAAGTCAGCGCGTGTCCTTGGATAGTCGAGAACTTGGGTCTCCCAAGTGACGAATCCTCCCTTGACGTACACCTGCCAACCGCACGATCCAGTGCAGTTGACGCCGTGAGTCGAGCGCACGACCTTGTCGTATTGCCAGCGCTTGCGGTAACCGTCCTCCCACGAGCGATCTTCGTGGGTCGTGGCGCCGTATCCGCCCGAGAAGGAGCCGTTGCCGTTCTTCTTGAAGAAGAGCAATCGATCGAGGATGTGACTCATGGGGTGTTCCTTCGCCCTGGCCGGGATGAGTCAGAGTGATCACCCACTGCGGCTTCGGGAGTGAGGTCCATTGTGGGTTTCGATTCTTTCGGTCAGGTTTCGTCGTCCCGCGACGGGCATGTCGAACGCCAAATTTGCGGGGAGGCGAGCCCGCCCATTGTTCGAAACGCGCAAGGCAAGAAAAGTCCGTGAAACTCAAACGACTTGGTGGAGCCGCTCAGACCGCTCAGAGTTTCGATATTGTTGCGAGCGTTCAAAGTGACGCCTCACCAACGTTACCGCGATGGTTCGTTGATGCGCTTTTGAAACAAATCTGGCCGAGCGGCGGCTCTGCGCGGAATTTCTTCTCGTTCACGGCGAAACATGGGGACGGGTCGCGGTGGCATCCAGGGGCGGATCTCATCCGCGCCGCAACAAGCCACGCATGACGTCGGGATGCAGCAACGCTAACACCGTCACGATCTCCAGGCGCCCAATCCACATGGCCACGGTGAGGAGTACCTTGGCTGCAGCCGAAAACTCTTGGAAGTTACCCATGGGCCCAGCCGCTCCGAATCCGGGACCAATGTTGCCCAGACACGCCAACGCTGCCGAGTAACCCAACACCAAGTCTGATCCCATGAGGACGAGTGCCGTTCCGACGACGAAGTGACCTAGCATGAATAGCGCCACCATCGTGAACACCGAGCGCATGATCTCGCGACTCACGGGCTCGCCCTTGTACCGAATGGCGAGCACAGCGCGGGGATGCAACGTCGTGCGTAACTCGCGGTGCACGTGCTTGAAGACAAGTAGCAAGCGCACGACCTTCGCCCCGCCTGCGGCGGAGCCAGCGCAACCGCCCACCAGCATGGCGATGATCAGAAGAGCCCGGGCGGGATCCGCCCACAGATTGTAGTCCACACTGGCGAAGCCTGTGCTCGACATCACACTGGTCGTCTGAAACACTGCCAACCGCGCGCGATCGAGCAGCGCCACATCTGCCGGCAGGACCAGCGTGAGCGTCACCGCGATAACGAGCATCAAGCCGGAATAGAGGCAGAATTCGCCGTCCTTCAGCCACGCCAACCAGGACCCGGTAAACACCTTGTATTGCAATGTGAAGCTGGCGCCCGCCAACAACATGAACACCGACAGTATCCACTCCGTCGCATTGCTTTCGTAGCCCGCGATGGACATGCCATTGGGGGAGAAGCCTCCGGCGGAGAGTGTCGTCAGCGAGTGCAGAATCGCGTCGTAGCCGCTCATGCCTCCAAACAGCCGCAGTAACAACGCGAGCAGCACAGTCAGCGCGCCGTAGAGGATCCACAAGCGTCGCGCCCCACTCCGAATCTGGGGACTGACCGCTTCGCCAGGTGCCCCCGAGGCTTCGGCGAAGAACAGTTGACGACCGGCAATGCCCAGACGCGGCAGTACCAGGATGAACAGTGCAATGACACCTAGGCCGCCAAACCACTGGGTAAGCGCGCGCCAAAGGAAGAAGGGGCGGTCGTAGACCGAGAAGTCCGTCAGGATGGTGGCGCCGGTCGTGGTGAAGCCCGACATCGCCTCGAACAGAGCCTCGTCCCAAGACAAGCCGTACATGAGGTACGGAGTGCCACCACAAATCGCCACCAGCAGCCAAGTCAGCGCCACGACCGCCATGGCCTCGTCGCGTCGGAAGTCCACCGCATCCGCCTTGTGGGTGGAGAGCAGCAGCCCTGCGATCAGCGCGATGAAGCCACCGATCCCAAAGCGCACCGCGGATACCGTGTTGTGCTCGGCCAGCGCCAAGCCCGCGGGCGCGACGAACGCCAGACTAAACGGGCGTAGAACATGCCCGACCACCGATAGTACCAACGTCAGACGCATCTCAGCGCTTTCGGTAGGATTTTTGATCGAGGAAGAACCCGTGCGTCTCTTCCTCGTTTATGGCACGGCAGAACACGAGCAACTGGTCTCCACCACAGACCTCATCTTGCCCGCCGGGCACGATGGTCCGATTGCCCCGAGCGATAGCGCCAACGACCGCGAACTCGGGAGGCCGAAGATCCAACAAGCGGGTGGCGGGGAAGCCTTTAGGCAACTCGAGCTCAATGATGCACGCAGCCCCATGCTCGAGCTCTGCTCGGATCTCGGCATGGCTAGGATCGATCGTCTGCGTGATGGAACGGACTGCAGCACCACTGGACGATAGTGCAACGTCCACTCCGACCTTCTCGAACATGCGCTCGTTGCTCAGCCTGTCGGCACGAGTGACGATGCGCGGCACGCCAAGTTCCTTGGCCAAAAGCGATACGAGAAGGTTCTTTTCGTCGTTGTTCGTCACGCTGACGACCACCGAACACTCCCCAATGCGTTCCTGCTCCAGCAGATCCATGTCCGCTCCATCGCCGTGCAAGACCATCGATGTCAGCTCGTTGGCGACGAACTCGCAGCGCTCCCGGTCTGCTTCGATGAGCTTGAGCGACCAGCCCGCTCGCTCGAGCTCTCGCGCGATCGCTAGCCCGACGGTACCACAGCCCACGATGGCCGCACTCTTGGCTTCTGGTCGCTCGCCTCGCAGCAGCTTGGCAGTCGCGTCCACTGCCTCTCGCTCGCCCATGACCATCACACGGTCTCCTGGTTCGATGCGTGTTCCGCCGTGAGGGACGATCATCTCCCCGCCGCGCCGTACCATGACGAGCAACGCCCCCTTGGGCAGTCGTAGGTTCTTGAGTGGCTCGCGCGTAATGGGCGCCCCCTCAGCGGCCCCGAAGGTGAACAAGACGATGCGACCATCAGCGAACTGGCGCGCGTCCAGCGCGCCAGCCACATGCATGATGCGCGTTATTTCGCGAGCCAGCTGCGCTCCCGGACGCACAACGCGGTCAATTCCGAGCGACTGCGCCAAGTCTTCGTTGGCCTCGTCCAAGGTCAAGAAACCTGGCCCTTGGAGGACACAGATCGTCTTGCCCACCCCCATGCGTCGAGCCGCCAGACAGGCCACGATGTTGCGTTCGTCGCTGTCGGTGCACGCAACCAAGAACTCGGCATCATCGACCTGAGCGTCAGCAAGGTCTTCCGTGGACGTTGCTGCTCCCAAAACAGTCTGCACATCGAGCTTGGCAAAGCCGACGCCCGTATCAGCCGCCGACCGCAACGACACCACTTCGTGGTTTTGCATCAACGCTTCGCAAATTCGCAAAGCCATGGGCGTTCCGCCCGCAACGAGGATCCTCATGTTGAAACGATGAGTGAGGCTAGTTGAGGTGCTCGCGCAGGGCCAGTACCGCGCAAGCGCGCGGACCTCAGGGTAGCGCCCACACCGACCCTCAACAGGCGAGAATGACTGCCATTTGATCCGCTCAGACCGGAATTCGGACGCGTTAGAGCCTGCCCCCCCAGCTCAAAGCGACACGTTTCTAGAAGAGACTGCTGAACGAACCACACTTCGTTGATCCGCCGCCGTAGGGACCAACATAGCGGGAGAGACTTCTTGCCCGTGCTGGTGCTACTTCATTGCCGCACCCAGTCAGTGCCGCACCTAGAGACCCGAGCAGGCCCACATGAAACGAATCGTCACCCTTGCACTCCTTTCTCTCACAACGTGCGCGCTAGGTAGTCTCAGCGCCGCCTGCGGCAGCAGTCCAAAGGTGGTCGTGGACGATGGGGCCGACAGCGACGCGGACGAGACTGACGACGCGGTCGGAGGAGGGAATACCGACGACGATGGTAGCGACGGAGGACCAGGCAATGGTAGTGGCGCCGTGGGAACGGACGACTTCATCGGCGACGACGATGACGAAACCGACGACGAATGTGAGCCGCTGACCTGCGAAGACCTCGAGGCGGATTGTGGACCTGTCGCTGACCGCTGCGGCGGCATCGTCGAGTGCGGCGAATGTGACGACGCCGAAGGTTGCGGTATCTTGGAACCCAATACTTGTACGCCGTTTGCAGATCTGTGTGTGCCGGAAGACGAAGACGATGCTTGCGAGGGGCGCGAGTGCGGCCTGGTCGGCGACGGCTGCGGTGGCTCGTACGACTGCGGTGAGTGCGGGGACGGACAAGCCTGTGGCGTCGTGGAGCGGTTTCAATGCGACGACGCAATCACCATCATCGGTGATAGCTCCACCCCCGGCTGCCGGCCCCAAACGGCTGAACAAGCCTGCGCTGGCAAACAATGCGGCACGACGTTCGACGGCTGTGGCGCGGACGAGGAAAACAGTTTCGACTGCGCCGAGGTCAACGGCGGGTGTGCGGACGGCGAGTTCTGCGGCCTGACCCAGGCGTTCCAGTGTGATTCGCTGCCTGAGCCCACTTGCGACGCCGCAGAGAGCTGCGCTGCCTTGGGTTGGGAGTGCGGTATCGCCGTTGATGACTGCGGTAACTTGTTGGACTGTTCTGCTGAAGGCTTGACCTGCAACCTCTCCGAGACCTGCGTCGGTGGCGTCGATGGACCCACGGAGTGTGTCGCGGGTGGCCCCGGCGGAGCGGATTGCGAGCTGTGTGATGCCGTCGTAGACTGTACCGGGGAGGACCAAGACACCATCCTGACTGGCCGAGTGATAACCCCCGGGGCCAGTGCTGACGACACCGGGAATCAGGTCGGCGTACCCAACGCTTTTATCTACATCCTACGGACCAACGACCCGACGGTCATTCCGGATATCGAGTCCGGCATCCCCGAGGGAGGGACCAATTGCGACCGCTGCGACGAGCAAGAGTTGGGCCCCGTCCTCAGCAGCGATACGACCAACGCCCTGGGCGAGTTCTCGCTCGAAGGGAACATCCCGGTTGGCGCCGAATTTCTGCTGGTGGTCAAGATCGGCAAGTTCCGACGGGCGGTGACGATGACACTCGGCGAGGATGCCGGCTGCGAGACCACCGTCATCGACACTACGGAAACCCGCCTACCGCGCAGCAGCACCGATGGCATCGCCGCCAACCTGCCTAAGATCGCGATATCCACAGGGCAGATCGACGCGATGGAGTGCGTGTTCTACAAGATGGGTATCGAGGAGGCAGAATTCGCTGAGCCCGGCAATGCCGGAGAGGACCCCGCTCGCGTCCACATGTACCAAGCCAACGGCGGCGTCATGTCCACGGGTTCCACCGACCACACCGAACTCCATTCCGAGCTGGACCGCTTGTTCCTGTACGACATGGTCATCTTCGACTGCGAAGGTGCTGGATACGGCAACTACAATTCATCCGACGAAAACGTGCGCAACTACGTCAACAGCGGCGGGCGCATGTTCGCGAGCCACCTGAGCTACACCTGGGTCTACGACAACGGCGATGCCGACTACGCCGAGGCAACGGCCATCGATACTGGGTTGAGCCAATCGGCTACTTACACGACCGCCCTTGGCGCACTGGACAACTCGGGAGTTGGCATCGTCTCCACCGACCGCCCCCGCGCTAATCCGTCCAAGATCGAGGCATTCGCGGAGTGGCTCGTCAACGAGGATGCGGCCACCTTCGCCAATGATCAGTACACCTTCGATGTCATCGATCCGCGCAACCAAGCCTCTTCCGTCAACGAGTTCTCAGAGGAGTTCGTCTACCGCGAAGACGGAGGTAACGAATGGGTTCAGCAGTACTCCTTCAACACCCCCTATGGCGCTCCGGATGACGCCATCTGCGGACGCGTCGCCTACAGCGCGTTCCACGTTTCCTCTGGCGGCTCCTTCACCGCATTCGCGGACGAGGAGTTCCCTGGCTACTGCAACGGTGATCTGACGACGCAAGAGAAGGTGCTCCTGTACATGCTCTTTGATCTTGGCGCGTGCGTAACGACTGAAATCCCGGAGCCACCCGACTGCGTACCCGCTGGAGACTGTACGGGTCGATGCGGCGCGATACCGGACGGGTGCGGTGGCACGCTCGACTGCACCTGCCCCGATGGGGAGATCTGTCTGCCCGGCGGTATCTGCGGTGATACGACCTGCACGCCAACGACCTGCGACGCCCAAGACGCCGAATGCGGGCAAGTTGCTGATGGTTGTGGGAGCAGCATCGATTGTGGTCCGTGCCCCGAGGGGGAGATTTGCGGGCTGGAGGAGCCGAACCAGTGCTCCGAGATCCCCGAGTGCCCGCCCCTCGATTGTGCGGCCCAAGACGCCGAGTGCGGCGTCTTGGGTGACGGTTGCGGCGGGACCATCGACTGTGGCCCATGTCCCGAGGGCGAAGTCTGCGGCCTCAAGGAGGCATTCAAGTGCGACCCGCCGGCGTGCGTTCCTCTCACCTGCGACGACGAAGAGGCTGAGTGCGGCACCATCGGCGACGGCTGCGGCGACTTGGTCGACTGCGGTGACTGCCCACCAGGGTTCATCTGCGGGCTAGAGGAAGCCAACAAGTGCTCCCCTCAGCCCGACGATGCGCACTGACGATTGGGTCCCGCTCGCTGAGCGCAGGACGCGCGCGTTACCCTGAGACATTCACCGCCTCCTAGTGGTCTACACGTATCACCGCGAGACCACAATGTGACTACAGGCGCGCACCTTCGTTCGTGACATTTTCATACGTTAGCTGAGACATCATCGTCGCGAGTTACCTACCAGTAGGAGTCAACGCGACAGCCGAGCGCGCCGTTCTGGAACTCCTCGGCAAATCTGAGCCACAGACACGCAAACACGGGACATACTCCACGAACTTGTCGAGTACCGGCTTGCTCGAACACGGGCGAGGACAAGCCGGGGCGCGAAGGTCGAAGGACCTGCGGTCAACTCTTGTCGAATAGGAGTCCTGAATGAGGCTAAAAACAAGCGGTATCCCGATACACCTCGCGACTGTTGCGCTGGTGGTCGGATGCTCCGGGAGTTCACTCGTCGGCGGAGACGAAGGTGGCAGTTCTGGAGAAATGGGAGGAAGCGGCGGGGAAGACTCGCCCAGCGGCGAGGATGGTCCCTCTGGCAGTGACGGCTCACAAGAACCAGGCGAGGTCCCGGGCGCTGCAGGCGACGATGGCTGCCTATCCAACCGCGAATTCCTAGCCACACAGGCTTGGCCACAAGTACTGGGTTCCGTCTGCCTATCCTGCCACGGACCGGGTGGTATCGCCGCTAACCAAAGTGCGGCGTTCCAACTGCAACCGTCAGCATACCCCGGCTTCCTGGACGTTAATCTAGAACAGGTGTCTTCCAATGCGCACATTGAATCAAACAATGTCAGCGTCGTGCTACTCAAGCCATTGGGAGAACTGAGCCACGGGGGCGGAGCAGTGTTGGCTCCCGACAGCGAGCAATACGCCATACTTGAAGAGCTGGTCGAGCGCGTCAACGAGCCTGACCCCTGCGGAGAGACAGGCGCCAACGTCGCCACGTTTGAGGACGTCGAGCTGCTCAGTCCGCAGGATACCTTCCGCAAGGCGGCTCTCTCGCTGGTTGGCAGGCTTCCTAAGTCAGCAGAGAAGAGTGCCATTCGTGAAGGAGGGGAAGACGCCATCTTGCCCACATTGCGCGGACTGTATGAAGACGATGCCTTCTACGAGCGCCTCGTCGAGATGTTCAACGATCAGTGGCTGACGGACCGCTACCTGAACAATTCGCAGAACCTGCTCCGGGACGAAGACTTCCCCAACGTCGATACCTATTACGAGTCACTGTCCGATGAACAGCGGACTGAAGCTCGCACTTCGGTAGCGCGCGAGCCGTTGGAACTAATGGCCTACATCGTTCGAAACGATCGGCCGTTCTCAGAGATAGTCACCGCTGACTACACGGTTCTCAACCCGTATACCGCGATCGTCTACAACAACGATGACATGGACTTCGAGGAAGTCTACGATGCGCGTGGCTTTCAAGAGGGCAAGATCTTCGCGATCCGAGAAGGTAGCCGGGTCGCGTTCCCGCACGCGGGCATTCTGACGTCACCGATGTTCCTCAACCGGTACCCGACGTCCAGCACCAATCGCAATCGACATCGCGCTCGCATCGTCTTGAGAGAGCTGCTGGCGACGGATATCCTGCGTGTTGCCGACCGCCCCATCGACCCGACAAAGGCCGTTAGCTTCGCAAACCCAACGCGTGAAGAAGCGTCTTGCTCGATGTGTCACGTCACTCTCGATCCGATTGCCGGCGCATTCCAGAAGTTCGACGAGAACGACTACGAACGTTACCGCCCAGAACTCGAGTGGCACGACGAGATGTACGCACCCGGGTTCGGCGAGGAGAAGATGATGCTCGACGACTTCGACGCCGCCCCACAGTGGCTCGGAAAGCGCATCGCCCGAGACCCTCGTTTCCCGCTCTCCGTCGTCCGCAACATGTACGAGACCATGATCGGACAGGAGCCGCTGGACTTCCCCGCCGATCCTTCCGACGGCAGCTACCCCGCCTGGGAAGCCCAGGATTCGACCATCCGGGCGATCACCGAAGCATTCGTCGCAAGCGACTTGAATCTGAAAGTCGTCATCGAGCAGCTGGTGATGAGCCCCTACTTCCGAGCAGCGAATACCTCTGCAACCGATGCTGGTCGTCTGGCGCAACTGGGGGCTGTCGGCACAGGTCGACTACTCACGCCTGAACTGCTCGATAGAAAGATTGCCGCGGTGTTCGGCAGTCAGTGGATGGACGGCACACGTCCAATCTTGCAGAACGGGTTGCGCATCCTCTACGGCGGCATCGACTCCGATAGTGTCACTGCGCGGTTGACGGTGCCGAATGGGATGATGAGCGCCATCATGTGGCGTGCGTCGACGGAGCTTTCGTGTCGCAATGCGCCGCTGGACTTCTCAGAAGCAGCCGACAAACGTAGGCTTTTCCCCCACGTCGAGCTGGACACGGTGCCAGAAGACGAAGTCGGTGAGCCCATTGAGGGCAACATGACCGCGATTCGCGAAAACCTCGGGCACCTGTACAGCCGCCTCCTGGGGGAGAAGCTCGTGGAGGGCAGCGCGGAGGAAGCTCGCGTGATGGACCTATTCGTCAAGACCTGGCGAGAAGGTCGCGCCAAGCTAGCATCCGAAGAAGTCGGACGGGATCTCCCTTACGAGTGTCAGTATCGGCGCGCGCCAGGTGCTGATAGCGACCTCCCCGAAGAAGAGCAGCTGCGCCGGGATGAGACCTACGCGATTCGCAGCTGGATGGCAGTGTTAACCTACATGATCGCGGACTACCGCTTCCTCTACGACTGATTTTGGAGAACTCATCGATGAAACGACGCACACTCCTGAAGCTTTCGACACTTGGCGGTCTCTCCTTGGGCGGAGCATCCATCGCCACACCCTGGTTCGCCAACCCCAGCGTCGCGCGAGGCGCGGCGGACAAGTTCTGGGTCATCGTCACCGCCAGCGGTGGTTGGGATCCTCGCTTCCTCTTCGACCCGACCCTCAACGTCGAACAAAACCGCATCTACACGGAGATCGGCAACGTCGGGAAGATCTCTTTCGCTCCGATCGATGCGACTCCGGACGAGTTTGGGTTGGAGGAGGGTCAAGAGGGGCAATATCTGAACCCCGAACGTTTCCTCAACCGCTTCGGCGACCGGCTCACGGTGTTCAACGGGGTGGATACGTCGACCAACAACCACGACGCGGGGCAACGAGCCGTCACGTGCGGCTCGATCCAGGAAGGTATTCCGGCGATGGGTGCCATGCTCGCAGCCACCTACGGACTCGACAAGCCGCTGCCGTTCGTCAGTTTCGGCGGATACGACAGCACCTTCGACCTGGCACCCCTTTCGAGGATCGGCTCGAGCAACCTGCTCAGAGATCTCGCCGCGCCGAATCTCCTCAATCCGCAGGACGAGAACCCAACGGGGTACCACACCGACGCGACGTGGGAGCGGATCCGACAGGCCCAAGGTGAGCGCCTGGCCGAGCAACTCGACGCGCAGGCCCTCCCCAAGTTGCAGCGCTCGATGCAGGCGTTGCTGGACGCCCGGGCGACGGACTCGCAGCTTGCAGCGCTACAAATCCCTGAGCCCGTCGATCTGCCGGGTAACCTGAACAGCGCCGAGCGCATGGTGCGAGCCGGGCAGCTCGCGGTCTCATCCTTCAAGTCTGGGCTGAGTGTAGCGGCGAACCTCAGCATTGGCGGCTTCGATACCCACGGCAACCACGACCAGACCCAGCGCCTCGCCCTGATCCAGCTACTGACCGGAGTCGGCGGTCTGCTGGACGTCATCGAGACGGAAGGCATGACGGATTCGGTCTACATCCTAGTTGGTTCCGACTTCGGGCGAACGCCGCACTACAACGGCGACAACGCTGGCTCGGGCAAAGACCACTGGCCGGTCACGAGTTACCTGGCGCTCGGCCCAGGCATCGAGGGCAACCGGGTGATCGGCGCCACCACCGACGATCAACAAGCCCGTTTGATCGATCCCTCGAGTCTGAACGTGAGCGACGGTGGTGTCCGTTTGACGCCGGGGCAAATCCATAGTGCGTTGCGCAAGATGGCAGCGATAGATCCCGACGTGACGCGCGCCTACCCCATCGTTGGCGACGAAATGCCGCTCTTCGGCTAACACTTCGGTGAACGTACGTCAGTGAGATGAATGACCGTCCGGACCCCGGGCGGTCATTCCAAGGCACCGCTTTTTTGCGGCTGGTCACCCAAAGCGTCAAATGCGCCAACGACAACACCCGCCGGGACGGATCGGCGGGTGTCTCAGGGTGCGCTCCAGCGCGGGACACTCCCAGGCTACGAAGCGCAGTGCTCTCGTCGCTCTCAGCGCACTCGGAACACTGGCTGGCAGCATCCCAGGGAGCAGAACTCGTCGTCAGCGCAGTCGAAGGAATCGAAGCACGCCGTCAGATCGCCGTCGCACACGTTGGGCGGAGGCGGATCGTCGACAGGCGGATCCTGTTCGTCAGGCGGGTTGCTCGTACTGCCACCTGCGCCGGACATTCCGCCCGCGCCCGGTGGGTCTTCCGTACCCGGCGAGCCCCCTTCCCCGGCGTTACCACCGCCACCCGCTCCCGTGGGTGGATCCTGCTCCTCGGGCCAGCAACTTTCTGGCAGATCCTCGAGACTCTGCCCAATGCAGATCTCGCATTCGCCGCACTCGTTGTTGCAGATGCTGGTGGGTTCACAGCGAGGGCACGCCTCCTCGTCGTCGATGACGCTGAGTGAGCAGGTTTCACCAACGATGATGTGCAGGCTCTCGCCATCCTCAGTTTGAACTTCGCAGCAGCCAAAACAGTCGCAGCCTGGCGGCGTCAACGGCGCGCAGAATTCCTTGCAGGTGTCTGAAATCTGACAGTCCGGGTCGTCCTCCGGCAGATCGCCAGTCAGACAATCGGTGTGGTAGCGGCAGGTGTCGTCACCGGCACCGGAGTTGCCGTCGAAGAAACAGTCCTGCCACTTGGGATCGCTGTTGTCCCCCGGGATGCCCGTGGCAAACGTGCTCTCGTCGTTGTCGAACGGCCCGGTGCACTCACTATCGAGACCGTCGACGAGACCATCACCGTCGTTGTCCTCGCCGTCGCTACAAGCGCACGGCGTT
The DNA here is from genome assembly GCA_050298815.1 of Polyangiaceae bacterium. Classification (GTDB taxonomy): domain Bacteria; phylum Myxococcota_A; class Polyangia; order Polyangiales; family Polyangiaceae; genus SZUA-265. The sequence goes on from JBNKUV010000055.1 coordinate 336,114, forward strand.
CCATTGCAAAGGATCTCGATGCTGCCGTCATCCCCTGTGGTGATGTCGACGAAGTCAGGGAGTGTCGTGCCCGAATCTCCGGTCGGGATGAGGACGCCGCCGTTATCCACAGGGTCAGCGGGAGCGGATGCGTCCGCAGTGCTCTCCGCCTCTCCTCCCGGCCCTTCAGAGCCCGGCACGTCGTCGGAGAGCATGTCGGTGCTTTCACCCGATTGGTTGTCCGTGCTCTCTCCGCTCGATGACGAGTCCGTTCCCTCAGTGCTGACGTCGGTTTCGCCACCACTCGCGTCCAGCTCCCCCTCGGCGTCCGAGCCGTTGGCGCTGCTGGACTCACTGTCGCTTCCACAAGCGCCAATCAGGGCTGCGGCGATGAAGGGAGCTAGCAATGCCAGCGAGGATCGAGTCGAAAGCGGTACGTGTTTCATTGGAATCTCCTGGGTAGGTACGGGTTAGTGGACAGGGCACTTCAGGTTTTTCAGATCGAAGCCCGCTTCCGGCCAGTGAGCCTGGTTAAAGGTTTCACTCGTTCCCCACGGGCGGTTTAGCGTCACGGCAATGCCAGCAGAGCGAGCACAGTACCCAATTGTCTCAGCGATTGCGCTGCTGTGGGCAGCGAGTGTCTTGTTGCTCGCACCCCGTGCGCCCGCCGCGGACGACACAGAGCCCGCACGGGCGACCCTGAGCATCGCTCCCGAATTGAGCGGCTGTGTGGAAGCAGGGGCTTTGATGCCACAGGTTCATCGGGCGATCGGGCGGCAGGTATTCTTCGACGATGACGCGGATGTACGTGTTGTCGTTCTCAGTGCGAGCCATGAACACTCGGCTACAATCGAGCTGCGCAACGCAGAAAACGACGCTGCTTTGGGTACGCGCACCCTGCAGGCTTCCAGTTGCACAGAGTTGGTTGAGACCCTGTCTTTGACTCTCAGCTTGATGCTGGACTTCCAGGTGACGGAGATCGCCGAACTCGAGGAACGTGAACGCGCGCGGCAAAGCGCAGAGAGCTCACCTCCGCCCCCCACACACGAGACTCCGACGGCGAAAGAAGAACAGCAGGCTGCCCCGCCCAAGAACAAAGAGCCAACGGGAGACCAGCCTTCCAAGGACAAAGGCAATCCAGCAGAGACACCCCAGGCACCTCCCCCTGCCGAGCCCGCCGCCCAGCCCCGTTGGCACCTCGCTCTCAACGGTCGCGCTGGCTGGGGCCTGAGCCCAGCGAGCAGCGTGGGCCTGGACGTGGGAGGGGGTGTGGAGCTCCCTTCCTCTTGGCTACTGGAGCTGGCGGTGGGGTCTTGGGCGGAAAGTCGCTTCTCTCGCCAAGGCGGCGAGTTGACGCTCGGTCGCCAGGACTTGCGTGGGACGGTGTGCCCGTCGCGGTTCGCCAACGACCCCTGGGCCATTCGACTGTGCGCTCATGGCGATGCAGCCATCGTGAGTGCGGCCAGTCGGGGGTTCGAGGAGGATGCGGGCGCGCGGGACATTGCGCTGGGGCTGGGTGCGGGGGTGGATGTACGCTACTTGGCCACCTCGTCTGTCTTTTTTCGTGTCGCCGCCGGAGCCAACGCCGCACTGCGCCGAGCTCGCCTCGTCGCGGAGCGGGGCGGCGCAGAAGTGGAACTCTTTCAAATGGCACCCGTCGCAGCGCACATCGCCGTTGGGCTCGGATTGCAACTGTAGGCATTCAGAGGGTTTGTGCAGAACGAGAGCCCGCGTGATAAAACGACGGGGTGCGACCCTCTAACCTTCCGTGCAAATCGCGCAAGCTTTCCTGATGAACACCTCGAAGCCACCTGCGGTTCCGCAGCGCCTCGACGTGCAAGACATCTTCCGCGCCGAAGGTGCTTATGTCGTGCGGGCCCTGCGCTACTTCGGTGTGCCGGAGCGGGACGTGCCCGATGTGTGCCAGGAGGTTTTCGTGATCGTTCATCGCAAGCTGCCGGAGTTCGAGTACCGAGCCGCAATTCGCACCTGGCTCTACCGGATCTGCCAACGCGCCGCTTCAGACTACCGACGCCGCGCGCACGTACGACGCGAGCAGGTTACTGGCGAACCCATCGGCTCGGGAGAACACGATGGCAAGGATTTCTCGGACGGTATCCACGCGCGCTCCGTCCTGCTCAAAGCGCTCGACACGCTGGATGACGAGAGGCGCGCCGTGTTCGTTCTCTATGAAATCGAGGAGCTGACGATGCGCGAGGTTGCCGATGCGCTCGGGTGCCCGTTGCAGACGGCGTACTCGCGTCTGCATGCGGCGCGAAAGCAGCTGAGCGAAGCGATTACCGAGCAGCGTCAGGGGGTGGCGTGATGGACCGAGATCCCACGAGGTGGTCAGAATTGGCAGGCGGGGCTCCAGAGGAGTTGCGCGACCTGCTCAACACGGCACGACAAGACGTTCCGGATGAACGCGAGATGAAGGCCATGGGGCTCACCGTACGCACCATCACGGCGGCCTGCGTCGGCGGAGCTATCGCGGGCAGCGCGGGGGGTAGCGCCGTTGCGGGAGCCAAGGCGACCACGGGGGCTGCCGGAGCGGCGGCGGGCGGAGGAACGGTGCTGGGCACCACAGCCGCCAAGATTGGCGTTGGGATTCTCCTCGTGGGCGGTGCCACACTGGGCACGTGGAGCGCCACACGTGACGCGACGCCTCCCGAGGGATCTTCACCGACGCCCGCACACATGGTCGCCCCCGCCCCCCAACCGGACGACGCGAAGCCGTCCAATACGGTGGTCGATGAAGGACCTGACGTCGAAGAGGAGAAGCAGACGACGGACGAGGGCGACGCTGCGGATCCCCAGTCGGAAGCAGAAGTGACGACCGACGGATCCTCGAAAGCCGCAGGCGAGCAGTCCAAGAAACAAGCGCCCCCCCCGTCGGAGGTCAGCCTGCTCAAGGCCGCCCAACGAGCGCTGCGAGATGATCCGAACCGCGCGATGGCGTTGGTCCGACAGCACCAGGCGCTCTACCCCTCTGGTCAACTGGTGCAAGAGCGAGAGGTCATCCGTATCAAGGCCCTGGAGAGACTCGGGAAGGAGAACGAGGCCTCGGACGCGGAGAAAAAGTTCGAACAGAACTTCCCGGACTCCGCTCACCGATCCAGACTAGAGGAACCGGGCAAGAACACCGCTTCTGACAAGCCGAGCAAACCATCTCAATGACCCCTCCACGACCCTCGCGAGCTCTACTCATCGCGCTCGCTTGTGTCGGATGCGTGCAAGACCTGGAACTGGGCCAGCTCGGAATTGCGGTGGGCGAACCGCCGGACGCGGCAGCTTCCGTGTGCGAACCCGTGAACTGCATGGGGCAGCCGAACGCGTGTGCCGATTGCGTCGACAACGATGGTGACGGCCTGCAAGACTACGAAGACCCGGACTGCTGGGGGCCGTGCGACGACAGTGAGGAACTGTTTGCAGGAGGTAAACTTCAGTGCCCAAGCGACGTGTGTTTCTTTCAGGCAGATTGCGGCTCCGGCAATGATGAGGCCTGCCTGGCGCTCGTACCCAACGGATGCGACTGTTACGGCTGCTGTCTCGTCCAGGGACGTAGTGCACCGATTTACCTCGGATCGGTCGACGCCGATGGGAACGCGACCTGCGGCACCAACAACCTGGAAGATCTACAGGCGTGTCAAAGCTGCACGTTGGACGAAACCTGCTTCAACCCGTGCGACGATTGTGAGCTCTGCTTCGCGCAGTCGAGCGTCGCGCAGGGATGCGGAGGCGATGCCGGCTGCACTCCGCCCCAATGCGACGACGGTGTGCAGCCGTGCGGCAGCTGCGCCGGAAGCTGCGACAGTGACACCGTCTGCATCTCGGGCTGCTGCGTCACTCCGAGGTAGGGCTCTGTTGGCACGGGGCGCCAGCGTCGCCCGCGATCTCATCCTCGCGCGGATCCGACTGGGGGTCGGGATTGCCCTCGGCTTGAACGCACATGACCTCGCCGCCAACTTCGTCGTCATCCACTTGGCGGTCATCGTCGGTGTCCTCGAAGGAGAGGTTTTCGTTGCACGTCAGATTGAAGCCTTCGAGTTGCTCGGCACCGGCGAAGTGATTGCGGACGAGGACAGTATTCAGACCCGTGATACGGACGTTCCCGTAAACGACACACTCGGCTAGCGTCGTGTTGTTGCCCGTGATCGTCAGGTCGCCTTCAATCACACAGAACGTCAGCTTGGTGTCGTTCTTGATGATCGTTACGTCGTCCAGAATTCGGACCCCGCGCACGATGGCGTTGTTCTTCTCGATGTCGAGGGTACCGCCAACTACCGAGACATCCGGGCCTTCCCCGTAGACAATAGCGTTGTTCCCCTCGATTGTGATGTCACCTTCAACGTCGAGACCGTCATCGTCCCCGTCGAGCACCAGCACCGTGTTATTGCCCACATCCGCCGAATCGACTTGATCGACGCCGACATTCTCAACAGCGACGTCGCGCTCGTAGCAGATCACATCCACCACATCGCCATGCTCATCGAACACGACGTCAGCAGCCGCACGTTGTCCACAATCGCGCTCGACTTCTTCGCAATCCCGGCACTCAGAAACGTCGACTGATTCACCGCCAGGCTCAGCGCCAATCAGCGTGGCTTCGTCGGGGTTGTACGGTGGTTTGCTGGCAAAGGACGTCTCTGCGTCGGCGCCGCATCCGAGTAGAGCTAGGGAAGTGAGTGACAAGATCCGTTTCATATTGCGCCTCCAGGGAAAAGTCGTCAGTTCCTTGGTGGGCCCCTCCTGCGAGAATTACGAGAGGGGGTTCAACCAAGCGCCGCACCGCTCGAGCCGCCCCTTCTTCCACTGCCCCCCACCAGACGGCGGAGACGACGAGCGCCGTGGGCCCGCCGCTTCAGCGCTGGTTCCGGGCTAGACCTGCCCCTCAACGCAACGGCCAAATCACATAGCCGAGCTTCGTCAGCACGAAGTCCGCAAATAGGATCGCAATGCCCGTCACGACGACGGTCTTGGTCGTGTTTCGACCAACGCCCGCGGTGCCGCCACGCGTGCCCATGCCGAAGTGACACGCGACCAGCGCGATGATGGCGCCGAACACCGGGGTCTTCATCGCGCCCGAAAGAAAGTCGGCCATGGTCACCGAATCCAGCGCCGAGGCGAGGAAGAAGCTTGCCGGTATCGCAAACTCGACGTCAGTGATGAACATCGCTGCGCCGAAGCCTAGGGCGAGCGCCAAGCAGCTGAGGATCGGCATGACGAACACGCACGCAATGAGTCGGGGTGCGACGAGTTTCTTGACCGGGTCAGCGCCGAGGGCGGCAATGGCGTCGATCTGCTCCGTCACGGCCATTGCGCCGAGTTCGGCGGCGATGCCAGCGCTGACGCGACCTCCGACGATGATCCCGATGAACGTGGGCGCAAGTTCCTGGGCGAAGCTCAGCCCCACGACGCGTGACGTGTACTCCATTCCGCCGAACTTCTTCAGTCCAAAGGCGAACTGAGTGGCCATCACCATGCCCAACACGATGCTCGTGACGGCGACGATGGCGATGGACGCGTTGCCCACGCGCTCGATCTGGCGCAGCGTTTCTTTGACTTCGAAGGGGCGGCGAACGGCCATGCGCGCCGCACCGGCAAACAGGATGCTGATGTCGCCTAGGTGGGCGAAGAAGCCCTCCAGCTGCGCGGCTCCGGGCCACCTGAGCGGTGCTGTCTTGGGTTCGGCAGGAGATGCCGGGTGTTTCGCGTGTTCCGGCGCGATCCCAAGCACGCCCTCCATCGGCGCGACGCGGGTGCCAGTCTCGGTCACGGGATCGAGCGATTGGCTCATGCGTGGGTGTGTAGTCAGCGAGACGCAACGCGTCAGCGGCAACTCGGTGCCAGATGGGACCGTCACAGAACGTTTGCGGGTGCGCTGCGCCAGCGCCCGCAAAAAGTTGCCCGACTGCTACACAAGCACGATCGGAACACCAGCGACTCCGGCGTGGCGGGTTGCTGGCCCGCAATGGTAGGGAGCGCGCGCCGGCCTCTGGGAGCCGCCGGACTGACCGCGTTGGGCCACCTCCAACGGTCCTGAACGTGCCAGACCGCGTCGCCCGCGAAGTTCTTGCGCGCGCAGACGTGTTACCGCGGCGCAAATATTCGAAGGCAGTTGATGACTGCCCACAAAGGTGTCCACTTCTCGCAATTTTAGCGGTTGATATCTCCCCGAGCGGATACTGACAGGCATGCCCCGAGCACAGAGCCTTTTTCGCCCCCTGGCGACCGTATTCCTATTCTCCGCCTGCGCCACGTCACTGACGCTAACCGCCTGCAGCGATGAGCCCTCCGGCTCGGGCGTCAGCGAGCTCACCTCAATGCCGACTACGGGCCCCATGCCGAGCACGCCCTCACCCGCGGTCACCACACCCCTGATGAGCACGCCCGCCGCGACTCCAGAAGCCGTGCCTCCCGCGATGACCCCGATGCAGCCCATGCCGGTCGACACACCGATGACACCCGCTCCGGTGGACACCATCGCCGTTCCAACAGCGCCCACCGTTAGCCCGGAACCCATCGAAGAGATGCCCCCACCCGCTCCGGTGGAACCCGCTGTCACCGACGATGTAGAGATGATGCCAGTCGACGAGCCCGTGCAGGAGATGACGGATCCGGTCGACCCGGAGCCTGAGCCGTCCGCGGGTGCCATGCCGAGCGCGGGTTGCGGCGGCGGCAACGCCAACGCGAATGTCGCCAACGCGGACGTGGACATGCCCAACGACTACGACGGCTCCACACCAGCCCCGATGTTCTTCGCCTTCCACGGTGCGGGTGGCGACAGCTCGTCCCTAAAGGGTCCCTTCGCCAGCGAGGCTAAGGCGCGCGGTTACATCGGCGTGTACTTGAAGTCCACCGGCAGTGCTTGGGAACCGCGCGTTGACACGGCGGTGCTCGACGAGGCCTACAACTCGATGTTGGAGAACTACTGCGTCGATATCAATCGTGTTTTCGCGATTGGCCACAGCTCGGGCGCGCAGATGATAACGCAGCTCTTGTGCAACGGCGAGACCCGCTTCCGCGCAGTCGCACCCGTTGCGTCCTCCAAGTACTGCAACGGTTGGGACCCAGTGAACGCCGTCGTCATCCACGGCCTCGATGACATCGAGCGCGGCGGCCAAGGCGAGATGCGCTACGGCCTCAACGACGGCGATGGCCACATCGACTTCGGCGTCTACCACGACAGCAACGAGTGCACCGACGCCACCACCCCCTTCGATCCGGGCGGTAACTGCGGCGCGAACATCAACCCCGGCTGCGTCGAGTACGACGACTGCACAGCCCGCACCGTCTTCTGCAATCATGACGACCCACAGTACGGCACGAGCAACCACGGCGTTCCTTGCTTCGCGGCGCAGGCGGTGTTCGGCTTCTTCGACGAGCACCTGTAAGGCAGCCGCGGACGCCAGCCACGAAGGCGTCCGCCATTGATTTCTTCGTCCGGTGTCCTTCGAAGCATTGTGGTCATCAGGGTGCGCGCTTAGGCTCGCAGCGTGGGACTATTGACCTTCAGCATCAACGTGACCCTGGACGGCTGCATCGACCACCAGGAGGGGATCGCCGACGGCGAGACACACGCTTTCTTCACCCGCCTCATGGACGAGAGCGGGGCGATGCTATGGGGCCGCGTCACCTACGAGATGATGGAGAGCTACTGGCCAGCGGTCGCCCGCGGCGACCAGGATTCGCCAGACGCGATGCGCGAGTGGGCCGTCAAACTGGACGCCAAGCCGAAGTACGTGGCGTCGTCGACGCGAAAGGACTTTCCGTGGACCAACAGCCACCACATCAAAGGCGACCTGCGAACCGGCGTGCGGGAGCTCAAGGACGCGACCCCCGCGGGCGTGCTCCTCGGGAGCGGCAAACTCGCGACCGAACTCGACCGGCTGGATCTGATCGACGAATACCAGCTCCTGGTCCATCCCAGGATCGTCGGCCGCGGCCCCACCCTGTACCAGAGCGGGTTGCCCAACACGCGACGGCTCGAGTTGGTCTCGGCGACGCCGCTCTCTTGCGGCGCGGTCGCCATGCACTATCGGCGCGCCCCCCCGAGCATCAGCCCGAGGATGGCAACCGCCGTCTCAGAGCAGTAGTGCGGCTATGTCCAGCGGCGGCGTCCGAGCGCGAAGGAGTCCAACCACGGGACGGAGTGCACCTTCGCGGGGTTCGGGTTTGCGATTAGCGTTTCCCAAGAGGCTACGCTCGAGGCGGCCTCGGGCCCTACATGACCGGCTACACAATCGGAGAGTCCGTCACCACCTCGTCGGGGGTTAGCGTAGGCTCGACCACCACATTCGGGGGCTCAGTCGGGGACATTCACACCGACGACTTTACGCCCGACAAAGCATACGGGTATGGCATGTTCGTCTACCTCAACGAGCTGGCGGGGTAAGATCGCCCCTTCCAGGTGATCAATACTGGGTGCTTTGAGATATGAAGTTAGCCAAACGAAACGATGGCGCACGAACAACGCCGTCGCTCCTCCTTTTGTGTACTCTCCTCTCGATGCCAGTCGTCAGCTGTGATGACGACGATGGCAGCGACGAAACGTCGGACGTCCACGAAACGGATACCGACGACACTGACAGCGACGGGACAGACCCCGACGAGACTGACGTGGTTGATGCCACGGACGTTACGGTCACCGATGACGTGTCGGAGTCCGACCCCAGCGCGGGCACCGACGAGACAGCAGAGACGGAGACTGATCCGAACTCGGCGACTGATGCCAGTGATCCCGACGGTGACCCGATGCTGGATTGCGTTGCAGCGGACAACCGAATGGAACCATCCGATGTGGAACTGGATGACCTTGCCATCGTCGAGCTTGCACAGGCGCGAACAGGAAAGAACGGCGTCGCGACTTCTCGCAAGACGACCAACACACGTTACGTTTCGGCAGCGACCGGCGATAACAGCGGCGACGGTAGTGAGGAGAACCCCTGGCGAACGCTGCAACATGCTGCAGACGAAGTGGAGCCAGATACGACCGTGTTGGTGGATGACAGCGACACCTACGCCCCGGTGGAGTTCTTCAATGGTGGCGAACCTGACGGATTCGTCGTGTTCACCGCCCTAGATAGCGCCTCCCCACCGCTGATCGAGGGAGGAGCGGACGTGACGGATCTCGTCTACATCAGCGCCAGCTACTTCGTGTTCCAGGGTTTCGAAGTCGCCCATCACCAGCGCGGGTCTCTCGACGACGATACGGTCGGCATTCGCATCGAGAGCGAAGATGAGGATCTCGAATTCGTCGAAGTCCGCAACAACGTCGTTTTCGACATCGGCCCACCCGACCTAGAGGATGACTCCTGCTACTACAACGGGCACGGTATCATCGCCTACGCCGAAGGGACATCGCTCAGCAATCTCCTCATAGCCGGCAACGAGATCCACGACCTCTACGTCGGCAACAGTGAGGTGCTTGTCGTCAACGGCAACGTGTCCAACTTCTGTGTCGCTAGCAACTACGTGCATGACGTCAACAACATTGCCATCGACATCATCGGGTACGAAGTCGCAAACGAAACGACGAGTGACGGCTGGGTCATCGACAACGTCGTGCTGGACGCCTCGAACTATTGGCCCTATTGCTCCCGCGGCAATTGCACGTACCCAGAAGGGGATGAGTCCTCGGATGGGATCTACGTCGACGGCGGCGCGAACATGGAAATCGCCTACAACATCGTTGGGCGAACAGACCACGGTATCGAGCTCCAATCGGAGAACGGCGAGCTCATCCGCGGCGTCGAAGTGCACCACAACCTGATCTTCAACAGCAACTACAAGAACCTCACGATCGGGGAAGTCGAGGACTCCCGCGAGTACGACAACGTCGAGGTGGACGAACCTGCGCTAGCGAATGAAGATTTGGAGTCGTGTAAGTGAGGGGACGCCTTGAACAGCGCTTCGCATCGCTGCTTCCGCCGTGTGGCAGCGGTAGCATTCCAAGGCATATGTGCTGGTCACCGATACGTGCTGCAGGAAAACTCTGGCGTAGGCGAAGCCAGGCATAGCGCGGCGTTGCGCAGTCTGTTGAGCAAGGGATCACAGGTTGCGTGAAGCCGGAACGGCACCGGGGACGCTGGCAGCTACCCGTTCGCCGCCGCGTCATGACTCTGCGTCTCACTCGCGGTTTGCTACGGCTCACTGCCGCGTCACCGCGTTAGGCGCGCTTTGGCGCGACATGGCGTGGGTCACCGTTGCTTTTTGGCGCGACATGGCGTCGGTCTTCTCTGGGCTGGCCACCGCTGGGGTGCGCCAAAAATCATTGGGGCGGAGAACTGCGATGAACGTCACCGATGCGGCGCTGCAGAGTCTCTTGCTCCTCAGCTTTGCGGTGTTTTCCAAGCGGCTTCAAGGCACCTTGCTCACGGCTCCCATGCTGTTACTGAGCCTGGGCGTCGTGTTCGGGGAGCCGCTGCTCGGCTGGTTGGAGCTGAACCTTGGAGAAGGAACGCTCGACGTGCTGGCGGAGCTGACGCTGGTGATGGTGCTCTTTGGCGACGCAACACGCATCGACATCCGCGCGCTCAGACGGGAGGCGGGCCTACCGGTGCGGCTGTTGGGGCTGGGGCCGCCGCTCACCATCGTGCTCGGTGGCGCGTGGGCCAAGCTGCTACTTGCTGAACTCACCTTCTGGGAAGCGGTCAAACCGTATCCCCTCCGTCAGTTTTCCTGCGGTCCGCAGGAGGCGCCGCGGGGAGCCAAATCACGACGGCGGTGAATTCTGAAGTGAATTCACCGCCGCGTACCTTGAGGCGAGGACCAGATTCGAACTGGCGTATAACGGTTTTGCAAACCGCTGCCTAACCACTTGGCTACCTCGCCAACCCCGGAATTTCCGGGCCTCGAAACCTACCGATACCGCCAGGGGCGTCAAGCTCAAAGCTCGCTTTCGACCGCGCCGTTGGCGGCCCAACGGCCACGGGCAGCGCCAGTGATCGGACGTGCGGGCGGCACATCGAAAGGTCCAGCGTGGGCGCCCAGGCGCAAGACGACGCGGGCGCTCAGTCCGCTTCCGCTTCGAGGTCGTCCGAGATGTAGCTGAGGATCACGTCGTCCAGCGATTGCTCGCTGATGTTGACGGAGCCGAAGATGGACCCGGCCGACGAGGACCGCTCCTCGATGCTAGGGCGCAGGGCGGAGTGGCCGGCGCTCGAAGCACCGGACGCCGCTCGCTCGGAGATCCGAAGGGATGATTGGCGTTCGCCGTCGCTGCTCTCCGGTTCGTCGCTGCGACGCAAGGTCGCCGGGTTGGACGCCCCCATGCGTGACGAAATCTCCGGTCGGGACACCGACGCCACCGCCTTTTCCTGCGATTCCTGCGACGTGGACGCAGGTCGAGGATTGTCCATCTCGTCGATCAGATCGTCGAAACGCCCCTCACGCAGGGAAACGAACATCGCACGGTGCTGCTCTTTCATGCGCTTGCGGAGCTGCGCTGCCAGGTCGTCAGTCCCCAAGAGCTCGGAATAGTCCGTTCGCAGAGAACGCAGAATGCGGCCGCCGTCGGCAAATAAATGCGTCGTGATGTGCGCGTACGAGGTGCCCGAGTCTTCCGTTTGAATGTGGAAGACTCGCCCCTTGTGCTTCACGTTGTTGTTGAACCCCACTTGCGGGGCCTGCACCGTTCGCGCTTGCACCAATTACTCCAGCGAAAATCTAGCGTACCACACGTTGAGCCAGGAACAGCCGGTTGTTGTTTTTGTGTGGGATGCGCGGCGCGCTTACATACCCATCCGGGTCGGATGGACGCCCACCTTCCGCGTTCACTGTCGACCCGCCTTGGTGAACCGACCGCCGTACCAACCCTCAAATTGCAGGAGCGATACCCTCATCCAGTCGCCGCATCCCTTCTAGAAGCAGAGCCTCGGGGCTCTCATGTATCACACGCTGAGGCGCCTTGAAGTTGGGATCCAACACGAAATCGCCGCTCTGTAGCGTCAGCATGGCGTAGAAGGCCTCCGGACCGCGCAGGTTGCCCCACAGGGCGTTGAACAGCGCGCCCTCCACGAAATGGATCTCTCCGGAATCGCGCCCGGAACGTATCTTCAACGATCCCGTCTTGCGGCCGTGCCACAGTACCTGGACGATTTCCGGTAGGCCCATTTCCTGAAGCGAGCCGGCAACACCGCGCGCGCCCGTCGTCCGCGCTTCACGCTCCATCACTTGCTTGAGTTTCGCTACGAGCACGTCGGCGCTGATGGGCTTGGTCATGTAGTCGGAAGCGCCGAGTTCGAACGCCTTCTGCGCATCACTGCGACCCGCGCGGGCAGTAACGAACACCCACGGCACCTTGTCGGCAGCTGGGCGTCGTTTTGCCTCGGCGAACAACGCAAAGCCGTCATGTTTGCCGAGGTCGAGTTCACTGACCACGATGTCCACCTCACCAGTGTCCAACGTCTTGAGCGCGCCTTCGATCGTCCGCGCCGTGCGTACTTCGAAGCCCTGCTCGATCATGCGCAGTTCGAGCACCGTCGACTCTTCAGGATCGGGCTCGATCAGAAGGGCGACGTGGCGATCGGCCAGTAGCCGCGCTTTCAAGTCCTCGCCCGAGATCGTGTGCTTGAAGAGGTCCACCAGATTCGGATCGAACACCTTGCCTGCCCCTTTGGCGAGCACGGCACACGCCTGGGCTGGTTTGAGAATCGCTCGATAGGGGTTCTTGGGGTTCTGCGTCAGATCGGCGTAGGTATCGGCGATTGCCAACAGCCGAGCGCCGAGCGGGATTTCCTTGCCCTTGAGATCGCCGGGAACGCCCTTGCCGTCGAAGCGCTCGTACATCGATTCTACTGCCGAGAGCGCCTCCTGGGGCAGATTGACGGTCTCGACCAGGCGTAAGGGAGCGCGATAGGTCTTCTTGGCGGTTTGGGTGTGCCCCTCGTACTCAGCGACGTTGTAGGCCGTCAGATGGAAGGTACCCATCTTGCCCAAGTCGTGAATGTACGCTGCGATCTGGAAGTGGGCCGCCTGCGTCTCTCCGATACCGATGCGCTCGACGATTTTTCGAATCAGTCGCGCCGTGTGCGCTGAGTGGCCGCGTAAATCCGCGCGCGCGTTCTCGAGGAGGCTGACTAGGACGTTCAGCGTTTCCAAGTAACCTTCGCCAGTGAATCCAGCGAGGGAGGTCGCCCGGCTACCGCTGTGGTTCTCGAGCTCCTCGGCGGATAGCATCCGCTCTTTCTGCGGCTCGCCCGCAAGCGCCACTGCCATCGATTCTTCGCTGACCAGGTTGCGCTCGAAGACATTGAGCATGTTGGTGAACTGCTGATGTGCGTTGCGGTCCAGGAGAGCAAAGGCGTGGATGTCCCCCTGGTAGTGTTTGGCAATGGCCGCCCGAACAGCCAGGGGGCGCGCCACGAGCGCTTGAACGTGCTTGGCTCCACCCGACATCTGCACCTGATGCAACATCGACTGATTGTCGGGATCCGGCGTGACGACGGTCAGGGTGCCGTCCTTCTCACTGTACAGCACAGGAAAGACAGTCTCTTGCTCCGCCATCTTGCGGGGCACCATGTTCAACGTCGCCACGGGAATGTCTGCGCGCGCCAGCTTCTCGGTGCTCACGAAGCGGGTCCGGTACTCCGCTGCCAAGAACTTCAAGAGCGCGCTTTCCTCGATGGCGTTGCATTCCAACAGCGCCTCCTCGACGCGCCCGCCGACAACACGTTGGTGGTTCTGCGCAGCCTCGCGCAGCTCGCCGCTGATCAATCCCTCGTTGGCAAGGCGATCGAGGATGCGGGGATTCCCTGTTTCGTGCATGACGTGGCTTGGGGAGCTGTCCGGCGGCTCCCGTCAGCAAAGGCTAGCAGCCGCGGAGTCCACGCGTGCGGCTGAGCCGAACTCGCAGGGCTCCGAGCGTCGAGCTTCGGACCCCCGGTCGGTCCATGCCCCCAAAAGGAGCAAAATCCCGCTTGAGTTGAAGCGATTTGTTTAACAAATTCAATACTTTACTGTAGTCAGATCTCCCACATGCATTCAGTTCGAACGGAATCGAACTGCCGGGAGCTCCTACCACCAGGACGTTCAGAGGTGCACTTGACTTGGCCAGGCCCTGCGGCTAATACACCCGCCCCTTGCCCACAGGCAGGGCGGAAACTCACTCAATCGCGAAGCTAGAATCATGGGTACTTACGTCGCCAAGCCGCTCGAAGCGCAGGCCACTCGCAAGTGGTGGGTGCTTGATGCAAAGGGCCAGTCACTGGGCAGGCTTGCCAGCACCGCCGCCACACTTTTGCGCGGCAAGCACAAGGCCATCTTCACCCCCCACGTCGACACGGGGGATTTCGTCGTCATCGTCAACGCCGCCGAGGTCGCTGTTACCGGCGCCAAGGCAGACGACAAGATGTACTACCGTCACAGCGGTTATCCAGGTGGGCTCCGGGAGGAGAACTTCCGGCATCTGTCGGATCGTCGCCCCGCCGAGCCGATTCGCTTGGCTGTCAAGGGCATGCTGCCCAAGAACAAGCTCGGGCGGGAGATCATCAAGAAGCTGAAGATCTACTCGACTGCAGAACATCCCCACGCGGCCCAGAAGCCCGAGATCAAAGATCTGTAAGGAAACGACCTAATGAGCGAAGGTATCTCCAACTACGCCACCGGCAAGCGCAAGACGGCCGTAGCGCGCGTGTGGCTCAAGCCGGCTGGCAGTGGCCAAATCCTCGTCAACGGCGTCCCGGCTGACGAATACTTCGAGCGAGCTTCGTCGCGCATGGTTCTGCGTCAGTCGCTCGAGCAGCTAGAACTGGTTCAGGCCTACGACGTCAACGCCACCGTGCGCGGGGGCGGCCACAGCGCGCAGGCCGAGGCACTTCGCCACGGCATCGCTCGAGCCCTCATCCTCGAGGATCCGGAACGTCGACGCACGCTGAAGCAGGCGGGGTTCTTGACGCGCGACTCTCGCGCCAAGGAGCGCAAGAAGTACGGTCAACCTGGCGCACGCAAGCGGTTCCAGTACTCGAAGCGCTAGAACGAGCTTCAAGCGAAAATCACGACGGCGCCTCCCTGTGGACGGCGCCGTTTTAGTTTGGACTGGTTTACTTTCGGACTCGCGGCAAATGACACGACTCAAAGCAGGAATCGTAGGTGTAGCTGGATACACGGGCGCCGAGCTCGTGCGCCTGATCATCGGCCATCCTCATTTGGAGCTCACGTGGGTGAGCGGGAACAGCACCGCCGGCAAGCGCTTGGCGGAGGTACTGCCCAGCGTTCGCGGAGTCGCCGCCCTGGAGGGGCTCACCATCGACAAGTTCGCTCAAGAGCGCGTGCCGCAACTCGCGGAGGAGTTGGACGTGGTATTCACCGCGTTACCGCACGCGGAGAGTGCGCGCGTCGGCGCTCTGTTCCATCGTGCGGGCGTCGTCGTCGTCGACCTATCCGCCGACTACCGCCTCAAGGACGTCGCCACCTACGAAGAGTGGTACGGGCGGCATCCGGAGAAAGAGCTCATCGCCCAGGCCCGCTACGGACTGGTGGAGTGGCATCGCGGGGAGCTCGCTGGTGCCACCTTGATTGCCTCACCCGGGTGCTACGTCACTGCCGCGGTGCTGGCTCTCGGCCCGTTGTTGCACGGAGATTTGATTGACCCGAGCACCATCGTCATCGACGCCAAGAGCGGCGTCAGTGGGGCGGGGCGCGCGCCCAGGCAGAGCACCCACTTGCCGGAAGCCGCTGAGGGGATCCGTCCGTACAAAGTGGCGGGAGGGCATCGACACACGCCGGAAATCGAGCAGGAATTGAGCGCGATCGCTGGCCAGGACGTCAAGGTCCTGTTCACGCCACAACTTGCACCGATGAGCCGCGGCATCTTGGCCTGCACGTACGCCAAAGCCAGACCGGGCACGACCGTGGCGCGCTGTCGCGACGCAGCCCGAGCCCAATACCACCCAGGATTGGTGACCGTCCTCGACGCTGGGCAGTTGCCGGACACGCTGTGGGTCCGGGGTACCGCTCGCGCAATGGTGTCCTACGCTGTGGACGAGCGAACGAACACCGTGCTCGGTTTTTGTGTGTTGGACAATCTCAGCAAGGGTGCGTCGTCCCAAGCGATTCAGGCGTTCAACGTCTCACGGGGCTGGCCGGAAGAAACTGGCTTGCCCCTGGTCGCCCAGTTTCCTTAACCACAACCCCCCGCACCCCGAGTCCGACCACACCGGCAGAGGAGTACACTGATGGCCGCGAGCCCTTTTCGATTGCGCAGCGACTTCGAGCCCACCGGTGACCAGCCGGCGGCCATCGAGACGCTCATCACGGGCTTGCGCAAAGGTCACGATCAGCAAACGCTGATGGGTATCACCGGCAGCGGTAAGACGTTTACGGTCGCCAACGTGATCGCCGCATGGGGCAAGCCGACGCTGATCATTGCCCCAAACAAGACGCTTGCGGCACAGCTCTATGGTGAAATGCGCGACTTGTTCCCGGATAACGCAGTCCGCTACTTCGTCAGCTATTACGACTATTATCAGCCCGAAGCGTACGTGGCTTCGAGCGATACGTTCATCGAAAAAGACGCGATCATCAACGACCAGATTGACCGCATGCGCCACGCTGCCACCCAGGCGCTGCTCACGCGGGAAGACGTCATCATCGTCGCCAGCGTCAGCTGCATCTACGGCATCGGCGCGTCGGAGAGTTATCATGGCCTGCACATCGGCATCGAGGTGGGCCAAGAGCTGGACCGCGACAAGCTGCTGCGTGATCTGATTGACATTCAATACGAACGCAACGATGTCGACTTTCACCGCGGCACTTTTCGGGTCCGGGGAGACGTGGTGGAGATTTTTCCCGTCTACGAAGAGTCGCTTGCAGTGCGCGTCGAGTTCTTCGGTGACGAGATCGAGAGCATCGCCGAGGTCGATCCCCTGCGCGGCCAAGTGCTGACTAAGCTCGAAAGCTACGCCATCTTTCCCGGATCGCACTACGTCACGCCGAAAGACCAGATGCGGGGCGCCATCGAATCGATTCGCAAGGAGCTCCGAGAACGCCTGCAGTTCTTCGATGAGAACGCCCGCTTCCTGGAAAAACAGCGCCTGGAGCAACGTACGCTCTACGACTTGGAGATGCTTGAGCAGATGGGGTTCGTCACCGGCATCGAGAATTACTCGCGGCACCTATCCGGACGCCAGCCAGGCGAACCGCCCCCCTGCCTCATCGACTATTTCCCCCCCGATTTCCTGCTGATTCTGGACGAATCCCACCAAACCGTGCCCCAGCTCGGCGCGATGTACCGGGGTGACCGCTCACGCAAAGAAACGCTAGTCGAGTACGGTTTTCGATTGCCCAGTGCGCTCGACAACCGACCTCTGCAGTTCGAAGAGTTCAAGAAGTACATGCGCCACACGGTGTACGTATCGGCCACCCCTGGAGACTACGAACTCGAACACGGCAAGGGCGCCCCAGTCGAGCAGCTCATTCGTCCCACCGGGTTGATGGACCCCGAGATCTTCATGCGCCCTGTCTCCGGCCAAGTCGACGACTTGCTAAAACAGATCCGCGAACGCACGGAGCGCAATGAACGTGTCCTCGTCACCACGCTCACCAAGCGCATGGCAGAGGACCTCACGGAGTACTACAGTGAACTCGGTGTGCGGGTGCGCTACCTGCACTCCGACGTCGATACGCTGGAGCGTGTCGAACTGCTGCGGGACCTACGCGCGGGTGAGTACGATGTGCTGGTGGGCATCAATCTGCTGCGTGAAGGTTTGGACCTGCCCGAGGTCAGCCTGGTCGCGATCTTGGATGCAGACAAGGAGGGTTTCCTACGCAGCTCTCGTTCGTTGATCCAAACCATTGGCCGCGCCGCTCGGAACGCTGGCGGACAGGTCATCATGTACGCCGACCGCATCACGGCGGCGATGAAGCAGGCGATGGACGAAACCAAGCGCCGTCGTGAGCTGCAATTTGCCTACAACAAGAAACACGGCATCACGCCCGCAACCATCAAGCGCGCCATCTTCGACATCAGCGCGGCTTCGGGGAGCCACGATTACTACGCGATCCCCAAAGGCAAAGTGGATGTGCTCGCCAGAGGCGACAACCTCGACCCACGAGAACAAATCGAAGCCGTCCGCCAGGAGATGTTCGCGGCGGCTGAGCGATTGGACTTCGAGCTGGCCGCCGAACTGCGTGATCGCCTGCGCGAGCTGCAAGGAGATATCCCCGGGACGGCCACCAGTAGCGCGAAGAAGTCCAGCAAACGCCCCTCAAGCCGAGGCCGTCGGCGCCGCTGACCATGTCGTTTCGACGGTGGACTCCGCGTGCGGACGTCAGTCGGTCCCTCGCTGATGAAAGCCTCGACCGGCAAGAGGCCGAGCAACGGCTATGGCACGCCGGTGGGACCCACAACGTGCAGCCGAGCTCCTTTGTCATCGGGGTCGTCGGGGCTATTTTCGCGGTCGCCTTTGCTCTCTATGCTGCCCAGCGGGAGGCAACGCGCCAGGAGCGACGAACTCTCCCCACCGACGTCCGATCCGTTCAGCCTTCCCCCGCGACCCAGCCCCCACCCTCGCCCACGGGAGAAATCTTGATTGAACTCGAACCGTAAGACTGAGACGGCGGAGCTTGTAACCCAGCGACACAGGCACACGCTTGAGCGGCCCGCGGTGACGGAAACGCATGCTCAAAGCCGCGCGATGGGGCGCTGACGCACGAGCACACGCGCATCTTCGCAGCAGATGGGGTATCCTCCCGGTATGTCAATCGATGGACAGGACGAGCTAGAAGCCCTGTTGAGAGTGGGTCAAGCCGTGGCAAAAGCGCGCGACGAGATGGGGCGTCACGTGCAAGCGGGGATCAGCACCGAGGAATTGGACGATATCGGCAAGCAGGTGCTCGATGGCTGTGGCGCGCGCTCAGCCCCGCAACTGGCGTACGACTTTCCCAAGACCACCTGCATCAGCGTCAACGACGAGCTGGCACACGGCATTCCGTCTAAGCGCAAGTTGGTCGAGGGCGACTTGGTCAACATCGACGTCTCGGCGGAGCTCGACGGCTACTGGGCAGACAGCGGTGCCAGCTTTCCCGTCGGCGAAGTCTCCCGGCGGCACCACGCGCTCCTGTGGACAACACGGCGCGCATTGGCGGACGCGATGACCGAAGCTCGCGCCGGCAATCCACTTCGAAACATCGGCAGAGCCGTCGAACGGCGCGCAAGACGTTCCACGTTCAAGCTCGTGCGCAGCCTGTGCGGGCACGGCGTCGGGCGCTACATCCACGAAGAGCCTTCGGTGCTCAACTACGACGACCGCCGCGACAAGACGCGGCTCTGGGAAGGCCTCGTCATCACAATCGAGCCCTTCCTGACCACGGGCGCAAAGGACTTCATCGAAGACGCCGACGGCTGGACACTGCGCACTCCGGACGGCAGTGTTGGCGCCCAATACGAACACACTCTGGTGATTACCCAAGGCCCTCCCATCGTGGTGACACAGAGTGCGGAGGGGCCAGCCACATGACCTGGTTCGCACCCGACACCGACGTTCAACCCGCGACGCCGATGTTCACTACGGTACCACCTCGCTATCAGCGCAAAAAGACAACCGTGACCCGGTGTTTTGAACCCCATACGCTCCGATGATCCGTCGAAGGACACGCCAGCTCACCGTAGCGGTGATCTGGCTCTTCCTCTTCATCTACCTAATCGTAGCCTACGTCGCTCGCGGGCACCTGTCTTGGTGGACGTTGCCTGTCGTCCTCTTGGCGATGTACCTAGCGGATGCCGCCAGCGGTGTGGCTCACTTCGTCGTAGACTACACCCCCAACGCCACTGGCGTCGGCCTCAAAGACCTGTACGAATACACCGGAGACAAGGGCTCGGAGGACTACGTGAAGCGGCGCAATCTCGCGATGAGCAAGATCAGTGGGTTTCAAGAAGTGGTGTTCGACTTCAAAGTGCACCACTTGACCCCAGATGCGTTGGGGCGGCGGAGCATTCTGAAGATGACGCTGCCGGTGGTCGTTTACGCGGCCTTTCCGTTGACCCTGGCACTGGTCGTCTTGGGGGAACTCGGTTGGATGCCGCCCAACTTATCACTCTTCGTCGTCGTCTTGGTGGGATGCGGAACCATTTCACAATACGCTCACAGCTGTACGCACAAGCGCAATACTCCGTGGCCTGCTCGAGCGCTTCAACGCTGTCGATTGTTTCTCTCACCTCGAGAACACCGCATTCATCACGAGCACCCAGACCGTGAATTCTGCTTGCTCAACGGCTGGGCCAATCCTCTCATCAATCGAGTCTTCCGATTGATGCTGCGCCGCGGCTACTTCCAGCCCGATGGCCTGCGCGTGATCTGATAGCTCGAACACGGCAACGGCGTACAGGTGGGGGCGTGTGATGCGACCCGTTACCCATCGGAGTCCATTGCCTCGGAAACCGGGCTGGACTAGGCTAGCGCGAATGGCATTCGGGTTGGAGGGTGAGCAGAAGGGGGTTGGTGTGGGCCATTTCTCTCGTCGTAACCGGCGCGCCCCTCTAGAATGCGCGTCACAAACTAACACACGAAGGCCAATCGTAGTGGGGTGGCTCCCTGTGGCGCTCCTGTTGCTGGCGGTATCGAGTTGCTCGGCGGGTAAGCTCTCGCCGGAAGAGAGGCGGGAATTCGAGAACGAGCTCGACCGCCTGTTTCCTGCGGAGCAAGGGCAGAGCACGGATCCGACATCGACTGACGAGCCAGAACCAGAACCAGAACCAGAACCAGAACCAGAACCAGAACCAGAACCAGAACCAGAACCCGAGCCGGAGCCCACAGAAATTGACGATTGTGTGCTCGAGGTGTTCAGTACGGCTTGCGCCGGCTCGGCTTGTCACTACGGCGGTGCCTTCAACTTTCCCCCGGACTACGAACAGGACGACCTGTTAGAACGGCTGACGACGGGCACGCCCACCTGCGCAGCCGCAGGGTCCCCATACGTCGACCTCGACAATCCAGAACAGAGCTACATCTTGCTCAAGGTTCGAGGGGAACATCCCGAGGGGTGCGGCGAACAAATGCCCCCCGCGACGGCGGAGCCGTTGACCGGAGCGCAATTTCAATGCTTGGAGGATTGGTTTGATTCCCTCTGAGGCTTTTTGCCTGAACCCAAGTTCGTTCGTTCGTCCACTCCAACGGCTGTGGGCTGTAATCGCATTCATGGTCGTGTTGCTGATGGCGCCCTTGGCGCTTGCCGAGGGCGCAATCGTCGTCGCGGAGTTCGACGGGGCAAAACCGCAGGGAGTCCGCGAACGTGTCGTCGCGCAGCTGCAGAACGCCGGCTACGATGTGGTCAGCGATGGCGATACACCTACGGTAGATCCAGGAGCCGGCGATTCGCATTTCGCGGGTGTCGCGGCCGAAGGCGGCTATCGCGCCATCATCATCGGATACACGACCATGGCCAACAGCGGCTGGACCACATCGTTGACTGTTCGAGAGGGCAAGACGGGAGCCGTCGTCGGCAAAGCATCCATTAAGGCTGGTTGGTACCCCGGCTTGGTCAAAGCTCTGGACAAGAGCGTCGTTCCTCGACTCGAGGGGCCGCTGGACAAGGCGGAAGGCCCTGCGGGCAGAACCGTCAGCGAGGAGCCGAAGCCCGTCGACAAATCCGACCGAGAGGACGGCGACGACGCGCCTGCAGTTGACGAAAGAGAAGACGAGCAAGAAGAGGAAGAGGACGGGGAAGAGGCTTACGACGATCGTGTTGAGGACGAGGAGACCTCAGTCGAGTCGGACGACGACAGTGACGACTCAGAGCGTTTGCGGGACAAGGGCAAGCGTGAGGACCCTGCGCTCGAACTGGACGCGGGCGGCTTCTTCATTCAGCGACAATGGGAGGTCATCGACCCCGTCGCGGGCCCCGGCAACGGCCCCATCCTGGCGACTCATGACGTGCCACTGTTTGGGGCGCAGGTAGAGTTGGGTCTCTATCCGATGGCGTTTTTTGACGACGAGTCGTTCCTACGCAACATCGGCATCACCGTCGCCTACCTGCGGAGCTACAAGGCGCGTTCCGAGTTCCCCGATACTCCAGGCCTAGAGCGATCAACACTCTTTGAAGAGCTCGACCTCGGCGGCCGCGTACGGATCCCCATCTCGAAAACGATGCGCGCCGGCGTGGTCGGTGGTGGCGGCGCACAGGCGTTGAGCGTGGGCGGCGAAAACGCAACGACACCACACCCCGACCCCCTCTACGACTACTGGTACGCGGGTGCCGACTTCGACATGGCGGTCGCGAAGATGTTCACCTTTGAGGTTGGTGCCAGCTACCGGGGGTTGCTCGGCTTGGGCGAAGCTTATGGCCAGCTGCAGGCGCCCGAGTGGTTTCCAAGTGGCACAGGTTTCGGCATCCTGGCATACGCCGACGCGATCTACTGGTTCCACGAGATGGTGGGTGCGCGTCTCGGCTTGCACTTGATGCTCTACGCACTCGACTTCCAACCAGACTTGGATTCGCTGGCGGAAGCACGAGCTGCCGGGGATCCCGCCCCGCCGGTGGCTGGCGGAGCAACGGACATGTACTGGGGGGTCGACCTCAGCGTCGTTCTCGCGGTCTATTGAGACCGGGAAGCCAGCCCCGAAGGAACCTGCCCCAGAGCTCGAGCTGCATCCCCGGCATATTGAGCTGTGACCCCCCCGCCGATCCCGGCCGCAGCGACCACCTCGCTCCGGGGTCCCAAAGGAGCGGGTCCACAAAGCCGCAGCTGTGTGGGTACGAGGCTTGGGGGTGCTCAAAACCCTTAGGTTGTTTCCTCAGCGCCGGGTCTCGCGGGGAGGCCGCCGCGCCCGGGCTCGACGGGGGACCGGGCCCCCAAATTCTGGCGATGGCTCGAGCTCAGAGGAGCTCGTCCTTGCCGAGGTCGCGTAATTGTTCGACGATGTTCTTCACGTCCTGACAGCGGTCACGCCTAGCGATGAGGATTGCGTCATCAGTGCGAACGACGACTAGGTCGTCAACGCCAACCAACGCAATTACGGGCGGTGAACCGTCAGCCATGTCCAACACCAGGTTGTTGCCGCTGCCGGTGCATCTCACATCGCCCTGGAAATGATTTCCCGCACTGTCCTTGTCAGCCAGCTCCCACGCGGTCTGGAAGCTTCCTAGATCGCTCCAACCGACGTCGGCCGCGACCATCTTCACCAACCCCTTCGCCCCGATCTTCTCCATCACTCCAAAATCGATGCTGATTCCCTCGACCTCGTCGAAGAACTGCACCACAGCTTGCTGCTCGGCGGCAGCTCCCTGCTCGGCGGCAGCTCGGATTTGCATCAGTCCACGATGTGTTTCGGGTAAACACCAAGAAAACTGCTCCAGCATCAGCTTGGCAGGAAAAACGAAGATCCCACCATTCCAGAAGTATTCGCCGCTCGCGACGTACTGCTCGGCAGTTCTGGCGTCTGGCTTCTCCTTGAATTCCGAAAGGTCGTAAACGCCACTCTCCAGCTCCCCGCCGGCGTGGAGATAGCCATACCCGGTTTCAGGTCGTGTTGGTGCTATTCCCAGCGTGACCACCCACCCGCGAGAAGCCACCTCCACGGCCTTGCTCAGTGCCGCCTCGAAGGCCTCGGGGTTTGCAACGTACTGGTCGCTCGGCAAAACGATGACCACGGCTGCTTCGTTGAGCCGAGCGATCTTTTCCGCCGCCCAACCGATGCATGGAGCGGTGTTTTTTGCTTTGGGCTCTGCCAGGAACGCGCCCGGGGGCAGTTCAGTGAGCTGCTTTCGCGTCGCGTCAACCAAGTGCTGACCGGTAGAGACATAGATCTGCTCAGGGACGCACAACGGCTTCAACCGCTCCAGTGCCTGTCGAATCAACGTACCCTCTCCAGGGCCAAGCGCTTGAAGCTGCTTCGGACGAAGCCTCCGAGATGCCGGCCAGAATCGGGTTCCGCTGCCTCCTGCCAGGATGACGGCAAACACGTCCTTCATCGTTCAGAATGTCCCTTCGTCGCTGATGGTAAACATCGTCGCTGCCAACCTCATTGCATCCCCACAGCCAAGACCACCACTAGCGCCAACGGGAACACCCACAAAGCAAACCAAGCCAATCTGCCTCTCGTAACCAAGCCCTTCAGCACTGAGAGCGCCCCTAGGCCCACCAGTAGCGCAACTGCCGCGCCGAAAAGCAACTGCCACCCCGACCGCGCTGAACCCACGCCCCGGGACAGTTCCAGGAAGAACGCGCCAGTAACTGCTGGCAAACTGACGAGCATCGAGAGCTCGAACGCCCTAGGTGCACGTACCCCCAGGATCAAGAGCGCGACAATCGTCGACCCGCTGCGCGATATGCCAGGCAACACCGCAATCCCCTGCGCCAAACCAACCAAGAGGGCTCCCAGTGACGATGGACTGTCCTCGTCACCCCCGGAGAGGAACGTCGTGACGAGCAGCAAGCAGCCGGTCACCATGAAGCCCGCCGCCACGATCAGCGGCTGCAATGTCCAGTCCTCGACCAGAGGCTCCACCCACAACCCGATCACGGCGGTAGGGATGGATGCGAGGACGACGGTCCGAGCGTCGATCCCGCCTGTGGTTTGGAGAGCGCGAGCCGGATTGCGCCAACTCGACCACAGATCGAAACCCACAATCAGAAGGCGCCGCCGAAAGTAGGCCATCGTCGCCAGCAACGTTCCCGCATGCAACGTCACACTCAGCGCGAGGTTTCCCTCACGTAAGCCAAGTAGAAGCTGCCCAACTGCGAGATGCCCTGAGCTCGACACCGGCAAGAACTCGGTCAGGCCTTGCAGCACCCCGAGCACGAAGACCTCTAGCCAATCCATTCAACGCTCCGAACGGGCCACGGCCCGGATCAACTCGCCAACGCCTCTTCGACCAGTGATATCAACTCTTCTTCCGAGATCATGCGAGCTTGAATGCTGACTATGTTTCCTGTCTTATCGATCAAAACCAGGGTTGGCAGCTGATTGGCTCCGAATGCACGAGCGACGTCGCCGGTCGTGTCTATCACCGAGGGATAGCTGAGCTGTGCGTCGTTGAGGAACGTCTTTGCAGCTTCGACGTGATCGCCGGTGTTGACGCCGATCACGCTCACCGCCTTCCCCTCGAGCTGCCGACTGACGCGATCGATGATGGGCGCCTGAGCGCGGCAAGGGCCGCACCAGCTCGCCCAAAAATCCAGCAAGACCACTTGTTCTCGGTAGTCGCTGAGGCGGATTCGATTGCCGTCAGCCTCAGGTGAGATCACGCCCAGCGTGAAGTCGGGAGCGGGGTTTCCAACGAGCGCTCCTCTACCGGGATCGACGTACGGAAGCACGGCGTAACCGAAGAACGCAACTACGAGCACCGCCAAGCCGAAGAAGGTCCACAACTGACGGGGGTCGCTCGTTTGCTTGTGTTTTTCCATGCTCGTCCTGCTGAGTGTTCCAAAGTACGCCCACTGTCAATGCTTCGCGGGCTTCTGCTCCAGAGAAGGAGAGCGCCCATTGGAAAGCGGAAGGTTGAGGCGCACTCTCGCTCCACCCAATGGGCTCCCAACGAGCTCGATGTGCCCTTGGTGCTCCATCACGATCTTCTTGACGATCGCCAAGCCCAGGCCGGTTCCGTCTTCCCTCGTCGTGACGTACGGCTCGAATATCGCTGACCGGAGCTCTGGGGCAACCCCAGGGCCGTCGTCATCGAACAAGATTTCCACTCGGTCCGCCTTGCGCTTGGCGGAAATGTTGAGGTGTACAGGGCGCTCGCGGCCCCGGCAAGCCGCAGCAGCGTTCCTCGCTAGGTTGATGAAGACTCGGCGCAGCAGCTGGCGGTCGAAATGCCCAGCCATCTCGCTGGACGGAACTTCGAAGGTAATTTGCGGCTCAGCGCCCGACTCGTCTCCCGAGTCGTCAAAAGCGAGACCGCCGGCAAGCTGGCTCTCCTGCTCCATCTCGCGCAAGAACGCTGTCAGGTCCCCCGCCTCCAACCGGCTCTCTGGGAGACGCGCGAACTGGGAAAACTCCCCTACCAAACGCCGCAGCGTCTGCACCTCGGATTGGACGATTTCCAGCGCTGCATCCAGGAGCTTGCGCTGTTCGGGTGTGATGTTCGCCAAGCGTTGGTGCACTTCCTCCACGGCCAGCTGAATCGGAGTCAGCGGATTCTTGATCTCGTGAGCGAGTCGTCGAGCCATCTCCTGCCAGGATGCCAAGCGGGAGAGGTACTCGATGCGCTCGCGGCTGGCAGCCACCTCGGTGAGCATGCGGTTGAACGCTCTGCCGAGGTCGCCGATTTCGTCCAGCGAATCCTCATCCACTCGAATCGACAGATCGCCCGCGCCCACCTGCCGCGTCGCCAACGCCAACTCGGACACACGCCGCGTGACGCCGCGCGCCAGCAAGCTGCCAACCCCTATCGCAGACAAGATTGTCAGTCCGAGCAGCGCAGCGAATGCCAGCACGTAGGTTCGTTCATCTGAGGCACGCCTCTGCTCGAGCTTCGAGTACGCATCGACGAATTCCCCCATCTCGCTGTGTCCCTCGAAGCGCTCCTTGTCGGTCGCCAGTACCACCGTCAGCGTGGGCGTCATGAGCTCACCGTCGTGGTCGTTTTCAGTCGTCCCGTCGGACTTGGCCAGCAACAGAGGCCTCGGCACCGCCAACTGCAGCTCCTCGTTTTCGTCGAATGGCTGGTCGCGCTGGACCTGGGCAAGCACTTGGCCGTCAGCACCTTCCACCGAAAGGGACAACAACCCCTGATGCCGAGCCAGCAGTTGCTTCAGGCGAACTTGGATCGCCTGCGGATCGCCAGCCGCAACTTGCCGAAGCAGCGCTTGATCCCGCGAAATCGCATCGGCCTCGTGACGCATCGCCGACTTGGTCGTTCGCGCCAACAGGTCGTACATCTGGTGGGCGCGCTCGAGATTCTCGCGGACCTCGGGCACGAAGAAGCGCTCGGAGGCTTGCTGCACCATCGTGCGGGCGAAGACGATGGCCGCCCCCAACGGGATCACCGCTGTCAGCACGATGGCGAGCGCCAGACGGCCGCGGATCCCAAGACTTGCTCTCACTGGCCCCATGGTGCCCGGTGAATGGTCGGTGTGTAAACCCCTGGACCCAAGTGTGCGACAAACACTTGCCTCGCGACGCCTTCGGTCGAACCTACAGTCAGGGTGAAAACGGCTTATCCGTCACTTCGATTCCGGCATTGGGGAAGAACACGAGTCTGCTTGCGTACTGAACTGGGCTGGATCGGCGTCCCGCGGTTGCTAGGCTATGCTCGGGAATGCGTCGGAGGGACGTCACCAAGACAACGTTGGAGGACGTTCGGAGTTTGCGAGCGACCGGCGATTAGGAGGAAAACGGAGATGTACAAACGCGGACTTGTTGGCTTGTTGGTAGCTGGGCTTCTGACCGGATGCGGTGGGGACGACGACGGCGACGGCGGCAATGGCGGGACGGGCAAGGTGGACAGCGGTATCGATGACGCCAAGCAGGTGAACATGCTGAGCCAGGCGGAGCTCGACCAGCTCAGCCAAAGCTACGCCAAAGCCATCAGCCCCCAACTCGCTATCGAATTCAGCTGCAAGTTCACTGCGGTCACGCTGATTGCCTTGTCCGGCATGGAACCGACGGCCGACGATGTGCAAGCTTGCAACGACTTGTACGACCAGTGCGTTTCAGAAACCCCGGCCGACAGCGTGCAATCTGAACCCTTGAATAGCGGTATGGACGTACCATCGACGGCCGACGCGTTGGCGGGATGCAACGCTACGGTAGGAGAACTCGAGGCCTGCCTGACGGCATCGCTCCAGTTGCTGCAAGACCTGGTCGACAGCCTGAGCTGCGAATCCGCAACGATGCTTGCGACGATGCCGACAGCCACCGCCATGACCCCCGCTGCCTGCGAGTCCCTCGACGCCGAGTGTACAGGCGGGACCTGACCGCCAAGCTGAGCTGGAGGGCGGCGCTCAGTCACCCTTGCCTTCCTTGATCAGTTCGAGCAGGGCCTGCACTGGGTCGAAACCGACGAGTTCTTGCAGGTCTTGTTCACCCCGTGCCAGCTTCTTCAGCCGCAGGACCGCTGGAGAAAGTGGGGTCTTGTCGAGCCCACCAGAACCAAGAATCCGCGTGGCTAGGCTCTGCATGCTAGAGAGCGCAGCGCGGCCAGCATCGAAGCCGATCGGTAACGCCAAAACGGGATTGAGCGGCTGCAGGATCACGTCCCGGCCGGCGATGGCTGTGCTCCAGCCTCCGGGCATGGGATGATGCAAGAGCTGGCGCAGGGTGCTGCTGAGCGCAAAACAGCCTCCTGCGACGGGAGCGACATGCAGCTCGACCGCCTGCAACAGATGAACATAATCGCGACGAAAGTCTCCCGACAACAGACCGACTCGTTCGCGCAGCGCCGCTGGTCCGAGCACACGACAGAAGCCACCCTCGCTTCGAAGCAACGTCACACTCGTGTGCAGGCCATCAGCATCGAACGCACCCAACACCAGCGCTTTGCCGACAGGACACAACAGCTCGAGTATGGAACGAGCGACGTTGTCGCTCGTCAGTCTCCCCCAGCCGAGCAGCCTTCTGGGCCAGACGTTGATCGCGGCTTCGGCCGCGAGCTCTGTTGTGATGCGTGCCAGCAGTAGCCACTGATCCTCGAGGCTGTGGTCTGAGCGGAGCTGCTTGCCGAACCGCTCCAACAACTCTGACAACGCCGCGGGATGCAGGCTGATCACCCAGGGCGCGTCGTGTTGCCTAGCCAGCTCCGACAGCGCGACGGGCCACTGTTGCGTGGCAAGGTCGACGCGACCATGCCCTGCACGCCACAAGCCCAGCAGCTGGTCTCTGCGGCCCAGGGCTATCAACCCGGCGGGCTCGGAGGTCCGGGCGAACGGATTGGGAAACAGGTCCGTCAGGCGCTTGAAGTCCTCCAAGGAAAAGCCACTGAGTTCGAATTCCGAGCTGAGCATTTGCGCGACCGGGCGTTGGGCGCTTCCAACAGACGTTACCCTACAGGCAAGTCGCGACCATCACCACAGGCCGAAGGAGGCCAGTGCCAAGAGCCCAACGAGCAAGCAGAGCGCGAAGACCCACCCCATCGACCGTTCTGGCGTGAGGACACCTTTGGCGAGCGCGGCACCGGCCGACGGCAAACGAAGTTGCAGGGCCGCAAAGAGAACCAACTCCAGCACGCTCGCAACCACACCGATGGCCAAGAATGCTCGACCCATCCGGGCGCTGCGGGCCGCCCCACGCTCCCTCGCCTGACGAACGCCGTCGACCAGTAAGGGGGTTCGATAATCATAAGTCTGCCGAACCCGGTCGGTCGCCAGGGGCCACCCGACGATCGCCATGGCCTGCATGTCGGGTTCGCTCGACACGACGGCAACCGTTTCCGTCGGCTCAACCCAGGTCGGCAGCGGGACTGAGGCCGCGAGGGCGGGATCGGACAATTCGACACTGAAGCACGCCCGAAGCACCCCGCTCTCGAGCAAGTCGACGTAGAGGTGGGAACGAGGCACCGGCGACTCCACTCGCACACGCCCTCCATCCAGCGTCGCGCTCGCCGCCCCAGGAACCAAGGGCAGGACGCCATACCAACGCCCAACGGCTCCCGCCCCCGATCCGGCCAACACATCCGTGTCCTGCAGGATCGATTCAGCGCGCTGGTTGTTCGCCCCCTCCGGCGTGAGGGCCGCCAACGTCAGTTCGACCACGTGGTCAGTCGGCCAAAGCAGAAACCGCAGGCGGCCATTGTCGTCGCTCGTCAGCGGCTGCTGCGTCGCGACTCTGCCGCCTGAGACACGAGCCCAGACCTTCGCCCCCGCGACCGGGCTACCGTCGTTCGTGACGTGGACGATCACCTCCCCCGCAAAAGGCACCGCCAGGACTCCACGAACCACTCCAACTTCGAGCTGCAGTTGTCCCTGCCCATGACCCCGAACCGCTCCTCCACGCCGCGAAACGGGAGATGTCGCTTTCCGAGGCTCTACGGAGCGGACCGCGCAGCCGGCCTCCGAATCCGCGTTGCAAGCCGCTGCCGGCGCAAGCGCCACCTCGGCAAGAGGCTCGCCATCGCCAACGGCGACCACGCGGACCTGAAGGGGGCCCGATTGGAGGGGCGCGGGGAGCTCTGCATTGAACTCGCCGACGCCATCGCTGTTCGTTTCGACCACCGACCGGAGCGACGGGCTCGCCTGAGACGCCTCTGCGCGAAGCTCCAGCGCGATACTGCCGACCCAGGGAAGTTGCCGGCTCCCGCGTTGCTCCACGACGACTGCTCGCAAGGCGACGCGGTCACCGACACCTTGTCCGTAGACTCTCGCACCGACACTGGCTTGGGGCGTACGGGCCAGAAACCACCCGGCGGCCGCAGCGAGCACCACCGAGAGCGGCACGACAAGCAACGCTTTTTTCAGCGCCGCGGTGATGGCCTCTGGCGTCATCCGCGGATCGAGCATCACACAACGGAGTCCCCGCAGCAACGCGAGGACTGGGCTATTTGCCCAATCGGAGCCTAGAACGTATGGTGCGCGCTCCGGAGGCTCACGCCTCTAAAACCAGTGAGGAGAAACGAAATGGAATTCCCCCCGGTCAACGTTCCCGGAGAGGGCGCTCTGTACGCCCGCCTGTCCACTACCCAAGGCACCATCGTCGTCGCGCTCGAAGAGAAGCGAGCCCCGAAGACTGTTGCCAACTTCTGCGGCCTCGCGACGGGCGCCATCGACTGGAAAGACCCAGCTACCGGCAAACAAATGCAAGGCACGCCGATGTACGACGGCAGTCGCTTCCACAGAGTGATCCCCGGTTTCATGGTGCAGTGTGGAGATCCACTGAGCCGCGACCCCGGATCGGCAAACCGCTGGGGCACCGGCGGCCCGGGCTACCGCTTCGAAGACGAGTTCCACCCCGAACTGAAGCACACCGGACCGGGCATTCTGTCGATGGCCAATGCCGGACCGGGCACCAACGGCTCACAGTTCTTCATCACCGAAGACACCACCCGCCATCTCGATGGGCGTCACTCGGTCTTTGGCAAGGTGGTCGCAGGGCACGATGTAGTGAAGAAGATCGCCAACGTTCCTCGAGGCAGGAACGACCGCCCCAACGACGATCAGATGCTGGAAACGGTCGAACTGTTCCGCAGCGCGACTCCGCCAACAGCTTAGAACCGATCCCAAAGGATCGGTGACCCGGGCTTCTTGGATCGGTTCCTAGTCCGCACCAATCGTCCGAAGCCCGACAGAAGGAAGCCCTCGGGCGAAGTGCTGTACGCACTCCGCGCGGGGGCTTCGTGTTGGGCCGCAGCAAGCGCGGCCCGGCTCAGAGTTGCCAGGGCCTCACAGTTGCGAGGGCCTCACAGTTGCAACTGCGCCCCCAACTGCAGGAATTGCTCCGCGTCCGCATCCCCACCTGGATCGGCATTGCGGAAGTTGAGGAACCACCGGTGGTTGAAGCTGTCGACGATGTAACCGACACCCACGTCGAGTACCGTTGCGGTTTCGTCGCCATCGACGATCTGCAGGGTGGCATTCGGCTGGATGTGACCGGCGCCCATCGGCTTCGGTGACAGCCAGCTGACCCCGACGAGGTAGCTCGACGACCCACCCGGCAATCCCACGCCAGAACCGTAGTTGGAGGTCCCTTGGTTCGCTTGGTATCCCGCTCCGGTCTCCTCGAAGTTCCAGTAGCCGCCGTTGAGCGTGAATGTTCCGCTTCCCTCGACGACCTTTTCGAAGAGCAAGTCGGCGGTGATCGCCATCAAATCGTTGTCGAGATCCGTGCCGTCCAGGGCATCGACGCCCTTCTGGTATTGAACGACCGCACCGAGCGCCAAGGTATCCTGGCTGCCGTAGTAGGTGCCCGAGGTGTAGTAGTAGTTCTCCGGATCGAGCAAATTGATCGTCGCGCGCGCGGCAACACGTGCATTGCCAATCCCGGCGCCTTCGGTGTTGTCGCCAGCGTCAGTGGGATCGCCTGCTTCGGTCGATGCGGCGGGAGCCAAGTCGACTAATGAGACGTGATACTTGAGGATGCCATCGGCAACCAAGCCCCAGAACGTGAACCCGCGGTCACGGCCGGCGATGTCGAAGGGTAGCGTGTGGACGCTGATGGGCAGGTTCCAACCGTTGTTGTAGAACGGACCGTTGAAGTTGTTGCGCTCCATGGCTGGAATGTGCTGACCAACCCAGATTTGGAACTCGTCCACCACCTTCACCTGAATGATGGCATCGAGAACATCCACGCTGCTCTGAGTCGTCTCCATGTTGAAAGTGAAGCCGATGTTTTCCGTGAGCTGACCGCTGAAGAGTGGGCGGACGTTGAGCTGGCTGGCCACACCGTCACCCAATGACAGTGTTGGACCGTCCGCAGCAGCGTCGTCAAACTTGAGGTCGACCCCCGAACGCAGGCCGATACCGATCTTGAGGTCCGAGGGGAAGCTGGGTTCCTCTGCGGGGGGTTCGGCGGGTTCCTCTGCTGGCATGTCTTCAACCGGCGGCGCTTCGGCAGCCGGAGGTGGCTCGGCCGCGGCTGCAGCGTCGGCTTCCGCCCCGGCTCCGAGGCTCATGCTGGCCGAAGCGTCGGCAGCCGGAGCGGGTTCAGCCGCTGGTGCAGCTGGCTCGGCCAGGGGTGCAGGTGCAGGTGCAGCCGTCGGAGCTGCAGCCGTTGGAGCTGCAGCCGTCGGAGCTGCAGGTGCGGCTGCCGGAGCCGCGGTCGTGGCTGCGGGCGGAGCCGCAGGCGCTTCTGCTTGAGCAGCAGCTGTAAGTGAAGCAAGCAACGCGATGCCGCTCGCCCCCAGGCAATGGACAAAGCAATTCGGTCTTCTCATTTTTCTATCACCGCTTGTTTTCTGTGCGCGCGAACGCCCATTCGCGCGGGTCGCTGTCAACACATACATATCTACCGGGACCATCCTCGGTAGTCTCGAGCACCCTGGAGTGCCTTGTGTGTCGCGGTCGCACGATGTCGTGCTGAATGTTTACGGTGTGTATCGTACTTGCTTCATCCAGAAACAAAACATGCAGTTTTGCCGCGGCTAGCTGGCCGCACAGTCACTTGACCCGACGTTTACTTTTCACCTGTATCCCGACGCATCAAGCCAAGCCGCTGTCCTTCAAGTTCGCTGACCCATCCGAGCTATCCGCACCATACTCCATTCTTTCCATCGATGAGGAAGACGCAGTCGGCCAGGTGATTCACTGCCGCAACTCCTCACCCGGAGCGCGCAGTCCGCGCTGAAACACCGGCCGGCGCAGCGCGTCAAGGTCGGCATGTAACCACTCTTTTTCGTCTTACACGTTTCCACAACGCCAGCGACATCTAGCGGAAACAACGGTCACCGCAAGGTTCGCTCGTTACGACGTGGGGCGTTACCCCACACCACACCGAGACTGCAGGACAGAGAAAAACACCCAGCGTCAATGCGCACCTCAGCGGCTCTACCCTTCCCAAGCGAATCGCCGTGGTGCATCGCAGTCGGAGCTCGAAATAGTCGAGAAATGATGTTTCGGCTGTGTTTCAGACGTCCGCCCCCTCACTCAAGTTTCGGTAAATCACAGGAGATTGTCAGATGAATCGTTGGATGAAGATGGCTACCGCAGCGTTGATCGCCTCGGCGATGTTCGGCTGCAAAGGCTCAGATAAGAAGAAGACCGAGGTCAGCGCCGAGAAGGTGGAGAAGTCAGAACAGGCTCCCTCCGACACGCCAGCCGCTGGCAAAGCAACAGCCAAGGCGGGCGAATCTGGCCCGATCAAGGTGGGCATCCTTCACTCACTCTCGGGCACGATGGCAATCAGCGAGACGTCTTTG
This sequence comes from Polyangiaceae bacterium, assembly GCA_050298815.1. Taxonomy (GTDB): domain Bacteria; phylum Myxococcota_A; class Polyangia; order Polyangiales; family Polyangiaceae; genus SZUA-265. Next base: position 369,816 of record JBNKUV010000055.1, read on the forward strand.
AAGGACGTGGCATTGATGACCATCAAGGAGATCAACGCCAAGGGAGGCGTTTTGGGGCGTCAACTGGAGCCGGTGGTCGTCGACCCCGCTTCCGATTGGCCATTGTTCGCTGAAAAAGCCCGCGAACTCATCCAGAAAGAAGGCGTCGCCGTCACCTTTGGGTGCTGGACGTCAGTTTCTCGTAAGAGCGTTCTTCCGGTCTTCGAAGAGTTGAACGGGCTGCTCTTCTACCCTGTGCAGTACGAAGGCGAAGAGTCTTCGTTCAACGTGTTCTACACCGGTGCCGCACCGAATCAGCAGGCCATTCCCGCCGTGGAATACCTGATGAGCGAGGCAGGCGGCGGCGCGAAGAAGTGGGTACTCCTCGGAACCGACTACGTCTACCCGCGTACGACGAACAAGATCCTCCGCTATTTCCTCAAGGCCAAGGGTGTCCCCGAGGCGAACATCATGGAGGAGTACACCCCGTTCGGCCACAGCGACTACCAGACGATCGTTGCGAACGTGAAGAAGTTTGCTGCCGGCACACCGACCGCTGTGGTCTCGACGATCAACGGCGACTCGAACGTCCCATTCTACAAGGAGCTCGCGAACCAGGGTTTGAAGGCCGAAGACATCCCCGTCGTGGCTTTCTCCGTGGGTGAGGAAGAGCTTCGCGGCATCGACGCCAAACCCCTGGTCGGCCATCTAGCAGCCTGGAACTATTTTCAGTCGATCGACAACCCCACCAACAAGGGTTTCATCGACAGCTGGATGAAATACGCCAAGGAGAACAAGCTCCCCGACGCCGACAAGCGCGTGACCAACGATCCGATGGAAGCAACGTACATCGGTATCCACATGTGGGCCCAAGCCGCTGAGCAGGCGGGCACCGCGGACGTGGACGCCGTGCGCCAGGCGGTGGCTGGCCAAGCCTTCAAGTCCCCTTCCGGATTCGACATCAAGATGGATGAGAAGAACCACCATCTGCACAAGCCGGTGTACATCGGCGAAATCGGAGCTGACGGTCAGTTCAACGTCGTTTGGAAGACCGAAGGGCCGATCCGCGCGGAACCGTGGAGCGAGTACGTACCGGAAAGCAAGAAGAAGGTTGCTGATTGGACGTACCCCTGGGTTTGCGGCAACTGCGAAGCCGCCAAGTTCAAGTAATCAGTTCCCCACACCAATCGACAACAAAAACGGTCCCCCGCCCACGCCGAGCCGCGCATCCTCTGGCGGCGCGGGCGGGGCACTAGCTATCGATCTAATCGACGCCCATGACCCATCTTGCTTTCCTTCGCTCGAGGCACCTCGTGGCCTTGTTGCTCGCCCTGGGCTTCCTCTTCTCGGCGAGTTCACTTCACGCCGGCCCGTTCGAAGAGTCAGTGACCGCGCTCAATAGCTCCGACTTGAACAAAACAGTCGCCGCGGTGGTCAGCCTCTCTGAGAGCGAGCATGACCGAGCGCTCGATGTCCTGCAGGCGCTGCAAGACGGCAAACTCAGGTTCGACGATGGGGGCAGCGCCATCATCTTGGGTGACGAAGGCATGGTGTCGGCAACCACGGGAGAGGCCGTCGAAGCCAACAACCTGACGAAGCCCACCATCAACAACGTGGTACGGCGTATCCTGCGCCCGGCCCTGGCGAGCCTGGGCCTCCAAGCCAAAGACTTGGATGTGCGCCTGAGGGCCGCCGCAGAAGTCTCGAAGCGCCCCTCAGAAGAACTCCTGACGCCTATGCGCAAGGCGCTGGAAAAGGAGTCTGACAGTGCGGTCGCCAAGCTGTTACGACTGGGCATCGCGCAGGTCGACATGGCGTCTGAGGACACCCAGCGACGCCTAGCCGCCCTCGAAATTCTGGAGGATGACGGCGATGTCAGCCACCAAGGATTGCTCGAGCCTTTGCTCGTCGAGCGAGACGACGGTGGCCACGCCGAGCCCAACGAAGACGTGCGCAAGGCCGCCAAGTCCGCGTTAGCAGCGATCAAACGCCGTGTCGGCCTGATCAGCATGCTCGCCAACCTGTTCTACGGTCTGAGTCTCGGCAGCGTCCTCTTGCTAGCTGCTCTCGGCCTGGCCATCACTTTCGGTCTGATGAAGGTCATCAACATGGCCCACGGCGAAATGCTGATGATTGGAGCGTACAGCACGTTCGTCGTTCAGAACATCTTCAACGAGTCACTTCCCGACTACGCCGACTACTATCTCATCGCTGCCGTGCCTGTGGCGTTCGTGGTCGCCGGGCTGGTTGGTGTCGCGCTCGAACGCGGGGTCGTGCGTTACCTCTATGGCCGCCCCTTGGAGACCCTGCTCGCTACGTGGGGCATAAGCCTGCTGCTGATTCAAACGGTCCGTTTGACGTTCGGCGCCCAAAACGTAACTGTTGCCAACCCGAGCTGGCTTTCCGGAGGCTGGGAGCTGATGCCAACAGTGGTGTTGCCATACAGCCGGTTGGTCATCATAGCCTTCACCGTCGTCGTCGTGGTCTTCGTTTGGTACCTGCTGCGCCGGACGCGTCTCGGCTTGTACCTCAGAGCCGTCACCCAGAATCGCGAAATGGCCGGCAACATAGGCATCCCCACCGACAAGATCGACATGTGGACCTTTGCGTTCGGTTCGGGTGTAGCTGGCTTGGGTGGCGTCGCTTTATCTCAGCTGGGCAACGTCGGCCCCGAACTGGGTCAAGGCTACATCGTCGACTCCTTCATGGTCGTCGTGTTGGGCGGTGTCGGCAACATCATGGGTACCGTGTTTGGCGCCATGGGACTCGGCTTGGTCAACAAGCTCCTGGAGCCAGTCGCAGGCGCCGTGCTCGGCAAGATCGTCGTGCTCGTGCTGATCATTCTCTTCATTCAGAAGCGACCCCAAGGACTGTTCGCGCTCAAAGGGCGCGCTGCAGAGCTGTAAATGGAAACGTTCAAATCTCACTTTTTCCAGGTCCATGGCCGTCGCGGCTGGACAGGAGTACTGGTTACCATGCTCCTGATCTGTGTGCTCGTTCCGATCCTCAATGGAGCAATGCCAGCAGAATCAGCCCTGCACGTCCCCGATTACGTGGTGACGGTGTTGGGCAAGTTCATGTGCTTCGGCATCGTCGCGCTGGCGATGGATCTCATCTGGGGGTTCACGGGTATCCTCAGCCTTGGGCACGGCGTCTTTTTTGCCTTGGGTGGCTACGCGATGGGCATGTACATGATGCGCGACATGGCGGGCGAGGGTGTCTACAAGAGCGACCTGCCCGACTTCATGGTGTTCTTAGACTGGAAGGAGCTTCCTTGGTTCTGGCAGGGTTTTGACAGCTTCCTCTACGCACTTGTGATGTGCGTCCTGGCGCCGGCCGTATTGGCTCTCATCTTCGGCTTTTTCGCCTTCCGCTCACGTATCGGCGGGGTCTACTTCAGCATCATCACCCAAGCTCTGACCTTCGCCTTCATGCTGTGGTTCTTCCGCAACGAAACGGGGTTTGGGGGCAACAACGGGCTGACTGACTTCAAGCGCATCTACGGCTACACTCTGGCCGACCCCAGCACCAAGCTCGGCCTGTACATTCTATCGGCGGCCTTCCTCGTCTGCACCTACGTCGTCTGCCGCTACACGGTTACCGGGCGACTTGGACGGGTTTTGCGCGCGATCCGCGACCACGAGGGCAAAGTAATGTTCACCGGTTACAACCCGCTGAAGTACAAATTGTTCGTCTGGACGTTCTCCGCTGCCTTGTGCGGACTTGCCGGTGCTCTGTACGTACCCCAAGTCGGCATCATCAACCCGAGCGAGATGGAGCCCGCGAACTCCATCGAGATGGCGATCTGGGTCGCAGTCGGCGGCCGCGCCACGCTTATCGGTGCTCCGTTGGGCGCGCTGCTGATCAACGGTGCCAAGAGCTTGTTCACCGCTTCGTTCCCAGACTACTGGCTCTACTTCCTGGGTGTGCTGTTCATTGCCGTCACCTTGTTCTTCCCTCGTGGCTTGCTTGGAACGCTGCAAGGTTGGTGGAGCGAGCGCTCGAGCTCGAACGACAAGCCGAACTCGAAGAGTGACGATCCAGCTGCGGCGAAGGAGGCCGAGTCCACATGAGCCAAACGGCAACTGAGCCCACGTCCACCCAACGTATCACGCCAAACCGCGCGCGACGTGCGTTTGAGCGGCTCTCCTTGCGACCCAAGCTGGTAGATGAAGAGCGCTACAAGGCGATAGCGGAGAACCGCGCGCGAGCCATCCTGGCGGTAGACAACATCTCCGTGAGCTTCGATGGTTTCAAGGCGCTCAATGAGCTGACCTTGATCTTGGACGAGGGCGAGCTGCGCTGTCTGATTGGGCCCAATGGTGCCGGCAAAACCACGTTGATGGACGTGATTACCGGCAAGACGCGTCCAGACGAAGGCCACGTGTTCATGCTGGGAGGCGACCGCCGCGACCTGTGCGAGTTGCCGGAGCACGTCGTTGCCGGCTTGGGCATCGGCCGCAAGTTCCAGCGACCAACCGTCTTCCAGGGGCACACGGTCTTCGAAAACATAGAGATGGCACTGCTGGACAAGCGTGGCCTTTGGCACACGTTGTTCTCGCACCTGACCAAGCAACAGCGGGAGAAGGTCGATGAGACGCTAGAACTCATCGGCCTTTCCGAGCGTCGCAACGAGCAAGCCGGCCTACTCTCCCACGGTCAAAAGCAGTGGTTGGAAATCGGCATGCTGCTGGCACAGAACCCCAAAGTCTTGCTCGTCGATGAACCTGTGGCCGGCATGACTCATCAAGAGGTGGAGCGCACGGCGCAGCTACTCATAGATCTCGCCGGTCAACGCACTGTGGTCGTCGTCGAACACGACATGGACTTCGTACGCAGCATCGCGCGTACGGTGACAGTCCTGCACGAAGGCTCGGTGCTGGCCGAGGGCACGATGGACGAAATCCAAAGCGACCCGAAAGTGATCGAGGTCTACCTCGGCGAGTGAAAAAAGAGGACTTTGAACATGAGCGATTCGGTTCTGCACGTCGAGAAACTCAACCAATTCTACGGGGAGAGCCACACCCTGTGGGATGTGAGCCTGGACGTTCCAAAGGGCAGCTGCTTGTGTCTGATGGGTCGCAACGGTGTCGGCAAGACGACCTTGCTCAAGACCGTCATGGGCGCGCTCAAAGCGAGCTCGGGGCAGATAAGGCTAGAAAAGGACGAGCTGACCAAGCGACGTCAGTCCGAGCGTGCTGGCCTGGGCATCGGCTTCGTTCCGCAAGGGCGCGACATCTTCAGTCAGCTGACGGTCGAGGAAAATCTGCTCGTGGGACTGGCCGGCAAACCCGGCGCCCCCAGCACTGTTCCGGAGAAGATATTCGGACTCTTCCCGGTGCTCAAAGAGATGCTCCGCCGCCGCGGGGGCGATCTCTCGGGGGGGCAGCAGCAACAACTCGCCATCGGCCGTGCTCTGATGAACGACCCCAAGCTCTTGATCCTGGACGAGCCCACTGAGGGTATCCAGCCGAACATCGTGCGACAGATCGGCGACGTGTTACAGAAGCTGAACGAAGAGGGCCTTTCCATCCTTCTCGTTGAACAGAAGCTCCCATTTGCTAGGCGCGTCGGCAAGCGCTTCTGTATCCTGGACCGGGGCAGAAACGTCGCCGGTGGCGAAATGTCGGAGCTGACGGAAGACATCATTCAGCGATACCTTGTAGTATAGCCGGCCCATGGAAAACACCCACGGCCGCTGGTTTGGAAGCCTGGAGCTCGGATTCGAGCAAATGGGCGGACAGACTGTGATGGCTCGCTCGCGGCACGTCGGGCCCTTGCGGGTGCAGCGTCCCTTCGCCGAACCTGACGGCGCCTGCCAGGTTTACTTGCTGAATCCGCCCGGGGGCGCCGTGGGGGGGGACGAGCTACGCATTTACGGTCGCCTGGGGGTTGGCTGCCGTGCACTGCTCACGGCGCCAGGTGCAGCGAAGTTCTATCGCAGCGCAGGGCCGACGGCCAAAGCTCGGCAGTCGTTCGAGGTGGCCGACAGAGCGCGCCTCGAGTGGCTGCCTCAGGAGACGATCGTCTACGATGGTGCAAACGGCGACGTTGCGACGCGAGTGGAGTTGACGCATTCCGCCAGTTTCGCAGGCTGGGAGATCACTTGTCTCGGACGCCCCGCATCGGGTGAACGCTTTTCGAATGGCAAGTGGTCTCAACGCTTCGAACTGTGGAAAGATGGACGACCGCTGTGGCTCGAACGCAGCCAGTTGCGGGGCGGAGCGGACGCGCTACAGGCTGCGTGGGGCTTCGGTGGGTTTTCTACCTTCGGCAGCTTCGCACTGCACCCAGTGCCCAAAGCGGCGCTGTCCACCCTGCGCCGGGCGGCGGAGGCCCACACGTCCCCAACGCTGCAGCTCGCCGCCACCCTGCTCGACCACGGTTCGGACAACACCTTGGTCGCACGTGTACTCAGTCACTCGGCGACCAAAGCGAGGCTGCTGTTCGCGCACCTGTGGCAAGTGCTGCGTCCGTTGCACTTTGGCAGTCCAGCGAACCCACCCCGGATCTGGGCAACGTGATGAACGGGCATCGAACCGACTTTCGCCCGCCACGCTGCTCTCACCAGAATGTAGGCAAACCCGAGGAAGACTCAAAATGGAATTAACACCGCGTGAGAAGGACAAGCTGATGATCTTCGTGGCTGCCCAACTCGCTGGACAGCGCAAAGCACGAGGGCTGAAGTTGAACTACCCCGAAGCCGTGGCATTCATCAGCGCCGCTGTACTGGAAGGAGCACGCGACGGCAAGACCGTCGCCGAGCTGATGAGCACGGGTGCTGAGCTGCTCAGCGTCGATGACGTGATGCCAGGCATCCGCGAACTCATCCCCGAGGTGCAGGTCGAAGCCACCTTCCCCGACGGCACCAAGCTGGTCACCGTGCACGACCCCATCCGCGGCCCCAGTTCCGCAGAGGTACCGGGCGCGGTCGTAACTCAGGCCGGCGACATCGAGCTGAACACCGGACGTAAAACGATCACCGTCGAGGTCAGCAATACGGGAGACCGCCCGATCCAGGTCGGCTCCCACTACCACTTCTACGAGACGAACGAAGCACTCAGCTTCGATCGTCAGGCGACCAAGGGTTATCGCCTGGACATCGCCGCAGGAACCGCCGTTCGTTTCGAACCTGGCCAAGCGCGTGAAGTGCAGTTGGTCGAATACGGTGGAGCCCGTACGGTCTACGGCTTCAACGCCAAAGTCATGGGTCCACTCGACGGGAAGGCGTGAGAGAGATGAGTACGATCAGTCGAAAAGCCTACGCGGAAATGTATGGCCCCACGGTGGGCGACCGAGTGCGGCTGGGTGATAGCGCCCTTTGGATTTCCGTCGAAGACGACAAGACCATCTACGGCGAAGAGGTCAAGTTTGGTGGCGGCAAGGTGATCCGCGACGGCATGGGGCAAAGCCAACGCACCAACACCGAATCGATGGACACGGTGATCACCAACGCGCTCATTGTTGACCATTGGGGCATCGTCAAAGCGGACATCGGGCTCAAAGGCGGGCGTATAGCTGCCATCGGCAAAGCTGGTAACCCGGACGTGCAACCGGGAGTCGACATCGTGATTGGGCCGGGTACGGAGGTCATCGCCGGCGAGGGCCAAATCGCTACACCCGGTGCGATCGATGCTCACATTCACTTCATCTGCCCGCAACAGGTCGACGACGCGCTGATGAGCGGTGTGACCACCATGATCGGCGGCGGCACGGGCCCCGCAGCAGGCACCAACGCGACGACCTGTACCCCGGGGCCCTGGCACATCATGCAGATGCTCCGCGCCGCAGACGCCCTGCCAATGAACCTGGGCTACCTCGGCAAAGGCAATGCGAGCTTGCCTGAGGCCCTCGATGAACAGGTCGCGGCTGGCGTCTTGGGTCTCAAACTCCATGAAGACTGGGGTACGACACCAGCAGCTATCGACAACTGCTTGAACGTCGCCGAAATGAACGACATTCAAGTCGCAATTCATACGGACACGTTGAACGAAAGCGGCTTCGTCGAGCAGACGTTGGCGGCGTTCAAGGGGCGCTCGATTCACGCCTACCACACCGAGGGAGCGGGTGGCGGGCATGCGCCGGACATCATCGTCGCCTGTGGCACTGCCGAAGTGTTGCCCTCCTCCACCAACCCAACCCGGCCCTACACGGTCAATACCGTCGATGAGCACTTGGACATGTTGATGGTCTGCCATCATCTCGATCCCGCCATCGCGGAAGACGTAGCCTTTGCCGAGTCCCGGATCCGCAAGGAGACCATCGCCGCTGAAGACATCCTCCACGACATGGGCGCCTTCAGCATGATCGCCTCGGATTCACAAGCAATGGGCCGGGTGGGTGAGGTCGTGTGCCGGACCTGGCAGACTGCTCACAAGATGAAACTGCAGCGAGGCTCCCTCGAAAGCGATCCCGCTGAACACGACAACTTCAGGGTCAAGCGCTACATTGCCAAGTACACCATCAACCCGGCACTGACCCATGGTATTGCAGGCGAGGTGGGATCACTCGAGGTCGGCAAGCTCGCCGACATCATCTTGTGGAAGCCTGCCTTCTTCGGCAGCAAACCATCGATGATCATCAAGGGAGGAGCCATCGTCGCTGCTCCCATGGGTGATCCGAATGCTTCGATCCCCACCCCACAGCCGGTCCACTACCGGCCTATGTTCGGCGCCTTGGGTGGAGCGCTCGCGAGTACGAGCGTGAGCTTCGTGTCCCAGGCAGCAGTCGCTAGAGGCATTTCGGAACGCTACGGACTAGCCAAACGTGTCTGCGCCGTGGAGAACGTCCGACAAATCAAGAAGGCGAACATGGTGCACAACAGCCTACAGCCGAATATCACGGTCGATCCGCAAACCTACGAGGTGCGGGCCGATGGCCAGCTGTTGACCTGCGAACCCGCAACCGAACTGCCGATGGCCCAGCGCTACTTCCTGTTCTGAACCACTGCCAAAGCGCGTGTAGCTTTCTGTCTGATATCCCTAGCTTCATGCGTCTATCGAATCGTACCGACATGCACCACATCGAAGAGCGCTATCTGGGCACTGAACCCGCCACTGCAACCTTGACGTTGACGTTCGACAGACGACAGAAAAGCCGCTTCCGAAGTCGGTTGGACAATGGCAATGAAGTGGCCATCACCTTGGAACGCGGCACCGCGCTCCGGCAAGGCGATCTCTTGCGCACCACGGAGGGCCAGGTGGTGCGTGTCGTCGCAGCACCGGAAACGCTCTCGGTCGCGCGCTCCACCGATCCGCTCACCTTGTGCCGTGCTGCGTATCACTTGGGCAATCGGCACATGCCACTGCAGATTGGTAGCACCGAACTTTGCTACCAACACGATCACGTGCTCGATGACATGGTGCGGCAATTGGGCTTGGACGTCGCGGTGGAGGAGCGACCGTTCGAACCAGAATCGGGTGCGTACGGCAGCGGCCACGCCCACGTCGGCGGTGGGCACAGCCATGGGCAGGGCCACATCCACCATCATCACGGAGCCGACAGTGACGCCTCCAACGACGAGGCTCGCTTCAATGATGACGGCCAAAACCACCATCACGAGCGAGTGCATGGGCCCGACTGAACACCGGGTTTCCAGCCTCTCCCCGTTGTCCGCATTGCGGCTGATGCAGCTCAACAGCCCGGCGATGCCCATTGGCGCGTTCGCATACTCCCAAGGTTTGGAGCAGGCGGTCGAACGCGCTTGGGTGACAGATACGCAGAGCCTGAGAGCGTGGCTCGGTGGTCTGCTCCGAAGCTCGTTCGGCTGTACTGATCTGCCATTGGTGGCCCGCGCGATGCGAACGTGGCGGGAGCCAACATCGCAGGACACCATCAGCGCGCTGTGTGATCTGGTTTTCGCTTTGCGCGAAACTAGGGAATTGCGCGAAGAAGAGCGCCATCTAGGCAGCTCCTTGGCCCGCGTCCTTTCTCGCTTGGGCTTGACCGACGCCGACCCCTACATCGGGCATGAGCGCGCGAGCTATGTCGTCATGTACGGTTTGGCAGCAGTACGCTGGGAGCTCCCCTTGGAGCAGGCGATATCGGGATTTGGATTCTCGTGGCTGGAAAACCAGCTGGCCGCAGCAAGCCGCTTGATCAAGCTGGGTCAGTTGGACGCACAGGCCATCCTCTCAGAGTTGATGCTCGACTTGCCTCAGGTGGCACGACGAGCGCTAGACATCAAAGACGCCGACATCGGCCAAACCTTGCCTGCGCTCGCGATGGCGAGCAGTTGGCACGAAGAGCAGTACAGTCGATTGTTCAGATCCTGAACAATCGATCAACACTAGGAGAATGCAGTGAGTTCGAAACAAGCATTGCGCGTCGGAGTAGGTGGCCCCGTTGGCTCGGGAAAGACGGCGCTGGTGGACGCATTGTGCAAGCACTTGCGTGACGACTACAACCTAGCAGTCATCACCAACGACATCTACACGCGAGAAGACGCGCAGTTTCTCATGCGAAGCGGTGCCTTGCCCGACGAGCGCATCGTGGGCGTCGAAACAGGTGGCTGTCCCCATACAGCCATTCGCGAGGATGCCTCCATCAATCTCGAAGCCATCGACCAGCTGGAGAAGCGCATCGCCGGACTGGAGCTCATCATCGTAGAAAGCGGCGGCGACAATCTGAGCGCCACCTTCAGCCCGGAGCTTTCCGATCTGACCATCTACGTGATCGACGTCGCCGCTGGCGACAAGATCCCACGCAAGGGGGGACCGGGTATCACGAAGAGCGATCTACTCGTCATCAACAAGATCGATCTGGCACCGCATGTCGGCGCGTCGCTCGAGGTGATGGACCGCGATGCGAAGAAGATGCGCGGGGAGCGGCCTTTCGTGTTCACGAACATGAAGCAAAAGGATGGCCTCTCCACCATCGCGGACTTCATCATTCGCGAAGGCGTGTTGCCACGTCGCGAAGACTGAACCCGAACTACCAGCTCGGCACCAAGAACTCGCTTGAAGGCATGCCGAAGCGGAAGCCCTGCAGCAGGTCGCAGCCCAGTTGCACTACCAGGTCCCGCTCTGCCTCAGTCTCGATGCCCTCCGCCACCACGCGCATACCCATGTCATGACACAAGCTAGTCATGTGTTTCACGAGGCGCTGCTTAACAGGGCTCTCGTCAACGCCACGCACGAGCTCCATGTCCAACTTGACGAACTCGGGTTCCAACACGGCGAAGCTGTTCAGTCCGGAATAGCCAGACCCGAGGTCGTCGATGGCGATCTGGTACCCTGCGTCTCGCAAGCTGCTCACCGTTGGCCTGACGTTTCGCACCCTGCCCAGCGGCACACGCTCGGTCACTTCCAAAACGATCCTAGAAGCAATACGAAGCGACGACGATGTTCGCGCCAGTAAATCGGCATCGTGTAAATCCGTTGGATGAAGGTTGAGAAAGAGCCGAAGCGGCTGCTGCAAGGTGGCAAATTGCTCGGTCGCCCTTTGGCGCATCGTCCTGCCGAGCTGTTCGAGCTGCCCTAGCCGCTCGGCTGCGTCGATCATGGAATCAGGGTGAGGCAAGGACGACTCTTCCGATCGAAGCAGTGCCTCATAGGCGAAGAGCGAACCATCTTCAGCCCAAACGATGGGTTGAAACGCAGGCCAGAGCGACTTTAGAGCTCTATCGAAGGCCGTCTGCAGCGCAATTGGATCCGAATTGTTACCGTGAAAGTGTCCGAGCGCTTCAAAGGCCTCGACCTTGGCTTTGGCCAACATGTGAAGCTGAACCGCCCTGAGAGTAACAGAGTGCAACTCGTCGAAATCCACCGGCTTGATGAGGTACTTGAATGCCCCATGGTCCAGCGCCTTGATCGCTGTCTCTAGAGTGGGACCACCAGTCACCAGAATCACCGGCAAGTTCAGATCCGTCTGGCGCACCAATCGCAGCAACTCGATGCCGTCCATGTTCGGCATCCGCACGTCGCTGATGACCGCCTCAATCGGCTGTTCCCCCTTCAAGGCCTTCAGTGCGGACGACCCGTCGTGGCAGGCGATGGCCTGAAACCCGGCGCAGGTCAGGCGCCGGACCATGGAATCCACCAGGGCGCGTTCGTCGTCAACGACCAACACCACTGGTCCCGCTGGCGCAGGCACGCTGGCTCGTACGGCAAGATCTTCTCTCATCAGCTCCCCCAAGGTTCGTCATTGTTGTGCACTCAGGCCTTTGTGCAACCGTCACGCACCCTTCTTGGAAGCTCCTCAATGTGCGCCTGTTACCTACCTAGTTGACTCCCCCCCACGACCGCGTGAGTCACCGCGTAGTGTAGACAACTGGATACCACGCACCTGACTGCCCGAAACCCCATGGTTGTGCGTCCGACGACCGACTGGCGGACGTGAACGGTGAACCCAGGCACACCTGGGTCCGGCTACAAATCTCGTGCCTGGGTCTCCCCGCCAAGAGAAATGGAAGTCTGATGGCTGCGGTCTGTACCGGCCGAAGCACAAATTTGCGCTCGCTTGGGATAGAGCTACCCTCCACGTCCTTCAACAGTGGCGATCCTGCGCTTGGGGATGAGCCGCCCCATGGCGAACATTTTGCACAAAGTTAACACCCGGCTGTCCCCAGAGGGATCCGCCGGACCGTCCTACCTGGGCGCGCGCGCTGAACAAACCGCAGGGCTGGCGCGCTTCAGGGGCATGAGCAGACTGCCGTTTGTTCTGAGGCGCGAGATGCAGTACAATGCTCGCCGGGGTTCGGGGGTGTCCTGGAGCCCTACCATTCCTGCGATTGGGTTTTTGGATGCTCTTGCACGAGGCCAGCGAGGGGCTGCATCGCCCCGCCAATACGTCGAGTAGTCTGCGCCAGCATCGGCTTGCCCGGAATTGGCAGCCAAGTCGGAGCTCGGCGCTGCAGCCATGTTTGCTGACACTGGGGCAGTCTTTGCTCCTCCATCTGAAAGGCGCCGCATGATTAGCTCTTCCAGTCCCCGCATCTCGGTGATGGTCGTCGAGGACGACACCGCAGACCGCATTCTGTATCGCCGACTCTTCGCTCGCGCCCGATCACGGTACGAAGTATCCGAGTTCACAACGGCGAGCCAAGCGCTGGCGATGGTGCCCCACATCAAGCCACAATGCCTACTTCTAGATATTAATCTACCGGACTTAAGCGGGCTCGACGTCCTGGAGCGCATTCAGAAGCTCGAAGCCAGTGAGTCGACCAGCGTCGTGATGCTGACCGCGGATGAGACACGAGGCCTTGGCGTTCGGGCGCTGAAGGCCGGAGCGACGGATTTCATCGTCAAACACGACTTGGATGCGGAAACACTGAAACGCGCTGTGCATCGAGCCGTTGCGGCACTCCGAACCCGACAAATCCAAGCGCAACTGGAGAACGCGGAGAAGCTGGCAGCACTTGGCAAACTTGCTGCAGGCGTTGCCCACGAGGTGAACAACCCGGCGACCTTTGTTCAGACGAATCTGGACGTCATCGCGATGCGTCTCCACTCGACGGATGAACGAGCTCCGATCGAACTGGACGCGGAGGCTTCCCGAGAGCTACGTGAAATGGTTGCTGATTGCCGAGACGGCATCCGGCAGATCTCGACAATCGTCGGAGAGCTGAGAGCACAAACGCTCGCGGGGCTGGAAGGCGTCAGGTTCGTCGTGGTAGACGACGTGGTCGGCGCGGTACGGCGCCTACTCAAAGCTCAATTGTCTGCCGTAGCGCTGACGGAATTCTGTCTGGGAGCCCCAACGCCGATTCCGGCAGAACGCTCAAGATTAATCCAAGTCGCTACCAACCTGATATTGAACGCCGTGCAGGCGACCGGCGCCGACGGACACATCCGCGTTACTACGACAACATCGGGGCGCACGGTGCTGCTCGACGTGGAAGACAACGGACCTGGAATATCGCCGGCGCATCGTGCCCGTATCTTCGAACCCTTCTTCACGACCAAGCAGGGTACGAAGGGCATGGGGCTGGGGCTAGCCTTGTGCGCCGACTACGTGCACAAGCACGGCGGCGAAATCCACGTCGGAGAGTCATCCCTCGGCGGCTCCCTGTTCCGAGTACGACTGCCGGTCGAAAACGGCCTCGTTTGTGGGACAGGTCCGAGCACGCAACTGCGCGCCTTCCTCCCTCGCATGGCTTCGTAGCGCCCACGTCGCGACGCTCCGCAGCGTCGGTACGAGCGCTGCTCAGCGAGCCCGCCGCTGCTCTCGCGAAACACGACTCTGGAGCTGTTTTGCCTCCGGACCGAGCGCGCCACTCGGGTAGCGTTTGGTGTAGGTCCAGAGGACTCTCGCCGCCTCATCGACGCGCTTCTCTCGGAGTGCCAAACGCGCTTGCTTGATGAGCGCGAGTTCCCCAGCCAAGCTCGACCGCGCAACGTCGACCTGGTCTGGCCAGGCGTCGCCAGAAGCGGCGGCAACACCCGCCAAAGCCACGCTGTCGCGGCCCGTGCCATCTTCACTTGGCTTCACGAGACCGGTCGCGCCCGCTCGGATGTTCTTGACGCCTTTGGAAACCGCGCCGTCCGCCGTGCTTCGACTCCCCGCTGGCCGCGCTACTTGCCGCCCAGCACCAGAAAGTTCACCTACACCGTGGCCCGTGTGAGCCGTCGAATGGCGACTCGAAGCTGCCGCGCTACCATGCCCTGATCGACGTTTGATGCCGACCGGACCCTCCGTCGCGTGCGCCGAGACGTTGGCTCCGCCACCGTTTTGCGACGGTTCGAGTTCGAGGTCGTTTGGTTCGAGAATTCGACGGCCACCAACAGATGAGCGCTTCTCATGCTCGACAGCCTCATTCGCTGCGTCCACATCGAGCACGTCTGGGGCTAGGGTATCGAGATCTGTGACCAGTCCTTGTTCGGCGGAAGCTCTGCCGTCATCCGCCACAGCACGCTTCATCGCCCGATCGGCGGGCGCACTGCGTCCAAGCGAGCTGTCCGCAAACGAACCGTTCACCGCCACCCGATCTCCAGAGGGCACTTCCATCCGGGTCGTTGATGCTCCCACGTAGACGCCACCCGCCAAGAGCAACGCGCCCACCAGGGCCTTGGCTGCACCGGTGCCAGAAAGGACCGCCGCAAGCGAGGATACGCTGCCAACAGCCGTCCCCACAGCTCCGATGCCAACACTCGCCGGCGCGCCCGTCAGCCCCGCACCCATCACGGCGGCGGTGGCAGCGTGGGTGGTTGCGGCGCCGGCAGCCAACGTGGACCCCGCGCCAGCAGCCTGACCTGCAACATGAACCGCACCGACAGTATGAGCGGAGGCCGTAGCCGCGTGAGCGGAGGCCGTAGCCGCCTGAGCGCCCGCCTGACCCGACACCAATGTCAAAGGTGTCGGGCTGACACCACCGGCCGCAATGACTCCAGAGGTCGCCGCCACACCCGAAGTCGACGAAGCCCCCATTGCAGCCTTCGCCGTACCCGCGCCGACAACGACGGCCCCCCCCAGCGCTGCTCGGGTGACTTCCAAGGCGCGCCGACGGGTCCTTTCAGGAGCCCGGGTAGAAGAGCACAAGTCCAGTATCTCGCGCCCCGCAGCTCGGTGATGCCTCGACAACCAATCCGAGGACTCAGTCATTGAACGCTCCTTCCATCTGCAGCGCGCCTTGTGTGGACGCCGCCAGGCGAACGCCGCTCTTGAAGCAGCTCTGGTACCTTCCGAGCGCTCTGTTGAAGCACTCCCGCGCTAAGCGCAAACGCGAGGCCACAGTACCGCGAGGGATGTCCAGAGTCTGCGCGATGTCTTGGGTGCTGACCCCTTCCAGCTCGAACATGACGAACACAACACGCTGCTCCCACGGCATGCCCGCCAGGAGCTTCTCCAGTATTCCGCGCGCCCGGCGCTGTTCGCACAATTCCTCGACATCTGGCTGGGTGCTGGGCAACTCCGGATCCAGCGGCAGCGTCGAGTCGCGAGCAGCGCGGCGACGCATCTCGGACGCCACTCTCACCACGACCGAAAAAATGAAGCTGCGTTCTTTGCCGGTTTCGATCTGAGACGCCTTCCGCGCGACGACCCACCACACCTTTTGGCAGCCGTCGTCGCAATCCGCCGCAGGAACGCCGAGCGAGCGCAGCGACCTCCAAACAAAATCCAAGTACTCGTCTACCCAAGCCTCGACACACGCATTCAGATTCGCGCGTTCTCGATGGGTCAAGGCAACAGCGGGTTCCACAGAGGCGCAATGGCCCGAATCTTTCGAATGGATCACAAAACTACCCCCAGCCAGGTGGCCCCCAGGCCAATCATTAATCCAGGGCGCTGCCGGTGCAACACATCATTGCCCGGACTAACGACCACCGTACCAACGGGGAGCTGCAACCCGAGCTGAGCGTCGAACATCCACTGCCCCAAGGTCTGTTCGCCTCGCAACGCCAACTCGGTGAACATGAGGGGTTGTGCCTCAAAGCCCGGGCCTTCGCCACTCGGGAGATAGCGCCCGACGTGAAAAGCCGTCACGAAACCCACACGGCCATGCGGCGGCAGCGCAAAAGTCCCCGGACTCAACGATAGGCTCGCCGCCCACCACCCGTAGCTCCAGGTGGTGGAGCCGCCATCGACCCGGCTTTGCTTCGAAACACTGGGGCTCACGGTGAAACCGAGGCCGAACGGCCCCGAGCCCCAGCCCGAGCGCTCCGAACGAAGCAACACGACGCCGCCAATGGCACCGCTGGGCGCGGGATCGACGCCCAAGCGGAGCGCGCCCCCAGCACCAAAGCCCAACATCCAAGCGCGGGATAACTCCTCTTTCTCCGGATCTTTGCGGCTCAGGCGGTCCTCAACCCCCTCTTCCGCTGTCGCCGCAGCGTAGGTCTCGGAAGGGCTTTCGGCCAGCGCTGCCACGGTTGTTGCATCCCCCTCGTCGGGCGCTGAAGCCGTTTCCAGCCGCAGCCCCAAACTGACGGCCAGGGCGGACAGCAGATCCGTGCAGTTGGCGCTGCTCAGGTGCCGTTCCCAGTGCTGGTCGCCTGCCGCGTAGCGTAGACTGCCGTCGTACTGCTCCTCGGCCGCCTCGCTCTCGACCGCTGGCTGGATCGGCGTCCGCTTATCTACGGTCACCTCCAGCGCCGTTGGCAACGCAACGGCCACCCCTTGGGAACCAAGCTCCGTCCGAAACCAATCGGAACCAGGACAGCCTTCTGGCACCCGATAGTCGATGGACTTGGCCGGCTCACCGCCAGCACTTGCGGAGCAGACACAACCCACGGCCATGAGCCGCGATCCAATGATTCCTGCCCGCGACACTAGAACGCACGTATATCACAGGCGCGAACGTGCGGCTCCGTCAGCGGTCGGAATGGCGCTGATCATTTGGTGGCACGATGACGACCCAATGGTCTCCTGCCCAGGAGTCGGCGGCGACCCAGAGGAGCAGGGGGCCTGGACGGGGACCGCAGCGGCGATTCTTCGCTTCGCGGACGGTGCGTTTGCAATTGCGGCGGTTTTGTGGCGTTTGAGCCGTCGTTGCGGGCTGGTTGCCAGGTGGGTACACTGGCCGCGCCATGCGGATTCGTTTGCTCATCGCTTGTGTTTGCACTGCCGGCTCGCTTTGGGCCCAGCGGGGTTCGGATGCTCCTCAGTCCCCCGACGATAAGTCGGAGAACTCGAGGACCGGTGACAAGAGCGCGGCTCCGACGCCACCGGACGGGCAACGGGAGAAAGGGGCACCAGACGACGACGCCCCCAAGAAAGCGAAACCTCCGAAAGGCTCTGACAAGTCGGAGTCATCGGACCCTTCTCTCACCGACGACGCCCGAGCCACGATCGTGGGTATCCTGGCGAAGGTCGGGGCGGAAGACGCGCAGCTAAAAGTCGTCGAGCGCACCTCGGAGCGGCAGGCGCGAGTGATGTACGCGCTCGCAAGAGAGGACGTGGAACGGGCACTCGGGATGTATTGCTCAGCAGGCGATGCAGTGATCCAGCGATTTGATCCCAAGCAGGGGGAAGCGCAAAACCTCGCCAACATGGAAGCGGAACTCCAGAAGCAGCTACCCCACGCTCGAGAGCTCGGCTGCTTGAACCACATCAAGAACGATGAGGTCGTGACCGTCGACGTGGCCCTGGAGGCCGTACCGGAGTCGCGCTACGAAGACCTACTGCGCGTCGCGAAAGCAGCGATCAAGGCGGGGCGGCTGGAGCGCTTTCTCTACCCTCCATCGCACCCAGGTTCCTTTCACTTCGAGCTAACTCGCTACCCGCAACGAGAAGAGCCGACTAGCGATGAAGGCAAGCAGCCAACCAAAAAACCTCGCTAATGCTGGTAGAAGCTTCAGTAGTGCGGCGGCTTCTGGTCTTTGTCTGTATCGCCTTCGAATCCCAAGCTCTTGAGTTGCGACGTCAGGCGTGACAACTCGGCCTCCAGGCGATCGATAACCCGCTGCTGGCGATAGATGACCTCGTGGAGTTCACTGAGCTCCTTGTCGTGGTAAGCCACCTTCGTTTCCAGTACATCGAAGCGCTCTTCCATTGGGCTCTCCTCATTGTTCAGCTGACTCCAGCTGTGCGGTTCACTCGTGTGTGGGCTTGGACGCCCGGAGTCGGTATTGTCTCACTCCGCAGCCGGCGCTAACTGCAGCTGTGCCTTTTTGCGGCTCAGAACTCGAACTTTGTCGCCCTCAATCTCCAGCGCCATGATTTGGTCACCTCCGTAGTAGGCCGACATTCCAACGTCGATACGCCATACCTGCTCGTCGCAGGCCGAGGTCACACCCTTTTCTTGTACAGTGTGACCAACCACCAACCGACGCACACCAACCGCTCGGAGCACCTCACGGAGTTCTGCGCACGCCTGGGCGCTGGGCTCTGGCAAAGAAAACTCGCGGGTCCACACCGGACTGCGCTCGCTTTGAATGATGCTCGGCGGCTTTCCGCTACCAGCCAGCCATGAAGTGACCTCGGCGTTGATCCTATCAATGCCGTACTTGACGTGCATCAGGTGCACACCGCCATGCGCGAACAGACTCTCCCCAACGACCGCAATGATGGGGCGCTGCGAAAGCAGCTTGGCATAGTGCCCACCGGGAAAGAACGCGGCTGCGCGGTCGCGAAACTCTGCAGGAACACGGGCCAACAAGTCGGGCGATACGGACGACTCCGAAACGCCCCGATACGTGCCTTTGGCGCCCGGAGTGACGTAGCGGAAGTCACCGGCGGCATTCATCGTCTCGTGGTTGCCGTTGAGGGCGACGAGAGAGCCGCCTGCGGCTTTAGCCTCTGTCGCGAGTCGGCTGAGCAAGTCCAAGATAGCGCGCTCGTCGTCCCCGCGGTCGAGCTGGTCCCCTGTTTGTACGACGGTGAGGTTCTTTCCCACCCAGCGGTCTTCCGCATCTATCGCCCCCGCGAGTTGGAGCACTTCGCGCGTCGCGGTCAGGTCACCGTGCAAATCCCCAATCGCCACCAATCGCGCAGGAGCCGGGAAGCGACTCTTCTCGACCGCGGGGTAGCTGGCTGCTGATTCGGCACTGGAAGCCTTGGCCGGGGGCTTGGGTGCGACTTCTGGGGTACGCGCGCTTTGGCTGGCGCTCTTCGAAAGCTGTGAGGTCGTGTTCGAAGGCGATTGTTGACAGCCGGCGAGCAACGCGAGGCCGAGCAATGGGGGCCAGCAACATCCGAACAAGGCTGGGATCCGCTGAGACAACCGCACCCAGACCAGCGCCCGCAGCAGCCAGACCGCGCGCTCATCCCGACCAGGAGTGCCCAACTGTTGTCCCGCAGGCTGAGCCGGGGTCGCGAGCGGGCTGTGGTGATTTGCTCGGACGTTCATGACTCCTGCGTGTGGAGGATATGGACCGCTACCATCGGACGTAAGCCATAGCGCGAATCCGCCCAACGTTGCACGAAACGCTCCACCTGAAGCTCCAGCGCGCCCGATTGCACACTCACGAAACGCGCCCCGTAGGCCCAGGCCCTCTCCGACGAACGCGGGCTGCCCGAATTGGGGCCGCGCCCCCCCTCACCATCCTGACGTGTTCGTGCCGTGGCGGCCGCACGCCGCAGACTACGCCACTCCGTTGTCAGCCCGTCGACGAGTTGATTCGCAATCCCCTCTTGTTCGAGAAACGGTACTCCCATGGCCTGCAAGCGGGGCGGGTGGTTCAGTTTGCCGTCGTTGGAGCACAGGATCCCGACGCTGACGATGCCTGAACGCCCCAGATCACGGCGACGACCCAACACGTCCAGGGACAGCTCTCTGCCGCCGAGGCCAACGTGAACCTTGCCAGCGTAGACGTCCTCACCGCGCCGCAGCGTACCGTCTTGCAAGATGATGCTCTGACCGTTTTCGATCACTTCGACGGAAGGCACCTCCTCAGCGCGCGCCAGGTCTGCGTGGCGACGGAGATGATGCAAGGTGCCGTGCACGGGTACGAAGCAACGTGGACGCAGCAGCTCCAACATGCGGCGCTGTTCATCCCGGCAGGCGTGTCCACTTACGTGAACGGGATCCGTCCAACGCGAATGAACGAGCGCTCCACGGCGCATCAACTGGCCCATCATGTCGACCACGGCCCGGTCGCAACCTGGAATGATGCGACTGGAGAAGACCACGGTGTCCCCGGGATCGATTTCAGCGAAGCGATGCTCCCCTCGTGCCAGCTTAGCCATTGCAGCAGCCGGCTCTGCCTGAGTGCCGGTGGCCAGGGCGAGCACCTCGGCTTTGGGATAGCTGCTCAATCGCTCTGGGGGCAGTAGCAAGTCTGGCGGCCAGTCGAGGTAGCCCAACTGCCGGGCCACATCGACATGGGTGACTAGACTTCTGCCCAGCAAGCACAGCCGGCGCCCGCGACGTTGAGCGATCCTTCCCAGGCTGATCAGTCGTTGCACGTTGCTGGCGAAGAGCGCGACGAACACGCGGCGGCGCGCCGCCTTGACCACCTGGTCGAGGGCGGCTTCAACATCCGTCTCAGAGCCAGACGTGCCCGGTGTGTCGACGTTGGTGGAGTCACTCAGCAACAGATCGATCCCCTCATCGCCCAAGGCGCGCAACCGCTCCTCGTCGGTGCACTCGCCATCAGCGGGGGCTGGGTCGAACTTGAAGTCCCCGCTATGCACGACGCGACCTGCCTCAGTGGTGATGGAAAGCGCTGTGGCCTCAATGATGGAGTGGCTGACCCGAACGGGTTCGACTTCAAATGGTCCCACGCGATAGGACCGTCGGGTGTTGACCTCACGAAAGTCGCGCCGCTGCTCCTCCAATCCGTGCTCGACGAACCGTTTGGTCACGAGCCGCAACGCATGAGCGGGTCCATAGAGCGGCTTGGAGCGCTCTTTGAGCAGGTACGGCAGCCCGCCGATGTGGTCTTCGTGGCCGTGGGTGAGAAACACTCCGCAGACGCGATGCCAGTTGTCGTGCAACCAGGAGAAGTCCGGATGGACCACGTCCACCCCGTAGTCATCGCCCGGAAAGTTGGTTCCGCAATCGATGATCAGCAGTTCTCCAGCCGTCTCCAGAGCCATGCAGTTCATGCCCACTTCGCCCAACCCCCCCAAGGGGATGACTCTGAGTTGATCGGAGGATGTCATGACGGACGACGGACTTCTGAAGGGGCGGAGCGGACCGTTGCGGTTTGCACTTGACGTCGGGGGCTTCCGACGTCATTCGAGCTCGGGTGCAGCAGCCCCGCGAGGTCGATGCCAGCGCCGTTCAAAGACTGCTCGGCGAAGGTGCATATTACTTGGATGTGCGCACAGTGGAAGAATTCGAACTGGGTCACGTTCCAGGCGCGTTCAACGTTCCAGTAGACCACGGCTCGACCAGTGGTTTGACCGCCAATCCGGACTTCGATGCCGTCGTTTCGGCGAACTTCCCAAGGTCTCAGCACTTGGTCGTCGGTTGCCACAGCGGGGGCCGGGCAGCCCGGGCGCTGACCAGATTGGCCCAGCTGGGGTTCGACCACCTCTGGCTACACCGCTCAGGGTGGAACGGCGCACCGGACGCTTTTGGGCGCAGGTCTCCCGGCTGGGTTGCCAGCGGTTGCCAGGTGGAACGAAAATTCGCCCCCGAACAGGCCTACGCGGAGCTGCAACGACGACATCGGAGTTAGCCGGCGCTGCGCCCCAGCCGGCGCCGACTACCGGCTGGACCTGCCCGCTTCGTAGTCTGCCGCGGCAGCCTGGATTTGTTCGAGGTCGCGGGCAGCTTTGTTGGCATCAGTGACCAGCCGCGCCGTGAACAGCGTCAGGCCCCACATACCCGTGTCGCGACGCCGAAAGGGATACCGAGTCCCTCGGGCCGTCTCGATCGTCGCGCGGTCGCCGTTGACCTCGACAGCTTTGACCCCCGAAAGGTCCTGACGCAACCGTGCCATCCAGCCGTGTTGCTCGGAGTACCATGCAAACACGCCGGGACCTGGTTCAACTGTCGCCAAAGGGCGCAACCGCGCCAGTTCAGCATGGCGCGCGGCCTCGGGGTAGGAGCGCTCGACCACAGCCATCGCCTGACGGGTGTACTTGCCAATACTGAACGCCGCGTGTTGCGCCTCTGTTTCGATGTATGGGAAGACGGCTTCAGCCTCCCCACGGTTCACAGCGCTCATTACGCGATAATACGACCCGCGCGGGGACTTGTCGGTCGGATAGAAGTACCAAGCCAAGACCAACGCCATCGCCGCCAACAACATCCAGAACCAAGGTCGGCGAAGCCACCGCTGCACGCGGGGGCGCTCCGTGCTTGTGTTTGCTTCGTCGGGGTTCATCCACTGATCTGGCGCGACCAAGCTGCACATTCGGGAGCTTGTTTTGGGGCTACTCTCGCGCCAGCGCGACGGCTATAGCTAACCCATGTGGCACGGTCAATCCATAGCCATCATCATCCCCGCGTTCAATGAGAGCCGGGCGATCCGCCGCACTATCTGCCGAGTCCCGGACTGGGTCGATCACATCGTCGTGGTCGACGACAGCAGCACGGATGACACCTGGGACACGTTGCAGGCAATGACCGAGCGCCGCTTCGTGTCGGTGCGCCATGGGCGCAACCGAGGTGTGGGAGCAAGCATCGTCACCGGATACCAACAGGCGATGGCCTTGGGTTCTGACGTGCTCGTCGTGATGGCCGGGGACGACCAGATGGACCCGAACGATTTACCAACGCTACTCGAGTGCTTGAGGAACAGCGACGCCGTCTACGCGAAAGGCAACCGCCTCATTCATCCACAATGGGCAATGATGCCGCGGAGTCGACGCTGGGGTAGTCGCGCACTCTCAGTGTTAACCCGTTGGACCAGTGGCCTGGATGTGGGTGATTGCCAATGCGGGTACACGGCTCTATTGAGCACGGCCGCATCCAAGTTGCCGCTCAGTGAGCTCTGGCCCCGGTATGGCTACCCCAACGACCTCTTACTGCTCCTCGCACGTTCTGGTTTCTCGGTTGTGGAAGCTCCCGTCAGACCAGTGTATGCCGATGAGAAGAGCGGGCTGCACGCAGGCCACGTGATTTCCATCGCATACCGGATCCTGCGCCGCTGGAGCGGCATGTCGCTGCGTGTTCAGCGTTGGCCAGAACTGAACACATCGAAATCAACTGGCAGCTCTAGAGTTGGGGAGTAGGAGCAGCGCATCGATCGAGCATCAAATTCGTCGGCGTCTTTTGAGGCTCGGAAGAGCCAAGAAGTACTCGCTCCATCGGCGATGATGAGCGCACTGTATTCTTCGCCCTCTTTGCGTGTCGAGTTGGCGTGAAAAGTCGCGACGCAAGGTTCATCCTGCGTACCGAACAACACCGCGTCGTTGGTCAGCATTGGGGGGTATGGTTCCGTCGTGTGGGTGATCAAAACGGGGTGCCGCGTCCCGAGTTCAGAAGGCGTCACCGCGCGGGGCGACTTGTTGCGTTGTGACGTGCCACAAGTAGCTGGCCGAGCAGCCAACGAGGCCTGGGTGGGTACGGTCACAGGTTCGCCGAACGGCTCTGCGCCAGCTTGGAATGGAAACCACCAAGCGGACGATGGCGCCGCGTCGAGGAACATCAGGTGCAGGCCGGGGCGATCACCCAGGTAGGCCAGGTCGAACGCTTGACGCACGTCAAAAAGTTGCGGGCGGAGCAGCCCCAAGGTGACGGCGTCACGCTCCCACCGGCCGCCCACATGGCGTTGGCGTACGATCGCTGCCCCCGCATCAATCAGTGACACTGCCAGCGGTCCGTCAGGCGCGCGAATCATCTCCCCCCTACCCTTCGCACTCCCCTCGGGCCAAGTCACCGGCGGCAAGACCGTTACCCCCGAACGCTGCACCAGATACGTCGACCCGGCAGCAGAGCTTTCGCTGGGACGCATGAAGAGCCCATCTCGGGTGATGCTCAGCAACCCAGGGCGAGCGGCTTGAGCCACGAATCGGGTCGCCCGCTCAACGACGCGAGCAGACTTCGTCAATCGACTTTTGCGGGTTTGGCGACCTTCAAACAGGTTGCGCCACACGACTTCCACGCCCCGGCTCGCGCTTTGCCGCATCGCCGCAACACCTTCAATTTGAAGCGACGCGTACATCGCATGTTCAGCTGGAGCCGCGACCTTGGGCAGGAGCTCGACGCGCTCGACGATGGCTTCCGGCCCCCGCAGCGCCTCGAACATCGTCACGCTGGCATCGCGCCAGTCTGCGTCGAAGGCGAACCAAGCGACGTCCCCCAGTTCCGCTTGGGACGCGTCTGGGGGCCTCAACCCCGCGACGGTCCGGAAGCCCTCGGCATCATCGAGCTGACAGGCAATCGGCGTCCGCAGGGTATCTGCTCGGTTCGGGCGACCGAAAGCCGGAGCCAATGGCGGACGCGACTTCGGTCCCTCACCGCGCCAGCCCACCCGCGAAAACTGATCGTGGAAAACACAGCCGCGCTGCCAGCACGACAGTGCAACCTCACACGGCTTGCTCTTGTCCGCCGGGCACAAGGTCTTGGGGGCTTGCCCCAAGCTATCCCAACTCACTCCGCCATCGAGGGATTCCCACGCCGCCCCACTGCGGGGATCGTAGGCGACGGCAAAGCCCCCGCTGGCGCCGACCCGGGCCAGCTCGGTTGGGGGCTTGCCCAAACTCAACAGCCTGCCTCGACCATCCAAAACGAGAATGGAATGCGTACCACTATTGCGCTCGAACAGTACGACGGCAACGTTGCCGTCGGCACCGGGGCTCAACGCCTCGACTCGGAGCGATGTCTGGTTCGAGTACCGCTGATCCATGTCCACGGACACCTCGCTGACTTCCTCGGTGGAGAATTCGTAGTCCTCCACTGAGGCGGTGAACACGACGAGTTCGGGCCCCTTTTGGCGCTTACCGACGACAATCAGCCGCTTTCCGTCCCCTACGGTGCCCATTCCCAGCGGAACCCCACTGAGCAACGACACCCCCAGGCGTTCCAAAGAGCCATCCTCGCCCGCGCCGGCGCGGTGAAGGTAAACACCACTAGGGACGCACCCCCCTTCCGACGCATCAGGGGGACAGATCCCAGCGAGCACGACGGAACCGTCGTGGAGAACGCTGGCGGTCAAGCGCTGAAAGTCGGCACGCAGGCGGCGAGGCAATCGCTTCCACTGACCACCAGAGTCATCGCTCTTGAGGAGGCGGGTGACTACCGCACCTTCGCCGTCTTCGCCGCAGAACGCATATAGCTCTGCTCCGCGCGCCGCCAGCCTCATCTTGGCACACCCACGAAACGCAGGCACGGCGTGTTGAGTCGTGGCCGCCAGCTCAGGTCCTCGACGCAGCAGCCACCCACCTTTCGGTGCCGCCAACTCGTAGTAGCGCCCACGCGTAAACACCGCATGCCCACTTGCCACAGCGGCAGCGCTCGCTCGCACCCCGACGCTGAGCTTTGGGTACGACGGCTGATGGGTTCGGTCCGTATCCGTCCAAGCGGGGTTCTTTCCGGGACTCCATAGTCTGGCTTCCAGAACCCCATCCACCCGAACTGCCCCGGCCTCCGTACTCAGGGCAACGGCACCGAAGGGCCCCTGCGACGTGGGCTTCCACGAAGCGCCCGCGTCGGAAGTTGATAGCAACGCCTCCGGCGCGAGCAACAGCAGGCCATGGCCGGACTCGAGCATGGCAACATCCGTGGCTCGCCCGGGCACGTCCAACGTGGACCAGTTGAATCCAAGATCCGTCGACCGCAGCACGTCACCCGAACGCGAAACTCCGACCAATGCGACGGAGACGGCCGACACGCGTGCCAAGGGCGTGGGCGGGGCGGTTGAACGGGCAAAGTCAGCCAGCGCCGACTGACTCTCGTAGGTGGCGCCGGACGCCCCGACGAACACCCAGCCATCGGCGCCGAGATTCAACGCCTCTGCCAATCCCTCGGGGGCAAGCATCGGAGCGACCGCCGCTACCGCGCCACTCGCGGGTGCGAACCACCTTTCCCCAACAGTGGTCACCAACAGCGCGCCGTCGTCTTCGCGAACTACGTCAGAAACGGCGCCGCCAATCCCACGTGGGTGAAACTCCCAGCGCGCGGGCGTTGCATAAGGAGGCGCGGCGACTGTGCCCGTCAGTAGACTCGGTCGCTGCGCTAGAGGTTCGTTGCTACTGGCACACGCCGCACACCACCCCGAGGCGCCAACCAGCAAAGACTTCCAAATCCTGGCCGCCACGCTTCACGTATACCGTGGCCTCCCCCCAAACGGCCACGATCTCGAACAAGCATTGTGTCGGCGCGCCGACGCGACCGAACGCGCTCGACACCACAGCCTGTTGTCGATTCCGCTCAACTTTCGTCGAGCAGTGAGAGAACCTTGGCTTTGCTTACCAGACCGACGCTCGTCTGCACGGGCTGGCCGCCCTCAAAAACCATCAACGTCGGGACACCCCGAACCTGAAACTTGCTAGCGGTCATGGGCGCCTCGTCGATGTCGAGCTTTCCGACCTTGATCTTGCCCTCCAACTGCTCTGCCACTTCGTCCACTATGGGCGACAAGCGCTTGCAGGGACCACACCAAGCAGCGGTGAAGTCCACCAGGACTTTGCCTTGAGCGTTGACTACTTCTTGGTCGAAGTTGAGATCGTTGAAAACCTGGACGTGCTTGCTTGCCATGATGTCTTTTTCTGGAAACTCCGTGTGAGCGCCTCGCGTGAGCCAGGCCCATGTGCCTGTTACATAGTGCGGGATGGCAGTTGTCAAAAGCCTCCGTGCTGCGCCGAGAGAAAACGGCGCCAGGCCGTCCGGGCGCGGTGTGAACCACAGTAATTTCATACAATTGGCGGTCAGCCCCTAGCTACCTGCGGGCCGGCGTAGCGAGCGCAGCGGTGACTCCCGCATGCTTTGGCTGACACCTACCTCAGGGTGGTTGTAGGACGTCGCGCGTGAAACGCGAATCCCACGACGTCTTCGAGCCAGCGACCAGCTTCCCGCGTCGCCCGTGGCCTGCAGACTGGAGTCCGGAAAAGGTCATCCAGGTGCTGGGCCCAATGGTGAACGAACGCCGACGCCAACGCATCGAGGAAGTCCTCGACAGACGCATCAGCAGCGTCACCGTGCTCCTCGACTCCCCCCACGATCCCCACAACGGCGCCGCTATATTGCGTTCTTGTGACGCATTCGGCGTTCAGGAAGCCCACGTGGTGCCCAAAGAGCAGTTTCTGGCATCCAACGTGGTCTCCAAAGGGGCCGAACGTTGGGTGGACGTGATTCAGCATGCGGGCCCGCGGGAAGCGACCCAAACGTTGCTGGACAGCGGCTTCGAGGTGGTCGCCACCCACCCCGAGGGAGAACTCGAGCCGGAAGACCTGGCGACGCTTCCACGTGTCGCCTTGGTGTTGGGCAACGAACACGAAGGCATCAGCGACGAGCTGGCGACCTTGGCCGGACGGAGCGTCCGCATCCCGATGGTCGGCTTCGTAGAAAGTCTCAACGTCAGCGTTTCTGCGGCGATCCTCCTCAGGGCAGCCACGCGGGATCGGCCCGGGGACCTCGCTCCGGACATGCGGAAGGCGCTCCTTGCCCAGGGCTTGTTTCGCTCTGTGCGGCGAGCGGAGGAGATTCTAGCAGCTCGCACGGGCTGAAGTTCGACCAGACGTGGCTGGCCGATTGACAGCTGCAACACCATAGCGGTGACAGCCCGCCTCGGCTGTACTACGGTCGCGCGCCTCAGAAATGGCGATCAAGAACGACCGGGCTAGTATTGTAGGTTCCACAACGACCATCACCGGCAACCTTGCCGGGAGTGGGGATCTGAGAATCGAGGGCAGTGTCAAAGGCAGCGTTCGCGTTGCTGGGCACATCGAAGTAGCGAGCGACGCGAGCATCAATGGCCCAATCGAAGGCACGAGTCTCGTGCTGCAAGGCAGGGCCAGCGGGGATATCGTCGTAAGTGAAACGGTCTCATTTGGCCCTCATTCGAACTACTCAGGGGTGGTTCGCGCAGCCAACGTGACCATTGCGCCAGGAGCTGAGGTCGCCGCAGAGTTGGACACAGGCTTCGATCTGCACTTGAACATCTAGCGCGAGCAAACTATTGGCATTGAGGGCGCATCGTACTGATGTGCAACGGACAGGATCTGGGTTAACATGGCAGGTACAGTCATCGGTGAAGAACTGACGGTCGAGGGCGAAGTCTCGAGCGATGAAGAAATCGTCGTCTTCGGAAGCATTCGCGGCAACGTCTCCAGCACGGGCAGCGTGAGTGTGGGTGGGGGCGGCAGCATCGAAGCCGACATCGCCGCGCACTCTCTGAGTGTTGCCGGGCAAGTAACTGGCAACATCACAGCCCAGGATCGAGTGGACATCCAAACGGGTGGGCGCCTGATCGGAGATGTCAAAGCGTCTCGCTTGACCATTGCTGATGGGTCGACGTTCAAGGGTAACGTCGACATGGATGTATGAGGAAGATGGCAGAACTGTCCGTCATATCCAGCACCACCGTCATCCGTGGTGGTGTCCGAGGTGAAGGCTCGCTTCGGGTCGAAGGCCGCGTTCGCGGAAACGTCGAGGTCTCGGGTGATGTGGTCGTCGGACCTGACGCTCAGATCCAGGGCAATGTCTCCGGCGCCAGCCTGTCCATTTCAGGCGCTGTCGAAGGGGACCTGACCGGGACCGACGCCGTCTTGTTGGAAACGACTGCGCGGGTCGTGGGAGACTTGCGCGCCCCCCGCATCGGTATCAGCGAGGGAGCTCAGGTCCGCGGAAGCGTTCGCACCGACGAGGCTCCGGCAGTCCCGGCGACGCGCCTGAGCGCTGCGCGGCCTGCCGCCAAGGCAGCGCCGGTCAAGGCGACTCCTGCACGCAAGCCGACGCCAGCCGCTGCGCCAGTCGCGGCCGCCCCGGCCAAGTCCAAGGCCACGAGCAAGACTAAGAAAAAGGCGCCCCCCCCGGTGGTCAGCGCGCCAAAACGGGGTAGTAAGGGCCGCAAGAAGCGGGCGAAGCGCTGAGCGCACTCGCCCCTCAGCGGCTAGTTGAAACTCACCCGGGTGTGTTGGGCGGGGGACTCCGACACCATGCCCCTAAACGTAGCTCTGGACGCGCCCCAGCACGAACTTGAGGTAGCGTCCCTCGGGGTGACCAACGAGCTCCGGATGGTCCGCAGGCTGCCCCCGCTCCTCAACGACGACGAAGCGCCGTTTCGCGCGGCGAGCGGCGCGGGCAATGCTGGTCTTGAATGCGGCTGGCGAGACCCGAGCGGTGCAGCTAGCGGCGGCAAACAACGCTCCGTCCGCCGCCAGCTTCAAGGCCGCGGCGTTCACGCGTTCGTAAGCCTTGAGTGCCTTGTCGAGATGGCTCTTGCTGCGGGCGAATGTCGGTGGGTCGCAGATGATCAAGTCGAAGGTTTCACCGCGCTTTCGCGCAGCTTCGAGGTACTCGAAGACATCTTCTACGACGAACTCGTGCCGGTCGGCATCGAAGCCATTGAGCTGAACGTTCTGCCGCGCGTCCAGAGCCGCACCTTTGGCCACGTCCACGTCGACGGCGCGCTCCGCCCCTCCCCGCAACGCGTACATCGAGAATGCCCCACTGTACGCGAACAGGTTGAGCACGCGCCGCCCCGCCGCGTGGCACTCCAGGCTCTTGCGATTGTCCCGGTGGTCGAGAAATAGCCCCGTTTTCTGACCGTGGCACAGGTCTACGCGGAAGCGTATCCCGTTTTCTACGACGATGAGCTCTCCGCGAGGTATGGAGCCGACAAGTGCTTCCACGCGGGTATCCCCGCTTCTTCCTCGATGACGCAGGAGCACCGACTTCAGTCGTGCGCATTCTTGCAGCTCTGGCGCCAACGACTTGGCGAGCTCGAGATAGGCATCACTGTCGTAGGTGATCACCGCGTGTCCGGCATAGTGGTCGACGACAATCCCTGGTAGCGAGTCCCCCTCTCCGTGAACCCATCGAAACGCATCCGTTTGCTGCTCTCGAATGCCGGCCCGCAGCTCCCACGCCTGAACGAGTCTGGCCGAAAACCAAGCTCTGTCAGGCATTTGTGACCGAGAAAAGACCCGCACCGAAAGCGGCGAATCTGCATCCCACAGTCCAAATCCAACGAAGCGCCCGCAGCGCACCTCGACGAACTGTCCCGAGGTCGCGTCGAAGTGGCTCGGGATTTGCTCGCGATAGACCCACGGGTGGCCCTGTAGGAGCGCCCCCTCCAACGCCTGCGGCAATTCGACGACTGAGGAGTCTCGGGTAAGCCTGTCTCGGGGTTGGCGTTGGGGGCGCTGATCCGACGCCGCGGCTCGGCGGTGCCCGTTGGGGCCACGGTTCTGGGGTGGTCGTCGCTTCATGTCGTCGTGCGCTCGGCTCTTACACGTGCGTCGCCAGAGAGTGTGGCAGATTCGTAAGCGCCGGCGCGACCTCATGCGCCTTGCGCTAGGCCTACTTACACAAGTAAAAACTTGCGGCGATGGCAGCTGTTTTTCGTTCACTCTGGTTGGGTGCCGCGCTGTGCTTGCTGAACGCAGCAGTAGCGTCGGCCACGCCGCCCAACAAGCCCCCCAACGACCGGGAGCCCGTCGGTGAGTGCAACGCACCGACGGCGCTGGGACGCTTGGCGTGCCGACTGACCTCTACAGTGCCGAAAGCGAGCGGGATGACAGTCGTCAGCGCGCCACTTGCCGGAGCCCCCGCCGGAAGCGACGTCCGTGGGCTTGCGGCCGTTCTCAGTCGCCTGATGGCCGCGAACATCGAGGGGCGTGATGGCGGGGTCGCCCGCGGCCTTCCCGACGCCATCCTGCGCAGCAAGACGCCGCGCCTCTTGTGGCTGCAGCCGAGCATCCAGCAGGGCCAACTCTCGGTTTCCCTGGACATCTACGCCACGGAGCGCAGCTTCTGGGAGCGGGTCAAGCAACAGGTCCCGGCAACGCTGCACCACGCATACGAAAACGCCACCGTGGATGCCGAGATACGCAGCTACCTCCCGATCGTCAAACTGGTTGGTTCCTTGCTGCTCGACGCGAAGTCACCTGTCACCCGCACTTCAGGCTTGGCCTGTGGCGACTTCGACGGAGACGGCGGCTTGGAGCTCGCCGTAGCCGATCGTCACCGAATCTTGATTGGTAGGTTCCCGAGTGGAGGCAAGTTCGCCGCCGAGCATCCCTTTCGCTGGAGCGATAGCTCAGCGGTGGCACCCGTACCGCTACGTGAACCAATCGTCACCCTGGAATTCACGAAACCTGGTGTATTTCGATTTGCCTCGACCGACCGACGCTACCTGGGTGAGTACACCAGAGAGCGCGGCGTGGTCGGAACGCAAGACAGCCTGCTGCTATGGAGCCCATTCGGCTGCGTCCGGCGCAGCGGCATGGGGCTCGACACGGAGGTCGTCGATTGCGTGTCGGGGGTCACGGGCAAGACCAAGCCACCCGTCGCCCAACCCGTCGATACGGTCGCTGGCGACTTCCTGACACTACCCGACGGCTCCACCCGCGTGGTGGCTGCCGCGCGTCAGGTCGGAGAAGATATCCTGCGCGTCTTCGATAACCTTGGTCATGAAACGACTATTACAGAGGCTGGCGCCCAAGCAGCCATCGGCGATCTCGACTTGGATGGGTACGCAGAAATCGCAGCAAGCCGGAACACGCTGGATCGCGGAGAGGACAGTCTCCGGGTGTTTACTTGGAGACCACCAGATCTTCTACCGCGATTCGAGGTCCCCGTTCCTGGCGGGGTGGATGCTGTCACGTTCTGTCCGGTGGAAAGCATGTCGCAGAATCTGACGGTGATCGCCAGCGGCAGCAGATTGTGGATACTCGGATGAGTCACGACATCACGCGACGCACCTGCCTGGCCGCGCTCGCCACAGCTACGCTGGCAATGGCCCGCAGGACCGTGGGAGGACGCCTGCGGCTGAGCGTGCCCTGGGGACTGTCCCAACTCGATCCCCACGACGCCAACGACCCCGCGGCCGCGTTCTTCGGATCCGCTGTTGCCGAAGCCATGTTTGGTCGGGACTCCCGAGGACGGTACTACCCGACGTTGGCTCATGAGATGCCAACCCCCGACCGCGGCGGATGTGTCGTGAGGCTGCGTGCGGGCCTCAAGAGCAGCGCGGGGCACCCCATCGACAACCGTGACCTAGTGTGGTCCGTCACCCGCGCACGGCGCTTTGGCGCCAGGGCGCTGCTTGCGGGGATGCCAAACCCCAAGCGGCTGCCCGACGATCCCCTGGCGGTCGTTTTCGACAACACGCCCGCGGAACAAGTGCTGGCAGCGCTGTCGAGCCCACTCTGTGCGCTGCTTCCGCGCGCCTTCGGCCCGAAGGAGCCTGAAGGTACTGGTGCGTTTCGTGCCTCGCTGTCCGGAGGCGAGCTGCTGCTTCAACGCAATGTCTATGGCGCTCGTGGTCCGTCGTACCTCGAGGCCATCGAGGTTCGGTCAGCGTCCGACTTGGCGGAAGGACTGCGCCAGTTCGAGTCCGGAGAGGTCGACTTGGGCTGGCTGGGTCGGGGCCTACATCACCCGCGCGAAGACAGTCGTTTGGTGAATGCGGGTCGCATCGGTTGGGTCGTTTTGCATAGCGGCAAGCGGGTGGGGCCTTGGGGGTCGCCCGGCGCGGCCGCAGGACTTCTGGCAAGCATTGCCCCAAGTCAGTTGGAGCGGTTCGGGTTAGGCAACGTCGGGCGCGCGTCAACGCGGCACACCTACGGCGGCCAGGATTGTGAGCTGCTCACCCGCTCGGACTCGACTTACCTCGTGGAGTTGGGTCGTAGTTTGAGTGAACTGCTGGGTAGCGCGGGACATCGGATCCAGTTGGTGCCCAGTTCTGCAAACGAGCTCGCCCGCCGCAAACAGGACGGCGACTTTGGTTTCATTTTGGACATCACGCGGTCCTTGGGACCCAGCCAACGTGAGCTACAGCTGAGCCTGCTCCAAGAGGCCAATACGGAGCTCGCTCGACGCCCACCGGCAATTCCAACTGGGATTAGTGATGAAGCATTAGTCCAGCGGACGACCGCCATGCTGAACATGGCAGCCATCGGCGAGCTCAACGTCGTGGTCGGCGCCATGCCGCACCTGCAAGGTTTGGCTGGATGGCAACCGGGGGACTTTTGGATTCTGGATAGTTGAGCGCTAGTCGCGCTGGGATCGCCTAGTGAGGTTCCGCGCGCTGTCAGCCGGCGGCAACGTCGGTGGCTGACGATGCCGACGCGTCTTCCATCTCGACCCTGCCGCGTCCCGCCTCCTTGGCGTGATACAGCGCTCGATCTGCGCGTTCGAGTAGTCGTCTCGAGTCAAAACCGTTGTGATCGTCCATGACGGCAACGCCGCCGCTGAGTGTGATACCCATGGTCTGTCCTCCGGCGAAGGAGAACTCCTGCTCCCCGACGGCGCGCAGCACTCGGCTGGCGGTGATACGTGCCCCTGTGGCCCCGCACTCCCGTAAGAGAACGGCAAATTCTTCTCCACCGAAACGATACGCCTGATCGGAGACTCGCAGTGCGCTCCGGATCATTTCGGAGACGTGATACAAGACGCGGTCGCCCTCGGGATGCCCAAATCGATCATTGACCGCCTTGAAATGGTCGATGTCGAAAACCAGCAGCGACAGCGGCTGCCGATGGCGCTCAGAGAACGCGACCTCGACCTTCAGCTGCGCCTCGAACGCCCGCCGATTCCCGAGGGTCGTCAGGGCGTCCGTGGCCGCCAGCTCTTCCGCCAAGGCCAATCGCTGGGCAAGCAGTAGACTCTCCATTCGACGCTCACACAAAGCCCGCACCTTGGCCGTGAGCACTTTGTCACGGAATGGCTTTTGCACGTGGTCGTCGGCCCCAACCTCGATACCACGAATCACGTCTGCCTCCTCGTTGGCCTTAGCTGTCAACAATACGACAGGTATGTCGCGATACCGAGCTTGCCGCTTCAACGCCTCGAGTACTTGAAAACCGCCGACGGCGGGCAGCAGCACGTCCAGAACGATGGCACCGATGCCCTCAGGATCTGCCTCGACTTTGTCCAACGCTTCGCGGCCGTCCGCTGCTTGCACCACACCGAACCCGGCGCTCGTCAGAGCTCTCTCGGCCAACATCCGTGTCGTCGCATCGTCGTCGACGATGAGAACCACCAGATCGCTGCCCCTGCGAGTTTCGCCTACCTCCATGCTACTCAGCGTGTTGAAATTCAGACCCCTGCGCCAGCGGTAGGCAACGGCACATGCCGGGGTTTTCTACAGGGCTGGGGTCAAATCGACCCGATCCGTCGTCGATTGGCTCGGATCGTCGCAGCAACGATTCAACCTAAACCGATTCAAGCATCCTGAGCGGCCGTCCAACCGGCTTCAATCGTTCCCGACTGCGAGCTGACGGCAACCACGTTGACCGCGCCAGTCTATGGGCACTCTTCAGGAGCTGGTAGCTCTTCGACGGTGCGGACGTAGTTGGCGATCGCGTCCATCAGTTCTCGGTCGAGATCCTCGCAGCGCTTGGTCACCCTCCCGATGCTGGCACCTTTGCATTCCTTGCGGCGCTCATCGTACAGATCCTCGATGTCGGGGTTCGCAAGCAGTGCCTCCTGCATCGAGTCGCTCATCGAGCGCCAGTCGACCCGCGAATTACGGGGGCTCCTGGGCGCGTCCATGGTGACCTCGTTCACGTCCAGGGTCACGCAGCTACCATTCCAACGGAGGACGTCGAACGTGCCGGAGGAGCCCTCAACGTGAAAAGCCTCGCTCTGGCGTCGGTAGTTGATGGGAATGACTTCCTCTCGCGCCACCAAGTCCTCGTCGACGGTAGGGCCCCAACCGTTGACGGCGTTGAGCCCGGTTCGCATGTAGAACCGAGTCCAAGGGGTGCCTGAGCGAAACATGTAGAGCGCCACGTCCTGGTAGACACCGCGTTCGCACAAGCGCTTCGCCCAGTCGACTGGTGGCATGCAGGCACCTTTGCGAATCACGCAGCTCGACGGCACCTTGGGAGCGTTGGCGCCACTCGACTCGACGAGCGCCTCCGAGTCCGAGGCGGGAGTTTCGCTGGGTTTCGTCGACCCGCCACTTCCGCTGCCGCCGCAGGCAATGAGGGAGCAGGCCAACACGCTGAGATAGAACAACCGAGACGCCATCGGGCCGAACACTGCCCCAACCCAAATTCAAGTCAAGAGGGACACACCCACACGCAATCTTGAACCCCCACTGAAGGTGTTCTGCGACCACCACTACAATTCGAGAGCAGTCAGACGCCTACTTTTTCGCCTGCAGCGTTACTTGGTCCCCGTGAGCAAAAAGAATGGAAGGATTTCCGAGTTCGCGTTTTGCGAACTTCTTGCACGGAGAGAGGCTCATGCCTGCTCGAGAGCCTCGGCGCCACCAATGATCTCGAGGATCTCAGTAGTGATCGCTGCCTGGCGGGCACGGTTGTACTGGAGCGTCAGGGTGTCGATCACTTCCGACGCATTCTTCGTCGCCGAGTCCATCGCCGTCATCCGAGCACCCAGCTCTGACGCCATCGACTCGTACAAGGCGCGAAGCACGCTGATCTCGACATACATCGGCACGAGTCGCTCCAGCAGCGTGCCACCGTCAGGTTCGAAGATGAACTGTCCGCGATGAGAGTCCCCCAACGCCTCATCGTCACTGGCTTTGACCCAATTCTGCAGGGGTAGTAGCGGCTCGGCTACCACCTCCTGGCTGATGGCACTCTTGAACTGGTTGTAAACGATGTAGATGGCGTCGACCTCGCCCTTGACGAAAGGCACGAGCACCTTGCGGGCAATTCGGCGTGCAGTGTCGATGCCGAGATTGTCCCAAGCGCCTTCGAAGATGTGATGAATGGGAGCCCCGCGGCGGGTGAAGTAGTCCCGCCCCTTGCGGCCGATGATCGCCAGCTCCACGTCGCGAGCGCTTTTCGCCGACCCGCGCCAGATCGCTTCGGTTGTCTTGTTGATGTTCGAGTTGAAGGAGCCGCACAACCCACGGTCACTGGTGATGACCAGATAGAGGGCTTTCTTCTCCTCGCGGTGCGCCAACAGAGGATGGTTGTGTTCACCCGCACCAGCACCAGACAGCACGACCTCCCGAAGGACCTTGCCAGTCGTCACAGCATAGGGGCGCATGGCGGTGATGCGCTGCTGAGCTCGATTCAGGCGCGCCCCCGCGACCATCTTCATGGCACGCGTTATCTTCTGGGTCGACTTGACGCTACTGATGCGTTTTCGGATGGCTTGTAGATTGGCCACGTTTATCCTCCGGGGCTGCTAGGCGATCACTTGGCGCTGGGGACGAACTTTTCGCTGAATCCCTTCAGCAACGCGTCCACCTTGTCTTTCAGATCGCCCGCCACATCCTTCTTCTCCCGGATCTGGCTCCACACGTCTTCGTGTTTGTCGTCGACGAAGGAGAACAGCTCGCGCTCGAACTGACGAATCGCGTCCACTGGGAGCTTGTCAATGTGTCCGTTGACGGCCGCATAGATGATGAGCACCTGACGCTCGACCGGCAGCGGCTGATACTGCCCCTGCTTGAGCAGCTCAGTCATACGCTCGCCACGCTCGAGCTGAGCGCGAGTCGCCGCGTCGAGGTCGCTCGCGAATTGAGCGAACGACGCCATTTCACGGTACTGCGCCAGATCCAGACGCAGGGTACCGGCCACCTTCTTCATCGCCTTGATCTGCGCGCTGCCGCCTACGCGACTGACCGAGATACCGACGTTGATTGCAGGGCGGATACCCGAATGGAAGAGGTCGCTTTCGAGGAAGATCTGCCCATCGGTGATGGAGATGACGTTGGTGGGGATGTACGCCGAAACGTCACCCGCCTGGGTCTCGATGACTGGAAGTGCCGTCAAAGAACCACCGGAGAAGGGGTCCATCTTCACTTCGAGGTCCGCCTTGTCGGAACGTTCGGCAAGAGCCTTATCAGCCTCTTCCTTGCCCTCACTCATGATGTGGACCTTGCCATCCACACCAACGAAACTCTGATCACCAGGGGGCACTTCAGTGCCCTTCTTCACAATGAACCAACGCTCAGCCAACTTGGCCGCGCGCTCGAGCAATCGCGAGTGAACGTAGAACACGTCACCAGGATATGCTTCGCGACCTGGCGGACGACGTAGCAAGAGCGACATCTGGCGGTACGCGACGGCTTGTTTCGACAAGTCGTCATAGATGCACAAGACGTGCTCGCCACGGTCTCGGAAGTACTCACCGATCGCGACACCGCTATACGGTGCCAAGAATTGCAGCGGTGCAGCCTCGGTTGCCGATGCCAGGACGACGGTCGTGTAGCTCATGGCACCCGCCTTGGCGAGCTTGTCGACAACCTGAGCCACCGTGGACGCCTTCTGACCGATGGCGACGTAGACGCATTTCACGCCAGTCGTCTTCTGGTTGATGATGGTGTCGACGGCGATGGCCGTCTTGCCCGTCTGGCGGTCGCCGATGATGAGCTCACGCTGTCCTCGACCGATTGGAATCATCGAATCGATTGCCTTGAGACCAGTCTGCAGCGGTTCCTTGACGGGCTGACGCGCGATGATGCCAGGAGCCTTCACTTCGATGCGGTTGGCTTCCTTCGTCTCGATCGGCCCTTTGCCATCCACAGGCTGGCCGAGGGCATTGACGACGCGGCCCAGAATCGCTTCACCAACAGGCACCTCTGCGATGCGCTGGGTGCGTTTGACCGGAGATCCCTCCTTGACGCCTGTTGCGTCGCCCAGAATCGCGACACCCACGTTGTCGCTCTCCAAGTTGAGCACCAAGCCGAAGACGTCACCTTCGAACTGGACCAGCTCGCCAGCC
Organism: Polyangiaceae bacterium; assembly: GCA_050298815.1. Classification (GTDB taxonomy): domain Bacteria; phylum Myxococcota_A; class Polyangia; order Polyangiales; family Polyangiaceae; genus SZUA-265. The sequence goes on from JBNKUV010000055.1 coordinate 407,881, forward strand.
ATGGCGCCTTCGAGACCGTGCACACGGGCGATACCGTCACCGGTCGTCAGCACCGTACCCGTCTCAGCGACGAGCGCGGCGCGGTCGAAGTTCTGAATTTGCTGCTTGATAATCTGAGAGATCTCGTCGGCACTCAGCTGCATGATGAACCTTGTTCTTCCGTAGTTTCTTTGAGGTTTGAAGTCTTTGTTCAGCGGTCCTCACGACGCGCTGAGTAGCTTTTGTTCGTAGTCTTCGAGTCGACCGCGCACCGTCCCGTCGATGGTGTTGTCACCTATCTCGGTCACGACTCCAGCGATCAGGGACGGATCGACCAACTTGTCCAAAACTACAGTGCGACCAGTGGCGTTCTGAATCTCCTGCGTGAGCTTGCCCACGTAGTCATCGGAGAGCGGTTCTGCCGAGCGAACTCGAACGCGCAGCACACTGCGCTTTTCGTCCGACAGGGCCATCAGGCGCTCGGCAATCTCTTTGACGACGTAGAGGCGCCGCCGACGCGCGAGCAATTTGATGGCGTTGAGTGCCAGCGGATTGAGGCCCAAACGCTGTGCGATGGCGGCGGCCAGCTTCTCGCGCTCATGCTCATCCAGCACCGGATGAGACAATGCTGCGCGTAGCTCTCGACTGCCTTCGAACTCGTCAGCAAAGCGCTTGATGTGCTCACTGAGCATCGCCAGGTTCCCGGCCTCTTCGCCCAACTCGAAGATGGCCCGCGCGTAGCGGTCCGCTACCGTTCGATCACTCATCGGGCTCCTCCTCCGGCGCTTCCATTAACCCGCGCCAGGCCGCTGGCTTTGATGCTCGCCTGCAACTCGCCGAGGTACTCCTCGCTCAGACGCTGATGATCAGCCGGGCTTGCCTTTTCGGTCACGATGCGTTCCGCACTCTGCACGGCGGTGCGAATCGTCTCCTGAAGCAGCACCTCTCTGGCTGCCTTGAGTTCCTGTTCGACGAGCAACTTCGCCTCGCGCTCCATCCGGTCGCGGCGCTTCTTGGCTTCCTCCAGGATCTGTTCCCGTTCAGCTTCCGCAGCTTCCCGCATTTCGCGGCGCACACGCTCAATCTCGCTGTCCACCTTGGCCAGTTTCGCTTCGTACTCGTCGAGAGACTTCTGCGCGTCAGCCTTCATCTTCGAGGCCGCATCGATGCCCTTCATGATCGACTCGCGCCGCGCTCTCAGCCCGTTGACGATGGGTCCTTTGCCAAACCGGTAGAGGACGAAGAACAGCACCAGCGTGTTGAACAGTTGCGCCAACAGGGGAACTGGCATCCCGGGAGCGCGGAACAACAGAGTCGGCTCGGTGACGTCCTCGCTCTCCCCGAGAATGCCGTAGTACCAGTTTACGTGTCCCACCCCATGAGCATCATGCTCGTCGTGGCCCACGTGGGCGTCACCGTGGGCGTCACCGTGGGCGTCACCGTGCTGGGCAGCGGGCGTGTCGTCGTGGTCGTCAGCCGCAGCCACCACCGCTGCGGATGTGCCTAGCGCCAGCGCGACCCCCGCGCAGGCCAACATGCGTTGCAATGGGCTGTACTTCATGACAACTCCCGCCCCAGCGCTCGGCTGGCAATGTCGTGGGCGAGGCGCTCGGAGCGGCGCCCCAGCTCGAAGCGAATCTCTTGGACCTGCTTGTCGATCTCGGCGCGGCCCAGGTCGATGATCTTGGTGGTGGATTCCCGCGCCTCGCCAAGGATTTCCGCTTCCAGTTTGGCAGTTTCCAAACGAATGCGGTCACGCTCCTCTGCGGCAGTGCGATTGACTCGAACCAACTCGTCTTCGTAACGGCGAAGCAATTCGCCAGCACGTTTCTGCATCGCCCTAGCGTCGTCGCGGGCACCGTCGGTGCGTCGCTCGCGCTCTTCGAAGATCTTCAACACCGGGTCGAAGAGCAGCGGCTTCAACGCGACGATGAGCACCATGAACAGGAGCATCTGAAGCGTGAAGGTCAGGTCGAGATCGATGTTGATCGCGCCACTGCCGCCCGACGCGGCGGACGCCAACAAAGGGAGACTGTGAGTGAGAGATGAGGATGCGACTAAGGCCATGGTTTCGAGAGCCTGCCTGCCTGCCAGCGCCACCAAAGTTGTACCGACATTGGATCGCGGCAGGCAGGCGGCTCGTACCACCCTAGGTGCACCCTGTCTAGACTGGAAAAAGTTCGCTCCCAAACGGTGCGTGTCCCTGGGATTGCAGGTATTTGCCAACGCGACGCAACGATGCGCACCTGGCCTCGCTGCGCAACGCGTAAGCGGCGAGTTAGCACCGTTCTGCGTGCCAACGTTTCACTCAACCGCCCATCCAGTGGGTGCGCCCATCGCGACAATCAGCCGCGCCCAAGCAGCCACAGAACGTGACCGAAAGGGAAACCTGATCAAGGCACCTTCGGCCACCACGGAGGTACTGGCTGCAACCGCTCGATGTGCTGGTCCGCGACATCGTCGACGAACCCCGAATAGAGCCTGCCGCTGCCCGGGTCTTCTGCGTCCGGGGCAACGTCCAACAGCGGATGCAATGCGAAGGCGCGTTGATGCAGCCTGGGGTGGGGTACGGTGAGTTGGCTCGTCGAAACCCGGACACCGGAGATCCACAGAATGTCTAGGTCGATGATTCGGGGCCCCCAACGCAGGGGCCGCACCCGGCCAAGCTCTGCCTCCAGGCGCAGGCACGTTTCGAGCAGCTGCGTGGGAGAGCCCCTGTAGGTCCCACGTATCGCTGCATTGAGGAAGTCGGGCTGCGGCGGCCCAATCGGTGCCGTCCGATACAGCCGCGAGAAGCGCACGTCGGCCAGCGCCTCTCGCAGCCCATCTGCAACAGCAACCAGTGACACGCTGGGGTCGCCCAAGTTGGCTCCAAGGCCAATAACGACGTCGAGGGTGGGCTTATCCATGGCGAGAACTGGGTCGGGTGCGTTCGCGGATGCGCTCAATGCGCTGGGGCATGTGCTCCGAACGGGGTTATGCTATGCGACGGACATGTCAGGCCTCAATCACGGAGAGCTGTTCATCATCGCCTTCGTGGTTCTGACCGTTCTGCTGGCTCCGTACAGCGGGCGAGTCGGACAGTGGTTGTTCTCGCTGACGAACCAGTCGAAGGACTCCTGAGGGCGTGGCATCGAAGAGGCCTTCCCAACCAGCTGACGCACTGCGTGTCGCCATTCGGGTTGCGGACTCCCTGGAGGCGGACCTGCGGGCGGCCCTCGAACGAGACGGCTTCACGGTCAACAGTGAGGGGGACCTGCAAACGCACATCGCAGACAAGGACTGCCCCCTCGTCGTCTATGAAGTGCGTGAGGAGACGGAGTCGCTCGCGCGGCAGTTGTTGAGCGACGCACGAACGACCACCCTGATCTTCATTGGCCCCACCGGATCGGAGGTGGCGGGCCAGCGCGAGAACGTCCGAGAACTGAGCATCGACGTCAGCGTGGCGGAAATAGTCCGCCTCTGCCGGGAGTTCGCGCGGGGTCGCGCGCAGGAAGACTGGGGCAGCCCTCCGGTGAGCCAGCCGTCGATGCCGTTCAACGTCTTGCCGCGAGTGTCGGAAGCCCCCGCCTCGAAGCACTCGATGCCGGCCCCGCTGCTGCCGAGCTCCGTACCCCCATCGTCGCGCCCGGCATCTTCCCGACGCAAGCCGACCCTTCCGCCCTCGCTTGTCGCGTTTCCGGATGACAACAAGGCGAATCTGAGCTCCGAGATCAGCGCAGAGCTTTCGAAGATCCTCAGCGAGGCAGAAACACGGGTCCGTCGCGGGCTCGTCCCACGCGCGGCAGCCGTTGAAGAAGCTCCGAACGAGGTCGTGCTCAGTTTGAGCGGCGAGGTACTCGCCGCACTGGAAGACCCCATCGGGGACTATGACTCGGTGTCCGCTCCGCCGACAGACAACTCGAGTCGATCCCTCAGGCCCCCCAGCACCCCCCCATCTGCGCGCGGTGCGACGCTCTTCGAGCCCAACGACATGGAAGCGACAGGCGGGCAGGACTCTCAGGTGCCGGCCAGTGAAACCGGCACGGACTCGGATGCGGTCGGTGCACACACACCACCGCCAGCCCCATCGTCGCGCGCAGTGGATGTGCCTCCCCAAAGCCGCCGCCCGCTGTGGTCCGGCGGACCAACCTCCGCGGGAGACGCCCCACCCTCCCTCGATGAACCGTCGCGGTTGCCCAGTCGCCCTGCCGCCATTTCGGGCACCGATGGCAGGTCACTGACGGGAGCCAGTCATCCAACTCGCGCATCCCATCCCATCCCCTCCACGCCTCGGCCTCCCGCGTCGCGCCAGTCAGAAACGACGAGCGCACTGGATGGCTTCGGTACCGCGCCCCCTGCGGTCGCTGTCGACCCGCTGCCGTACTTCGATTCAAGAAGAACCTCGGTCTCGCAAGGTGACGAAGTCGAACAACGCCCTCCCGACTATCCCGACTCGGTGCCAGCTCCATCCGCCCCGGAGCCAACAACCGCTCCGCCGCCATCGCGACAGAGTGACGAGCGTATCACCGTTCGCCCACTGCGCGGCATCAGCCCGCTACCACCCGCACCGGCGCTCCCTCGCGGCGCTTGGCTGGACGCAGCAGTGCAGCGAGAAGTCGCCGAAGACAAGAGTGAGTCGATCACCTCGCGCCCTCCATTCACCTCTCCCAGCCCATCGAGTCGGCCCCCACCGCGAGAACACCCCACCGCCAAGCCCCCGCCCGTCGCCACCACTTCGCATGAATTTGCTGCTGAAATGCCGCTTCGGCGAGGGGACTCGGCGAGCATCCTGGCTTCGGCAATCCGAACGCGTCTCACGGGCGCGCTGGTGTTCGAAACCGCCGGCATCGTGCGGCGAGTCGTGCTGCGAGACGGCGATTTCGTCACCGCAGCATCCGGCGCTCGCGATGAGTCATTGCTATCGTTCTTAGTTCAGCAGGGCACGATGCCCGCGCAAGTGGAGGCCGAACTCGGCCACAAGATTCCCAATCTGGGGAGGCACGCTGGTGCGGCGCTGGTTGCCGCTGGGCACCTGGCTCAAGATCAGCTCTGGCCAACCCTGCGAGCCCACGCCGAGTTCGTGACTGGCCGGGTCTTGCAGCTCGACGCGGGGACCGCTGGATTCGAGCAGGATGTGCCGGCGCGCCTCCGCGCAGAACCCGCTGTTTTTGGCGGCGCTACTGGTTCCGAAGTCTTCATCGAGATGCTGCGCCGGGTGCTGGAGCCTTCAGAAGCGTTGAGACGTCTGGGTGGGCCACGCGCAGAGCTCGCTCATTCTGTCAGTTTCGAGCTGATCGACGAATGCGCTCTGAGTCCTCCCGAACGTCAGAGCATCGATGCACTGCAGCGGATTAGCGTCGGTGAAGCGCTCGCCGACACACCCACAGCGGAGTTCGCTTGCGTGCTGTATGCGCTGACGCTCCTTCAAATCCTCAAGACGGTCAGTCGCGCAACGCGACAAGAGCAAGCCGCCAAAGCGAGCTTTGATCGCCTCGATGACGAAGCGCTGCGCCAGGCAGTGGTCACCCGACGCAAGCTCATCGACGAGGGTGACTACTTTGCGATTCTTGGCGTACCGAGGCATTCAACCGGCTATGACATTCGACGCGCGTTCGTCGAACTCAAACGCCAGCTCGATCCTAGTCGGGCACTCACGCCGCAAACCTTGGATCTTGCTGAGGACCTGGAGCTCATCATCGAGGTCCTGAATGAGGCGTACGAGATCCTGAGCGACCAAGTCCGCCGCGACCGCTACCGGCGAGCCATCGAATCCGTACCGGCTTGAGGCAGATGCGCTTGGAAACACCGTCCACAGTTGCCGCCGAGCGAGCGGGTTCGGGTACGGGTCTTCTTCTTGGGCAGCTTTCAGACGGGGCTCAGCTCTGGAGCTTGTCCTGTCACCACCGACATCGGCTCGAATGCACGACGAGGCCAGCACGATCGACCCTGCTGGCCACCGAGTTCACTCGCGGTCTTGCTCGCCAGGCGGCGGGGGGATCCGGTGAGGATACAGCCCTCACTCGGCTGCAACCGTGGACGGTGTTTCGAACACGACTCGACCACCGACGGCGACGACCTTGACCTGTTCCCCCGCGGCGATGTCCCCGCTTAACAGAGCCTGGGCCAACGGTGCCTCGATGAGCCGAGCGATGGCGCGTTTCATCGGCCGCGCCCCCAAGGTCGCGTCAAACCCTCCACGGTCTAGCAACAGCCCCACGACGGACGGTTCGATGCAGAGCTCGATATCTCGTTGCTCGTAGACGAGGTCGGCGAGCTGCTGCAGAAGCCTGCGGGCGATCTCTTCGACGTCCCGTTGCTCCAACGCCCCGAAAACCAGCACTTCGTCGAGGCGATTGAAGAACTCCGGCGACAAGCGTCGTCGGGCCTCCGCGACGGTGGCTTCCGTGATTCCGCCCCCGTGCGTCTCTTTCACCCCGAACCCTACACGTCGATTGACGGCGCCACTTCCGATGTTGGCGCCGATGTTGGACGTCAGAATGATGACGGTGTTGCTGAAGTCCACCGTCCGCCCCTGCCCGTCCGTAAGACGCCCCTCGTCGAACAGAGGCAGGAAGGTTTCCAGCACTTCTTGATGGGCCTTCTCCAACTCGTCGAGCAGAAGCACCTGGTAGGGGCGGCGCCTGACTGCCTCAGTGAGCTGCCCACCTGCTTCGTGCCCGACGTAACCTGGGGGCGCCCCGATCAGCCGTGCCACGGCATGGGCCTCGCTATACTCGGACAGGTCCAAGCGAGTCATGGCCTGTTCCGAGCCGAACAGTGTGGCGGCGATCGCTTTTGCCGTTTCGGTTTTGCCGACACCCGTGGGACCGAGGAGCAGGAAGGTTCCGATGGGCCGCTGTCCACCCAAGCCAGCGGCGTTTCTGCGCAGAATATCGGCAATGCAACTGAGCTGCTCCCCGTGCCCGACGACACGATCGGCCAACGTCTGCTCCAAACGCAACATACGCTCCCCGTCACTCTCCAACAGACGGTCCGTTGGGACCGATGAGAGCTCGCAGACGACGCTCGCTATCTGCTCCTTACCCACCACCGTCAAGCCGCGACGGCTGGCACGAGCAGCGGCCAGGTCGACGATGGACAGCGCCTTGTCGGGCAGAGCACTATCAGAGACGTAGCGCGCAGACCAGGCGACGGCATAGGTCAGCGCCTCGTCGTCGATCTCGACGTCGTGGTGCTGCCGATAGCCGGGCACCGAGGCTTCGAGGACGGCGCAGGCAACTTCTAGATCGGGCTCTTCAACATCGATGCGCGAGAAGAACCTGTTCAGCGTTGGATCGCGCTCGATGACCCGTGCGTAGTCGTCGGGAGTCGTGGCTCCGAGACACCGAAGTTGGCCCTGAGACAGGCCGCGACGCAACTCACCGACTAACTCCTCGGTGGATTCTGCCCCGGCAATCTGATGCACGTCGTCGAACACGATGACGATTCGCCCATCCGCTGCCAGCACTTCCTTCTTGATCGCCGCGAGGCGCTGGGACAACGCCCCTCTTACAGCCGCGCCCGCCAGCAGATCGCTCACGCTGAGCTCGATTAAGATGTGGCGATCAGCCTCCGCCATGTCTTCGCCACTGACGATGCGGTGCGCCAATCCGCGGATCACTGCGCTCTTTCCGACACCTGGCAATCCAACGAGACACGGATTGTTCGCTTCTCGCTTCGCCAATACATCCAGCACCTTTTCGACCTCGAGGTCGCGCCCCACGATGGGCGACAACTCCTCGCGTTCGACCAGCACGCACAAGTTGCGACCCAGCTTCGACAGAACGGGAAAGCGCTTGGAGTCGAGCCCAAAAGCGGACTTTCGCCGTCGCTGCTTCCGCGGCACTTCGGCCTTCTGGGGATTGCTGACGGGTCGGGTCAGCTGAGGTGTTTGCGCGGGTGGGCTGGGCTGCTCTGACTTGGCCGCACTCACGTCAGCCTGCGCCGGGCGTACAGGCATCTTCATCAGTGGCACGCTGACCGCCTTGCCGGCGTGGCGCCGCAAGGGTGTCCGCGCGACAACAGCAGACTGCTGTCGGGACTGGCGCGGCTCCACGCGGCCGAGTTCCCCGAGTGCGGCATTCATCGCTGCCGCGCGCAGACGGTGGACGTCCACGCCACACTGGTCCAAGGCGCGGAAAGCGGCACACTGTCGGACCTTCAGCAACGCCACCAGAAGGTGCAGCGCAGTTGGATGAGGCGCTCGCAGGCTCTTGGCCACTTGACGAGCCCTCTCGACCGCAGCTCGAACCGGATCGACTTCATCGTCAGTGGAGGAGCGTGCCGCCTGAAGTAGCGTCTCTCGGGACAATCGCCGCTCCGCAAGGAGCTCCCCTGCCACAGCTCCCTGATCGGACATCGCGACGAGCAGATGTGCGCTCGTCAGGCGTTCTCTTCGTTCTCCCGCGAGCTGTTCGGCGTGGAGCCTGAGGTCAACGAGTTCGGGCTCCCCTTGCGCGGTCACTGTCGGCATGCGGCGGATTCGCTTTCAAACCCCACCAACACGTGGGGACTGGCACCCAAGGTGCGCGCCCCGTGCCGAACTGGCCAAGTTTTCGGCGCGATTCTGAGGTGCTGAGCGCCAAATGCCGCCTGCCCATGCGTCGTGGGCTAGCGTTTGCGCCGCAGCAAGACGATCTCTATGCGACGATTCTTCTGCCGGCCGCGTTCCGTCTTGTTGGTGGAGGCCGGACGGTACTGTGAAAAACCGGCCGCGATCAACTGACGACCCGGAACTCCGCCCTTCTCCTGAAGGTGGCGAACCACGTTCGTGGCCCGAGCCGAAGCCAGTTCCCAGTTCGTGGGGTAGCGCTCCACGAGGTCCTTGGAAACGACACGCTGGCTGTCAGTGTGGCCGCCAACGCGGAAGACCTGTGCCGGGGACAAGCGCTTCATGCTCTTGGCGACCTGGGCGAGCAGTTCCTCCCCCGCCGCGTTGAGCTCGGCTTCGCCGGTATCGAACAGGAGCTTGTCCGCGACGTCGACGACCAATTCGCCCTTGACCTCCTTGATCAGCACGTCGCCCGCGGCGATCTGCGTTCCCAGAGTCTCGCTGAGATCCTTCTTGGCCTTCTCGAGTGCAGCGAGCGCCTCTTCCTTCTCCTGGAGCGCCTGCTCGAGACGCTCCTTGGTGAGAGTCGCCTCCTGGCTGAGACCTACCTTGTCCTTGAGCAGGTCATCGATCTGGCTGGCTTGGTCAGCTGCGTTCTTCTTGGTCGCCGAAAGCTCACCCTCCAAACGCGCAACCTCCTGCTGTTGCTCTCTTGCCAAATTTTGCGCGGGTAGAAGGCCTTGGAAAAGCAGCAGCAGACTCAACACCACCGCACCAATGGCGATGCCCCAAGGCAAACGGCTGGACCCGTTGCTGTGCGTGGCGTCCACCGTGGACCCACCCACAGGACTGACACTCGTCTTCGGTTCGCTAGATTGGGGCGCGCTGCCTTCGGGCTTTGCAGCTGCTGGAGGCGCGCCGCCTTCCGGCTTGGCACCCGTTTGAGGTGCGCTGCCTTCGGATTTCGCACTCGCCTGAGGCGCACTGCCTTCGGGCTTGTCGCTAGCTCGTGGCGCACTGCCCTTGGGCTTTGCGCTAGCTTGGGGCGCGCCGCCTTTGGACTTCGCGCCAGCCTGGGACGCGCTGCTCTTGGACTGTTCGCTAGCTTGGTGCGCGGTGCCTTTGGACTTCGCGCTGTCCTTGGCCTTCGCCCCATCGTTGGATTCCACCTCGCTCATGCGCCCTTCTCCTTTTGCTGCTGCGTTCCATGACAGGTCGCAGAACTTGCTACGAGCCGCGGATTCTAAGGAGGAACGGCGCGGCGACAACACCAATGCGATGGCCGAACGCGACCGGGTGCGTTCGCGCGGCTAGCTGTCCAGGGAAACACGTTGCATCGAAGAGATCCAGCCACGGCACAATCGCGTGAGACCACATCGACCTATGGTGGGTTCCCAATGAGGAGGCCGCAGATTGAATGGTGAGGCTTGCGTTGTGTGGACTCGCCCCAGCAACCCGGGCAGTAGTCCTCCAGCGTGTTCACCTGAAAGACACCGCTCCCGCAACGCTGCTACTCACCGCTCGGTCGAGCGCCAAAACTCGCAGATGTCGGAACTGCGTCAAACCGGAGAGCGCCGTCCGCCTGAGCCAAGCTCCCGAACGCCCATCCAATCGGCACCAAAGAAGCAAGCGGCTCCGAAAACACTTCCGCGCTGAGATGACTGCCGCACGCGTGGAGGTCGCAACGCTACCGTTTCCGAGGACTTGGCCGCCGAAAGCTCGCCTTCGGGTCGCCGATCCCTCTGGCCGCGATTCTACCTTCCAAATCTTCGGCAAACGCGGTGTGGCTTCGCGCCCGAGCGTGGTAATTGGACTCGATGCGTCAGTACCTCGACTTGCTGACCCGGATCCTCGACCAGGGAGTCCTCAAAGGCGACCGAACGGGTACCGGCACCCAAAGTCTGTTCGGCCACCAAATGCGCTTCGATCTGAGTGAAGGCTTCCCCTGCGTCACGACGAAGAAGCTTCACCTGCGTTCCATCATCGTTGAGCTCTTGTGGTTCCTTCGAGGCGACACGAACATCGGCTACCTCAAGCAGCACGGCGTCAGGATTTGGGACGAGTGGGCGGACGAGAACGGTAACCTAGGCCCTGTCTACGGGCACCAGTGGCGCAGCTGGCCCACGCCTGACGGCGGCAGCATCGACCAGATCTCCAACCTCGTTGCCCAAATCCGCGAAAACCCTGATTCTCGCCGATTGATCGTCAGCGCGTGGAACGTGGCAGATGTCGCCAAGATGGCGCTGCCCCCCTGCCATTGCCTGTTTCAGTTCTACGTCGCAGAGGGGCGCCTTTCCTGCCAACTGTACCAGCGTAGCGCTGACGTGTTCTTGGGCGTCCCGTTCAACATCGCCTCCTACTCACTTCTCACCATACTGTTGGCCCAAGTGTGCGACCTCGAACCGGGTCACTTCATTCACACCTTCGGCGACGTTCACCTGTACGCCAATCACGTCGAGCAAGCCCAAACACAGCTGAAGCGGCAGCCACGGAAGCTGCCGACTATGCGCATCAACCCCGACGTTCGCGACATCTTCCAGTTCACCTACGACGATTTCGAGCTCGTCGACTACGATCCGCACCCGAGTATCAAAGCCAAAGTCGCCGTTTGACTCGACTTGGTAAAGCAGGGAATTGCAACCGCGTTGCCATTGACTCTCTGCAGTGCTAGCTCCTCGAAGGAGTATGAAGGTCAGCCTAATCGCCGCAGTTGCCGACAACGGCGTCATCGGACGCAACAACGACCTGCCTTGGAGGATCCAGGACGACATGAGGTTCTTCCGAGAAACGACCCGTGGACACGCCGTGATCACTGGGCGCAAGAACTTCGAAGCGATGGGCGGAGCCCTACCGAAGCGAGACAATTACGTCGTCACGCGTCAACCCAGCTATGTTGCGGAGGGAGCCACCGTGTGTCCGGACGTGGAAACAGCACTTCGTGCCGCTGAGGCAAGTGGCGAGACCGAGGCTTTCGTGATTGGCGGGGCGCAGATTTACGATCTGGCGCTACCGTACGCCCACACGTATTATCGCACCCGCGTGTTGGCGGAGGTGGATGGCGACACGCGATTCCCTTCCATCTTGGAGAGCGCGTGGAGCGCGACTGAATTGAGCCGCCACGACGCGGACGAGCAGAACGAACACCCGTTCATCATCGAGAGGTTGGACAAACGCGCAGACCCCGAGCCTTACTAGGGCACTCTCCGAGCAATCACCACTCCTGCAGGAGCTTGCCCGAACGTCGGTCATACAGCCCGAGCCAATCGCGACCGCCAACGACCAGTCGCTTCGACCCATTGAGCAAACACAGATCGAGCACCGGTTGCCCGTCGGTCAGAGGTGTGTCGGAGACCAGCCAGCGTTTGCTGAAGTTGTGCTCTTCGAACAGCGTCACTTCCGTTTGATAGCGTCCCCCCAGCTGTCGGACGCTCAGAATGGCCGCGGTGGCCCCGAGGACGTCCGTCGCAACGACAGGTCCCGGCAGTCTTGCCGTCACCAGGCGCGGCTCCCCGCGAGAACGTTCCCAGACGCCAAGGTTGCCAGCTCGGTCCGAGACCCAGTAGCGGTGGTAGGTCGAGTCCGCCCACATGAGCGCCAGTTCTTGCTGAAGCGGCGGCAGCGGCGAGTACCGCAATGGTCGTTTACCTCCAACGAGACCACCCGAAGTGGAGTAGAAGGGTGTACCATCCGCCATCAACGTGAACAGCCGTTGGTCGAAGTCGTGTAGCGGCCGCACCTGTCCGATCGTGACGGGGAACGGTCTCTGGGCGTCCGCGCTGCTCGTTTCTTCGCTCTCCGCTGTCGGTGCCAGCGTGTAGTAGTGCAAGTCGGGGTCGCGTAGATAGCGCACCCAGAAACTGTTAATTTCGCGCGCTTCAGGCCACGCCACCAACGGGCCCAAAAGGGGAATGCGCACATAGCGCTTGGCTTCTCTGTCGTCGCGATAGTGGCGAAAGAGGTTCTCTTTCGTGATGACGAGGCGACTCTCCCCGGCGAGAGCGATGAGGTTTCTAGGTGCATCGACGTCGATGTGCGCCACTTGTTTGGCGCGAGCCCCTGCTCCCTTCAACTTGAAGACTTGGAGGGAGCTCGAGTCGATACGGGCAAACCGCCGCTCGGAGCAGGCGACCAGCTGCGGTTCCAAATCCGGGCTGGATGGGGGTAGCTCGATTGGGGGCAAGGATGCTTTGGCTGTGGGCCTTTCAGACTCGCCCTCGCTCACGCCACCGGTCGTCTGCGGCTCCACCGGTACGGCGATCTCATCGTTATTTGTGTGACTTGTGGGCGGAGTAACCCCGTCGCCATTCGTTCTCTGTGGTGATGTGTGACAGCCGCTCACCCCGAGGCAGCAGCACACAGAAAAGAACAGCATCAGCAGAGCAACGACCACGAGAACTACGATGAAGCGGGAAGGGTTCGGAATCGGCAGACTGTGGATACCAACGCCACTCGACAAGTCTACCAAGGCTTTCTTGGACACGAACCTTTTCTGCCTGATGTCGACTCCAGCGCTACTATGGACACATGAAGCAAGCTCTTGGGTGGAGTGGACTCGGTGTGCTCGGACTGTTGCTCAGCAGCTGCACCATCTCGGATGAGCAGGCAGACACGGACGCGATGCCAATCGACGGCGCAATGGAGATGGGCGGCACGGACTCGGAGGCGAACGTGCCGGGGCAGCCGTCACCGGGGAATACTGACACGACGACGCCCTCGGCGTTGCCACAGCAAGACATGGCCACGGACAGCTCAGGCGTGGAACAACCAAGTGCCACGGATCCGGCAGAAACGGAAGTTGCTGAGGCCGAGCAGCCTTCACAGACCGATGCCCCGACGGAGACCGATCCGGGACAACCTGGGTCAGACGAGATGCCTGCGGATAGCGAAACGAGGACGGATGAACCTCCCGCCGAAATGACCGATGCTGAGATGATGCCGGAAGAACCCGACGCCGACTGTGTTCCCGACTACGATTGCGATCCCGAACCCCCAGACACCGGCGATCCCTACGCTGACTGCGTCGCGCGTGTGAACCAGTTCCGCGCGTGCGCGTGCTTGGGTCCGCTCGATCGCAATTTCGAGGCCGAGGCATGTATGGACGAGCAAGCGGAGTACGATTCGTCCCGGGGTGCACACGCGGGGTTCTCTGACCGAATTTGTACGCCCAGCGGCAACTCGCAGAACGAGTGCCCTGGTTGGCGGGACACTCAGCAGGTGATCGAGGGCTGCATTCGCATGATGTACTACGAAGGTCCGCCGCCCACAGAGGACTGCACTGGCCAGTGCTACCAAGACCACGGTCACTTCATCAACATGACCGATACCCGCGTCACCAGCGTCGCTTGCGGCTTCTATGACGCCGATGGCGAACTGTGGTCCGTGCAGAACTTCTTCCGCTAGTCGGGCTGAATCTCCGCTACGCACGCATGGCTGGCACTACGGTTGCTCTGCATCGCTCGGCGGCCATCTCCCCACTCCCTCACGAGGGACGAGCTCGTGCCTCTGGGAGTCGCGACAATCCGCCGAATGAAAGGCGCGACGGGGAGTGCTTCGAAGCCTTCAGCATCGAACCAGACGGCCTGGGACCCAAAACCGAGTTCGGGCGTCGCGGCGCTGTTCAACGGAAACAGCGCGGCTTGGAGCTGCCCCCGCTCAGAGCGGATCTATCGCGGTGTAGTCGAGGAAGTTGCCGGTCATCATGAGCAGCGCGAGCACCGTCCACGACTCGTCGTAGTACGCGCCCCCAACGAGGAGATCCAAACCCTTCAAAGCATCGTAGGCATCGTCGACGAACTGTTGATGCGCAGGATCACTCATCGCGCCCACACCGGCGGGCCCGACAAACGCCGCCGACAGGCCTCCGAATTGCGGCCTCGGCGAGCCATTGAGTTCGTAGCCGTCAGTCATGTTGGCGACGCCAATGCCGGAGAAGAAGCCCGAGGTCATTTGCACATACTGTCGAGCTTGCTCCTCACCATTGAAGCAGTAATCTAGCCCGATCCGGAAAGGCGTTCGACATGAGTCGTACTGGTAGTGCGTCGGTGCCTGTTGGTCGGGACCCCACACGCCGCCATTGGGCTGCCCTTCGCTCGTGGACCAGGCTGGAACGAGCCCGTTGGTTGCATTGCCGTTGGCGTCGTTGAGGCTGTTGAACATGGTGTCGTAGCTGGTCTGAACGACGTCGTTCCAGCCCTGGTTACCAGTCACTTCGGCAAACGCTCGGTAGTAGTTTGGCGTGAAGTAGGAGATGTTCACCGAGTCCCAACCGCCCCACGAATCCCCAGGCAAGAACAATTTGCCGTCGAGGATCTCGTGCTGCCAAATTTGGTCGATCAGGCCGCGCGCAAGGTCCACGTAGCTGCTGTCCAACGAGCCGCCGCCACCCCACTGACGGTCCGCCATGATCAGGGCCCAGGCGATGTCTTCGTCGGCATCACTGGCCGCGCCGTTTCCAATCACCCGATCGCCGGCTGAGCTGATGTGCCAATGCATCAACCCAGTGTCATTGAGCCATTGCTGTTCGTAGCGCCAAAGGCCGTCGAACATCTCCTGCTCGTTCATGTACACGGCAATCAGCATGCCGTAAGCAATGCCTTCTGACACCGTGGAGTGTACGTCCCCCGCAATCACCGGGTCCGATTCGAGACGCTGAATGCGTACCGCGCCGTTGGCACCCTCGCTCGTCACGGTATCGTCGCGCCACTTCTCGAAGGCCGCCATCACGTCGTCGTTGCTGAACCTGGTGGGGAGCTGGCAGTTGGGCAGCTCCCGATTTTGCGGGAACGGGAAGTTGGCGGTGTCGTTTGCCGGAGTCGGTCCGAGAGGTATCAGGGGCTCCGGCTCGCTGGACTCGGCTTCACTGGGCTCGTTCGGACCCTGCGTTGGCGCGGGGGAAGCAGTGGCGTTACCCGGTGCCACCGGAGTGCTGACGGCCGGCGCCACTGCGGCAGGCGAGCTGGGCATCGGCTGAACCACAGCGATCGGTCCCGGTGCCGCGATCGTAGAAGCCGCGCCAGGGGACGAGCCATGAGCCCCTGAGCCGGGCGGAATGATGGTCGTCTCCCCGGGCCCAGAGCAGGACGAGACGAGGCCGACGATCACGGCGATGGACGCCAGGTATGGCTTCTTGGGTGTGGTGAGCACATCGACAATCACTCGCCTTGTATAGCTCACGCGCCCCGGAAACGGACTCCGTGTAGGAGGGGCGACATGCTGGGTCGGCCTCAGCGCGATCACCCCGACCGCGCTCCCAGTAGCTGGTTGTGGCGCGGGCGTAATGAATCGATGCGTCTGGATAGCAGCGGCCTTTACAGGGTGTCGAAAGAGATCCAGGTATTGGACGCGTGAACTATTGGCTCGTGAAAACCGAACCGGAAACGTACGGCTTCGAAGATCTCGTGCGAGACGGCCGCGGCTGCTGGGACGGCGTGCGCAACGTGGAAGCGCGGGACAACTTGCGTAGGATGGCCGTCGATGACGCCGTTCTCGTCTACCATTCGGGCAAGACGCGAGAGATTGTCGGTATCGCCAAGGTCGTGCGAAGCGCCTATCGAGATCCGAGCTCGAATCGAGCGATTTGGTCCGCTGTCGATTTGGAGCCCGTCGCCCCGCTGCCGAGAGCAGTCACCCTGGCTCAGGTGAAGGCCGAGCCTGAATTCGAGCAATGTGCGCTGGTGCGCCGTTCGCGCCTCAGTGTGATGCCGATTTCTGAGGCGCACTTTCAGCGAATGCTCGAAATGGGTGGAATGGGCGCCGCTTGACCCGACCGAACAAACGAGGGCCATTCGTGCATCCGCTTCGGCTTCTGCCATACTCAGCCCGGTGAGGCGGTTACTACTCGGGCTCTGTTGTGTCCTTTTGTGTGCCTGCGGGGACGAAGACGGGACGAGCGGAGAGTCGCTGATGTCGAGCCCAACAGGCAACGACGCTCTAACCAGCGCCGCGAGCTCAGAGGACGTGGAGTGCAGCGGAATCACATCTTCCGCGGAAGCCACTGACTTCGAGAACGTGGTGATAGCGTTGGTCAACGAGCAGCGCCAGGCAGGGGCAACCTGCGGGGGGCAGCGCATGCCCAGCGTGCCAGAGCTCACCATCAACCCGGTGCTCGTGTGCACCGCTCGGGCGCACAGTTTAGATATGCTCGAGCAGGACTATTTCGAGCACGACAGCCAAGATGGGAGCAGCCCCGGTGACCGGCTCAGCGCCGCCGGTTACGACTTCCGAGCGATGGGAGAGAACATCGCCCTCGGACAACCCACCCCCGAGAGCGTGATGTCGACGTGGATGGACAGCCCCGGGCACTGTTCCAACATCATGAGTGGTGACTTCGCCGACATCGGCGTCGGCTACGCCAGCGACGGGGAGCGAACCCATCTGTGGACTCAGAACTTCGGTCGGCGCTAATCCGCTCCCCAGCGCTTGAGCCTTGCCTCCCGCGCGGCTGTGCGCCACACCTTTCGTCGTGAAACGCAGACACTTCCTCAAGACGACCGTCGTCGTCGCGAGCCCGATTCTCGACGCCTGCTCCTCCGGTGATGATGACCCCGCCCAGTCCCCCGACGCAGGCGGGGGTGACGCGGGCAGCGTGAGAGTCGACGCGAGCCGATACCCACAATCTGTCGCATCGGGCGATCCGCGCCCCGAGAGTGTCGTCTTGTGGACACGCTTCGATGGGCGAGCGCAGGAGTCCGTGGAGTTACTTCTCGAAATGGCCCTCGACGAGGACTTCGAACGGCGCGTGAAGCTGGGGAACGAAGACCAACTCGTGGTCCTGGCCGAACGCAGGTGGGACCATTGCGTGCGAGTTCGAGTGGATGGTCTCTCAGCGGACACCCACTATTACTACCGTTTCGTGCACATTCTAGAGGACGAGCGCATCGCGTCGCGTACCGGGCGAACGAAAACGGCACCCGATGCGGATGCTGACCGAAAGGTCACGTTCGCTGTGATGTCCTGTCAGGACTACGGTGGTCGTTATTATCATGCTCACCGCCACGCGTCCAACCAGCAGCTAGACTTCGTCGTTCACCTAGGTGACTACATCTACGAAACCGCTGGCGATCCTAGATTTCAGCAGGAGGACGAAGACCGCAGCATCGTATTCCGCGATGTCGAGGGTGCGGTGATGTTGGCGGCCAACAATGACGTCCCCGGCTCGGAAGAGCCTACGACTGGCAGCTTCCTGGCGGCTGGCTCCGTCGACAACTACCGGCAGCTCTACCAGACGGTGCGCTCCGATCGAGATCTGCAGCGGCTACATGAACGGTACCCGATGATCTGCGTCTGGGATGATCACGAGTTCTCCAACGATTGTTACGGCCAGAACGCCACCTACTCATCGGGACAAGAGGACGAGTTCGAGCCAGAGCGACGAGCCAACGCCGACCAAGCATGGTTCGAGTACATGCCCGTCGACTACGACGATGCACGATTCGAGTTCGATCGCGACGGCGACTTTCCAGACAACCTGCAGATCTATCGCGACTTCCGCTTCGGTCGACACGTTCACCTGGTGATGACCGATCTGCGACGCTTCCGCGCCGACCACATCATTCCAGAAGACGCCGTTCCCGCATCGGTTGCGGTAACCCAGGAGCGCCTACTGGAACTCTTGGGCGAGGTCCCGGACAGCGCCGAAGCGTACGTCGACATCGACGAACTCGAGGGCGGCGCGTACCTCGATGCGCTGAAGAGCGCCGCGGACGATGGTGTCGAGTTCGACGTGGACGTCAGTCGTCTCAGTGGGCCAACCAGCGTGCCGATGCTAAATGCTCTGCTTGAAGTTCACAACGCTGCAGTCGACGGGGAAAACCTCGAACCAGTAGATCCGGACGATGCCTCCCTACCCCGGGGCATCTCGTTCGCTCAGGCGGGCAAGACGGCTGACTATTCCAGTTTCGGTTCTCGACTCTTCCCGGAGCCGAACGCCTTCGAACTGATTGCCAAGGACCGTTTCGACGCGACGGACGGAGACAGTGAGCAAGTCATGGGCGCTGCCCAGGAGCGGTGGTTCATCAGCACCCTCGAGGAATCGAACGCCACCTGGAAAATCTGGGGCAACTCGTACACCCTGGCGACGCGCAGCCTCGACCTGACGTCACTGACACTACCCAATGGACTCAGTAGGGTGTTCCGCCTTTCCACGGACGACTGGGATGGTTTCCCCAACAAGCGCAAAGAACTGCTCGATGCCCTCGACGGCATCGACGGCATCGTGGCAGTCACCGGGGACAGTCACTCCTTCTTCGCCAGTACGACGGGCATCGATGACCCAGCGGGGGTCATCGAATTCGTGTGCGGGGCGATCTCCTCAGCCACGTACCAAGCGGTGATTCAGTCGGGGATTGACGGCATCCCTGGACTCGATCTGTTGGCACCGCTAGCTGGTCCACTCATCGAGCAAGCGAACCCTCACATCGCCTACCAGAACGTCGCTGACAACGGCTTCGCGGTGGTCGACGCTGACGGCGATGCATTGCTCGTACGTTTCTTCGAACTTGGTCTGGGCCGAGTGCACGAGAAAGAACTGGACGGAGAGCTAGACGACAACTTCGCCGTGCGTGAGTTTCGTGTCCTCCACGGCAGTCGCCAGATCGAGCAACGTATCGAGGACGAGTTCAAGATCTGGGACGAAGAGAGCCAGAGCTACATCTGAGAGCCTGCCCAGCTCACCGACTCACCTCAGGGTCAGCCCGTAGGCAACCGTTAGCTCATCCCCCTCGAACTCGGGCACCACGATGCTCTTGGCGAATATCAATAGGCAGTTGGCCACGGGGGCGCTAGCGATGGGCTCTCCTTCGACTGTCGCATTGACGACACGACCATCGCTACCGAAGGTGATCAGCACGGTCGCATCCCCGGTGGCGCGCCCTCCCTGATGACACTTTTCAGCGTGGATCATCCGCAACCTGGCGCGGTGCTGGACGAGCGCCATGTTCACTCCCTCTGGCACAGCACCCACTGCCGTGGCGAGTCGCGGCTGCAAGTCGCTGGGAACCTCGCCTGAGCTCGGGACCGCACTCGGCTTGGCTTCGTCGGCCTGGGGCGCTTCAGGTGGCGCTGGCTCAGCGTCGGCAACCTCTTCTTGTGCCTCGGCTTCGGCGGGCTCCGGGATCGCGTCTTGTGCGGGTTTGGCGATTGCCTCGTCCGCCGCCGGGGCCGGTTCACCGTCCACTACTGCAGCGGCCTCCCGCGAACCAGCTCCCTCGTTAGCCAGCTCGCCCACGGCTGGATTGGCTTCCGCGGCTGGCGCTGGAGGCTCGCTGGGTGCCGGTGCTGCGACGGCTGTTGCCTCGTCACTACTGGTTTCCGTTGGACGCGAAGTGACTTTGGCCTGCGCGTTCAAGCCCGGAAAATACCTGACCGCCATGGCCTGAACTGATGGGGGTAGATTCACACGACCATCGAACACGAGGAATCCAGCCCCGACGGCGCCGCCGAGAGTTGCTACCAGAGCGACCATCAACCAACGGCCGCGCCGTTTCGGCGGCTGGGCGTTGGGAACGGACTGAGCAATCTGGCGCGAAACATCGGAGGTTGCAGAATCCCAATCGCCGGCGTCCCGAGGGGCGGTGGGTGGAGCCTGCTCTGCGACGGGCGCGACTTGTGCGAGTGGTGCCTGGACTGCGTCGATCGCCAACACGGTCGCACTGGGCTCCGGCGGCACTTTCGCAGCAATGGGAAGGGAGTCATCCACCAGCTCCAGCACGCCGCGGGACGGGCCGGAACCGTCCGTTGCCAGCCCCCCGTCGTCGCTCGCGGCCGCCGGAGGCAAGCCTGGGGAGAGTTCCGCATCGACACCGAACGCCATCTGGGTCCGAGCGACCTCCAACGTCGCTCGGCCGTTGGCACCGACATCCACCTTGGCAGGATCCGTGGGCGGGGGCGCAAGGCCCAACATCGTGCCCCCCCCAACCTTGCTCTTACCACCCGCGCCCACCGGGAATGCGGTGGAGCCAACGCCGACGGCGGTCTTCGCTAAGGGCGAGACCTCCTCCGCTGCAAGAACTGGAGATGGCTGGCCAACGGGGGCAGCGGCCTGGGCCACCACCTCAGGTCCAGCCGAGGGCGGCAGCGGTGGTGGGCGCCGCCGGTTGGGTGGCGGCGCAACCCCCATCATCGTGGCTTTCATCGCCGCAGGGCGCCTTGGTGGCGGGACCTTGAGGGGCGGCGGCGTAGCTGCCTCACGCAACGCTGGCGCAGCAGCGGGGCGGTTCTCCTCGGTCGGCAAGGACTTGGTCGCCTTCTGGCCCTCCCGGTCGTAAATCTCCGTTGGCTGATCGAAGTCGTCGGCTGCAGACGTGGCAACGGGTTCCGCAATGACAGGTTCCGCGACGACAGGTGCCGCAACACGGATGGACCTAGAAGTCTTCGTCTTCGGGATACTGGGTTCTGCGCCAGCGACGAGCTTCGTCCTACCGAGTGGAACCGCCGGGACCTGGCTCGCGCTGGCCGTGGGAGCTCGTGACGCGGCCATGGTTACCTTGGGCAGTGGTACTTTGATGCTGGAGCGTGACGGCGTAGGCGCGGAAAGCTCGGCCCGAGGCTTCGGAATTTGAACCTCGCTCGCACTGGCCGACGCGCTCGGCTCGAGACTGGGCAACTCCGCTTTTGAGGAGCTCCGATGGGGTTGTGGCCTAACGCTCGGCAGATCTGGTTCATCCGGTTTGAGACTAGACGAGTCCTCTTCCGCTTCGTTCTTGGCGGCAGCTTCCTGTGGCGTGTGCTGTCCGCTGGTGCGCTTGTCTGGCTTGACGCTCGGAAGCTCCGCTTCCTCACCGCTAGTGCGCTCCAGCGGTGCTTTCGATTCCTTGGCGACATCGGGCTGAGCGGGAATGTCTGCACGAGGCTTGGTGCCGTCGATTCGAATGTTCTTGCGGCAGTGTTTGCACGTCAGGTCCACCACTTTGCCTTTGATTCGCGTCTCGTAGGCGGAGTCAGGTAGGGCGAACTTCGAGCGACATGAGTCGCACTGGACAGTGAAAGGCATGACAAATGAAACGTATTACGCTCCAACGCGGTACGCCACGAACACATCGATACAGAACCATTCGAGTGTGCCCGAGTGCGACTTGTATGTTTCACCAGAAGAGCATGTACGACATTGGAGTTGGCAATCTTTCAACAGTGCGGGGACCGAATTAATTGAGCGTTTTGTTTGCTCTGCGGTCCTCGGCGGCTAGCGAACCCACACCGACCGACGTCGCGCACGTGGCAACTGAATGATGCCAGATGAGGCGATGCAGTTTCGCTGAGAGCGCAACGCGCCCCGGGAATCAACGCGATGGGATGGTTCCGCCCTGACCCGCGCAGGCCAAGTCCCTGCGTCTCTGACACCAGCCAGCAAGCGGTCACATTCGCGACGAGCGGTCCGCGTCAGCGCGCCGAAGGGTTCGACACACAACACATCCACCAGCGCCTGTTCACGGCGGATCGGACCCGACGGATTCGCCGAAGGTTCAAAAACATTCGCCGGCGAGTTAGAAGCGGCCCGTGAGGAATCGAATCGCGGCCGCTCTGACGATGACCTGTGCCGCCTTGGGCTGCCAAGGCTTCGACATGGCGAAGGAATGTGCCCGGGTTGCCGAGGTGACCAACACCGCCTTGAGCGAGGTCGCCGAGTTGGACTCAAAAGACCGCAAGGCCCCCCCCGCGGACAACTACGTCCGTATCTCGGAGCGCTACGAGCAGCTCGAGCACGAGCTCGAAGCGGTCGAACCAACCTTGTCAAACGCTGAGCTGGCGAAGGCAGTCGCCAGCCTCCGCACTTCCCTTCGGGTAGCAGAGAGGGAAGCGCGGCACTACGCCAAGGTGCTCCAGGACATCGCGCAGCTCCCATCGGAGGAAGCGCTGGAGGGTGACGGCAAGAACAAGGGCAAGACGAGTCGGCTCATGAAAAATCTGGAACGCGCACGCGAACGCATGAACAAGAACCTCCGTTCATACGACGCGTCCGTCCAACGCATCGACAGGCTCTGCGCGGTTCGGTGAAAAGAACCAGAAAGCGCAGCTTGCATCATCTGGTGGACGCGCGCCTACGCGATGGACGCGTTGACGCCGGCCTCTGTCGGATCGACCGCGGGCATGCTCAAGTCGAGCTTTGCGCCGGGCGTGGGTGGGTCCCACGCGGCCCGACCAATTTGATGTGTGCGGAAGCGGTCTGAAAAAATGCCGAGTACGTAGGTACGCAGGCAGAACCCAATGATGGACTGCTGCTTCAACTCTGGGTGGATGTGCGGCGCGAGTTCTGCGTGCAGAGCGGGCAGCTTGCTCCAGTGAAGACCCGCTTGTTGATGGTGCGCCGCGTGCAGGCCCGCGTTGAACGTCAACGCCAAACTGAGCGGACCCACGAAATTGCGCGAGTGGTCGTACTTGGACCAGGGGTCGCAATGAACATGCTGAATGTAGTTGATGAAGAACATCGACCACAGCGCGAACAGCGAAGGGGCGAGCATCGCGACGCCGTACACGATCAGTCCCAGCTTCACGCCGTGCAGCGCGATCGCTAGTGCTGCGATCACTGCGTGGCCGCCAAAGACGAACACGTACTGCAGAAGGATGCCGCGGAATAGCGCAGGATTGTTCGCCCTAGCCTTGTGAAAATACTCAGCGATCAGCTTGCCTTGAAAGTGGCTCGAGACGAAGAAGTACGTCCACGCAACCGTCCAGTTGTGCTTCTTTGAGTAGCGCCAGGTGATGGACGCATCGCCTGCCCGGTTGACCAGCTTGTGGTGGTTTTGATTGTGCGTCGGGATCCACCCGAAGGTCGGATAGCCGTAGAACAGCGATAACCACGCCGCATACCACGCATTCGCGCGCCGGCTTCTGAACGTCGGACAGTGGTTCTGATTGTGCGTCAGGACCCCTGCGCAGAAGCCACAGTAGAGTCCGAGAGGCAGTACCCACCCCACCAGCGCTGGATAGGCGAACTGGATGGCGGGCACCGCCGGAAATAGAACGAAGGCGTACAAAACGGTGCGCCAATCACTGCGCTCTCGCAGGCCAAGCATCCGCCTACCCTAACGCTACCGCCTCCTGATGTCGATCCGCTTCGCTGCCCAACCCGCGGAGCGCCCGGACCGAGGGGGCTCACCGGCCGCTCACGGGACGATGGCCAGTCAGCTCCAGATCGCACCAATTCGTCATGATTGCGCAGTCTCTGCGCCGTTATTGGGCAACAACCCTCAATCTTTCACGTTGCGGATGGGTGATCCCACGTCGACTCGCCCCCAATCGAAAGTCACCTCTCGTCGATAGTGGGAGCGCCGATCTCCGCCGAAGACCCAAGCCGTCCGAGGGTCGTACTTGACCTTGATGGTGGGAATGAAGTGACCGCTCGGGGCCCAATCGAGGATGTCCAGCTTGCCCAGAGTGCGCCGCACGACGAGCACCCCGCACTCCCGCTGGGGTGGCACGCCAGCGCACCCACCAACCAACAGCAGGTCTTCGTTGGGCAATGGGCGCCACTCCCACAGCTGCACCATGCGAAAGACACCTCGCCGTTTCATGGCTTCCGCGACCTCCACTGGCAGCAGCTTTTCCATCGACCGCATCAGCTTCTTGTCGGGCATGTTGATCAGCCGCAACGTAGGACCGTGCCGAACCGTCAAGCTGACCTCGGCGGGGTTGCGCGGGCCGCGACAGCAACGAAAACCGATGTCCCGACTGGACTCTTTGGGAGCCACCCCTCTGCCATTGGCGCAGCGACCCACGACGTCCCCATCCGGGCCGTTGCCCCCACGCACCGTCACCAGGATCTGCTTGTCGCCGCGTCCCCAGGGACTGTCGGTCCACTCCCAGATCGACCCATGCATGTCGTGCACCCCAAACTCGCTGTGACACGAAAACTGGTACCCACTCGGCAGTGTTCGCGAGTCGCCGCCGGTGCGACAGATGCTCGCTTGGTGACGATTGCCGTACTCATACGTGAAGTTGTTGGGCCCCTTGCAGGCTCTTTCCCATTCCAGCTCGGTGCACAAGCGTTTTTCGCGCTTCTCGCATTCTGCCCGAGCTTCTGCTTGGGTCAGGTTGGTTTGGGGGATGGCACCTTCTTCGTTGGGAAACGCAAACTGGTCGATGAAAAATCCGTCCAAGATCACTTGCTCCCCAGCCATCTCCTCATGGGCTTTACGCGGCACCGCCGCCGGCGGCGTGCCGGCCACGAGTGCCCCTGGCGGGATCCAAGCCATGCCCTTGGGAACGGGCGGGGACTGGGGCCTCACCGAGGGGAGAGGAACTGAAGCGTCGATGGCTCCCGCGTCGACCTTGGCAGCGCCTTCGTCGCTGCAGCGGCACCCCAAGGCGGTCCACACCGTCAGCATCGTCGCTAACGCTCGAACAGCTAGTCGCTCGGACAGTTCGATGCCTTCGCTTCGTTCACTCATCGCGCTCCCGCAACCCCAACTCTTTCATCTTCAGCTGCAAACCTTTGCGGGAGATCTTCAGCAAGCGCGCCGCGTGTGTGACGTTCCCCTGAGTCTGGGCTAGCGCCTTGTGGATCAGCTGGCGCTCTACTCGTGAGGTGATGGCCTTGACCTGAGCTCGCAGGCCCGGTTCGTCCCCCACTGCCTCAGCGCTCTCCACCAGAGATGTGAGCTCACCAGGCAAGTCCGACTCCACAATGACATCTTGGTCGCACAATAGCACTGCTTGCTCCAGCACGTTCTCGAGCTCACGTACGTTGCCTGGCCATGCATGGCGTTCCAACACTTGCGTCGCCTCCTCCGAGAGTGTCGTCACCTGTTTGCCGAACCGCGCATTGAAGCTAGCAATGATGTCACCAGCAAGCGCGCGTATGTCCGCCCGGCGCTCGCGCAGCGGGGGCAAGCGCACGGTTTTCGAAGATAGCTTCATCGCCAGCCCAGCAGAAAAATCTTGTTCTCGTTGAAGCTCCTCGATGCTGACCCGAGAAGCAGCTATGAGGCGCGCAGTCAACGGAATGCTCCCGACTCCGCCAACACGCTCGAAGGTGCCGCGTTCGATGGCGTCAGCTAGTAGTAGTTGGGCGCTGCTTGGAACAGATCCGACCTCATCGAGAAAGAGCGTGCCCTCCGCGGCCAATTCGAGCCGGCCCGGTCGGCCGCCGCTTGGCAACGTCACCCCAAATAGCTCTCGCTCGAAGGCGTCAGCCGGGGTGGCCGCGCAATTGACCTTGATGAACGGCGCATCACTACGCTTGGAACGGTCGTGGATCGCGCGGGCCACAATTTCTTTGCCAGTGCCACTTTCCCCGACGACGAAGACCGGGTGTTCGTGCGCTGCGCACGACACCAGCGCCTCGTTGACCAAACGTACCGCGTCGCTCTGTCCAATCAACCCCACGTCCGCCGAACGTGCGGTGGAAGCTCGGCCATGTGCCTCTCGGGAGGCCAAGCGACGTGTATCGAGGGCCTTACGTACGATGGCGCGCACCTCCGCCTGGTCAAAGGGCTTGGTGATATAGTCGAACGCGCCCGTCTTGAGAGCCTCGACTGCGTTGTCCACCGTGCCGTGCGCGGTGAGCATCACCACTGGCAAGTCCGGGTCGTCGCGCAGTGCTTGACGCAGGAGCTCCATGCCATCGATGCCAGGCATCTTCAGATCGGTGATCAGCAAGTCAATGTGGTGGTTGGCAAGCGCTTCCAGGCCTTCGCGGCCATCGGCCGCACTGTGGACGTCATAGCCGTCGCGTGTCAGCTGCGCAGCCAATACCCGGCGCAAGTTCGGTTCGTCATCGACCACGAGGATCTGGTGCCTGCGTTCGGGTAACATGGTTTGTCGTCGCCTATGAGCGCCGATCGCCGGCGCATCGACTAGAGGTCAGGGTGCGCAGCGCCCCGTGCGGTCGCCCTCGTCCAACAGATCGGAGCAGTAGAAGACATACGTGCTGTTCCCACCCGGAGCGCCCGCCACCACGATGTCGCGGGAGCGCTGCTGAACCGCGACCACGGATGCGCCCAATAGATCACCGCTCTGGCCTGATGCCACGTAGTACAGCTCAGACAGCCGCTCAGGAGAGCTGCCCTCGGCGTCGTATACCAGCACGGCGCCAGCATCTTCTTGCCCAAAAACCGTCATGCGCGGTGCTCCGACGAGGACCTCACCATCACCATCGCCGTCCAAGTCGCCCACGGCCAGCGCCGCGCCGAAGTCCGAACTGTCACAACCTCTTGCAGCCTCCATGGAGCCGCATCCAAAGGAGGCAATGATGCTGTCTTCTGGTAACGCATTGAGCCCGCACCCGCCGACGGTAGCTTCGGGAAGCATCGCAAGCGCCGCACCGGAAAATACCGTGACGAGTGCACCGTCAGCAACCACCAGATCCTCGGCACCGTCACCGTTGACGTCACCGCTGGCCACCGCTTGACCAAAGGACTCGTAACCACCCAGACATCCGCTCGGGTACCCCTCCCGGCCATCGTCCGTTCGAAACAGCCAAACCTCTCCTCGCTCGGGGGCTGCAACTGCGAACACGCGGCTGGGCTCGCCCTCTGCCAGAGCCAGCGCGGCCAACGGTCCACCGAAAGACGGTGATGGCCCAGTACCCGCAGGCAACGTCAGCTCGACCGGTCCACGAGAACCGGCAGGGTAGAACCAGGCCATGCGTTGTTCTGGCAGACCCGCAAGAAGTACGCGGTCATCGCTCCCATCGGTTGCCAGAAACAATGGTTGGTACCTGTTTCTGAGCCGCGAATCCGACGCCCTGGCACTCACTGCAGCTCGTGGCGCAGCAAAGCTCTCATCACGTTGGTCGAGGCAGCGAATCAACACGCCTTCGCCGCCGGCCTCGACCTTGCCCCAACCGTAAGCGAAGCACATCTCTTTGCCGTCGTCATCGTCCAGCTGGAGGTAGGCAGCGCTGCTCGCGAGTTCGCAGGTCTCTATCAGGTCACGCGTGGAGCAGAAGCCGCCGTGGCTTGCGTTGACTCCTGGCTCCTGGTCACGACCCAGACTGTAGCCCGCAGCACGAGAGTTGCCCGCAATTCCACCCGCGAGCACGACGACCCGACTACCTTGGGTGCCAGACGCTAGCAGGTGACCGAACGGGCCCGAGATTTCCGGACTCTTTTCGAGGCGCACGACCGGAGCCTCTTCTTCGAACGTATCGAACTCTCTCCAGTCGCAACTCGAGCTGAAGGCAGCATGGGCCGCCAGCCACAGGGACAGCGTGATTCGTTGAATGCTTCGAGACATCAGAACGTGCCTCCGAGAAGTAGGCCAGCAAAGTCTTGCCCGGCTGTAGGGGAGAAAGTGAACGTCGACCGTTGGCCGGGGTACAGCACCCGAGCACGCGGTTCCTCGAATCTGCTCGACAGCGGCGCAGGCCCGCCTTGTGGGGGTCTGGCCAGCGGATCGTCAAATTCCGCGGGCTCATCCTGAGTGAGCGAGGACTCAGGCAACGGATCCTTGATGAAGTTCCACGTAGCGAGAGCCGCTAGCAGTCCCCCCGCCGCAAACCCAGCGTCCGCACCAATGGCATACCAGCGACCTTTCGTGATGCGCGGGTCCTCTCCGTCCAGAGTCCCTGCGCGTCGGTCGGCTTGAAGCTCTTCTTTGATGTTCTCGCTCTCGACACCGAAGTAGATGCTCGCTCCTATCAAACCTGCGCTAATGCCGGCCTGCGCCCATGCGGTGCCACGCGGGTACTTCGGAATCATCCGCACGTGCACCGGCAGCACCTGGCCGGGGGGGATTTCCACCGTCCCCTCGAAATCCTTGCGGCCGTCCACCTCGACGAGCAAGCGGTGCTTGCCGGCCGAAGCCTCCACGTCGAGGGGCTTACCCCCTTTGATCCATCGCCCCTTCGGTTGCCCGTCGAGACTGACCCAGGCTTCAGCCGCATCCATCGCATCCACTCGAACGAAGCCGTAGTCGACCCGAGACATCTCGACTTGGACCTCACGGCGCTCACCGCTGGTTAGCTCGACCTTGGTCGATGTCGGCTTGAAACCCGGCGCCTCCACGAAGATCTCGTGTTCACCGACTGGTACTAGCTCGCCGTAAGGGGTCGTGCCCCACTCCGGCTTGGCCTTGTCCACCTCGTCCAACCAGATGTGTGCGCCTTTGACGTTGCTGCTCACCCGCAGGAACGCCATGAAGACGCCCTGAGAAAGGTTGGCCTTGAAGTGGTGGACATGCCCAGCCGCCACCCGCAGCTGCGTGTCACTGGCATTGAAGTCCTGATACTTGTCCACGACGATGTGGTACAAACCCACGCTGAGCGAGAGGCTCGTCGGAGCAGTCGTGGTGACAATCTCCGTCCACCCCGGATGACTTGCACCACCGGACTGAAAAGGGATCGGTGGGTCGCTGACAGGCCGAAAAACGCGAACAGGCGCGCCGGGCGGCTCCGTTTCGATAACCACCAGGGACCGCATGCTCTCCTGTCCCAATTCACCAGCCCTGGCCGTAGGAGGAGGTTCCGCCACACCGTCTGGACCGGGCTCCGCTGGCGACAGCTTGGCGTTCAGGCGCTCCACTCGCTGCTGGACGTCAGCGATATCAGGAGCTTCTGGGTCGACCTCAATGTATTGCCGGTATTTCGCCAGCGCGTCCGCATCCCGACCCAACTTCTCGTAACAAACACCGGCGTTGAACAAGAATGCAGAGTACGGGTGCTCGGTATAGCCGGCTTCGAATTGGGAGGCCGCCTCCTTCGCTTTGCCGGCAACAAACAGCGCCAAGCCGTCTTCCATCCGCTTGCGGATCGCATCGAGCTGCTTGGATTGATCCGCTGAAGCAGGGAGCGCCCCAAACAGGACCAGCAGCACACCGGCGATGGCCAATACCCCTCGCATGTATTTCAGCGCACTCACGGCGCAGTAGCTGACTCTGAATCCGCGCCCGAGACAAGCCCTAATGCCCCCGATTCCACGGCCACTCCGGCCGAACGACACTGGTAGACTGTTGCGGGTGAAGGTCGTCAAACGTGCGAGGGTCGGCCGGCGCGTAGAGGGGCAATTTCGTCGCTTCGATGCGTCGTGACGATGCCGCCGTTCGGCTGGTTCGCGGCGAACGGGCGTTTAGGAACGGACACAAGTGCTTCTCTTGTGGTCAGTGCCCGAGTGTGGCTATGGTATCCGCCACATGAGCGAGCCGGCTCTCGAGCGTGACAATGTGATGCGAATGAATGGCAGACGGCTGTTGTCAGTCGGCTTGACTTGGGCGCTGTGGTGCTTCGCGGTTCCAGCGCTTGCTCAGCCGGCGGTTACCCCAACGCCAACCGGTGAAGAGCAAGAGCCACAGTCGTATGCGCCCTGCGACACCGAACCGGACGAGTCGTCGATGCAAGGCGCGCAGGGCGCGTTTCAAGCTGGTAGTGCATCTTTCAATGAGGCGGACTATCCGCGGGCCATCTTCTATTGGGAGGATGCGTACCGGCGCGACTGCACGGCGCACGCGATGCTGAAGAACCTGGCTCGCGCCTACGAGTTGAACGAGCAGTTCCGACACGCCATCATGGCACTCAAGACGTACCTAGAGCGCAATCCTGAATCAGGTGAAGGCGAAGCGATCCAACGACGGATCGAAGCGTTGGAGCGTAAGTACGAGGAACGGAAGGCTGCGCTTGCGGCAGCTGCCGCAGCGGAAGAAGAAGAGCGGCGTCGGAAAGAACGCGAACGAACCAAGACCATCCCACCAGAGAACAGCACACCGGATTCGCTCACCCCAGAGGATGACGCGTTTACCGCCGGCCCCGAGCGCTCCGTAGTGCCACTGGTGATCGCTGGCATCGGTGGTGGGGTGGGCGTACTGGGCGGGGTGCAGTGGCTCGTCGCTCTGCAAGACGCGAAGGATGCGGAAGACGATTGCGGCCCGGAAGGCAGGGCTCAGTGCGTGACACCCGACGGCACGCGCAACCAAGCCGCCATTGACGCGGGCAACGAGGCGGTAGACCGTCAGCTTCTTTGGGGCATCGTTGGAGGCGCTGGCGCCGCCGTCGCCGTTGGCGGGGTCATCTGGTACTTCGCGCAACCGGATCCGGAGCCTGATCCCTTTGCCGGCATTTCTCCTCGCCTGGGTCCCGGGTACGCCGGCCTCGACTTCTCGCAGCGTTTCTGAGGTTCGCGCCTGCGCCCCGAGGGCACAGGGCGAACTGGCTCTGTCACAGCGCCGCGGGAGTGGTTGCCGGCGCCGGGGACGACTCTTTCGCAGGGAGTTCGGCGTCCTCGCTCTGCTCTTTCCCATCTTGTGCTGCGGGCTCCGCCGGTGCTTTGGGTGGAGCAGCGGGTTTCACCGGCGCTGACCCGACCGCCTGGGTGCTCGTGCTTTCAGCAGCCGGCTGCCGACGCATGTATTCGGGAAGCGGTTCTTCCGGAAACGGTGTTTCGCTGGACGAGCCGCCACATCCGACGACACACGCACCGAGCACGACGACCCCCGACCATGACGGGCTGACCATGGGCGGGGCTTACGGCAGATCCGCGGCAGAAGCAACCGATGTCATCGGCAGCTCTCTTGTCTTTCCACGGGCCTGACAAGCAGGCACACTCCGCCACCAATGATCGGACGACTCGTGGGCAGGCTAGTGACCGACGACGTGGACGGCACCATCCTGGTCGACGTCAATGGGGTCGGTTACGAGTTGACTGTGCCACTGGGTGCCGTGGGCCGGGCCCGCGGCAGATCCGCGGATAGCGAGAACCTGACCCTTTTCGTGCACACGCTGACGCGCGAGGACCGCTTGGAGCTCTTCGGTTTCTCCTCCGAACTCGAGCGAAGAGTCTTTCGGCTGCTGCTGACGTTGCCCAAGCTCGGTCCGAAGCTGGCCATCGCCGTGCTGAGCTCCCTCCCACCATCGGAGCTGGCTGCCGCCGTCGGCCGGGGGGACATTAGAAGATTGAGCAAAATCAATGGTGTCGGAAAGAAGACGGCCGAACGATTGGTGCTGGAACTGAAGGAGAAGCTGCCGCGACTCGGCAACCTGACCCAACCAACGGCAACCGAGGCGATCCCCACCTCATCGGACGACGAGGCTCGCCTCATCGGGGCCCTGACGAACATGGGCTACAAGCCTGCTGAGGCCCAAACCGCGGTGACCAGCCTCAAGGACAGGCTGGGCAATGAACCCATCAGCGATCTGCTCCGAGCCGCGTTGTCGGAGCTGGCGTGACCTCGCCAATCGCATCTATTGAGCCACCGTTTCGCCAGTTTTTGGGTCAACCACTCCCATCCCGCGTTAAAGTCCCCGGTGTGGTCGGCTCGAAACCCGCGAAATTGTGCGATTGCATCGGCTCGGTATCTTCCGTGTTTAGGCAATCCGTCGTAGAAACCGGGGCGTGGCTGGCAGATCATGTCGAGTTACGGAGCGTTGCAGGTCGAGAGGAGGCCGTGAGTGATCAATTGCGCAAAGTGCGGCAAAGATAATCAGGACCATTACAAGTTCTGCTTGGGGTGTGGAGCGGAGCTGTCGAAAGGTTCTGCGCCCAAGCCGTTCTCGCCGCACAGCCCCGCCGATGGAATGAAGGGCATCGGTGGCAAGCAATCGCTGTCGGACGCTGCAGGCATGGCGGCGGTCTCCGCCACGCGAGCGCCACCTGCGCCGGCAGAGTCCGCTCAGACCAGCATGGTGGAGTGTCCCCAGTGTGGGCACTCCAACGGTACCGGTAGTCGTTTCTGTGCTGCATGCGGCTTCAACCTGAGCGCAGCTCAAGCGGCGCCCGCTCCTCCGCCTGGAGTCACTTCCACCGGCGCTGGCAACGCCAGCGTCACACTGGTCGCCCTGCGTGCCGATGGGAGCGAAGCCGGCAGCTACGGCGTCCCCGACGAGCCCAAGGTGATGTTGGGACGCGACGTCGGAGGGATCTTCTCTGGCGACAGCTACCTGTCGCCACGACACGCCAGCTTGACGCGCCAGGGAGGCAAGTTGATCGTGCGTGACGAAGGTTCCCTCAACGGCGTCTACCTGAAGCTCAAGCCGAACGTGCCTTGGGTGCTCAACTTCGGGGACATCTTCCGCATCGGCCAGGAGATCATTCGTTTGGAGCCCCTCGAATCCCTCCCCTCTCCCGGCGATGGCGTGGAGCGTTTGGGTAGCCCCAAAGCCGGTTACCTCGGCCGCCTCGCCCTCGTCATTGGCCGCGACACGACGGGCAATGCGTTCGTCATCCCGTCCGGAGGTGTTCACTGCGGGCGCGAGCGAGGAGACATCCTGTTTTCCGAAGATGGGTACGTCAGTGGTCTTCACTGTCGGATCGGCCCCAACGGGACCGGGACCCTCGAACTGACCGACGTCGGGAGCTCCAACGGCACCTTCGTGCGCTTGAGCCAAGAGTACTCGCTATCGAACGGCGATATTCTGCTCATGGGGCAGCAGCTCTTCCGTGTAGACCTCGCCTGATCGAGAGGAGCCAGGTCGGCTTTGCCGGCCGCCGTGACCATGGGCGCTCCGACAAGACCGAAACCACGCATCCGGGTCGTAGCGGCCGTCATCGAAGAAGACGGCAGCTACCTGATCACGCAACGCCGCAGCGTAGCGGCATTGCCGCTGCTGTGGGAATTCCCTGGCGGCCGGGTCGAACCCGGGGAGTCCGATGGGGATGCTCTGGCTCGCGAGATCCGACATCGCCTGGGGGTCACTGTCCAGGTAGGTAACCTGATTAGCTTCGTCAGCCATCAGTACGAACGCTACTCGGTGGACCTGCACCTGTACTCGTGCACGATTTCTGGCGGATCACCCCGACCCATCAACGTCAACGCCTTCGAGTGGGTCGATAGCGAAAGTTTCGAGGACTATCCCTTCACCCCAGCGGACGAGGCCAGCGTCTCCATCCTGCTGGGCATCCACTGACGTTGACGAGCGGTCAGTGCCATCGCGACCGCCGTCAGCCCGATTGAGCGTCGCACCCGCTGGCGGGCCAACCAACGGACGCAACCGTCGGTGCGCACGGCCGACCCCCCACGCATGCTGTGGTACGAGCGCTTGGACGGGCTGCTGGCGAGACTATCACCCGAGCGGTGTGGCGCGTGCGAGGCGGAGCTCGCCTCCTTTCGCGGGCTGCTGTGCGATGCATGCAGCGAAGTCGCCAATCTGTCCGCCTTGCGACGAGACGTTGGGGACCTTCCCTGCTGGGCGCTCGCCCACTACAGCGGGCCCATCGCCGAGACGATCAAGCGCTTCAAGTACGGTGGACATCCCGAGCTCGCGCGTCGTCTGGGGCGGAGCATCGTGCAGCACGCAGGTTGTCCGCTGCTCGACAGGGCTCTACTCGTCCCTGTTCCCCTCCACCCATTTCGCCTGGTCGAGCGCGGGTACAATCAAGCAGCGCTGCTGGCGAAATACGTCGCTCGCTTCAGCGGAGGTGTGAGCGCGCCGCGCGCGTTCTGCAGAACGCGCGATACGCCGAAACAGAGCCGGCTCAACCGAGCCGAACGCCTGGAAAATCTCGAGGGCACGTTCTCCCTTCGCATGAACTTGATCGGACGCGAAGTGCTCGTCGTTGACGACGTGCTGACGACTGGCGCGACGGTGACCGAATGTGTGAATGTTTTGCGGGCGCACGGGGCACTGCCCGTCGGCGTGGTGTGTGTCGCCCTAGCGGGGCACTAGCGCTCAGTTGACCGCCTCCATCGCCCCCGCCAAATCCTCGGCAGAAACGAAGTCACCGAAGCGCCTGACCTCCGTTCCATTGGAATCGAAGAGGATCAGTGTTGGCAGCCCAACGACGCGAAAGTCTTTGAACGTCTGCTCGACTGCGGGGTCACTATCGTCAGTCATGTCCAGTTTGACCGCGATGAAGCGTCCTGCCGCCGCTTGAACCCGCGCGTCTGGAAACGTTTGGTTTTCAATCTCCTTGCAGGCCCCACACCAAGCAGCGGTAAAGTCCATGAACAGGGGTTTACCCTCTGCACGAGCCTTGGCTTGGGCATCTTGCACCAACGTCTGAAGGCTCGTTCCGTCTGTAGCGTGCTCCCAGGACAAGAGACGCGTGGGCGTCGTCATTCCGGAAACGAAACCAAACGTTCCCAACGACACCGCAGCGATACCGATCCCTTTCATCAGCTTCTCTGCCACCTCGCTCCCTTCGAAGGAACGATGCACTGCGCCGAACAGTACCCCGAGCACCACGGCACCGGCGCAGACTCCCAGAAACCACCCTGCTGGGCTGGTCCACGACTTCAGTGCGGGAAAGGCAATTGCCAAGAAGTACAGGGCGACCGTCACGAGGATGATGCCCATGATGCTCTTGATGTGAAGCATCCAGCGCCCGCTTTTTGGTAGCTGCATCGCAAACGCACCCACCAGAAAGAACGGCGTACCTAGTCCCAAGGCAAACGCCACCATCATAGCAGTTCCGATCGTGACGGATTGGGTCTGGGCGATGAACGTCAACAACCCGCCTAGGAACGGCCCCGTACAAGGAGCGGTGATGGGCCCACACACCAATCCTAGGATGAAAGCACCCGCATATCCGGCACCTCCAACACTAGCCAGCCTGTTCTTCAACCCGTTCGGCAGATCCAACTCGAACGCGCCGAACATGCTGGCAGCCAGCGCCAAGAACACGGCCACCATACCGACGATAACCCAGGGGTTGGACAGGACCGCCCCAAACGTCTGACCAGTTAGCCCCGCAGTCACACCGAGTGGGGTGAACATGGCCACCAAACCGAGCATGAACGCCCCTGACAGCCCGAACGCTTGGAGGCGACTCTTGGATTGCTGTGCACCAAAAACGCTGACCGTGATCGCAACCATTGGGTAAACGCACGGGGTGAGACTAACCAGAAGACCGAATCCGAACGCGGCCAGGCCCACGAACAACGGTCCCTTCTCCAACGCTTGAGCAAAAACACCACTCCCCCCGTCTGCGGCCGCGGCTTGGGGCGAAAGCAACAAGACGACGAGCGCCACGAGCGCGGCCAACGTGTGTGAGGCGCGGCTCCGAGCGCTTGGGGGATGACTGCGGAGAGGGTGGGTCCAGTGGTCGAGACGCATCAGATGAAGTAGAAACATAGGGCCCAACCACGGGCCTCCGCCAGGTGACAATATCTTGTGGGTTCGGCGACCCGGATCAACCTCCACGCGCCCGGTCGTGGTGCCGGAGAAGCAGCCGAACTAACGACCGCACTCCGAAAGCCAGTCTTCCGCACACCGGATTTCGGCCCGCAGCCCAACCGCAGTCTCCAGCGCGGAGGCCCGAGCCTGACGCAGGAACTGCCGCAACAGAGAGCTGGCCAATCTCACTTCACCGAGCTGCACCAAAATGGCCGCACCCACGAACTCCGCATACAGCGGGAGCGGCTCGACGGCTCCTAACACCTCGTAGGCCCGCCTCAGATCAACGTCTTGGCCAAGGTGGTGCTTCGCAAGCGCCTCATGAGCCCGATACAAGGCCTGATTGTCGACGCCCCATCGCACCGCTCGAGCAAACGCCGCGGCGGCCTGAGCGTGGTCCCCCTGCAGATACGCCATTCTGCCGATGCTCCAGTAATGCAGAGCGCGGCGATTCGCGGGGCCCGACCGCGCAGCTACCCGAAAATGCCGAGCGGCCGCCTGGAGATCCCCCAAACCGATGCAGGCGCGGGCTGCGTCGTGGTGTGCAACTTCGGACAATTCTTGAAGCGACGTCATTTGTTCCGCAATGGTGCGAGCTTCGGAGAGTTGCTCTCGCTCCAGATGCGCCAGGTACAGCTGCCGCAGTAAGAGTACCTGAGTGTCGCGCTCGACGGTCGGGTGGGACAGACCGCGCGTGGCATATTTTGCCCGCAATCCTGCATCCCCTGCCCGAAGCGCTTTGTCGAGGAATGCCTCGGGGCTCTGTGATGCGCCTTGTCCCATCGTCAAAACACCTGAAGAATCAGTCTAGCAGGAGCCGTACAGCCGTCCAAATCCGCCCACATCTAGCGGTACGATGAAGGTTGCGACCAAAGAAGTGTACCCCCATTCTGCCGGCACCAGGGCATGGCCCGTCCCGAGCAGAGGGATAGCCACTCCAGCCAGACCCGAGCTTCACTCGGGCCCGTTGTCGTCAGCATGGCAAAGTTCACCCACCACATAGACTTCATTCCCCTCGGAAGCAGCCTGATCGCGTCGGTCCTTTCGCTGTCGTGCGGCAAACCGGCAACGGCGGAGGACTGCGAGCGAATCGTCACTCGCATCACGGAGTTGGAGCTCAAGGAAGCCAACATCTCCGAGCCGGGCAACGTCGCGCAGCAAATCGAGGAAACGAAACAGCGCTTCAGCGAAACAGCCCAGCGGGACTGCATCGGACGCCGCATCTCGAAACGATCCCTGGACTGCGTCGAATCGGCGACGAGTGCGAAGCAAATAGTGGAAGAGTGCTTCGACTGATGGCTGCCCTTCCCGCGCGGCGGATAGCTGTGTGGGCTCTGGTCGGACGGCAATGGAGCCGCGTCCACCCTTGTGGACCTCTGCTTGCGTTGTCCATCACCCAACTCTGCGCCTGCGCCACGCCCTTGTCCGATGCCGAGTGCTCCGCCCTCTTGGATCGTTACACCGAACGGTTGCTCCGCAGCGAAAACCCCGATGTCAGTCAGCTAGAAGTTGCAGAGAAGCAGGCCCAGGCGCGCCGTCTCGCTCAAGATAACCCGCGCTTCGAATTCGAGAAGTGTGCCGCGCAGGTCAGCCGTTCGCAGTTCGAGTGCGCCATGCACGCCAACGACGTGGATACTATCGAGCAGTGCCTCGTGATGTAGCTACTCAGGTTTGGGGGAGTCGCGGCATTTCCGCTGCCTCGGTTGATTCTGCAGGACGATCACTTGCGACATCCTGCCTCGCAGCAGGACAGAAACTTGGGACGCCCCCCTAGGAGCGAAGCTGGGTGACGGCGAACAGCTGACCGTCGCGTTCCGCCAGGACAGCGGGCGGCTCAAATCCGGCCTCACTCAGGAGCTGGGTCAACTCCCGACACGACAAGTAGTGATGCTCGATGACTTGGCGCGAACACACCTCCCCCGACGAATGGGCACGGTACTCGAAGATGGCCTCCAGCCGTTGCTCTGCCACCCAAGTACGATTCTGCTCGAACACGTCGAACTCCGCATCCTCGACGACCACCGTGGTCAAAGGTTCGAGCTCGTCGACAATTGGCCCTGCCCCCCCACCGTCGACCTCGTTACACAGCTCTTCCGCATCGTACACGTCGAAGTGAAGTTGCCCTCCCTGTGCCAGGTGCTTCGCGATGCATTCTAGACAGGTCACCTTGGCGTCCGAACGCAAGCACCAAAACGACGAGTAGGGGATCAGCACCCGATCGAAGGTGTCGTTCAGTTCGAAGCGAGCCATATCCCCGGAGACGATCTGAGCCTGACCGGTCAGCGTCTCGACGGCCAACGCGATCATGCCGGGGTGGCGCTCCAAACCGACGATGCGCCGGGGCCGTCGCGACGTCCGTTGCATGACTCCAGCCAGCACTCGCCCATCGCCGCAGCCGAGCTCGAGCACACTGCTTTGCCCGTCGCAGACTCTGGAGTAGTGCTCCAGATCACCGGGGGTCCCCTCATGCACGGCGACGTAAAGGAGAGCTTCTGCTCGACTTCCTATGGGTGCGTGCAGCATCAAACCTTGACCCAACGCTCCAACTTCGAGACCGTCGTCAGGATGTCTGGGCGTTCATCGAAGATCTCTGCCATCGGATCTCCTTTTTGGGCGAAACGCTCAGGCAAGGTAAACATGTTGAATGCCTCGGGCTTCAGAGCCAGGTGAACTTCCTCCCAATACAATGGCGTCGAAACCCGCGCCCCGGGGTAGGCACGGACCGAATAGGGCGCCACGATGGTGCGGGATCTTCCGGTTTGGCCGGTATCGATATAGAGCCGACCGCCACGCTCGCGCACCCGGCGCTCCATAGTAGACGTTTCGGGATAACGGGCCTGAAGCATGCGTCCCAGCAATTCCACGAGCACCTTCGAAACCTCGAATGGCACCTTCGGACCAACCGGAATGAACACGTGCAACCCCGTCTGGCCGGACGTCTTGGGATAGCCGACGAGTCCTAGCTCCTCGAGCAGGTCTTTGAGACCCAACGCCAGCAGTACGGCTTCTTTGAAAGGTTGGTCCCCGAGGTCGAAGTCGATGGTCAAGAAATCACAATGCTCCAGAGATTGTTCGCGACGAGCCAAGACGTGGATGGGGATGCAGCCGAGATTGATGATGTGCACCAGCGAGTCCACGTCATCAATCAGGAACGTCGTGACGTTCTT
Source organism: Polyangiaceae bacterium (assembly GCA_050298815.1). Classification (GTDB taxonomy): domain Bacteria; phylum Myxococcota_A; class Polyangia; order Polyangiales; family Polyangiaceae; genus SZUA-265. Next base: position 446,534 of record JBNKUV010000055.1, read on the forward strand.
GCCATCTCGCTCCTCGTGGCGGAGCTGCAAGGTGCGAAGCCAGTCGGGAGTGCCGGTGGGGGTGTTCCACTGATAGAAATGCTTGCCGTCTATTCCATCTGGATAACGAACGAGCATCACCGGGCGTCCTGCGAGGTGCGGCAATACAGCCGGCGCGATGCGCGCGTAGTACTCCATCAAGTCCCCCTTGGTGTAGCCTTCCTCGGGCCAAAATACCTTGTCCTTGTTCGAGACTTGAGCGCGCAGGCCGGAAAGCGGATCGTTCCCGGTGAATGTTGGGATATGCACGGCTTCTTGCTCCAGAAACTCCTCTGGGGGGGAGGCCGTACAAGCGCTTGCGGGTACGCCATCGAGCAACGCCTTGAAAATGGGCATGCGAAGGTGGTGGTCATCGGTCCACTCCAGATACTCAACCCGCACGACCAACACCGGCTTGACCCAATGCCGTCCGCTCCTCTGTTCCGGTACAGCCACGACGCTTGGCATCTCCAAAACGGCCAGTGCAGCGAGCTTCTGTGCCACGTCTTTGAGGATCGCATCACTCATGCCTCCGCCAACCCGCCCGCGGTAGACGAGCTCGGGCCCGCGAAAGGTGGCCAACTCCAGAGCCCCCAACTGACGGCTGCCCTTGCCCTCGACCCAACCGACGACGACAAACTCGGCCTCTCGACGACACTTGTGTTTTACCCAATCACCAGTACGCCCCGGTCCTGCGCGGTACTTCGAGTTCGCTAGCTTCGAGACCACACCTTCCAAGTGTTGGTCCGTAGCTAACTGAAACAACGGCGTCCCAAGGCCGGGTAGGTGATCGAGCAGGCGTACCAGACCTTTTCCGGGAACCAACTTGGCAAGCAGCTGTTTGCGCTCAACGAGCGGTAGCTCGGTCAGGTCGTAGGGACCTAGTCGCAATAGGTCGAACACCACGTAGCTGACTGGGACTTCGGCCACAGCTCGGCGTACGTCGAGGGGTCGTTTGGCGTGAATCCGTGGTGCCAAGCGCTGGAAGTTCGGACGCCCAGCCTCGTCGAATGTGACGATCTCGCCGTCGATGACGAACTCCCTCGCGAAGAGTGTCGCGAGCGCCCGCTCAACGTCTGGATAGCTGGGAGTCAGCGCGTTGACTTTACGATACTTCAAGCGCACACCGTCGTGGGTGCGTTCCCCGAGGATGCGCACGCCGTCGAGCTTCAACTCGTAGACCCGCTGTGTGTCGTCGAGTTCCGCCCCATCTGAAGCGCACAGCATCGGGACGATGGTGGTGAACGGCGGGGCACTTCGCCGGACGGCGCCAAGTCGCTCGGCGTCGTGCAAGAGGTCCCCCTCGAACCTGGCGCGCTCCGACAGCTCCTCCACCTTGAGTCCAGAAAACACACTCCACTGGTTGTCTTCCAGCCAACGTTCTCCGTCCGGCACGCAGTGCGCGTCCTGCTTCTTCAGCAGTAGCCACTGTCGCTGTTTCGGCGGCGGTTGGACACGACCGGTCGTTTCCACGAGCGCGAAGCGACCGCGGAGTTTGCGACCATACAATTCGAAGTCGAGCTTGCCCGTCTGCAGGCCCTGTTCCGGTGGGTTTTCCAACCATCGAACGCGTCCGATATCCCAAACGATCATCGGGCCCGCGCCATAGGAGCCTTCGGGGATCACGTCCTCGAAGTCGAGGTACTCGATGGGGTGGTCCTCAGTTTGAACCGCCAACCGCTTGTCAGCAGGGTCGAGACTGGGGCCTCGCGGCACAGCGAAGCTCTTGAGAACGGAACCAACCTGCAGGCGCAGATCGTGATGCCGCCGCGTGGCGGCGTGCAGGTGCACCACGAAGTCGCCAACCTTGGTGCCCGCCTTGGTCGCCCCTGCCGCGGGGCCCGCGAAGGGTTCGTTGGTCGCTCCTGGGTCCCGCTTCTTGCGGTATTCCTCAAGGGCGTCGTCAGACGGGCACATCCGGCTATGTTGCTGCTTCGCGCGATTTTGGGCAACCACCTGGTCGGCGCGGGTCGACAACCGGTCTGCGCCGCTATAAGCCACCGGGCGTGGAACCTCCGAGTTCAATCTCGAATGGAAGCGCTGAGAAAACCGCCAGAGATCTGCAGTGGCAGGAACTGCTGACTCGTATCGGGCGCTACGCGGCGACGGGGGCAGCGCAAGAAGCACTCCTGGCCATGCGCCCGCTCGAAGGCAGCGATGCTGCCGAGCGCGCTCAGCGCCGGGTTGCAGAAGCGCTCTTCCTAATCGAGAAGGACGCCGCCCTACCCGTTCGCGAAGTTCCCGAGGTCGGGGAATTGTGTGCCACCTTGGTTCGCGGTTCCCCGGGCTCCGCAACTCAGCTCTGCTGCGCCGCGAAGGTCATCACCCAGGCCCTTCGCCTCCGCGAGCACATCGTGCATCACAGGGAGCAATGTCCTGAGCTGGACAGCCTCCTGTGGTGTGCGAAGGAATTGGCGGGATTGCGCGACCGCATTCTGCAGACGATAGACGATCACGGTGAGATCCTCGACGGCGCGTCCCCTGGCGTGCGCAGTGGCCGCCGAAGTCTTGCCGCAGCGCGGGAGAAGCTGCGGCGCACGAGCCAAGACCTACTGAGCAAGTACAAGGATTCACTCTCTGGCCAATTCGTCGCCGAACGCGGGGGCCGCTTCGTTTTACCAGTGCGCGCTGACTCGCCCCACCGTGTGGACGGGATGATTCTCGGCTCGAGCGGTTCCGGCAATTCACTGTACGTCGAACCACGGGAGCTGACGGAGCTCAACAACCGTGTCTACGTAACGGAGGCCGAGCTGCTACGCGAGGAAGCGAAAGTGCTCGTCGACCTGAGTGATGCGGCTCGAGCGCACATACCAGAGCTAGGGCAGGCCTACGGAAACTGCATCGCCGCGGACTTCGTCGCGGCGATCGCCCGCTGGGCGGATAGTGCTCGCGCGCAGCCCATGACATTCGCCGACGGGAGAACGCTGTGCCTGCGCCAGATGCGACATCCGCTTCTCATCGGAGATGAGCAGCACGTCGTGCCCAACGACCTGGCGTTGAAGGCGGGTCAATGCTTGGTCGTCTCCGGCCCCAATGCCGGCGGCAAGACTGTGGCGCTGAAATGCCTCGGCTTGGCGGTTTGGATGGCGCAGAGCGGCTTGCCCGTGCCCTGCGATGCGGGGAGTGAGCTGGGCTGGTTCACAGAAGTGGTGACGGATATCGGTGATGAGCAGTCCATCAGCCGATCGCTCTCGACGTTCAGCGCTCACATCACCCGCCTTTCCGACTACATCACGCGTTGCGACGACGGCACCCTGGTTCTCCTCGACGAGATCTGCGGCGGCACCGATCCCGACGAGGGTTCAGCACTCGCCGCCTCCATCTTGAAGGGTCTCGTGGAGCGAGGAGCAGCGGTAGCCACAACCACTCACTACCAGCGCTTGACGCAGTTGGCGATCGCGCTGCCAGACGCGTTCGAGAACGCTTCGGTGGGCTTCAATCTGAAGACGATGCAACCCACCTTCGAGTTGTTGGTGGGCATTCCGGGGCAGTCGAGCGCGCTCGCGGTGGCCGAGCGATTTGGAATCCCGCTGGCGATCGTGAGCGATGCGCGCGATTCCCTACCAAAGGAGCAGATCCACCAACAAGAGCTGCTCGAGCAACTCGAGGCAGAACGTACTCAGTTGAAGGAAATGCGCGTTCGCACAGAAGCGGAGCTCTCCGAACAGCAGCGACTCAAGCGCCAACTCGAGAGAGAAACTGAGCGAGCCCGCGAAGAAGAGCGTCGCCGGCTGAGCAAGGAGGCCCAGGCGTTGACGATGGAGGTCCTCGAGGCACGCGCGCTGGTGCGGCGAGCCAAGGAGGAGTTGCGCAAAGTCGAGCCCAGCTCTGTGGGCGTCCGCCGGGCCGAGCAACTGCTCAGTGGCGCAGCAGCCCCGGTGACGCTCGAGGGCACGTTGACGAAGGCACTGGCCCCGCAAGCACCCGAGAACCCCATCGAACCCGCACAGCTCGTCCCAGGACAAAGGGTCCGCATCCCGCACCTCAAGGCTGCCGCCGAAGTGCTCGCCGCACCGCAAAGAGGCAGCGTGAGGGTCAACGTCGGGGGCATCAAAATGACAGTCCCCATTACCAAACTGGAGGCGGCCAGCCCCACCCCAGTGGCAGCCGCCACTCCGCCGAGAGGCCGCGTACGAAGCGACGCCACACCGGCAGAGTCTTTCTATGTTCCCAGCCGCACCTCAGTGAACACCTGCGACCTGCGCGGCCTGCGCGTGGAGCAAGGGCTCGACCAAATAGATAGCTTCATCGACCGCATGTTGCAGGCGGAGGAGCGAGCCGCATTCTTTCTTCACGGGCATGGAACGGGAGCGATGAAGGATGCGGTCCGTGAGTACATTGGCACTTCACCCCATGTCGCGCGCTGGGAGCCAGCCGCTCCCGAGGACGGCGGTGACGCACTGACGGTGTGCTGGCTATGAACACATGCGGGATGGTTCCGCACAGCGTGCGCGACGCGGGCACAGCGCCTGACGAGCCGAACCAGGGTTAAGCCTGCGTCGTTTCGGGTCGTTGCATGCAACAAGACCCTTGATGACTTCGACGCCCTCTCCTGAGACATCTGCCCCGCTGGATCTGCCGGCGGATACGACGATCCCCCCACCAGCGACCGACGTGGCAACGTGGTTGTTCGAAACCTTCCATTCTCCGGACTACACGCCGCCAATGCTGCCGCGCGTTGCCCTGCAGCTCGTGGAAATGACCCGCGATGCGAACGTCAAGATACGCGATGTAGCCCGCCTGCTCGAGCAGGATCCCATGCTGACGGCAGTCACACTACGGGTCGCCAACTCTGCGGTGCACCGAGCCAGCTCGGAGATCTGCACAATTGAAGGCGCGATCGCTCGCTTGGGCATGCGTCGCGTAACAGAACTGTTTCTAGAGACGGCGGTCAACCTGAGGATTTTCCGTGCGCCGGGTTACGAAGGCACGATGGAACAACTTAGGCAACACAGCTCCGCTGCAGCCCACGTGTGCCGCGCGTTGTCGAAGTACACCAGCATGGACCCGGCGCAATGTTTCATGTGCGGTCTGCTCCACGATGTTGGCATCGCTGCGGGATTCATCGCTATCAGTGAACATTACGGCAACAGCCCTTGCCCCATCCCCGACGCCGTTTGGCCTGCAGTGATGGAACACCACGAAGCCGCGAACGAGCTACTGCAGCAGAGCTGGGGGCTCCCCGATGAAATGGGGCTAGTGCTCGGACACCATCACTACGAGAGTGCCACCCAAAAGCTTCACCCCATGGCCGCGCAAGTAGCCCTTGCCGACGCCTTGGTAACGGAGATGGACATGGGCATGCGAAACGAGGTGGCGGCGGCAACCCTGGGTATCGCCCAGGACGCGCTCGGACTCGACGACCACACCATGGCCAGGGCACGTACCAACGCCGAGGTCGTGCTGAGCGAACTTCCGCGCTGAGCGCAGGCACTACTGCAGTGTCGCCGTCAGCAGATCCCGAAGTGCGTCGGGATTGTCGACGTGCAGCCAATGACCGGCGTTCGGGATGTGATGAACCCGTGTGCCCGTGCGAGGGTCGATTCGGGCAGCGCGGGCTCGCATCTCATCTGACCACCGGTCGCTATTTTCGGCGATGACCAGTTCGACGACAACACCGCTTGGCGGGGATTCCACGCACGGCCACAGGTCTTGTCGAAAGTAATCGGAAAGAAGCGCTTCAATCGCATTCAGATCGAAGCTCCAGTCGAGCACTTCTCCTATGCGCTGCAAGTTCGTCGTCATCCAGCTTGCCAGACCAGAACTGAAGCCCTGGTTGCGCAACGCATCCACGACTTCCTTACGAGACGTTACCGGCATGCTGATTGAACGCACGCCGCGTATGACGGTGTGAATCTCGTGGGCCGAGGCGGGATCTCGAGTCCCCGGATCCGAGTCGAGAACGAACACCTGCGTAGCGAGCCCTGGGTGTTCTCGGGCGGCGGTGAGCGTCACCTTACCCCCCAACGAATGGCCAATCAGCGTTGTGACGGGCGGCAATGCGGCGTGGGTTTCCGAAAGCCTCTCCGCCAAGACAGCCAAGTCCGTCGCAGCAGAGCTCATCGTGTGGGGCGGAGGTGCACCTCGACTGCGTCCGTGAGACCGCAGGTCCACCAACACGAAGGCATACTCCGGTCGGGCCAAGGCCAGTTTGCGCACAAAACCGCGGAAGTTCTGACCCGATCCCAAAGCACCGTGCACCACCAACGCGGTACGGGTAGCCCCCTCGGCGGCGAGCACTTCGTGTTCGAGCACGAACGGTCGCCCCGATGCAGCGCTATCACTCCTGTCCGGTTTCATTGCGCTGCTTTGGCTGACCGCTCCAGCAGCGGAAAGCCGAGGGCCTCCCGCTGGGCTAGCCACGCATGGCACACAGCGCGCGCCAGCGTCCGCACCCGTAGGATGTAGCGTTGTCGCTCGGTCACGCTGATCGCGCCGCGAGCGTCTAATACGTTGAAAGCGTGCGCCGCCTTGACGACGAAATCGTACGCTGGAAGCACCAGTTGTTTCAGTGGGTCCTCGTCGCGCGCGAGCAGCCGCTTCGCTTCCGCCTCATTGTGGTCGAAGGCTCTAAAGTGCGCAGCTGCGTCAGCCTCTTCGAAATTGTACGTCGACCACTCCCACTCGGCTCGCTTGAATAGCTCCCCGTACTTGGTCCTGGCGTCGTATTGCAGGTCGTATACCCAGTCGACATCCTGCAGGTACATCGCGATACGCTCCAAGCCGTAGGTCAACTCACCACTGACCGGCTTACAGTCGATGCCGCCGACTTGCTGGAAGTAGGTAAACTGGCTGATCTCGAGTCCGTCCAACCAGACTTGCCATCCGAGGCCCCAAGCTCCCAGGGTCGGGCTCTCCCAATCGTCCTCGATGAAACGCACATCGTGTTCGAGTGGTCTGGTCCCGAGCGCCTCGAGAGACTCCAGGTACAGCTCCTGGATGTTGAGGGGGCTCGGCTTTAGGATGACCTGGAATTGGGTGAACTGTTGGAGTCGATTGGGGTTGTCTCCATAGCGCCCATCTGTCGGACGCCGAGATGGCTCGACATAAGCGACGTTCCACGGCTCGGGCCCGATCGCGCGCAGGGTTGTAGCGGGGTTGTAGGTGCCAGCCCCCACCTCCGAATTGTAGGGCTGTACGACGAGACAACCTCGGTCGGCCCAAAAACTCTGCAGATTCAGGATGATGTCTTGGAAGTACATGACGCGGAGCGCGTCATAACACAGAATCGTGGGACGCGCGCCGGGGCGCCGCGGGCCGCGCCTTCGATCGGCGAGGGGTCTGGCCCCGCCGGGTTGCCGCTTCCCTGGCCGCTTTCGGTGGAGCGGTGGCAGCGTCCGAAGCCCCTGGCTCGTGGCCGAGCTGGCGTCCGGCGACCATCCCGACGAAAGCACCGGCAGGCGGAGGGGTGGTTCGTCAGCTTCCTTTCCGACGTTCGGCCTGTGAGTGATTGTCGACCGGTCGAGCTGGCTTACGACTCATTCACGTCCGGTCACGGCCCCACCGCGATTGCCCCCGGGCATCTAGGCGAAGTCCGCGGTGGCCACCAGCGGAACCGATAACCCTCGGGCTCGGTGTCACCGGTGCACGACGCTATCCCCGCATCCCGCAGCACCTCGTCCCCTGAAATGGAACTGAGCCCAGGCGTTCACCAAACACAGGTAATGCCTAGCACAGAAAGTCCAAGGGCCGTTGGATGTCTCGCGACGCCCCGCGACACTTTGTAGCTGAATCCACTGGTGCCGACGCAGAGCCTGACGGCGTACTCTTAACACGCGCCCTCCGGGAGCCCTCGGCGGAACCGTTACCGTTACAGCACCATTATGGGGTCGTGGGGGCACCCAAAATCACGAAACAGCGTTATTTGGGAGTCGTGGGCCGCCCACACCCCGCGGACATGGCCAAGCCCCCGAGTGCTTGATCCAGCAAGCCAAACGTGCCGGCGCCATCATCAATTGCAGATGTTTCCCGCCATGGTCGAAGAAGCTGCCCTTTCTAGGCCAGTATCGCGGAGCTGGCAGAGGCAAAGCTATACGACTCCTGACGTTGGGGTACGCCCGACTACCTTTTGTGGACGCACCGAGCTGGCATTTGAATCGTCATTTGGCGCCAATCGTCTACACTGGTCGGTGACCCATGCGACGAGTGTTGCACGTCGAAAATGATCCACTGGTGGCTCGCGCCGTCAAGCGTCTGTTACGCGTGCACCACTACGAGGTGAGTAGCGTCCTGTCTCACGCGGAGGGGATGAGCGTCGGGGGCAAGTTCGAGCTCGCCATCTTGGACGTCGATCTCGGCGACGGCGACGGCATCGAACTCGGACGACATTTGCTCGACGGCAAAGTGGTCGATCGCGTTCTATTCTTCACGGCGAGAACGGACACCGCTACTTTCTCACGAGCAGTCGCGCTAGGCCCGGTCATCAGCAAGACGGCCGGTACCCAGGCCCTGTTGGACGAAATTACCAACTGCTTCAATCCGGATTCCGCGGTGTCTCAGACGCGCAACAGAGCCGTAGAAGCAGAGCCTAGCAGCGAACTGCCGAGTTCGAGTTCCCGCTCCGCCTAGTGTCAACCGTGCGGACGCGATTGTGCCTATTTCGCGTTCGGTACGAAGGTCTGGCAGGGAAAGTCAATCTCTACCAGAGCGCCCGCCTTGGCCGCCTCACACACCGCACCCGACAGCGTGACGGTGCTCGGGCTTGGCATGTCCCAGCCGTTTTCGCCTTGATAGAGGGCAGAGACACCACCCACAACGACGGTACCTTGGCTCTCAGCGCCAACCTCGACCGTACCGTTCAGCTCGAACTCACATGGGGTAACCCCGAAGATGATCTCGTTGAACGCATCCGCAAGCGCCGTCGCGTTCAATGCCTCGTAGTACGGGGCACCCGAGTCCACGCCAACGCCCGCGTTGGCCAGGTCCTGCAAGTGGTCTTCGGCAACATCATCCCCCACGCTGATGACGTACGTCTCGATGTTCTTGGCCAGGGCAGCGCCGACAGCCGCGACTGACGCCTGCTGCTGCGCGGGACCGTGACTGTTGGGCTCGTCGCAGTCATCGGGAGCGCCGTCTGTCGCGAGAATGATGGCACGCGGCCCGCCCGTGTTGACTGCCTCGAGCAGCGCCGTGGCAGCAACGATGCTTTCTGCCGTCGGCGTGTCTGAATCCCGGATGAGGTCATCAGAGCTGCCCAAGAAGTCCGACGCAGTTTGCGTCATGGCCGGTCCAATGGGCAGCGTTTCTACCATGGGACATTCGCCGCCCTGGGTGTTGCCGTCGAGGCTGGTGTAGGTCGCAATTCCGAACTCGATGTCAATTCGGGGTCAAAGCCAGCCCGCACGGAAGAATGCCCACCCACGCGTCGAGATGGGCAGTACTGGTCGCAGAGACACACATCAGGCGCTGAGCAACCACGAGACGGCTGAGACCAATAGCCCCTGGACGCACAAGCCTAGCGACGCAACCACAACACCCAGCACAACACCCAGCACACTCCTTCGTGTCCGCCAAAAGTGAACAATCACCGCAAGCCAGCTGAACGCGACGATGGCACTCCAGTGGGAGGCATTGTTCCACACCCACCGCCGTCGGTCCGTTGTCACTTGCTTTTCATCCCAGCGCACGACGGCGTGGGGTAGCGCAATGGAGAGCGCCAAGCTGAGGCAGAGGGAAACGGCGTCCATCAGGCGATGGCGCCCAGAATGAGCCGGATCTGGGGCAGAGTCGATCCGGACATCGGGCCGACACCCTGACTGCTGTGGCAGCGAGGTGTTGGAAACGTCTGGAATATTCAGCACGGGCCGATTGTCAGCGCAGCTGCTCGCACGATATACGCGCGCCAGCCCCCCGATCCCAAAAGCGAAGAGAATAGCTATGCAAGACGTCCGTGGTTTGAACGAGCTGGTGGCGAAGGAGAGCGCCTTCGTCGACGACCTGCTAGCCGAGATCGGCAAGATCGTCGTTGGTCAGACGTACATGGTGGAGCGCCTCCTCGTCGGCCTGTTGACGGGCGGCCACGTGCTGCTCGAGGGCGTCCCTGGCTTGGCCAAGACGCTGACCGTACGAACGATGTGCGAGGCGATATCTGCTCACTTCTCCCGCATCCAGTTCACCCCCGACCTGCTGCCCGCTGACTTGATCGGCACCGTGATCTACAACCAAAAAACTGGTGACTTCACCAGCAAGCTCGGTCCCGTCTTCGCCAACCTGGTACTGGCGGACGAAATCAACCGCGCGCCAGCGAAGGTCCAAAGCGCGCTTCTGGAAGCCATGCAGGAGCGGCAGGTGACAATCGGCGACAAGACATACAAGCTCCCCGACCCCTTCGTGGTGATGGCCACGCAGAACCCGATCGAGCAAGAGGGCACCTATCCCTTGCCGGAGGCCCAGGTGGACCGGTTCATGCTGATGGTCAAAGTTGGCTACCCGTCGCGAGCTGAAGAGCGTCTGGTGATGGACCGCATGACCGGCGCTCCCGTCGGCCCGGCTCAGCCGAGGATCGAGCCCGAACAACTGCTCGAAGCGCGCAAAATCGTCCGCGACGTGTACATGGACGACCGCGTCAAGGACTACATCGTGAGCATCGTCTTTGCGACCCGCGAGCCTTCTCAGACCGGCCTGAGTGATTTGGCTCCGCTAATCGAATACGGAGCGAGCCCCCGCGCCAGCATCGCACTCAGTTTGGCCGCTCGAGCACACGCTTTCCTACGTCACCGAGGCTATGTCACTCCTGAAGACGTCAAAGCCATTGGACCTGATGTACTGCGACACCGCATGGTACTCAGCTACGAAGCGGAAGCCGAAGAAGTCACCCCTGAAGACGTGGTGCGTCGCGTATTCGAAGTCGTCGAGGTTCCCTGACTGGGGCTCTAGCGACGTTCTTCACGTTGGTGAACAGAACGCAGAGCGTGGCTTCAAGGCCCGCCGCCTAGGAGTAACAGGTGATACCCAAAGAGCTGCTCAAAGCGCTGCGCAAAATCGAGATCACCACCAATCGGCTGGCGAACGAACAGCTGTCGGGCAACTACACCTCGGGTTTCAAAGGCCAGGGCCTCGCGTTCCGCGAGGTGCGCCAGTACCAACCCGGCGACGACGTGCGCACGATCGACTGGAACGTCAGCGCCCGGATGAACGAGGCGTACGTCAAGGTCTTCGTCGAAGAGCGAGAAATGACCGTGATGCTCCTTGTGGATGTCTCCGGCAGCAAGCTCTTCGGTACCCAGAACGCTTCAAAAGCACGCGTCGCTGCCGAAGTCGGGGCGCTGTGTGCGTTCTCAGCGATCAAGAACAACGACCGCGTCGGATTAATTCTGTTTTCGGACCGCATCGAGAAGATCGTGCCACCCCAGAAGGGTCAAAAGCACGTGATGCGCGTGATTCGCGAGATCCTCGGTGCCGAGCCAAAGGGTACGGGAACTGATATTGCGGCGGGGTTGCACACGCTTGCCAAGGTAGCCCGCCGGCGCAGCGTCGCGTTCTGCCTGAGCGACTACTTCTCTACGGACTACGAGCGAGCCCTGTCCCTCGCGGCCGCCCGGCACGACCTCATCCCGATTCTGCTGGCGGACCCAAGGGATGACGAAATGCCAGACGTCGGGCTTGCCACCTTCGAAGATCTGGAGACGGGGGAGGAAATCTTGGTGGATACAGCGAGCGCCAGCGTGCGGGAGCACTACCGAAAGCACATGCAATCGCAACGGCAACAGCAACTGAGGCTGTTCAAGAAGTTCGGACTCGATCACGCGGTGGTGCGCACGGACCGCCCCTACATCAATCCATTGCGCGAGCTGTTCGCGCGCAGGGCCAAGCGAGCCTATCGATGACCCTCGTAGCAAAGCACAGAATGGCACTCGCCGCTGTCGTGTGTGGCCTGGTCTTCGTGGCTCCGGCAGCTGCGCAGAACGCTGGCGGAGCCGCCGGAGGCCGGGACATGAAGACCCGGCCGGACGCCGGCGCGGTGCCGATGGCACCGAGCGCGCCGTCAACGTCCACTGACACAGCCCCCACACCAACCAGTGCAACGTGCGTCGAGCACATCCCTGAGGGCAAGGCACGTCCGGAGGTGCGGGAAAGCTTCCCAGAGCGCGGCACGAGCGGTCATCACGCCGTGCTCGAAGTGGAAGTCGTGCATGGCCTGGGCGAACGCGTCTTGCCTGGCCCGTTGCAAATCCGCGCCGACAGCGATGCTGTCAAAGCGCTGGAAGCTCGAGGCTTCATCGTCCCGGACGCCAAGGGCCCGGGCAGGCCGCGGGTAATGCGTCACGAAGATGGCGCCGCCGTCAGAAGCGTTCTCCAGCTGGCACTCGTTCCGCTGCCGAAGGAGCCAGGCCGGCATGAGCTATTGCTTCCACCGCTACCGGTTGCGATGTCCCGCGCAAGCGGTGAGGTCATCACGCTGTGCACCAAACCGCATGTCCTCGTGGTAGAGGATCCTACGGCAAACGAGCCCTCGGCGAAACCCAAGAGGAACCCGGAACCACAACGCCAGCGCGAGTCTTGGGAGGGGCTGCGCAATGGGGCCTACGGGGGCACTGTCGCGCTGCTGCTCGGAGCGTTGTCGTACTTGTTGTTGCGATGGTACCAGCAGCGACCCAAGCCGACGCCCCCTCCGCCACCTCCACGCCCTCCGTGGGACGTCGCAATGGAACAGTTCCACGACATCCGTCTCGCGCGCTTGATCGAGCAAGAGCGTTTCGCTGATCACTTCGATCGCGTAACGTACACCCTGCGCGAGTACCTAGGATCCCGCTTCGGCTTTGACGGACTCGAGAGTACGACGACGGAAATCATGCAGCAGCTCAGGCAGCAGCCGGACGCCGCGCCCATCCTCGACGACGTCGAACACTTCCTTCACGAATCCGACTTGGTGCGGTTTGCTGACGTCGATCCGACAGAGGCGCAGTGCCACGGCATCTTGGACCGCAGCGAACAGATGGTGCGTCGCTCGATGCCAGAGGGCAAGACCGCGGCAGTCGAATCGCCATCAGGCGAGTCCCCAACTCGAGGAGGGGAGTCTTGAAGGTCTACTCAGAAGCGCCCGCGAACTCCCTTCGGTACCCAGCAAGACTGGGGCACCGTCGCTGGCTGCGCTACGTCGTACTGGCGGGCCTCGTCTTGGCCTGCATTGGTCTAGGGTTGGCGTACCCGCTGATCGCCCGCGGAACCGAGCTGTTTACAGCGCATATTGATCGCCCTTGGTTCCTGCTAGGATTGTTGGTGGTTCCGTTCGTGTTCTACCGAGGCACCTTGGGAGAAGACTCGCGCAGCGTCCGGCTTCGCCTCGGGACGGTGAGGGGCCTGGCCGGGGGGCCTCGGGGTTTGCGGGTCTGGTTCCGTGACTTGCCGGGAGTGCTGAGAGCCGTCGCAGTGGCGATGCTCGTGCTGGCAATGGCTCGACCGCTCAATAGCGTGGTGCCGCAAAGCTCGTCGGATGAAGGTATCGACGCGGTTCTCGTGCTCGACCTATCCGGGTCCATGCGCGCAGTGGTCGACAACTTGCCTCCCGATTTGGCCAAGCTGTCCCCTCGTCCTTCGAGGCAGCTGCGACCAACTCGGTTGGATGCTGCCAAAGCGGTGATGCGTGACTTCATCTCGCGCCGCAAAACCGACCGCATCGGCGTCGTCGTGTTCGGGACAGCAGCGTACGTCGTCTCGCCGCCCACGTTGGACTATCACCTGCTCGATGGCTTGGTCTCGCGCATGCGTTTGGACCTGATTGACTCCAATGGCACGGCCATCGGAGACGCTGTAGGCGTTGCCGTGGCGAGGCTGCGTCGCAGCAACGCGGAAAGCAAAGCCATCATCCTGCTGACGGACGGTGACAGCAACTCCGGCAACATCGACCCAGAGTACGCGGCCCACCTAGCCAACGTCGTGGATACCAAGGTCTACCCCATTCAAATTGGCGATGGTGACGAAGTAGAAGTGCAAGACGGCTTCGACCTATTTGGACAACCCCGCTATCGGCAATACCGCTTCCCCGTCAATCCGGAGCTGCTCAAGAACATCGCCGAAAAGACCGGCGGGGAGATGTACATCGCGACAGATGCGGCAAGCTTGCGCGATAGCTTCCACGACGTCTTGGACAAGTTGGAAAAGACCAAGTTCGAAGCGAGCGTGGCCACTTTCGAGGATCTCTACCGGTTTCTGTTGCTACCGGGTGTCCTGATGCTAGCCCTAGATGCGCTGTTACGGTCCCTGATTCTGCGGAGGTTCCCGTGAGGTTCTCGGAGCCCTGGTGGCTACTGGGTGCCCTTGGGGCGCTCTTGATTGCGGCCTTCTACATTGCTGGCGGGTTACGACTCGTTTCCGCCACTCAGCGCTTCGGACAACCGGAGCTGGTCAGTGAATTGGTCACGGCGCGCGCGGGCGGACGCAGGGCACTCAAGGGCGCACTGGTGGTAATGGCGGTTGCATTCGCCTTCGTCGCACTTGCCGGTCCTCAATATGGCCGTGGTACGCGCCTGATCCCGGCGACCAATCTCGATTGCGTGATCGTGCTCGACTACTCGAAGAGCATGTTCGCTCGGGACGTCAGCCCATCGAGAACGGAACGAGCCAAGGCGGAGGTCGCTAAGCTGATTTCGGATCTGCCGGGGGCGCGATTCGGTGCTGTGGCTTTCGCAGGTGAACCGCTGAGCTTTCCGTTGACCAGCGACGGCGGAGCCATCGCCCAGTTCTTCCGCCAAACCACGCCCAATGACATGCCGATTGGCGGAACCGCCATCGCTCGCGCACTGGAAGCCGCGCGCGAACTCTTGGCACGAGACCCCCTGTCAAAGAAACACCAAAAAGTAATCGTGTTGGTGACCGACGGCGAAGACCTGGAAGGCAATCCCGTCGAGGTCGCCCAAGCTGCTCGCAAGGACGGAATTACCGTCGATGTCGTACAAATCGGCACGCGCGCGCCAGAAACCATCCCCGAGGTGGACGCCACTGGACAGGTCGTCGGGATCCGCCGCGGCCAGGATGGCAAGCCGTTGACGACCTCCCTTTCCGCAGCCGGTGAAGCACAGCTGGCAGAGGTAGCCCGGGCTGCGGGCGGCAAGATCGTCCGCCCCGAGGCAGGACAGACCGGAATCGACGAGATAGCCGACGACCTGCGCCGATTGATGACAGAGGAGTTGGCTGAGCGGGTCGAGACGGTCTACGCGGATGTCTTCTTTTATCCGTTGGGGTTGAGCTTGTTGTTGCTGACGCTCGAGGTGTTCATTCCTGTGGCTCGACGCCGCAAGGGAGCCGTCCTCCTTTCGGCGGGCCTGTTGCTCGTCGGCTGCGAAGACGCAGAGCAAAAAGTCTTCACTCGCTACAGCCCCGTCGTAGACCAAGCCGTGCGCGCGCTAGCGAGCGGGGCCGACGCAGGGATTGCCAACGAACTGCTAACGAAGTACCTCAGTACCGGCCAATGCGAGGCAGGCGCGCTCGGCACGCCGGAGCAGGTGCGCGACCTTCCTTACGCCACCTTCGACCTGGGCTTGACGTTGTTCCGCCTCGCCGAGCGCTACGGCGCGGCGTTTGGACAACCTGCACCGCCGCCAGAAGATCCCAACGCGGCCGGCTTGCTCGCGAAGCGAAGCGAAGAGGTAGATTGCGCACTCCGTCTCGTGCGCATCATCGCCGCAGACGCCAACACTCCGCTGGAACTGCGAGCACAAGCCTACTACCTCAGCGGCAACCTCGAGTTCTTACGCTACGACTACCGAGCCGCAGTCGAGAGCTACGATCAGGCAATCGCCCTCTACCCTGGAGGTGGCGGCGACGCCGGTACGGACCTGGGCACGAAGGCAGCCTTCAATCGTGCGATTGCGCTACAGCGCGCGAAAGAGGAAGACGACAACAAGCCGCCGGAGCCCGACGCCGGGCCTCCGCCACCCAGCGACGGGGGGCAGCCCAACGACGACGAACAAGAGGACGACAAGAACGACGAGCAGAAGCAAGAGCAACAGGACGATCAAGACAAGCAAGAACAACAGGGCGATCAAGACCAGAAGCAGGAGCAGCAGGACGATCAAGACAAGCGGGAGACCCCTGCTGAGGAACAACAGCAGCAGGACGATTCTAACGGACAGCAACAACCCCAACAGACTCCACCCGCTGCCTCTTCCTCAGGCGCCGCTCCCGCCAAACCGCCTTCCTTGAGCCAAGATGACCGCATTCTGGACCAACTGGAGCGGGCTCCGATGTTTCAACACGTCGATCAAGGCAGTAAGGGCCGCGTACGGGTGAACATGGAGGACAAGTGACCTCCGAACCGAACGTGACTTGCAGCGTCCGCTGGGGTTTGGGACGCCCACTAGGGTGCGTGTTCGAAACAGTCGTGCTTTCCCTGGCATGCCTGTTGTGGAGTTCGTCGGCGTTGGCTGAAGTCGACGTACAGCTGGAGCTCAGCGCGGACGTCATCGAAGTCGGGCAGACTGTTCGAGTCCAAGCCAAGGCAATGAGCAGCGAAGACAGTCCGGGGGAGCCGCAACTGCGGGTGAGCAAAGACTTCGTACTTCACGGTCCGAGTATCGGGACGAACCATCAGATAAGCTTCGTCAATGGGCGGGTTCAACGCTTGGCAGGCATCACGGCCACCTGGGAACTGACCGCACGGCGATCGGGGGAGTTCACCGTCGGTCCGGCAAGCGTCTCTGGCCCACAGGGACGCGTCTCGAGCGGCACGGTGCGCCTGAAGGTCGTCCCAGCGGGAAGCCTGCCACAGCGACAAGGACCTCGCAGGCCGCGCGGTCCGTTTGACGACGACGATGACGACCCCTTCAACTTGAGGGGCCGGTCTCTGCTCGATGACCTACTGGGCAGAACAAGCCCGTCACTGCCGGACGCACCTCCGGAATACCGCTTGGACCGTGCCCCCGACGAAGTTGCGTTCTTGCGCGCCGAATTGAGTGACACGAAGGTTGTTTTGGGTGAACAAGTTACCCTTAGCGTCTACGCCTATGGTTCGCGCGGAAGATTCAGGGAAGGCAACCCCAGAGAGCCACGCCGCACGGACTTCTTTTCTCATCCACTGGTGGAAAACAGCGGGCGGCAACGCCTCTATTCTGTCGAAATTGATGGCCGTCGCTACCAGGCAGTGCTCATCCGACGTTTCGCTCTGTTCCCCCTCAAGACCGGCAAACTCGAAATCGGCCCAACTGAAATCACCTTCGTGGGAGCTGGCTACCGGAGCCGAACGTCCAACGACGGCATAGCACGTACGAGCAATCGACTGATGCTCGAGGTCGTCGAACCGCCAGCGCAGGGGCGTCCACCGGATTACCAGGCTGGAGATGTCGGTAGTTTTCGTCTGAAGGCCGAAGTCTCCCCTCGACAGCTCAAGCAGGGTGACTCCCTGAGCGTCGTTGCAACGTTGCAGGGCACGGGAAACCTCCCCGCCCGGCTCGTCACCCCCGAACAGAAAGGTGTCGAGTGGCTTGAGCCGACACTACAAGAACAAATCGATACCGATCGACAGAACAACGTGCGTGGTGTCCGAACATTTACGTACGTGGTAAACGTCGAACCCTCGGGGAAAATCGACTTGGGCGAGCTGCGCCTGCCGTACTTTGACCCAAACCAGAAGCGCTACGAAGTTGCACAGGCAAGTTTGGGCTCCATCGAAGTCGCTGAACGCGTCGAGGAGGCGAACGACGCCCCCCGTCAGCGAACGCGGGTTCGACTCAGCGAACGTATGGCGCCGCGGCGCCAGCTCGAGTTCTCAGAGCCGCGGACGACACGGCTGACGGCGCGCCCTTGGTTTTGGTGGCTGTGCTTGGGAGCGCCATTGGCTGTGGCACTGAGCGGTGGCTTGAGAACCTTTTGGGCGAACTGGTCGCAACAGCGATTGCGCAGCAAGAAGTCAAAGGCCCGAGCAACCGCTGATGCACTGAACGAGGCCAAGGACTACAGCCGAGCCGGTGACCTCAAAGCGGCTTCGAGTGCCATCGAGCGTGCGCTATTCTCCGGCATCGAAGACAAGACGGCCATCCGCGGCCGCGCATTGTTGCGCCGGGAACTGACCACGAAGCTCATCGAGGTCGGTGTCGAGGAACACGTCGCCAATGATGTCGAGGCAATCTTCGTGGCCCTCGATGAGCTGCGCTTCGCCCAGGAGAGCGGGCAGACTGAGGCACTCGTCGCCCGAACGGAAAAGGTCCTCTCCCAACTCAACAAGACCCGTACAAGATCCAGCCGGGAGGACGATCAGTGAACGGAGGGCACCACTCCCCCTTCACTACTGCGCAGCGCGGCACGACGTGGCATCGTCGGCCTTGCAGGATTGCAACTCTACTCTCAATGACGTTTGGGCTCGTCGTCATCGCCTCGGCGATACCGGTTCAAAGTGAACCCACCCAACACGGCGAGACCATGCGAGCTTTCGAGGCGGCGGTCGCTGCACTGGAGAAAGGAGCGTACACGGATGCAATCGCCTCTCTGGAGCAACTTTCTGATCGGGGCATCGTCAGCCCAGACGTGAGTTATAACCGGGCCCTCGCCTATCTGCTGCGCGCTGAGAGCCCGAAGCAGCGGGAGGGCGATTTGGGTCAAGTCGTGGCCGGCCTACGAGAATCCGCAGTGCTGCTTGGAGGAGATGAACATGTTTCCGAAATGCTCAACGCAGTCCGAAGAGAAATCTCCCGCCTGCGTGCCCAGCGAGGGCTAGACCCGGTAGTAGTGGAGCCCCCGCTAGCGCGGGCAATCGTCGGCCTGGCTCCGGAGAACGTGTGGGCGATCCTCGCGCTGTTGGGAACCGCAGCCCTTTGCGTTGGGCTTGTGCTGTTGCGCACCGCACCGCATAGCCCAACGCGCCTGGCAGGCCAGATCAGCTGTGCGGTGGGCCTGTTGTTCGTCGTGGGTTTTGGGGGTCTGGCAGCCGGCGCGGACTACTACCACCGCACAAGTCAAGAGGCCGTTGTTGTTTCCTCCGAAGCCCAACTCCTCGATAGGAGCGGGAACCGCTTGACGACGACGGCCCTCGACGTGAAAGCAGACGCCATCCCTGAAGGAGCTTCGGTATTCCTCACTGGACAGAGCGGCCGGCTAGCCCAGGTTAACTGGGGTAGTTTCGAGGCTTGGATTGAAAGCGATCGCGTGCGCCTGCTCGCTACACCTTGAACGTAAGCGACAACCCACCGACTTGGCACGGAAATATTCAGATGTGCCCAGAGTGGGTCAAAACGAGAAAACGGGGCGCGCCCTTAAGTGTTCGTGCTAGATCTACCTGGTGTGGGTACGATCATCTGCGATTCGACCGGTGCCTGGCTATGCCAAAGTGCCGGCAGCGGCCCTGGACAGCGTTCGCCTGAACCTCGCAGAAGATGAAGACGAAGCGCGCACGCAGCTAGATGAAGCGTTTGACCGCTTCGAGCGCCAGCAACCAGCACTCGCAGCTCACATTGGTGACGTGTTGAGCGAACCCCTCGACGAAACGGCGCTTGCACTAGGCTACTTTTTGGCACTGGCAATTTGGCTTGCGTTCGAGCAAGCCCACGAGCACCAGCTGGAGCAGGTGAGCGCCGAGTCGATTGCTGCGACCCAAGAACTCCTGGCGTTGGACGAGGAACTTCGCCGAGCTGACCCATTGGAGTCGCTGGACACGGACGACATCATCGCGATGGAGCAACCCCATCTGCTCGACTTCGTCTATGAACACGTCAACGCAACCCTCGAAGCGAACGCCCCTCATATCGACGTGGACGACGTGGACGTGATCTACCGCGTTATCTTGGTAGAGATCCTGGCTCTGTCCTACGCAGTATACCGTCCCGCTGGATATCCAGTGGGCAAGGTCGAAATTCAGGCCTGAGCCATCGTTCGGCGTCGGAAGAAGAGGTAAGCGCGAACATCGTGCACGAGCCGAACCCGCCGAGCAACGCCCCCGCAGTGCTCAGCCCCCACTCACTGGTGGTATCAGTGCCACCACATCCCCATCCTGGAGCAGCTGCGACATGTCCGCGAATTGCTCATTCACTGCGAAGCGCACGCTGTCAAGGCCGCCTGCGAGACCGCTGACAGAACGCTCCAGGTGATCACTGAGTAGTGAGATCGTCTGCACGTCGGGCGGCAAGTCTAGTTCGACGGAGCTCTGGCCCACTCGATCTCGCAAGGCTGCGAAAAATAGAACCCGTACTCGCATGGCCCCGCTTAGCGCGCGCCGCGCTCTTCAGTCCACCAACTTGCGAACCTTCTTCATCAGGTCGTCAATGTTGAACGGTTTGGTGACGTAGTGCTTGGCCCCCGCCTGCAAACCCAGGATCATGTCCGCAGGCCGATCCTTGGCCGTGAGGAAAATGATGGGGATGCTCTTGAGCGAATCGACACCTTTGAGACGCTTTGCCACGGAGAAGCCGTCGAGCTTCGGTAGGTTTACGTCCAACAAGATCACGTCGGGGCGCTCTTCAACACAGAGAATTAGCGCCGCTTCGCCATCTCCTGCGGTAACGACCTGATACCCGCCGTTGTCGAGCGCCTTGCCCAATAGTGCCGAGATTGAAGGATCGTCTTCGACAACCAAAACCTTGTACTGAGACGCAGAACTCATTGAAGGATTCCGTGGCCCGTCAGCGTGTCGCATCTGATAGAGCGACTTGGCTCGTCCGCCAATGTGCGGGCCTCAAGCACCGTAGCATGAATCCCGGCAGCCAGGTCTAGGCGACCCTTCAAGCTGATCTTGCGCCGGAAGTATGGCAACACCCTCGATGTCGATGACTGCCCCACACTCCCCCCTCTACCGAATTGGCGCTGACGAAAACGGGCTCGGAGCGCGCCTCGGTCCGCTGCTGGTGACCGCAACATTGGCCCGAGTCGACGAGAACGGCACGCGGTGGCTTGGTCGCCGCCTACCCAAACAGTTGCGACAAGACCTCGATGACTCGAAACGGCTGGTTTCGTTCGGCCACCATGCGTTGGGAGAGGCCTGGGCACGAGCACTGCTGCCTCGAGCGACATCGCCCCAGCAACTCCTGGCAGCCATCAGCCACGAGAGTATCGAAGACCTCCAGTCCGACTGCCCTCAGCGCGCGATGAGACAATGCTGGCCGACGTTACCCGAGACATTCATCGCAGGCGACGACGTGGTGCGCCGAGTGACGAGGCACCTGGCTACCATGAAGATGCGGGGTGTCGAGGTTGTTGCCGTGCGCTCCAACCCGCTCTGTGTGGGCCGGCTCAACCGCCTCAAAGAATCGGGCCACAACCGGTTTGCCGCCGATCTCCACGCGATGGAGAGGCTGGTGGTCGCGCTGCGGGCCGAGGTAGGCCAAGACGTGCACGCCGTCTGCGGCAAGGTAGGTGGGATAGCAGACTACCCTAAGCACTTCGGACCGTTGTCCGGCCGATTGCATGTTGTGCTGGAACAAAGCCGCCCCCGCAGCAGCTACCGCTTCCCAGGACTCGGCGAGCTCCATTTCCTGCAAGACGCCGACGCGAGCGATCCGCTAGTTATGCTGGCCTCCTTGGTCGGAAAGTACTTGCGCGAACTACTGATGGCCCGAATCTCCCGCTTCTATACCAGCAAAATCGACGAGTTGGCGGCCGCTAGCGGCTACCACGACCCAGTGACGTCGCGCCTGGTCACACTCACCGCATCGAAGCGCAAGAAGCTCGGGATCCCGACTCGCTGCTTTGAGCGCCACAGCGATCGATGACCGACAGCCGACCGATGACCAACGAAGAGCGGGAGCTCGCCCCGCCTCCGCCAGGGGTGACTGCGGACCAGACCCCCGAGCCCCGGCCACGCCTCGACACGCTTTCGATGCATCCCAACGTGCGGCGGATCCTCAAGGGTCCCCTTGCCATCGAGGTCGGGCGCTTCGGGGTTCCACTCGCCATCGGAATGGGTCTGCAGACCACCTTCAATTTGGTCGACGCATACATCATCGGGCGGTTGGGCGGAGTCGAGGGCCGCGCAGCGGTCGCGGCCATCGCCAACTGCGACTACGTCGCCGCCGTCGGCACCATCTTGAGCTACGGACTGTCGATTGCAACGGGCACTCTGATCAGCCGTCGACACGGCGAAGGTGACGACGAAGGCGTGAGACGCATCGCCTGGCAATCCACGTTGTTGATCCTGTTCATCAGCGCCGCTTTTGCTCTGATTGGGCTCGTGGGCTCTGAGTTCTTGCTCGGCGGCGCCATGCAGGCGAAGGGCAAAGTACTCGAACAAGGGGTGCCCTATCTCCAGGTGTCCATGGGCGGGAGCCTAACGGTCTTCCTGCTGCTGCACCTCGTAACCATCCAGCGCGCCTTGGGCAGCAGCAAGGCGCCGATCAGCATGCTGATCTTCGCCAATGCCGCGAACCTGGTCCTCGCGGTGTTGTTCGTGTATGGCCCAGGCGATGCTCCGACTGTATTTTCCTGGGGGCCGCCACTGGCTGAACTGCTTGGCATCCCGCGGATGGGGCTGGTCGGTGCGGGCTGGGCCACAGTGCTTGCGCGCGGAGTAGCATTGATACCGACGTTCGTGGTCACTTTCCACCGACACAACCTGTTTCGCAAGGGCTCACGAGGTCGCCCCGACGCTCACATCATGCGCAAGATTTGGGATCTCGGATGGCCGACGAGTTCTCAGTTGGTCGTGCGCATCATGGGGATCCTAGCCGTGATCGCCATCGCGCAGCGTGGTTACACCACCGCTCAGGATCAAGACTTGGCGGCTGCGCTCGGCGTCGTTCTGCGCTGGGAGACGATGGCGATGTTCGTCGGCTTGGGTTGGGGCAGCGCAGCCCAGACGTTCATGGGTCAAAACCTCGGAGCGGGCAACATGGAGCGCGCCAAGAAGAGCGGCTACTACGTCATGATCTACAACTCGGTCATGATGGCACTCTTTGCCCTCGCCTGTTTCATGTGGGGCCAGGAGATGATCGCCTTCTTAGCTCCGGGTGAGAACCTCGTCGAACTGGGAATAGGTTACTTTCACTGGGTGTCCCCGAGCTACATCGGACTCGGCATCGGCATCGTTCTAGGCTCCGCCATCCAGGGTGCCGGCGCAACCCGCCAAACCTTCATCTTGGACTTGGCTGTGATCCTGCTGTTCCAGGTGCCCGCGTGTTGGGTTGTCGTCCAACTGTTGGACGCACCTGCGACTGCGCTGTGGCAAACAGTAGCTTTGACCTATTTTGCCTCCGCCATCGTGTATGTGCTCGCCTATCGGCGAGGTAGCTATCTCGAGACCCAGCTGCACTGACATCCCGGGCCCAATGAGTGCCTCCCCTTTTCGACATAAGCTCGGAGCGCTGCTCGACAGAATCGACGCCCTCGCCCAAGGGTTGGGCAACGCCGTCGTTGGGTGGGGCGCGTGGTCAGCAGTGCTGGGGGTCGGCCTTGGCAGCGGTTCCCTGCATGCCCTGCGGGAACTCTCCTGGCTAGGACCGGTAAGCACTGCGGTGCAGGCGTTTGTGGCGCTCGGCGGCGTCTTGCTCGTGCTGGTCACCATCGGCGCACTGTCGTATCGACGCCACGGGAGCATCCGCTGGAAAGCTCTGGCAGACGCAGCCCAATGGTTCAATCCGCGTTTTGCCTGGCTTGTCGCTCCTCGACTGCTGTTTGCCCTCGGCCGGTCTATCGAGGACACAGAGCCCCTCAAGGTGCTGACGTTCGGTGTCGTTTGCGCGATTGCCGTTGGCATCAGTGCCTATCACTGGGCGTTCGCGGATGTGCGCTCTGAGCACGCCTCGGCCAGCGAAGAAGTCAACCCGCGCGACGGAACGCGTTGGACGAAGTGGGCAACTGGTTTTGCTTTGGCGGGACTGTTCACCGGCTACACCGCAATCTTCACCCGCCTTTCCTGGAACAACCTCTGGGGCTTCAACATGGCCCGCTCTGACATGGGGTACTACGTCAGCATCTTTCGGCACAGTAGCCAAGGCGTGCCTCTGGGGATGTCACTGTCGGCCTCGGGCAATCACCTCAGCGGACACTTCGACCCCATCCTGGTCCTGCTCTCGCCTATCTACCTGCTCTACCCGCATGCCGAGACCATTCTCCTGCTGCAAGCTGCTTGGCTCGGCTCCGGGATCTTCCCTGTCTTTCTGCTATCCAGACACTTCGGCTGTGGTCTCATCGGCGCGGCGCTCTTGTGTATCTGCTACACGTTGTACCCTGCACTACACGGCATCAACCTGTTCGACTTCCACTCGATAGCCCTTGCCGTGCCCGTCATCATGTGGCTGCTGCTCTTCTTCGAGCAAGGGCGCAAGAAGTCGTTCTTTGTGACATTTCTGTTGCTGCTACTAGTCCGGGAAGACATGGCGCTCCTCTCCTGCTTCATTGGCTTCTACGCCTTGGTGAGCGGAAAAACACAGGGCCCACGCTGGGGCTGGATTGTCATCGGCTCTGCACTTCTGTGGCTCATCGTCGTCAAGGGCTTCATCATGACGCGGAGCGATCTGCTGATGGCGGCGGACTCTATCCCGTCAAGCGGCGGAAGCAGCACGGGCAGGGCGAAGCCGTCCGGCTATACGCAGTTCTACGCCGAGTTGCTCCCGAAAGGCGGCAATACCCGGGCACTGATAGCGACTCTCGTGGGCAAACCGGTTCGGGTCCTCAATACGATACTGAAGGAAGAGAAGATCATCTACTTCGTTCAGATCCTGCTCCCGCTCTCTTGCTTGCCGCTCTTCGCGCCAACGAGGCGCCTGCTTCTGCTCTACGGCTTCGCCTTCACGCTGCTCGCCAGCCGACCCCACCTGCACTCCTTGCACTTCCAGTACAGCTCAGTACTCGTGCCGTTCGTGTTTCCCTTGTCCGCTGCGGTGCTCGGATCGCTGCGACGACACAGCACGGGCGCCTGGTTGCCTGTAGACAGACGGCGTTTGTACGTGGCTCTCCTTGGGAGCACGCTGACGCTGACAACCATCTGCAGCTGGAAATTCGGGGCCATCATTTCCAATCAAACCTTCAGCGCGGGGTTTCGACCCCTCGTGCGAAAGCCTTCAAGCAGCCAGCTGCGCCTCGCTGCTTGGTTGAAGACCGTGTGCCCCACACTCCCCGAAGGAGCCACCGTCGCGACGAACAGCCGTATGCTGGCGCACCTGGGTAACTGCGACAAGATCGTGTTGCCACAGCACAGAAAGCGAGCCGAATTTCTGATTTATCGCCCGACGACGGATCCGCTCACCAAGAAGATCGCGTCCGAAGCCAAGAGGGGCTACCTCGAGGAGGTCGACCGTCACGACAAAATCGTCCTGTACAAGACGCGCTACGACCGGGCCAAGAAGAAGCGCACGAAGAAACGCGCAAAAAAGAGCACCACGAAGCGCGCAAAAAAGAGCACCACGAAGCGCGCGAAGACCAGCACAAGAACAGAACCCAAGACAGAAACGAAGCGACGCCCGAAGCCTGCGCCAAAGGACGCCGGGAAGGCTGAGCGTCGCTTCAAGCCCGGCAGCGACGCAACCACCCCGTGAGGGCGACCAATGGCCTACGACTATCATCGGCGAAAGAGCGAGTACTTCGAACACCAGCGGCGGGTGACGGAAGAACACGTTCTTCCGTTCATCGAAGAGCGATGGCGCCTTCCCCCAGGGGCTCGGGTTCTGGAGATCGGCTGCGGGGAGGCGGGGGTCCTAAAAGCGTTTCTCGAACGAGGGTGCCAGTGTGTGGGAGTTGATCTGAACAAGAGCCGCTTGGCACGCGGGCGCGAGTTTGGGGCGCAATGGCTTGCTTCTGGACAACTTCAGCTGATATTGGGCGACATCTACGCGCCTGAAGTGCAATCCCAGCTCGGCAAGTTCGACTTGATCGTGCTCAAGGACGTCATCGAGCATATCGACAACCAGGCGAATCTGCTGGTCAAGCTCAAAGACTACTTGCACCCTGGTGGGTGCATCTTCTTTGGGTTCCCTCCGTGGCGGATGCCTTTTGGGGGGCACCAGCAGGCCTGCAAGAGCAAGTTGCTGTCGCGAGCCGCATACATACACCTGCTGCCAGCATCCATCTATCACCGGATCCTGAAGGAACTCGGCGAAAGCGACGTTCGGATCAACGCGTTGATGCGAAACAAACGAACGGGCATCACCATCGAGCGATTTGAGGCTATCGCCAGAGATACAGGTTATGAAACCGTGGCTCGGCGCTTGTACCTGCTCAACCCGATCTACTCCTACCGATTCGACCTGCCGACGAAGGAACAGCTCGGACTCGTCTCGAAACTGCCGTACCTGCGGGAATTTGTTTCAACCTGCGCCTACTACTTGGTGCGACCAGCGACGCCCCCTCCACAATAGAGCGCCGGCTGGCGCAAATGTTTCGTGCACGAGTCGCTGCTACGTCTTGCTGGTGATCAGTGGCATGGTTCGTCACGCGAACGTCGCGCAGCATGAAGAAAACTTGCCGTCAGGCGTGGACGGAAGCATGGTTCAACAAAAAGGTTGGGGGCGCGCCCAAGACTTCAGCGAAGCCAGCACCCTCGCCACGCTATCGATTCGAAATCCGAGTCCCCTACGGGGCGAAAGGAGAAAGCAGCATGTCGGCACCCAAGTTGCGGCTCGTCGAGCAGGAAGGTTCGAGCCGCAAGAAGTCAGTCGGGACGAAGCCCACGTCCAGAAAAGGCCGAGGCAGCGGCAAGACCGAGAACAACGCAGATGCAGCCGCCGGGACTGAGCCTGCACGATCGACGAAACAGTCATCGAGTAGCGCCACTGCCGAAACGGCACCCAGCGGTAAGACTAGGCGAAGCCTGAAGCGGGAAGTGACTGCCGGTGATCTAATGAGCTCGCCCGCCGTGTGCTGCCGCCCAAACGACTCGCTCAACGTCGCAGCACAGTTGCTTTGGGACAGAAACCTCGGGGCACTGGTGGTAGTCGATGACAGTCACGAGCCGGTCAGCATGATCACCGATCGCGACATCTGTTTCGCCGCGTATACCCAGGGCGTCCCACTTTGGGCGAGCAGCGTGGCGAGCGCCATGGCTCAGTCGCTCCTGGTTTGTGCGGCGGACACACCCATCAGCACTGTCCGCGCCCTGATGCTCGAGGCGAAAGTACGTCGACTTCCGGTCGTTGATGAGGCAGGCAAAGTCGTAGGAGTGATTGGCGTGCAGGACATCGCGGAAGAGGCAACGCGTCCACTCCAAAAGGGGTTGAAGCGAGGCAGCGCCGCGACCGACGTCACTCAGCTACTGGCGGGCATTCTACGGTCGACTGACAACACTCCCGCGCAGGCCACTCCCTAATCACATCGACGCATTTGCAGCGCTCATCTTGATGCGCGCTGCAACTAGCAAGTACAGCGCAAACAACGCGTCTGCACTGCCGATGCTTTCCGCGGGCTGGCTAGCGAGGCGGCAAAGCCGCAGGTACTCCAGACCGTCGAGCCCCAACAACTTGGCTCGAGTGCCCATGTCCGTGTCTGCAGGAACGGGCAAGCGAGCCAGGAGTGACGCGACAGCGCTGGCAACGTGGTGGACCGCGTCGTTGTAGCGACTTGCTGTGATGCACGATTCGATCAACGCAACTGGCGCACGGGAACTGACGTCCCACAACTGGCTGAAGCTGACGCCAGCGACAGGTCGTTCCGTCGTTGCGTGCTCTTGCTCCTCTGCGCCAAGTTCCGGCACGAAGGCAATCTCCTCGAGAGCAATCGCGTTTGGTTGAGTGCGTTGTGAGCCAGCCCCCCGAGGCATGAGAGGTAGATCGTCGAAGCCCTTGCTCCGCGGAGCTGTGCTCTTGGACGGCACGCTGACCTCGAGGGACGGGGCAGAGCCGCGCGCCATCAACGCGTTTCCTTCGGCCAAGTTGGCCAAGCGTTGCGCAATACCCGTCGCCGATGCGGGCTCCGTTTCTCGCTTGGGAGCGGGCGCCGTGCCGGTCTGACTCAAGGAGCTAACGACGTCTCGCACGATCTGGCGAAGCGCCTCGAGCACTCCGGTCCCCTCCGTGGCTATCGTTTCGAAGTCAGGCTTGCCCGTCGGATTGAGTTCGGCTCTCAACTGCTCGAGGCTCGCCGTCTCGGGAAGATCACGCTTGTTGTATTGAAAAATGATCGGGAAACGATCGTAGTCAATGCCGTGAGCTTCCAGGTGTTCTTTGGTGCTGTCCAGCGACTGGACGTTCGATTCCATGCGCAGGTTCTGAGCATCTGCAACAAACACCACGCCATCCGCTCCTGTCAGGACCAGATCCCGGGTGGCAGCGTAGAAGACCTGACCGGGTACGGTGTAGAGGTGCAGGCGCACTCCCATTCCGTTGACCCTGGGGACGCGTACCGGCAGAAAGTCGAAGAACAGTGTTCTATCTTCGTCCGTGGCTAGGCTGACCAGTTCTCCCCGTCGCTCTGGACCCAAGCGGGAGTGGATGTGCTGCAAGCACGTCGTCTTGCCGGAAAGCCCGGGTCCGACGTACACGATCTTCGCAGACATTTCGCGAGTGAGTGGGTTGATCGTGGACATGACCTGATGCCTATGAATGTGGCACAGCTCGACGCAGTGTCACGGTACTTGTGAAGTCGAGCACTTAGAACCATTCGCTCGGTGTCGGTTCCCGGTTCTTCCGTGATAGGCAAACCTACATCTCGCGACCACCACGTTCATCAGCTCCCCCCAACGCGGGGCACTCAGCCTGGACCGCCACCTTGCCCCCCCACCTCGTCAGAACGCTCCGCGAAGGTCGGCCCGAGAGCACTCCCATCTCCGGGATCACCATGCCCTTCTCCGATGATGTGTCGCCACGCTTCTTTGACATCCCAATCATCTGCAACGTGAGGGGCATGGTGGCACTTCTTGCACACGCTTTCATCGGGCCGGAGGGTGATCAGATCCGTGTCCTCTTCCTTGACATGGAACGTGCCCGGTCCGTGACACGCCTCACACTGCACGTCCTTCAACCCTTCGACGAAGGTCACGGTCGAACCGCCCGGCTTTTCGTATCCCGTCACGTGACAGCTTACGCAGTCGAGGTTGAACTCCTTGAAGTCCACTTCCAACGTTCTGTAAGCGCGGGCATGCCCGGTCTTGGTCCAGAATTCGTACGCGTCCTCGTGGCACTCCTTGCACTCTTTACCGCCCGCATACGCCGGTTGTCCCTTGGCTGGGGCCTCGGGCTTGCGTTCTTTGAACGCCTCTCGGTTGTGGTCGTTGACCTTCTTGTAGTAGTCGCGCATGCGGCCTAGCACTTGCTCATTGCTACCGTAAGACTCGCGCACATCACGCAGATCATAGCGGAAGTAACTACCCTTCGGGTTGGGCCTGGGCTTGTCGAGAGAAGCGAACTCTTGCTTCATGGCCGCCAGATCTGCTTCTCGCGCTCGAATGTCTTTGGCAACGATTTTCCCGCGCTCTTTCCAGACGGCGATACGCGTCGTCAACTCAGCGATTCGACGTTGCAGGCTTCGCTTCTTCTCTTCTTCTTCGATTCCAGAACCGTCGCGAAACACCAAATCGTCACCGCTGACGAACAGGTCGACGACAGCAACGGACTGCAGGTGGTTAGGCGCTTGAACGACGAGGGTCGTCCCAATCTTGACTGGCGGCGTTGGAGCGTCGTTGCCTTCACCCCGGTCCAAGGGTTTGCCGACCACCATCAGCTGAAAACCTTCGACGCTCTCGGCAAGTCTCAGTGCCTCTCCGCGGGGAGCCGCCACCAATGCAACCAGGATGTCGGCCCCTTGCCGACGCAGTTCGTCGCGAGCTCTGAGCAACGCCGACTTTGCATCCGAACGCTTGACGTCCTCGCCCAGCAAAGGAGCCGCCTTTTCCCATTGCACGACGCCAGTCACGCCGACCTTTTGCTTGCCACTTTCGATGAGCTTCGTCGTTTCGGTTCTGACGCCGGGTATCGCCAGATTCGCTGCCAGCATGGCTGCGCCGCTCTCCCGTTGTAGCGAGGCCAACTCTGCGCTGCCTGCGGCCAGGTCGTTGACACCAGGCGCCCATGCCGCCACGCCTAAGTCAGCCAGCGATGACGCAATGCTGTGGGCCTTCCACAGGTCTTGCTGGCGCTTGTCCGCAGCAAGCTCCGGATTGAGAAAAAACACCGGACCGGCACCCAGCACCAACGAATGCGGAGCCTCCTGACTGCCTTGTGCGATCAGCGCGGCTGCGTGATCGACGCCGCCGAGCATATCCTTGCGACAACCACACGGTTCCATCGCGCCTGCCAGCGTCGAGCTGAGGTAGAAGCGCACGCTCGGAACTTTCGCCACCTCCGTCGGTTCTTTCGTGGGAGTCTTCTTGCAGGCACTCGCCAGCGCAAGCAAAACGAAAAAGACGAGTACGAGACCGATCGGCCTTGGGCACGGGTTTGTCGACGAGTAACTCATTTCCTCTGGGCATCCTGGTGCCCCGCGAAACGGGGCGTCGGGACGGTGCTGCAACGAACTGGATTGTGCAACCCGCCATGGGCTACCAAACTGGCGACACGATGCTTGGGGTTGGACTGTTGACCGTGACCCGCCTTTGGACCGCAGGCCTCCTCGCTGGGACCTTCGCGGGCTGCGGAGCGCCACCGCCCGCAGCGCGGCCGGAGCCCGCCGCCGAAGTGCCCGAGGGTTCCGGCGATCCGTTGGAGCGCCAGCGGAATCCCGACGGACGCGACCGCTGGAGCGAGTTCACCGTCTCACCGAATCCGTCCCAGGCCAGCCCTGGCGACCACCAACTCTTGACGCTGTGCGACATGCTCGATGGCGGCCTGATGGCGGTTGCCGAACGCTTGGCCGAACACCAGTCTCAGCGCCTCGAGATGCTCGGTAGCGACGAGGTCAACTTTGAAATGCGCGCGGCGGGGGTACCCCAAGTTTGGCCGCGCGCCTGGGCTATTGTGGGAGACGCCACACAGAGCGAAGCTTCTGCTGGGCTGAGCTCCTGGCTGCGCTCGTTCGACGACGGTGGCCAACGCCGGTGCGGCATCGGACGTGCGTCCTCGCCGGTCGGAGAAGTGGTCGCGGTGGTGGCGCTGGACGCGCTCGCGGATCTGCAAGCGATTCCAAGAACCGCGCGTGTCGGGCAGTGGCTCGACGTCCGAGCGACGCTGCTCGTGCCCGCCTCGAAAGCGGACGTGGTGGTGTTGGGGCCCCGCGCCGCGCCGCGCCGCGTGCCTTCATCTTTGTCAGGCACCACGGTCCAGGCGAGGGTGGTAGTCGACTACCCGGGACCTTGGCTGATCCAGATCGTTCCGACCCTCGAGAGCGGTCCGCGCCCCGCCCTCGAAGCCATGGTCTTCGTCGAGCAGGCACCACCCGAAGCGTTTCGCGCCGCCCAGGTACCGGGAGAAACCGCGCCGCAGGATCCGAACCACCCCATGGCCCTGGTGGCCATGCTCAATGCGGCGCGACGGTCCGAGCACCTCGGCACTCTACGTCACAACCCGACCTTGGATGCGGCTGCTCAGATCCACGCCAACGCCATGCAGGAAGCCAGGCAAGTGGCTCACGACGTCGGCAACGGAAGTCCTGTGGACCGAATCACGGCACTCGGACTCACCCCCTCCATGGCCGGAGAGAACGTCGCCCGTGCCACCACCCTGGTCCATGCCCACCGAGCACTCTGGGCGAGCCCCTCCCATCGGGGCAACATGCTGCACAGCCGGTTCAGCGACGTGGGTATCGGGGTCGCGGTCGACGACGACGGTGGAGTTTGGGTCTGCGAAGTGTTCGCCACGTTCTGAGTGTTGGCTGGACGATATTCGTTGGGGAGCAGAAGCGCGTCGAAGCGTGGTTTCTCGCTTCCCCCGCCGTCTCGCGTCGAGGTAAGTTCCGCCCGTGTTTGGAACAGTGAAACGGTGGGCAGTGGACTTCCTTGGCAGCCAAGGTGTCCGCGCGGGTTTGGTTGCGCTTTCTGCAGGAGCCATTGCGCTGACGACAGCGGCTTCGGCGAGCGCCCAAGATGCGGGTTCGTTTTATATGGACAGGGCGCAAATCGCCGGTGGTCCTGACGACCCGTTCATGACGTGGCGACCCACGTTCAGCGACAGGACGCGTTTCTACGGGTCGGCGACTTTGGGCTACACCCTCAACCCCCTCCGCGCATCGTCCCTGACACAGGACCCGAACAAGGACGACTTGCCGAACCCGTACGCTCACGAGTTGACGACCTATTTGGGCGTCGGCGTTCAGCTGAACAAGCGGATTGCAGCGGAGGTGATGCTGCCCATCGCGTGGATCAGCGCTGGTGACGAGCCCGTGGATGGCATGACGCGCATCGGCACGGGCATTCAGAACGGCACCAAGCTGTACGACCTGCGTCTGTCCCTACGTGCTTTGGCCGTGGAAAGTGACGACAAGAAGTTTCGCTGGGGTGCTGGCGGAGCGGTCCTGGCGCCCACCGGCACCGAGACGCGGTTCGGAAGCGACGGTGAAACGGGCATCTGGCTGTTTACCAACGCCGAGCACCATTTCGATGATTGGATGCTCGTGTGGATGGTGGGTCCTCACTTCCGCAACCAACAAGGCCCCGACCCGAGTTCGCTCCAAGTTGGCAACGAAGTGCGGTACTCTGCGGGCGGGTTCGTTCCCTTGCGCGGCGGCAAAGTGCAGGTCGGTGTCGAGCTCTTTGGCTCCTTCGGCTTTCATGATGTCGAAGACACCGAGGGCGGTCCCAGCGAGAACGCCTTTCTTCGAGGGCAAAACACGCCGTTGGAGTGGCTGGCTCAAGGTCGCTGGAACATGGGTAAGGAAAAGAGCTGGTACGTCATGGCCGGCGGTGGCACTCGCCTGACAAACGGCTATGGCGCACCGGACGTTCGCGTGCTCGGCCAGATCGGGTCCCATATCTACCTAACCGACATCGGGCCAGATTCGGAACCGAAGATCAAAAAGCCCCTCGAACGCGTCTCGCTAGAGCCTGACAAAGATACGGATGGCGATGGCTTTCCGGACGACATCGATCAATGCGTGACCATCAAGGAAGACGGTAAGCCACCGTACCCAGACGACGGCTGCCCGGATCTGGACACGGACGATGACGGCATCTTGGACAAAGATGACAAGTGCGTCACCGTCCCCGAGGACAAGGATGGCATTCAAGACGAGGATGGCTGTCCTGAAGACGACGCTGACAAAGATGGCGTGCTCGACATCGACGACGCGTGCCCCGAAGTGAAGGGCGTCAAGAGCGACGACAAGGAAAAGAACGGCTGCCCCGAGGAAAAGAAGAAGAAGATCTTCGTCGGACGCAACGAGATCCAGCTGCTCGAGCCCATTCAGTTCGAATACAACCGTGCGAACATCCTCCCGGTGAGCTTCGCCATTCTGGACGAAGTGGTCGCCCTGATGAAGGACCGCGCGACCCTACGCCTCGGGATCTATGGTCATACGGACAGCCAAGGTGCTGCGGCGTACAACAAGGCGCTCAGCGATCGACGCGCGGCGTCCGTCGTGAAGTACATCGTGGACAAGGGCATCGCCCAGGAGCGCCTAGAGTCGGCGGGCTACGGTATGGAACGGCCCGTCGCAGACAACGCCACTGAGGAAGGACGCGCCCAGAACCGCCGGGTGGAGTTCAAGATTCTGCGCCAGTGAGGCGATTCGACGGGCCGCGCCCCGGCGCGCGCCCGTCGTCCCCGCCCCGGTAGAATCCACGGGACGGTTGCTCAGTACCCAAAACGAGCCTCGAAACCGCCCCCCGCACCTATTGAAGCGTTTTGAGGCACAAAAGCCCCTCCCTGTCCCCCCTTCTAGCTTGCGCAGGACAATCCTGCGTGGTACCAGCTCGCCCGCTATGCGTGACAACATCCGCTTGGTGTCCAGTGCCAACACTGGCTTCACCTACTACACGACCAAGAACAAGCGTAAGCAGCAAGGCAAGCTCGAGCTCAAGAAGTACGATCCTGTCGTCCGCAAGCACGTCGTGTTCAAAGAAACCAAGATGCCGCCTCACAGCAAGTGAGCAGCGAAGTCTCGGTACCCACATCCCTTTCCCGCAATCCTGCGGTTCCCATAGTCAGCCTCACAAGTCAGGCGAGGGCCCATGAAACGCACCTATCAGCCGCATAATCTCAGCCGCGCGCGAACCCACGGGTTCCGCAAGCGGATGTCCACCCGAGGTGGACGTAACGTCTTGAAGAACCGTCGTCAGCGTGGTCGCTGGCGACTGGCCGTCACGACGAACAACAACAAGAAGAAGTAGCTGTCGGCGTGGACCAGCCCCGACCAGTGGGGCGCTTCCCGAAAGCACAGCGGGTTCTAAAGCGAAGTCAGTTCAGGGCCATTCAGGCCGAGGCAAGACGTGTAGTCACCCCTCACTTCGTGATGTTGCTTCGTGGCCGCATGGCTTCTTCGGAGAGCGCTCGTCTCGGAGTTACGGCGTCGCGCAAGGTAGGCAACGCTGTCGTGAGAAACCGCGTCAAGCGCCTGGTGCGTGAAGCGTTCCGTTGTACGCGGGAGCTCTGGTCTCCGGGACTCGACTTGATCGTGATCGTGCGCCACCAAGGAAGCAATTTGACGCTAAGTGACGTGACGCGTGAATGGACGGCAGCGGCGCCCAAGATAGAGCGTCGAACCAGCGAAGCCTTCGCGCGCGCCGAGATGAACGGTTCGAGACAAACAACGGAAGCGCCATGCTGAGGCGGCTCCTACTGTCGCTGATTGCCGTCTATCAGAAGCTACTATCGCCTCTGACCGGTAACTGTTGCCGCTTCGAACCCTCGTGCTCACGCTACGCTAGCTTGTGCCTGCAGCATCACGGCGCACTCGAGGGTATCCGGCTGACGCTCGGACGCCTCCTGCGCTGCAACCCGTTTTTTTCGGGCGGGATCGACCTCCCGCCCGGTGTGGATCCGAAGTTGGCTGAGCCCGACTGGGAAAGACTCACACACATCATGGACTCTATCGGCCAGCCTGGTTCAGAACACCGCTGCGCCCCCACTGCTCCCTCCGCGGAGCGCTGATCCTATCGGAGCATTCGTGGCTGGCGCCCTCAGATTCGCATTCATCGCACTTTCCGGCCTGCTGCTGTTCATGTGGCTGGGCCGGTCGAACGAAGACTCCCAGGCCAAGCAGATCCAACAACCCGCAGCCGTCGAGCCGGAGGCGCGCGCTCCCTATGAGTACTGCGAGCTCAAGACGGACATGTTCCGCGCGCAGCTCAGCTCCCGCGGGGCGACCCTCAAACGCTTCGAACTGCTGACGGACAAGTACCGTAAGGACGGCGAGCCCCACGACGTCTCCACGACCCCCCAACCGGGGACTGCACCGGGGACGCCGGATGAGGAGGATCCGAACGCGGGCAAGAACCAGAAGGTCGGTACCGCCCACGAATACCGCCAACAATTGTTCGTCCAGTTCCGGACAGTCACGTCTCCAAACCAGGTGGAGAACCCCAACTGGAACGTCGCGTACGACAGTGTGGACTGGAAACTCGAGCAACCTGATCCAGATACCTGTCTGTTCTCCTACGAAGACGCCAACGTCAAACTGACGAAGGTGATCACCCCTACGGGTTCCCCCTACGAACTCGACGTCACAACGACCATCGAGAACAAGAGCGCAGAGCCGAAAGACCATGCGGCCGCTATCGACACGGTTGCTTGGTGGTTGAACGACGACGTCGAAGCGAAGATGTTCCGAGTCAGCCCCTACGTGACCAACGTCGAGTGCGTGCGCGAGGATGGGAGCGCCGTGCGCATGCGGCCGGACGCGTTCGAGCCAGATGAGCTCTCAGAGCCGGGCTTTGCTCCCACGGCGCCATGGGGTTGGTACCAGGCAGATGGCACCCCCGCAGTCGCGGCCGTCTCCAACGCGTATTTTTCCCACGCGCTCGTACCCGTGGAGGCGGACACCAAGCCCGTTTGCCAACTTCAAATCGAAGCCCGTCCTAGCCAGCAGTCGCCCGGCGCATTCTACAAGGCACGGCTGGCCTACCCGATGCGCACCCTGGGCTCCGGCGAAAGCGCCACGTACAAGGTGCTGACGTACATCGGACCGAAGGAGCGCCGCATCTTGGCGAGCGCCGCCGGCGGCGCTCATCAACTCAATGAGCTCATCGACCTGGGCTTCTTCTCTGCCATCGCCAAGGTGCTCGTCGGATTTCTCCTACGAGTCTACAGCGTGGTCCCCAACTGGGGCTTCGCCATCATCATCCTCACGGTGTGCGCCCGAATCCTGCTCTTCCCGCTGTCCATTCCCAGCATCCGCGTCATGGTCAAGATGCGCGAGCTGCGCCCCGAGTTGGATAAGCTGACGGAAAAGTACGGCGATGATATGCGCGCCAAAGGCGTGGCGCAAATGGAGCTCTTCCGCAAGCACGGGATGAGCCCCTTCGACCAGGTCAAGGGCTGCCTCCCGCAGCTGGCGACCATGCCAGTCTGGTTCGCGCTCTACACCACATTGCAAACCGCGGTGGAGTTATACAACATCCCCTTCCTGTGGTTTCCAGATCTCTCCGAGTCCGACCCGTACTTCATCCTGCCTTTCATCATCGGCGCCACCTTCTTTCTGCAGCAAAAGCTGATGCCACTGCAAGGGGACCCCACGCAGCGCAAAATGATGATGTACTTCATGCCAGGCATGTTCACAGTTTTCATGTTGTTCCTGCCGTCAGGACTCGGAGTGTACATGTTCACCAACAGCGTGCTGGCCATCGTGCAGCAGCAGGCTGTCGAAGCGCACATGCGTGGAGGCGCGGCCAAGAAGGGCGCGGTTGAAGTTACTGTCCAGAACGAGGAGTCCAACAAGACATCCAAGCGCCGCCCGAAGCGCCGGCGTACGTGAATCAGATTTTCGAGGAAGCGAAATCCTCGACTCTAGAAAGGCCAGAGTCCATGAACGAGTCGACCGAAATCGAAGAACACGAGGGCGAGCTCGACAAAGAAAACGAGCAGCTAGCGGGGAAAGAAGTCCGTGATCGAAATGATGACGATGACTTCGACGATGATGAGCATGACGACTTCGACGACGAAGACGATGACGACTTCGACGACGAGGAGGAAGATGATGACCGAGAGCCGGCAGCTGAGACCTCCGGACGCGAGCGGGACGATGCCCCGCCGGACGAGCAAGCAGAAAGAGCCCTCGCGTTCGTACGCGAAGTGCTCCACCACATGGGCATGGACTGCAAAGCCCACTTGCGGCGCCCGCGCGAAGAAGATGGGCGCGACATCCGCCTCGAGGTCCAAGGCCGCGATTCGGCTCGAGTCATTGGCAAACGCGGCCAAGTGCTGGGCGCGCTGCAATTTCTCACCAATCGGATCCTGAACCGCCCCGGCGAGGAGCGCCGCTACGTCACCGTGGACGCCGAAGGGTATCGCAGCCGACGCGACAACTCGCTGACAGCAATGGCCAAGCGTCTCGGCAAGCAGGCCATCAGCGACGGCAAGATCATCACCTTCGAGCCGATGCCTCCACGCGACCGGCGCTTGGTACACCTCGCGCTCGCGAAATTCGATGGTGTCATCACCAAGAGCGAGGGCGAGGGCGAAACACGGCGGGTACAGATCATCCCCGTTCGTCGTTCAACCTAGAAACCTATCTCAAACTCGCCGGCACCGCGTCGGTGCCGAATGTGAGGACTGCCGCCATGAAGACGGCGAGCGGCGGGGCACTGGTGCCGAAGGGACTCCCGAGCGCCTGTGCCTGTGGGCCGCGCAAGCGCAAGGCTTGCACGGTCTAGGAGTCTTGCGTCGACCGTCAGTGGCTGTTTCCCCAGAGCGCGCGAAAATTCCGGAGCGGGATACTTCGGACGCGCATCTGTCGGCGAACCAATCCCGCCTGAATCATTCGCTGACCTAGCGCGTCGAAACTGTGACGATAGGCCCTCTTGCGCTCAAGGCGCAGACGCACATATCTTCTGAGTAGCGTCTCGGGAAAGGACAACGCATGGCAATTCCTAGCATTCTCAATCGACTGACCCCTTGGATTTTGGCTTCGGCAACAGCTTTGGCAGGTTGCGGGCCGAAAGCGGTCCGCGGCTCGGATGTGGCCGGGCTGGATGACGGAGCGATGAGCACCGGTCTGGATCGCAAAGATCTGCAGAGCATGTTGAAGACGAACCTCGACGCGCTGCAGGCCTCACCAGCGGTTCAGCGTTGGGAAGGTGAGAATCGCCCAACTGTCGCGGTGTTAAGTATACGCAACGAAACCAGCGAACACATCGACGGTGCCCTCAATGCACTGATCAGTGACATCGAGACCTCCCTCATCAATGCCGGTCACGTGCGGGTCATCAGCGCGCAAGACCAACCCGAACTGATGGAGAAGGTGCGGTCTCAGCAGACCGACGCATTTGACCAAAGCCAAGTCGCGAGCTGGGGCCAGCAAGTCGGCGCACGCTACTTTGTCACCGGTAAAGTCTACACTGTGGATGAGCGTATGGACGGCGAACGGCGCGTGCAATACTTCCTGTTCATGCGGGTGCTCGAAGCAGCCACCGGCGACATCCTTTGGCAGAACAAGACCAGCGTGACCAAAGCGCTCGTCAACTGACTCGGCGACCACATAATCCCATGTCGCGATCCAGGTTCTCACCGTGGCTCGTGGCGCTCTCGATGTGGTTGAGCGCCGCCTGCGCCGGGCACTCCGCGCACACCAAAGATGCGCGCGCGGCGCTCGACCGGGGCTCCCCCGGCAAAGCGTTGGAACTGTACAACAAACTTTTGGAGGTCGACTCGGAGAAGGACCTGCCAAAAGAGACGGGCGGCGACAACGCTCTGTTGCTGCTCGACCGCGCGATGGTGCTTCAGCAGCTGGAGAACAACGAGCTCAGCGCTCGGGACCTGGAGACAGCCGACAAGCAAGTCGAGGTCTTGGACTTCTCCCGCAGCACAGCTGACGAAATTGGCCGCTATCTCTTCAGCGACGACGCCGGCCCCTACAAGAGCCCGCCATACGAGAAGTTGATGATCAACACCATGAACATGATCAACTATCTCGCACGCGGAGATCTCAATGGTGCACGGATTGAAGCTCGACGCTTCACCGTGATGCAGAAGTACCTAAAGGACAACGAGAGTCCCGGCACCGAACTGATGGGGCCGGGTAGTTACTTGGCCGGATTTACGTTCGAGAAGAGCGGCGAGGCTCAGAGCGCGATGCGCTACTACGATGAGGCTCTGGCGGCGGGAGAATTCCCTACCCTCGAGTCGACGATCGTCGAGCTATCGACGCGCGCGAGCTATCGCACGCCTCGGATTACGGCGATCCTCGAAAAGGCCGGCAACGCCCCCGCGCCCAGCTCTGACCCGCCCAGTGGTGGATCCAGTGCTGATGGCGCACCACCTGCAGACGAAGCTGCCGTCGTCGAGGACGCCGAAGTCCTAGTCATCGTCAGCTTCGGTAGGGTGCCGGCGAAGATTGCCAAACGTGTACCGATCGGCTTAGCGCTCACCTACGCGAGTGGCGCCATCAGTCCAGCTGATAGGGCCAAGGCGAACCGCTTGGCGGCCCAAGGCCTGGTGACTTGGGTCAACTACCCGGAACTAGAGAAGCCCAAGCGCTACACTGGTATCCCAGAGTTCGCAGTGGATCAGCACGACCACCGGCTCGACGGTGTCGCCGTCGACAAGCTCACCGTCGCTGCGTACAATGAGAGCAAGGGGCCGATCATCGCGTCAGCCATCACCCGAATGATCTCGCGGGTCATCGCAGGAGAGGCCGCCAACAAGGCGGGCGGCGAAGGTGGCGTCGGTCTCCTGCTATCGTTGGCAACGCAGGCCACGCTGACGGCAGCCGACACTCCGGACACCAGGAGCTGGGCCACGTTGCCCGGACGCATTGCCCTGGGCCGCGTCAAGGTGCCTTCGGGAAAGCACGAGATCCGGATCGCGGCTCGTGGGAAGACGCTCAACCGCAGCTTGGACTTGAAGCCCGGTGGCTGGGCGGTCGTGAACCTCACGATACTCCGCTGAGGCACCAATCCCCAGAGTGCCCAGCGGGCACCGAAACGCTCGG
The DNA here is from genome assembly GCA_050298815.1 of Polyangiaceae bacterium. Taxonomy (GTDB): domain Bacteria; phylum Myxococcota_A; class Polyangia; order Polyangiales; family Polyangiaceae; genus SZUA-265. The sequence goes on from JBNKUV010000055.1 coordinate 486,347, forward strand.
TGCGAGTCCGCAGGTTGACCACCCTGCTCGACGGCGGAACAATACGAACATGAGCACTCAACCGCTGTGGCTGTTGGCCCTAGTTGCGATGGGAGGGGGAGTCGCCGGTGGCGCGGCCGTCTATGGCCTGACGCCCTCACCCGAACGCGCCACGACGAGCGCAGACAAACGCGCGACCGAAAGCAGAACTTCGCCGAGTGCGCAGGATGATGCCACGGACCGCTCGGCGTCGGATATTTCAGAGCGCCTGCAAGAATTGGAGGACCAGGTACGCGGTTTACAGCGTTCACTCAACGCACGCCAAGACCTCCGTCGCTATGCCAAGGCCCTCGGAGACGATGACAAGCCGACAGACGATTCCGAACGCAGCGTCGTGGCGGCAGATGCCGAGGACCCAGGATTCGAGCTGGCGGTCCGCACTGTCTACGACCGTATCGAGTGGGAGAAGAACGAAGAGGAGCAAGCGGAGCGCACGCTACGAAGTCAACAACGGGCGGAACACCAAGCGGAGATGTTGTCGGAGGATCTGGGGCTCGACTCGGAGCAAGTCACACGGGTTCGAACCATTCTTTCGGAACAGATGGCGGCATTTTCAGACTTGAGAAACCCCAACAACAACACGGAGGCCCGGCCTCGCAGTCGCGAGGAGTGGCGCGAGCGAATCACGGCGATGCGCTCAAAGACTGACGGCAAGATGGAGGAAGTGCTCAGCAAGGAGCAGCTCCAGAAGTATCGTCAGATCGTGGAGCAGCAACGCGAGCAGCGAGAGCTACAAGGGGGACGCCGCATCTGGCGTTGAACGCGAGCTACGGCGGTGATTCAGCACCAGCACCAGATGGTGGCGGGGGCGGGGGTGGACACCCCTCAGAGACGATATCCCATTCCTGGCTGGGGTCCCCCGGAGTGCACTCCGCAAGTACCACGCTGTCGTAGATGTTGACGCCCAAACACAAGTCGGGAGCGTGCAAGGGCACCAAGGCTGCGTGCCCATCGCCCCGATCTCGTATTTGGAATCTCTGGTGATCGAGTTCGTGGTACGGGAACAACACTGCGCGATCTCCAGGGGCCTGACCGGCCCCCTCGATTTCCAGATTGAAATTCACCCAGGAGTTGCGGACCTCGAAGGAGTCGTCATGGGACGCCAAGAGGTGCCACAGAGATCCTTCCTCCGTACTGCAGTACTCGTTGCCAGCACGGAGATAGAACGTACGGATCCCCGCGATGAAGACCGGATTGTAGACGTCCAAATCCAAACAGCGGTCGCTATCTCGAAGGTAGAAGTGAAACAGCTCACTCGGAACATCCCCCACCGCAGGATCGCAAGCCCGCGGCTGGACCAAAGGCGGTGGTACAAGTCCCGCGTCGGGCAACTCCGCTGTGGGTGCCGGCTCTGTCGGCATCGTGGTCGGTGCTGGGACGGTCGGATTGGGGGTGCCGGGCACCTGATTGGGAACGGGTGGGACGGTGGCGGCCGCCCCCGCCTCCATCGTTGGCTCGCTGTCGGAGCCGGGTGAGTCCCCGGCGTCGACGGGTGCCCCGATGCCCTCCCCCGATCCAGTCGGGCCTGGCGCCGGTGGCTCAGGGGGTGGAGCGGCAGGGGTCGTCACGGCGTCATCCACTCGCACGATGACGTCGACGTCGGACGTGCCGCACGCCGTGAGGACGAGTCCCAACGTGGCAAGCCGTACAATCGGAGGCGCATGTAGGTTCATGACGTCAAGGGAGCGTACAGTTCTTCGGCTCACCTGCAAGGCGACATGCGATGAGATGTGACGGATCGCCGCGCCGGTACAGTCGAAAGTGATAACTTGCCAACAAAGGGCGCACACTCCGTCTGATCGTACCCCCATGAGTTCAGATCGGCTACACTCCGAGTTCACCGTGGCTACCGTACACCGCCCCCAATCGTTCCAGCGGCCCGCGCCTGCCGCCAAACGGAGCTCCAAAGAGCTCTACAACCGGATAATAAATAACGAGCCGGACTGGCAACGCGAGGCGTTTGACGAGTACCACGACTTGGTTCACCGCCTGCTCCTCAGATCGCTCGGCCCAGCTGCCGAAGTCGGAGAGCTGCTCGATGACATCTTTTTGAGTTTTTTTGAAAGCGCCCACCGCATCCGAGCCTCTGCGAAGATGAGGAGCTACGTCGTCTCGATCACGATGAACCGAATCCGCCACGAGATCAGGCGGCGCAAGCGGCAAGAGCTCTTCCAAAGACTCATGGGCAAAGCAGAAGACATAGATCACCGACCGGGGAGCGACGATCCCAAGGCCAAGGCGGCCTTGATCCAGCTAGACCGGATCCTCAGCGAGCTGGACGGGGACGAACGCTCTGCGTTCCTCCTGCGCAGCCTGGAGGGGATGGCCTACGTCGAGATTGCTGAGGCCTTGAACATCTCAGAATCGACCGCGCTGCGATGGACCCGGCGCGCCACGGAACACGTGATGAAACGGGTCGGACGCAACGCACTTCTGTGCGACTACATTCGAGAGAGGTCCAGCTGACGTGGACCGCCCCACCCCCACCGAAGAACAGGTTGCTCAGCTCTTTCGCGCTCTAGCGGACGAACACGCGGCGAATCGAGCAGTGTTCTCGAAGGAAGCTTCCTGGCACCGCGTGCAGGTCAAGTGGCAGGACCGTGTGCGCGAGCGCACATCGCCGTGGTCATTCTTCCGAGGCTGGCGCCTGCGAATAGGCACGCTTGCTGTGGCATCGGGGCTGGTCGTCGCCGTGTCCCTCATCGCTGTCTCCCTCATCCCCGCCGAACCCGAAGTGTTGACGTTCCAGGTGACTGGGGAGGGACCTTCGGGCCAAGCCCCCGAACTGGACGACGGTTGGTTGCGGACGAATACTCTGGGCGCATCTCTAGATTTCTCGGACGGAAGCACCGTCCAGCTCAACAAAGAGACGCTGCTCAATATCAGCACGTTCGGTCCCCACAGCGCGCTGGCGCGGATCGCTGAGGGTAAAATCAGCGCAGACATTCACCACGCCGACGAGACCAACTGGTCGTTCCTCGCAGGCCCTTACGAGGTGCGCGTGGTCGGCACGGCCTTCGACCTGTCGTGGGAAGAGTCCCGCTTGTTGCTGCAGATGCACGAAGGCAGCGTTCGGGTCACTGGGCCCAATCAGCAAAGCTGGACAGTCGCCAAAGGGGAAAACCTGGAGCTCAGCCCCGAGCCCAGTCCCCAGCCGCCGACGCAACCGAGTGACGTGTCTGTCGAAGAGCCCGCAGCAGATGAGTCATCGCAGAACGAGCCAGCCAGCGAGAGCGCTGAGCCGCCGCTCCGTACCAAGGCGTCGCAACCCACGCGAAAGCCGCGGGACGGCTTCTCTGCGAACTGGTCGGAGTTGCTGGGCAAAGGCGAGTTCCAGCAGATTGTTGGTGAAGCCGCGTCACGCGGGATGCACGTGGTGCACAGGTCCGCCGGCGCGGGCGACCTCGCCACCCTGGCGCAGGCGGCCAGCTACACGGGTGACGCCAGCCTATCCAAGGACACGTGGCGCAAGCTCCGGGAACGGTTTCCCGGTTCGGCTAGCTCCACCCGCGGCGCGTTCTTCCTCGCACGCCTGGAAGAGCAACAGGGACAGCGTTCCGCCGCCATCCGTTGGCTGGACACGTACTTGCGCGAGGCACCCGGGGGCGTTTACGCCGCGGAAGCTCACGGTCGAAAGCTGGTGCTCACACGGCACATGAGCGGCGCCAACAGCCCGCGAGCCCGCAAGCTAGCTCGTGACTACCTCGAGCGATTTCCGCGGGGTGCCTACGCAGAGACCGCGCGTGCTACGCTCGCCCACCGGTGAGTTCAGGCGTCGCGCAGCTGGTCTTCAGGATCTCGTTCACGCTCCTGCTCGTGGGCATGCCGCTTGGGCGCGCACTGGCTCAGCCGTCTGGCCCAGGCGAAGCTCCCCGCGTGCGCATCCAGCGCCCTCTGCAAGGGGACGAGCTGATCGACGTCGCAGTGGTTCGGATTCTTGGCGAACTGAGTGCCGTGGGACTGGATGTCGAGGTTCTGCATCGTGGTGTTCCCGAGAGGGGCGTAGTCCCCCCGCTCGAGGATGGCACCTACGGGATGTTGGCAGTGCGTCGCGAGCAGCAATGGATCGAGCTCGACACGTGGGCCCCAGACGGCGGGGCTGCCTACACACAGCGCCTAGACGCCAGCGACCCGCAAACGACGGCGGAGGTCATCGCCGTGCGCGCGGTCGAGGCACTCCGCGCAAAGTGGCTGGAGTATGCCGAACTGAGTAACACAGCACTGCCGAGTGAAGTGGAACAACTCACGGTCCAGGCACCACCGCCAGAACCGGAACCGGAACCGAAGTCAGAGCCCGCCCCCCCTGCCGCGCCACCAACACCGGAGCAGCCAAGGCCAGCGCCGCCGGAAACGACACCAGTGGCCGATGCTCCAGACCCGCAACGCGTCGAACTTCCGCCAACGCCCAAGTTCGATACCGGGCGTTGGACCGTGCAGCTGCTGCTTGGACCGAACCTGACCCTGGAAGGCGAAGCCGGCAGCAACATCGGACTCCAGGGCGGAGCGCTCCTGGGAACGTCTGGGCTTCACGTTGGGGTGAGTATCCATAGCTCCCTGCAACGACCGGAAGTATCCGCAGCGGTCGGGCGCGCTGAGATCGACCGCACACGCTATTTGGGCATGGTTCGTGGCGAGTTGGAGCTGGGGCGCTCCGCCACGGCCTATGGAATGGTTGGTGTGGGCGTCGCACGTTTTGCCATCAACGGCACGAAGACTGGCGGTGAGGAACTCGAGGCACGCGACGCATTGTTCCACAGGCTTTGTGGGAGCCTGCAGGGGGGTTCTGTTCTTTGGCTCACACAATCCTTTGGGCTATTCGGAGAAGCGGAAGTCAGCGGGCTCGCCGAGCAAATGGTCATCCGAATGGATGAACAAGCGGTGCACACGTTCGGTACGCCCACAGCGGCGTTCGGGATGGGTATCTTGCTTCGCCAACCCATCCAGTAACCCCTATACATCTCCGACATCTCGAGCTGTGATCACCCCGCCGATCCCGGCCGTTGTGACCGGGCTTGACGGGGGACCGAGCCCCAACAATTCTGGCGATGCCCATTGATACGATCACGGTTGGCTATGAAAACACTTCCACAGCATCGAGTACGACATCGCCGCATGCTAGTAGCGCTGGGCGCAACGACGGTATCGGCCGCGACTGTGCTCTCGGGCTGCGAAAAAGAAGAACCAGCGTCCACGACGGAGGTCGCGGGCGAACGCGGCGTCATCGCTAGCGGGCGCTTCGAGAACGTTGGGAAGCGCGTCTCTGGCAGGGCGCAGCTCGAGAACACTTCGAAAGGCTATGTGCTCCGGTTGCTCGACGTCCAAGTGGACGCAGCGGGTCCGATACACGTCTACCTCGTCGGGTTGGACCAGGCGAAGAACACGCGCATCGTCGACGAGACGGAGCTGAAGTACGACATGGGACCGCTCGACGGCAGCAAGCCCGAGCAAGTCATCCCCCTTCCAGGAAAACCCGATCCGGCACTGCGAAGCGTCGTATTGTGGAACCCGCAGTACGGCGCGAACCTCGCAGCCGCTTCGTTGCGCTAGGCTCCCAAGTCGCGCGCTGCGCTGTCAGCCATTGCGCTGCGCGCCGCGACTCTCCACCAGGTTGGCGCTCAATCGCAGCCGACGCGCGACGTCGCAATCACGATGTCGTCGTACCAGATGCTGCCGAGATTCGCGTCGTAGTCTTGGGCTCCGATCTTGAGCACGGTGTAGGAAGGAGCCCAGCTGGTACGAGCCTCGCCGCCTTGACTGCCTTGAAAGTCGGTCACGTGCATGTCGGCGATCTCGCTGCCGTCCACCCAAACTCGGAACTCTGAAGCTGCCCCACCACCAAAGTACGCCTCGAGACAGTACCAAGTGTCGGCTGCGAACTGAAACCCAGCGCCGGTGAAGTCCGCAGGATTGCCTCCATCTGTGAAACCATTGGAGTAGCGCGTGACTTCCCCGCCTTCGCCCCCAATGAGGTTGACGTCCATCATGGCTTCGTCACCGGGCCCCTTGTCAGAGATGCCCAAGCGAAGTTCCGTGCCGCTATTGTCTCGCGCGGTGGCGCCCACGAGAAAGCCACTGTGCCCCGTGATACTCGAGGTGGCCTTTTCCCAGTTGACGTAGACACGCACGTAGAAGGAGTTACCATCGACGGGGAAACCCGTAACGGGCACCAGAAATGAACCTTGACCAACGTTGGAGCTGGCGACTTTGACGGAGTTCGGTGCGCTGTGCGCCTTACTGGTATCAATGACGGGAGCTATCCCCTGGTCCTGAGCCCACTGCTCGTACTCTTCCCATTTGGCCGGATCGGGAACCCCCTCGGAGGCGTCGAAGTTGTCTTGTAGAACGACTGCGCCCGGGTCCAGCGAGGGGCTGGGCACGTCCATCCCGACGCCTCCCCCGATCCCCCCAGCACCCGCTGGAGACGGGACATCTGGACTGGTGCCTCCCCCGGCACCGCCAGCACCCGCAGGCATCTCAGCGGGAACGCTGGGCACCGTCACATCGGGGCTGGGGTCGGGCGTGATGGGCTCCATTGTAGGAGCCGCCGGCGTCGCCGTGCCAGGTTGAGCGGGGCTCTCTGAGTTCGTCGGCGCAGCCGTAGGCAGCTGCCCTCGAGTGTTCTGCGCAGGCGTGACCGGGCCAGGTTCCGCGTTACCGGTGTCCATCGCGCCGGGTGTGGTTGGGGCGCTCGTCAATCCGCCAGAGGGGGACCCAGAGCCCACCTCGTTCGACACCGAGCCGGCATCGTCACCACCGCAAGCCCCGAGAGAGATACCTACGAGCCCCAAGGTAAGAAACGAATATCGAATCATTCAAAACTCCAGCGGGCAGACTGCCCGGGGTCCGAAAGGGGATCTAGCACGTCGGTTGGGCCAGAAAGGAGGCCGCAATCCCCGTTTCACTCCCTGGCTCCAGCGGATAATAGAATTCCGACACCGGCGGCGATCACGCAGCCTGGAGTCCCCTCGAGTTGGCGAACGTGCACCGGCGTGGTTCCCAGATCGATACGGTGCGGCCGCGCCGATCGCATGTACTTGCGCAACAACACTCCCTCAGTGTCTCCGTGCCAGCGTCCAATGCATGTCACGTTCCTGCAGACATGACGAGCGAGCGACATCGCTCGTGTTCGTCGAGTCGAAGCACAAGGTGGACACGAGCGGGAGGCCAGCCGCCCGTGTCAGCATCATTCGGGCGGCTAGGATGTTCAATGCAATGCCCTACCCATACCGTAGGCTCTAGGCGGGCAGAAGGCGTACAACGCCCCACCTCGCCCTCGCCGGCACGACAAGGAACCGACGATACAACTCCGCTGACGCTCCGACTCGCTGAACTTCGGTGAAACGCACGGCAGAGCGAGAGCTCTGAGACTGGAACCCACGCAAGTTCGTATGGGTTCAGCGATTGACTCTCGGCCACCTGCGAGTAGATGGTAACCCAATGGGGTATCTGAACAAGGGGATCATAGTATGGGTTTCGAGCATTGCAGGCTGCGCAGCGCCCCCACCGGTTGCTCCCCCCGTGCACGCACCCGCGCCACTGCCTCAGAGTGCTCGAGCACCAGAACCAGACAGCGCAGCTCCCGTTTCCGAAACGACCCTAAAGGTGGACGAAAAACAGGTCAATGACAGCGCAGACGACACACCTAGGACACGCCGAAATGCGCTGATGCGACGGTTCGACAAGGAAGAAGCAGCGCGTACACCGATCCCTCGGGCCTGCCCTGGAGCAACTCCGTCGACGACCGCTCCGGCAGCCTCTACCCCGAGGGCCGCGAACGATCGCGGCCCCATGGCAAACGATTCGGCACTCGCTTCTCCGGCGAGCGAATCCGGACGTGGCGCCGCAGTTGCGCCTGAGGCCCCGTCTACCGTCAGCGCGGACGGGTCCTGCTACCCAACACCCGCCTTTGCCGAGCGTCTGTGTCAGGAGACGTTTCCCGGCGTGGCACTCATCCTGTTCGGCAAGGCAAGCCCCTGGGCTCGTGCTTACCTCAAGGGCCCGAGCAAAGCGTGGACGACGGCGCCCGCGGCGCAAGCGGAGGAGCAACTGTTCTTCCGCGAAGAAGTCCTGGTGCTGCAGGACCAAAAAGCTCCCAGCGGGGGCGTGCAGGTGAGCAGCGGAGCCAGCTTCTACGCGCTCAGATGGAATGGCAGCTGTGTCAAGCTCACCGAAGAGGAAGTCACGGATCAACCTCCGTGGCAAAAGATAACCCCCCCGCTGAACTGGGGCTGGCTGGATGACAACATCCAGGAAGCCTTGCGGCAGGACAGGCAGATCGATGCGAGCGTGACTCGAATGAAAAAGGCCTGCCGAGGAGCGCGCATGGGCAACCAGCCTGCACCCTGCAAGGCCGCTGAAAAACAGCTGACGGACGCGATCGTCAACGCGGTGCGTGGAGGCTTCCCCCTCCCCGATCCGACTCGCCTCCCCTGAACTTTCGACCGGGGAAACCACCCCGAGCGCCAAACCCCGCAATCCAGAGTTCGTTGCCTGAGCGCATCCTGGCACCGCCTGAGGGTGCGGTGCTCACCGTGTCCTCATCGGCTTCTCCGCGTCCGCAGCGATGCTCGCTGCCGGCGCCAGCGTGGGACCAGCGCCGAAACGCAAGCCGACATCAGCATCGAGGCAGGCGGTATTCATCGCCGCCGGCTCCGTCAAGCGCAGCGCCCGAGCCACGTTAGCCGAAGCGGCAGAATTCTTGGTGCTCGTCTCAAAGGCACCCTTGGAGAATACGACCAGCGTCGCCCCCAAGGCAGCGCCGGCCAACAGCACGACCCTGAGGGTCGTGTCTTCCGTTGCGACCGCCGCTCCTGAGCCGCCGGCCACGAAGACGGTGCCGGTGCCCATCATGCCGTAGCCCGCCAGGGACCACATCCCAGAACTCTCTTCCGCGTCCTTGCGGAAGCGTTCACACGCCTCAATCACCTCCTGGCGTTCCAAGCGATATGGTGCCGAGTACATTGGCCCCTTGAAGGCCCCCGTGCATCCGGTGGCCAGTAGAACTCCCAGGATGCTCATTGTTCGAAGCACGCAGACCTCCCTTTCACGATGGCGACCACCCTCCCGAATGGCCGAACTGGCTAGCGTCAGTATTCACCAAGCACATCGTGACCTGCCTCGCAACCTCACCTGACAATCCATCGAAAGCCTCGCCTCACGAGAATGGCAGCCCTTCCCACGGGAGCGAAGTTGCCGGCGTTCGCGCCGCAAATGAGTGGGCGTAAGACCTTCTTCGCCCTAAATAGTAACCAGCATGTTTCCGATCCGAGACGACAATCCGACTCTGCGGACGCCGGTGATCACCATCGCCATCATCGTGCTCAACTGCGCCGCTTGGGTGCTCCTGCAAGGCGCAGGGACCGACAGCGCGCTTTCTCGCTCGGTCTGCGAACTCGGCTTGATCCCTGGGGAGATCACCCAAACAGCAACCCAATCTGCTATTCGGATCAGCGAGCACTCCTTCTGCAAGCTCGAGGACGTCCCACGTTGGCAAACGCTCGTTTCGTCGATGTTCATGCACGGCGGCTGGTTGCACCTGATCGGCAACATGTGGTTCTTGTGGATCTTCGGCAACAACGTCGAGGATTCGATGGGGCGGGGCCGATTCGTCGCGTTCTACTTGCTCAGTGGGTTGGCCGCCGCTGGCGCCCAGATCGCGATCAATCCGTCGAGCACGGTCCCCATGGTCGGGGCTTCCGGTGCCATCGGCGGGGTCATGGGCGCCTACATCGTCCTGTACCCGCGGGTCGCGGTGACGTTGCTCATCGTGCTGGGCTTCTTCGTTACCAGCATCCGTGTGCCAGCGTACTTCATGCTTGGCTATTGGTTCGTGCTGCAGCTAATCGGTGGTCTACCCCAGGTGGGCGATGTGGGCGGCGGCACGGCGTTCTGGGCGCACGTAGGTGGCTTCGCAGCCGGGGCGGCGTTGATTTGGCTGTTCAAGGACGGGGACTTGGTCGAAGAGCACCGACGGCGGATTCAACGACTCTAGCCTCCAACCGCAGCGGATCAGAGTACATCGCTACGCAGTAGCTCACCGACGATCGACTCTGTCGTCAGCCACAAACGTCGCGCCAGTGAACGATCGCGGGCATGCGCGCTCGGGAGTTTGAGGTTGCAGTCGGCAAAGTACTTGCCGTTGTGAGCTGCAACATGGGGATGTGTCGCGACGTAACACTGCGTCGCAGCACCCTGCGAGATCGACTTGCAGGCTAGGCCTGATATCGCCCTGTATCCGTTGATCAGCAGCGGGGAAAGGTTGCGGGTCAGTTGGGTGACTATGACCCCGGGGTGGACCGCGTTGGCCGTTTGCCGACCCTGTGCGAAGCGCTCGGCGAGTTCGACCGCGAACAAAAGGTTGGCAAGCTTCGATTGACCGTACGCCGTCCACGGAGCGTACGGTCGTGATGCGTCCAAATTGTCGAACGCGATCCCACCGCGTGGCACCAGGCGATGACCTTCGCTACTGACCATCACGACTCTGCCTTCGGGAGAGAGTTGTTGCAGCAACCTCGTTACGAGGATGAAGTGTCCGATGTGGTTGACGAGGAACTGGAGCTCATGACCGCACTTGGTTTGAACGCGTGACGGAAGCATGAGCCCCGCGTTGCACACAATGGCATCGAGGGTCACCTGTTGCTCAACGACCGACGTCGCGCAGGCAGCGACACTCTGTGGCTCGGAGAGATCGCAGCAGAGCGGGACCGCCGCGCCGCCCAACTCGCGACAGGTGAGTCGAGCGCTCTCCAACGTGCGACCCGCCACCAGAACCCGGGCCCCGCGCAGCAGCAGTACGCGGGACGTCTCTCTTCCTAAACCAGACGTCGCCCCCGTGACGAGGAACGTCTTGCCCGCGAGCACCGCGCCTTCCGTTACATCCTCGGCGGTCGAATCGTATCCGAACCCCGACGCACCCGAACCTCTGAACCACCCGAGCACGCTCATGGCTGCATTCGTGCCGCCGTGGCCACGCGACGTCAAGCTCATCTCCTACATCCCAGCACACCCACCTATCATCGCGCAGGGTCTGGCAGCCACAGCCAGGTGTTCTCCCCGAACACTGGTGAAACCGCGTCAACGCTACACGACCGCACCAGAAGTGTTGTTGCTCCGCTCCTGGTCCAAGCAGGCCACTGCCCGGAAAACTTGCCCGGTGTTGCAAGATGCAAACACCACTATTGACGTCTGCGCCCCGGGGAACGAACATCCACAGGGTACCAAAGGGGGTAGTCACGGTGACACGAAACACATCTGCGGGCGCCGGCGCAGCATCTTCTGGCGCGCCAAAGCATTCTCAACCCTTCACGTCGACGGACGCGCAGGACGCGGTTTTCGCCTTCGACCTGTTACGACGTATCGAGGAAGCTCCAGACGGCTTGTCACCACGGGAACTAGCCACGGAGTTCGAAGGGCAACGTTCACTCGGCGACATACGCCGAGGGATCGATTGCCTGCAGCGCGCGGGATTTCCGGTGGAACGCAAGGACGGGCGTTGGTACTGCGACACCGCCGACGACGAAGAATCCGGGATTGGATTAACACCATCGGAAGTACTTTCGCTGCTCTTGGGCGAGGAGGAGGACGCAACCGCAGATCTGGCCTCCGTGCGCGAACGGTTACGCCAACGGCTGGAAGCACGCCTCACACCAGAGGGACGGAGCTGGCTCACTCGGCTCAGAGTGGGACTCATCCAACAGACCTCGGACCAAAGTGGTGAACGGCCCGCCAGGCAATACCCCTTCTGCAACCTGCGCGGTTCAGTCCACGACTACGTCGTCGAGTTGGAGCCGCAAGTGGCACACCTAGCCACGGACCACGTGTGGCACCCAAGCCAACGGGTTCATCGCCTGGGCAACGGTGGCGTGTACATCACTTTCCGAGCGGCGGGTCTGGTGGAGGTTGCCGCGTGGATTGGGAGTATGGGCGGGCAAGCCCAAGCCATCGCGCCGATCGAGCTCGTTGGCGCGGTGATCGAATTGCACTGCCGAGGGATCGAACGGCACCGCGCTGGTAACGTCCACATGGGGGACTTGCAGATCCCGGGCTTGCCAACCCGACCGCCCACGTCGGGGGTGCTCGCCAAGACTGGTCGGTCCATGGCTGCGCACGCGATCCTGCCGAAACTCCGCAGCGGAACCTGAAGCTGTGCCCTTGGGGGGTCACTGAGTCGGCCCAGATGAGTGTGGGAGCGGACGAGAAAAACCTTCGGTGATTGCGGCCGCTTGTACCAGCGGTCCGGAGCCGATCCGAGTCCGAACCTGGCTCGAGACGAGCAAAAACGCCCAGCAGCGCCAGTTGCCCCCGATCGTGGAGGTGATGCTCGACCTCCAAGCGGCTATATAGCGGATCGATGAGCGAAGCCCTGTCGACGCTACACGTTGCAACGGCAACTTGGTTTCGGGAAGCATTTGCAACCCCGACCCGAGCCCAGCAACTGGCTTGGCCAGCAATTGTAGCGGGCCAGTCGACACTGCTGCTCGCTCCCACCGGCTCGGGAAAGACCCTTGCAGCGTTCATGGTCGCCCTCGATCGCCTGATGTTCGGCCCGCCACCGACGGAGCCAGGACCCCGCGTCCTGTACATTTCGCCGCTCAAGGCGCTGGGCGTCGACGTCGAGCGTAACCTGAAGGCACCACTGACCGGTCTGACTGCGGTGGCTCGCCGCGACGGCCATACCTTTTCGGAACCCGTCGTTGGCGTGCGCAGCGGAGACACGCCCGCGCGTGAGCGCAGCCAGCTCATCAAGCACCCGCCCGACATACTGATCACGACACCAGAATCGCTCTATCTGATGCTGACGTCGCGCGCGCGCGAAACACTGCGGTGCGTGGAGACGGTCATCATCGACGAGATCCACTCGCTCAGCAGTACCAAGCGGGGCTCCCACTTGATGCTGAGTCTCGAACGTTTGGAGGCGCTCCGAACAGCTTCGCTAGCTCCGGGTCCACAAGACGGCTCACCCGCACACCCGCAGGGATTGACCCCACTGCAGCGCATCGGCTTGAGTGCTACCCAACGGCCTCTGGACGAAATCGCGCGGTTGCTCGGCGGCGCGGAGCCGGACTCTCAGGGGATCCTTTGTCCGCGACCCGTTCAAATCGTCGACGCCGGTCGCACCAAGAAGTTCGACTTGCGGGTGGAAGTCCCAGTCGAGGACATGACCGCTCCGGGTGTCACGACGCCGAGGGGTGAGAGGGTCGACACCGTTGAACTAGCAGGACCCAAACAACCACCCTCGATCTGGCCGGCGATGCACCCGCGCCTACTCGAATTGATCCGCAGCCACCGCTCGACGATGATCTTCGTCAACAGTCGCCGGCTGGCAGAGAAACTCGCGGCGGCCATCAACGAGCTCGCTGAAGAAGAGGTTGCGCTGGCCCACCACGGCTCAATCGCCAAGGATACGCGCGCCGCCATCGAGGACCGGCTCAAACGGGGTCAGCTCCCGGCCATCGTCGCTACCTCGTCCCTCGAACTCGGCATCGACATGGGAGCCGTCGATCTGGTCCTGCAGATCGAAGCGCCACCGAGTGTGGCGAGCGGGATCCAGCGGATCGGACGTGCAGGACACCAGGTCGGCGAAGTGTCCCGAGGGGTTCTCTTTCCGAAGTTTCGGGGTGATCTCCTGGCCTGCGCCGCGATCGTCGAACACACCCACCAGGGCCACGTGGAAGCGACTCGCTATCCCAGAAACCCGCTCGACGTCCTGGCTCAGCACATCGTTTCGCTGCTCGTCGAAGGTCCGCAGGAGATCGACTACGTATTCGACCTCGTTCGGCGCGCCGCACCGTTTTCGGAACTGGCACGCCCTGTCTTCGAGGGCGTCCTCGACATGCTGAGCGGACGCTACCCGTCGGAACGCTTTGCCGAGCTGCGCCCGCGCATCAACTGGGACAGAACCAGCGGTCTCCTCGAAGCGCGGCGTGGAGCCCGGCTCCTGGCGGTCGCCAACCCCGGCACGATCGTCGATCGGGGCCTTTACGGCGTGTACCTGGCAGGTTCAGAGCCAGCCATGCGAGTTGGCGAACTCGACGAAGAAATGGTCTTCGAGTCCCGCGCAGGAGACGTCTTCTTGTTGGGTGCCTCCTCGTGGCGCATCGAGGACATCAGTCACGACCGCGTCACTGTGACCCCGGCCCCCGGCGAACCCGGCCGCATGCCGTTCTGGCGAGGTGACAAGCCGGGCAGGCCCCTCGAGTTCGGTATCGCCATCGGCAAGCTCACCAGAGAACTCGCTGCAATGACGGATGACGCGGCTTTGGCGCGCCTCGACAATGACGGGCTCAACCAATTTGCCGCCAAGAACCTCGTGGCGTACCTGCGAGAACAGGACGCCGAGTCCGCGTTACCGACGGATGAGCGCATCGTTGTCGAGGCTTTTACCGACGAGGTCGGCGATTGGAGAGTCGTCGTGCTTTCCCCCTTTGGCGGGCGCGTTCATGCGCCCTGGAGCATCGTGATCACGGAACGCTTGCGCCAAGAGCTCGGCGTGGATGTCGACTCCATGTGGGCCGATGACGGCATGGTGTTTCGACTTCCTGACTCAGATGAGGCCCCAGAAGCTCACTGGTTCTTGCCCACCGTCGAACAAGCGGATGAGGTGCTGCGGCGCGCTTTGGGCACGACGGCGCTGTTCGCAGCACACTTCCGCGAAAACGCTTCACGGGCGCTGCTGCTGCCGCGTCGACGCCCGGGCCAACGCGTGCCCCTCTGGGTCCAGCGACGCCGCTCGTCGGACTTGCTGAGCGTTGCGACGGATTTCTCAGATTTCCCGATGGTCCTCGAGACATACCGAGAATGCTTGCAGGATGTCTTCGACGTCCCGGGACTGAGCGACGTTCTGCGGGGCGTGGGCGAAGGTCGTATCCAAGCGACGGTAGTATCGACCAAGACGGCCTCGCCCTTTGCAGCGTCGATCCTCTTCTCCTACGTTGGCAACTTCATCTACGACGGGGACGCTCCCCTCGCCGAGCGCAGGGCGCAGGCCTTGAGCCTGGACCACGATCAGCTGCGCCTGCTTCTCGGCGAGCCGGAGCTCAGAGAACTCCTCGATCCCGACGCCATCGTCGAACTGGAACGCCGCCTGCAGCGATTGGATACCGATTATCCAATGCGCGGCCCGGACGATCTGCACGATTTGCTGTTGGCCCTGGGGGATCTGAGTGACGACGAACTCGACGCTCGCATCGAACCCCGGGAGCGTGAACAGTGGTATCAACACCTGGCAGCCCAGGGTCGCGCGCTCCGTGTGCGTATCGCGCAGGAAGTCCGGACCATCGCGGCACAAGATGCTGCCAGGTACCGCGACGCGCTGGGTGTCGTCTTACCGATGGGCATCGTGACGGCGTTCTTGGAGCCCGTGCAAGCGCCTCTGAACGACTTGCTGCTGCGCTTCGCCAAGACCCACGGCCCCTTCGTTCCATCCGCCATCATCGAACGCTTCCGTCTGGCCCCGCAAACAGTGGCGGAAACGCTGCAACAACTCGAGCGCGAGGGAGCGTTGGTGCGCGGTGCCTTCCTCCCTCACGGCTTGGGCCAAGAGTATTGCTCGGTCGAGGTGTTGCGGCGTCTCAAGCAGGTCAGTCTAGCCAAACTGCGTCGCCAGATCGAACCCGTGGAGCCAGAAACGTATGCACGTTTCCTGCATCAGTGGCAGCACCTGGCGACACCGCTTCGTGGCCTCGATGGTGTGCTATCGGTTGTCGAGCAGCTGCAGGGCGTGGAGCTTTCATACTCGGTGTTGGTTCAGGAGGTGCTCCCAAGCCGGATAAGCGACTTCCGCGCCGGCGATCTAGAGGAACTCTGTGCTGCAGGTGAAGTCGTGTGGCGCGCGTTGGGACAGCAGAGCGGAGATACCAGGCTCGCCTTGTTCTTGACCGACCAGTACACAGCCCTCGCACCGTTGACTGAGCCACCACAAGGTGAGCTCGGGCAGCGTATCGAAGAGCTGTTGCGCCAACGGGGAGCGCTCTTCTTCGGCGACTTGGTCGCGGAGCTCGGGGTGTACCCAGGGGACGCCTTCGACGTCTTGTGGCAACTCGTGTGGGCAGGACGTGTCAGCAACGATACGCTGCAACCCGTGGCGTCGCTGCTCGGGGCCCAAGGGCGCAACAAGAGCACGCCCTCGCCGCCGAGGCGCGGTTTTCGTTCGAGACGAAAGCTCCGTCCGGGCACCGAGGGACGCTGGCGGCTACTGCCTGATACGGCTCAGATCGGGACGACCCAACGGGCACGCGCACAGGCCGAACAGCTCGTGCGTCGTTTTGGTGTGCTCACACGCGAAGCCGTTCGAGGGGCTGGTATCAGCGGGGGCTTCAGTTTCGTCTACCCCGTACTCAAAGCCCTGGAAGAAGCCGGCCGGTTGCGACGGGGCTACTTCATCCAGGGGTACGGAGCGACCCAATTTGCGGCGAGCGGAGCCGAGACACGACTTCGGCAGCACAGCCGCGAAGGGACCGACGAACTCTCGTGGCTGGCTGCGACGGATCCGGCAAACCCCTACGGCGTCTGCCTGCCCTGGCCTGAGCACGAAAGCGCACGCCCCACGCGAAGCGCCGGGTGTCACGTCGCCATGTACCAAGGGCGGCTCTTGGCTTACAGCAGTCGTGGTGGACGAACGTTGACACTCTACGGCACCCCCCCACCAGCGCAGCTCCAAGCGCTGGCACGAAGTCTAGTCGAGCGCTTGGACGCCGGGGTGCAGAGAGCGCTGTTGATCGAGTCCGTCAACGGCATCGCAGCCGCCGATACCGAAATCGAAAGAGCACCGCTGCTGAATACTTTCTTCCTAGCACTCACCGAAGTCGGCTTCAGCGCTGGGCCCAAGGGGTTACAGAAGCGGCGTGCGGCAATCTCAACGGGTGGTCATCGCTTTCGGGGGCATCGCAGCAGCGCGACGCGGTGAAGCGGGGGCTACGCCATGCCCGAGGGAGACACCATCTACAAGACGGCCCGACGCCTCCACCAGGCAGCCGTAGGCCAGAAGGTAACGTACTTTGCGGCGTGGGAGCCAAAGCTCGACCGCGCGGATCTCGTCGGAAGCGAGCTAACATACGTCGAATCTCGCGGCAAGCACCTGCTGATGCACTTCGACGCTGGCCCGGCTCTGCACACTCACATGCGCATGCGGGGCAAGTGGTTCGCAACGCCGACAGGAGAACGACGCCGAGGCGTCGGTGATAGTCAACGCATCGTGCTGCAAATGGAAAGCGTCCAATTGAGTTGCGTGAACGTGCAATTCGCGCGCTGGGTCGATCTCGGGCACTTGCCGGCCGACGATTGGCTGAGAAAACTGGGACCCGACCTGCTGTCACCGGCGTTCGAAATCAGCGATGCGGTCACTCGGCTGTCGTCGCTGGGATCACTTCCGCTGGGCGAAGCGTTGATGCACCAGGGCGCGTTGTGCGGGATCGGCAACGTCTACAAGTCGGAGACCCTATTCCTCACGAACTTGAACCCTTTCGAATCCGTCCAAGCGGTTTCGGCGACGACGTTGACGGAGCTGGTATTACTCAATCGGAAGCTCATGCGCCTCAACCTGGCGCGCGGAGAGCGTCAGACGCGGTTTCGAAGTGGTGGAGGTCCGGGCCTGTGGGTTTACCGTCGACAGGGGGAACATTGCCTCAAGTGCGATACGACGATCCACATGGCGCGGCAGGGCAACCTCCAGCGCTCCACTTACTTCTGCCCCTCGTGCCAGGGAGTTCGCGCTGTCCCATAGGGTGATCCCGACCCCTTGCCTCGCGCAGCGCGATACGACACACTCGGCGTTCGTGCGGACGACGGCAGCGGTCCCCCAATGCCCGATTCAACCTCGTCCGGCAGGGATCCGTTGCGCGGTGACGATCCTTCTGTGCGCGCTGTCTTGGGCATCACCGAGCTATGGCGAGGACGAACCTGAGCAACCTGGGCTCGATGCGCGTCAGTTGGCAACCCCGCGCGAGGTCGCGCGATTCGGTGTCAGCCTGCCTCCCATCGACAACGACAAGTCCACCGTTGGGCTGCACCACGTCAGTGTCGTCCGGGCTGGCGCTCCGCTGGGTGACCATTGGGCGGTTGGGGCTGTGGCCAACTGGACTGTGACACAGCTTCGCTTACCGAACGCTTCCGACAACCCTCAGACCTCTAGCGATTGGTACCGCGGGTTACTGCTCGCTCCCGCCCTTACCTACACTGAAGCGGATTGGTGCATCGCGGCAGCGTGGGCAGTAGGTTATCAAGGGTCAACCTGGAACCGCCATGCGCTGCGCCACGTTCCCACGCTCATCGGCTGTTGGGCAAGCAGCACCCGCACTTTGTACCGCCTCGGAGGTTCCATGTTGTGGCGCCCTAGCTCGGGGGACATCCTTCCCTACCCCATTTTCGGCTGGCAGCACCGTGGCACGCGCTGGCAAGCATCGGGCCTCTTGCCGTTTTGGGCAGACGTCACCTACTGGACGACAGCCCACTGGGGCGTTGGCGGTCGATTCGTGACCCAAATAGTCCCTTACAGCACCGAAGCCGCGGCGGCGCGTCAGCTGACACTGTTCTATCCGGCGCTGGGCCCAAGCGTCGTGTTCAAGACCCATGGGGTCCACTTGGGGGTGATGCTCGGGCCATCGCTCAATGGCCTGGTGACATCCAAGGAGCGAGACTTCGACAGCCCAAAGCTCGCCCCCTTCGTGCGGCTGGATCTTGCCATCTACGAAGACCTCTTTCGCTGACCGAGCGGCGGGCGCGGGGCCTCTGAGCCTGTCATTGTGCGACCCATCACACTACAATAGTCCGATGAAGACCCTCGGTTTGGTCGACGACGATCTCTTCTTCGAGCACGCGGCCCCCTATGGGCATCCCGAGCGAGAAGCGCGCCTGAGCGCGGCACGCCGAGGCGTCGAGGCCGCAGCAGCGCACTTCTTGCTGCGCCGCACCCCGCCGAGGGATGCTACCGAGGCAGAGCTCACCAGCGTTCACGACCAAGACCTCGTCGCATTCGTCGCCGCCACCAGCGGGACGCACGGCTACTTCGACGCCGATACCTACTACTGCGAGCGAAGCTACGACGCCGCGCGCCGCGCAGCTGGCGGCTGTGTCGCCTTGGTCGATGCGCTCGACATCTCAGGCAGCGCAGGCGGTATCGACTACGGCTTGGCGCTGGTGCGTCCACCAGGTCACCACGCGACCGCCCATCGTTCGATGGGTTTTTGCTTCTTCAACAGCGTCGCTGTCGCCGCACGAGCCGCTCAACGGCGCGGACTACAGAGAGTGGCGATTGTCGACTGGGACGTGCATCACGGCAATGGCACCCAGGACATCTTTTACGACGACCCGAGCGTCTTGTACCTGTCAGCCCACCAAAGCCCGCAATACCCAGGCACCGGTAGCGCGTCCGAACAGGGCACGGCCAACGGCTCCGGATTTACGGTCAATCTGCCGCTATCGGCGGGGGCGACGGATGCGGTCTATCAGGCCGTGTTCGAACGTGTCGTGTGCCCCGTCATCGAGCAATTCGAACCCGATCTACTTCTGGTAAGCGCCGGTTATGACGCCCATGCGCGAGACTCGCTGGGGGGCATGGCGGTCTCCAACGCCGGGTTTGGCGCCATGACACACTTGCTTCTCAACTGCATGCCCCAACGTGGCACGGGGCGGGTGGTGTTCGTTTTGGAAGGAGGCTACGACGAGCAGGGCATCGAAGGCTCGGTGAAGGAAACGCTGTTGGCGGTGGCGGACCCGCTGAGTGAGTTCTCGCCCACGGAGCTGCTTCGAGATCGGCAGGCTGAGTTGGACGCCCTGCTCGAGATTCACGGTCGCCATTGGGACCTTTGAAACGCGGCAAGGCTCCTGCTCACTCGCTGCTCAGTTCTCGGTCCAGAAACTCACGGAACACCCTGACTTTCGGCGGAACGAACTTCGTCGCTGACTGAAGCACGTAGAGTGCGGCGTTTCGCTGTGGCCGGTACTCGGGTAGAACAGGCTCCAATGCCCCCCGCGCCTCGTGGGGACGCGCCAACGGTCGGGGCAGCAGCGCGATGCCACCGCCGTGCAGGGTTGCCTCGGTGATGAAGGCTCCGTCATTCGACCAAAGGTGAGGAGTTAGGCGGACATTCATCGGCTTGCCGTGTCGATCCTGGAGCGGAAGGATGGTTTGCCCTGGAGCGCCGAAGGGAAACAAGAAGCGATGCTCGCGGAGGTCTTCTTGGCACTTCGGTGTACCGGCAGCTCGCAAGTAGGAAGGAGCGGCGTACAGACCGAAGGTTACGTCCATAAGCTTCTTGCCTTTGAGCGAGGAATCCTTCAGCCCCCACGACCCACGCAGCGCAACGTCGATGCGCTCGGCGTCGAAATCGAGGAGCCGCTCTGTCGAGAGCAACTCGACGTAAATGTCAGGATAGAGCTCATGAAAGCGGGGCAGGATCGGCGCCAGCAGCGAAGTCGCCAAGTCCTGGGGTGCGGTCACCCGAAGCGTGCCCCTGGGCGTGTCTCCCGCGTTCTGTAGCTCCTCCCCAGCGCGGTCCAACAGGTCCAAGGCTTGCCCGGCCTTGTTTCGGAACGCTAATCCCTCATCGGTGGGCTGCACCAGACGGGCACTTCGTCGCACTAGCAGAGCACCCAGTTGGCCTTCGAGCCGCGACAGGCGGCGGCTCACGGATCCCTTCGTCTCGCCTAGGGATTTCGCGGCCTGGGTTATCGAACCCAAATCAACTACCAAACAGAATGCCCGAACGTCGCTTAGATCGGACAACTTGGACGACGGCACCAGCTTCGACTTGCTCACGCGAGCAACGATAGCCGATCCCGACGGGACTCGGCTCCCGTCCGAACTTGCCACTACTGCATTTCTATCGCATGGCAACCGCCACAACCGAAACCTTGATGGGTCTCGGGGTTGTAGGGCTCCATTCCAAAGGCTCGCGCCATCGCCGGCACCACCTTGGACGCCATGAATTGGGAGATTTCCGGTTCTTCCTCGAACGAGGTGAGCTTTCCGTCCTTCATCGTCAGCACCGCCAGGACGTCCTTCGGTGCCTTGTACTCCGACCCGTGGCATGTTTCACAGCCGAAGTCCGCGAAACCCTCGGCGTCATGCTCCTGGAAGACGGCACTCATCGGCGGTACGACCCGCTGCTTCATGAATGCTACCTTCTGGTCCTTGGTCATTTCTGGCGTCCACGAATCCGGCACCTCGACCGTCGCTGACTCTCCCTCGGGAGCCGCCTCCGGCGTCGCGGGGCTATCCCCAGTCGATTCCAGGGGGGTTGTCGCTGACTCGGGCGTCTGCGCCTCGGCTGTCTGACCACCGCAACCTATTGCGCATACGGCGGCAATGAGAAATGTGGGGACGGTCGCGCGTACGAATAGTGGCTTGGCGGAATGCTTCATCGGATCTCCTAGAGCGACCGTTATCGGCGCACCTCAACCGGCGAACAACGGCGTATTCGGAAACCTCAGGTTTCCCACCTCTGGACTTGGCGGCGCTGGGGACACTCTCCTTCCAGTCTCATCGAAGTCAGGGAACGCGAAGGCCCGAAAACGTTGATGGTCTCGCGACGAGGCAGGATTGAAGTCGGCGGTGATCCGTTCGACAGGAGGTGGGATTGAGGTCGGTCGTGATCAGTTCGACACGAGAACGCTGCGTTGTTTCGGCAGCGTTAGGTCAACAGCCTCGGATAGAGACGAAACAGCAAGGGCTCAGGGACAGCCAGTTGAGTGCGATCGGGGTGTTCAGAACTCAACAGGAGTATGTGCTCGAGCGGAACGATGCTACTCGGCACCTTCAACAAAGCACTCTCCGACGATGCCACCCACGTGTCCCCGAGGGCCTGAAGTTCCGGTGGCGCTGGGAAGTCTGCCCAAGTGGGCTGCAACGTGCTGGCGTCCACAGTACGAACTGCGGAAGCAACGAAGTCGATGCGAATGAGCGAGTACGAGTGGAGAATCCGCGTCGCCTGCAGATGAACGACAACCTCCAGGACAGCAAGCGAGATGGACTCGGCAAAGTAGACGACCGACACACCGGGGCTGTTCCAACGCCCTCCGTATGGGCGAGCACCTTCCGCGCTGAGGGGGGTCGTGTGCGCGCTTCGTCTTGATGAGGCTCCACGCGCTGGCCATCACACGGCCACGCCGTGCTCGAGACGCCCGATGAGCTTCTCGACTTCACGTGCGCCGACGTCCGTCTGGCTGCGCCATCGGGGTCCCACCCCGAGTGCGCGGTGTGCACCGCGGAGTGACCCAACGGCAAGCACTCTCTCGGCTATGTCTTCCAGTTCCCCGGGAGTCGCCGCTTGCAGTTTGTTCCATGGCCTCGGCTGGCAAGGCGCTGAAACGTAACGTCCCTTGCTTCTCAACAGTGGATGCAGTTGCGACTCTGCGCCCACTCCTCTCCCGACGAGGTCGAAGCATCGACCAGTCCGAGGCGCATGAGATGAGCACGCCGCTTGATGACGACACGAGCCTGGCCGCGCCAGTTCGTCAGGAGCGCGTGGTAGCGATACGCGAGCGCCTGGAAGTCGGGATCATCGTAGGCGCTGAGTTCGCCCCCAGGAGCAGCGGTCGCAGTGACTCCCATCGCAGTGACTCCCACCTTCAGCGGTCGCAGTGACTCCCATGCTCGCCGTCGGAGCTTGCCACGAGCAGGAGAAACGGAATAACATTCGGTGTCTTCGGACCGAACCAGACCGTAGGACTTTGGGGACACAACGCAGTGGAGGAGAGTCGGTGGACGCATTTCTGTCGTACAAACACGAAGACAAACCCTGGGCTGAGCGGCTCCACGCTGAGCTCGAGAAGCTGAACCTGAAAGTGTTCATCGATACCCGCGATCTCGTCGCCGCGCAGGGTTGGGAGCAACAGCTCGACGATGCGATCGATGCGGCCAGATCGATGGTTGTCTTGTGGTCGTCCAAGGCAAGAAACCTCGACTACACCGACCGCGAGCGCGCGTGGTTCGACCGCCCCGAACTGAAGACGCCGCGGCTCCAAACGCGACCCGTCGTGGCTATCCTCCTCGACGATGCCGAACCCACTGGTCTGCAGAATCAGCAGTTCATCACGGACTTGAAGGACGCCAAGGCCTACCCCAACGGGCTGGATGGCGTCCCCGAGGCAACATGGCAGAGGGTCGCGACTCGGGTGAAGCTGGCGCTCGCCAGCGATGTCACTGTCGTCAACACCCTGGTCATCGCCGCCACCAGTGACCGACTGAGCGCCAACTACATGGGCATGGATCGCTGGAAAAAAATGGAGGACATGTTCAATAAGCTGAAGCTCGGCAACGACGTCACATCTCGCTACGGTCAGACCGCCCTGGATTGGAGGCCTCACGGAAGCAAGACGATCAGCGAGATACTGGGCGCTCTGGAGAGCGAGATATCGAAAGAACTTCCCGTTCGGCTCGAGAACGTCAACGATAGGTTCGCACACGACGACCCAGACGATCTGAGGGACGCGGCACGTGGTCTGTCTCACAAGTTGGCGCTGATCGTCGTGGACACCTTCTCGTTGCACGACTTCAAGTCGGAGACACTGTTCAAATCACTCGACGACTGTCACCGTAGCCGCAGCAATGCTTTCGCCGTGTTCGCACCCCAGGCCTCCGATGACGCGTTGCTGAACGAGCAACTCAGAACGCAGGCAGAAAAGCTCTACAAGTCGTTCTTCCATCCCATCCCCTACAGCGAAGACCAACCGAGCATCGGTCTGAACCTGCGCAACCGTCGAGAGTTGGAACGATTGGTGTTGCTCGCAATCTCCAAGCAGGCGACACGGTCTCAACCGCGCCGCCGGAGCAACGTGGTGCTCGGCGGTTCCCGGAACTGATGATCATCACGTTCTATTCGTACAAGGGCGGCGTCGGCCGCTCGATGGCGCTGGCCAACGTCGCGAACTGGCTGCGTCTGCAAGGCCTGCGCGTGGCCGTCATCGACTGGGACCTCGAGGCCCCCGGCATCGAGTGCTTCTTCTTGCAAGAAGAGGGCGATCGCACACGAGTGCGCCGCGCCCCAGGACTGATCGATCTGGTCGAGAGCTACCGTCAGACCCACGCGGAACTCCCCATGGAGTTCTTTCGTGCGAACAGGGATCCCGACACGAACACACGCGACACCCAGCACGCCATTTTGGACGACAAGTTGCCCAGTTTGCGAGCGATGCTGCTCGAGATCGCTCCCCAAGGTCAGCGCAGCGATGCTACCGGTGGCCCGCTGTTCTTACTCGGACCGGGCGTCCGTGATGGCAAGAACCGTTACACCTATGCCCGAGACGTACAAGCGTTGGATTGGGGACAGTTCTACGAGGAGTACGATGGCCCCGCGTTCTTCGGTTGGCTCAGAAAGCGACTCGAGACGTCGTTCGACGTGACGTTGATAGACAGCCGCACGGGCATGACCGAAGTGGGAGGGATTTGCACCCGCGAAATGGCGGATCTGGTGGTCAGCCTCTGTGCACCCAACACGCAGAACCTCCAAGGCTGCGCGCTGATGGTCCAATCCCTATTCGGTGACGAGTTACTGGAGGCCCGGGGTGGCCGCAAGTTGGATGCGATGGTGATCCCAGCGCGCTACGACAACGCAGAAAGCGACCTCTTGGGCGACTTCGAGCGCCGCTTTCGAGAGACGGTCAACGAACTGCGTGCAGAATGCGCCGGTCAATTCGACGGCCTCGACGCGGAAGCGTCTTGGGAGCGGCGCATCGCCTACACGCCCAAATACGCCTACCAAGAGAAGCTCTGTGTCGGTGCGCCGGACGCGAACGCCGATCTGGACGAAGACTACAGCCGGCTCGCTTCCGATCTGGCAGCCCGAGTGTTGATGCAGGTATCCGAAGAGCGTTTGAAGCACCTGCTCGCATCGAGCGAGACGCTCAGTGGGCTCTCCGAGCGTCGCCCTGAGGAGCAGCGGAGTCTTGCGGAGCGCTTGGAGGAGGCAGTGGCGAAGCTGCCGAAGGATGTTCGGGCAGCCCTACCATCGCTGATGTTGCGCTTCGTCAACATCCCCAGCCTTCGCGACCAGGACGACACCGTTCTCGTACGTCAAGAGCTGGCAGAGTTCGACGCAGACGAGACCACCATGCTCCGTCAGCTCGAGGAGATCGGGATCCTGTCCTTCGAGGCCACCGCATCGAGCGACGGTAGATCGGCAAACGCCAGCACCCTGATCGGTCGCCAGCACGCGCGCCTCAGCAGCCCAAAGGCACTCGAACAGTGGGGGCGCCTGCAGCGCTGGGTTCAGCAAGAGGCACTGTTCTTAATCTGGCGACGTGAGCTCGACGACTACGCGGCCCTGTCCCAACGCCAGCCGGAGGCCAAGCCGTCCCTCCCAGAAGCCTTCTTGGCTCAGTCCAAAGAGTTCAAAGAGCGTCTACCCTTGGCCTTGTCCGTATCTCAGCGCCGTTTCCTCGAGCGCTGCCTGACCCAAGAGCCGGCGCGACCTGGCAACCAGTACGCGTCGCCGGGTGAAGCCCCGCCAACCGCGGCAGCGCCCACCGCGCACGGTCAGCAGCGGGCGTCGCGCAGAATGCCCGTTGTTTGGGGGGCCATCGCCGTGGGAGTGCTGGCGCTCGCGTGGGGCTGGGTGGGCAGCCAATCGCAAGACATCACAGACGGTACGGATCCACCTACAGCGACTGTTGCCACCACCGAATCGCCGTTGGATACCGCCGCCAAGACGACGCTCGACAAGGCGTTGCGGCAAGAGCGCTCCGGTAACCTGACGGAGGCATCCGGAACCTACACCCAAGTGCTGGACCTCCTCGAAAAAGCGGATTCGCCGAAGCTGCGAGCCGCCGCACTGACGGGTCGCGGTAGGACTCTGTGGGCCAGCAAGCAGTGGCAGAGCGCGTATGAGGATCTGAGCGCCGCGCTGAGACTCGACCCCGCCGATGTAGACGCCCGTCTGTTTCGAGCTCGTTGTGGCGCCAGATTACTGACCCAGGCAGGGACTCAGACGGAGGACGATGCCGGGGCGGGCAAAATCAGCCCCGAGGAGGTTCTGGAGGACTACGACAAGGCGCTCGACGAATCCTCGGAGCCTGGGCTGTACGTGGAGCGCGGCAGCTTCCAGTTTCAGCTCGGGCGAAGCGAAGCGGCAATCGCCGACTTCACGCGAGCGATCACCGAAGCCAACAAACGTAGCCAACGCATCCCAGACGCACACTACCAACGGGGTGTCGTGGAGCAGGCACTCGGCAACGAGGACGCAGCGCTTCAAAGCTACGAGCTCGCGATACGGGAGGATCCGGAGCATTGGTGGGCGCGCTACAGCCTGGCCATGCTGACGCCCAACAAGGAGCGCGCATTGGAAGAACTCCGCCAAACGGCGGAGAACTCGCCTCAGTCCGAGCTCCGAGCGCTGGCGGAAAAGGAGTACAAGAGTCGAGCGCCGGCTCCACCCACTCCCGTCGAACCAGCACAACAGGCAGTGGCGCTGAACTACTCGAACCCAGCGGATCGCGCGTTGGTCAACGGCCTGCGGAGCAAACTCAAGGGCCGCTGGACCGTCTACCGACCGGCGCTGGTGGATCTCGCCGTGATGCGTGGCAGCGTGCGCTACTTCTTCGACTCAGACAGAGACTTCGCAAGAGAGGTGCGCATGGCCGTTGAAAAAGAGGTAGGGCGTGAGATGAAGCAGCTCTCTTTCGAGAGCGCGGCCTTTCCCGCCGCGCGCCTCGGTGTTATCGAGGTTTGGCTGCCACCACTGACGACCAAGACCGCTCCCCAGAAGGCCGCTCCCCCAAAAAAACGCTGAGTTGCGCTGGTCCGATCACGGACGATGAGGCCAACAGGGCGACCCCCACGGTCGCGCACTTCAGCCGACGGCGCGCCCAGAGCCAGTCCTCCATCCTGCGCCAGCGAGAGCGCCGTCACTCCTCCTTGACCGGACGAGGGACGTTTACACGCCCCTACATCACCTGCAACCGATCAGCATGATTTTTCGTACTGCGACCTTCGGCTAGGGCTATTGTCGCCCATGGGCGCTTAGCTTCTAGCGCGGCCAAGCCGTTGTCGTCGGTTAAGTCGAGAGAGGCATTGGGGAGATGAGGTGTTGCCGGGATAGCCATACGCCAGGCCCGGACCGGCGTTTCCGCTTGCGAGCTCACCGTTTGACTTGGAACGCTCGGACATGAATGGAGGCGAATGAAAGACAAGGCGAAATTGGCAACATTAGTTCAGGCCCTACCCAAGGAGGCAGGGCCGCATGTGGCGCGCTTGTTGCGTCAGTTGGCCCACGATTTGGACACGCCGCTATCGACATTCACGATGGACGTCTACTCCGCTCGCGCACTGGTGGAAGACCTGGCGTCGACGACGGAGGACAGGGGAGCGCTTCTGGTGCAGCTAGTGAGTGTTTTGGACAACCTGGAGGCGGCGACTCTGGGGATGCGTGAACTCAGTCAAACCCTGCGGCAGATGGGCGCATTGTGTGAGGTGAATGCCCTGACTCCAGAATCGTGAACGCTGATGAGCCGCCGTTTACCCAAGCGCTTGCTCTTGTAATTCCTTGATACCGGTGCGCGGCAGAAGGTCATTGCGGTTGTTTCTTCTGGAGGTAGGCGATGGCGCTTTCGATCACTACGAGCCGCTCCGGATCGTCCTCGAGACTCTGGCGCTCTTGGAGCCGCGAGAGCGCACTGTCTGGCTCGCCGAGTAGCATCTCCATCGCCGTCACTTTCAGACTGCCATCGGGTAGCAGCAGGAGTTCGACCGCAGTGTCTTCCTTCGCCGCTGGCGGCAATTCAACCTCGCTGATTTGATCCGCCAGTCTCGCGCGAGAGATCTGGTCAGGCTCGGTCCTGATGACATCCACAATCGCGTCGGGATTGTTCTGAACGTACTCGGCCACCTGGGGTGAGCTCAGACCGCGGGAGAGCAGCTCCTGCATGAGCTTTCGGCGGGCAGCCTGATTGCGCTCGCCTCGGATCGATTCCACCAAACCCTGGGGGTCGAGAGCAGCGATGCCCTTGGGGGTCCAATCCTGGGTAGGGGCTGCCTTCTCCCGTTCTGCGGTCTCGCCCCACGGCGCGGGCTTCCAGGTCACGTCTTCGTCCGACCCGTTTGCTTGCTTGTCGCTTTCGGCCATCGCGCCCGCGTAGCGGGCAAGTGCTTTGGCAGCCTTGTCAGCTTCATTCCCACGGGCCTCGCCTTCGTCGGACTTGGTCGCATCGCGCGCTCTGGCTTCGTCCGCGCCCCGGTCCGCGTGCTTGCTGGACGCTGTGCGCTTTGGCGTCGGCTCGGGCTCCTTGAAGATGGCGTAGGCGGCTCCACCCGATACCACGACGACCAAGACGATGAGTCCTCCGAACAACAATGAGACCCAGGCGCGAGTGTCTTGTGTCTCCTTCTTCACGAGGCCGAAGCTAGCAGCCGCATCGTGAAATGCCGGTGGCAAATCCATCACGATTCGGTGCCACCACGTCGCAGGGTTTCGCAAGCACAACACGGTTCGGTGGCGCGACGTCGCAGGGTCGCAAGCACAAAAAAGAATGTGCCGTCGGCCGCTCGACAGCGACACGACGGCACAGCCCATCTCAGTTTTGCCCTCACGGCCGGGGTGAGGGGGCAAAACTGAGGGCAGGCCCGTGGGTCTTTACTTGCGACCGCGACGAGCCTGCATGCCCTGCTGCATGCGCGCCTTGGCGCGGCACTTGAGCGTGGTGTCCAGGTTCTCGAAGAATTGGCGGGTGTGCCCACGGCGAATCGCAGTCAGAACGCGGGGGTCGCTGCCACCGATGTCGAACTCCCAGGCAGCGTCACCGAAGCCGTCGGGAACTGCGTCTAGATCGGTCGAGGCAGGGTGCTGGACGTTGACAGTGAACTGCATCGGGTCCATCGGGTTGAAGATCATGCCCGTGGCCTCGGAACCTGCGACACGAACGCTCAGGAAGTGGTCGAGAGACTCAGCCACACCGTCGTTGTCCAGGTCGCGAGCGAACCAGATGTCGCCACCGGTGCTGGAGCCGTTGGGTGCATCTTCGATGATGTAGATGTTACCCGCCGCGTCCTGAGCCAGGTTGTCCGGGCTGTTGAGAGCACCCGTGGTCGGCGCAAAGCCCTCGTTCTTGGGGGTGTTGCCATCGGCAAACTTGCGGACGAACGCCTTCTTCTTGCTCTTGAGCTCGATTGAGTAGACGCTGTTCTCGGAGGTAGCGGTGACCCACAGTACCTCGTTGCCATTGGCGAGGCGGCCGATCTCCAAGTCCTCGGGGCGACCGTACGGAGTGCCGTTCACTTCGTCCGCAGCCGGGCGGCCACCGCGGGTGTCGGCGCTCTCACGCGGGTCGTTGGTGGGGCCGTTCATGAACGGATCGGCAGCCGTGGTGGGATTGCCGTCTTTGTCGGTGATCGCGACCCACTTGGCCTTACCCGTGCGGGTCTCATTGACGTTACTGGGGTCGTTGTAGTAGTCCGCCGGATTACCGGAGAATGCGTCAACGACGAGCACGAAGGTCTGACCAACGGTGTAGTCGCCCGTCTTTTTGGATACGAATTTGTAGATGGAGCCGGAGTTCCACTCGTCGATGTAGTAGATCGTCTTGCCGTCGGCGCTGAACTTGATGCCTTCGTGCGCGGTGTTGGCGATGCTCTCCAGGTCACGCGTCTCGATGTGGCTGACGGGTGCATAGGGGTTGAGAGTCTCCACGAGGCGGCCCTCACCGGTCCACTCCTCTGCAACAAAAACGGTGCAGTTCGGCGTCCACACCGCGGGGTCGAAGGCGCCGTAGTCCTGGCTCCAATCGCCATTGGCGCCTTGACCGTTGCCACGCCACAGAAGATCAGAAAAATCGGTCCAGCGGTCATATCGGGTCAGACCGGCGCTCCACGGCGACTCGTGGGGAATGAAGACGTAGCGGCCCATCGCGTCGAACGCAGACATGTCGAACATCGACTGCGAAGTGCCAGCGCTGGAATCCTGCTCGCCGCTGCCCGGAACAGAGATATCGGGAGCGCGACCGATGGTCTGAAGCAAGCTGGACTCCACCTCACGCAGGCTGGTCAGGTTGTACTGGCTCACACCCTCGGGTGCGACCCAAGGAGCCTGGATCTCCTCGATGGCGTTCGCCGCCACGACGGGTGCCGACTCTGTCAATGGGGTGAAATAGGGAGCGGTTGTGGCGGATGCTGCGGGAGCGCCAGCGAGCACTGCGCTCGCCAGCAGCCAGACGGAGGTTCTTGTCGTCTTCATTGGTGTCTATCCTAGTGTTGGTGCAGGTAGGGAGCCTGCGTCTTGTGTTGGTTGAAGGCAGGTAGGGGGCCTGCGTCTTGGGCTGGTCGCGAGAGCAGAGCCGAGCCTGCCCTGATCCGTCCATGCTTCGGCGCGATCATCGCGCTTGGCTCCAGTCGAGGCGAATGTCCCACGCAAAGGTGCGGTTTTCGGGAAGCGTCGGTGCCTTTTCGTTGTCAACTTGGTCGTAAACGTTCTTCGGGCGCGAGTCCGATGGGTCCCGACCGAATATGAAATCCTGATCCTCGACGATGGTGCGGTACGCTTTGTTCATCTGCAGCGCACGCTCGCGCGATGGCCTGATCAAGTCATAAACGTCCTTCGCCGCCGCCACCTTCGCTTGGTCCACAGTGCCATCTGACAAGAACCACCGAGCTTCCATCTCAGGGTTGCTCCGGAACTCGCCGCCACCACCCGCGCGCTCGAGATACGTCGCGATCTCACCCTTCGTTTCACCGACGTTGGGGGCATCCGGCATGCCCCGCAAGTTGATGTAGCCCCAACCCAGCGCGCCGTCGACCTTGCGTGCGAAGCTGAAGGTGCTGTCGATGGTGCTGCCGATGGAGGAGTGGCACCCCATGCAGAAGAAGTTCTCTTCAAAGGTGTTGACGCGCAGACGGCCGTTCTTGTTTTCGATGAATCCGCCAATCACCCAGCCCATTTCGTTGTCGAGCCCATGCGGCCCGCGGTCGATGAAACCGGGGAGGACACCGTTGTCTTTGGCAATGTGCTCTTGCTCATAGGCCTCGAGCAGCTGCGGCTCCGTGACTGCCCAGCGCTTGCGCATGTAGCGCAGCTCTTTCATCCGAGGAGGGTTTACGATCTGGCCATCGTCCGTGACGCCGATGTAACGCACCGAGTGCAAGAACTCGGTATCCTGTGGGAACAAGAAGCGTTTCCTGACGACCTTCGACGCCCCGCCAACATAGCGTTCCCTCCCAGCAATGCGCGTGATCTTGCCGAGCTTGCCGTCGCCGTCCAGGTCTGCGCCGACCACTTTCTCGTCAATGAGCGGAACGCTGATGCTCTTCAGATCTTTGATTGCGCTTTCGACGAGCGCCAGATTCGCCAAGTACACATCCCGGCGATACGCTCCGCGTTCGTCGGTCCGGAATTGCTCTGGCAAGCGGATCATGACGTCGTCAGTGGCCCCGTTGGTGGGCCAGAACGTGCTCGGAAGCGGCTTGTAGTTGAAGGCCACCCAGTGGCTGCCGTCTTTTGCGATCCCGTGCTCGTCGAACGCCTCAGCGCCCAGGTGCAAATCTCTGAGATCGGGAATGTAGCCTTTGAATTCAGCCCGACGCAGTCGCGGCGCTAGCTCCGAATAGTTGTCCTCCATCACGTACGTCAGGATCTGCTCGTCCGAGATCTCGGCGATGCGCTGGGTGCGATCCTCGAAGAGGTTCTGCCAGTGGTTGGTCGTGCCCAGATCACTGAAGCTATACTCACGCTGCAGATCCCCATCATCCATCGCGTTGGGAC
This sequence comes from Polyangiaceae bacterium, assembly GCA_050298815.1. Classification (GTDB taxonomy): domain Bacteria; phylum Myxococcota_A; class Polyangia; order Polyangiales; family Polyangiaceae; genus SZUA-265. The sequence goes on from JBNKUV010000055.1 coordinate 518,062, forward strand.
GACCCGGTATCTCCGCCTGGTGGCAGACATAGCAAGGATTGTGCGTGCCCTCGGTCTTGGTGTAACACATCGGCGGCACCACCCCCTCTCGGTTGTACACGGTGTGGAGGGGATGTACCGGCGGGAGCTCTGGGATCACGTCGTCACTCTGGACGAGCGCAGCGAGTACATCTTGATACGTGTACTTCTCGTGAGGCCGCTTGGTGTCTTGCACCGGTTTGGGGACCAGAGTGGCTGCGTGACGAGCATCCGAGCTCGGGACTGCCGCAGCGGACGCATTCGTCTTGGGCTGCGTCGCGTAGACGACACCACCAACGCCCACGAAGCTGAGAGTACCGGCCAAGAGCACTGCCTTGACACGCTGAAGCCTGACGACGTTGTTGGGTGGTTGTTGGTTCGGGGAAGGTAGCTGGCCCATGCGCTTGCTCAGGCGCTGCTCCGTATCCTGGAGCAGCGTTCTGCCCCGTCAGGGACTCGAGGACGCGGGACCATTACAGAAGTCGTGATCCGGCTGTGCAAAATGCACGCGCCTTTTGGGTTGCACTCGAGTGGCGATTTCGTGACTGCGTTGGCCCGTTTGGCGGCAGGAGGTGCGCTCGGAACGTGCGGGCGACCTGGCTCGCGTCGGCCAGCGTGTTCTCCAACGGTGTTTTGTCACCGTCTTGGACGACACAACGTCGGCAAGTCGTGCTCAATTGCGCGCCCCCACGGGCGTTCACGCGTGCGGACGTCACAAAAACTCTGGAGGAGTCACACTCATGTCACCATTTCGCTCTGTTGTTGTCGAAGCCGTCCGCAGCGGCTGTCGTGCAATCGGGGTCGTGTCGGTCCTGTCCACGCTCGGGGGGGCCTGGGCGTGCAGCAGCGACGAGACAGGTACGGACATGTCCCGCCGTAACAAGGACAGCAACAACTCACGCGAAACGGACGAGGGCACCAAGACGGATGCGGACGAGGACACAACTGACGAGGACACCTCCGAGCCGTCGAGTGGTACAGGGAGCAACGCTGAGGGTGCATATGGCGTCAACACCGTCGGTGAGTGTCGCTTCGTCGCGGGGCAGATTGAAGAGGGGCTCCAAGGCGACTGCGGGCAGCGTTGTTCCGAAGCCACATTGATGGCACTTGAGATGTGCATGGCGGAACAGGTGGATTGCGAGGCCAACGCCTATCTGCAGGACGACACCCCACCCGTACCCATCGAGTGGACGGTGCTGATCGAAATCCAGGCGGATGAGCTCAATTGCGACGTGTGCACGCTGGCTCAGAACATCAGCTGCCAATACACGCTCTGTGCGCCGCAAGCCCAAGCGCTCGATGACTGCATCATCATCGCGCTCACCGACGAAGAGCTCAACGCCTGCGACACCCTCGAGGGCCCACTCGACGACTGCTTGCGGGACAATCAAGTGGAGTTCGACAAATGCAAGGACAACCGGGAAGCCGCCTGCTTCGCTCCGCCGATGTGACCGACCGATAGGCGCCGCTTCTGAAGCTAGTGGCCCTCGACGTAACTCGTGAGGTAGTCGACCAGCGAATCGAAGACGCATGCGACTGCGGCGTCGTGCCTTTGTTCTTCCGTCGCCACAACCCATAACTCGAGTTCCTGCAGCTCGACATCATCGAGCACTGAAACCAACTCGGGGTGGCGCTCCGCCAAGGCGCGATGGGTGCCCACGATCGCCCCGCCAGCGAGCGCAACTTGGAACTGCAGCGCGAGACTATCCGTGCGCAGCGCGAACTGCTCCGGCAGAAGGCCCATGGCAGCTATGGTGCGCCTCCACCCCGCGTCGGCGTCTTGCCCGGCAACCGTGTGCTCGTCGATCGCCTTCAAACTGTCCGGCACTCCGTGGCGCTCGACGTAGTCCCGGTGGGCGTACAGCCCGAGAGGGCTCACACCGATGCGACGTCCGACGAGTCCGTCGGTTTGTGGCCGAAACATTCGCACGGCGATATCCGCTGCGCGGGTCGCGAGATCGGTGACGCCGTTGTCGACGATCACCTCCAGCTGAACGCCGGGATGCGTCCGTCGAATCCCCACGAACCAACGTGGCAACACGAACAAGCCAATAGGCTCGTTGACGGACAGGCGCACCGTCCCCTGAGCATCCGTTTCCTCGCTGGACTGACCCCGCAAGAGCGCTGCGATGCGCTCGTCGATCCCCTGGGCTTGGTGGTAGAGCGCCTCCCCGCGTCGCGTTAGGTGCACGCCCCGTGAGTGGCGCACGAACAGTCCAGCTCCGAGCTGCTCTTCCAGCGTCTGAATGTGACGGCTGACCGTCGATTGGGTCAGCTCCAAGCGCTTGGCGGCCTTCGACAGCGATCCGCTACCCGCGACAGCCAAAAAACTCTGCAGCAACGTCCAATCCACCTGGCATCAGATATGCAAAGCCGCATGCCTGGTCCACACCTTTGTCGAATCGACCCAGGAGCCCTTAGCGCCCAGACTACCCTCTGTCGCCACCCGTGAGCTCCGGCGACGACGTGAGGAGAATTCAGATGACCCAGACAACGCCAGAAACCACCACCAAGACGGCCCTCGTCATCGGCGCCAGCGGCTCTTTCGGTAGCGCAGTCACCCGCGAGCTAGTCCAAAGGGGTTGGAGCGTCCGGGCCCTCTGTCGCCCCGGCGGCAGTCCCCTGAGAGTTCGGGGCGTGAGCAAACAGGTCGGCGACGCGGAAAATGCGGACGACGTTCGCCAAGCCGCCGAGGGCGTGGACGTCATCGTCAACGCCTACAACGTCCCCTACCGAGCCTGGCAAGAAAAGCTCCTGCGCGTCACTGACAACGTGGCGCGCGCGGCCGAGCAGCGAGGAGCGCTCATCGTCTTTCCGGGCAACGTTTACGGACTCGGGGCAGACTTCAGTCAGCCCCTTGCTGAAGACTGCACCCGCGATGCCGTGTGCGTCAAAGGTCAACTGCGAAACCAGGTCGAAGCGCGACTCGAGCGCGCCACGCAGCACGGGGCTCGGCTCCTGATCATCCGCTGTGGCGACTACTTCGGACCGGACACCACGCACACCTCGTGGTTCGGGCACATGACCAAAGGCGCCGAGCGAGGCGCCGCGCTGACAGATCCAGCGCAGAACCAAGTCCCCCACGAGTGGGCGTACTTGCCTGACGTCGCCGCGGCCACCATCGACCTCGTGGAGCGTCGAGGTGAACTTTCGCGGTGCGAGGTGTTCCACTTCTCGAGCTACCAAGTCACCTCCGAGCAAGTGCTGGAAGCGGTTCAACGCCATCTGGGCGAGCGCCGTGTCAAAGGCGTTCCCTGGCGACTGCTGGGTTGGTTGAGACCATTGTTGCCTTTTGCTCGGGAACTCCTCGATGTGCGTTATCTGTGGCAGAAGCCGGTGCTGCTCGATGACTCGAAGTTGCGCGCGTTCTTGCCGAACTTCCACAAGACCCCCCTCGATGAAGCCGTGCGTCGCACCCTCTCGGCAAGGGAGGAGCGCACGTAGGCGGCGTCCCTGCAGCGGTGCCCTCGGCGGGCACACGGTCCGGCAAGCCGGTTTTCAATGCGCGTGGAAGGCTTTTGCAGCGACCTCTCGCAGACGACCGGATAGCGAGCTCCCCCCCTTGCGCTCCACTCCGTTGTCGCACAGTACGGGTTGTCACACAGTACGGTGACATCACGCAGGGAGCGCCATGCATCGGGTTCGCTTATTCGCTTTGATTGGGCTTGTCGGGGCCGTCTGGGGTCTCGTCTTTTCTGCCATCTCAACGGCAGATTACGCCTCGCACCTCGACCGAGGCTTGCACGATCTGCATTGTTCGTTCATTCCCGGGGCCACGGGTACTGAGGATGGTGAAGGCTGCCGGGTGGCGCTGAACAGCCCCTACTCGGCGATCTTGAAGACTAGCCTCTGGGGCGGCATTCCAATATCGCTGTTTGGGCTCGGCTGTTTCGCGTTCTTGGTGGGGCACGCCGCGTTCATGCTCGCCAAAGGCCCTCGCGCGAGTCGCAACAGCGGGATCCTGTACTTCTTCTTGGCAGCCTCTCCCGCTTGTGTCTCGGCGCTCATGTTCTCCATCAGCTACTTCGAGCTTGGCACCATCTGTAAGACTTGCGCAGGGATCTACATTGGCTCAGCCATCTTGCTCGTGTCCGCTCTCGGCGTGATGCTCGGTGCGTGGCCAGAGCGCGGCGAGTTTTCCTGGGGCAGCCTGGCAGCGGGGTTCGGGGGGTTGGTCACCATTGCAACGTTCAGCTTGGTGCCGTCTGCCGTCTACGCCGGCTTCGCCCCGGACCACAGCGCTTACGTTGGTCAGTGCGGGCAGATCAAACAGAAGCAAGAGCCGAACGGCGCATTGCTCGAGCTGCCAGGCTCCGCTGCGGAGCGGGACGCCATCTTCTTCGAAGACCCGCTCTGCCCCACCTGCAAATCACTCCACGACCGCCTGAAGCAGGCGGGAGTATTGCAGAAGTTGGACATCGACTTGGCGCTCTTTCCGTTGGACAACGAGTGCAATTGGATGCTCGACCAAGCCCTTCATCCCGGCGCATGTCAGGTCTCGCGAGCCGTCCTGTGCGCCAAGAACACCCAGCAGATGATGGATTGGGCCTACGAAAACCAGCAAGTCATCGCGGATGCGGGCAAGCGCGGTGATAAGGCGCTCGCTGCCGTTCTCGAACGCCGCTGGGGTAAGGGGCTTCTGAGCTGCATGCAGTCCAATAAGACCACGCAGCAACTCAACCGTCATCTGCACTATGCCGTGGATAACTCCGTACCCGTTTCAACGCCGCAGGTCTTCATCCAAGGCCAGCGATTGTGCGATGAAGACATCGACATCGGACTGATGTTCGCGCTGGAACGAATCGCTCCGGGACTCTTGCCATGAGTTTGAAAGAACTGTTCCAGGACATATTCGGCAGCGGCCCAAACCAGGCAGCGCAAGGGCAGCAGCCACCGTCGCCGCCGCACCGAGAGCCATTGCCACCCCCACCCGGAGCCGAGCCCGCGCCTCGTCCCGCCGGCACCGGTACCGAGCCGATGTTAGCGCAGCCCGCCCAGCCCGAATACGCGCAGGCAGTCCCCCCGGGGATCCCCCCGGCACCAGGCCCCGGCGCCGAGGACCCTGCGCTCGCCGCGCGCCAACACGCGGCAGCTGGTTACCAGGCCTACGCCGCGCCCGCTGGACAACCACCATTGGCGTCGCCGGGTGCTAGGCGACACGCCGGCAGACAGCACAGCAACGCCAGCAGCCTTGGCCCGGTGCTGTTCGCTGCCGTCGTCGGTGCGCTTTCCTTATTGGCGGCCGTCGTGGTGGTGGCTAGTTCGGTCAACGCAGCAGAACAACGGCTCGTCAATCCGGATGCTGAGCACAAGCCCATCGTCGCCATCGCGCAAGAAGCCGAAGTCGCCTATTGCACGAAGGACTTCAAAGAGGTGCTCGAACGCGTGCTCCACTCCTGCGGTCTGGCGACAGGCACAGAGCGGCGAGGGTGCAAACCTGCGGACATCAAGACCTTCGCTGCCATCAGCGATAGTGATTTCAACGCGCTTTTCCATCCTCTGCAAGACCGCGGCGGCGTGCTCCTGTTCGACGAAGGCAAAGAGGAGCTGGACGAAGGCGCGAAGCAACTCCTGGAAAAGCGCTGGTTCGACCGCAAGGGCGCTCGATACTTCTTTGTCGTCGCGCGCGCATCGAAGACTGGCACGCCTCTGAAGAACCGGGCACTGTCTCATCGCCGCGCCAACTCAGTTCTGTTCCACCTCGAAAAGGTGAGCGGAGAATCCGCCGAGGAGCTGGCGAAGAAAGTGGGCCTGCTCTGGCTCGGCAACGAGTTTGCACAGCTCTCCGAAGAATACTGCAGCTGGCCGCTGTCTCGGGACCCATCCCAAGAGAAGTGCGGGGAAGAGCCCATCAACCGCAGCGCCTTCGTCTCGTGGGTCGACTGCAGGCTGTGATTCGGCTATCGAACGAACCAGGTCCCATGAACTCATCCTTCTTGCCCCCGACTCGTCTAGCAGTAGCGCTCACCATCTGCACCAGCCTGGGTTGTGACGACGCCGCGAAGTCCTCGGACGCACCCAAGTCACGGGTCGCTGCCGTCGTGCAAACGGCCTCGCCCACAGCTGACGATGAGCCAACGACGGAGAAAGCCACCAAGGCGGCCAAGCCGGAACACACCGGCCCTCGTATTGGCAACGGGGCAGGCGGTGCCGCACCGAAGGCCTTGCCGCCATCCAAGCGCGGGCGCCCCCCGTTGTGTGCGGGGCAGACGAGAGACATTGGGGCCCCATTCAACCCGGCGCGCGCCCCGGAGCAGGTAGCCGCGTCTGGCGCGGCTGACCTTCCAGAGGATCCGATCACTGGAAAAGGACAACGTTGGACTTGGATCAACTTCTGGGCAGCTTGGTGCAAACCATGCAAAGAAGAGCTCCCGATCCTGCACAAGTGGGAAGAAGAGCTGAAAGGCAAGCTCGACTTCGCTTTCATCTCCTTTGACGACGATCGACGCCAGTTGGATGCCTTTCTCGAGGACCAACCAAAAGACGGTCTGACGAAGAGCTATTGGCTGCCTGATGGCGGCGCTCGCGTGGCCTGGCTCAAGGCGCTGAACCTCGAGGTCGAGCCTGAACTTCCGATGCAACTCCTGCTCGATCCCAAGGGTCGGCTGAGGTGCACGGTTCAGGGTGCGATCGATGACGCTGACCTACCCACGCTCGAAAGAATAGTGTCCGGGAGCTAACGGAGAGGACGGAGACTCCAGTCAGGCACCATGACCGAGGGCTCAATCCGTCGAATCGTCGTCACCGGGGCGAGCGGTAAGCTCGGTGGCCACGTTTGCCGAGAGCTGGTACGGCGCGGGCACGACGTACGCGCCACCGACAAGCGGTTCGCAGATGACTTCCCGACGCCGCTCGAACTGGGGGACTTGCTGGACGAGCATTTCGTCTATCGCCTGCTCGAAGATTGCGACACCGTGGTGCACCTCGGCAATCACTCCCACCCAGGGGCTAGCCCGAGCAAGCCGCGCTTGCTCGGGGAGAACGTGCAGATGAACGCCAATGTGTTTTGCGCGGCCGTCGATCAGGGCGCGCAATGCATCGTCTTTGCCAGCTCCATCCAGGCGGTCTTACGCCTCGCGGGTGACGGTCACAAGCCGCCCTACCCCATCCCCTACCTCCCGTTGGATTCGGACCTCCCCACTGACCCCGCCGACAATCCCTACGCGCTGAGCAAGGAGTTCGGCGAGCGCATGCTGCGTTTGCACTGCGACAACCACGCCGAACTGTCCGGAACCGTGTTGCGCTTCCCCATGCTGCCCCCAGAACTCTGGGTGAAGCAACTGACGGCCCCGTCGGGGCTACCCGCCGAAGCACTCAACCTGGGCGAGTGCCTGGCGTATCTATCGCTCGAAGACGCTGCGTCGATAGTCGCACACGTCGTCGAGCGGCGGCTTGTGGGCTATCATCAGTATTTCCCGGCTCTGAGCATGGCGCCCAGGAACTCATCGCCGCAACAACTGATCGAGCGCTTCTACCCAACCATTCCCCTGAAGCGCCCCGCTGCCGAAATCGACTCCCTGATTGACATTTCGAATCTGGAGCGGGAACTGAACTGGCAGCCAATGCGACGAATCAGCATCACGCTACGCGAGTAGCAGCAGCGAGTTTCGCGGCCTGGGAGAGCTGCGTCGCCATTGCGCGACAGGACATCGTTCTTGCCCCGGGCCCGCTGGGCGGCGACATCGCTTGCGCCCCGGGCCGCTGGGCGACGGCGACCTCGCACTAGAACGGCCGCGCGGCGCGATGTTGGGGCTATCAGTGCTTGACGTTCGGGCAGCCAGGGAACAGAACCTTCCGGCGGTGGCGACGAACATCTACTTGCCGGGTGCGGGCGGTAACCAAGCATTCTGGTCACTTGTGGCTGAGCGAAGGCCGGGGGGCGGGCAGCAGCGGCTGCTCGCTTGGCCTGACGGCGAAGCCAAACCAGGGAAGCCCCAGATTCGAGATCTCGACGACCTAGCAACCCACGTAGGCCAATACTTGGACGAGCCTGCCAACGTGATCGCTCAGTCCATGGGCGGTGTGGTGGCGGTCAAAGCCGCCGTGAGGCACCAGCTCACCGTCAGGCGGCTCGTGCTCGTCGCCACCTCCGGCGGGCTGGACATGCAAGCGCTGGGAGCACGGGACTGGCGCCAGACCTTCGAAAGCGACCGCCCTCGCCCGCCCCGTTGGTTCGAGGCTCCCGTCGCTGACTTGACGGATACATTTCAGGATCTGGGTATGCCGACGTTGCTCATCTGGGGACAGAACGATGAGCTGAGCCCACCAGCGGTCGGCGAGCGCCTCGCTGAACTGATCCCCAACGCTCAGCTGGTCATCCTCGACGGGGCGGGACACGACCTCGCGAAAACGCACCACGAGCAAGTTGCCCAGCTGATTGACGACCACATAGCGTCAACGCCTCTAGATAGCATCTACAATGCGACCTACGTCACGAAGAACATCGCTTCCAGCGGCCGTATCCCACCCGAAGCGCTGCCGTCGATAGCCGAAAAAGGTTACCACACCCTGATCAATCTGTTGCCGAGCAACAGCGACTTTCACGTCAGTGAGGAACCGGCCATTGTCCGACGCTTGGGGCTGGACTACCAGCAGATCGAGGTGGACTTCGACGCTCCGAAGGTGGCCGACTTCGAACTATTCGTGCAGTTCATGGCGCCGAGACACGACGAAAAGGTGTGGGTGCACTGCGCGGCGAACTACCGCGTCTCGACCTTTCTCGCCGCCTACCTCGAGCGGCACGAAGGCTGGAGCCCCGAACGAGCCGCGCGCCTAAGGGAGCGCTTGTGGGAGCCGAACGATGTGTGGGTCACGTTCGCCAAAGAGTTGAACCAAGACTGACTCGACCACAACGTCTGGGCGAAGCTTGAACGTCGCTCCGCCTGGGTGTAGAAACGAGGCGTGAAACACGCTTGGGGACTGATGTTCGTGTGGGGGTTTGGATGTGCGCCGAGTGCCGCTCCCGCGACTGCACCCACAGGTCCCGGCGCAGCACCCGCGAGCGCCAGCTTAGCGCCACCAGCGGGAACGGCGGCGAACGCCGGATCCGCGACGGCACCGCCCGTGCCCACGTCGACGCCGGGAACTGCCGCCGCTCCCAACAATGCAGTGCATCCGGTGCTGACCGAACCCACCGAAGCGGCCTCGTCGGCAGCGTCCCCCGCCAACGCCGATGAGCGACGGGCAGGCACCGTCGAGCGCTCCCTGGCTGCCTCCAGCGATCCGGCGCGCCTTCTGACTCACTCCGTCTTCCTAACCCAGGCGAATAACAACGTTGGGTGCGCCGCCGGGGGGCAGCAGCTCTCGTGCACCAAGCTCGCGGAAGGCCCGCTGGTGGTTACGGACTACGTGACATTGGCAAGTTGCAAGCGCTCGGTCCTACTCGGGGCGGGCAACCCGAAACCTGGCGCAGTCTCGCCCGTCGAGCTCGGGTGGCTCGTGGCAACGAACCACCCCGGGACCCACGGCGCTCGACTCTTCGTCCCCGAGGGGCAGCACCTCTACGCAACCCAAATCGGGGCCTGGACGGCCCCTTCTGAGAAGGACCTGTGTGCGTTGACTTGGGCCGGGTTCCAACCTCGCGCGCTGCCGCCACCCAAAACCGCGACCGCACCCGATAATCCGTACCGCTGAGCTGGTCGGCCCCGTTGCCCAGCGAAGCCGCGGTGTCCGCCGAGCATCCGAAGCGCGACAAGGACTGTCGATTGGATCGTGACCGCCTCCGGCATCATCCAAAGTGATACGCCGAAACCCGCACCCCGAGCACACGGCCGGCAAAGCCGACGCTCCCAACGTCTTGACCCGCGGCGCCCGCGATCACCATCATCGGCAGCAAGTGTTCCTCTCGCGGATGTGCAGCTCGCGCACTGGGAGCCTGCTCCCACTTCGACAGGCGCGCGTTGCGCTCCTGTTCGGGTAGCACGGCGGTTGATTGCAGCCACTCGTCGAACGCCACGGAGTCGGCGAGGCCCTGGGGTCCGAAGCCGCGCATGTTGTGATAGCTCATACCGCTACCGATGATGAACACGCCCTCGTCGCGCAGCGGCGCGAGCGCTCGCCCAATGGCCACGTGTTCCGCCGGGCGCAGACCCCGCTTGAGCGATAGCTGCACCGTGGGAACATCCGCTTCGGGGTAGGTCAGCTTCAGGGGCACGAACGTGCCGTGATCGAAGCCGCGCTTGTCGTCGCTGGCCGTCTGAAAGCCGGCGGCGCTGAGCAACTGCTGCACCCGAGCTGCCAGCGCCGGATCGCCGGGAGCGGGCCACTCGATCTCGTAGGACTCTTTGGGAAATCCGTAATAGTCGTACAGCATGGGTGGCTCTGCGCCGCTCATCACGGTTGGCTGTGCCTCTTCCCAATGAGCGGAAATGACCAGCAGCGCCTTGACCGGGCTCTTGGGCAATGTGTGCAGCTGCCGCAGGTAGCTCTCGAGCACTTCGTACTCCCCAGCATCGCCGAAGCCGACATCCACGAATGGCCACGGGCCACCACCGTGCGGCAAATAAACCACGGGCAACCGGCCATCGAGTGACGACCCGTCGTTCACGCGGTCACCCCCGGAAGCGGCTTGCCCGCTCGAACCAACTTCGCGACCGGCTCCGCCGTGCGCCTCGGCGCCGCGTTTCGGCTCGGCACCATCGCGGCCGAAGGCAGCGAAGCCGGCGACACCCGCCGCGCCCAGGCCAACCCCCATTGCCAACGTCTTGCGGCGTCCTTTGTCCATTTGCACTCCAGTTCGAACCGAGTCACTGAGCTGGATATAGCAACTCTGGACGCTCCGTCATCCCCCCGGAGCACCAAACCCCACCTGACGACGAACGCGCTCGAGACTCGTCGCCTAGAGTTCTGGGCAGAGCTCGCTCGGCTGGCCGTAACCGAAGGCGATTTCGCGTAGAGGATGGCCCCCCGTGTAGTTGCCGGCGGTAACCTCCACCCAGTCCACTCCATCCTCGCTCCGGTAGAAGCGCTGGTCCTCGTACCACTGTTGCCATTCCCCCCGAACACCGACGTAGGTTCCTTCGGGGCTGCGTGCCACCGGACCCAGGCGCATGGTGCCGGTGTCCGAAGTCGCCGCAACCGCGGCCCATTCCTGGCCGTCGTCACTGGTGTACATCGTATCCTGATACGCGTCATCGATGCCCCAATAGACGAACGCATCCCCAGTCCACAACGTGGCCGTGCGTGCAGCCGCTGGCAAGTCGACGGGTGTCCACGTCCGCCCACCATCCACCGAGCGACACCCTCCTTCACCGAGCATCAACAACACGCCGCCGCCGTAAGCGACGTTGTTGCCCGTACAATGCTCACCTCCGCTCGGCGAGAAGGTCCACTCCCGGCCATCATCGCTGATGGCCAACGCCGCCTCCGCGTCCCGGGCGTACATGAAGAATGTCCCGCCTCCCACCGGCGCAAAGCCGATCTCTCGCACGTTCCAAATGTCGCCCAAGTCGAGCTCGGGTGCCAACACCCAACTGTCGGCGTCGGGTTCACCGATTCGTGGGCGCCGTGCGCCCGTCACAAACATGTCTCTGCCCCATGAAAGCCCGCTGGAGGTGACACCGTCCGCTGAGTCTCCGTCGACGACACTTTCCCAATGGATGCCGTCATCACTGCGTCGGATGCTACCGGGTGCTCCCCAACCGAAGGTCGCTACGAACCACCCGTTGCCGTAGGCGATACCCGTTCCCGAATCGCTACTGTGGTCGCAGTCGACGTTGCCAGAGTCGGCATCGAAGCAGCGCCTACTTGGATCATCGGAACGTTCACCCACCCAGCTCGCCCCATCATCGCAAGATACGACCGTTCTTCCCGCGGCGCCCACCGCTACGAACATCGGCACCGTTCCTTCGGGCTGAATCGGCATGACGGCAGGCGGCGCGTCGCTAGGGGGGTCGGTCGAATCCGTGCCGTCCTCGTCTGCGGCATCCGTGCGGCCGTCGACACCAGCGCCTGCGTCAGGTAGTAAATCGGTTTCGTCGCCTCGGGTGTTTGGGTTGGGGTTATCGTCAGGATCCCCATCAGTCATCGCATCACCCGGTGCCGGTCCCGAGGAATCGGTTTCAGCGTCAGCTCCCCCATCGACGCCAGCCGGGGCGTGACCACCCTCCGTTTGCGGACCGGAAACGCCGTCTGTGCCGTCAGTGGTCGGTGTGAACTGCTCATCCGTTTGCTCGGCGGCCTCACCGTCGGATTGATCGCACGCCAGAAAGAGGACCCCGAGCCCTACCCAAAGCCTTGCTCTCCTCACGCTTCAACCGTAGCCCGAAGGGCAGCTCGCGACCAACGGGTGGGAGCGCGTCGCACCGAGAGCAGCTGGTGGAACGACTTTCTCGACCGCATCCTAGCTCCTTGCAATTACACGACAATGAACTGAATCGTTCCTGATACGGACACTCCTTGGCAGTGGCACTCCATGTGGCGCGCGGTGTACCTGCCCTGCGGCAGATGGCTCTCGCAGTAGAGGCGCGTCGCTCGACGCGCTGAGAATGCGAGCACCCCTACTGATCAAACCAACGGGCTCTTGGAGTTTCTTACCCTTCCTATCTCCCGGAGCGCTGCAAGATCTCACGCACCTTTTGCGCTAGCTCCGAAGGGCCGAACGGTTTGGGGAGGAAGTGCTCCGCGCTTGCCAGAGGATCCTCGGAGCTTCCGCCAAAGTCCGAATATCCGGACGTGTATAGCACCGGCAGCGCGGGGCATTGTATCCGCATTCGCGCGGCGAGTTCTCGTCCCCCCATGTCTGGCATGATCAGATCCGTCACCATCAGGTCGACGGGCTGCGTAATGCGCTCCAGGACGTGCAGCGCTTCGACGCCGCTGTGGGCCTCGACAACCGTGTAGCCCTGAGCGGTCAACGCCCGCTTGACGAACCAGCGAACTGTGTCTTCATCCTCCACCACCAAGATGGTCTCGCTCCCTTCATAGGACTTGGGCTTCTCCAGTCCTTTGGCATCCGATGTCGATGCACGCGTGTCCCCCCGCACCTCCGGGAAGTAGATGCTGAAGGTTGTGCCGTGACCCGGTTCGCTCTGGACGGCAAGCCCCCCGCCTAGCTGCTTCACAACGCCGTAGACCACGGATAGGCCGAGCCCCGTCCCTTTGCCGACCGGCTTGGTCGTGAAGAACGGTTCGAAGACCTTCGTCTTCGTCTCGGGCGTCATTCCCGTACCTGTGTCCTTGACCGTCAAAGCCACGTAGGGCCCGGGAGGTGCATGGAGCAGAGTGTCCGGCGTGGGCTTGTTGAGCTGAACCTGATGCGTTTCTATGACGACCTGACCACCGTCCGGCATCGCGTCCCTCGCATTGACCACCAGGTTCATGAGAATCTGCACGACCTGGCCTTTGTCCACGCTGACGGATCCCACGGATGGTTGCAGGTGAGTTCTGATCTCAACGTTCTCTTCGATGACGCGCCGGAGCAGGCCATCCGTTTCTTTCACGATGGCGTTGAGGCTCTGGACCTGGGTTAGAACCTTTTCCTTCCGGCTGAAGGCGAGTAGTTGGCGCGTCAGGGCCGCGGCGCGGTCGCCCGAACTCCGGATAGCACTCAGAAACTCGTACTGCTCACTGGAGACATCCAACCCCATCATTGCGAGGTCGCTATAGCCGTTGATGGCCGTCAATATGTTGTTGAAGTCGTGAGCGACACCGCCGGCGAGGCTACCGATTGCCTCCATCTTCTGGCTCTGTCGAAGCTGCGCTTCGACGTGCTTGCGCTCCGTCAGATCGATGAACGCTGCAAGGTAGCAGGTCTCCGCGCCCAGTATCATGGTTTCGACGGATGCCAGCAGGGTCTTCGAGTCCCCCGGTTTGGTCGCCGCGGAGAACTCCTGGTCGCGAAACGACTCGCCCGCTGCCAGCCGCTTTCCAGCCTCCGAGAGAGAGGCAGTGAGCCAGCCGCCAATCTGGCTGGTGTGACGACCGCGAACCTCTTGTTCCGCGCGCCCGAGCAGGTCGAGAAACTGCTCGTTCGCGTCCAGAAGCATCAAATCCTTGCAGCGGATGACGGCCATCGGCGTCGGGTTCATCTTGAAGGCTTTGGCAAAGCGTTCCTCGGAAGCCTGGAGGCGGCTTTTCTCCTGTTCGAGCTGAGCAAATAGCCGCGCATTCTCGAGGGAGATGGCCGCCTGAGAGCCCAGCACCTCCAGCGCGGTGACCCGGTTTGGAGTGAACACTCCGGGAGCCAGACTATTTTCCAAGTACAGCACTCCCAGGAGGCGAGCTTGCTTGAGCAGCGGAAGTCCGAGAATGGACTTGGACCTCCGCTGGGTCACGTACTCGTCTTCCGTGAAGAGCCCATCGACGGAAGCATCCTCCAGGATCACGGGCTCCCGAGTTCGCACCACATACCGGAACACTCCGTCCGCGAGCTGGCCAGAAACGAGTGGGGTCCGTGGCTGTTGGATCCCCAACTCTTGCCGGTCCAACACGGCCTCAGCCTCGACGACGAAGCCGTCTGCGGCGGGAAGGAGCAGCAGACCCCTGTCGGCGCCAGCGTGGTCCATCACGAGGCCCATCAGGCATTCGACGAGCTTTCCTGTCTCGATCTCCCCGGAGACGGCTTGCGAGGCTTTCACCACGCGCGCAACGTCGAACTGGCTCAGCGAAGCCCCGACGCTTGCGAGCGGCCCGGGGCTCGCCGGCTTCTCGACTCCAGGATAGAGGCGGTCGAGCTGGGCGACCTTGGCGTACGCGCCCCAACACAGGAACCCGGCACGGGCGTCTCGCAAGTGCGCATGACCGTTCTTCTCGAAGCCGCTATTGAGGTAATAACGTCCCGCCACCTCGCACGCGAGGCTCTCCAAGAAGACGAAGCCGCTCTCGCGCGCGGAGGAGATGGCTCGGGCATAGGCTTGCATCGCCTCGAGCTCTCGGCCGTCGAGGCGGGCCTTCTCCGCCGTGATCAGAGCGTAGCGGCTGGAGAACGTCTCCGGGCGATTTTCTGCCCAGAACTTCAGCTCTGGGAGCAGCTCCTCCAGCCGTTGAGTGAATGACGCCCGCCGCTCGGGTGGAACCTGCGTCGAGAGCGCCGTCAAGGTCAGGGCATGGAAGAAGACGAGGGTGATGTCATAGAGAAACAGGAACGGGCGCTGCCCGCGCAGCTCCCAGGCCTTGTCGGCGTGCTTCAACGCCTCCTCGAACTCTCCAAACGTGAAGGCGAACATCAGGTTCAGAAAGTGATGGGAGAAGAGGCCCATCTCGAAGTTTGCCTTGAGCAAGACCTCGACGGCGGACTCTTGATCTTCCTCGGCTCGGGCGCCCCGCTGCACGGTCTCCCGGGGGTGGGCGGGGAGTCCCTGCAGGCGCAGGAAGTGTTGCTCGCACAGGCGGAGAACGGCGACGTAGGTGTCGCTATGAACTTGCTCGGCGAGCTCGCGAGACTTCTCACTCGTCCTGCGGCCCGCCTCGGCCGATTCCGCTGCCTCGACATCGATCAAGACCGCCATCATCGCATTGGAGAGGACGGCAGGATAATCGCCGGTGAGAAACGCCGCCTCGGCGCCCCGTTCGAGGACGGCTTTGCACTCGAGGAGCGGCTGAATCCACAAACTGACGATTGCCCCGCGGCCAAGCAGTAGGGCCCCTCTCCGAGTCACGTCGCCGAATCGATCGTTTAGCGCCAGGGCCAAGTCAGAGAAGGCGATCGCCGAGGGAATATCTCGCTGGGCAAGCAGCACGATCGCATAACCGTTGTACGCCAAGCACGATGAAGCCGTATTGCCGTGCCTGAGGGATAAGGTGAGCCCGCGCGAGACGAGCCAGGGATACAACTCCGGTTTCACCAGGTACGCCGCTGACAAGAGGTTGACGAGCAAGTCCAGGCTCGCGCGCACGCTGGGATCGGGAACATCTGGCGCCTGCACCAGGTCGATGATGCGTCGTCCGCGCAGGAGGGAGGGCACTTCCGCCTGCTCCGCCTCCACAGCCTCCCGAATGGCCTCATCGGACTCGGGCACGGCGGAGCCGAGGAGGCGTAGGGCGTGGAGGCCCGTCTCGAGCGCGTCACGATAGTTACCCGATGTGTCGTAGAGCCGCTGTCTGAGACCGAGCACCTTCGCCTGGTCCAGAGCATCCCGGGCGTTGTCGAGGGTTTCGCTGAACAGCGAGCTTGCCTGCTCGAAGCGGCCCACCAGATACTCGGCTTCGGCCAATTCGAGAAAAGTCGCGAACGTCTCGGCGTAGTCGGCACCCCAGGGGTCCGTGGGCAACAGCGCGCGCGCCTGCGTTAAGTACACGCGCGCGGCCTCGTAGGCGGCCCCAGCTTTGGATCGCCTGCCCGCACGGAGATTGAGGCGGCGAACCTGGTTGCGTTCGACGGCGTCCTCGAGGAGATCGAGACCGCGGTTGAACTGGTTGACGATCACGAAGCCCTCGTCCCCGACTTCGTCGGCGGCCCGGTGCGCAAGCAGGATGCGGCCGAGACGCACGTGCTCTCTAGCGCGCTCAGCGGGAGCGATTGAGGCATAGGCGGCTTCCCGAACGCGGTCGTGCACGAAAGCGTGGCTGTCTGCCCGTCTGACGACAAGCCCAGTCCGCTCGGCCTCACAGAGTAGGGCGTCAGGCTCAGCATCTCGACCACCAGGCGCGCCCGGCGCCGTCATCAGTGTCGTGACTCCCGCCGCGTGCAGCAGCACCCGGGTTTCCGCGCGCATGCCCAAGCAGGCGAAGACTTGCAGGGTCCTCTGACAAGCGCCGCTCAGTCGGTCAAACCTGCTCGCCAAGAGATCAGCGACGTTGTCGGTATGGGCCTTGGCCCGAATGACCTCCAAGTCGAAGCGCCAGTCTCGCGTCTGGGGCACGGAACTGAGCAGCTGCTCCTCATGCAACGCGGTCACGAACTGGAGCGCGAAGAAAGGATTGCCTCCTGTCTTTTCCCAGACGAGGCGCGCCAGGGGCTCCACGCTGCCCGCTGGACATCGCAGCATATCCGCGACGAGAGCCACGAACGCCTCGGGCGCGAGCGGCCCCAGACCGATGTCGTGAACCGACAATCCGGCTGCGCGGAGCGAGTCGATCGCCACCATCGACGGGTGGGTGGCGTCCACCGCGTTGCTCCGGTAGGCGCCGAGCAGTAGTAGATTGCGGCGGCCTGGCCGGAGGAACAGCTGGACCAGCAGTTCCAGAGTGGCCGGATCCTCCCACTGGAGGTCGTCGAGGAATAGGGCCAGCGGATGCTCTGGCGTGGCGATGGCGTCCAGAAACCGCCCGAACGTCATCACGAGTCGGTTCTTCGCCTCCAACGGTGCGAGGTCCCAGACCTCCGTTTGCCGTCCCAGGAGCAGCTCCAGCTCTGGCAGCATGTCCGTCAAAACCCGTCCGTTGGGGCTGACGGCCGCCTCGAGCTGGTGCCGCCACTCGGCGATCTCTTCTTCAGGTTTGACGAGGAGCTGCCGGACCAGGTTCTGAAAGGCCTGGGCGAGGCTCGCGTACGGTATGTTCCTCTTCTGCTCGTCGAAGCTCCCAGCCGCGAAAAGCCCCGGCCCCCTCACGACCTCCCGGCGCAGGGCGTCCACCAACGACGATTTACCTGCGCCCGGAAGCCCAGACACCAGGACGAGCTCGGAGGCCCCGCCGGACGTCACCCGCTTCCACGCTGCCCGCAGCGCTTCAGTCTCGGCTTCACGTCCGTGCAGTTTGTCCAGAGGCCGGGGCTCGTTCGGAATATCCTCTTCGCCTAAAGGGAAAGCCTCGATGTTTCCGTGCGCTTCCAGCGCTGACAGCGCCTTGTGCAAGTCCATCTCCAGGCCGAAGGCCGTCTGGTACCGCGCCTCTGGCGCTTTTTCCAAGAGCTTCATCACCAGGTCGGAGACGGGACGAGGGATGGTTGGCTCGACCTCTATTGGCGGCACCGCTTGGCGGGCGAGGTGGCTTTGGAGGAGCTCCGAAGGTTCGGCGGCAGAGAAGGGGAGCCGACCTGTCAAGCTCTCATAGAGCACGGCGCCCAAGGAGTAGAGGTCGCTGCGCGCGTCCACTGGTCGGCTCATGCGGCCCGTCCGCTCCGGGGCCATATACGCCAGGGTGCCGGCAGATTCCTCGGGACGATCTGGGCCGTGGCGCTCGCGCGTCGAGAGGGTGGCAAGTCCGAACCCCGTGAGTGCTACCCCACCAGTAGTGGGGTTCGTCAGAATGTTGGCAGGCTTGAGGTCCCGATGGACAAGGCCGCTGGCGTGAACCCGGGCCAGACTGGCGGCGACGCCGACGCCGAGGCGCAAGCTGTCTGCAACGGAGGTGCGATGAGGTGCGGACGCTTCGAGGGGGTGGCCCCCTGGATCCTCCAGCAGCAGCACGACGCGCCCTTCTGGCCTCAAGCGTGCCAAGGGACGCGCCGCCCAAGGAAGCTCCAAATCGTCGCGGAGGGCATACTCCCTCTCAACTCTCGCAAGCCATTGTGGCGCGGGATGAGCGGCGAGCGACGTGACGAAGAGCAGCGCCCGGCCGTCCCCGCGCCCCCGGAAGATGACGATTTGGTCATCTTCTCGCAGCTTCTCATCGATGGAATGGCCCGGAAACGCCTTCTCCAGAAAGTGTTTCACGCCCATCCCAATCCCTCACCACTACCAAATCGACATTGGCGCGTGGGCAAACCGCGCCGCCAGCATCCGTAACTTGCGCATGCTCTGCGCCCTCCTTGGGCAAGCTGCGCTTGCTGTGAAGCCCGCTCGAGTCATTCTGCCCTCTGGAGTTGCCCCGTTTTGAGTGGACCGTTCGCTCCCGAAAACGTTAACTTTTAACACACTGGCTTTGGATAGTCAATGGATGAGCGACGTCGCGTGATGTTGTGCTCAAGCCGTCCGAAAGATACCACGGTACACCGCTCGTCACCAGCGCTGGTCATGCTTGCGCGACCCCGAGCTTGCCGGCAGTGGGCAAGGCGCCACCGAGGAGACCTGGGGATGACGCCGGAGGGCGGATACTGCAGGTAAAAGTGCGGGGGACGGGCGGCGCCGTATCGATTCTGCGACGTCACGCCCGACGACAGCGCGACTGAAGAGGCCGAGGATGGCGGCCACGCTCGGCCCCCCGGCGCCGGGCAGGCCTTTTCCGGAAAGAACAGGGGCGTCGCCACGCGCTGGCCGTCTGTTGGCGAAAGCAAAGCTGCGAGTCATCCTGGCAGGTGCCGCTAGTCGCTGGCGTCGGTCGTTGGTGGTGTTGCCGACTGAAAGCTTCGACGTCGTCTAGAATGTGCGCTGTGGATGACAAGCAACGCAATAGCGCGATGTCACGAGCGGGATCTCCGCTGCATACGGAGGCTTTGCCCCTGCGAGCTCATCGCGCAGCGGCGCGAGTTGCTCCGTGAACGTCGTTGGCTGGTTCCAGCGCCAATTGCGAAAGGACAACGCGCGAGAACGTATCAGCTATCCCACTCGCAGATATAGCTGGATGGAATGTTGCCGTCGTCCCACGTGCCGTCCTCGGCAACTTTGACCCAACGCTCCGTACTGGGCGCGTCCGGCTGTCCTGGCTGCCAGTGGGTATACGTCACGGGCATACCGTTGACCCAAACCCACGTATTGACGTCGTCCTCGTTGTTGAGCCCTATCCAGGGCCGAGTAGTGCCTGCCAAAGTGAACACGAACGCGTCCTCGGCTTCGCTCTCAACACAAGCGAGGTAGCCGCCGAGCTCCTCACAAATCGCCTGAGCCTCGGCGCCGCCAATTTCTGCTTCCGTGAGCCGGTACCAGTGCTCTTCAAATTGAACAGCATCTTCTGGATGAACACCTTCAACAAGCCCCATTCCGCCTGCGCCCGCCGTTTCAGCGCCTCCCGTACCCCCTGCCGCTCCGCTGACGCCGCCCGTCGCCGAACCCCCCGTCCCCATAACGTCAGTCTCGGCTCCGCCCGCGCCGCCCGCTCCAACAACGTCACCCACTCCACCAGATCCCACATCGCTTCCAGCAGTGCCGCCCACCGCATCGCCGCCCATCGCTCCGAAGCCGCCAGTGCTTCCACCGGCTGCCTGGGTCATCGTGGGAATTGTGCTCGCGCCGCCAGCGCCGGACTGCTCCGTGATAGGCGTGGGCGACATCTGGGGGGTCGGCGTCTGAGCAACCGGCATCTGGGTCGGCGTATTCGACGCACTCGTCCGTGCGTCAGGGGTCGTGCTGCTACCGGACACAGCCACGGTGCCCGCAGGGTCGGCGACGGTGCTACCAGCGGTGCCGGAAGTGTCCGCCTCGGGTCCCGAATTCCCACCCTCATCAGCGCATCCGAACGTCAGCGCACCGAAAATCAACCAACTTGCCCACTCGGAATAACGCTTCATCTCAATCTACCCAATCGCAGTATCGCGGAACGGTCCCACGGTTCAGCCGTCGGGGTCAAGGCGCCAGAGTACTCGGAGCATCGCGGCCGCCGGCTACTGAGCTGGGATGACGTTTGCCTATTTTGTGTTTTGCGGCGAGCGGTACCCACTACGTGTTGGGGGATGTCGACTACTCGAGTTTCGCTGACGCCCAGCGCCGTGGAGCACGAGTTCGCAACATTCGCCAACGCCATCGAGCTAGATGCTCACGACCGCATTCAGAACTTCACGTAACGCCATGCCGAAGTAGTCTTCGAGCCACCAAGAGACGCAAGACCTGCGTGTACTGACGGCTGCAGCTCTTCGCGTGTGTGGTGGGGCGAAACCCGCCGCCCAACGGTGCGCCGGTGTGCCAGGACGCACTGGTAGCCTATGGCGACGCCGATCTGCAGGGAGACATGAGTGCGATCGACCTGGATCCCAAGCGTTTCCGGCCCAGCCGGTCGCAATGGCAACGCCCATTCGAGGTGCTTGCCAGCGGGCAGATCCGCCTGGGAGCATGCACCTCCGACGCCGGTACTGCCGTCCCTTGTTACGCAGCAAAAGCCGCAGCGCTTCCGTAAACCATCCGCTGGAATTCGAGACTGGCAGCCTACCACCGTTCAGGAGCGCGACCACTTGACCAAGATCGCCAAGATGCATGGCATCTCGGACTGGCGCATCATCTACGACTGCGAACTGCTCGAACGCGCGCCAGGGCAAAGCACTATGTTTGCCAGTAGTTCCATGGAGCCGCTCACGTGACACGACACCCCTGCCCCCCCTGCGCCCTGACGAGCAACAGGGGGTTGCTTGAATCCCCCACGCGCCCTACGGCTGGGCGATGTTTTCGTCGATGTCGATCTTGCAGCCCGAAGCATCGGGATCGTCAGCGGGCGCAATGCACAGGTCCGAAATCATGCCCAACCCGGCGTGGTGCAGGATGTGGCAGTGGAACAACCACCGCCCCAACGCGCCGCCCATGTCCCCCTGGGCCATTTGCCCGTTCCCGTTCCCGTTCCCCGGCCCGTCAACATCTCCGGCACCACCGTACGGTTGTGCTCGATCGTAGGGGAAGTTCTGCTTGAGCTGTCCCAGGCTGTAGTTCTCGGCGTCCGGGATCTTGAAGCGGTCGTTCATCTTCATGCGGAAAACTACGGCTTTGCGCGGTTGCATCAAGCTCACGTCGATGAACTCGTTGTAGTCGAAGACGTACACGGGAGTGGGGTCGAGTTCTGTATCCTCGATTCCATCCTCGTCCACGTCCGAAGTAGAGAAGTTGTGGATGCTGATGGGTTGGAACGAAAAGCCGTGCATGTGAAACGGGTGGTGGGCGTTGCCGGTGTTGTTCGCATACACGAACTCGATCACGTCCCCGATGCGGGCGTAACGCGTGGAGCCTTGAGTGGGGAGTGTATCGCCGATACCACCCACGACTCCTGAGTACTGACCTCGTCTGTTGTTCAGGGCGGGGAACCGCGACTCATCGAAGACGACACTGTCTAGCTTGATGTTCGGGTCTTCCGTCCCAGCGAAGGGATTGCCGGCAGGGTCACTACCGGGAGGAACCGCCGAAAGGGGTGTTGCGGCAACCGTTCGAATGTTCTCGGTCGGCTTGTCGACGTCGGGGTGAGCCATCAGGGCGTCGCCAACGCTGATGTCGAAAGGCTCGTTGGGCTGCCCCGTGTCTTCGACGATCTCTATTTTGACGAGCTTACGCGCTGCGATGTCGCGGTTCCTGGCCTGACCATCGCCAATGCCGTTGTCGAACTTGGCCGTGAATATGCCATGCGGGTAGTCCACGGTCCAGATGAACATGCTGTCACCGGGCTGAAGGTAGTTGCCCTGGCGGTCCTTGGTGACGACGACGAGTTCCGTCCGCTCCGCAGGACCGATCACGTCCTCTCCCGTGCGGATCACCGTGTCGTAGGAGCGCCGCGATTCTCCTGGCGCCAGCTCGGGTTGCCCTTCGAGCCTCACGTGGTCCAGCAAGCCGCCTTCACCGCCAACGCGATAGAGTGGCAGGCCTTGCTCGCACGACAGTGGGTCGGCGCCGCTGAACTTCGGCGAATTCGCGTCCTTGTAGCACTGCCCGGTGTTGGTCTGGTTCACGCGTTCCGCTGGCCCTGAGGGTGGAGCTTCGCCCTCCAAGAGAAGCCGGAAGCGGTAAAAGCGCTCGTTGGAAGAGTTGATGAATGCGATGCGGGCCCCACCGCCTTCTTCAACGTAAATGGTCTCAATCTCGGAGTCGCTCGCGGGAACCTTGCCGTTGACCAAAACCAGCTCCCCTTCGTTGACGATGCAGTCTCTCGCTTGCACTCCTCGATCACATTCGCCGTCCCCATTCAGATCGGGTGAGATGTTGGGCAGCAAATGATTGTCGACTTCCTCGTCGCTGAAATGATCAAACTCCATGTTGCCCGGACCAAGCAGAGTACGATTCACTTCGTTCGCCACCGTCATGTCGGAGAGGGTGACTGCCTCGTAGACGTCGGGGAGCACTCCCAATTCTTCCAGCGTGTCTTCCGCGCGCGACCGCACGATGAGCCTACCAACCATGCCACGCGACTCCGTTAGCAAGGGCAGCACGTGGGGATGAAACCAGAACGGGCCGGGCCGGTAGAGGCGAAAACGGTAGAGTCGAGAGTGCCCGGTGGGGATCCCAACCTCCGTGACGGGCGTCCCGTCACTCTCGTTGTCCAATTCCATACCGTGCCAATGCACGGACTGCAGGTTGTTTGCCGGAGCGAAGAAGCCTGTTCCGATCGCCTCACCGTCGACGGCCTCAGGCAGCGCGTTGTTGACCGTCAGCTCGACAATGTCGCCGACGTAGCCTGTGACTTCGAAATTCGCGATCAGGCCGTTGTAGGTTGCCGCATTGGGCGTGATGACCGAACCAGCCGTATCGAGATAGCCGTCGGTGAACGTCAGCTCCGGCCTCAACAAGCAGTCGTCCGCATCCTCGGCGGCGCCCTCCGAAATGGCGCCGCCGCAAGCAGCGCTGTCACTGCCGTTCTTGAAGTCCCCAAGCACATCTACCATCTGATACGCAGGCATGGGAAGTTCTGCCGCTATCTCGACCATGTCGATGCTAGCCTGCACGCGTTCGAAGTCGACTAGCGACACCGGCTTCGAAACGACCGATAGTTCTTGGTCCGACGATTCCTGCGCTGTGCAAGCCCAGCACAGCGGAGCTGCCAGCAGCAGACCGACGACATTGATACTTCGCCACAACGGCGACATGACTCGAGCCATCCGACTCCTCCCTTTCAATTACTGACGCGCGAGGACCCCCGCAGTGTTCCCTCACACCCCACACCTTGTGGGGTCCCCACCCTGACCGATCCATCAGCAGCTGACAAGCGCAACTTTGTTGCGGCAAGCAAAGAACTCACAAGGGGAATGACCAAGCAAGAATAATTTGCGCGCACATGGGATTTCTCCCAACCCAGATGTCGCCAAAGCCATTTAGCTAGTGCGTGCGGATGGCGGAGTGTGCGTGGCGAGCGAGCACGTCGATGGTGCTGCAGCGCATGAATTGCGCAAAACTCCGTCCGAACACGAGACGACGGACACCGTGTCACTCACTCTCCCTGTCAGATTGGACGCCGTGCTGCGCAGGACAGTCTGGCACAGGCCCTGTTCCACCTTTCCACGAATCGTCCGGGAAGCGGTAGGTGCTAGGACCCTTGGCGAACACCGCATGCGCCTCGAGTACGCATCTGGCGGAAAGCGGCTCGCCCTCGGCGTTTGGGGTGCTGGCGCCCGATCGAGCACCACTGGGCGTCGGTAGTCCTCACTGTGGACACGGCGCGCTGACGCGGTTTTCGCGAGCCCGCATACTCGTCAGCGTGGTGCCGGCGCCGTCCTGCACCGTGATGCTCCACTCATAGGTATCGCGGTCGATGAAGCGGTCCTTGGCGAGCATCCGCATGCCTCCGCCCAGATCAGCGGAGCCGCTGAACGTCTGCTCGTGCGCGTGCCATTCGTGTTTGAGGACGACGACATCGCCACTCGGCGCGAGAAAGTAGTGGGCGCGGTACATCCCGGTTCTGCTGTCCAGGGACCATACGCCGAGGAACGAGCTGCCGTTCGAGCCTTTGCCGCGCTCCTCGAGGAATTGGTCGCCGAGCGTCCACGCGAAGGTGTTGTCCTGAGCGTAGCGTTGCGGTTCGCTGCCGGCGCTCTCTACGATGACTTCTCCGTGCCACGATCCGACGAAGCGCTGCAAAGGGTCGTTCGGAGATGAAGGCTTTCTGTGCATGGGGTGCTCCTGTTGAACTCAAAATGTCGAGAACGAAAACAGAACACGAGCACCGTCCCGCGTGCTTGGTTCGATCTGCGGGATGTTGGTGTTTCTTGCTGAAAAGCTAGCTAGCGACGGCTCAGGCGCCGAAACGCACTCGGCGTGGTCCCGGTGCAGGCGCGAAAACGGGTCGACAGTTGGCTGGTGTCCGTGAATCCCGTCATGAAGGCTATCTGTGTGATCGGCAGACTCGAGCCAGCCAGCAGCCGCTTGGCTTCGGCGATTCGGCAATGCAGCACATAGCTACTGGGGGAAAGGCCTGTGGAGGTCTTGAAGGCGCGGGAGAAGTGAAACGAGCTGAGCCCGGCGAGCGCTGCCAACTGCTGAAGCCGGATACGCCGACCGAGACGCGAGGCGACATACTCGCGCACGCGTTCGAGCGCCAGCGGGGGTAACCCGCCACGTCTATGGCTCGGTGCCGAGCCACGCACGCCATGCGCACGATCGAGTTGTACTGCCAACAGCGTGGTCGCCAGGTCGCCGAATACTTGCTCCGTGCTTTCGTGGCGGTCGAGCCCTTGGCGGATCTCGCGCATCAGCTGGCTCAGCAACGGATCGCGGAGCACGCGCCATTGCGGAGCCAGCGAGAGAGGATCCGCAATGGCGTTGTCGCGGAGCAGCACCGTTGGCTCCACATACACCTCGAGCACGTCCATCGTCCGTCCGCCCCCGAGACTCCGCCAGCAGAGCTCGGTGGGAGCCGACCCTGCGCCCACAGCGCACAGCTCGCCCGGACCCACGTCGTAGCGCAGCCAACGACTGGTGCCGAGTTCGCGAGCCTCGAACCGAAAGCCGTCCGTGATTGGCATGACGAGGTGATGCAGGTTCCCAGCCGGCTCGATGAAGCCGTCCACTCGAACCGGTTCGCGACATTCGCGCGCGAGCGCGTGTGCCCATTGCCGCGACTTCAACGTTGGCGCAGGTAATATGGCGCGCGCCCAGCGCGGACCTCGAGGTTCCTCCGGCGCCGCTCCCGCTCGCTCCTCTTCGTGCTTGCTCACAGCGCGAGCTTACCCGGGTTCCGGGGCGCTGTCCCGGCCCTCACCTCTCGCGGACTCGCCCAGCGTGCGGGCCTGCGTGATTTCGCATTCAGCGCTCGGACCCTGGTCGCTCCAGCTCAGAATCGGGACCGGCTCTCGGCCAGCTACGGAAGGTACGCCGTCTGTTCCACCAGGTCCCCCTTGGGGCGATAGTCCCGTCGCCATCCAGGGGGGAGACGGCGGTCTCTTCGCCCACGGTATTTTCAGCACGCCGATCCCCGACCGGCGTGCTGACTCGCGCGTTCACCTTTCTTCGGCAGCAGGTCGGTTGGCGGCGACCGGTAGACGGAAACGGGATTCGTGATGTCCTCATCCGAGCCGTCGTTCGCGCTGCCGCCCACGCCTTCCATGGGAGGCTCGGGATCCTCATCGACGTAGGTTGGCGCAGGATCCGGTTGAATGATGTCCGACCCGCCGCCGCCCGCGCCGTTCGCACCTGTGCCGAGCTCCTCGGAACGCGCCTGTGCCGAGCTCCTCGGAACGCGCCTTGCCCGCTCTCGAACCGCAGTGACGGCAGCTCAGATCGCAGCGCAACGTCAGCTCCCACACCGCGAGCACCGGGCGGCAACGCTGGTCCACCGGGCGCGCGGGACGAAGCGTTGGCTCGGCGCCAGTCTCGGCACCGGGGCTCTTCGCCTGCTCCGGTTGGGCCGAAATGAGCGGCATCCTACGAGTCCTAGTCGAGTTTCGTCCGCACCACCTCGACGAACCGGGTCAAGTCCTCCAAGTGGTGCTCGAGGACGTCGCGCACGACGTCTAGGTTAACGGCGGTGTAGCCGTGGACGAGAACGTTGCGAAAGCCGATTGCGGCCCGAAGAACATCGGCAAGCGGTGCGTCGATCCAGCCGGCAGACTGCAGCAGAAGGAATAGCTCCTGATTGGTACGCGGCTCTCCGAGTCGTTCACTGGACACGATATGACCGGCGACATCCTGAACAGCTTGCACGCAGAGCTGCAGGGTGTGCTCGACGAAGCGACGCTCCTTGACATCCACTTCGAGTGCTTCAGGCTTGGCAAGCGTTCTCAGCTCGACCAGGCAAGTCTCGATGAAGGCCAACTTCTTGAGCAGCAGTTCCGCCTCTGTCATGCCACCCTACGACGATAGAGATCCAACAACGGCTTCAGGTCGAAGTATTCGTTGCGGCGCTTGACCTCGAAACGGACGCGAAGTGCCGGGTCCTTGTCCAAGAGTAGACCGCCGGCGCGCAAGATCTGGTGCACGAGCTCCGCCGGAGCAGTGTTCATCACGACGACTTCCACCGGCTTGCCCAAGTGCTCGCCGAGGTCGGCTTGTTCACGAAACGGCATACCCTGCAGCGTCGGTCGCGGCGCTTCGTAGTAGAGCAAGCCCACGTCGACATCACTATCTGCTCCTGCCTGACCCGAAGCCTGACTACCGAAGAGATAGACCGCGGAGACGTCCGGCCGCCCGCGGAAGTACTCCACCAGGACCTGCTCGATGTGTCCGCGAGACATACGGCGCACGATAGCACGAGCGTTGGCTCCAGTCGCCGGGGAGAGGTGGATTGCGAGGGAATCAGCACCCGCTCGACCAGCTACGTCCGTGGGCCATGCGACTCGCTGGCATGACCCCACCCGCATGTGCCCCTTCCATCGGCTCGATCGGCTCGTCCTTACGCCCAGACGATGGTCGCTGCCAAGGCCGTGCGATGGTCCTTCGTCCAAGGTGGACCGAGGCGCCTGCGAGGACCGGTCAGGATGGTCATAGATGCCGACGCGAAGCTCCATGGTTGCCAAGGATCCTGCCACGTCGTCTCCCGGTCAACTGGGCAGTCTCCGACACGAAGCCGTACGTCGTCGCTCACCTCAGGCGTCAGCGGCACGAACCAGCGCCGGAAGCCCAGAGCGCCCTACGACGCGGCGCGGCGAGATTTTTGACGACAACACAACAATCCCTCAAATCAAACCGTACTCTGTGACTACTCCCATGAAACTATCAACCAACGACCAGAGCTCCAACCATCAAGCTGTTCGCTCTGGCCAGGGTGCACTCGTTTCTGATATTGGCCAAAGCATATGTCGCAGGGGGTGACCATCGCGACACACGAGGAGGTATCAATGTCAGAACAAGATCTGCAAGAACTGGCGTCGACATTCGAAGAAATGCCGGCAGAATTGGTGGAATCACCGTCGATGCCGGTAGAGAACGTGCTGCAGGAAGCGAACGACCTGTTCGTTCTGCTCGCTGAAGACAAACCGATCCGGCAGCGTCTGCTGACTGTGGGCTTACCAGAAGTACACATTGCAAGTCTGCGAACCGCCATCGGCGCACTGCAACTCGCGCAATCGCAGTGGGTCATCGTTCGGTCGGGCAAGAAGAGCAAAGAACAGACGCGCCTAGAGGATACCGCCAGCGCTCACAAGCTGGACGTGTTGGCCGCCTGTCGATGGAATCTGCGGAACGACGAACGGGCGCTCGCGACGGTATCGACCATCACCGAAGGGGACGGTGTGGCCGATCTGATTCAAGATCTGAACGACTTGGCAACGCTGATGAACAGCCGACGTGAAGCCTTCGCCGACGATGCAAGCTTTGACGTGGAGACCGCCATCGCTCAGGCGCGCCAGTTCGCCAACGCGGTACAGAAAGGCACCAGCGAAGGACGGGCCGAGCGCGCAAAAACAGAAGCCAAAGACTTGCGCGACAAGGCCTACACGCACCTGAGCGAGCTCGTCGACACCGTGCGCGGCGCCGGTCGCTACGCCTTCCGCGGGGACGAAAAGACGCTCGCGTCGTTCCAAAGTCGCTACCTCCGCCGCCTGCGCTCCCGCTCTCGCTCCCGCGGGGACGATGAGTCGCCCGTGCCCGTCCCCAAGTCCGCCAATTGAAGCCACTCGTCCAACGGCGCGCGACGCGCCGCGCGCGTTCCCACCCGCCGGCACGCGTCCCATCTCAACCCTGAGAGCGTCCTGACGCGCCGCCGCCCGCTTCTGACGCCGCGGCAAGCCTTCCTGACGCGCCGGCGAGCGCTCCATTTCGTCCGGCGACCCTCACCCACAGCATCGAGAGCCTTTTCATTTCAGCCGGCGACCCCCGCTGACCGCGGCCAGGTCCTTTTCATTTCCATCCGGCGACCCTCACCCGCAGCGCCGGCAGCCTTTTCATTTCCATCCGGCGACCCTCACCCGCCGGCGGCCTTTGCGTTTCCATCCCGCGAAAGGCAACTCGCGACCAACGGGTTCAAGGCGCGCCGCACCTGAGCTGTTGTGAGTGTTTCGTGGCGCCGTAGCGCGATCAATCTTGGGATGGGCCGCCGCGAAACACGGCGGAACGAGGCCCGGAGCGGCGCGCCAGGCGCCCGATACTCTATTTACTGGGGAAAACGATTGGGCTCAGGGAGAA
>JBNKUV010000056.1:0-8853 GCA_050298815.1 Polyangiaceae bacterium
GCTCACGACCAGCGCGAGAGCCTGCATCCACATCGCGGGACGAAGCGTCCTGCGTGCTTTCGTCGAGGAGCTTCGGGTGGATGCGTTTCGCGAGGTCTGCGCGTTTGCGCTGTTGCTGCCTTGGGATCTCATCATGTCTCCGAACTGTGCTCCTCGTCCTCCACCTCTTCGGGGCCGACATAGACCCCCTTCCAAACGCCCGCAGGTCAGGTAAGCGTCGAACTCTTGCTCCGCGAACTCTCATTTGATCCTCGCGCCCATACTCAGGTGGAGCCGAGCTACGCACTCGGCGGAGTATACGTTTGGCGCGCGTCGTTATTCACGTGACGATACATCAATCCATTCGACCAACAATGAATCTTGGAGGCAGCAACACTGACGAAAATCAAGTGCAGTGTTTCACAGCGGGGGGCCTCGTCGACCAGTCTGGTGAGGAGCGGCGGCACGAGGCCACTCGTCCCAGTCGCGTGCAGCAGCACCGAGGCCCGGGACACCCTCAAGATGAACATGTGAGACCGAGCCCCACAGTCCTGATGCAGGACACAATCGTGAGCGTCGGTGGCGGTCGGACTTTTTTCGTTGCGGGGAAGAGAACGTGCATCGCGTTGGATGTTCACGCGCCCACAATCGAAGAGACGAGACTCCTGCGGTCGAAGTGGTAAGAAGACTGCTCATGAATCTGCGACGTTGTTGCGCCATTGTGAGCGTGAGCTCAGCAGTGTGGGGCGTTGTCGCGTCGTGCGCCGCTCCCGTGGAAGAAACGACCAGGGCGACAACCTCGGACCCGCACGTCGCTGCTGGGGGCGATGTGGTAGAAGCGGGCGTCTTTGGAAATGAATCAGATGTGGCGTCGCCTGGTGACGCTGGAACGGCTTCCTCTCCGCAGCTAACTTCACTCTCTGAAGATGTTGCCCTGGAGCACGGCGGAGCCGTGTCGGCTGGTGCGCAGGACGCGAGTGCCCCTGGGGGCCCCAGCCTGTCGCCAGAAGAAATCCACGCAGCGCCGATGGACGCGGGCTCCGCTGTGGCTGAGGAGTTGCCCCCGTCCACACCGCTGCCTGAGGGGTGGCGTATCGATGACTTGGGTTTGGACTTCTCGCAGCTGTGTGTCTTGTCGGGTGGCATCGTGTTCTGCACTGAAGGCGGCTCCCCCACCGGAGTGGTTCGTCGTTCAGAGCTGTACGCCAAGTACTTCGACGAACCGAGCCTCCCGGTACGTCAAATCGCTGGTGGCGACGTCCACATTTGCGCGCGATATGATCGCGCGGCCTCGTGTTGGGGATACGACTCCTTCTCGCAGCTTGGGCGCGGGCTGTTGCGCACCGTGGTCGACGTTCGATTGGTTGCCGCCGGATTCTTGAACACGTGCATGGTCACTGAGTCGGGTCAGATCTGGTGTTGGGGTGCCGATGGCGCTGGGCAGCTGAGCGCCGAGTACGTCGAGTTCGGATCGATATCCGAAGAGGACTCGGAGCCGAATAGGATTGACGTCAATGGGAGCGTTCACAATGTCTTCGTTGGGGGGGAGCACATCTGCGCGTTGTTGGAAGATGGGCAGCTGACCTGCTGGGGATCCAACTGGTTCGGTGAGGGGGGATGGCAGGAGTTTCCCAGTGAGGGTACTCCGCGCATCGAGCTGGGAGAGGGAGAGGTCGTGGGGGCCGCCGCCGGCTGGCACCACACGTGCGCGGTCTTCGACGACGGGTCAGTGAAGTGTTGGGGGCAGAACAACTTGGGACAGCTGGGGCTGGGGGATACGGTCAACCGGGGCTTGGACGCAGCGGAAATGGGAGATCTGCTGCCCGAAGTCGACTTGGGGGCCAAGGCTGTGCAGCTGGCGCTTGGCTCGACCCACAGCTGTGCGCTGCTCGCGGACGGCAACATCAAATGCTGGGGTGGCTATTCGGAAGAATTGCATGCCCAGGAGTCGGGCGACGCGCTCGGGGACGAACCAGGGGAAATGGGCGAAGCGTTGAACACGATCGCTTTGGGGGTTGGAAGAACGGCCTCCAAGATTGTGGCGGGTGGTGGGCGCACCTGCGCCTTGCGTGACGATGATTCAGTGTATTGCTGGTCGTTCCCGTCACCTGACCCCGCCGCAGAGTGAGAGGCGCGGGAGCCGATGCCCGAGCGCCGGCCGCCAATAGGTCGGTATTCTTTTCGACGAAGTTGCGGCGCGAAACACGTGCCGCAAGAGCCATCCCCATCGTGAGCGAGGAGAGCGACCGTTGGTTTCCACCCCGCGGCGCCCTTCGAGCAACGGTGGGACCGTTGTGGTCCATCCGTTCTGGACATCGGTGAACGGTGAGAGCGTTCTCTCCGGCTCTCATTTGCCCTCCAAGCAACGGTCTCACCGTTAGGCTTCGCAGCAGATGTTCGACGACCTCAAAGAGTTTGAATAGAATGCGCTCCATTTCGTAGGCTGGTCAGGGTTGGGGGCGTCCGCTACCGTGTGCCAATGCGTCGAAGTTGGGGCCTGTGCCTGTTGTTGCTGACCGCTTGTGAAAAGGACACCACGGCGAACAGTCGTTCCATGCACGGCGGTGAGGGTGATGATGCGGGGCTTGCCGCTGCGGGCTCAGAGTCCACCCCAAGCTCTCGGCAGCCGTCGGCAGCCGTTCCCGTAAGTTCACCCGGCTCCCCGCTTGACGGGGGAAGTGGTGGTAGTGCAGGCCAACTTCCGGGCCCTACTGGTGGAAGCGCCGGTGAAGGCAATGGTGAAGTCATGTTCCCCTCGACCGAGGTCTCGGTACCTCCGGGGCTGGATGGTGGGGTGGCTGACATCGACGCGGACGCCAGCGTTCCGCATGAGCCGGGGGACGGGGGGCTGCCGTCCTTCGATGCCGGGCCTCCCGTGCCGGAGGTGGCGTGCCCCAGCTTAGCGCGCACGGCGGACGCTGGCGGCGGGGTCCGCCGTGCCGTGTTTGGGACGAGCTATCCGGGGGGTACTGCTTTCGTCACCACCTTGGACTCCGGGGGGCGCTTGGTGGCCGCTCGCAACATCGAGGGTTCCGACTTTCCCGAGCAGCCCGTGCTACGCTGGTACTCTCCTACCGAAGGCCTGCTCAGTGAAAGGGAGTACCCTGACGGCGTGGTCCCCACGGTCATCGCAGCAGACGACGCGGGGCTGTGGCTGGCCGGGCTGAATGGCCCCCCGGACTTTGGCTCCGGCCGCGTCAACCTGTCGCTCCCTGGTTACTGGGTTCAGCGCTTGGACAACGACGGCGAGCCAATCGGCGGCTTTGGCCGCTCGCGGCCCAACAGTACGACTCCGAGCGCGTTGGTGCCCGCTGCTGACGGGGGAGTTTACGTCATAGGCGCGGAGTCCATCTCAGACGTCGAGCGGGCGATCGCCAAAGAGCAGCTGTTCGTCGTTCGTCATGACGTCACCGGGGCAGAGGTGTTTGCCACTCAGGTAGGGACCTTGGACGGCGCAGTGACGCCCACTGACGCCACCCTGCTGCCCAACGGCGAACTGTTGGTCATGGGTTACTTCGATGGTGCCGTCGACTTCGGGGTAGCCCAACTGGTGAGCGAAGCGGTGGAGGGTGACGTCTCCTATGCGAACGGCTGGTACGCCACCTTCGACCCGCTGACAGGCGAGGTGCTGAGCGCCGAGCAGTTCGGCGGAGAAGGCTACACCACCGGCGAAGCCGTTGCGGCGGGGGGCGAGGGCGAGCTATTTCTGGCAGGTCGTGTCACTGGCTCAGGGGTGGTGGCGGGGCAGAGCTACCGAAGTTCGCTCAACGCCGCTGGCTTTGTGGCCATGCTGGGGCCGGAGCAGACGGCCAGCTGGGTGACCACGACCAGGCTGACGGGTACCACAACGGGCGTGGCCGTGGGCGCTCAGGGGGACGTTCTTGCCTCAGGCTGGGCGGTGGACCCGGATCTGCCAGAAGGGCAGCGTGATCTAGCCGTGCTGTGGGAAGTGGGCTCAGAGGGCTCGCTGACACCGATTTGGGAAGCCACCACGGGAGAGGGCGCCCGTGGGGTTGAAGTGGACCGTTGTGGCGGGGCGTGGATTACCGGTAGAGCGCGCCACGATGTGCAGCTGACGCCGGACAGCCGCTTCTCGGGCGGAGAGGGCTACTACTTGGTCTACGTAGCCCCATGAGATGGTGCTCGGCGCTGGGCCTCAATTGCCGAACCCGATCAAGTTGGACGGCGTGGACCAGGTTCCTGACTTGCCGCCCTTGCTGCAAACGCAAAAGGTGATCGACCAGGCTGCCGCGGCAGCGAACTTCGTGAGCTGAAGCGACGCCCCATCGACGCGCACCGGGAGCACCGAAGCCGCTCACTGGCCGCGCCCCCCTAGTCGTCGTCGCTGCCCCAGATCAGGCGCTGAGGGCGCTCAGAAATTTCTGCGAAGTTCGCAGGTGGTGGCGCGACGCAGGTCGAGATCGGACGAGGCACTGGCGCCGCAGCCCAATAGCAGCAGCGCGGCACACGCTGGTAACCAGCCTCGCCAAGCCTCGAACACGCGAACAGCCATGGGGGGAAGCTACTACAGGGCGGCGTCGGCGCCCGCTGGTGTAGTCCCTGGGAACCGTGATTTTTTTCAAAATTGGCGCGGCCGCCAGTTGGGTGAGGCCGCAGCAATTCTGCGAAACGAGTCGCTTTGTTCCAGGGGACCTGCTGTTTCACCTAAACAAGGAACTTCAGTTCCTTGATATCTCGACGTCGGCGTCCGCGGTGATCGGGACGATGCCGAGGAAGACGAACAGTCCGTGTCCGGCGGCTCCGAGGACGACTCGACGATCCCCTCGGAGGACGACCCCGCTGCCAACAGTGACAGCAACAGTGGCAGCAACACTGGCGCCGAATCCGCTGGCGTCGGCGCGGCACCAACGTTTGGGGGGACGCATCGACGACCGCGGGGGCGGATAGCGGTGGGACGGAGGCGACAACGGCGGGGGCGGACAGCATGGCGGTGGGACGGGTCGACAACGGCGGGGGCGACAGCGGCGGGGGGCGGATGGCGGTGGGACGGGTCGACAACGGCGGGGGCGGACAGCGGCGCGCGGGAGGGGGCTCGGTGACTTGCGATCGCAGGGCACCCAACACCCAACGACGCATTGCAGGGTACTGGGGCGCTTTCGTGGGACGCTGCCGGCCCGAGCTGCGCGCAACGAGTCAGAAGCGGTGCTGGGCGGAGCAATGCCCTCATCACAGGCACCGGCTGCCGCGCTGCGAGCGGTTTCGGCGCGCATGGACGCAGCAGCGCAGGCCCGACTCAACTCTCCGTTCATCGCAGTAGCCCGCCGTGCGGCCGCTCGCGGTACAAGCGACGTCATGAGCGAGGGAGCAGCGGAGCAACTGGCGATCGAATGAGGGAGTGCGGCGCCATTCAGCGTCGAGACTGCCCGCGCGCAACCTTGAGATGTTCTCGGTTGTGCTTTGGACGCTCTCGCGCGCGCATACTCCACGATTGTCCAATTGGTTGTGTAGGGCTGGGTGGATCAATGACACATTGTTGTCGAGCATGAGCGGAGAGAAGCCTGTCCGTACCGTCGGGGCTGCCAAGGCGATGTCGACCCCTTGCACCGGTGAAACATGGTGGCAGCTTATGACGGGCTCTCCGGCACTCCAGCGCAACGTTCGTTGCTGACAGTTCGTGTGCGCCAATGCTAGCCTCGCCCTACTTGGAACGTTGCCGGAATAGCCCCGACGGATCGAGCGTACGGGTAGGCGCACTGACAGCTCTCATGCCATACGTCGAAGTCCTGCCAAACGAGACCCTTCCCGAGCTGATAGCGCGTACGGCACCCGCGTTCAGCGTCGCTGATGTGCAGGACCACCCCAAGAACTCGCACCTGTTTCGCACTCGGACGACGTACCTGTTGAAGACAGGAGACGTTATTTGGATCCCCGACGAGGCGCCCGAACGACGCTGGTTCTCGGTCAAAGCGGGGTCCAAGGCGACGTTCGTCGTCAACCAGAAGCGACGCCCCTTCAGAGTGCTCATACGCTACCCAGAGGGTGGAGCAGTGAAGAACACGGCCTTCGTGCTCAGCGTAGGGGAGCTCACTCTCGAGGGCACCACCGATGGCGACGGCATGATGTCTTTGCAGCTTCCGATTGACGCCACCCAAGCGGAGGTGGCCATTGATGGCTTTCGCAAGAAGATCGAGATCGGTGCCCTCGAACCCATACACGTTACCAAGGGCTACCAAGGCCGCCTGCGCAATCTGGGGTACGCCACCGGCCCCATAGATGGGGTGGTGGGGCCCAAGACCAGAGCAGCGATCCGCCGTTTTCAGCGCGTCGAAGAGTTGGAGCAAACCGGGAAGATGGACGAGCAAACCCTCCAAGTTCTGGGGGAGAGATATGGGTGCTAGCTACCGCCGAGGCCAAAGATGAGCACGTCACGAGCTCGCTTGGCTGAGTTGGAGAATATCATTCTCGAACTGGAGCGTGAATTGGATGCGATGGCCGGCTATGAGGAACAATACCCCGAGCACTACCAGCAGCTGGTCAACGACCATCAAGCCGCGACAGAAGAGTATCTCGAGCTCAGCGCTGCTGGTGATCAAAGCTACAGCAACGAGCCGTACACTTGTGTGGACGAGTTGACGCAGGGTGAGGAAGAGGAACTGATGAGCATCCACGCTCCGGTGTGTGGCGAAGGAGACACGATCAGTCTGAATGAGTCCGTGTGGGATACGGGCAGCGGTGAAACGTTCATCGTGGCTACTGGATGCGATGCATTCATGCGTGTAATGCGGACCTTGCCCAATGCCACGCCTGCCCACGTTTCTGATGGTTTCGGGTCAACGTATGTGTTGACACCAGGCGAGTACAACGGCACCAAGATGTTTGTCGCGTCCATCGACTACCTGTATTTTCTCGATGGCAACAACCTTATCCAGATTTCGAAGGCCGATTTTCCCCGGAGCGAGCTGTTGGATGCCATGGGGGAGGGCATGCAGAGCGCTGCCTGGCTCGAAAAAGTCGGGAAGGTCGGCTTCGCATTTCTGGTGCCATTCATGGGAGCTGTATTGCTGAAGATCGGGTTGATTGCGTCGATCGCCACCATCACTGTCAAGATGGGCCTTTGGTACGCTGCCCACCACCAACTCGTTTCGTCGGCGAAATCAGCGGTACCCATTGTCGCTGGGCACGTCATCTTCTTCAGCATCCACTGTCCTGAGCTATATGGCTTCTTGATGAAAGGTGCCGCCCACGGCATCCCGGACCTGTTCAGCGTCAAACAATGGGAAAGCGAGGACGTCGCGGACGTGTTAGGCAGAATCGCCGGGGGAGTCTTTAATGCCCCGTCGCTGGCCGTCAAACCTCTGGCGGCGCTCGCCATCAAGTCTTACCTGATCACGAGCGGCTTGCGTCGAACGGGGCCAACCATCGGGAAGCATACTGAGGAGGTCAAGCAGCGTCTGCTCGCGCTGAACGATGAGGGTATTCAAGTGCTCGAGAGCGAAGCTGAGGCAATCGCCCAAGAGGGGTGCCTCGCGAAAGAGAGCACCCAGCAGCGACTCAAGGAGCTCTCGGATGGCTGGGAATCCATTGCAGCGGTGACCGAGAGCGCCGCCAAGAATCTGCGCATTGTCGACTGAATTTGAGAGTCATGTTTCGCGCGCCGCCAGCCGCCCACTCACCACGCTTGCTCGCAGAAAGCGGTCGATGCGAAAGAACCTGATCGCACTCTACGAGTGGTTCAGTAGAGTGACGGATGGCCTAAAACTCGGCCTGGACGTTTTGGTGTGGGGCTTCGGGGCGGTCGCGGTGCTCGTTGGCGTGGGGTTTGGCGGAATGCTTTGGGTGCCGATTGTCGGGAGTGGCGCGGACTTCTGGGTGTGGATACTGATTTGGGTTTCGACGACGCTTGCCCTCGGCGCCGTGCTGTACCGACTCCGACGCGGGCCGCGATCTGAAACACCTGCAAAGCGGTGCGCCGAGACGCGGGATCTAGCACTGGCGTTGCTGGCTGGTTGGCTAGGGGTGTTCTTGTTGTTGCCTTGGGTAACCGATGCGCAATCGCCGAGCTGGGGCACGGGCCTCACTGCGGGGGTCTTCATCTTGCTGAGCGCGCTGCTCGTACGCCACTACCTCAGACCACCCGACGCAGCCGACGAATGAGCCGCCAGCGTTCCCAGCCCAGCGCGACATCCTCCCACTCACGGATCCAATCCAAAGAAGTCCTTCACGGCGTTCAAGATCCGAGTGCGTTCGCCCGGACGACAGAACGCGCATTCGCGAGTTGGTTCGAGAGCTTCTGGATGAAGGCTTTGAGTTGCATCGGTCCGCCGCATTTCGCGCACTTGACGTCAATGTCGAAGCTGCGCTTGAGGAGCTCCTTCCATGGTCTCCAAGTGGAGCGCGGTTTGTCCGGCGCATCACGGTCAGCAGCGGCTGATGATTGAGGCGCCTCTGGCTCATCGGACTCCGGCACGACGAGCGATCGCCTGTGCTGGCTACTTGCCTCCTCCGCCGCAGGATCGTTGAGAAATTCGACAAGAACAAGTCTTGAAGGTGCCGGCAGATCCGAGCGAAATCGCAGGCCGTGTTCAGCGTCGTTGGAGCTCGGATCCAGGATGCGGTGCGGCGCGTCGTCGGAAGCGTCACTGCCCGGCTGCGCGAGGCGTGTCGTCCGGCGTTGGCCGCTGGCTTCGCTCGCGATCTCTTTCGCACGCGTGAACAGCTCATGGTCGAGAACGCGATGCTCCGACAGCAACTCATCGTCGCGTCGCGTACAGTGAAGCGTCCGGCGTTTCGGCCGTTGGAGAGAGGTTTGCTCGTCACCCTATCGAGCCGTCTCTCGAACTGGCGCAATGCCGTGCTCCTGGTGAAGCCCGCCACCATCCTTCGTCGGCATCGTGAGGGATTACGTTTGCTGTG
>JBNKUV010000057.1:0-5835 GCA_050298815.1 Polyangiaceae bacterium
TGCTTCCGCGGAGGGTTCGTCGAGGAACGATGGGGTAACGCTACTGCTCGGGATCCGCGTCGCGACATCTCCAACGGCACTCCGGCCTGGAGTTCCATGTTCGCAGCACGTCGCTTTTGCCAGTTCAATTGCCCTTTGCGCCGACATCACCGACCCGACGGAACTACCTGCCCAGGAGCTGTTGGACAGTCAAGTCCTCAAGGGCCTGCGCGCGGACTACATCCGTGCGAAGCAGCAGAAGGAGGCACTGGTGGGTGCCGGCAAGGGGGAAAATCATCCCAGTGTCCGAGCAGCGGCATCCGTCGTGGAGATCAGCCGCACCGCGTTGTTGGCCGAAGTGAAAAACATTCGAGAGGCACTGCGGCGCGATGTCGACGCCAAACGGCGAGAAGAAGGCGGTCTTGCCGGTCTGTTCTCCAGAGCGAAGACCCAAGCTCTGGAACTGAACCGCCTCGGACTGGAGTACCGGCGTCTGGAGCGATCCAAGAACAACACCGAGAAGGTGTATTCGCTAGTATTGGAGCGCAGCAAGGAAAGCGACCTGACGCGCTACATGCGGTTCAACAACATCCGCGTGATCGACGACGCCTTGGCCGCGCGCTCCCCGATCAAGCCGCGGACACCGCTGAACTTGGCGCTTGGCGGAGCGTTGGGGTTGTTCTTCGGATTCTTCGCGGCGTTCGGCCGCAACGCCCTCGATCGAACGTTCAAGAGCGGTGAAGATGTAGAGAGTCACCTGGGGCTTACGATGCTCGGTGTGCTGCCCTTGACATCCAATCCAGGGCGCCGTGCCCGACGGGGCAAGCGCGCCATCTTGGGTGATGAATTGGTCATTCACAGGAAGCCCAATAGCAGCGCAGCCGAAGCCGCGCGCGCCTTGCGCACGAACCTGATGTTCACTTCTCCTGATAATCCCCAGCAGTTGCTGATGGTGACGAGCGGTGGTCCGCTGGAGGGAAAAACGACGGTGGCGTGCTGGATCGCGACCGCCATGGCCCAAGCTGGGAAGAAGGTCTTGCTGATCGATTCGGACTTGAGACGTCCGCGCCTGCACCGAATCTTCGGGCGCACCAACGACCGTGGCGTGTCGACCTACCTGCTCGAAGAAAGCGCTCTCGAGCAAGACAATCTCGCAAGCGAGGTTCCCAACCTGGACGTCATCACAGCTGGCCCCGGCGTTCCGAACCCGGCGGAGTTGCTGCAGAGTGAACGCTTCGGAAGCCTGCTGGCGAAATTGAGGCAGCGGTACGACCGCATCATCCTCGACACGCCCCCAGTCAATGCGGTCACGGACGCGGCCATTTTGTCGACCAAGGTTGACGGGGTGCTGCTCATCGTCCGCGCCCACACGACAACCCGGGATTCAGCGCGTCACAGCGTGCGGGCCTTGGTCGACGTATCGGACAAGCTACTAGGGGTCGTGCTCAACGCGTTCGACCAACGTCGCGCGGGGTATGGCTACGGCTACGGCGCTTATCGCTATCAGTATTACTACGGCAGCCGGTCGGAACACGAAGGCCACTCGAAGGGCAGCGAGGACTGAGCGCCGTTCTGGCTCCGCGCCGAGCCCTACTAGCTCAGAGCCGCACGGGGTGGCGTCACCCAAAGCGCGGCTACGGAAACGGGCAAACAGCAGGCAGCGAAAACCACGAGTGCCACGGCGTGTCCATCAGTCAGCTGCTTGCTGAGCCCAAACGCCAACGGACCGCAACCCGTTGCCAAGATGTTGAGGCGTGTCATCGAACTGCGAATCGCACCGTGGTGACGACGCCCAAAAAACCGCGCCGTAGCCGCACCCGAGGTCGAGCCAATGACCGATTGGGCGATCGCGCACGTACACATAGCCACAGCTGCGGCAGTGGCCGAAGACACGGCGAGCCAAAGCAGGCAGCTCAGCCCAAGAACGCCGGCTCCCCCCGCAAGCAGCCATCTTGGTGCCACGCGATCCACGAGACGCCCACTCGGAATCGCCATCACGGCCATCGTCGCGCTCCATGCGCTCACCGCTACGGCACCCGCTTCGACCGAGATGCCACGCTCCAAGAGGAGCGGTTGAATGTCGAACATGAGCGCCGTCCCAATCATCGGGGGTAACACGCTGGCCGCAACGAGCAACCAGTACGTCGAAGTACGAATCGCTTCTGGCAAGCTGTGACCGGCTTGTGCCTCGGGGCTTTGTGACAAGCCATCCAAGCCGAGACCGATGTCCTCTGGTCGGTCTTTGACCAGCCACCAAGATAGAGGCACCAAAGTGGCAGCGATCACGATGCCAAAAGCGGCCCACGTCAGCCGCCATCCGTAGCGATCAATCAGTGCCAGCGTGAACGCCGGTAACGGAGTCCAAAGTCCAAAAAGTACGACTTGTCGGATCCCGGAGATGGTGCCGAGACGGGCGTGAAACCACATCGCCAGCGCATGTTGCCCCACAACAGCCAACGACCCCTGCCCGAGGAACCTCAGCAAGAAGAAGCCCAAAACGACCATCGCTGCGTGGGCAACGGACGCCATGAACACGCACGCCAACCCAAACGCGACCGCGACAATCATCAACGCCTTTCGCGGCCCGAGCCGATCCGTCGCCCTCCCCACCCAAACCAAGGGCAGCGAACCCGCCATGGTGGCGATCGTGTACGACGTGTTCAATACGAGCGGCTCGATCTCGAACGCATTCCGCAAAGGAAGGTTCAAGAGCGACAACAGCATCGTCTGGCCAGGAGCAGTGAACGCGAGGGCCAGTGTCGAAACCGCAGCCACCGAGTAGCCAGGGTACCAGGGGCGGGGCATGGGCGGCGGTCTAGCGCACGACCCAAGGATCGCCAAGAGTCGAAACGCCGCGCGAGCATCGCGCGCGGTCAACGACCCGCGAGCACTTTCAGCCCCGGGTCGGCGCCCGACGCCTGCGCACAGAGAACCCGAGAGCAGCCAGCAAGAGTAACCCCCAGCCCGATACCCCTCGCGCATGTCCAGCGGCTGCGCAACCGGCGGATCCCTCCGAACCACCTTGAGTGCCCAATGGCATCAATTCTGGCTCTGCTAGATCATCCGCGTCTTGATCCTCCGCGAGATCGTCTAGGTCGACTTCTTCTTCCTCACCGGCGCCCGTCGCAGCGTCGCTTTGCGTCGTGCCATCGCCAACCACCTTGATGCTACCATCGAGGGCCCCCGAAATGACGGGGGGTAAACAGGCTGTGTCGACATCCGCCCATCCCTCCGGGCCGCCTTCGGGTACGGCCTCACACGTCCAGTCCTCGATGCAATCGGCATCGCTCTCGCAGGGGATGAGTTTGGGAAAACAAATCCTCACAACTTCTTCTTCCTCCTGGCACTCGACGTCCCCGTCCGGCCCATCGTCGGCCGACTGAGTTGGGGGCGCATCTCCCAGGGTATCGACGTCCGTCGACTCGATGGCGATGTCGTCGCCCTCGTCTGCTGGAGGCTCCTCTGGTAGCGAGGCGGGCGGCGTCTTGGTGTCGGAAGGGTCACTGGCTTGGGCCTCGCCTGCCCCAGCATCAGCGGCCGCCTCACCTTCTGCAGCCGTCTGCGCAGAAGGCGGCATGTCGACGGAACCTGTTTCCGCGTCGTCCGGCTCACCTGCTGATGCTTGCCCGCCGTCATCCGCTGAATCGCCTGTGGAGCAACTGCCTGAGCGCCCGCCCCCTGCGATACACTCGTAGTTCTCGCCGCAATCAGCGTTCACCTCACAGAACTCGACCTCGTAGACACATTCTCCGTCCTCGTCACACTTGGCAGGAGTGGGGCAACCGGCGTCCGATTCACACGTAATGGGTTCGGCGTAACACCATCCCGATGACTCGACTGGCTCGACCGGACTCAGGTCACAGTCCGCATCAGGTGGACAGTCCGGCGCATCGCTTTCGTCGAGTTCACAGGCGTAGCCGTCATCGCAGTCATCGTCAGAGGTGCACTCCTGGGCATGGGCGTGGGACACCGAGAGGGTGCTGACGAAAACAAGCGTGAGTGAAAGCGGAAGCTGAGGAAGTCGCATCGTGATGTTCTCCTGGCCGAGGCGACCTGGAAGCGCTCGGCGTCCCTTTTGGTTTGGCAGCCCCCTACCGCCGTGTCCAAAGCAAATATGCCCGCCTCAGCACATTTTGTGGGTCGCTAGCGTGCCTGGATGTGCAAATATGGGCATACATGTCGGACTACGAGGCAATTGCGCGGCAGATCCTGCGCGCGCTTCGAGGCAAGCGCTCCCAGGCCGCCCTATCGAGGAGGTTGGGGTTCCGCTCCAATGTGGCGGCGAAGTGGGAATCGGGACAGCGAATGCCGAGCGCGGAAGAGGTCGTCACCTACGCTCAGAAGTTGGGCAACGATCCGGTGCCGGCTTTCGCAGCGTTCAATCCCAACGCCGCTGCTGCACTGGGCAGCTCGGAGACCCCGCAACTCGGCCCATGGCTGAACGCCCTGCGCGGCACCCAGCTGATTGCTGACGTTGCAGAGCGCAGCGGGCTGTCTCGGTTCAGCGTTGGTCGATTCCTTGCGGGAGGTTCACAACCCCGTTTGCCCCAGTTTCTGGCACTGCTGGACGCGTTGACGAACCGCTTGGAGGACCTGGTAGACGTCTGGGTTGGCATTGCTGCCGTGCCGGCCCTCGAAGCGCGCTTCGTGCGCAGTCGAGCCGCAAGAGACGCGTTGTTTCAACGCCCCCTGTGTTTGGCGGTAATGTGCTTGCTCGATACGCGTGCCTTGAACCTACCGGAGGCGGAGCAACGCAGCAAACTAGCCGACACGCTGGAAGTCTCCGACACCGACGTCGAGGAATGCCTTCAAACATTGGTCGGCGGCGGGTTGTTGCGAATCGCTGGCGATCGGTATCGCCTCTCCGATGCCGTTACGTTCGATGCGCATGCCACACCATCTTTGGAAACCGCCGCCAAACGCTACTGGACTAGAGTCGCACATGAGCGCGTGGCCGCGCCAACTGAAGACGACGTGTGCTCGTACAACGTCTTCAGCATCAGCCGCTCTGACTACGGTCGGCTCAAGGAACTCCAACGCGAGTTCTATCGCGGCGCTCGAGCACTGATAGCCGCGTCCGAACCCACGGACCTCGCAGCCCTCTTCGTCGTACAGCTCGTTCAGTGGGATCCCACGTCAAATCACGCCCGCCACTCGAACACCTCCGAAGAGTAGTCCCGAGCTCACGCCCGCCACTCGAACACGCGCGAAGAGTCGTCCCGAGCTCACGCTCGCCACTTGAACACCCGGTAGAGATAGAACAGCGCGGGCGCCAATACGACCGCCCCCGCGCTGAGCGCCGCAGCTAGGAACGGAAGTACCTGCACGTTTGAGCTAGCCCGCTCCAACGTGAGGTCCGGCAGAATGAAGTGCTGGTCCATCGAGGCCCCCCACCCTACGACGACCAGCCCAACCTGAAGGGCAACCGTCGCGCGGGCGACTTTGAACCTACGAGTCCACAACGCCCATAGGGTGAACGCCGCGGAGCCGGCCGTCGCAAGCTGTATTGGCCAAGTGAATGCCGAATGAGCGAGGCGAGTATGAAGATCGGGGGCGTCCACACCGGCGCGCCAGAACACCACACCAGCAAGTGCACCGGCCACGAACTCCGTCGCCAGGGCGCGCAGCCGAAAGTCTTCAGCGACTGCCCCTTCGGCTTCCGCAGCCAGGTAAACGGCAGAGAGCAGAGCAAACAACGCGCAAGCGAAGAGCCCCATGCGGGTTTCGGTCCATCACGATCACCGTTTCGCTCCATGGCGATCACGATTCCGCGTGATCGCGATCAGCGTTTCGGAGTTCCCGATCAGTCATTTCGGTCATCCCGATCAGGTTG
Organism: Polyangiaceae bacterium; assembly: GCA_050298815.1. Taxonomy (GTDB): domain Bacteria; phylum Myxococcota_A; class Polyangia; order Polyangiales; family Polyangiaceae; genus SZUA-265. Next base: position 5,813 of record JBNKUV010000057.1, read on the forward strand.
AAACGTAGCGGAAACGTGAGCCA
>JBNKUV010000058.1:0-210628 GCA_050298815.1 Polyangiaceae bacterium
TCAGTGCGGAGAAGGCTCTCGACGATTCCGCGCCGAGACCTGGCGCCAAGCGCGCACTTCCCCCGGCGCCCGCAGCCCGCAAGGGCGAGGACGGCAAGGGGCGAAGCGGGCCGCAAGTGAACACTAGTCCCCGTCAACCGCTCCGCACACATACGGCGGCCCGGATGGGGGCACACCCTCAGCTGGATAGAGCGATGGCCTTCTAAGCCATTGGTCGCAGGTTCGAATCCTGCCGGGCGTGCTGTGTCTTTTGGGGGACACTTCTGGATTCCCTGGGCCCCAACGCCCGGGCCCCGGCGTTGAGCGCAGCGAAACGACGGGTGGCGTGGGGGTCTCCCCCGTAGTGTTCCAAAACTCGGCCCGAGGAAATCCCGTGGCCTACTCGAGCGTTTCGTGGCCTGTGTCGAGGCGCGGTCCAGCCGACTACGCTCCCTGCAATGAACGCGCTCATCCTGCAACTCTGGGTACTGACTGTTGTCGGTTGGCTCAACCGCAGCCAGCAGCAGGTCGTCGACTATCTGTTGGAGGAGAACCGAGTGCTGCGTGAGCAGCTCGGGGGGCGACGGCTGAGGCTCTCTGACGCTCAACATCGACGCCTGGCGGTGCGCGCGAGAGCGTTGGGTCGAAGGGCACTCACGAGCATCGCTTGCATCGTGACGCCAGGCACGCTGCTACGCTGGTATCGAAGGTTGGTCGCCAGCAAGTGCGAAGGGAGCCGACGACGCTGACCTGGACGACCCTTGACGGCCTCAGCTCTGGCGAAACTCGTAGCCCGTATGGCGCGGGAGAATCCGACGTGGGGCTACCCCAGGATCCGCGGCGCCCTGCACAACCTCGGCCACCACCCGGGGCGAAGCACCATCAAGCGCATTCTCGACGACCATGGAATGGAGCCAGCGCCGGAGCGTGGCAAGCGGACTCAGGAGAGGGCCGAGATGGGTCTAGGATGAGCCCGATCGGCGTTTGTTCGTCTTACCCGCTAGCGAACCTACGCCGATTCCAGAAGCTGTTCCAACATTGGCCCCACGTTCTCGAAAAGCCAGAAATGGCCGCTATCCGGAAGGAATGTAGGAATGCACCGGGGAATCCGGTCGGAGATCGCTTTGCCCATGGCAAGAGGCACAGAGTTGTCCAGTTCGCCCTGCCACAGCCGGACTGGAATCTCGATCTTCGACAGATCAACCGGGTAGTGCCCTGGGAGCGTGATGTCGTACCACGAGCCAATGCCCCCCTGCCGGTAGCTCTCCAGTCGGTCCGGCATCAGCACTGACAGCAGATTGAGACGATCATACACCTCGCGGTCGGTTGGACTGAGTTCCTTCTTGATGAGTTTGGCATACAGTTCAGGGTGCTTTCGAACCAGCCTCGCAGTCATCTTGAATTGAGGCTTGAGTACCCATGGGACGGTGGCCGCAACGGTCCACATGATTCTGACGGGTTTGGCCATTCCGACTTTCGTTTCACCGTCCAATGGTCCTACGGGAGCGAACACTCCGACGCCGAGCAATCTATCCGGAATGCGTTGCGCGCACGACAGCGCCCAAGGGCCGCCTCCGGATGGTCCGAACACGAAGAACTTGTCAACGTTCAGCGAGTCGGCCAGTTGTGTCATATCATCAGGCCACTGCTCGACGGTGGAGACGCCGTGGACGTAGTCGGTTCCGCCGTAACCGGGTCTGTCGGGGCAGATAAGTCGGGCGCCTTCGACGAAAGGAAATCCGGGCATGCACTTCCAGAGCAGCCGGGAGTTTGGATTTCCGTGTAGCATCAATATCGGCGTTCCGTCTGGATCGCCGTATTCGACGAAACGCAAGCTGCGTCCGTCCTTCAGTTCCCTGGTTTGGTCTCGTTCAGTCATGTAAGTGTCCTTATCACCCCTTATGCGAAGTCCCCCCGGTTGGGCCGCGCGGCGGCAGATAACCAGGGGTCGAGGCTTTACGCCGCGGCAGCGTCGGGGGCAACGGCCGGGGGCAGTGGTACTGGAGTCGTGCACGGCTGGTCATCGTGCAGGCGCACCGGTGCTGTGTCGCGCCACTGTCGGCCTGGCGGGGCTAGGCGGCGTGGAAGTCCAGGTCTGTCGTGCGTGGCGGGGCGATGGGCGGTGGGTGATCGCGCAGGCCGAGGTGGCGGAGGATTCGCTGGACGACTGGAGGGTGCTCGATCAGGGCGAGCACGCGCATGCAGTCGCCGCAGCGGGGCACTTCAGTACGTCCAGGTCTAAGGCGCGACGCTCGAGCCGGGCCCTTTCGCCTGGGCCGAGTAGGGCGCCTCGTCCCGTTTGGGTGGAAGGTGCGCGCGCCTTCCGCCGCGCGCCGGCGCTGCCGCGCCGGTTGCTTCGCTGCGCTCCGACTCACACGCCGAAGTGACTGACACCGCGGCGCTACGTACTCGTGCGCGTGCGCGTGCGCGATCGGCACATCGGTCTCGGATGCGGTCTCGGTCTTCGGATTCGGTGTAGGACCCGGCCCACACCTCAACTCCCTGTCGCAGCACACCCACCCGCTGCGCGCCGCTTTGTGCCGCATTCGCCCTGCGGACGCGCCCTCGTCCGCGATACACTGGTCGAACGCCATCACGACAGGGGGTTGCGTTGGATCTGGATCGGTTCTTTCAGTGGGCGGCGGCGACGGGGCTGCCGATGAACCAGCGACCGCTCTACGAAGAGGTCGCCCCAGAGGTGCTGGAGGCGACCGGCGGGGTGCCCATGTCGTCGGCGGAGGGCAAGGGCATTCGAACTGGTAAAAACGACATGCTGCGAACATGGAACCCAGGCCGGGAGTCCCGGCGGAGATGCCGTGACCGAATCTCGAGCACCAGCGTGCCCCCATCGCTCGTCGACGAACCCTCCTGGCGAGCTCAGAAACACCAACAAGATGCACCAGTGCATCCCCTCGAACATCTCGAAGGGCAAGTCGACCTCAGCGAGAGCACCGTTCAGTTGTCGAACTGCAGACTCAGCTGACCGAGCGGGGCCGCCGGTGCGTCGGGCGGTGGATTCGCCGCCAAACCGAGCTTCGCCATCAGCCGCAGTGCTGCCCTTGCCGTCTTCGCAACCTCGGCCCATCGCATCGGACCGCCACACTTGGGGCAACACTCCAACGACAACAGCAGCACGCCGATCAGGCGTCGTGAAAGGCTGGAAGGGACGCTCAGGTACTACTATCGAGACGCGGCGTCGGTGGGTGGACCGAGTTTTGGAACACTACGGGGCCGGGCGCAGACGCTACTGACCTCGTCGCAGCTCGTGCGGGCAGTGGCCCGCCGGAGCACATCGCGATGCTCCGGGCGCCACCGCTCACTGACGGACGTGTGCCGCCCAGGCTTCCTGGGCTCGTCTTGACCTGCCGCCTGGCTGGGGCGCAATGGCCAAGTGGAGGAAGAGCGAGAGTTGCCAAGCGCGGGCTGGCACGACGCCCTGCTCTTGAAGCTGACGCACTGGTCGGCGATCTTGGGAGGGGTCATGGCGGTTTCGGTGGCCGCGCAGGCTCTGATCCTAGGTCAACTAGACGTCCGCCACCCGGCCTTCTGGGCCATGTACCTCGCGTGGGCGGCGTCTGGGTGACGACCCGCCATGCGCGAGGTATGGTCGCACCATGTTCTGTTCGAGGGGCCAGGTAGGGGCCGTGGTGCGCTGGTCCCCATTGGGAGTGTCGTTGCTCGCCACGGCAGCGTTGACGGCCTGCGGGCAGGACGCCGACGGCGATTTGCCGTGTTCCAAAGACGACAGCTGTCTCGACGTGCGGGGTATCTTGGCGCCGAATGAACGATGTCGCTTCGAAGCCACGCTGGACTCCGATTTCCTCGAAAGTGGAACCTTGGACATCCAGCTCGAGTCTGTCTACGAGGCGGTGCTCCTGGTTGCTGGCACCTTCGCGGAAAGCACCACCCCGGGGGTGCAGCTGACGGGGGCCGAGGTCCGATTGAGCAACAGTCGAGAACCACTCGAGGAGTTCACCGCCGCGCTGGGCGGCTTCGTTCCGGGCGCGTCAGGCGATCGCGTAGGGCTGGTGACCGCGAAAGCCGTGCTCATTCCGCCTGCAGTCGGAGCATCGCTCGAAGGCGACCTCGCAGACAGACCAGGTGCGAGCAGAAGCCTCATCGTCGACGTGCTCGTGTTTGGCGAGACTTCTACTGGCATCGAGCTCCAATCCTCCCCTCTGCGCTACGTCATCAACGTTTGCTCGGGCTGCTTGGTGAGTTATCCAGCCAGTGCGATCACGGAAACGTCCACCGGGGGACGAGTCTGCGAAGGCGAGCCCAGCGAGGCGGCACCATGTCGACAAGGACAAGATGAGCAGGTCGACTGTCGCCACTGTGCAGTGACGCATCCCGTATGCGCCACACCGGACCTCAACTGAGCTTCGCCAAGGTGCTAGAGATCTCAGCTGGGCTGAGCCAAGGACAATCTAACTGTCGAAAACGGTGCGCTGCCACCAAGAACCTCAGGCCAGAAGCGCCGTCCGAGAAGTCGTGACACCAATCTCCGGCACCAGCGTGATCCATCGCTCCTCGGCGAACCCTCCGCGGAAGCACGAGCCCCCAGGAAGATGCACCAGTCCACCATGCTTTCTTGAATTCGAGCAGCAGAGTGCCGTCTGGGCGCTGAGTGAGTCGCTCCTGCGCGATGGGAGGTCGAGTGATGTACCTGGCCAGGCGCTCCAACTGCTTTCGGTCGTGCCCGTGCACCCACTGCCGGCCATACAAGTTGATCCCCCGAACCTCCGCCACGGGCAAGTCCGGAAGCGCAGTGTCTCTGACGGACTCGGCGCCTTCGCCCAACATTAGTCGCAGCGATGGTGCGCGTAGCAAGCCATCGCCTAGGGACCCTGCGACCTTGCACGGCGCCAACGGCACCGGTCAGGGCTTCGCTCACGCTCGAGAGACCCAGCAGTTTCTTGGCCCGCCACTTCTGCGAGCGCCCGAGCTCCGTGATGACGGCGGCAAGCACGTCAGCACACAGGCGCTTGTCGTAACCGAGCAGCGCGCGAAGGCCCCACGGCGGGGAACAGATCCAGTGCCGCACCGGCGACGCTGGCAGCACTCGCTGCTCCAAGTGCACACCAGTATCGGCCATGCGTCGAGCCACGCAACCTGGACAGAAGCCTCGACGTTTGCAGCTGAATGCAACGAGCTGCGAGTAGCCACAGCTGCGACACTCGCGCAAGAGGCAACCTGCCTCAAGCCGCCCACAATCGAGGTACTCCTCGAACTCGCTGACCACGAACTTCGGCAACCCGCCGCTCTCTTCCATCCGCTCCCGAAACGCCGGCCAGTGCGCCGCGATCGTCTGATACAGCACTGTCTCTTCCGGACGCCGCCTCGCGTAGCCGTCGGAACGAGTGGCGGCGTGGGCACTCGGATGATGGGTAGCGGCAGGTTCGGCCACTCGCGGGCAGCGTGACGCGGCACCAACGCGATCAGTCGTTGTCGCGGCTCACCCGACTGGCGCGGCACGATGGTTGCGCCGCATCAAGTGGCGGGCTCAACCCAGGAGGGCGATGCACCTCAAGGGCCAAGCCAACTCGGCACGGAGGAGCCCCCCGACGATTCCGCGACGCGCCCCGACGTCAAGGTGCCCTTCCCACGGTTGCCCGCAGCCCGCAGGGCGAGGACACCAAGGGGGAAGCTGCAAGCCAACGGCTTGCAGGATGGGGGCACACCCTTGCAGGATGGGGGCACACTTTGGAGCCTCCCCCCTTTCAAGAGGTCCTCTTGGCAGAGAGCCCGACGACGGCTCACGATGTTGGCAGCGCGGAATCGTCGCGGGCGCTCAACTGCGCGAACGGTGGGGGGCTCGGGGGCGCGGCTGCTGCGCAGCGCGCCCCTTGGGCGCTGTTGGGGGCGGACGCGGCGCGCTGCAAGCGGCGCGCACGTCGCGGGGATCGGCCCAGGGCCAGGGCTGTGCGGACGCGGGTCACGACATTGGGCAGTGAAACCGCGCGTACCATCGTCCCCGGCTTCAGAACTCGGGGTGAACGTAGCTCGACTCGATCAGGACACTGTCATCCGTTTCCGGATGATTGCTTGTGCCCAGGATAAGTGCACGACTACCGTCCTCGTTGGTGAGCACGATCGGTAGCTCCCCCCTCCCAATCGGCGGGAAACCGAGTTGATGGTGCTCCACGGCGCCCGGCTCGAAAGGTGCGCTCCAGCGGCTCACTCGCAGCCCCCAATCGAAGTCCGAGGCAATGTACGCGACCGTCCCATCAGCCGCGAGCGCCAGGTTGGCGCGTTCACCACGGTCGGTCGCGTCCGACTCACTCAGCGCCGTTATCTGCCACTCTTGACCGTCCAACACGGCCACGATCACCTCACTCCCGCAGCCACCTGGGGAACTCGCGGTCGTCGGGCATTGCTCCCACCACATCGCGGCGTCCTCTGAATCTCCTGCCCACACCGTCTTGGGTTCAGAGGCAATGCGCCCAGTGAACCCCGGTGGCTCGAGTTCGGCCGTCTCCCACTCGCCATCTCGACGGAGTAGAGCCCGCACGACGCCGTCTGTGGCTGTTTTGTAAGCCCAGAGCAAACGTGCACCGCTGGGCGATACAGATAAGGGCCGCTCGGTCGGCTCGGGCCCGTCTTCCTGGCGCCATCCCAGCTCCGGAGACCACTCGCTGATGACAGGTGCCCCGTTGCCTTCCCTTCGCGGAGCAGAAAGCGTGACGAAGCCCGCACTACTCACCGCCCGGAATTCGATGGTCAGCGCCGGCGGCGGCACCTGGACCTCTTCCCACCCCTGCTCCGTCGAGACCCAGTTCCCCGTGAACGTCCACGCCATCGCACGATCACCTAAGGCATTCCATCCGACGGTCGCCGCGGTGTCGGGCAGAACGGGGAAAGGTTGGTCAAGTTCGAAACCCTCCGACAAAGCGCGGGGAGTTGCCCAGGAACCATCATCGAAGTGCGATTGCATGCGTTCCGTTCCATTGTCCCAGACCACCATGCCGGCTTGTCCCGTCGGGCTCAGCCAAACCGCTTCCGCTGTGCCTCGCTCTGCCACCCTCAGCACCGACCACTCCGCGTTCTCCCACAGCCCGAGTGCCAAATGTCCGCCCGCATCGTTCCAGGCGGCGAGCGCGCGACCGCCGGCTATGCCCGCAGCATGGAACCCAGTCCCGCGACCGAAGTTGGCGATGATCGTCGGTTGGCTCCAGTCCGGTGAATGCTCCGCGTCCACTTCACCGAGCTCTGTGCCTAGCGACGGATCGGCGCCAGGCATCGCCTGGGGCGGCCCGGAGGACATCACTGGAAGCGGCGCACCGGCGGGCACGGCCGGGGGTGAAGCCGCCGGCACCACGACAGTCTCCACTGAACCAGTCCCCGCACTGCTGCCAGTGACCGAGCCGTCCGGATCCGGTGAAAACGGCGGATTCGGGATGGCGGTCACGGGCACTCCGTCAGGCAACGACCGTTGTCGCCCTTCGCCGGGAGCCGAACGAGCTCCACAGCCAGCCAACACGACAAGAAACAGACCCCAAGCGCTCAATGCGCTCCCTGTGCGCGTACCCCTCATGACGTGAAGGTACGCCAACGCGTCGGAACTGGCAACCGCTATGAGTGAACACCGCTCTGCGCGACGGAATGATGTAACCAACGCACCGCGACGTGCCGTCCCAGCGCAGCATTGCAGGGACCTCGCAGTTGCGGTTTGGAGTTGTCACCTCGCACGCGCGTGAGGATTTGTCTTCCAGCCGTCCCACGCCCCGGCGAAACCGTCGTCGTGCTGGGCAGTCACGGCCGAAGCTACATCGTCAAAGATGTAGGCTATGCGGGTTACCAGCTGGTCAAACCGGTGGACGACCGGGCCAAGCCGGGGCAAGTGCTGTTGGTCGTCTCCGATCCGTAACCACTACTCGAACGAGCAGTCCGCGCTGCCCACGTCGTCGAGGATACAACAGACGCAGCCGCCCGCGTCCGCCGTGATGTCATCACACGCCGCGGCCAGTTCGTTGCAAGCCGAAGCGCTCGCGCTACGGATGCAATTGTCGCCAAACTCCGCCATGGCTTCGGCGAAGGTGTAACTGCCGAAAGTTGGTACGCGATGCAGCGTTTGTCGTCGGTGCACGGCGAGCTCGAGTGGGCGCGAGGATTCTTGGAACGCGTCTCGGTCTGGGATCCGCCTGGTGTGGCGGGTTCTACGACTTGCCGGGCGACGATCGGTTACGGACAGTTCGGCGTGTTGCAGTCTGGTGGCGGCTGGTCTGGAGGAGCAGGGTCGGGGATCGGATCGGGCTCCGGATCCGGCGGCTGTCCGCAGGCGATGAATGGGTCCCCTTGGGCGTCCTCGTTGTACAGATCACTGAAGCCCACGCACACGAAAGGGAGCTCACAGGGGTCGACGACCAAGCACTCGCAGGTGCGGGTGAACCAGTCGCAATCTTCGAGGAAGGGCACACAGCGATGAGAGACGGTGATGCCTTCCAAAGTCGTGCCCTCGCGAACCGTGTAACACATCGTCTCCTGTGAGCAGGAGACGTCGGTGCACGCGTCGGGCTCCTTCGGGGCCGCCTCGTCCAACGCCGCAACGGCGTCTGGGTCTTCGTAGTTCGTGCCCGTGCCCACGGGATCGGTTGGACTGGAGCCTGGGCGGGGGTCACTCGGGGCAGATCCGTCGGGTGCATCCACGTCGATTACCGCCGTATCTGTCTCGCTGGCGGCGCTCCCTGTTTCTTCCACTTGAGCATCGCCAGCATCGCTCGAAGCGGGCGGCTCTTCCGCGATTCCTGTTTCACCAGAGTCCAACTGCGAGTCGGTCGCTTCCGTCGGCGTAGAGTCCAATGAAACACTGCTTTCAGTAGCCGCTTCCGTACCTCGGTCGGACGCAGATGAACCGTCTTCCTCGACATCCGGGGTATCAACGTCGGTGGACTGCGGCTCGTTCGTCGCATCCACCGGGTCATCAGAGCTACTCGAATCGTTGCAGCTCGCAAGCATCAAGTAAGCCGCGACCAGTCCTGCGGTCTTCGGATTCGGCGAAGTCATTGGCTCTCGTTGTGTGAGCACACTGTAGCACGAGGTTCTCTCTGTGATAGCGAAGTCCTGGAGAAAAACTCCTGTAACGGCGCAGCTCTGCATCATTCGTGACCGGAATGCCAAGTTTGGTGTTGAGTTTGACCGAGCAGTAACGGCTGTTGGCGCTCAGGTTATCAAGACTGCCGTACGCACGCCTGGCATGAACACCCATTGTGAACGGCTTCTTCACGACCGCACCAAGGGCTCCAGCAACGTATTCCGGGTGACAGGTCCGGAGTTTCGCCCAACCAAGCTGGTGACGTTGTTGCGATGTCGGTTCTCAATGGGCTTCATCGTGACTATCGCAGGGCTGCGTGATGGGCGGATACGAGAAGTAGCCGATAGGCCCTCCCCAAACCGGGCGTGCCGCCAGATGGTTCGGGTTACTTCGGTCCTCTTGGCAGAGAGCCCTATGACGCATCGCGGCGCGGAATCGTCGCGGACGCACAAGGGGGAGGACGGCGGGGGCAGCTGTGGCGCGGCTGCCACGCAGCGCGCTTGGTGTGCCGCACGTGTGGGTCAGCTGGTGGCCAGGGCCGTGCGGACGCGGGTTGCGACATTGGGCAGTGAGTGGAGCACGTCTTGCGCCGTGGCGCACATTACTGCCGACAACGCAGCGCTCGCCAGAGCAACCATTCCGTGTATGTTCGTCTGCAATGCGCGGGGCGAAGACGGGGGTAGCTGTGGATTCGACTTCATGGACAACTTCCTAAACACTCAGCTCCAGACGGACACGCGCTGCGAGTAGCGACGCCGTGTTGTGCCTCCGCGATGTGCCAAATCGACCCGATGAGGCGTGAACAACGAACTGTCGTGATCTCAAGCTGCGGGTCGATGCCGGGCAACCCGAGCGCTCAGCAATTGTTGCGAGCTCTGAGGTTGGCCGTGCAGCTTGAGTAGGAGTCTGGAGCTGGTGTCTGCTGGTTCGTCTGCTAGTTTGGTACGCGCTGGGGCAATCATCAGATGCAAAGAGTGGTCAGAGGTTTGGTGCCGATCCTCGTCGCGTCGCTGACGACGGGATGTGTAGCCGATCTGGATTGGCCGAAGGTCGATAGCATGTCGGCCAACTCCAAGGATGCCGGGCGCCTGGACGTTGCCTCAACGCAGCTAGACGCGACGAAGACACCTGCTGAGGCGGGTGGCGATCCAGCGTCGCCCGACATGGAAGCAACCGACAAGCAAGACGGGGGCGAGGAGCACGAGCCTCTCGTCACCGAGGACGATGAGGATGCAGGCGCGCCCGATGACGGCAACCTCGAACCCGAAGACGCCGGCACCCCCGAGCTGTGCGAACCGGTCTGCTTGCCATCTCAGAGTGATGCGTCCAGTCCGGCATGCGACGTGGTGGAATGCGTGTTGCAATGCGAGCCTGGCTGGGCAGATTGTGACGACGATCGCGACAACGGTTGCGAAACGGACCTCGCCCGGCACTGTGGTCCGTGCAAAACGCTGCCCGGCATGCGCAAGCGGCTGGTGATAGACGGATCAAACGTGCCCGCGGCTCAAACGAATTTCCCCGTGTTCGTTGCCCTGGAGGACCCCGACTTGGCCAGTGCATCCCAGGGCGGGCTCGACATCTGCTTTGCTGCTAGCGACGGAGAGACGCCGCTGCCATTCGAATTGGAGCAGTGGGACCACCAAACGCAGACCCTGCGCGCCTGGGTGCAAGTGCCTGTGGTGGCCGCTGGGGAAGCGACTGAGTTCTACCTCTACTATGGAAGTGCTGCGGCTGACGTTGATCGGTCGAATCCAGCGGCAGTTTGGGATGACTACGTCGCCGTACTTCACATGGACCAGCCCGACGCTGCGGGAGGTGCGCTCACCGGCTCGAACGACGGTGCCAGCGTGGTGTCCGGCAAGTGTGGTTCGGCCATGTCGTTCGACGGAGATGGTGACTACCTCGAATACGCGCAAGACGAACTCGACAACTTGTTCGCGGGCCCTGCCACTGTAGAGGCGTGGATTCGCCCCAGCTCCACAGGACAGAATGGCTTTGGTCGAATCGTCGACAAGGCGCTGACTACGGATCACGTCAACGGTTGGGCGCTGTTCTTGTACAACGATGAGCGCTACGCGGTTGACACGTTTGCGTTCGCGGCAGACTTCGGCGGGCTTTTCGCCAAGGTCTTCACAGCGCCCGATGGCGTCATCGAACTTTCGACTTGGCAACACGTCGCGGCCGTCTTCGACGGATCGCAGGACGGACCTCCGACGATGTACGTCAACGGTCAAGCCACGAACGTCAGCACGGTCTTCGACTTTGGGGGCGAGCTCGCTGACGACGCGGACAACGTGCTTCGCGTCGGCAATCACGCCACGGAGCTGAGTCGCACCTTCGACGGGCTTATCGACGAAGTTCGCATCTCGAAGGGACCACGATCCGCAAATTGGTTTGCGACGCAGTACTCGAACCAGAGCGATCCGGTGACGTTCATGGCCGTCGGTGCGGAAGAAGCAGTGCCTGAGTAGCGAGTGTGGACATCAGCACCAGTACCATGGGGCGTTCGTTCACACTTCGCCGGAACACGCTGCCAGGCGCCCGAGCAAAGCGCCTGTATCGCGGGCACGACGTCGTCGATGCCGCAACACTGCCCCTGATGCTCCTACATTGCCGCGGGATGGGGCACGGATACCTGATGCTGCTGAGCGGCGTGTTCTGGGGGAACTCACTGCTCGGGTTACTGGCGCCCGGCAGCGTGAGTTGGCTCGGTCGCTACACGACGCCCTGGACGGTGAGTCACATCGCGTGCTCAGTTCCGCTGACGGTGCTCAGCATCTATCACGCGTGGACGGCGTTGCTATTCGAGTAGAGACTCGCGCATTCAGGCTGCTACTACTGCGGAGCGCGCCTGGCGGCGTAACGCTACGGTTTCCCGATCATCTCGGGCATGGACTTTGGTCATACCGCCCCTCAGCTCACTTTGCCCCTCGGATGCCGCGCGAGGATCGATTCCAGCGACGCCTCCATCGTCGTGTTGGAGCCGGCGGCCGCATGAGTCAGCTGCTTGCACGCAACTCGACGTCACAGTTGCGGGCCTACAGTGCCTGCTACGCTGCGCTCCCTTGCTCGGCGCTGGTGGAAGCTCACCCGACTCCTCTCGAGGTCGCCAGAAGCTGCACGGACGGATGCGGGTTGAGAGATCACCGCTCCAGATCACGACGGCCATCATGAGACCTATGTTTAGGTCCGGTGACCACTTTGGAGCCGCGCGTCGCTGACGCGCGCCAGCCAATACATTCAGGTGGCTTCGTCGCGTCTGAGCGCCGCTCACGGGTCCCCCACCCCACGGCCGGCGCAAACGTTGCACGCTCCCACCCTCCCCGCGGCATCGCCACTCGGAACGCAACACCGCTCCGGTGACCACATGCGGCCTGAGTGGAACTGCCCGGCACTGGCGCCGCGCTTGCGCGCGGTTGCAAAATGGTGAACTTTTCAAACTCGATGCTGGAACGAGGCCCTGTGAGGAGCCGCAAGCGCCGCCGTGTGGCTCTGCTGATGGATGCCATCGAAGATGACTATCAGTCGGCGATCGTGCACGGTGCCGCCAGCGCGGCGCGGCAAGAAGGCTTGGACCTATGGTGTTTGGCGGGCGGAGTCGTTGGCGATCAGCCAGCGGGCGCGGCCCGCGGTCGGAACTTCCTGTTCGACTTGCTCAGACCCGCCGATTTCGACGGCCTGTTGGTGCTCAGCGGCTCGCTCGGCAATCAGTTGGGGGTGCGAGAGTTCGAGCAATGGTTGGGGCGGTACCGCGGCGTCCCGATGGTCAGCGTCGGAGTCGAGCTCGAAAGCTGCCAGAGCATAGTTGCTGACGGCGCTCTCGGGATCAAAGAAGTCGTTTCGCACCTGATCGAGCGGCACAATCATCGCCGCATCGCGTTCATTCGCGGGCCGGCGACCAGCTTCGAAGCTGAGGAGCGCTTCGCTGCCTATTGCCAGGTGCTGGCGCAATTCGGCATTGCCCAGGACCCGCGGCTGGTCTTGCAGGGCAATTGGTTGCGTGAATCTGGCGCTGCAGCGGTTCGAGAGCTGTTCGACGAACGCGGTGTCGCGGTGGACGCCGTTAGCGCGATCGCGTGCGCCAACGACTACATGGCGCTTGGAGCGATGGACGCGCTGCGCGACCGTGGCGTGATGGTCCCCACCAAGATCGCGGTCACTGGCTTCGACGACGGCGAAGTCGGCAAGTGCGCCGTGCCTCCGCTCACCACCGTGCAGCAACCGACGGAAACGATGGGCCGCGAAGGAATACGCCGCTTGCTGGCGGCGATGAACGGTCAGTCCGAAGAGCCGCTCACACGGCTACAGGCGAGCATGGTCGGGCGTCGTTCGTGCGGCTGTTCCAAGACGGCAACGATGCTGAACAGGCGCAGCACTCCCAAGGTTGGACGCTCGCTAGAAGCCGCAGTGCTCGAACGCCGCGCCCTGATCTTTGCCGAGTTGTCGCGCAGTGGGCGCGGGTCTTTTGCCGGTGCCGGCGTGGGCTGGGAAGAGCGGTTAGTCATGGCGCTGCTCGCGGATCTCCGCGGCCAGCACGGTGACGCTTTCCTGTCTGCTTTGGATCAGTTGATGGCCGGTTTGCAGCGCACCGGCGGTGACGTCACCCAAGTGCAGCCGATGCTCGGCACCCTGCGCCGCCTCCTCCATGATTGCGCGCCGAGCGAGCTCGAAGCGATCGTCCTCATCGACGATCTCGTGGACGCGGCGCGCGCGCTGGTCGGCGAGTGGCTTGCGCGTGGTGAGGCCGGACGTCGTATGGCGGTCATCGAGTTTTCGCGTGCCTTGTCGCGCGTCAGCGGCAGCTTGCTGCGCACTCCCGACGGTACTTCTCAGCGCGCGTCCTTGGAGCAGGCGCTGCGGTGTCTGGACTTCAGTGCGCTGTCTTTGGGGCTCTTCGAGGAGCCGGGGCACGCATCTGCGCAATGCCAGTGCTTGGCCGCGTTTGGGACAGACACCCGCCTGCGGGTAGGGTCGCACTTTGCTTCCAGTGACTTCGCTGCTCCGGGTGTGTTCGAGCAAGGGCGCGGTCCGGTGCTCGTCCAGGCTCTAGTCTACGAGGGCGAACCGCTGGGGCTGCTCACGGTTCCGCTAGGGCACTATCACGCAAGCCTGTACGAACAGATGCGCGAAACGTTCGCGATCGGCCTGCGCGGCTATCGGCTAGCGACGCGGGCGGGCTAGCTTCTTCGCGCGGTGTCGACGCCGTCGACTCAGTCGCTGCAGCAGCTCTCCGACGCGCAGTGGACCGCCCGAACCATCGCTGACGATGCCCTCCGAGGCAGCGCGCGACGCTCAGCACGACTGCCGCCAGGCGTAACCCACCACGGGCGCCGCGCGGCAAGCTCAGCCAATCGGGCGACGCTACGTCCGGCGTGGGTGCAGCGGCCATGCTGGGGAGCGGCGTTTCGGCGCTCGCTAGCTCGTGAACGGAGTCCAGCTTCGGGAGCGGCGTTCTCGGCGTTCGTCGAGCGATTCCCCATCGAAGTCGACGAGGCGGGGCTCGGGCACTCCCGCGGGAACGTGTTCGAGGCAATTGACGTTGACCAGGCCAACGCGCCTCCGTGGCGTCTCATCGACCACGGCGACGAATACACCGCAGCGGCCACAGCACAAGAAGGCGGCTGACCCCGTGCCGAACCGATAGCTCGAGACCTGTTCTCCGTGTTCGAGCGAAACGCGTCCTTCAGGATCGGCTACGTAGATTGGCCGGTGCCGTCTGCAAAAAGAGCAAGTACACGACCGCACCGTCCACTCGTCGGGCGCCTTCGCCGTTTCGAAGGTGAACCGAACCTGCCCACAGTGGCAACTGCCGCGATGGGCGATGTGTGGAGCCTGGTTCACCGTCGCCATGAGACGAGGCTAGGCTAACGCGGATTCGTGGCCTGAATCCATCACGAACAAGCAGGAACTCCGAACTTACTCCGACAAATCGCGCAATTGTCGAATCGCTCAACGTTCTGTGTTGCATGGCGCGCTCACTCAGACATGCTTGCCGGTTCGCGCGTCAGCGTCTCCGCAGCATCGCGTTGCTTCCGCTCCTCGGTTTCCATCATCACTTCCCAACGGGTCAGCGGCAGCTGATGGCATTTTGAAGTTCGCGCCAGGAGGATGAGCCCCATAGTTGATCGTTAACTTGTGGTGTTGATTGCGACGAGAACCAGTGAATCCATCAGTGCTGGTGAAGGCGAAGGTCAAATTGAACAACGCCTGGAGCTGGCGCTCCATACCGGAGTCGCCACCATTCTCCGGCCGTTCGTCGTTCCAAGCACGGAACTTCGTGGGGCTCCACTTCAGCTTGTCGCGGTCGCTCCGTCTGGCAAGGCCGCTCGAGCGATGAAGGCGGCGGAGTAGTCGTTCCTCATGTGTCCAACGATCCACTTGGACGACCAATAGCGGACGTTGCGGAGGCCCTCCGCACGCGCGGTCTCCAACGCGCGCGACATCGCCTCTGCCGCCGTGTGACCGGGATAATCCTGACGGTATGCAGCTAGCCCACAGATGATTTCCTTGCCGGGTATCTTGCGCGCCAATGACAGGGCGGTGTGCTGTAGGCTTCCAGGACCCGACGCAGCATCCCACCCGTTTCCCGCGCGGTGAACGCTGTAGGCTTGCGGCAACAAGACGTCCACGTACTGGGCAATGGTCGGGGACTTGGCAAACTCTGGATGGTAAGGATACGTCGTCAGCTCCAATCGAGTGCCGGACGGTGCCGCTGCACGCATCTGTCGACCCAGGTAGGTTCCCGCTTCGGCGAGCGACGCGAAGTCCTGTCGGCGCGCATCCGTCCAATTGCCCTCCGTATCGACCTCGAAACCTCGAGCACCAGTACGTGACAGCAGCTCCCCCACGAAGGCACACATTTGGTCGATCTGCGACTTTCGGGGCCGCGGCCAGGCGGTGAAAACGACCTCGACCCCAGCGGCCTGGAAACGACTGGCCGCCTCGGCATATTCGTCTGCTGTCCATAGCAATGACCAGTCGGGTTCATCGGCTCTCGTGTTGCTCCGATTGACCATGATGGCCACCGTCGAGAAGCCAGTCGACTTGACCGACGTCACATAGTCGTCGGTCAAGACTTGCCTCGCAGCGTCATCAATCCACACCCCGACCTTCAGTGGCAAACGCCCCGAGAGCGATGCTTGTAGCCTCGGCCAGGTGTTGCCCCTCGCGTTTCGCCAGACCTTGCCGTCGGGGTCGACGTCGAGTACCTGCTGAAAGCGAACGATGGCCGCGATGGATGCGGCGTCCCACTCACCTGTAACCGACACACCGATCACCGATTGGATATCTTGAACTTCCTCTTTTGAGAAGCCTTGGCGTCGGTTGTAGTCTATTGCACCATCGATGTTGATATCTGGCATTGGATCCTCGCATAGCCTAAAGAAGCCGAGCCCATGCTACAGCCAAGTCCGCACCTTGGCGGCGGCAAGATGAGCTGGACCAACCGCTCGTAGTCGACAGCATCGGCCCCCAGCTTCCTCTCGGTGACTACTCTCTCTCAGTGGGCACAGGCGACACGCTGGTTGCAAGCATGCCGCGTCACACGGGTGAACGATTCTCGGGAGGGGTGAGGATCCCGCAACGCCTCAGGTCGGTTGCAGGAAACCACTATGGCAGTATCCGTCGACCTGACCATCGCCTTCGAGATCCACTCTGGTCCATTCGCCACTGTAACCCATGGCGAACACTCTTTGATTGGTGGGCAGGTTCCTAATGACGTCAAAGTTAGTCCCCGGACCTCCGCGCATACGCAGGCTCGGACGGGCCACCACGATGTGCTCCTCCTGATTGGAGTGCGCGGGGACGCCTTCATCCAGCCCCACGAGCGCAGGTCGTTGGGGACCAACGAGCGGCGGCAGGGGTGGCGACCGTGGGACGTTTCGCCAACTCTCGATAGCCTCAGCCAGGTTGTCCGACCAACTCTCGTCACCATCAGGCGGGTACTGACCGACAAGGAGTTGAGACACCGTCACGCTGGCAAGTTGCAGATGCGGAAGTTCAAAGCTCACGGGCTCGAGCCCCTGTTCTTTGGCCACTTCGTGCAGCTTCTTCCACCAACCGGCCTTTTCCCCGCGGGTATCCCAACTCCACTCGCCGTCGATGTTCAACACGAAATCCGCGGCGACACCGTACTGGTGATACGAGTGCCAAGGTCTCGCCTTCGTGACGATGCGACCAGGAGCGCCGTTACGCCCTTGGGCATAGAGTTGCGCCTGTCGCCGCGGGGTGCGAAAGGCCTCGAAAATCTTGAAGGGGATCCCTTGCTCGTTCAGACGCTGCACGACCCCCACGGCCTTGGTGCGTAGGACGGGATGAAGTTTACTGATATCCGTATCGCGCATGACTTGCCTCCTACCGAACGACTCCGGTCGAGCCGCGGCGACGACATGATCGGTTGTCGTATTGTCGTCGTCCGGTTGGGTTGAGTCGGTCGAGCGCGATCGTGACCGGACAGTGGTGCGATTTCTTCTCCCCGCCGACCGACGAGCCGTTTCTGTGCTGGCCAGCGACACGCCGTCATGCGTGCGGTTGCTTCACGTCTAACGCCTAAGCCAGGGAGCACCCAGTCGTTCGGAAGTGAATCGATGACACGTGGCAGCCCGCGCGGTTGATCGGGGAAGTCTGGAGCACGATCGTTCGCGCCACTTCGTCCGCTGACGCTGGGGGACGACGTTCAGAACGCGTTCTGAAAGCAACCCGCCACCTGGGCGCTGATCGCCTGGCCCACGCACGGGTCCTCGGGCAGGGCGTCGTCTGGGGCGACGTTGGCCCCACCAATGCGGAACCACAGCGCCCCCTCGTCAGTTGGCTGGTCTGAGAACCCCACTGTGCCGTCGGTGATGCAGAACGTCTTGCCTGCGAGGGGGTGTGGGGATGGGACGATGAAGGTGCCCGTCGCGTCCCCCATTGCTCCGTCGAACAGACTTCCCATCCACCGTAAGTGGACCTCCACCTGTCCTTCTTCCAACGGGGCGATGTCCACGAACGGTGTATCGAATGCGCCTTCACCCAGGTTGAAGAAGCCCGCATTGAGATTCCCCTGCCGGTGTTCACTTATTGGAACACCATCCACCGTTCCGTTCACTTTAAAAGCAGAGGCATCGACCGCGCACACGGTGTCACCCGCGCCACCGGAGGCTGGGCCCGGCTCTCCTTGCCCCGGTATCATGGCCCCCATCTCGCCCGCGCTCCCCGAATCATCGTCAGCACTGCGGCCCCAGAGTGTCAAGACCAGTAGCGACGCCGAGACGCAAGCGCACACTTTCCGAAACCCAAAGAGACGCGGCCTGACGCCTTCCCCCGCCAACTGCCACGGGTAAACCGTGGTCAATCGTGATGCGAGAGCCGCTCGAACTGCGCACCCAGCTCCGCGCTGGCCAAAGCAAAATGCCAGCCCAAGTAACGCGACAAATAGCGCAGCATCACGTGACCTCGCACGCTGCCCCCTTTGTCGTTCAGGCGCGGGCTGCATACTGCGATCCCGGCAACGCCGGGCACCACAGCAATGATGATGCCGCTGACGCCGCTCTTTGCCGGCATTCCCGTTGCTGTCAGATAGCTTCCGCTTTCGTCGTACATGCCGCAGGTGGCCATCAGTGAAACCACGACGGCAACCGTTTGCGACGAGAGCACGCGCCGCCCCTCCCCCGGCTCGCGGCCGCCGTTGGCAAGCACCGCCGGAAAGTGCGATGCCTCCTTGACCGTCCCTCGCAGCGAGCACAGCGCAAAGTACGCTTCCAACGTCTCCTCGACGTCTCCATCGATGATGCGGTTGTGCTTGAGCAGGTAGGCGATGGCGCGATTGCGATCGGCGGTCCGACTCTCCGATGCCATCACAGTCTCATCGATGGTCATGTCCGTGCCATACAGCTTGCGGGCCCAATCGAGGATCCAACGGACGCGATCCTTGGCAGAGCCTTGGATCTGTCCACACAGCGCGATCGCGCCGGAATTGACGAGGGGGTTGGCGGGTAACGGGCCATGGGTTTCCAGGCGCGATAGCGAAGCAAAGCCATGCCCGGAGGGCTCAGCGCCGACGAAGTTGAAGACGTCCCCCGGGCCGCGCTCTTGAAGCAGCGCCGCCAACAGCATGGCCTTCGCAGAGCTTTGAAACGTGAACTCGTGACTGGCAACATCTCCCGCGACGAGAGCCGCGCCGTCGATACAGGTGACCGCAGCACTCGTCTGCTCCAGGGGCACCCGCGCCAATTCCGGAATGTAGTCTGCAGGATTACCACCCTCGTACTGACGGGACTTTTCCACCGCGCGCTCGAGTATGCTTTGGATCTGGTCGTGTTGGGTCGAAAGCATCGCACCCGAAGGATATCAGGTGCCGGGCGTCAAAGCTCAGAGCGAACGTGAGCCAGCGTACTGACACCGAACCAGCGGTTGAAGCAGCGCATCAGCACCGCGGCACCATGTACCTCGATGGACCCGGCCTCCAACGCGTCCGACAGGCTTTCGTCCCCCCGCCAGATGCGGATCATCGTCGGTAAGGTCGAGGAGACGTACAGGTCGGCGTCGTGGGCCGGTGCGTCGATGCACAGGTGCGCAGTCCCTCCTTCGTTGAGAAACCACCAACGCTTTTTCGCGGCCGGCTGGTCTCGGAACAGCATTTCGACCAATGTGCGCTGCCTGCGGAACGCGCTGGGATTGATGCTGCGCTCGAACGCCCACAAGAAGAGGGTCAAGTTCTGCTCTTCCCGCTCTAGAGTTCGACGGGTCCAACGTTGGCCCCAGATCCCCAGCAGCTCCACGACCGGCAGGAGTTCGAGCCCCGCCGTCGTCAACCGGTAGGCCTTGGTCTTGGCCTGCCCAGCTACTCGCTCGACCACACCCTCCGCCTCCAGCTCTTTCAAGCGACGAGACAACAACGTCGGCGACATCGTCGGCACGCCGCGCTGCAGTTCGGAGAAGCGCAGGGGACCCAAAGACAAATCTCGAATGATGAGCGGCGTCCAGCGTTGACAAACGAGTTGAGACGCCTTGGCGACGGGACAAAATTGGCCATAGCTCTCCATCAGCACATGGAAGCGAAGTTCTGGCCGAAGGTCCACTACACTTCCTGTAGTGGACCCGTGCGTCGCTTCAGGCACCCTGGGGTGCATGGACAACATCGAAAAAGGACAAGTCGTGGCCACTGCGGCCGAAGTCTACGAACGCCTTTTCGTGCCGGCGCTCTTTTCACAGTGGGCCGCGCCCATGGCGGATCTCTCGCGCATCGCAAGAGGACAAGCCGTGTTGGACGTCGGCTGCGGCACCGGCGCCCTGACACGAGAGCTCGTTCGGCGCAGCGGACCCTCCGGCACAGTCATCGGACTCGACGTCAATCCCGGCATGCTTCGAGTCGCCGAACGTGCGGTCCCGGGAGCGAGCTACTGTGTCGCTGCCGCCGAGAACCTGCCCTTTCCTGATGAGCGCTTCGCCGCCGTCACTTCCCAGTTCACGTTGATGTTCTTCGAGGATCGCTCCCGAGCCCTCAGCGAGATGCAACGAGTCCTGCAGCCCGAGGGACGACTTTCGCTGGCTGTCTGGACCGCGATCGAGACCAGCCCCGGATACGCCGCCATGCGCAACTTGTTGTCGGAACTGTTCGGCGAAGACATGGCGGCGGCCTTGGACGCACCCTTCAACCTGGGCGAGCGCACCGTCCTGAAGAGCGAGCTATCGAAGGCTGGGCTCTCCACTGCCGAGCTCGAGGTCCGCGAAGGAACAGCGCGTTTCGCGTCACTACAATCCTGGGTGGAAACCGACGTTCGCGGCTGGACGTTGGCCGACCGCATGGATGAAGAGCAGTACGGACGCCTGCTGACGGCAGCGGAACAACGACTCTCCGAGTTCGTGCAAGCGGACGGAAGTGTGCGTTTCGCGGCTCCTGCCTTTCTGATCAGCTGGCAAAAGCCCAGTTGATCGAGCCCGCCCGTCTTCCAACTCGACCTCCGAACGAGCAGCACCCAAGGGCGACAGGAGGCCTTCGCTGAGTTGGAATTCAGAGAAAAGGCAGTTCTTGGCCTGCTCGATGTCGGCCCCGCAGCTACACCGTTTCCCAGCGCTGCGACTCTGCCGAACGAAAGACCGCGTCGATGACTCGCATGTTGGCGACAGCGCTCTGCATGTCGTTTTGAATCGGCGTGCCCTTGCGCACGGCCTGGGAGAACGCCTGCCACTGCTCGGTGTAGTGGTTGACTTGAGGTAGCGTCATCGTTTCTCGGCGGTCGTCGGAGTTCTCTGCGACCGTGAAGTCCGGAGCGCCGACGAAGCCGTCGTCCACGTGGATTCGGCAGGGGCGATTGTTGGGCGCGTTGAACGGGATCTCGACTTCGATGTGTCCGGTCGTGCCGAACACGTGCACGCGTTGGTAAGGGACGTGTTGCGTCCCCACGACGAAGCTCGCCTGGCCACCCTCGAAGTCCAAGATGCCGCTGGTGAGTCGATCACATTGGCTCTTCGGGTCCCAGTCGCAGAGCCCAATGGCGCGCTTGGGCTCGCTGGCGAACGCCAGGCGCGCGGTGTTGATGCAGTAGCTCCCGATGTCGTAGAGCGCACCGCCACCAACTTCCTTCTGGTTTCGGATGTTGTCCAAGTCGGTGTTCGTGTACGAGAACGCGCTCTGCACGGCGCGTACGGCGCCGATGCGACCGGATTGAATCATCTCCACCACCTTCAGCCACTGCGGGTGATAGCGTACCATAAAGGCCTCAGCCACGAGCTTGCCCGTTTCGCGCTGCACGTCAGCGAGCTTCTGCGCTTCTGCGGCCGTCATCGCGATAGGTTTCTCACACAGCACGTGCTTGCCCGCCCGCGCCGCTTGGATCGACCAAGGCACGTGCATGTGTGCGGGTAGCGGATTATAGATGGCCTCGATATCCGGATCCGCCAACAGCTCCTCGTAGCTACCGTACGCCACGGGGATCGACGACTTCTCCGCCGCCGCTTTGGCCTTGTCGATGGCGCGGGAAGCGATGGCGCGGACCTCCACCAGCGGCGCCGCGCGCATCCCCGGGATGGCGGCCATCATTGCGAAGTGACTGGACCCCAACACACCCCAGACGACGGGCTTATCTACGGACTCTGTGCTCATGGGCGGGATGCTATATCCGTCGTTGCCCCGAAGACAATGGGTCTGGTGTAACCGACTTCGCATCAGCCCACCAGTCGAGGGGGGTGATATCGCCACCTCGAGCGTGCACGAACCCGCTAGTTCTGTGAACTACGCACCGCTAGAACGGAGCAGTGAGCGTGGAGCAGAACTGACTCGGTAACAGAGCCCAGCGCCATGCGAGCGACCCCGCTTCGGCCATGGCTGGCCATGACGATCAGAGCCACCCGATGCTGCTCGGCGACTCGCACGATGGCTTCGTCCGTGCTCGAGCTGGCGGTCACGACCACGGTTCCTGTGAGGCCGGAGCGCTGCAACTCGTCGTTCAGCAGTTGTTCTGCGGCTTGCTTCAGCTGTTGGAGCGTTTGTTCATCCATCTGCGGTGGAATGGGGCCTAGTGGGGCCAACCCTGACCACAGCGGTGACGGCAGCTCCAAGTTGTGGTGCAGGATGACTTCGAAACCACAGGCGCGGGCTTCGGTCGCCGCGTGATCGACGCCACGCTGTGCCGCTTCCGAGAAATCAGTCGTGACCAGCAGGCGCTCGCTCGCCGCCGTGGAGCGGGCCACTAGGACCGGACACGGGGCGCTGCGCGCCACCCGCTGGGCGACGCTGCCCAGCAGCAAGCGAGTCAGTGCGACGTCTCCGCGATGCCCGACGACGACCAACTGCGCTGCGAGTTCCTCCGCTTTCGCCACGATCCCGGCATACGTGGACGAAGAGAAGTCGACGACAATCTGAACCCGCTCCGCACCCAGCTGAAGCGACTCTTCTCGCACGAGCGCCGCGAGGCGGTCCATGAGCTCCGTGCGCAGAGTTTCTTCATCGGCGATGTGGTAGCCCGGCAGTTGTGCCAGCGCCGGCATCAGCGGCACTGGTCGGTGCGCGACGTGCAAGAGCACGAGGCGGGCTCCCCGCGCTTGGGCGCGCGCAGCGCCTTGATGCAAGGCTTCGCGCGCGCTCGCGCTGAAGTCAATCGCGACGATGATTGGGCGTTCTTGGTGAGGGTCAGGACTCGTCATGGGTGCGTGCAACGTACCGTCTTTTTCTCCACCGCGAAACAGCCTTGCGTCGGCTCGCAAGCTCGAGAACTCGCTGTCCGACAACTTGGATACCCACAGCGTGTCGAGACGACCGGGCCCTAGAGATCGTAGCCGAGCTCTTCGTGCTCAGTGATGTCCAGACCCTCGCGCTCCTGCTGGTCACCAACTCGAAGCCCACCAAGCCAGAGCTTGACCAAAACCAGGATGGCTCCCGACGCTAGCGCCGCAAAAAGGAAAACGCTCACCGCTGCCAGCGCCTGCACTCCGAGCTGTCTGGTCATGTTGAAGTCTTCGACGCTGCCACCCAGCGCCGGCGCTCCGAACACTCCAACGAGGATCGTACCGACGAATCCGCCAACACCATGCACACCAAACACATCGAGAGAGTCGTCGTAGCCAAGCTTCGTCTTCAAGTTGACCGACGCCCAATAGCACAGCAGACCCGAAGCCAACCCAATCGCTAGAGCACCGAGGGGACCCACGCTGCCGGACGCTGGCGTGATCGCCGCGAGCCCGGCGATGGACCCGGTTGCAGCTCCGAGTACGTTGGGCTTTCCGTTCCTGTTCCACTCGATCACAATCCAGACCAAGGCCCCAACAGACGCGGAAACGTGCGTCACGACGATGGCCATCGCCGCGTCAGCGCCGGCAGCAAGCGCGCTGCCGCCGTTGAACCCGAACCATCCGACCCACAACATCGCGGTCCCTGTAACGGTCATGGTCAGATTGTGCGGACGACGCATCTGCTCAGGGTAACCGTCTCGTTTGCCCACCATGATACACGCTACGAGGGCTCCGGCACCCGCGGTGATGTGAACCACGATCCCGCCTGCAAAATCGATCACGCCCATATCGGCAAAGAGCGCCCCCGCGCCACCCCACACCATGTGGGCGACCGGCAGGTAAACGACCACGACCCACGCAAGGCAGAAAGCCAAGACTGCACTAAACTTCATCCGCTCGGCGAATGCGCCAATCATCAAGGCCGGAGTGATGATCGCGAAGGTCATTTGAAAAAGAAAGAACAGGGGTTCGGGGATCGTGCCCCAAACAGAGTCTCGAGCGACCCCGACCAGTAGCGCTTTGTCGAGGGACCCCACGAACGAGTGCAGATTGATTCCGTCGGGGGTCATGCCATTCGTGTCGAACGCCACGCTGTAGCCGAAGAAGAGCCAGAGCAGCGTCACTGTCGACGTCAGCGTCAAACACTGCATCATGAGCGACAGGACGTTCCGTTTCGCAACCAGACCGGCGTAGAACAAGAACAGGCCCGGTATCGTCATGAACAGCACCAAGGCCGAAGACACCAGGATCCAGGCCGTATCGGCCCCGTTCACTTCATCGGCGGCAAAGGCCGTGGACGGAACTGCTAGGACGGAGGCGGCGGCGATGGTGTCGCGGAGCCCCGCTCGAAGGGTTCTCATGGATGGCACTCCTAAGGTTTCTGAAAGATGTCGAAAACTTAGCGAAACAAAGTGCCCTCGATTCTTTTCCCTCATGTTTCATTACTGTTTCCTTTGCGGCGGCAGCCTCTGTCCGCACACCCTCTCAGAGTCAGAGCCCGCGCCAGACGCCCTGCTCGTCCCTGACGACCGCGTTGAGGCTACGCGTCGCGGACAGGTAGCTCACGTCGAGAATGTGCTCTGGTGCTGTGACGCACGGCCATCGCGACCGTGCAAGCGGCACACCGTCAACGAGGAACCGGAATCGGTTTCGCGCGTTGGACGCACAGCCTCACCACTGAGCGTTGGGTCGTCGTACCCTGGGTGGCACGGGGAACGAACCCGTCGGAGTTGTAGCGCAGCGGTCGTCACACTCGAACGTGGCAAACTAATGCTCCGCAAGAACATCGACTGTAGCTCTTGCTCGAGCACCAAAGCTCCGGTGCGATAGATCTCAACTACCGGGCTAATCGCAGCAAGTACGCGAGCCCCAGACTTGGTCTGCCGGCGAGTCGCACAAGTTGACGAAGCTGTCCTGCCTGAGGCTCACTCTTCGGCACGATCCGCACGTGACACTGAGCCACATTTGGCGTCTTGCTGTTCCGAACGCTGGCAAGACGCTGTACGATGCCGTGTTGACCTCAACTGAGCCCCGCATCGCCCCGGCTGAACTCGCCGTCCGTGGAGCGCTCGACTGGTACGTCGAAGTCGTTCCGCGCATCAAGCAGCCTCCAGTGTCGCTGGCACAGGCGGAGCACCTGCGCGCGGTGCTGTCTGGGTCCCAACCGCGCACCGACGAAGACTTCGAGCTGCTCGTCAATTTCGCGCGGTCGATGTACCGCGTTGGTCAACTGGATCCCAATACACCGCAGATCAACTTGGGTGATGTGCTGACCGCCGTCGCGTTGCTACCCCAGGCGGGCGAACTCCCCTGGACCTTCGATACCCGCATCGACGCGGATGCTTTCGCCAAGCTGCACTTTCGCGAAACCTCGCTGGGGCTCGCCGATACGAGGCGCAAGAACCGCGAAGGCTGGAAGTCTCACGCTCAGAAGAACCGCGCCTTCATTGAGGCTGTCGCCCACCAAACACAGAGACGAGGCTCGGCCGTGGTTCTTGGGGCAGGGCATGCCTTCGACCTACCTCTCGCCCAGCTGGCCAAGACGTTCGACAGGCTAATCTTGATCGATATCGACGGCGAGGCGCTAAACACAACCGTCCGCGGCGTGCTGAAGGATCCGGGCTTGCGCGCCCGCACCGAGCTGCGTGTCCTGGACTTGACGGGCATCAACGGACAGTTCGTACGACGAATAGACGAGGCGGTGGCGGAGGCAGAGAACGCAGGCGCCGCAAGGGATAGGATCGAGGCGCTGTGCTGGAACTACCGACTTCTACCACCGCGCCTGCTGGCTGAAGAAGAGCCTGCGGATCTGCTCGTTTCGAGCTGCGTGCTGAGCCAGGTGTCGTGGCCACATCGCGTGTACGCCCGGCGCGTCTACGAGCGCCGCTTCGGTTCGCTGCGTGGCCCGCTCGAGCTGCGATGGGCCCGGCACTTCACCTACCTAGAACTTCGACTGCAACAGGACCACCTGACCTCGCTCGTCGGCGTGGCCGAGCACGTAGCTCTCACAAGCGACGTAGTCAGCAATACCACTGCACTCGACGCCGCGGGCGTCGAATGCAGGATTGGTCGACCTATCCCCATTCTGGGCGTTCCTTCATTGCTCGAACGAGTCCCCCAGCTGTTTCGGGTCGAGCGACACGCGAGTTGGCTGTGGGGGTTCGCGAAGGTGACGCGTACCGAGAACGGCTTGTGGAAAGACGTCGAAGGAGCCCACCTCACCGGCGGGCCCCCTTAGCGGCGTCTGATCTCAGAGGATCTCGTTGAGGGGGTTGCTCGTGGCATCCCAGGTGCCGAAGCTGTTGATGTCCATGCCCATGACCTGCTGCATCGCGAGCATGAGCTCGGTGACTTTTTGTCCCCGCGGCCGGATGTGGCGGTCGCCTGGGATCTTGCCACCGGCATGACCCATCAGGATGATGTGGAAGTTCGACATGACATGGCCCTGCGGCTCGGCAACGTCGCTGACGCCGTAGAGCAGAGTCTGGTCGAGCAAGTTGCTGTCCCCGATCGATGTGTCTTTCAGGGTCTGCGCCAGGTGCGCGTACTGGCTCATGATGTACTTCTTGATTCGCCCAGCTTCCGCAGCCTTGCCGTCATGGGTCAAGGTGTGATGCTCCGTATCCAGATTGATGATCGGATAGTGGTTGTCGTCGCGCGCGCCGGACCACAGGTGCGAGTAGACCCGCGTCATGTTGCACGCGAGCGCCGACGCAATCAGCTGGTTCATGGCTTCACTCGTGGCCGTGACCCTAGACAGGTCCATGTTCGCGGCCTGCTCGGTCGTCGCGGTTGGAGTAGCGCAGGCGTCCTCAACCGTTGGCTCCGGAATGGCGCCTCCGGCGGTGTCGGGAATGCGCGCCTCGAGCGCACGGATGTTCTCCATGTGCGCCTCGATTCGCTGCGCGTCCGCCGCACCCAAGCCCAAGCCTTGTCGCATGCGATTGGCGTCTTCCAACACGGCATCCAGTGCGCTGCGACGCAGCTCGCCGGAGAGCGCGATTGGCGTACCGTTTTCCATTCCACCACTCGGGGCGCCCGTGCTGAAGAGCTTGTCGAACAGCGCCGCGGGATCGCGCTCCGGAGCCAACGGCTGGTTCGGGCCGGTATGCGCGAGGTTCAGGCTCGCCGTTCCCATGCTGATGCCGGTGTACTTGAGGATGCCCGTCTCGAGAGACTTGTAGGGCTCGTCGGTGGCGATGGCATCGGCAACTAGCTGGTCGATGGTGGGCAACCACTGCGTGCCTTGGGACGTTTCCGGTAGGCCACCGTACTGCGACCTGGCGATGTCCCCAATCGTGTTGCAGGTCGTGCCGTCGCCACCAGCCAAGACGTAAACCACACCCCAGCCGTGCCCTTTGAACTCGGCAGAGAGCATGTCCAGCCCAGTGACATACGTCATGTCGCCCTTGAGCGCGGCAAAATCCGAGAGACTTGGGGGAAGCTGCCAGGCATTGCCGTCACCCGTGCCGCTCGGCGTCCAATCGGGGCCTGGGTAGATACCGTTACCCCAGAAGAAGATGCCAAACGTCGTGGGGAAAGGATCGTTCTGCGCAAACGCGGTGCCATTGTCGTTGCACATGATGTCCAGCACCGGCAGCCACATGGACACACCAATGCCAGAAGCGATGCCGCGGAGGGCGTGACGTCGAGAGAACTTGAGTTGCTTTAGGGAATTCATTTTTACTGGTTCTCCGTCATGACGGGTAATGCAGGGGCGGAACGGAAGGCTTCACTCGTTACGAAGTCGCCCAGGAAGTTGCTCCAGACGTAGCCGTTGGCCGCGAGGGATTCAGCCAGGGCTTCGATCTGAGTCGCGTCCTTGTCATCCTCGGCACGACCGTTGGCATTTCGATAGAAGTTGCGCAGCAAGCAGGACAGCACTCTTGGGTCTTCCCCGAGCATCGCACCCAACTCCGATGCGCCATTGAATGAAACGCCACCCCATTCGCCACTGGCGTCGATGGGCAGGCCGTTCTCGGTGTTCCGATACTGCCCCACGGGGTCGAAGTTTTCGAGCGCGACCCCCAGAGGGTCGAACAACGCATGGCACCCAGCGCACGCCGGATCTTGGCGGTGAGCTTCCAGGTTTTGGCGCGTGGTGACACTGTCGTCCGGAACGACGGTGGTGTCAAAACCCTCAGGAACCGGCGGCGGAATCGTGCAGAGTATGGACTCTAGGATGAACACGCCCCGCCGAGTGGGGGAGGTGCGATCCGGCTGGGAGTGGCCCGCGAGTACCGCAGCCTGACCCAAGATGCCTGCGCGGCCGGTCTCCGCAGGAAGCGTGACTTGTTCGAACCCGTCCCGGGGCGCCGCCACCTCGTAGAGCGGAGCGAGGTTCGCATCCACGTACGTTTGTGGGCTGTTGTAGAAGGACCGCACGTCGGCGTTCGGGGCCAGTACGATGTTCCGGATGAAGAGCTCAGCGCCCTCCTGCATCGAACTGCTGAGCTCGGCAGTGAACTCCGGGTACAACGTCGTGCTCTTGGATATCTGCGTTACTCGCGGGACCTGGGCGTATTCGCTGAAGAACTCCGTCATGCGGTCGGCGACGCGGGGATCCGCCAGCAAGGAAGCAGCCGCAGAGCGGACACCTTCGGCGGTATCGAGCTGACCCGAGGTCGCGGCATCGATCAAGTCGGTGCTCGGCGGCCCACCCGTCAACGTGTAGGACAGGCGAGTCGCCATCGACAGCCCATCATATTTCAGACGACTGATGGCCGCGTCGAGACTGTTGACCTCGACTCGGTAGAGGAAGTTCGGCGATTGGAGCATGCCGACCGTGGCAGTCGACAGTGATTGTTCGACAGAGCTCCCGAGCTCCGCCGCGCCCTGTGCCACGCCCAACCACTGCTGCACTTCTTCGGCAGTGAGATCGCGTCGGAAAGCCTGGCGCCCGAAGGTTTCGATGTACTCACCAACGCAGGCATCGCTCAGATCGGCTGCGGGTTGGCAACCCACGAGTTCCTGCCAACGCTCGCTATCGGCGAAGACTTCGGCAACCGCCGCCCGGCTCGCTTCCTCGTACGCCGTGGCGCCCGCGTCCGTCACCGTCTTCAGGCCCGCTCCCACCGCCACGAATCCGGCGACCGAGGTATCGGGTGCCGTCGTCAGGTCGGTCGTGACTGGTCCGAGCAGCGCTTGAATCGATGCGGTGTACTCACCTTGGGTGAGCAATCGCAGGCTCACTCCACCCTCGCTCAACTGGACCGGGGGCTCTTCCGGTTCGACGACCTCCGCCGGGCCCGGGGTGGTTGCGCCTCCAGTTGCGTCGGGGCCGACGGGACCGCCGGTTCCGCTTGCGTTGGGCGAGGTGGTAGTCCCGCCCGGGTTGACGCCCGGCACACCCGGCATCGCACCTTCCGGAGTAGACGCTGAGGTGGAGCCCAACGGACCCGTGCTCGGCGAGCTGGAGCCCGCCGGGCTTGGGCCGTCGTTCGGCGCGTCGACGCTGCCGCTACAGGCGAACAGTGCCGTGCAGGCGAGCGGTACGAGGGCACGTGCGCACTGCTTGGCGGCACGGGGGCCGAGAGTACGGAACAACGGCCTGTCGCTGGTGCATCTCATAGGTTGATTCCTTCTTCCGAACCTGCCCTGTCGCGCTGCACGCGATGTGAATGAAAGGCTGCGGCGTTGGTCGGGATTTTCACGTGAATTGATTCTAGGATTCCCGGGCTGTTTTCGACAAGCGTCGAGAACCAGATGGGTGGACCCATATTGTATGGATCCTGACGCGCAACCCTTCGTAGAACGCGGACCGATGGGGTCATGTCCTGTTTTTTTCCCAGAAGGGCCCACAGCCGTGCCGGGATATCAGAACACTCGCGTCTGACTGGACGTGCGGAGTGGGTCTGGGTGGGACTGGGCGAGCTGGCGGCCGCTCACTCGGTCGTTGCGAAGGAGCCGCTGTTCGGTCGGTTTTATTGCAGATGGTAGGTCAGCGCGAGCCGAATGCAGTCCCGGAGCGCCTTCTCAGGCAGCGGGCCCTCGACGGGGAAGAGCACCGCTCTGTCGCCTTCGAACTCCAAGTCGTGGTGCCGTAACCTAAATTGTTCGACCAGGTTAGTCTGGCAGTGCACGTACATCGCGCACCGGTCTGGGCGTTTGGGCTTCCAGTGGATCCGAACCGTCGTGCCAGACTTGCTCTGAGTCGTGAGGTAGCTGGGCTCTCCCCATCTGAGAGCCTCATCCAGCGGACCCACCCCTTCGGTCTTGGCAGCGGTGTCGAAGATCAGCTCCCGCACACGCAGTAGCGTGTGGCGCGCAGCGGCTGGAAACGACGCGAAGGCCTCAGCCACATCGACACTCTGAAACGGCCGGTTGCCTCCACGCATCTTCGCTACCTCGACGTTGCGCATGCTTCGAGCACCTCTCAACGCGATAGTGCCGCCCAAAGGGCATCGTCTTCGAGCTGCCTGGAGATCGACACGCCGAACGCTTCCTCAATCGGGGCGAGCACGAACGGTGACCGTTCGTGCACTTGCCTCAGGCCTGCGCGACAGGTGGCGACGGCAGGCGCCGTCATCAGTCCTAGTGGCTTGCGCATCGCCGATTCGATCATACCCAGTCCGGCCATCATCGTCTTGACCGCACTCGGGTTACGAAAGCGGTCTTCCACGGTGACTTCTTCACCGTTGGGCAACTTGCGCTTGGCTGGCACGGCACATCCGACCAACCGAAAGAGTGGCGCCAGCGCAACGCTGAGTTCTGCGGCTCGGTCCGCATTGCCTTCACGTTGCGCACTGCACATCTCGCGCACGGCTGCGGGCGCCAGGTTAGACATCACGCTGATGACTCCGGCAGCGCCTATTTCTGGATCTGCCATCATCGCCAAAGTCAGGTCGTCATCCCCGGAATAGATGGTGAGGCTCGGTCCGCTCAACCTTCGATCCAAACGCATGCGCTCGACATCGCCGGTTGCTGACTTGAGGGCAGGCACGCGGTCTGGGGCGTTCTGATGAAGGATGGCCAAGTCCGCCGCACCCAGCGCGCAGCCCGTTCGTCCAGGTATCACATACGGCACCAATTGAACGTCGGGCACCGCATCCAGGATGCGCTCGTAGTACTCCGTCCGGAGTTCCAAACTGCTGGGGCCGTTGTAGTAGCAATCCACCAACAACACACCAGTCGCCCCGCGCGACCACGCGTCGCGAGTGCCATCGATGGCCTCGGCGGTATTGTTGCTGCCAGCTCCCGCCAATACCCCTGGACCGCCATCCATCAGCCGAACCGCCAACGCGACCGCCGCCCCGTGCTCTTCCCAAGTCAGCGTTGGTGATTCGCCGGTCGTTCCACAAGGAACGACACCGTCGATTCCCTGGTCGCGCTGAAACTCGAGGAGGCGGCTATAGCCTCGGGCGTCGAATGCCCCTTCGCGGGTGAAAGGGGTGACCAAGGCAGTCCAAGCACCACCGGCGCTCAAGGGGCTCATGTGAGGCGCTCCAAACTAGAAGGAAAAGTAGGACGTTGAATGATACGCCTTTCTACTCAGCTCAGCGCGCTGCACCAGAGGCCAAATAGAACCCCCCTAAAATCAACCACTTGGCCACACCCAACGACCAACGAGACCGCGATGCACGTCGGGGACCACTCGCGTCAGGAGCGCCGGTCAGCGCACCAGGCTCTTGTTGGCACGCCGGAGTTACGCGTGCCTCTGCCACCGCCGTAGTGCCTACCGCATGAAGCACTCGACGAAAGCGGGCGCGCCGTTGGGGAGTCTCCGCCCGGCGCCGGTCCAGGACGGTCCGTTCCCGTTTCAGAGCGGCGAGATGCGTCGACCTGGCCACCGACAGCCTCCACGGGTTTCGCCACGAAACGGTGAAGCATCCGACTCTCGCGACGTCCGCCGAACGAGTCAACAGCGCCGATGGCACGTCCTGCGACTCATCGAGGACGCCGACGGGGGGCTCAGCTCACGAGAGCTGCTGGACGCTTTGCCGGTTAAGTGTGCCGCCAGCACCCTGTACCGCACTTTGCGCCAACTCGAGCACGAGGGCTTCGTCTGTCGCGAAGGGAGCGTATGGTCTGCCGCCGGTGTGCCTGTCGTCGTCGAGCTTGCGCCCGTAGCGGCGCACATCGCCCGACAACACATCTGGCACCCCGATCAGCGGTTGGAGGAGTTGCCGAACGGAGGCCTCTACCTCTCTTTCCGAGCACCTGAGCTCGAGGCGTTGGCAGCTTGGATCGCGAGCCTCGGAGGATGTGCTCAAGCCGTCGAACCGAAAAGCCTGATCTTCGAGGTGGTGAACCTGCATCGAAGCGGGATCGAAGTACACCGCGCAGGCCTCACCTCACGTGAAGAGCTGCGCGCCCGAGGGTTGCCTAGCATCCCGCCGCCTCCAACTGGATGAACGAGATTGCAGACGAGTGCACCGACGGTCTGTTGAACTCGTCGCGCAGTGCACGCCCGCGCTACACTCATGCGATGTTACTTCGCCACTGCGCAGCGCTCGCCGCCTTCCTCGTCCCAAGCGTGCTTCCATGTGGCGCAGCGTTCGCAAGACCCCCGACGGAACAGCCCCTCGTTGAAGCCCCGTCGTTCACGGACCGCCCGGCCGTAGGCTTGAGTGTGAGCCCCGTATTCAGCCTCCTGGACTTCTGCGAACGCGAGTTCGACTTGGTCGAATGTTCCAACCGGGGTTTTGTTACGGGTGAACTTTCCGCTCGCATCCCGATCGCAGACGAATGGACGCTGGGACCGGTCCTTTCCTACGGCCTGGAACCGGGTGAGCGTGGCGTCGGAACGTCGACCTCGAGCATTCCGCCGACGATGACGAGCACGGTGCAGACCACGCACCTCGGCGGTCTCGCGCTACGCGCGCACTACCATCCGCTGCAAGGTGGTTTCTGGCTTGGACCCCGCGTCGGCCTCTTGATGCTGCGCTCGATCACAGAGCGCAGTGCCAACGGCGGCGCGACGACGACCAGCAGCGATGCTCACTGGGGTGCGGAGGCAGGCGCCGATCTGGGCTATGATTGGGCACTGCTCGATGCCTTCGCACTCAGTTTCTCCGCGCGCGCCGCGCTGTCGACGATAGCGCTCGAGGAGACTCGCGCGTCCGGCCCCACGTTGGCCATTGCCGTCGGCGGATTGTTCGGTCTCGATTGAGCTGCTACGCCGTTCGACGAGCGCGCGTCGCGAATGTCTATTACCCGCGCTAGGCTCGCTTTCCGCTTCGACTGGCTGCGATCGATCGCGATGCGCAGCAACACAGCGAGGACGATGGGCAAGAGTATGGCGGAAGCGCAGATGGCGGCCCCGTAAACGATGTAGGTCATGTGGATGCTGAGCATTTTTTTGCTTGAAGTGGAGGCCGTCCGCCTGTCGGGTGGAGGAGTGGGGTGTTGGGATCTGTGACGGAACAAGACGGAATTTTTCCACGGAGGGACGTCTGGGACCGCACCTGACCTCAGTCAGCACCTGACTCGGGTGGGAGCGACACCCAGGAACGGCCCCCACCGCAACTGGCGCAGCAAGTCACGTTGTTCGAGCGTGTTTTCGTGGAGGTGAAGAGCACTGGAACGACGCAGCACGGTTTTTTGGACAGCTCTGCGCACCGGACGCGCAACTCGTAACAAGTGAACAGTACCAACGCGCCCTACCCCATGCCAACCGTCGCGATTCGCGGGACAAATGCGGACCGTGTGGGGTCGCGCTTCAACTCCAGCGGACAAACTTGCCCATCCTGGTCGCGTACGTGACCGACACGACTTGGCACGAAAAAATGATCACCACAGGTCCTGCTTGCATGCACGTTCAGCGTTGACCTTTCC
This sequence comes from Polyangiaceae bacterium, assembly GCA_050298815.1. GTDB lineage: Bacteria > Myxococcota_A > Polyangia > Polyangiales > Polyangiaceae > SZUA-265. Next base: position 33,992 of record JBNKUV010000058.1, read on the forward strand.
GCGTTTGGGGTTCACATATTGGATTAGCTGAGTATGGGTATGCTCAGCTACCCGGTTCTGAGCCACGCGACAGAGCGCGTAGCGCGGGAGTCACCACGGACATGCAAGCCTTCTTGCGGCTCAAAGCGCAGAGGGGACCCTGGAATAGTGTCCTGACGTGAGCGTTCACCGATGGCGCCGGTTCCGGCACGGCAAGTACCCTGGGAAGGAGCAGAGTATCGTAATTTGTGGACTCACATTTTAGCAAAACCACCTGAGTCCTCACGACTCGGGATTTGTTCGCCCGGAGGGCGGCTGGCGGTGGATCCTCACCGCACCTTTCAGCAAGGCGCTACTCGATGACTGGATCGCAGTAGCGCTTTGCCCATTTGGGCCCTGCGTGGCGACAGTCCTCGGATAATTGGGCGCATCGATCGATGCGCTAACCCAGCGCGGTCGTCGCTGTCTCGGGATCGAGCGCATCGCCCCGTCTGCGGGTCACCCCCCACACCTTGATGTGCCCAACGGAGCAGGATAGGGTAGCGGCCGTGAGCCCGCGGCAACACAACATCTTGAGCTACTGCGTTGCGGCCGTCGTCATGCCAGCGGTTGCGCTGGCCACGGGAACCCCGCGGGGCACAAGCGTCGTGGCGATCCTGCTCGGGCCGGGGCAGCGATGGTGTTCACCGCCCTAGGCGTGGCGATTCTGACCGCCTGGGCGACCGTCAGGCACCGAGCCTGCCGGCGTGGCTTCGATGGCAGGGAGGGTCGTCCACTCTACCCGACGCAGCGCAGCGCCTTGCTCCCGTTCGTGTACTGACGGCAGTCAGCGCACGTGGAGACTCGACGAATCCACGATTCGGTAGCCTGGCGCGAAACATCGCCATGTGAAGAATTCCGATGTCGCTCACCGTGCTGCCACGGCGTCACTGCAGCAGCACCCGCGTAATCAGTCAGCTTCATTGGAAAGAAGGCAGAAGGCGGGTGTTCATCGCAGAATCTGTGCTGAGAATTGCGTGAAGCCCGTCATGCTCAGCCTTCAATTGCTTGGTGCCACAGCCCGAAACCGGCGCGGCATGGGTGCCGAAAAGCTGCTCCCGATACCGTTCCTACTGGTCACGACCTCAGTCCTACTCGGCTGCGGTGACAAGGACGCATCAAGCGACGACAACGTGGCGCCAAACGACTCGCCAAACCCGGCCAGTGACGGTCCAAACGCCGATCCCGCAGACGACGGGGACACTCCATCGATGATGAGCCTCACCGGCACGGACGCACCGTTGGAGGCGAGTGGCGACAGCCCGGGTCCATCACTGCCCGTCACTTCCTCGACGGAAGATCCGGCTCCTCCGGAGCAGCCTTCAGGACAGCCCCCCGACGCAGAGCCTCCCGGTAGCGAACCTGCTCCGAGCGGAGATGCGAGCGCAGTCGTGTTCGTCGAGAACGTCGAAGTGGCAGTTCACGACGACGTCAACACGATACTGATCGTCACTTGGGAGCAGGTGGTGCCGAGCGAACGGGTGTGGCTCGAGTTCAACATCGCAGGCGAAGACGCCATGCGCTCGCCCCCTGGCGCTGGAGGTATCGGGCCGCACCGTGACGTCGTCCTCGGCGTCCCTGGCGCAACGGAGGTGGAAATCCGTGTGGTCAACCTGACTGGCGAGCAGGAGGTGTTCTCGGCCCCAGTCCTAGGTATCACCGATCCGCTACCGGCCGGGATGCCGCAGCCCGAGATCCTAGCCCATGACCGAAGCGCCAGCAGCCCCGAACAATGGCTGTTGGGCTCGGTTGAAGACTCCAACGGCAACCTCCCAGCGGACTATCTCATTGGTACGTTTTGGGTTTACATCATGGACCGACAAGGCCGGATTGTCTGGTACTACGCCGACCCTGCGAGCAATGCCACGACCAGTTTCCAGCGCGTTGCGAAGGATGGCGAGTATCTTTGGCTCGAGAAGCGCCCATTCGGCCAGGCGGGCACCCGAAGTGTGGTGAAGATGACCCTCGACCGCACCTTCTACGAAGAAATCCCCGTCGAGGGTCTCGCTGATTGCATCGACGTGACAGAGGATGGGTCCTTGTTGTACGACGCATCCGACCAATTGCGGCAGATGGACCCACAAGGAGAGGTGCGAGTCATCTTCAATTGCCGTGAGCACTTTGGGCAAAACTTCAATTGCTACACGAACACCATCAATCACGTCGCTTCGAATGACACGGTGCTGATGTCCTATCCAGAGCCAAACACTGTGATTCAAGTGCGACGCACGGACGGTGAGGTAGTTGGCCAATACGGGGACGCCGCCGACAGCTGGGCCTTCGCCACTCCATCGTCTTCACCCCCCGAACAATGGGGGTTCGGGTTTCAACACTTTCCGAATATCACACAAGATGGAACACTTTTGGTTTCGACTCACCTACCAGGTTACGAAGACTTCGAGACAATGCCGGGGGACCACCAGCACGCCTTCGTCGAGTTCGAGCTCGACCGAGCCAACGAACGGCTGGTGGAGGTGTGGCGCTACACGGAGGGGCCTGAATGGCCACGCTCTCGGGGTATGGTCGTGAAGTTGGCGAACGGAAACTACCTCGGGAACTACGGCACCCATGGCGTCATCCGCGAGGTAACTGCGGACAAGCAAACCGTCTTCCACGTCAAGTTCGACCACGATGGGGACAACGACTATTACAACAAGCTCGTCGGCAACAATGAATACATCGCTGACCTGTACGCTCTCAACGGCGGTCCCGTGACAGGAGGCGACCAATGAACCTCTGCATCCGAAGTCTTGGAAGGCTCAGTTGCATCCGAAGTCTTGGAAGGCTCAGTTGGCTGCTTCTGCTCAACGCATGCGGCGACGGCGGTGGTGCGTCCCATAGCGACGATGGACTGACCGAAACCGACGGCCTCGCTGAGCCGACAGAACCCGCCCAGGAAATGCGGATAGCTCTGAGTGACGACAACAACTACGTCGCTCAGTCCTCGCTTTCGCTGCCGAGCGTCGTCGCAGCTCCCGCAGTCGACCTCGAGATCTGTTGGACTCAGATCGTGGACGACTTGCTGTGTCATGATTTCGATGCACAAAGTGAACTGGGTAACGTGGCCTTTCTGCGGCTGCTGAACACCAGTCGAGCTCAGGCAGAGGCCAAGCTCGCGAGCGGACAGCTCAACATGGCTGACGTCGACGGCTACCTCGAGTATCAGCCGGACGCGAGCCAAGACTGCGCGCACTTATCTGACCTGACGCTATTTGGCACCGAGGTTGACTATGCAGAAGAGTACGTCGACAGCGAGGAGCACACCTACATGTTCGTTTTCTCCCGGGGATCGGTGCCGGGTCGCGGCGCAGTCACGATGGTGTTCGTCGAACCTGACGCAGAGTCGGACAATGCCAGCGTCGAGGCGCCGACCGGCTGTGGCCTGCTCGACTTCAGCGCAGACCTGTCATCCGGTGTGACGGTCAAGCTGCCGCCCGAACCACCCTGGGTATTGGACTACCGTGAGTTGACGCAGGATGGGCTGGGCAATTCGTTCCCTCGTGGTGCCGCCGACCAGGCGCTCATCGCATTCTACGAGGGTATGTCGGTCGCCGATCTGGAGGAGCGGATCCTCGATTTGGAGATGATTGCGACGGAGATGTACCGGGTGGAACTCGACGGCACCGGGCGCTTTGACCTCGCAGCCGCCGAGGAAGAGAACAGTGGCGAACTGTTCTCCGGACTCGACCGAGATGAGGATGGAACGTGGGTCGTGGGCATGATGTGCGGCGGCTGTCAGAATCCCGCCCCCGCGTTCTTGTCCGTCATCGAGGTCGGTGAACATGAAGGGGCGATGCCCCAGGAGACTGAATGAATCAGGTTAGAAGACGACACGCGCTGGTTCGGGGTTTCTTCACCCTGATAACCTTAACCCCCCCTCTCCTCAGCACCGCGACCTCCTCCGGGGCGGTGGGCGCGGTGGGCGCGGTGACCTTCCTCGCCGCGTGTGCGAGTAACGACGATGAAACGAACGACGGTAACTCAGACGGCGAGCCGAGTGATGGGACTGACCCGAGTCTGGGTGACGTTCCACCACAAGCCATCGAGGCGCGGATCAGTGACGACATCTCCACGGTCGTGGTCGTCAGTTGGGAGACCGAGGAGGCCAGCACCGGCTACGTCGAGTATGGTGCGACCGAAGAGCTCGGCCAACGCACTCCGCTGTCTTCGGAGTCGACATCGCACGAGGCGGCTCTCCTGGGATTGACTGCGGAGACAGAGTACTTCTTCCGGGTCGTGACGATCGCCGATGACGCCTCCACCGAAAGCGAGATCGATAGCATCACGACGGGAAGCCTCCCGCTGGGCCTGCCGGACTTGGAGGTCACCGGCGACGGGCACGACCAATTCACGCTGGTGCCTGTGCTGGGCGCGACGACCGCCATCACGATCATCAATCCCGAAGGCAAGATAGTCTGGTACCACACCGATGAACGCGACTTGGACTTCTACCGAGCCCGTCTATCCGTGGATGGGGAACACCTGATCTACAATGCGGGGAGCGTCTCGGGGGATCCGTCAGACGAATCCGAGATTGTGCGCGTTCGGCTGGATGGGTCTGGTTCGGAGTCCGTTCCGGTTCCGCTGCTCGCTCACGACTTCGTCGAGCACCCCGACGGAACCATCGGAGCAATCGTGGTCGAGTACCGAGAGGTGGATGGGATGACGATCCGGGGAGACCAGATCGTGGAGGTGAGCACCGACGGGGACATCGAGACCGTGTGGTCCGCGTGGGATTGCTTCGATCCCGAACAGGACAGAAGCGACGACCTGGAGCACGGCTGGACGTTTGCCAACGCGCTGGACTACGATCCCGACGAAGAGGCGTACTACCTGGGGATGCGCAACTTCAGCAGCATCGCCAAAATCGACCGTGAGAGCGGCGCTTGCGAGTGGGTGCTAGGCTTCTCGGGATCCACCTTCGACTTCGCCGATGGATCTGACAGGTTCTTGCATCAGCATCAATTCGAGGTAAACGGGAACCACATCTTGGTTCTCGACAACGACGGCAGCTCAGGCAGTGAGTCTCGAGTACTGGAATACGAGCTCGATTTCGACAACAACCTGGCGACCCAAGTCTGGAGCTACGTGGCATCACCCCCAGTTTACACCTTCGTTCTCGGAGAGCCGACCCGGCTCAGCGACGAGGATGTGTTCGTCAATTGGTCTGCCGCGGGGCAGCTCGAGCGGGTCTCTAGCGACGAGACCACGTGGAAGTTGAACACCCGAGCCGGCTTCATCTTTGGATTTCACACACTGGCGAGCTCCCTGTACCCAGAGTGAGCCCTGAAGCGAAGGTAGGTATCTGATGCAATTGTCTCGACCACTAACAGCCCTACTCATCGGTGTCGTTGTGTGCGGTTGTTCGGACTCGGACTCCGGTCAAGAAGACACGGATGCTCGAGTCTCAGGGCCGACTGGTGAGGTGCCGACGGATGGTGCCAGCGAAACGGACACCGGGGAGGTCCCAGTCGAGACCGACGAAGCGGCCGGAACCGAGGAAGTCGACGCCCCATCCCCCACCGACACGTCGAACGTCGCAGAGTCGGACGGAGAGAATCCCGGCGAACCGGTGGATCCCGCTGAGGAGCCCACTTCGCAGACGCCCGACGGAGGTGGGCCCGCCGAAGGCACCCCTAGGGATAGCGGCTTCGATGCGGTAGGTGTCTGCGGTGAACGCGGTGAAGCAACCGTCGACGAATCGACCTACGACGGCTACGTCGAGTACTACATCATCGGTGACGAAGGGTTCGGAATCGACATCTGCATCGTACGCTTCGAGGTATCGAGGGTGGGTGAAGCTCCAGGAGGGTGCGACGATTGCCTTTGGACTCACCTACTCGAGTATTCCAACCCTGAGGTGTTGCTCGACGAGGGCGGAGTCTGCGCCAGTAGCGAGCTGGGGCTCACACAGGAACGGATGGCAGAGATCGCAGGAACCCAGGTGGCCGTCGGCTTCGTAAATGAATATGCAGGGCACAACAGCGTTCTGATGAAGTACAAGTCGGAGACCGACAGCTGGGAACCCAACGGCAACGCCTCGTGGGACGACGAGAGCAGCGCGTCACGCTTCGATCGTCGAGATGGGTTCTGCGACTACGCCGGGAGCGCGGTGGAGTGAGGGCAACTGACAACCTGTGCCCCGTTGACGAAAGGTCGATGATGATAAACGGTATTACTGGGAACAGAATTTCGGAGGCATGTCGGCGGCAGGTGACTCGGACCGGTAGACGCACCGATACGGTGACACCACTACTGTTGGCGCTCTTGATCGGTTTGCAGAGCGGCTGCGACTCAGACGGAGCGGAGAGAGACACGCTCCCCACCAATACTGCGGCGCCCACGACTCCGACGAGCGGTGCGCCCACCCAAGGTGGCGCGCCCACCCCAACGCCGAGCAGCCAGCCAACCCCAGAGGCGTCTGGCCCGGCAAGCGGCGGTGCAGGAGGAAGCTCTCCGGTGACTCCGACCGGAGCTGCTGGTAGCCCTGGCGCCGGCGGTGGTGGCCCTGGCGCCGGCGGTGGTGGCCCTGGTGCCGGTGGTGATGCGCCAGTGCTGGACGCTGGCGCCAGCGGAATGGGGGCTGCCCCAGGCGAGCCCGAGACATGGACGTTGGACGACGTCGTCTCGGATGTGAACGTCAGTGTGCACGAAGAGATGCCGACCATCCTGGTCGTGACTTGGACGCAATCCACAGCTTTGGACTCGGTTTGGCTCGAGTTCAGCGCAGCGGACGGTGAGTTGATGACCTCTCCGGCTCGAACAGGGGCCGCGGGCGAGCATCGTGAAGTTGTGCTGGGGTTACCCGAAGACACGCAGGCGACGATTCGAATCGTCGGCAGCTTGGCAGACGAGGAGTCGCAAACTCGAGACTACGAAGGCGCCACGGAGGCTCTTCCGGCTGGCATGCCACGCCCGGAACTCGTCGCTTTCGAACCCGACCTGGCGAGCCCGGACCGCTTCATGCTAGGCGCGGTCGAAGATTCGGATGGCGGGTGCAACAACCAGTCCTGCTACTATCACACAACGTTTTGGGTTTACATCATGAACCGACAGGGCCAGATGGTTTGGTTCTACGCGGACCCCGCAAGCAATGCCACGACGTCCTTTCAACGCATCGCGCGAGATGGCCAGTACCTGTGGCTGGAGAAGCGCCCGTTCAACGGACCGGACGCTCGCACGGTGTTGAAGACGACTCTCGATCGAGAGTACTCCGAAGAAATACCGGTTGAGGGACTTTCTGACTGCATCGATGTCACGGACGACGGGAGCTTGCTCTACGACGTCGTCAACTCCTACGAGTTGCGGGAGATGAATGCTGCAGGAGACGTAAGAACCATCTGGAGCTGTCCAGATCACTTTGGTGGGCAGTTCATTTGCTACTCGAACACGATCAACTGGAATCCAGCTGACGACAGCATCCTCTTGTCGTTTCCGTACGAGCGAACGGTCATTCAGATCGACCGCCAGACGGGAGATGTCGTGGGGCAGTACGGCGACGCTGGCGGCTATGCATTCTCACCATCGGACTGGGAGTTCGAGTTTCAACACTTCGCCAACATCACGCCGGACGGCACGCTGCTGGTTTCCACCCACCTACCCGGCCTCGTCGACACGGAGGATCCGGTCGCTGGTGGTCACGCCTTTGTCGAATTCTCGATCGATCGCGAGAGCGAGACGTTGACTGAGAAGTGGGTGTACAATGAAGGATCGGAGTGGGCGATGTACAAGGGCATGGCGATTCGCCTGGAAAACGGCAATACGTTGGCCAACTACGGCACAGGAGGCGTCATTCGGGAGATCACCCCCGACTTGCAGACAGCCTTCGAGGTGAAGTTCGATGCCGAGGACGGGGATGACTTCTTCAACAAGATGGTGGGTCACAACGTGTTAATCGACGACCTGTACAGCATCAACGGCGGGCCAGCTGCGGATTGACGGATCCGCCCCAAACCAAGTGGCGCACCTCAGCGCCGAGACGCGATGGGCCGTCCCGCGGAGGTCGAGCCCCCGAGTGGAGCGTGAACCACCCTAGTCGCTGGGGAACGTCGCGTCCGGTCCCAGCTGCTCACTCATTTGCACTTGGTCGTCGTTGAGCGCGATGTCGTGGATTCGAAACTCCAAAATCGCACCCGCGAAGTACGGGTAGGCGGAGTAGAGCGCGCGCCCGAGCCAGTTGGTCCCGTCCTCGAGACGGGTCAGCGAATGCTCCGTATACTTCCTCGCGATGCGTTCTCCGTCCATGTAGAGCGTCATCCGCTCTTCGACGTCATCGAAGACGATCGTCAGATGGCGCACGCCGTCTCGCCTCAGTGGCGTGCTCACATCCATGTACTGCGCTTCTCGCTGTGAGGAGCGGATGCCGACGGACAGCTCGTTCGACCCATTACGAGGTGTGAACGAGAGAAAGGTCGGCGGGACGCTACCGTCTTCTTTGAGAGTTCCGAAATTGATCAGACGCTGGTTTTCGTCGCCGCCATCCCAGCGGATCCAAAGCTCGAAACTGGCCTCCGAAAAGACGGACATCATGTGGGGCGGGAGCTCCACGTATGCGGAATCTCCGTCGAGCTCGAGCAATCCCGCTCCAGTCAGCTCTGTGTTGTGTAGTTCCCCGTCGGCGCCTGCAACCTCGTCCACGGCTGTGGTGCCCGTGCCTTCAAAGGAGTAGCGGTGAGCCAACGAAGCCGCGAGGACCACACAAGCCTCGTCCGGCTCGAAGCCGCAACCGCAAGAACCACGCAAGGCTTGTTCCGGATGCTCTGGACACTCGTCGCCCGCTGCTTCGCTTGGCTCGGTTGGCAGACCTGCTTCGGGAACTGGCGTCGGTTCCAAACCGTCTGTCGTTCCGGCGCTTGGCGAGCCTGCATCGGGGACTGAGACCGGCTCCGGATCCTCGACGGGCGCGCTCGTGTTGGGCGCACTGCCATCTAGCGTCGGTGGTTCTGGGGATTGTCCCTCCGTTACGACGGCATCGTTGGGAACACCATCGACCTCGCCCGGGACGTTGGGCGTGATGCCATCCGTCGTCGTATCGACAGGGACGTCCGTCGTGGGCGTGGCAGGTCCGTCAGTCCCGCCTACGGCAATCGCCGGCGCGGGCGAAGAGATACCGTCTAGAGGTGCTTCGAATCGCTCTCCGACACAGGCGGTAGGTGAGACAAGAATGAGTCCAAAGCTGGCGACTCGGCGTAAGCGTCGATGCATGATGCGGGGCCAGCGTCATCTCGTGACTGACGCTGACCTGATGCACCGTAGTCTTCAAGGTGAGCGCAAGCAAGCAGCGTCCCGGCCACCGAAGACCCAGTGCGTCGACGAACGCCACATTTTCGCGGGATTACGTTGGCTGGTGTTGTAGATTTCGCCGAAAACTGGAGCCCGGCTGGTTCAAATAGTGCGGCGTCGGTGTGCAACCGGCTGGTAGGCGACCCCGACTGGCGAGGTGCGTGCGCGCAGCAAGGACGCTCCGGGCGCCCACGAACCGCTCTCCGGGTTATCACCGGCGGAGGTTTACTGCGCCGGCGGGCGCGCCGCAGAGCGAGGCGACGCTGCACAGGATTTCAAGCGCCGCGCTGACACCCAGCGTTGCTCTCGTCGGCCGAAGGCACCTCGGGCCGGGGGTGCATGAGGGTCCCCATCACTCAGCTCCAGCAGTCAGGTGCCACTCGCACAGAGCATTCATCGCACGCAATGTGGACTGCTCGGAGGGGGCGGTGTCCTCATCATACAAGTCGGCCCCACCAGCGCAACCCTGAGCGTCCAATTGTCGTTCGAACACCACCTCGCCATCTACATTACAGGAGCACAAGACCTGAGACTCGTCGTCAGAGGCCACACACTCGACGGAGAAGGACTCATCCCCACACTCTGCGGAGAGCTCACACTCCGGCGACTCGTTCCCCGCCGGAATGGAGTCCGTTACCTGGCAGTCGCCAAACTCGTACTCGGTCCCCATCGGCAGGTCCCAGCCGCAACGGAAGTTCATCAAGGCAAGGTCAGCCCAGCCCTCGGCGCCGAAGACACACGGACTGACGCTGCGTGCAGAACTCGTCGCCCTACCGTCGATACGGCACGTGCACTCGTAGTCCCCCATCTCCCCGTCAACCAGATGGCAATCATAGCCGTAGTTGGCGTCGGCGCATTGCACAAACGTCCCACAACTGCTTGGCGCTGACCCGGCGATACTACGTCCCCCTTCGGTGACGAATGTCCCGCACCCTTGCACGCCTCCGCCCAGCACGCACTCCTCCTCGATCCTTTCCACCCCCTCACACGCAGGGGTCCCAAGCAGTGCCTCGATGTCTCCCGTACCGAGGAGTTCACAGGACGCACTCTCCATGCACCCCAGTAGCTTCGGCACCATCGCGGCGCAGTCGAGACTCTGAGCGCGGTAGTCGCTCATATCACGCTGACAAGCCTCGACACATTCATCGAAGGAGCAATCGCATCCCCCATCATCGCAACGGCACCCAACCACCGGAAAAGCGAATTCTGAAGCACCACACTCAGGTGCACTGCAGATCGCCTCACAACCGGCGAGCGTGGGATCGCTCGCCCCTTGGCTCAGCGCCAAGGTCTGAGACGAGCCCGTACTCGTCGACTCCGCCACGAGCGTCAGCGAGTCATCCGGCTCACCGTCGACTTCTAACTCGAAGGACCCGTCGCCGTTGGAGCGCACGCTCGCCATCTCTCCATTCGAAGTGTTCGACACGGTAACGGTAGAACGCCCGGGCTCCACTGCACCTTCCTCGCCAATCACCACCAACCCATCGCCATCGCTCTCGACGATGATCTTGCCCGAGGTGAGCAACGGCGGGTTGCCGGTCTCCGTACTGTTCGGACTTGCCGAATCGGCACCGCAGCTCGGTATTGCCAGAAGAAGCAGTGTCGTTGCCAATAGCGCACGGGTTGAGCTCCTAGCCAAGCCCCGCGACCTCTGGCCTGATGGCACACGCCCGCGCCCTAGCTCCGCTTCGAGCTTGTGTACATGGCAAACGTTCATTCTTCCCCATCCTTTTCTTTGTTGATGTTCGGCTGTGTCAAAGGGAACAGTTGCAGGTTGAGTTGGACGACGAGTTCGGGTGACTGCTCGGCATCGCATAGGGCAACCACCTCACGACGAAACTCGACGAGCCGTCGCTTGATCTCCGCAATATCTTTCGTCCGGACACTGAGGGTGAGCGAGGAGATGTCGCGCAACTCACGCGGAACCAGTTCCATGGCGTGGGAAGCCCTGGTCATCATCTCGTTGTGGAAGTTGCGAATGTGCAGGCCGGCAGTTTCTGCTCCCGTGGAAACAACCCGCTCGCGCTGCCGCAAGCGACCCGTTGGATCACGCTCCAGTAAGCCCAACTGCAGCAGCACCTCCAACGCAGCGCTGGCCTGCTGACTGGTGATGGGAGGATACAAGGTCGATGCAATCCATCCAGGGTCTTCAACGAAGTCGGGGCAATGGACCAGCTCTCTGACGGCGGGCAAGAACCAATGCGAGTGATACGCGGCATCCGCCATTTCCAGACGGTGCGCTCGACGGTAGCGTCGAAACGCCGATAGATCGGCGTAGTGCAGATTGCGGTCAGCGTCGGTCTTGGCTTGGTTGAAACGCACCAGCACGACAAAGTATTCGCAGGCGTCGTCTAACAGCCCACATGCCCTTGCAAAGCGCCGCGCGGTGTCGTCCGTCAAGTTTCGCTTCCCCGCGATCACCTGCTGCAAGTAGTTCGGAGCCCCCAACCCAGCTCGTCGGGCGAAGGCCCGATACGAAAGACGCCCCCGCTTGCTCTCGTACCACGCCGTGAGATAGGCCCGGTAGTCGAGATACCGAAACACATCCACGCCGGCGTTGGCAGTCTTACCGCGCTGGGGCATGACAGTCGGAATCGCACGCTCGCTCTCTGAAGTCCACGGTTCGGATCTCGAAAGCGAATTCACTCGCATTCACTCTGTCTGGTAACATCATGTTTTAATTAACTATTATCTTCACATTTTCGCAGAACGAGGCCGGTGAGCATTCAGTAGGGCTCCGCCACTAGCCTTCACGTGCGGTGGTCATCTGACTTCGAGCGGTCGCAAATCTCGAGGCGCGCGAACGCGCATGCCCGCACCGCTGCCCATGGGTGTACCGCTCGGGCTAGGTCAAGAGCTTGACCCATCCTTCGATGCCGTTGACACGGATCCGCTGCCCGTTGCGAATCAGCCGCGTAGCATTGTCGACGCCGACGATGGCAGGTAGACCGTACTCGCGAGCGATCACGGCGCCGTGGGTCATCAGTCCTCCCCCCTCCGTGACGAGCGCTGCAGTGCCTAGGAAAACGGGGGTCCAACTCGGATCGGTGAAGACGCTGACGAGGATGTCCCCCGTTTCTAACTCGGCGTCCTGGATGTCGAAGATGACGCGTGCACGTCCTTCGACGGTGCCTCCTGAGACCGGAAGACCAACGACACGCGGGACGTGCGCACGGCGTGGCACAGTTCACCGAACGTGAGAAGGGAGATGTCTTCCTGATCGCTGAGCACGCCGGCTTCAACCAAACGCGCAGCCTCTGTCAGCGACGCCTGCCTGTAGACGAAGTAGCGGCAAACCCAGCTGTACTTCGGATACTCCCGATACCCGACGAAGGTCCGGAGCCGGTCGATCATAGGCTTTGTTTCCGCCGCCTTCTGCTTACCGTCGGGCAACGCTCTCAAGCGCTCGAGAACGCGGACTTCCGTCTGCGCGGCTTCGCGCTGCCCCTGTTGCTCGACAACCCAGGCTGGTCCGGACGGCGACAACACATCACAAAACTGTTGAAGGCGATCGTGGCTCGGTGCAAACGAGAGGGTGCCGTGGGCAACGATCTTCGACCTGTCGATATCGTGATCCCGATCATCCGCTTTTCCCGCCCTGTTGCCCTCGGTATGTCCTGTGATCAGGCACGGGCACTCGCTCGCCGGCACCTCGACATCTACCTCAGAGGTCTCACCGTCCCATAGCCCGCAGCGCGAGGTGGGCCCGGCCCATCACTCTTTGAGCCGGTACCCAGTCCGGAACATCCAGAAGATCACAGCGAGACAGATCGCCAGAAACCCGGTCACGGCCAGGAGACTTACCTCGATGCTGACGTCGCCTTGGTCGAAGAACGTCCATCGAAAACCGCTGATGAGGTAAATCACGGGATTGAACAGGGTCAGCTGCCGCCAGAACGGCGGCAACATCTCGATGGCGTAGAACGCTCCGCCCAGAAACGTCAGGGGATAGACGACCAAGAGCGGGATCACCTGCAGCTGCTCGAAGGTCTTGGCCCAAATCCCGACGATGAACCCAAACAAACAGAACGTCGCTGCCATCGCCATCAAGAAGGCCAGCATCCAGAAGGGATGCGCGACCTGAACGTCGACGAAGAAGTGGGCGGTCCCAAAGATCACGAGACCGATGACGATCGATTTGGTGGCCGCCGCCCCAACGTACCCCATCACAGTCTCTAGTGGAGACACCGGAGCCGACAACAGCTCGTAGATGGTGCCCGTCCATTTGGGCATGTAGATACCAAAACTCGCGTTGGAGATGCTCTCAGTGAACATCGATAGCATCATCAACCCGGGAACGATGAAGGCTCCGTACGGTACATCACCGATGGCCTCCATACGGGATCCGATGGCTGAGCCGAAGACCACGAAGTACAAGGCGGTCGTGATCACGGGCATGATGAGACTGGTCATCAAGGTGCGACTGAAACGGGCCATCTCGAAGTGGTAGATGGCCCACACTCCTCGGAGGTTTGCTGTCACGCGCGGGACTCCTGGGAAGCTTCTTGAACCAGGCTGACGAATATTTCCTCCAAGGAGCTCTGCTTGGTTTGCAAGTCCTCGAAGGCGATGCCGGCTTCGTCGAGAGCGCGCAGCAACGCGGGCAACCCGCTGGAGTCGGTCTTCGTATCAAAGTGATAGCGCAATGCGTATCCTCCGCGACACAACTCGAGGTTCCAGCGCGATAGCCCCCCCGGGATCTCCGTCAGCGGCTGTGTCAGCTCCAGCGTGAGCGTCTTCTTCCCCATCTTCTGCATCAGTGTGCTCGTCTCTTCGATGACGATGAGCTCGCCTTTGCGGATGACACCCACTCGATTGGAGAGCTCTTCCGCCTCTTGGATGTAGTGCGTCGTCAAAATGATGGTGACCCCCCTATCCCGCAACGACCGCACCAGCTCCCACATGTCGCGGCGAAGCTCGACGTCGACCCCCGCCGAGGGTTCGTCCAAGAACAAGAGCTCCGGTTCGTGACTCAGCGCTTTAGCGATCATCACGCGGCGTTTCATACCGCCCGAGAGAGTCATGATCTTCTGGTCGCGTTTCTCCCACAGCGATAGGCCCTGGAGGAGCCGCTCGAGATATGCATCGTCCCGTGCCTTGCCGAACAAACCGCGGCTGAAGCGCACGGTGGCGAGCACCGTTTCGAAAGCGTCCGTGTGCAGTTCCTGGGGGACCAAACCGACTTGACGACGGGCAGCGCGGTAGTCAGTGCGGTGGTCGTAACCCCCGACGACCACACTCCCGGAAGTGGGGGTGACGATACCGCAGATGACGTTGATGAGCGTCGTCTTGCCGGCGCCGTTGGGGCCCAGTAGCGCGAATATTTCCCCTTTGTGGACTTCGAGGTCCACGTTGCAGAGGGCAGTCAGGCCACCGGCATAGACCTTGTTGAGCTGGGAAACCCGTAACACCGGCGTCATCGTCTTGCTGCCATAGCGTCAGAACGCGCTTGGTGCAACGACGCCTGTTTCCGCGGCCCACGAGCCGCCGAGGCAGGGCCGCGGTATCGCACGAACGCGGCCCGCATCCGACGAGCCGGAAGCGTGAAATGGCTGCCTCCGTCCTCCCGCCGGCAATCCGAACTGCAGCCGTCACCGGATACAACTGGCTCGCCGAGCTTCGTATCCAAAGCGGTGTTGTTGGTTTCGGGTTCGGAACTGGCGTGCACGCTGACGGCAAGACGACCAGGTTGCCCAATTGCGACGATTGGTACTCGCAGCGCCAGTCCGTAATGCCGCTGCGCGGCGCCGTGAGTTCCATCACGCACCGGCTACCGTGGGCAGTCATGAACAGGTGCTGTCCAGACTGCCACACCCTGTGGACATGTTCCCTATTCGCAGCTATGCCGTGTAGGGTGACCGTCCGAATCGTTGCGGGAAGATTGCCAGTGCCAGACGAACGAGTTCCCGACAGTGACGGTCCTGTGATTTTCACGGACAAGGCCCAGATGTAGGTTCCACAACGTGCCCCAATTGAGGCACAAACGGCCCGCAACCAGTTCCCACACCGCTGACAGAGGTGGCACCGCGCCACCGGAAAGGTCGCCATGGCCAACGGATCTTCGCTAAGGCTCGACGTGCTTGCGCCAACCATTGGAGCTGATGACCAGCTTGCACCACCAGTCCAACCGCGCAAACTACACTCGATTGATGCTGACACCGAAGCGCCCACGACTGCCGTCTTGGAGGTTGAACGCCTTCGCGCTGGACAGGCTTTGGGGCACTACGAGCTGTTGCTGCCGCTCTCGGGTAGTGGGACCTCGCAGCTCTGGTCTGCACGGTTGTGTGGTAGCAGCGGAATTGACGAAGTTGTCACCATCAAGACGATTCCCAGGAGACTCTTGGTTTCCAGTGGTTCAGAAGAAGCACTGCGCGAGGAAGCACGGCTCGCTGCGTCAATCGTTCATCGAAATGTCGTTCGGTCGGTTGGGCTTGGGGACGAGGGGCCCAACTTCTACCTCGTGCGGGAGTGGGTGAACGGGGAGTCGCTCGGCGAGCTTCAACACATCAGCGCCTCCAGCGGTGGCATTCCGAGAGCGCTAGCGGTCAATATCGTCCTGCAGATCTGCGATGGCCTGCACGCGGCTCACGAGGTTCAGAACAACGAAGGGCAATCGTTGGGGATCGTCCACGGCGACATCTCGCCTTCCAACGTCATGCTGTCGCACGACGGCACGGCCAAGCTGTTGGACTTTGGTTTCGCCAAAGCCACACTCGCCGCGGCATTGTTCACTCAAAACGGCATGCTCGGAGGTCAGGTCGCGTACATGTCCCCCGAACAATTCGGCTCGCAGCCTGTCGACTGCCGCGCGGACATTTTCTCGGTGGGGGCGCTATTGTATCGTTTGACGACCGGGCGACATCCGTTCCGCGGCGATACCGTCGAGCAGACGCTCCACCAGCTTCGGCATGAAGCCCCACTACCTCCCTCGACCCTCGTGCGAGGTTACCCCTGGGCGTTGGAGTCTGTGCTACTCAAGTCGCTAGCCAAGGATCCTGCTCTGCGCTGGCAAACCGCCCGTGAGATGCGTGAGGCCCTGGCCACTGCGGAGCCCGACGCGGCAGGACCGGATGCCGAAGCGCACTTGGCAGACTTCTTGAACGCCAAGTTGGGGCACCAAGCCCACGAACGGCTGCGAACGCTGCAGGATGCTGTTGCTATCGGTGACGGCGCCAAAAAAAACAACGAACGACCACCAGCGACATCGCCTCTTTCGGTGGAAGAACCCGTGCCCGTGAGCGGCGTCCGCGACGTGTCGACAAACCGGGTGCAGGGGCCCCCGCGAACGGCGCTCGCCAGTGAAGCAATAGCGCCCGCGTTCACGCGGAAATCACCAACACTGGGTGAGCTGCTCGCCAGCGCTTTCGGCGACCTATCAAGACGCCAGTTGATTGGAGTCGCCCTCGGCCTGTGTATGGTCTCAGGTATCGTCAGCGCGCTGCTAGCCGGCTGGCTATCCGACGACGCCGCGCTCGCCCGAAGTGACGCGACTCACGGCTCCGCGCTCGCCCGAAGCAGCAGCGAACCCACCAGTCTGTCGGCCCCTGCCAAAACCACAGACGCTGAGCCGAGCGTGCCAGCTACGAAACCACTTGCTGCGCCGGGCGCGCCCTCCCCGTCAGCCGGCGACCAACGCCGCTCCCAACGGGCCACGAGCGCCGCCACTCCCCGCCCCACGAAGAAGCGGGTCAAGACAACTCGAGACTCGGCGCAGCCGGCCGCTAGCATCGACCCCTGGGACACCAGGTTCTTCGGTGGAAGGAACTAGTCATGGGGTTGCGGCTGTTCGTTGTTCTGCTGCTGTGCGGTTACTCTCTGTGTGCAAAGGCTGCACCCACCCCAGCTGAGCGCGCCGCGGCGGAAGCTCTTTTTGAACGCGGCGTCAAGCTCATGGAGGAGCGCGAATACACCGAGGCGTGTGCGGCGTTCGAGGGGACGCTACAGCTGGAGGAGGGGGTTGGAACGATTCTTCGCTTGGCCGACTGCTACGAGCATCTCGGTCGATCAGCGAGCGCTTGGGGCCTGTTCCGGGAAGCGGAATCGCTGGCATCGAAGTTGGATGACGACACCAGGCGAATGATCGCGCACCGGCGAGCAGAAGCTCTCCAAGCACGCCTGTCCATGGTTCGCATCGTGATGGCAAAAAATACCGTTGCCGACGAAGTGCGCCTCGGTGATCTCACCGTGCCGAGAGCACTCTGGAGTTCTCCGGTGCCTGTAGATCCCGGCCTTCACGACGTGCACGTCGAAGCACCAGGCTATCGGGATTGGACCTACGAATTGGATGTCCCGGAAGGACCTCACCTGCAGCGGCTGGAGGTACCAGCCTTGAAGAGGCTCCCGCCCGTCAAGTCCCGCAGCAAGGAGCGCGCCAATCCATCGGGGAACCATGCGGCGACGCCAGGAGCCGAACGGCGCTGGTCCAGGGTCGGCGCTTCGGCGGCGATCGTCGGAGCAGTTGGTATGCTCGTGGCAGGTTACTTGGGCTATCGAGCCCACGACGCCAATGAACAGTCCCTGAAGTTCTGTGATGCGGCGGACCCACACCGCTGTCTGGCTCGGGGTGTCGAGCTTCGAAATGACGCCAAGCACTTGGCGCTCAGCGCGACCTTCGTCTCAGTGGGTTCGACCACGATGCTTTTGACGGGCTTGGGGATATGGATCTGGACACCGATCTCCACGTCAAACACTACAGAAGATGGCGTTGCGTTGACGGGCGCTGCGCTCACTTACTCGGGGTCCTGGTGACGAGCCGTCGAGCTGCCCTCCCAGTCCTGGCGGCGTGTTCCTTGGCTGTGTTGGGATTGGCATGCGAAACCATGCTCGGTATCGAGGACGCGTACCGGGTGGAGAAACTGACTCCAACTGACGTGGGCGGCAATGATGCTGGCGTCGCGCATGGCGAGGATGGCGTTGCTGCTCCCGTGTGCACCCACTTCGACAACCAGCGTGTTACGCGCCTCGAACCCGACGGTACCCTGACACCACTACCCCCAAGCCCCCCATAGCGTACCCAATGCAAGCTTCGCGAACAGCAACCACAACGAGCCTAGTCCTGGTGGGCATTCTCTCCGTATCCCGCACCCGAGCTGAACCATGCCCGCCGCTGCAAGCAGAGGCCTTGGTTGTCGCTGGGTCGACGGCCATCAAGCCTCTGGTTCGAGAGGTCGCCAAAGTCCTCGCGGCCACGGAGAGTGCGAGCATCTACTACGCTGGCCTCGGGTCCTGTCTCGGCGTCGAACTGATCGTCGAAGGCAAAGCTCTGCAGGAAGGCACGCTATCGACGTGGAACGCGGCGGGCGATGAAACCAGCTGCGAACTGCTGACCGGGACGGCGGTCGTCGATATCGGCGTGTCCGACGTCTTCCCTGGAAGTTGCCTACCACTAGCCAACGGTCTCCCCTCCAACGTCGCCGACTTTCTGGGACCCGTGCAGACGATGGTTTTCGCAGTGCCCCAGGCCTCGCAGGAGCAGTCCATCAGCGCGGAAGCAGCTTACTACGTCTACGGCTTTGGTGCCGAATCGGGCGTTTCGCCCTGGACCGAGGAGTCGTTCATCTTTCAGCGAAACGCCTCCTCCGGCACGCAAACGATGATCGGCTTGGGCATCGGCGTCCCAGCAGTACAGTTTCGCGGCACTGAGACGTCCGGGAGCGGTGATCTTCTCGAACGACTCCTACGTGTGCCGCGCGAAGCTGCCAACTCGGCCATCGGAATCCTTTCTGCCAGTCATGTCGAGCAGAACCGTAGCACGGTGCGACCGTTGGCTTTTCAAGACTCTGGCGCGACCTGTGCGACGCTGCCCAACCGAACTGTCCGCTCCAGGGAGAAGTTCAATGTTCGCCACGGAAGCTATCCAATCTGGGGACCAGTTCACCTAATGACAACAGTAGATGCTGAACGGCGTCCGGCTGATCCCCTGGCACGTCGAGTGATCGGGTTCGTCGATGGTTCGCTCCCAGCGCCGGGTGGTCTCGACTTGATTGCACTGCAAGCTGATGAGGGAGTGGTCCCCCAGTGTGCGATGCGAGTCGAGCGGGACCTCGAAATGGGGCCCCTCTCTCCCTTCGTGCCTTCACAGCCATGTAGTTGCGCCTACGAGGAAGCCGCGAACGGAGTCACCGAGTGTGCGCCTTGTCAGACGACGGTCCAATGCGGTGAACGCCAGGCGTGTAGCTTTGGGTACTGCGAAGACATCTGAGTGGAACCCACCTGGTCGGGGCCCAATCAGGGCATCGGGGTCGGCAGGAACCACTTCTACGCCGTGGACAATCGCACGATCGCAAAGTGCACCAAAGACGGCTAGCTCGTTGCCAAGTGGGAGGGTCCGGATGATGGCCCAATCGTTTACCTGAATAGCGCTAGCGTCGTTCACGGAAAAGTCTACTGCTCCCGTTCGAACTATCGCTGCTTCCCGATGACCAGCTCGGCTGAGGTTTGGGACGTCCGAACAATGCGCCACATCGGAAGCCACAGCTTTGGCATCCTGCTGGGAAGTGAAGAACGGAACGACGAGGCCGTGCTTCGCAGCCGCAAGCACATTCAGCAGGCCCACGGCGGAAAGCGCCATGATCGCCAAGCGATGTGCCGATCATCTGCGTCGCCTCACGCAGACGAGAACCACGCGCTCGTCGTCAGCGACTCGCTACGCGGGATCAGGCTTTCTGTTCCACTTGCCCCAGAACTCCACCACCGAGCGCAACATCTTCTCCAACTCGTCGAACTCGGTCGGCTTGACGACGTACCCGTTGGCGTGATGATGGTACGCGAGGAACCGGTCGCGGGGGGAGGCAGATGTGGTCAACACGACGATGGGAGTGCGTCGGCCCGCAGCGGTCTCCCTGGCTCTTTCTAGCACATCGATCCCGCTCAAACGCGGCATGTTGATGTCCAGTAGCACGAGGTCGTAGCGGCTCTCTTGGGTCAGCTGAGCGAGAGCTTGCTCGCCGTCGGAGACACGGTGAATACCGGTGACGAGCGATTCCAAGGCGAACTCGACGAGTTCGGCGTGCTCGTCATTATCTTCGACTAACAAGACATTCATGATAACGAGTACGGTGCTTCTAAGGAACGGTTAACAGGCGTCTTGGGGAACGCAACCCAAAAACGAGCCCCGTCGTTGTCGCCGGTCGACTCGACCCAGACGCGCCCACCATGGGTTTTCATGATTCGATCGACAATCGCAAGGCCCACACCGGTACCCGGTGTATCCGTCGACAGTCGCTGGAACAGGCCGAAAACTTTCTCGTGGTATTCCGGACGTATACCGGGGCCGTGGTCCCGAACGCAGTAGCGGACTTCGCCGTCGACTTCCTGCCCTGCTACGCTGATTTCGCCGTTGCCGGAAGCACAACGCCCGTACTTCAGCGCGTTGGTCAACAGGTTGTCAAAAACCTGCATGAACCGCGACGGATTCGCATCCACTGCCGGTAACTGGTCGACGACGACGTCCAAGTGAGCCTCCTCCAGCTGTGGTTGGTTCACTCTCTTCCATTCGTCCAGCATAGCCTTCGGATCCAGTCGCGACGTTTCCAGATCTACCCGCCCAACTCGACTGAGATGCAGCAGGTCATCAATCAGGTGAGCCATGCGACGGTTGGCATTCTCTAGTGCGTCGAGCTTTTCGATGGCCCTGTCGACTTCGCCTCGCTCCGCGAGCCTGCGAATCATTCCCAGGAACCCCGCGCTCGTGACGACGGGAGACTTGAGGTCATGGGATACCGTATACACGAACTGCTCTAGTTCGTCGTTCGACTTTTCGAGCTGCTGCTTGTGTTGTTCGAGCTGTGTGGTGAGGTGCTGCGCCCGTTCGAGCAGCGCTTTGGTTTCCAAATTCTTGCGCTTGAAGACGTCCGCCGCCTGCGCGATCTGACCGATTTCATCGTGGCGCTCGGTTCCTGGGATGTCGGCTTCTCGATCGTTGGCGAGATCGGTGAGCGTCCTGGAGATTGCAGCAATGGGGCGCAGCAGATTCTGACTGAGCAGTGAGGCAACGAAGAGCGCAACGCAGATGGCACCTAGGCAAACGAGGACGAGCGTGCTCCTCGTCTTCGCGACGTCGCGCGCGAACGCTTCCGACATGGGCGCCACCTGGCTCAGGATGGAATCTCGGAGTTGCTTGGTGACGTAGCCGAACTCGAACGCCTCGCCGGCCATTACTACACCGGTGAGGTGCAGGTACCCCCGGGTAGCTTGCACTACACGGGTGAACGTACCGGTGTAACGCCGGGCATGCTGGATGGACTCTGGCTCTGGGGCGTCCGGACCCAGCTCTGCGACGAAATCGGCGCTTGCTTGATTGACGCGCCGCTCCGCATCGGTCAGCAGTTTGAACCGCGGGTGGTGCAGGTACTGGTACAGAGACCTTTCGGCGGCGTACATGGCATCCGCCAAGTCCTGCTGTATCGCGCGCTGTCGCGCGGTTAGAGTCGATGGTGACATCAGTGACTCTTCAAATGCTTTGGCCGCCTCGGGGGCGACGCCCGAAACGAGTCGGTGCCGAAGCGCACGCTCTTCCACGGCTTGCTCGAACGCCCTCTCATATTCAGTGAGGTGCGCTTGCAGACGTTGCACCAGCTCCGCCTCCTCCTGCGTTTGCGTCAGCTTTTGAATGCGGTCAAGTTCGCTGCGAACTCGCAACCCACGTGCGCGAACCGCTTCCGCGATGCTCTGGTGGCCAGTAAACGTATAATGCTCTACATCGCGCTGCAGGGCGACGATGGCCCTATCTACACCCTGGACAGTCGTTGCTCGCTCGTTAGCGAGGCGCACGCTTTCGAATCGTCCGCTCTGTTTACGTGCGGCACTGAATGCCACGAAGCTGACAACCGCAACCAACACGACCATCGTCAGCAGAGATGCGGCGATCTTTTTCCCGATCGAAAACCGCATCACCCCTCTACCTTCTTTCATCGCCATCCCTGGGTCGTGTCTCTCGCCCACTTTTCTGCTCCTAGGCTGCGAGGAATTCCGCCCAACGTTGCAAGGAGTATTCGTAAGTTGGCATCACGGTGTTCCAAACGGCGATGTTGCGGAAGCGCTGCTCGTAAGAGCCCCCATTGCGCCGCTGTCCGGTGCGCACAGCGATTTCCCCCTGAGTATTCTTCAAGTCAGTCGCTGCCGGCTTGCCTGCGTACCAATAGTCCCACTCTGCCGAAGACAGGTAGGCCCGAGACAGTTTCGAGGTCGAGATGTAGTAACCCTGTCGCGCAATGAAAGCACCCGGCCACCCCGAAAGCCACCAGTTCATGTAGGCGTAGGCTGCATCCTTGGCCAGACCTTTCGCACTAGAGGAGAGGCACATCACGCCGTGCCATGCTCTGTAGCCTTCCTTCGGAGCAGCGTACACACACGGGACACCCATGCCGTTGAGCGCTGAGGCAGCAGGCGAGAACATACTCTCTACCGTCACTTCCCCCCGTCGCATCATCTCAACCGAGTCTGGTACGGAGCGCCAGACGCCGCGAAAGTGCCCACGCCGCTTGTAGTCGATCAGTAGGTGGAAAAGAGAGTCTAGCTCGGGTTCCGTCAGATTGCCGATGTCGCGGAATGCGAGCTGGCCAGACGCTTGCGCCGCCAACGCGGCATCAAACAGGCCGATCGTCGGCTGGTTGACGAGGGCGACTTTCCCCCGGTGCCTATCATCCAAGAGCCAGGCCCAGCTTTCCGTCTCGTACGCGATGCCAGGGCTGATGACCCTGCTGTCGTACCCGAACGAATCCGTGTTGTGCACATAGGGCACGTAGCTAATGTACTCCGTTGGGTTCTTGTCCAGGCGCCCGTCTTTCTGAACGAACAGGATTCGCTCGGGAGAGTCACCTGCCCCGTATCGGGCATCGGGCGTCAGGCGGCCCGTTTTGGCGAGCGCGCTCACCTGGTCCCAGTAGTCCAGTCGGGCGATCTCGAGAGGTTGGATGGCGCGGGCCTGCCACAGCACGTTGATGCTATCCGACCAGTGTTCGTAAAGGTCGAAACTCTCGGGGCGAGTGGAGGCCTGATGGAGCACGTTGGCGCTTCCGCCGGGCTGAAACTCCAACGATATGCCGAGATCTTCCTCCGCCTTTTGGCGAATCGTCTCTTGAAGCGTCACGTGGGTGCCCAATACACGCACCACGAAGGTTTGCTTTGCGAAGACCGTGGGGGCGGCGGCTAAGGTAACAGCAGCGCCTAGCGTGCCTCGCAGAATGTTGCGGCGCGACACTCGGTTCGCGCCTTTTCCCGGAGGGGCTCGGCGACTCACGCTGCAATCTCCGGTTCTCGGATGATGGGCAAAGAGATTTGGAAGGTCGTTCCTCCCATTCCGGTCCGTTCGACCCAGATGTCCCCGCCGTGGACCTGCACGATGCGTTTGGCGATCGCAAGCCCCATGCCACTGCCATTGGCTCCGCGAGCATCCGACGTGTAGAACGGATCGAAGATGTGGTCGAGCCGGTCCTTTGGAATGCCAGCGCCGTTGTCGACGACCGACAACACCCAGCGCGCTCCCTGCTGTTCACAGAGAACATCTACCATGGGTGGGGCGCTCGACCGGTACTTCAGGGCATTGGCAATCAAGTTCTGAAGCAGCTGCCGCAGCAGCGGGCCATGTCCAACGATTGTGGGTAGCGGCTTAGCAGAAATGACGGCGCGCGTTTGACCAATAACCGCGCTCAGGTCCATACAAACCTCGTCGGCGACTACCTCCAAGTTCACCGACGTGGCTTGCTTCGTGCTTCTGGCGCGCCAGAACTCGAGGAGAGAATCAATCATGCTCTTGCCCCGCCGCGCTCCTTCAGCGGCGAAGTCGAGGTACTGGCGTGCTTCGCCATGCAAGTCTGTGCCGTGCTCTTCCAAAAATAGCCGGATGAACGAATCCACTGTCCTGAGCGGTTCCTGCAGGTCGTGAGAAATAGAGGAGACGATGTGCTCTAGCTGGCTGCACTTTTCTGCCAGGCTTTCGCGGGTCTCATCCAACTCTCGAACTCTCTTGCGCAACTGGATTTGAGCTTCGACTTGGCGCTTGAGCTTCTGCAGCGCTTGGAGCTGCCTGGGTCGGAGCTCCCTCGGTTCGTAGTCGATGACGCACAGCGTGCCGAGTCGTTGACCTTCGCTCTGCAGCGGGAAACCTGCGTAGAAGACCACGTTGGGGTGGCCACAGACCAACGGGTTGTCCGTGAACCTAGAGTCTTGTCGCGCGTCGGAGACGATGAACGCCCCATCACCGGCAATTGCGTGCGCGCAAAAGGCGACATCGCGCGGAGTCTGCGTGGCTTCCAAGCCGAGTCGGGCTTTGAACCACTGCCGTTGGGCGTCCACCAGCGACACCAGAGCGATGGGAACGTTTGCGACCTCCGCGGCAAGGTCGACCAAATCGTCGAAGGCGGGCTCCGGATCGGTGTCGAGGATTTGGCATGCTTCGAGTTCCTGAAGCCTCAGTGTTTCGTCCCGTAGTACTGGATGACGGGAACTTGGGTCCGAAGCGCTCACATGTCTAGGCAACGGCTCCAGTTGCCCAAGAGTTTAGCACCGGAATTCAGAATCGATGGGAGCGGGACGAGATTGTCCCGCGCTGGGGCTCAATACACGGCTTTGAACACCTCCCGCAGTGATGGCGCATTTAGATTTTCTCTCATCGTCCGTTCCTATTGAGAAGGGCATGCCTGATCCCAGCATCGACTTGCAGCGGCGCCGCTCAGACGCCGAGGTTAAGAACCTCGCCAACTACGGCAATCGGATCCTGTTCGTCGACGACGACCCCCTTTCGAGCGCCGCGTTCGAGCGCTGCGTGCGCAAGGCGGGATACGATGTGGTTGCGTGTCGGAGTGGGAACGAAGCGCTAGCGCAGGCTGCGAAGGTCAAGTTCGGCGTGGTGGTGACCGATTTGCGTATGCCGGGAATGGACGGCCTGACCCTGATTGAAAAACTCCGAGAGCTCGACCGCTCGATGGTCGCGATTCTGGTCACGGGCATCCCACAGATGGACCTTCCACGCAGCCCTCATGCCGACGGCTCTCTGTTTGCTGTATTCGGAAAGCCCTGGGACGAGGCCGCCTTGCTGGACGCGATCTCACGCGCGTTCGCATTGTGCCAACGTCGGGCTAGCCTCAACGAGCACAGAGCCCTGTCGATGCGCGCGCTACTCGTAGAAGACCACGTGCCTGATGCCTTTCTTACTCGTCGCGCGTTGGAACGGGCCTGCGAGGCGCATGTCGAAGTCGTTGGTACGTTGAGGGACGCGGAGTTGATGCTCGACTCCTGCGCCTTCGACGTCGTCATCTCCGATCTCTCGCTGCCCGACGGTCGCGGGATCGATTGCATCCGTCGTTTGAGGGAAGTGGCCGGAGACGCACCGATCATCGTTTTGACTGGTCTGAGAGACGAGGCTGTCGCCGGTCAGGCGCTGGAAAGCGGTGCTCAAGAGTTCTTGCTCAAAGGGGACATCAAGCCGCAGGAGCTTCGACGAGTCATCAGTTTTGCGCGACATCGAGGACGCTTCGTTTCGCAGCTGTCTCGCTTGGCGTCATTCGACTCACTGACAGGGCTGGCGAATCGTCGTACGCTACGGGCCAAGCTGGCGCAGGCGCAGGCCGTCGCCGAAGCGGAAGATGCCAAAGTCGGCTTGCTCTGCATCGACCTCGACCGATTCAAGACTATCAACGATACGCTCGGGCACGACGCGGGGGACGCACTGCTACGAATGGTGGCAGAGCGTCTGCAGCAAGTCACCCGTGACTACGACACTGTGGCGCGCTTGAGCGGAGACGAGTTTGCCATCCTCCTGGGCCGACTCCGAGGGCCGGAAGAGGCGGAAGTGATCGTCCGGCGTCTGCACGAAGCAATGGCTGCACCCGTCGAGTTGGCACAGGCAACAGTGACGGTATCCATGAGCATTGGTCTCGCGATGGGTAATAGTCCCCGCGATACACTCGATGACCTCATGCGTATCGCAGATGACGCAATGTACGTCGCCAAGCGCGGAGGGCGAGACCGACGCGCCTCGGGCGCTGGGCAGGGTTTGGACTTACTCAGCCTGGAGATGGAGCTGCGAGAAGCCGTCAAGAACTCCCTCTTCCGATTGCACTATCAGCCGCAGTACCGCTTGCTGGACGGAACGCTGGTTGGCTTTGAGGCACTACTTCGCTGGCAACGTCGAGATGGTAGGCAGGTGTCTCCCGCTACATTCGTCCCCTTGCTCGAGGAACTCGGCCTAATCGGCGAAGTTGGCGCCTGGGTAGCGCGCGAGGCGTGCGCAGAGCTGGCGCGTTGGAGACAAGCTCGCCAAGATTGGACGGTGCGCATGTCCGTCAATCTTTCTGGACAGCAATTCGACCGCCCAGGTCTAGTGGAGAGCATTCGGACGGCGCTGCAGGAGGCTGGCCTGGAGCCAAAGGATCTCGAACTGGAGATCACAGAGAACGTCCTGATGCGTGACACCGCACACACGGCCGAAGCGCTGCTGGGTCTCCGCAAACTGGGCGTGCGCATCGCCATCGACGACTTTGGCACTGGCTACTCATCGCTAGCGTACCTCAAGCGATTCATGGTCAATACGCTGAAAATCGATCGCTCCTTCGTTTCGGATATCGAGCAAGAGGCTTCTGCGTGCATCGCCAGCGCGGTCATCATACTGGGACAGCAGCTGGGAATGGACGTTGTAGCGGAAGGCGTGGAGACCGAGTCCCAAGCCGCTTACCTCTCGCAGGCCCATGGGGTCATCGCTCAAGGCTACCTCTTGGGACGGCCTGGGCCGAGTGCATTGGATTTCGCATCTGAAGTCGAGGCGCGGGGGCCCTCGATGCGGTGTCTCGCGTGACAGACCAGACTGAGGGCTGTGAAGGCATCCTGGCTAAGAACCGATCCTAGAAGGGTCGGTTCTTCGCGCATCAGCACTTGCAGCCGGGTGGGCGCTTCCCATTCGGACGCGCCTCGTAACCGATCACTCGTCCTCGCGCGTCGACGGCGATGCGACAGCAGCCTTCGAGCGCTTCTTTCAGTTTCTGCCGCCCCCTCTGTACTCGCGATTTCAACGCAGTGACGGACACGCCGAGCATCTCGGCGGCGTCTTTTTGCGACATGCCCTGCAACTCGGTCAACGTCAGCGCCTCACGATGATGCGCTGGCAGCAGCTGGACGAAGCGCGCTGCCCAGTCTGCGACCAGCGCGACGACGTCCGCAGCGTGTTCCTCGCCGGTCAGTCCCGTCGGAGAGGAGTCGAAGGGTTGTAGCTCCAGGATCTCACCGCCCAAGAGCACCTCTGCGCCACCGTCGTCCGTCGCAACGCGTGGGGTGGCTACGGCATGTCGCGACACCTTGCGTTGATGATCGACGATGGCATTCCGCGCGATCTGATATACCCAAGGCCCAAAGCGTTGATCATCTCGCAACTGCCCGAGTCCACGGTGAAGGCGCAAGAACACCTCTTGCACGACGTCGTCGACATCTGCAGGACTGGACACGCGGCGCGCGACGAAGGGGCGCAGCTTTCGCTCCAGGTCCTGGAAGGCGCCGCGTGCGGCAGCATCTATCATGCGCTCTCCGGACCACAACAAGTCGGGGAACAGCAGCCTCTAGCGCCCGGTTTGCGTGCCTCGATGGTGGCGGACGCGACGTACTCCCGCACGCCTCTCGCCGGCAGGCAGCGCTCAATCAACTCACCGCTGCCTTCACGCACCCGGACGTTCACGTCGGTGAAGCCAGCAACGTGAAGCATGCGCTCTAGCTCCGCGACAGGTGTCGCCCCTGACGCACAGCCGGTGAGCGCCAGGATGTCACCTCGCAGCTCTCGTGGTAGTTCCGACATCTCTACGACGTCGGAGATCGCCAAACGCCCGCCGGGTTTGAGTACCCTGAATGCGTCTCGAAAGACGCGTTCCTTGTCGGGGCTGAGATTGACCACGCAATTGGAAAGGATGACATCGACGCTGGCGTCCGGCACGGGCAGGTGTTCGATCTCCCCCAGTCGAAACTCGACGTTCGAGAGCCTGAGTTTTTCCGCGTTCGAGCGAGCTAGATTCACCATTTCGGGGGTCATGTCGACACCCACCACTCGCCCCTCCGGCCCGACTTGACGCGCTGCCAAGAAGCAGTCGAAGCCTCCTCCGGAGCCCAGGTCCAGGACGGTCTCGCCGGCCTGCAGCGCCGCGATCGCCTGCGGATTGCCACAACCGAGCCCCATGTTGGCTCCGTCCGGCACCGAGCCCATGTCGTGCTCCGAGTAGCCCCAATCGAGGCTCGCTTTCGCCCCGGGGCCGCAGCAGTTTGGGGCACACCCCCCGGTTCGAGCCACCTCAGCATACTGCTCCCGCACTTTGGAGCGCACTTCGTCTTTCGTCATTGTCGTCATCGTATGGGTAACCTCCACCCTCGAAGACGGAGACCCCTACTCGGGGACGCAGCAAATCGACTGAGCGGCTCGTGCTTGGTGGGAGCGTCGAACTGCGCTGGTGGGCCAAAACACGGAGCATGTGGGCAGAAGCGCACAATCGTCCCGTGATTGCTCCAGGACTGCAGTTCTGCGAAGCTCGCGCTCATGCGCGCAGCTCGTGTGGTGGTCGTGATTGGGGTAGTGCTCGGCATCTTCAGCGCTGGCTGCAGTTGCCAGGATGAGAGCAAGGCGGCCTGTGAAGACTGCTCGGACACTGAAGAGCCGGAGCCGGATGCATCCGTCGTGTCGGATGCTGGTCCTGATGCGGCCGTCACTGAACCGGATGCTGCCATCGAATTAACACCATGGCGAGTCTGGGAATCGACGGCTCGCGCTTTGGAACGAAGCCCCGACAATCTACCCGCGCAGGCCGCGCTGCTCGTGCAGAAAGGAGATCCGGAAGAGATCTTCGAGTTCGTGCGGGACAACATCACCACGTATCCACCAAGCACCAACGACATGTTCGGCAGTGAGTCTCGCATGCGCTGCGGGACACGCGCCACCCTGCGCGGTGGCGCCGGCACGCCCCGAGAAAAGACCGAGCTGCTCGCTGAGCTCTACCGGGCCGCGGGCTTCGAAGCAAGAGTAGTGCGAGGTCCCGCAGATGAGGGCGTCAGCGCTGAGGACATCCTCGTTCGCGCGATGCCAGAACCCTTTGAGCTAGGCCTCGACGAAACACAACTGGCGAGTTTTGACCAAGTGCTGGGTCTACGTGGGCGCACCGATGCAAGCATCGTCGACGAAGACAGAGCTCAGACGAAAGCTCTCGCCGAGAGCCTCGCCGAGTTGGCGTCGCCGGATCGTAGCGTTGCTTTCGACCCAACATTGGAGCAGATCCCCATCGTCGAGGTCATCGTCGATGGGGAAGCCACCTATGCGAACCCTCTGGTGGCTGGCGCGGCGTTTGGTGAGAGCCTACTTGTCGCCGAGCCACTCGATGCCGCGCCGCCTGATCAAACGCAACGGATCCGCATAGCCGTCGCGGGTGCTCGCTCCGATGCGCCCTTCGAGCGCTTCCCACTCATCGAGCACGAGTTCTTGGCGGATGAACTGGCCGGTCGTCGTATTCAGCTGGCGTTTTCGCCGGCAGCCTCATTCGCACAGCAGCTCACCATGCACCCCGGCGATGTGGAGGTGTTCATTCCCTCACTGGCCGTTCATGCGCCCGATCTGACGGACGTAGAGCGCGAGGCAATGCATTTCGTCGGAACGCCATTCTCTCGCGGAGGCGACCGCTTCGAGGTATCGGACGGCGTGGTGTTGCTCAACGGGGAAGTGCCTCTTGGTGGTGGGAGCACCGCCGCCGAAGACTTGGAGCGCATCAACAGCGCCACGATGGCCGTTAGCGCGAGCGGTTTCCCTCGCGTCAGCGTGCGCGTCTCGATCCGCGACCAAGACGGCCAGCGAGTGCCGGGGTTGGGAGCAGATGCGTTCAGTCTGTCTGAGGATGGGGCACCAATGGCATTTTCCGTGCGCCAAAACTCGGCGCCGCCACCTCGAGTGATGCTCCTGTTCGACACCTCGACGAGTCTGCCCGAGGATTTCCGCGGGGCGGGAGCGGTGACTCTTGGTGATGAGATTGTCACCCGCCTCTACGATGAGTTCCCCACCGCAGAGGTGCGCGTTGGGGTTGTGAACTTCGGTGTGGAGTTCGCAGAGGAACAATGGGCGTTGGATGAGGATGAGGCGAGCGCCCAGGTCGGTTGGGTTGAAACTCAAGCTTACGGCTCCGAGCTCTGGCAGGCCCTCAGCGATGCCAACGCCGAAGGGCCGACGGTCATCGTCTTGATCACCGATGGGGACTCGACGGACGAGGAGGAAGCGGAGTTTCGAGCCGGCATCGCCGGCGGAGCGCCCGTTTACGCCATCGGCGTTGGACCTGTCGTGGAGGACACCCTGGCGGCTTTCGCAGAACTGTCGGGTGGCGACGCGGTGACGTTGGATGAGCAAGCAGAAGCGATCGACAGCGCCTTCGAATACATCCGCGTCCGCTCCGCTCAAGATTACGTCTTGACCTACACTGCGCCCGAGGATGGCGAGCCAGTACGGGCGGTCGAAGTCTCCCTCGATGCTGGGCGTGTGTCTGTCGACGGAAGCTACGAGGTCGTCGAGCAGCCCGCGGCCGTGCCGCAGCTTTCCGGGCTGTACTTGACTGTCGAAGTGGATGGACGCGAGGCAACCCGCACGCTCGCCGGGCTCGACCGTGGCTACACCACGGCCTACGTCGAAGCGACACCCGAGATGCTGACCGAAGTGGACGAAATGCTGTTCGGTCGGGTCATCTTTTCGGTCGAGGGTGCCGCCCCGGGTCTTTCGACGCGCCTCGCCGACTATCTCAACGAGAAGCTACGCTACGAATCCGTCTACGACGCGGTGCTCAGCGGCGATGAGTTGTTGACGCAGTCGACAGCTGCGAAAGGTGCGTTCTTGACGCCCACTGACTTGCTTCTGATGAACACCGCTCTCACGGCCGAGGCGATCGAGGCGCCCCTCACCTTCGAGACGGGCCCCCGCATAACGGCCTTCACTCGACGCCCTCATTGGGACCACGGGTTCATCGAGGCCATCGACGTTTTCCCATTGACACGCTACGCCACCGCAAGTGCAGATGCGGACGAAGCTTGGCGATTGACGTTGGAGCGCACGGCCTACTTGGCGGTGGCGGAAGCCGCGCGACGACCAGAGAGCACGCTGTCATTGTTGGAGGGTGCGTCGCTGACTGTGGTCGGTAGCGGAGTTGTCACGAGTGAACTCGAGCTGGACGACGCCCAGCGTTCGCTCTGGGGACCGCGCACGGAGCCCTTCGGTTCGGAATACACCCTCGTGGTGAGAGATAGCGGCGTTCCCGATGCCTTTTGGGCCATCGACGACGTGACGGGCAGCGTCATTGGCATCCTGTCGGACGGTTCGGGCGGCTCGATTGGGGAGGTAGAAGCTGAGCTAGCGCGTACCAAGGTGGTGCTGCATCAGGTGCAGCAAGCGGGCGGCTTCATCGGTGTTTGGGCACACATTGCCGAGATCGAGGCGGAGCTCGTGGCGCGAGCGACTATCACACTACTGGGCGGAGATCCCGGCGACTGGACGGATCCATTCTTGGGCCCACCCTGCGGCGCCGCCCAAGACGCCATCCTCGGCAGAATCCCCGGTGGCGCAGCGGCGGGTGAGATCCTCGGCATCATCGACGACAGCATGGCAATGACCGGCATGAGCACTGACGGGATCACACCAAGCCTGCCGGGCTGCCCGTAGACTAGAGGGTAGAGTGGCCAAACCCCCTCGTTTTCACCGCGACGCAGGGTGCCAAGAGTTGCTCGCCCTGCGGGCTGGAACCGGGCCAGCCACTTCCAAGTGATCGCGGCCTACTTCTTCGCCGACCGCGTCGTAGACGACGACACGAATTACCCACGGACCTGGCCCACGGATGGTCGGGATGGTGGTCGTCAACGAGTCTCCATGGGCGGCCCAGGACAAGTCGATGGGCGTGGTGCCGACGAAAGCCTCGATACGCACAGTCTCCTGTGTCAATCCGCTGCGGGCGCCGAGGTGGATGCTCGCAGTTACCTCATCTTTCGGCCAGACCGCGGTCTTCGGCCCCACGATGACCAGAGCGGACGGAGGAGTGTGAACGTGAGCGTTCAGCACGGCAACGTGCCGGCTTCCCGGATGCTTGAGGTGAACGGTGAGCCCCCCATCTTGCTGCAGCATCAACGACGGCACCGCATCGAACCACTCCTTCGAGTCGGTCAGACTCATCTCCAGCCCTTCCACGTACTCGAGTTGCAGGTTCGTTCGTGGCGGTGCGGAGACGCTCCCGTCGGCCAGAGCGACGACACCCTCACCCAAAACGCCGACCACCGAGACGTCCGCCGAACCGGCGAAACCTGGCAGGCCCGAGCTGTCGACCGCGTATACCTCAGCCTCGTAGCGCCCCGGTCGTAGATTCGCTAAGGGCGCTTCATCGCTGGGAGTTGGGGCCGTCTGGTAGTGAGTGCGTACAATTTCGCGGTCGTCGCCAACTCGCCGCAAGATCAAGCGATAGGACCGCGCACCTTCGACTTCACTCCAATTGAATCCGGGGAAGGAGACACTCCCGCTAGCGGCGATCAGGACTTCTGGCGACCCGAATCGTGGCGACGGAAGTTCCAGACTGGCGCGAGTCACCCTCCCCGTGGCGTCCACCTGCACACGGTGCCCTTCCCTGAGCCAACGCCACTTGCCTTGCTTGCGGATCCAACTGCGCCCCCGCGCAGCGGCGGCGGACGCGGCGCCCACCCAAAGCTCGGAATCCAAACTAGCAACCGTCAACCGCCCCGAGCGCACGACAACGGGACGTTGCAAGGTCCCTCGCACCTCCGCGAAACCGTGCTTCAAGTGCAGGACGTGGGCGCGCCGCAACCCGAGCTTCGGAAACCAGACATCCATTTCGTGATGAGACACGCTGGCCAGAGGTGCCAAGTGAACCTTGACGCCACCTTCGAAGCTGAGCGAAGCACCGCTCTCTCCCGCGACCAGGGACGACCCCTGGGTGGTGACCCGTCCAAGGGCGACGTCGGGTTGGGCGTTTACTGGCAGCGGGTAACTCAGACCGCCTACTAACCAAACGATGAGCAGCAGAAGTCGCGCAGCATGTCTCGACATGAGTTGGTATCTCCGTGAGGGGGAACTTGTTAGGAGAAGCCAACCGTCGCAGTTTCGGCGGCCCTTCAAGCCGTGGGGCGATCGCCCTGTAGGCCAATGGCTTTGCGTCCGCACCTTTCGTATGCGTTTGCCGTTTCGACTGACTTCGCGTGATATTTTTCCCGGTACATGGACACTACGGACTCGAGAGAGCGCCGAAGAGCGCCACGTCCGCTCCAGTCCGACATGGGACAAGCTTTTCCCATTCTGATACAAGAACCCACAAATTGTTCCAGTCTCGGCGTGCAAACGGCTGTCCGCGGGGACCGCGTTGAGCAGCTGGTCTGGGTGATGCACCAGGGCCATCTCCTGACCGTGCACCGCAGCGATGGGTTCTCTGATTAGCAGGTCCTCTGCGCTCGAGTTGCCGGGTACACGGGGCGCCCCCGTTCGGTTGCTGCGCCCCATCCGCAAGCGGTAGCAACGCCCCGACTCATCGTTAATCCCAAACACAGTCTCCACGCAAAGCTGAAACCGACTTGAACAACCTCGCTGACGTGCCCCAGCGGCCGTGCCCGCAACGATGCAGCCCTAGCTGCCCTGTTCGTCGTTGGCTCGATGCTCCGATACCTCAAAGTTGACTAGCAACTAGCGACTAGCCCATGGCCAGGAAGTGACTCGCTCGATCGGTCGGGCGCGTCATCCATGTCGCGATCCTGCGTCAGCCTGGAAACCACCTACTGACCGAAACGAGCTAGTCGCGGTTGCGAG
The DNA here is from genome assembly GCA_050298815.1 of Polyangiaceae bacterium. Classification (GTDB taxonomy): domain Bacteria; phylum Myxococcota_A; class Polyangia; order Polyangiales; family Polyangiaceae; genus SZUA-265. Next base: position 68,082 of record JBNKUV010000058.1, read on the forward strand.
TTACGCAGTGACGTTCTCATCGCCAGCAGTGACGTTCTCATCGCCAAAGGCGCTTAGCTAAGCGCTTGACCAACGACTGCACCCTGTACTGTGTTGAGTCTACGCGCTAGGGTGGGTTCAAGATCTGGCTCGAATCTGGATCAACTCAAGCACTTGGCCTGAACCAACGGGACCGCATGTCTTCAAAATTGGCAACCCTTTCGCTCGAGCCTACCGACGGAGACTCTGAAGTCCCATCGGGGCGCACCAATCGCACGTCTCACTACACAGAGCTGGACGGGGGCAGCGGACGAGACATCTACTTCAGACCCGAACGCTACCAGCGCGCACAGCTCGGCTCGGTCGGTGTGAAGGTCCAAGTCGACACTGGATACGAGGTGCTCAGCTGCGAACTTCACGACGTTTCACAGAACGGCGTGGCGTTCGAGGTCGACACAGAGCTGATGCTTCAACCGGGTGCAGTGCTACCTGAAGTCGTGCTGCATTTCGATGACCACGAAGCGTATCGAGGTCGAGCTCGGGTCAGCTCAGTGCGGCGTATCGATGGGGCGATGCTGGTAGGCGCCTCGTTCATCGACACCTTGATGAACATCGAGGACGTTCTGCATCTCAGAGACGTCAAGTCCTGGATCGGAGAAAGCCACGCCCCCGGCTTGGTGTTTGAAGAGGCGACTTGGCGCGTGTCCGGTCAGTCGCAGTTCAAGGCAAGCGTTGCCGAGCTCCGCCTTTTCCTGGAAGATGCGCAAGACCAACTCTCAGAGTTGGAGAAGTCGCTGCCCTGGCACGTGCTGCACGGCGAAGAGTCGACGCCTGCGCGGGACGCTCTGATCCGTCAACTCGAGAACGGTTTCGCCCAAGATGTGGTGGAGCTATCCGCCAACATCGATCGAGCATTGCGGGGCGCCACCAGAGCCGAACGAGGCTCACTCAGAGAGTACTCTGTGCGTCATCTGCATTCGCTGCTCATGCAATCGCCGTGGATGCACCGCGCTCGCCACAAGCCACTCGGCTACCCCGGCGACTTCGAGGTTATGAACAGCGTGTATACGAATCTGTTCAGAGGGCCGAGTCTGTTCGCCAAGGCGTTGAGCATGTCGTTCGCTTGCACGCCTGCTGCGCGCGCTGTGCGAACGCGTAAGGATTTGGTCAAGAGTGAACTCGCTGCACTACTGGCAAGTCGTGCGAGTGGGGAACCTATCAGAATTCTGTCCATTGCCGCCGGGCCTGCGCAGGAAGTGTATGAGCTGTTGGAAGAACAGGAAGAGATCCGGGTGCCACTCGAGGTCGTCCTGTTCGACCAGGACAAGCAAGCACTCGCGTTTTCCCATGGTCGATTGCAGCGCCTCGTGACGAACAAGTGGCATGGTCAGGTCAAAGTCCTTCATCTGCACGACTCCATCAAACGCCTCCTCCGCGGGTCGACGGTATTCAGCGTCTCTGGCGCATTCGACGCCGTGTACGCGTGCGGATTGTTCGACTATCTACAGCCGCACACTTGGGTATCGCTTTGCCGAACCCTATTCGGAGCAACACGGGACGGAGGCTCGCTTTACGTCGGCAACATGGTCCCGGAAAACCCAAGCCGATGGTTCATGGAACTGCACTTGGACTGGTTCCTAGAGTATCGGGAACGCCAAGAGTTGTTGGCGCTTGGTGCCAAAGCGGTGCCTGATGCGGAGTTGGAGCTGTTGGAAGAAGCCACGGGCGTCAATCCGATTGTGAAGCTCACTCGAGTCTGACGATGGCGGAATTGACCGTCGAACAGGCAGAACGATGGTCAGCTTGGTTGCTCCAAAGAAACAGGCGGGGCATGCGGAGCCTGCTGTGGATCGTCGTCACGATGTATCCGCTGTTCGGCGTCCTCGACTACCTGATCGCACCACCCGAGTGGTTGTGGCTGCTCTACGGTACGCGCGTCCTCGTCACGCTGGTCACGTTGGTCATGTTTCGGGTGGTATCGACACCTTTCTTCGGTCGGCATCCGAACTCGATCACGGCCTCGTACATGATCACCGCCGCACTCGGCATCAGCCTGATGACGGTGTTCATGGGCGGGCTCGCCTCGCCCTACTACGCTGGCCTGACACTGGCGATCGTCGCCACCGGGCTCCTCTTCGTTTGGCCGACTCGGGTGGTGGTAGTTACTCATGCCACCATCGTCTTGTCGTTCCTGGCCCCCAACCTCTTTAACGGTCAAGACGTCGATCTGTTGACGGCCATCTCGAATCAGTTTTTCCTGATCTCTACCGCCATCATCGCCGGCACCGGCCAAACGCTGGCATATCGCTCTCAGCAGGAGCAGGTCGAAAACCAGCTAGCCCTCGAGTCGACGACCAGCCGACTCGAGCGCGCGCACGAACAGCTCAAGAAGCTCGACCGGTTCAAGTCAGAATTCTTCGCCAACATCACCCACGAGCTCAAAACGCCACTGACGATGATGCTCTCGCCATTAGAGCTCTTGTTGGACGGGCAGCTGGGACAGATATCCGAGGCACAGCGTTCGACGTTCCTCTCGATGCAGCGCAGCGGTCTCAAACTGTTTCGACTCATCGGAGACCTGCTGGACCTGAGCAAGTTGGAAGAGTCCCGCTTGCGCCTTCGGATCCAGGAGCGCGACCTTGGGGAGTACTTGGAAGGGCTTGTGGCGCAAATCCAACCGCTGGCTGAACGCAAGGCAATCAGTCTGCGTTTCGATTCGCATGTGGAACCTGCGATGGTCTGGTGCGACCTCGAACGCATGGAGCGCGTGTTCGTCAATTTGCTTTCGAACGCGACGAAGTTCACAGAACAAGGTGGGGAGGTGGTCGTCACATTGACGGATGATGGCGACGCCCTGCGCGTGGATGTTCGAGACAACGGTGTTGGGTTTCCCACCGAGATGTGCGAAAGCGTCTTCAAGCGGTTCTTCCAAGCGGACATGGCGGGCACACGACGCTTCGGCGGAGCAGGCATCGGTTTGGCGCTAGCGAAGGAGCTCGTCGAACTGCACGGTGGTGAGATCTGGGCTGTCTCGTCCGAGGGCGCTGGCGCAACGTTCACGGTTCGATTGCCCAAGGGACGTGCCCATTTTCGACCTGAAGTGATCGAGCGCCGCGACAGACACAGTGACCGGCCTGCGGGGCAACGCGTTACCGACCACAGCCTGGCAGAATGGCAGCTCGATGCACCGCAACGTTATCGTTTGCTGGACATCGACGAGGCCACGGATCAACGGCTCATCGAACGGGACGAAGATGAGCACCGCCGGCAGCACAGCGTGCTGGTGGTGGAAGACACACCGGACGTCACTCGTCTGATTCGCCTCGCGCTACATCACGAGTTCTTGGTGCTTGCCGCGAAAGACGGCCGGAGCGGTTTCGACATGGCGGTCAAGCGTCAGCCTACGGTCATCATCACTGATTGGATGATGCCGGAGATGGATGGCATCGAGCTAACCAGGCGTCTACGGGAAGAGTCTAGGACGAGGCACATTCCCGTCGTCATGCTGACCGCACGCGACGACGTCGAGGACCGCGTAGTCGGACTGGAGACGGGGGTGAGCGCGTACCTCTCGAAGCCATTCTCGGCGAGAGAACTGACGTCAACAGTCCGTGCTCTGCTGCGCGAGCGGGAACAGACGGCGGACGAGTTGTTGACTCACCGCATGGACTCACTGGAGACGATCGCCGGGGGCCTCGCCCATGAGATTCGCAATCCCCTGAACTACGTCAAGAACGCGATATCTGCGGTTCAGAAGGACTGTGAAAAGTTGATCAAGTACGCCCAACAAAGCGACGCACAGGACTTGAACGCAATCGAAAACCGCGTGTCAAAAATGTTCGAAGTAGCCAGCGCTGGTTCGAAGCGCATCGCCGCGACGGTCGACCTGATGGTGCGATATAGTCGCGAAGGGTACTCGCGTGACTCCCTGGCTCACAACGTCGATGACGCCATTCGCGACGTGGTCGATGTCGTTGCCCCAGCGGTAGGACGCAACGTCGAGCTGCGTTTGGAACTGGGTTCTGCTGCCTCCGTCGACTGTGTCCCCGAAGAATTCAATCAAGTACTGACCAACTTGATCCAGAACGCGCTAGAGGCGGTGGCGAACGATGGCGCCGGCCTCGTGCGCGTCCACACGGAGCTTTTGAAACAGAATGTCGTGATAAGAGTGACCGACAACGGTATCGGCATCTCTCAAGAGGACCAGCGCCGCATCTTCACCCCATTTTTCACGACCAAAGGTGCTGGTCGCGGCATGGGCCTCGGATTGACGATCACCCACCGGGTGATCAGATCGATGGGTGGTAGTCTTTCCGTCAACAGTACGCTCGGCGAGGGCACCGAGTTTGTCGTCGCTGTCCCAGTGTCGGCAGAGTGGTCGATGCAACGGGCACGGTCGGCCAGCAGCAGCAGCAGTCTGGCCCTGTTGCTGCGCGACGGCGACGGCGATTGACTCCAGCGGAGTACCCTTTTTCAATCCAACTGCGAAATGAACTCCCACACGGTGGCTGGCATCCACGACGAATTCTGCCCCGCATCGTTCGGCAGCGGCGTGTGGCCTCCGTCGTAGGAGCACCACACCACGGGGTATCCGTCTGCGCACCCCTCATACTCAGTGCAGGCGTGGCCGCCGGTCGGGGCGGATGGTAGCGTGTCAACAATGCAGCCCGCCGCGTTGGCGAACACCTCTGTCTGACCTAGCTGCCCACTTCCGCCACTCTCTTGAAGGCCCAAGGAACCGAGGAACGGAATGGGTTCACAGGTGGCGGGAGTTGCGATGCCGCCGGCGGAATGCGCGATGGCTGCCCGAAACACGCCTGGGCGCTCGCAGACCAGCGCCCTCACCATCGCCCCGCCCTGACTGAATCCCTGCACGATGATTCTGGCTGGATCGATACACAAGTCAGTCTTGACTTGCTCCAACAAGTCGTCAACGAAAACGATGTCGGTGGTGACCGACCAACTTTGGTCCACGGCCTCCGGGGCGATGAAGATGGTGCTGCCCTCGGACAACTCGTAGAGGCCTAGGAATGCGGGGTTCCCTGCGATGTTGGCCGGAGTGTTGCCGAAGCCATGAAAGCCGATGACGAGTTGATGGGGCTGGGTGTTGTCGTAGTTCTCCGGGAACCTCAGTACGTAGCGCCGAGCCACCCCGCCGCTCATGACGGTGTTGTAGTTGTACATGGTCGGCGACGTGCTGTTCGACAGCGTCGGGGCGCTACCGCAACCGGCAGACATCGCAGGCTCCTCTTCTGGAGGCGCGCCCGCTTCCATGCTGGCGCCCTCAGGCATCTCGATTCCTGAGTCGGGGAGCGCGCTAGGATCGTTGAAGCTCCCTGATGAACCACCCTCGAGGTCCGTCAAACCGCCACCCCCGCCCTCGCCATTCTCGCTCGGCAACGATGGTTGCATCCCACTTTCGCCACCGGCGCCAGTGGACTCTGTGGGGCTCGTCGTCGGCTCTGAGCTCGGACCGCCTGTCGGTACCCCTGAAGCCGGACTCGATGAGTCGGCGGGGGCCACCTGTGGGCCGCCTGCTGTTTGGCTGGGCTCCGGTGTCGTGAGCGTCCCAAGCGCCCCAGTCGTGTCCACTTGTGTCGGCGAGCTCGACATGTCGTTCGAGGGAGCGCCGCTGCCCTGCTTATCGTCCGAGGTGCACGCCGTGCTCAGTGCAACCCCCAGAGCAATACACGATACCGTTCGAACCCGTCGCGCTGCGCGGCGGTGAGGTGAGGACGCTGGCGCCCCCTGGGCGGCGCTGGGTGCTTGATGGGAAACTCTGGTGGGCTTCATGATGATCCTCGTATTGTGGTACGGGCGCCGACGCCGGGACTTTGGCCTCAGGCGCGAGCGCGCACCGCTGAGCCACCACGCGCGTGTGGGACGCGTTGGTGTACCACATGCGCGCCCCCCTTTCCGGGGATCTCGGCTCCCTCCAACACAGGCACATCTTTCGCCAACGACACGACAGCGCACTTGCACGCTTGGACGAACAGGCACGCGGCGACTCGGCAGTCGTCCTCTACGAGGAGTTTCATTCACGCACAGACGGCAACGACCATCAGTGGTCGGACTTATTTTGCAGCTTGGGCGTATCTAATCCCGAGGCGCAATGCCCACGACGATGACATCCCCCTCACGGATCGTTCCTCGATGCACCTTCTTTGGGATGGGGAGCATGCACCGACCGGATCGGTCGCGCCACACGCTGGTCTCCCACGAAACGTCTTTCCAACGCGCCACGACCGGTGTCCTTCCCCACTGCTCGGTAACTGGAGGCGCGCAGTCCGGTGGCACTTCCACGAACGTCCAGCCTCCCTTGCCGGGATACTTGCAAAGCTTGCCACTGAACTCGATCACAACTACCTGCCAGCCGGGCCAATAGCACGCGACCGGCGCAGTATAGTCAGAAACTCGGGCATCCGACTCGAAACGCAGCGCCGCACGGGACTGGTGTCCGCTGGGGACTTTCCTGACGATGGAAGTGACATTGAAGGGGCTTGCAACGTTTACGCTAGTTGTGACGCAGGACAATACGCGCTCTCGTGTGCCGTCTCATCGACTCCCAACCAAGTGGATTGCAGGTGCGAGGTCGATGGGGAGCTCACCCGCGAGTTCCAGCTGGACAATCGCGGGCGCAACAGCGCTGTCGACGTGAACGACGAGCCGCTCTTCGCTCTCAACACCTTGTGTGGGTTGAACCTCAGCAGCGAATGAGAACCAGACGTTCGGGTGGGGACAGCCGCCGGGTCCCACGCCAGGCGAACATCGAGTTGGGTGGGTCGCCGAGCCATTAGCGCTGCTAATGGCTCGGTCTGGCAGGCGAATTGGTGCTCTGGCGAGGACTGCCTCAAGTTGGGGGCGTCCCAGAATTAAGGAGGGCAACCATGGAGCGAGTGAGTTCCTACCAAGCCACGTCACCCCAACAACACATCGTCGTGGACACCGCAGGGCTGCTCGGGGCGCTCATCGTGGAGGAGCGATCCCCCGGGGAGGCGCCGCGGCACTATCGGATAGTCGGAGTGACCCGAGGTAGCGCGCCCCGGTTCGAGCTCGAGCAAGTCGATGGCCGCGTCGGGACTGACCTCGTAACACGGGTCCGGAGCGCGATCCGCGCGTCTGTGTCTGACCCTCGGAGACCGCGCATCGCCCGAGAACTCGGGATGAGCGAACGAACACTGCAACGGCATCTGGTGGCGCATGGACGCACGTTCCAGTCAGTCGTCAACGACGTGCGCCGCGCGATGGCCGAGTCACTGCTCAGCACCACCGCGAAGCCGCTGAGCGAAATCGCCCTGCTCACAGGGTTCTCGGACCAGAGCGCATTTCAGCGCGCCTTCAAGAGCTGGGCCGGCAGGACACCTCTCAATTTTCGCCAGGCGGCGAGGAACGCCGAACCGGCCCGAGGACGCCCATGACCGTCCAGAAGCACTCACACGCGAGCACCAACCATCAAAACCAACAACCACCGAAACAGCCAAAAGGAGCAATCATGCAACAAACCAATTCATCCAACACCAATACCCGCGTTCAGCAAGTCGTCGTCGTCGGGGCCACCGGTCTGATCGGCTCCGCCATCGTCGAGCACCTGACCAGCGGCCAGGCCGCGCAGCGCTATCACGTGCTCGAGGTGACCCACGAGACGGATCCTGGTCTCAACCTCGTCGATCCAGATTCGATTTTAGAGTTCTTCGCGACTGTAGGGTCCGTCGATCACGTCGTCGTGGCTGCTGGTGAGGCTCGCTTCGGCAGCTTCGAGCAACTTGATGAAGCGGCGTTTGAAGTCGGTCTATCCAGTAAATTGATGGGACAAGTACGTGTCGCGATGGCCGCCTTACCGCGGCTGTCGGTGGGAGGATCCGTCACATTGACCAGCGGTGCCCTCTCCCACTCGCCCATCCCTGGCAGTGCCGGCGTTGCGCTGGTAAACGGGGCCATCGACTCGTTCGTCCGGGCCATCGCCATCGATGCTCCAAAGGGGCGACGCATCAACGTCGTCAGCCCAGGCTGGATCCGCGAAACGCGCATCAAGCTTGGCCTTGCCCCAGATCCCGGAACCTCTGCCCACGCCGTTGGACGACTCTACGTCGACGCCATCGAATCTAATGCGAGCGGTCAGATATTCTCTGTGGAGAGTGCTGGAGCACGAGACACGGCAGCCTGAGGCGGACGAAAAACCAGAACGCGCCCCGCCACCCGAACGGCCACGACCCCAGCAGCGGTGACTTGCCGGTGGTCCACGTGGCGGGTGGCAGGGCGCTCTTCGGGTTACCGAAGGTCGAACCGATCGAGGCCCATCACCTTGCTCCACGCACCGACGAAGTCGCGCACGAACTGCTCGTGGGCATCGGCGCTCGCGTACACCTCCGAGATGGCACGCAGCTGGGAATTCGAACCGAATACCAAGTCCACACGGGTGCCTGTCCACTTGACCTCGCCCGTGCTTCGGTCGCGCCCCTCGAACATCTCCTTGTCATCCGACGTTGGCGACCACTCGGTGCGCATGTCGAGAAGGTTCGTGAAGAAGTCGTTCGTCAGTGCCTCGGGACGCTTCGTGAGCACACCGTGCGCGGTCTGGCCGTGGTTGACTCCCAACACTCGAAGCCCGCCGATGAGGACCGTCATCTCCGGAGCGGTGAGGGTAAGAAGCTGGGCGCGGTCGATGAGCAGCGCCTCGCTTGGCACAGAGAACTTCGCCTTGAGGTAGTTGCGGAAACCATCGGCGACCGGCTCGAGAAAGGCAATGCTCTCAATGTCCGTCTGTTCCGCTGAGGCGTCCGTGCGACCTGGAGTAAATGGAACCGTGATGGTGACCCCCGCGTTCTTGGCGGCTTGCTCGACAGCGGCGCAGCCAGCCAGAACGATTAGGTCCGCGAGGGAGACCTTCTTGTCGCCGACGGCCGACGCGTTGAACTCGTTCTGAATGCCTTCCAGCGTCTCCAGCACTTTCGCGAGCCTCTTTGGCTCGTTGACTTCCCAATCGCGCTGCGGCGCGAGACGAACGCGAGCGCCGTTCGCCCCACCACGCTTGTCGGAGCCACGGAAGGTCGACGCCGACGCCCACGCGGTCGATACTAGTTCAGCTACCGAGAGCCCCGAAGCCAGGACCTTGGCTTTCAATCCCGCGACGTCCTTGTCGTCTATCAAAGCGTGATCGAGCGCGGGCACGGGATCCTGCCAGAGCAATTCTTCTGCCGGCACCTCGGGCCCGAGGTAGCGCGCACGGGGTCCCATGTCTCTGTGCGTCAGCTTGAACCAGGCCCGCGCAAAGGCGTCGGCGAACTCGTCCGGGTTTTCGTGGAAGCGGCGCGATATTCTTTCGTAGGCCGGGTCGAAGCGGAGGGCGAGATCAGTCGTGAGCATCGTCGGCGTGATCTTTTTCGATGAATCATGTGCGTGAGGTACGGTGCCGGCACCAGCTCCGTCTTTTGGGACCCACTGGTGTGCACCCGCGGGACTCTTGGAGAGCTCCCACTCGTAGCTAAACAGGTGCGTGAAGAAGTCGTTGCTCCACTGGGTGGGCGTGGTTGTCCAGGTAACTTCCAAACCACTGGTGATGGTGTCGGCGCCTTTGCCGCTGCCATAGCTGCTCTTCCACCCCATCCCTTGCTCTTCCAGGTCCGCCGCTTCGGGATCGGCACCCACGTGGGACGCGGGCCCGGCGCCGTGTGTCTTGCCAAAGGTGTGGCCACCCGCAATGAGCGCAACGGTCTCTTCATCGTTCATTGCCATGCGGGCGAACGTTTCGCGGATGTCCTTGGCCGCAGCCAAGGGATCGGGATTGCCCTCTGGCCCTTCCGGGTTGACGTAGATCAGGCCCATTTGCACTGCCGCGAGCGGGTTCTCTAGTTCACGATCGCCAGAGTAGCGCTTCTCTCCTCCGAGCCAGGTCGTCTCAGTGCCCCAATAAACGTCTTGATCGGGTTCCCACACGTCCTCACGACCGCCCCCAAAGCCGAACGTCTTGAACCCCATCGTCTCGAGGGCGACATTGCCGGTGAGGAGCATCAAATCGGCCCACGAGATCTTCTTGCCGTACTTCTGTTTGATGGGCCAAAGCAAACGCCTTGCCTTGTCCAAGCTGACGTTGTCGGGCCAACTGTTGAGAGGAGCGAAGCGCTGCTGACCTCGACCACCGCCACCTCGGCCGTCGCCCACACGATAGGTGCCGGCGCTATGCCACGCCATCCGAACGAATAGCGGCCCATAGTGCCCGAAGTCCGCCGGCCACCACGGCTGCGAATCTGTCATCAGTGCGGCAATGTCCTTCTTCAACGCCGCATAATCGAGGCTCATGAAGGCTTTCCCGTAGTCGAAGTCTTCCGCCATGGGGTTGGATTTTTCTGAATGCTGGTGAAGGATATCCAGCCGAAGCTGTTTAGGCCACCAGTCGCGATTGGTGGTACCACCGCCGACTGGGTGAGGAAAAGGGCATCGGGATTCGGTCACGTTCTGTCTCCTGTATGGTGTTCTCCAGACGTATACGACCAGGTTGCGAAACGACAACTCGCGGCGCACGGGTTTGTGTACACAACCTACCCGCCCCTTCTCGGTTCGCCATGCGTTCGGCTGCCCGCTGAGTGCGGCACGTTTGCTGTCTGATAGTTTCTCGTTGTTAGCACCCGCGTACGGTGAGGCGACGAACAGCGCCAACTGCTGGGCCGGCGCGGTACCGACGAGAACGGCATCCGGCATGGTGGATGGGCCACTGGTTGCTTCCTCGCGCCCCAGGCCGGGGGCTTTGACATCTCGCTATCTCCACGAGTCCGGACATGCTCCTATAGGACATGGCTCAACACCATACCTCGGCGGGCAAGGTTCAGTCTCGAGAACATGCAGGGCATCGCGTCCGACGCCTACTGTTCAAGGCATTGCCTCTTGCGCTCGGATGTACACCATCGGCTTGCGACGACGCCCGACAGGTTGTAATCCTGGCGCAGCTTTCCGTCGGGTGCTGCAGCATGCCATGCTTTCCCGGAGGCGCGATGCTCGGCCACGACTGCAGTCTCCAGCGTCTCGAGGCGGACCTCAACGACGTGGCGTCTGAAAAGAACCTGCGGCTGCAGGATGTGCACTGCCAAGTCACCCGGGAACAGTGCAACCAGCAATGCGAAAGTCCCCCGGGCCAGCGCCTGATATGCAGCGGTAACGTGCTGCGGTAGCTGACGATTTTGCATGCGCGCAACTAGAGGTGGATCCCTCGACGGTTGGTTCATCCGTAGGTACGTTTCGCGCTTTGTCGAACCCGAACTATCGTCTCTGGGCCACCGGCGCCCTGGTGCCCAACGTGGGGACCTGGATGCAGCGCGTCAGTCAAGACTGGATCGTGCTCACCGAGCTGACCGACAAGAGCGCGAGCGCCGCGGGCATCGTGATGGGGCTGCAATTGGGCCCGCGGATGGGCTGGCAGCGCAGATGAAGTACAGAGGCAATAGTACTCATCTACTTGCTGCCACGCTGAAGGACCTGAATCGAGCGAGCCGCTACCCAGCAGTCCGCTGAACCTTGGGTCAGCCTTGCCCGAGTGTTGATGTTGTCAGGGGCAGGCTTGGCGGTGTCAACCGCAAGCTGCCACTCTCCAGGAACCTGGACCTCGAACCTAAGTGGTTCCCAGTAAGCGTTGATCATCACATACAGGTCGGTATCACCTTCGCTGGCTCCGCGAAGATGATAGGCAAGCGAGTGCGAGTCGAAGCTCAGATCGGGGGTGGCTCCCACGCCGTACCAGGTGACGTCATCGCGCCAGAACTGCGCACGCGAGATGGTGGGGTGGGCCTTCCGAAACGCTATCATGTACTTGACGAAACGCCTTACCTCTGCGTGCCGTTCCAAGCGTGACCAATCCAACCAGGTCGTCTCGTTGTCCTGATTGTACGGGTTGTTGTTGCCTCCTTGAGTTTGCAGGAACTCGTCCCCTGCGCGAAACATGGGTGTACCGTTGGAGAGCAGCAACAAGCAGAAGAAGTTCTTGGCCTGACGCTCTCGCAACGACAGTGTGCTCTGGTCACACCCTTCATCGCCTTCGACACCGTAGTTGAAAGAATAGTCATCGCTCGCGCCGTCAGTTTCGTGCTCCCCATTGGCCTGGTTGTGCTTGTGGTTGTAGGCAACGAGGTCATACAAAGTCATCCCGTCGTGACAGGTGAGAAGATTGACGCTTTGATATGGACGGTAGCTGTCCATCGCGGTGTCCGGAAAGATGTCGTCACTCCCATAAAGCCGTGTCATGAGGACACCAACGAAGCCTGGATCCCCGCGCACGAAACGGCGAACGTCATCCCGATACTTGCCGTTCCATTGCAACCAAGTCATCCCGGGGAAGTTGCGTCCGAGCTGGTAGGAACCGAGGTCCCAAGCCTCGGCGATCAGACGCCGAGTCGCGAGCGCCGGGTCGCTCGAGATTTCGCCGATGATCGGCGGATCGTCTAGGTTGACGGACCCATCGCAATCCCGCGTGAAGATGGATGCGAGATCGAAGCGAAAGCCATCTATGTCGAACGCCGTTGCCCAGTAGCGCAACGTATCCAGCACGAGCTGCCGCACTGCGCGATTGGCCGTGTGCAGAACGTTACCGACTCCGGCATCGTTGCGGTACCCGACAAAATCGTCATCGAGCAAGTAGTACGTCGTGTTGTCGATCCCTTTTAGAGAATAGACGGGACCGTACTCGTTACCCTCGGCCGTGTGGTTCAGAACGATATCCAGGAGCACTTCGATCCCTGCCTCGTGGAACGCAGCCACCATGGCCCGAAACTCCGCGAGTTCTCCACCAAACGCGGTATTGGAGGCGTAGGAATGGTTCAGTGCGAAGAAGGCCAGCGGCGAGTAGCCCCAATAGTTTCCTTCCGAAGGATCGGTCTGGAATACTGGCATGAGCTCCACTGCGGTGACACCTAGGTCAATGAGATAGGGGATCTTCTCCACCAACCCAGCAAAGGTGCCGCGTACTGGCGGCGCGACACCTGAGCTTTGGTGCGCAGTGAACCCTTTGACGTGCAACTCGTAAATGACCAAGTCGTAGTCGTGGCGCGGGGGGCGCTTGACGGCGGCTACGCTGAGTGACGTGGGCTCCGTGACAACGCCAAGAGGCGCGCGACCGTAGTTGCGACCGCGCACGACGCTTGCTTCGCGCTCGAACCCCTCCGGAAACGCCACGCTTCGCGCGTATGGATCCAGAAGAACCTTCTCGACGTCGAAGCGGTGTCCAGCAGCGTCAGGTCCATCGACGTGATAGCCATAGAATGGTGCCTCCTCAACCACGGACCGCGGGATCCTGCAGTGCCAGACACGAGCGGTCTTGTTCCGTGTGGGCTCCAAACGGTAGCTGTAGCTGGGCGACCGAGCGTCGGGCTGTGCGAAGAAGACGAGGTCGACCGAGGTCGCATGCTTGGAGTACAGCGCGAAGTTGTAGGCGTCGTCCTCCTGCACGTAGTGGGCTCCGAAAGGGAGCGGACTGCCATTTCTCCGTGACCAACGCGCCATGGGCATACTGCTACCACTTGTCAACGGCATGGCAATGAGCCTGCCAATCTGTCATCGACAAAGGCGCCTCAGTGACAGCAACTCGTCGCGGGGAGCTTTCATCGACGCTGGGACTTCGTACACGACCCGAGCCACTTGGTACGGACCAGAGAGGTCCCGTTGCCAACGAATCGCCACGATCTCGCCATCTTGTATGTGCAAGGCGTCGCGCAGAACCTCGATGCGACCGGCGATCTCCTGCCGATCACTTCCGCACACATCGAAGCGCTTTCTCACGTTCCTGATTGCCGGCTTCTTCATGACCCAAGCTCAAAGCAAGCGGCATGCCGACATGGGAGAAGAGCGTCACCCGCGCGATTTCCTCATTCGTGCCATAGCGCCCTCACTGCCAATCAGGGTGAGCTGACCTTCCCGAGTCTTGGCCCAGTTGTCAGCTCGTGCGCCAAGGCAGGGTCCGCGCTGATGGGCCAGAGCACGCACCACTCGCCTAGGGATGCTTCCTTGCGTATTCCACCAGCCTCTCGAAGGCTCGAATGGGTTGTGCGCCACTCATGAAGTAGTCGTTGACCAAGAAAGACGGCGTCCCACGCATACCCGCTTTCTTCGCCACAGCCATGTCGGCCTCGACGTGCACCTGGTGAGTGCGCTCTTCCAGAGCCTTGCCAAATCGCGCCATGTCGATGCCTTGTGCCTGCGCGTATGAGTCTAGGTGCTCGCGATCGAGCTCCGCCTGGTCCGCGAATAGTGCCTTGTTGTACTTCCAGAAACCATCGTTACCTTGCTGCACAAATACTTCATGGGCTGCCTCAGCCGCCAGTGTGGCGTTCTTGTGAAACGGAAGGGGCATGTTGCGCCATACGATGCGCACGTCTTTGTGCCGCTGCAGGAGCAAATCCAGCGTGGGAGCGACGCGGGCGCTGTACGGGCACTCCAGGTCCGAAAATAGCTGGACCACGACTTTCGGGTGGCGTGCTCCGCGCCACGGGTGGTCTTTGGTTGGCGACTCGACGGTACGTTTTTCCGGGGCAGTTGGCTCTTCGGCGGTCGCCATGAGCTCGGCATATACGTTGGCACGCGGCGTTCCACTCGCGACCATCGATTGCGCCTTGTCGAGTTGCTCGTCAATCAACTCCACGAACTTTTCAAACGGTTGTGCGCCAGAGAGGCGCCGCCCATTGATGAAAAAATGGGGTGTCCCCCGCGCGTTGAAGTCTTGGGCAACGTCTTGACTATGAAGAAGAAAGGCTCCGTACTTGTCGTGCTTCAGAGCGTGGCTCACCTTCCACCAAGGGATCCTCAGTGACTCGGAAATCTGCTGGAGGGTCTGCTCGGAGAGATTCTTCTGATTGTCGAAGAGCAGTGCTCGAGCCTCCCAAAACTTGGCGTTACCACCCTGATCGAATGCGATTCGAGCCAAAGTTGCCGCCGCAGCGGCCTGCTTGTGAAACGGGAGCGGATTGTCTTTCCAGACGATCCGCACGTCGTCTCCGTACTTCTCTCTGATGCGAGTCAGCGTCTGCTGCACCTTGAAGCAGAAGGGACATTGGAAGTCCGCCCATTCGACGATGGTAACCAGCGCGTCTTTCGGCCCCAGTTGTGGGTCCTTGGGCTCAACGGGTATCTTCCACACGTTGAGATCCGGCTCTTGCTGCTTGGTCAGTGTTGGGGGCGGGGCACCTTCGAAGTTCTTCTTCGTCAGCTCCGCACTGACGAACCTAGGCGGCACACCTGACTCGGCGAGCTCAGCTGCTTGTCGCAGCTGTTCGTCGATCAGCTCCTTGAAGCGTTCAAAGGGTTGCGCGCCAGGAAGAACGATGCCGTTGATGTGAAATGACGGTGTCCCCGTCACTCCCAGCTTCCGATTTACCAACATGTCTGCCGCGACCTTTGCCGCAGGGCTCGGGCTGCCGTCGGAAGTTGGCTGCGATTCATCCGAGCGGTTCTCGAATGCCGCGACGAATCGCGTCTTGTCGACTCCGGCAGCTTCTGCCCAGGTGCCAAATTCGTCGGTGGTCAGCCCTTGGCGATTCTGAAATGCTTTGCGACTAAACACCCAGAACGCGTCGTCGCCGGCAAGCCGGTGCACGACCACGGCGGCTTCAGCCGCTGGCCAGGCCTCCCTGTGGAACGGCAAGGGGTTGTGCCTGAACACGATGCGTACCCTGGTCGGCCCGTATTCCTCGCGCACTCGATCAATCGTTTCGCTGACACGCTGAGAGAACGGGCATTGATAGTCCCCGACGAACACAATGGTCACCGGCGCATCTGGCTCGCCCCACGTCGGATCATCGGCAGCTATCGGGATCGGGGACTCTGGCTCCGGTACGACCGGTGGGACCTCGGGCTCCAATGGCTCGATCGCTGACTCTGGCACGTACGCGACGTCCGGAGCGACGTCATCCGAACGAGCAAGCCCCGCGCAGCCGGCTTCGCCCGCGCCCGGTTCACAGGCTGGAGTGTTCGGCAGCGGCTGCCCAGCACACGCACACACAAGAACCCAAGCGACCAGGCCGCACAGCCCCAAGACCTCTCGCATGGTCGGATGCTATCTGTCGGCAGCTGCGAAACAAAGTTCGATTTCGACGTCTTGTGCTCTTGTTTCACCGCCTGCCACCGAATGCACGTGCAAAACCCAGGGAATGCAGGAACCTGGGCAGGGACTAGCTGCGTCCAGTGCAATGACGTGTAAACCACGAGTCAGCAGTGTCGCTGTCGAGCTGACGGCCATTTGCAATCAGCGCTGTGACTACTGCTACAACGAGTGGCGAGAAGACGGCGGCAAAGCCATTGGTGGGCCAGAGACAGCAGCGCTAAGGCGCGGGTTCGGCGCCTGATCGACACATTCGACATCGACCACTTCACCCTGACGGGCGGTGAGCCGCTGGTGCATCCGGGTTTTTTCGATGTTGCCCAGCTGCTTCGCGAGCACTGCGTTGGTGTCCAGGTTATTTCAAACGGTACGCTGGGGTGTCCGAGTACCGCACGAAGCGCTTGTCTCGACTCTCAACCGCAGCGCGCTCCACCGGTATGACGAGCGCGAAGTGGAGTGGCGAGCCGTCGAGATGTTGAGAACGAAAGCGCGGAGTGCTGGCTCAACCCTGCGTCCAGGCGCGAGCTGACCCGATCTGTTTCGGGGGCTACACCCCACTATCGCCCTCGACTCGGCGTCGCTGAATACCGCCTGCCAGAGCGGAGCCCACGTCATCTCTACGCGACCGCGCCGCGGCAGCGACGGGCGCCGGTGACTGGCGGAAATCTCTGGCCCAATGGGGTCGGGGTACCGATTCGGTGACCTGGACCCTCGTTGGCCAGCCAACGGCGCCATTTCCGCAACATCGTTCCATCGACCCGTGTTCTATCGTGCCCGGATGGCACTGGGTCGTCTGCCCTTTGCAAAAACGCAACACGAACGAAACAACTGTATGCGGCCTGTGCACCACGTTGATGTAGCCCATTGGGTTTAGTCGCAGAGACTGCCCGCCCCAGTAAATATCCACACTTGCAGCTGAGAACCGACAACTGATAGGTGCTTGATACTAACGGGAAAAGCCCGGAGGTGAGAGCGCGGATGTTGACGGAGTCGATTGAGGTGGTGCCCGTAGGGACCCAGGGTTGCCACGCCCTGGATGTCAGAAACTCTGAGCGCCTGTGGCGCTACTATCATGAAAGATACTGCATGACCCTCGTTGCCGCAGGGCAAGCAGAGTGGCGCTACCGGAGCCGCTCGGCAGAGGCTTCAACGCGAGGCGTCATGTTGATGGAACCGGGTGAAGTGCACGTCAACACCAGCGTCGAAGCAGCGGGCTCATTCTTCGCCGTGTGCATCGACCCGGACCACATAGCCCAGCTCACCCAGGACTACGGGCTCGGCAACCTGCACTTCAATACGGAGTTCCTGCGCGCCGAGCCCTGCATCCAGCAGCTCCAGAGGTTGCGGTTTGCTTGCGAACATGAAGAACCCGCAGCGCAGGAGGAACAGCTCTGCCTGGCGCTTCACCAAATCCTCAAATACGCCTCCGAACGCTCCTTGGTGCGCCCCGGGCTGGCCGGCACTCCAGTGCGACGCGGCGCAAAGCTCCTCGAAAATCGATACCGCTCAGAACGATGGCGAACGGTGGACGTGCGCAAGGTCGCTGAAGAGGTCGGCATGAGTTACCACTGGTTTGTCCACAGCTTCAAAAGCGAGTTCGGGCTAGCTCCGTATCAGTTCGTCCAGGCTCTGCGTCGCGAATCTGCCAAGGCGTTGATAGCCGCGGGTCCTAGCGATCGTTTGGAGACGATGAGAGACATTGCAATGGAGGCCGGCTACGCCGATGCCTCGCACATGACACGCGAATTCAGACGTGAGTACGGCCTCACCCCGGGGGAAATGGCAGCCGTCATGCACCATCGCTGGTCGCCACGCTTCAAGCGCGCATTGGAGCCCGCCCTCCCGTGAGCACTGGTCTGCCAACAATGAAACAGTCGTGGTAACTGCCTGCCCGTATCAGGTCAGCAACTCATGCCCCTCCCCCGACCGCCCGCAGACCCTAAGGGGCGAGGACGGACGACGGGGAGGCGGGCGCGGAGCGCCCGGGTGGGCGCCCCTCCCTCAGCCAAAACGCCCACGCTCGATGAAGAGGGTGGGCGTTTCCGGCACCTGCCGCAATATTCGGGGGGAGGCGGGCGCTAAGCACCCGGGCTACCCCGCCTAGCGCTCCTTGACGGCCTGATTTTCCTTCATCCAAGGCATCAACGAGCGCAAGCGCTTGCCGACCTCCTCGATGGGGTGCTTGGCGCCCTCTTCCTCGAGGCGGTTGAAGTTCTTGCGACCTGTCGAGCACTCGGTGAGAAACTCGTCAGCGAACTTGCCCGTTTGGATCTCACTGAGGATTTGCTTCATCGCCTTCTTCGTCTCAGCGGTGACCACGCGGGGACCACGGGTCAGATCGCCGTACTCAGCCGTGTTCGAGACGCTGTAACGCATGTTCTCGATACCGCCCTCGTAAATGAGGTCGATGATGAGCTTGAGCTCGTGAAGGCACTCGAAGTACGCCATTTCTGGAGCGTAACCCGCCTCGGTCAGGGTCTCGTAGCCGGCCATGATGAGCGCGCTCATGCCGCCGCAAAGAACCGCTTGCTCTCCGAAGAGATCCGTCTCCGTCTCTTCTTTGATGCTTGTCTCGAGAATACCGGCGCGGCCACCACCGATGGCAGACGCGTAGGCAAGCGCTACCTCGCGACTGTTGCCCGACGGATCTTCGTTGACGGCGATCAGCATCGGGACGCCACGGCCGCCAACGTATTCGCGACGCACGGTGTGGCCGGGAGCCTTGGGCGCCACGAGGAAGACGTTCACGCCTTCGGGCGGTGTGATCTTCTTGAAGTGAATGCCAAAGCCATGAGCCACCGCGAGGTAATCCCCCTTCTTGAGGCCGGCGTGGATTTCTTCGGCGTAGATGCGTGGGGCGTGCTCGTCGGGTACGAGGAGCATCACGACGTCACCCCACTCGGCTGCTTCCTTTGGGGAAACGACCGTGAGGCCTTCTTTCTCGGCGCGGGGCTTGGATGAGCTGTCGGCGCGCAACCCGACGCGTACGTTGATGCCGCTGTCTTTGAGGTTCAGTGCGTGGGCGTGGCCCTGGCTACCATAACCAATGATCGCGACCTTCTTGTCAGCGAGCAGGCTCGGGTTTGCATCGGCGTCGTAAAGAGCTTTCATCGTATCCTTATCCTTCGAAGTGCATTGGTTCAGGCGGCGCTTTCCGCGGCACCCTGGTCGGCCTCGGCCGGCTTAGTAATCGCTATTGGCGCAGAACGCACCATATTCCTGACGCCCATCGGGCGTGCCATCTCGAGAAACTGGTCAATTTCGGCCTCGCTGCCCGTCACCTCCACGGTGAACAAGTCCCTAGAAAACGAGAGGATGCGGCCACCGCACAGATTCACCAGACGCTCCAGCTCAGTGCGCCCATTCGGGCCCGCAGCACGGATCGTCGCCAGCAAGAGCTCGCGCTCCAGGTGACCCGAACCTTTGAGGTGCAACACCTTGTAGACCTTGACCAGCTTGTTCAGTTGCTTGGTGATCTGCTCGATGACTCGGTCGTCACCCTGCGTGGTCAGCACCACCCGCGAGCGGTCCGGGTCCATCGTCGTGTTGACCGAGAGCGAGTCGATATTGAACCCGCGCCCACTGAACAAACCTACAATTCGAGCCAGCTCGCCCGGGCTGTTTTCCACCAAGATGCTCACCAGGTGTCGGTGATCGGTCATGACTCTGCCCCTTCCTTTCCGAATTCCGGATAAACCTCAGGGTCCATCGTGATCTCGTAGTGGGCAGCGCCCGCGGGCAGCATGGGAAAGACGTTCGTCTCCTTGTGCACGATGATGTCCATCACGACCGTGCCCTCGGTAGTGAAGCCTTGCTCGAGAACCTTAGGTAGCTCCTCCGGCGTTTCCGCACGCAGCCCCGTGGCGCCGTACGCCTCGGCGATGCGCACGAAATCCGGGAAATACTTCATTCCCACTTCGCTGTAGCGCCGCGAGTAGAACATCTCCTGCCATTGGCGGACCATGCCGAGGAAGTTGTTGTTCATGATCACGATCTTGACGTTCAAGCCTTCGTGCACGCAGGTAGCGAGCTCTTGGATGCACATCTGAAACGACCCATCACCAGTGATACAGACGACGGGATCCTTGCTGTACATCGCTGCGCCCATGGCAGCCGGCAAGCCGTAGCCCATCGTGCCTAGACCGCCGGAAGTGAGCCACTTGCGAGCGCCCTGTGCAGGGTAGTACTGCGCGGCCCACATCTGGTGCTGGCCCACGTCGGTCGCGCACACGTATTTGCCTTGGGTAATGCGCGCGAGTTCTTCGAACATGCGCTGCGGCTTGATCGTCTCCGGGTCGTCCTTGTAGGCGAGCGGATACTTCGTGCGCCACGTGTTCAGTTGATCCCACCAGGGCTTGCGGGACTTGGGCGGGGCGTCAGGCAGTGCCTCGAGAATCTGGCTCAGGACCGTCTTGGCGTCACCCACGATGGGCACGTCGACCTGCACGTTCTTGTTCAAGCTCGTTGGGTCGATGTCTATGTGGATCTTCTTGGCCTTGAGCGCGAACTTGTCCAGACGACCCGTCACGCGGTCGTCGAAGCGGGCGCCAACGGCGATGATGAGCTCTGCTTCCGCCATCGCCATGTTCGCCGTGTATGTGCCGTGCATGCCGAGCATGCCGAGGTTCTGCAGATCAGCGGGGGGATAGCAGCCAAGCCCCATCAGAGTCGGTGTCACTGGCACGTTCAATCGCTTTGCCAGCTCCATCAGCTCAGGCTCAGCACCCGAAGCCACCACGCCGCCACCAACGTACAAGATCGCCTTGTCATAGTGCTCGATGAGCTCCACGGCTTTCTTGATCTGTCGGCTGTGGCCGACAATGGTTGGCTTGTAGGAGGGCAAGTCTACCGCGTCCGGGTATATGAACTCACACTCTTGTGCCGTGATGTCCTTGGGGACATCGATCAGGACAGGACCCGGTCGACCACTGCGTGCCAGGTGGAACGCCTCCTTGAAGGTCGCCGCCAGCTTGGTCACATCTTTGACCAAGTAGTTGTACTTGGTACACGGCCGAGTGATGCCTACTACGTCCGCCTCCTGGAAACCATCGGAACCAATCAGGCTGGAAACCACCTGACCGCTGATCACGACCAAAGGGGTCGAGTCCATCATTGCGTTCTGCAAACCCGTGACCACGTTGGTGGCGCCGGGACCCGACGTCACCATCGCGACACCCACGCGCCCGGTGGACTGCGCCACGCCTTCGGCGGCGTGAACGGCACCCTGCTCGTGGCGCACGAGCACGTGTCGGATGCGGTCCTGGGCCTTGAAGAGCTCGTCGTAGACGTGGAGAATTGCCCCGCCGGGGTAGCCGAAGATCAAGTCGACACCCTCTTTGAGCAGACTCTCCACGACGATTTGGGCGCCGCGCATGACGGGCCCTTTCTGGGGCTCGCCGTTCGGCTTGCCCGCTTTGGCCTTGCTGCCGTTGGCCTTGGCCGCGGCGGGTTTCTTCGACTCCTTCTTGGGGGAGTCAGCTTCAGCCTTCACTGCTCCTCGATGGCTCGACATATCAAACTTCCCATCTCAGAGGTGGACAGGTTGCCACCCAGGTCTTTGGTTCGTGCTCCGTCTGCGAGCACCTTGTCGATCGCTTCTTCGACCAGCTTGCCTTGCTCTGGCATGTTCAAGGTCGTGTTGAACATCCACGCCACCGAACCGATGGCGCCCAACGGGTTGGCGATGCCTTTACCCGCGATGTCCGGCGCGCTGCCGTGAATCGGCTCGAACAAGCCTGGACCGTCACCCAAACTCGCGCTCGCCAACAGACCAATGGAACCCGGAAGGACCGCGCCAGCATCCGTCAGAATATCCCCAAACATGTTCGAGGTGACCACCACGTCGAACTTCCTCGGGTTGCGGATCAAGTCCATCGCTGCCGAATCGACGTATTGGTGATCGAGAGCAATCTCGGGGTACTCTTTCTGTTGGATCTCCACGACCACTCGGCGCCACAACTGCGAGACTTCGAGCACGTTCGCCTTGTCCACGCTAGTGACTCGCTTGCCGCGCTTCTTGGCAGCCTCGAACGCGATGCGCGCGACACGCTCCACCTCGTGGCGGTGGTAGCCCATCGTGTTGTAGCCGTAGTTGTCGTCCAGACCCCGGGGCTCGCCGAAGTAGACACCGGAGAGCAACTCGCGCACGACGAGCATGTCCGTGCCCTCGACGATCTCGCGTTTGAGCGGCGAAGCTTCGATCAGTGCCGGCACGGAGCGCACAGGGCGCAGGTTGGCGTAAACGCCGAGCGCGGCGCGCAAATCGAGCAAGCCCTTTTCGGGACGACGTTCACCGGGCACGCCGTCGTACTTGGGGAGGCCCACAGCGCCGAGGAGTACCGCATCCGCTTTGACGCACGCCTCGCGCGTCTTGTCGGGAAGAGCCTTGTCACCCGCGTCGAGCGCGACGCCACCCATCGGCATCTCTACGACTTCGACGGCGCGTCCCGCTGACTTGCACACGAGTTCGAGGACCCGTACCGCCTGCTCATTGACTTCGGGACCGATCCCGTCGCCGGGAAGTGACACGACTTTGATGGTGCTCATTGCTACTTCATTCTCCTTTTTGCGCCGAGGGGCGCTTGGCTCGCGCGGGAGGTGCAGCGCGGAAACTCCTTCGATGCACTGCGTGATCTAGTCGGCTCGGGACGGGAGTACCAACCCCGTGGGGTTGCTCCCAACCTCTCGGTCGGTCTCGCCTCTCCACCGGATCCGGAAACCCGGGATCCAGCCGACCAGAGACCCAGAAAAACGGGCCCCTCAGGGCGCGAGACGAGCTTGCCCGAGTGTGACACTCACTACTGGAACTACTGGGCTGCTCATCCTCGCTCGATTCCGTTACTGTTTGGGCACCCACCACGAGGTGGGTAGCGCGGGAGTATGGCCCCTCGCCCAAAAGTCCGCAAGCAGCTTGGCACCCACGAAAACCCCTCGGCATCGCTATTCCGATGCTCTCGAACTCCTGGTCGCGTGTGCAGCCCCTTGGGGCCGACTCTGGATGCCCCCGCACCTGACCGGCCGCGCTCCGTGACCCCCGGGATCCAACAAAGAATGACTCTGATCTTCAAACACTCCCGCCGCGAGGTAGCTCCCGTTCTCCCCACTTGGCGCCCTCCCCCCCCCGCGCTAGCGCCGTGTGTCATTTGCGCCTCAGTCGCGCTGACAATCCTGGGTGGCTGCAAGGAGGAGGAGAAAGAACCCGAGGCCGAACCCTTCGTTGCGGCGGAGGTCCGATTCAAACGAGCGGACGTCGGTTTCGCTCCAAAGCGCCACTTCGACGAAGGCACCGTCGCAGCAGCAGGCGAACTGGCTCCGCTGCTCGATTTTGTCGGCGGGCTCGGCGTGGAAGACATCGACGGCGATCGGGACGATGATTTGCTCATCCTGGGTGGGGATGACGGCGCGCAGCTTTTCATCAATGACGACGGCGAGTTCGAGGAGATGGCTGACGCTTTTGAGCTCGAGGTTGGGCCCTTCGCCGGCTCGCCACTGTTCGCGGACTTGGACGCCGATGGCGATCCAGATTTGTTGGCGGCCGAACTGTTGAGTGGCCGGGTACAAATTTGGCTAAACGAAGATGGCGAGCGCTTCGAGAAGGTCTCGAGCGCCGTGGATACGGACGAGTTCGCGCCAGCGGTCGGCGTGGCTGCCGGCGATGTCGATCTCGACGGGGACCTGGACCTCTTCGTGGCCCGCTGGGCGATCGGTACCAAACACGATCCCACTCAGGGAGTGCTCTGGCTCAACAACGGCAAAGGCAAGTTCGAGGATCGGAGTGATGCCATCATCGGACTCGACCAGGGCCGTTCCTGCGACACGTCCCTTTGGGGCGTCTTGTCGCCGACCTTTGCGGACATGGCCGGCGCGGAACTCGACGACGACCTGGTATTGACCGACCTCGATGTCTACCCGGAGCTGCTGATCACGCGCCACCCAGGACCCAGTCAGCTGTTCGTCAACACCACACCCCAAACAGGCGAGCTTTCCTTCGAGCTGCTGCCGTTGCAGGAGGACGACCGCATCACCGTGGACCAATCGAAGCCGCCGGATTGGGAGGGTGATTTGACGGGGGAAGAGACCACCCGGCGCTCATTCGTCGAAGCCAACTGGAATGCGGTCAGGCACGGCGCGCTGTCGTCGATCGTGGCCAACGTCGACAACGACACATTGCCGGACTGGCTGCTCGTTGGCGCTGAAAAGCTGGTGGCTGCGCCCGACTGTCAGCCAACCGGCGAACTGCCGTGGTTGGCGGCGCAGAGTGCCGACGCCGGCGTGTCCTTGGACACGGACACCGATGAACTCGACGCGAGCGCCCCCCCAAGCGCTTTGGACGGCGGGACCCCGATTCGCCAGGATGCGTCCACGGGCGAGGCTGCGCCCCCCGATCAGATGCAGGACTCCAGCGCCGCCTCGGAAGTCCAGGAGCTCTCGCACCTCGACGGCGGGAGCAGCCACATCGTGCGGCGGCGGCTCTGGGGACGCGAAATCGACGATGAGCAGTATGCTGAGCAGGCATGGCTCGACTGGCTCTACCAGCCGCCAGCAGAGCAGACGGACGCGGGCACGGATGCTGGGTTGCCGCCGCTTGCCCCCGTCTTGAACCCCATGCTCAATGCGGCACAAGCCGCCTGCGTCGCGGACTTCAACAACGACCTTGCGCCGGACGTCTTCCAGGTGACGGGCACAGACGAAGGGGGAAGTGCTCGCGCGCACCTGCACGTTCGTGACCTCGCGGCCCCGCGTGGGTTTTCCGAAGTGGCCGAGGCAGCCCGAATTGCCGACAAGGGCAAGGGCCGCTGGGTCAGCTGCTTCGACTACGATCTCGACGGGGACGTCGATGTCTTCCTGATGAACGCGGACGGTGGGAAGCTCTACGAAAACCGCCTCAATACCTTCGACGGCGAGTCGATCCTCGGTCCGAAAGAAAACGCGAACTTCTTTGGTGTCCGAATCGATCCAACCGACGATCTGCCCATCGTAGCGGGCACTCGGGTGGTGGTGCAGTGGGTCAACGCAGAAACCAGGCTGGTCACCCATGCCCACGAGCTACACCTGAACGCCGGTCAAGGCTCCCAGCAATCGCGCCAAGTGCACTTCGGGCTCGCGAATATCACAGAGATTTACCGGCTAACCATAGAGTGGCCCGACGGCGAGCCGTCAACGCACTTCGAGTTCCTGGAGGCGAACGACATACTCGGCATTCGGCGCACTGCAACGGAATGACGCAAGTGCACGCTCTACCCGCGTGACGCCCTTTCAGTACTCGCGGGCGCCCTTCATCGATTAGCTAGGTAGCACTACCCAGCTGACGCCCTAGAGTCCGCGTTCGCTTGGGACTGAACGCGATAGTTTTGCGTGCTAGCGTGAGCCCCCTTTACGAAGTCGCTGCCAGTGCGCACGCTACGGGCATGATCAGCGTCTGCCCCAAATGCGGAGCTCAGAACCGTTTGCCTGCGGGTCGCCTGAACCAGCGGGCTAGTTGCGGCCATTGCCAGGAAAGCCTCTCGCCTCCACATCGTCCCATCGAGGTACGCAGTGCGAGCGACTTCAGCGAGCTCATCAAGGATGCTCCGCTGCCTGTCCTCGTCGATTTTTGGGCGGATTGGTGTGCGCCGTGTCGGATGGTTGCCCCCGAGTTGGTCAAAATCGCCGGCGAAAAGGAGGACCACCTGATCGTGGCAAAAGTAAACACCGAAGCGCTGCCCGAAGTTGCCGGTCGCTTCGACATCGACGCGATCCCGACGATGATCCTCTTCGAGCACGGCAAAGAGAGCCAACGCCTGAGCGGCGCACAACCAGCAAGCGGCATCCTGCGAGAGCTGGGTCTTTGAGTGAACCTACAAGGAGAAGAAGCGTTTGATGCGTTCGAGCAGTTCCTGCTCGGCGCGTTTCGTGTCCGGAGGGTGCTCCGACTGGGAGCTTCCGAAGACTTCTTGTAACTTCACTTGACGCTCTGCCAGCACTTTGCTGATGCGCTCGGCGAGCTCTGGATTGTTCTCGATCGCAGGCGCAAAGGTGTCGTGGTCGAGGACGATGACGTCGGTTTCGCCAACCGCGATGACGTTGGCGCTGCGCGCCTCGCCGGTAAGCATCGACATCTCGCCAAAAAACTCACCCCGTCCCAAGCTCGTTACGACAACGGGTTTGCCGTGGCGAAGCTCGGCCTCGATACGCACGCTACCGCGCTCGACGATGTACATCTCCGTGGTCGATTCACCCTGACGCACGATGTACTCCTCAGGCGCGTACTCATCGAGGCGACAATGCTCCGCCAATCGCTTGAGCTCGTCTTCCTCCAACCCGGCAAAGAGCTCGAGTCCTGCCAGCAGAGTCGCTCGCTCGGAAACGGGTCGCACGCTGGATATCGGCCGATAGGCTTCCGCGCGTTGCCACATCTCCACTTTGCGACCAGGGAACGGGATCTCGAGCCCACCGCGACGCAGGGCATACCAAAGGCGATCGCGCACATCGCTCTGGACCCGCTCGCGCCGTTCGAAACGCTCGATGAAGTAGCGACAGGTGTACACGACGCCCCGTTCATCAAAGTCACCAGTGACGACCACCGGTGGCGGCTTGGTCAGCACGTCCGGCACATGGCGAACGGATTGAAGGAGCAATCGGTGTACGAACTCGGGGGAAGCGTCATACGGGGCCGTTACACTCACCTCGCGGCGCACCACCCGATTCGGACGCGAGTAGTTGATGATGGGTGCCTTGGCCACCGCGCCGTTGGGAACCGTGATCTCCACCTGTGCCAAGGTGAGGATGCGAGTGGCGCGCCAATTGATCTCGGTGATCTTGCCGACGTGCGTCTCATCGGTATCGAACTGGATCCAATCACCGACCCCAAAAGGACGCTGGGCTTGAATTGCGAGCCCGGCAAAGAGGTTGCCCAGCGTGTCTTGCAGCGAAAGCCCGATCACAGCCGTCAACAGAGCGGAGGTCGTTAACAGTGATCCAGGTTCGACGCCCGCGGCCCGCAGCACGAGCAACGCCATGAAGATGTAGATCACTGCTTGGACGACATCGCGCACGATCTTGGGCAGCGGCTCCGCGAAGCGCCGGACCCAGATGGTGTTCATCAGCAACAGAAATGACGAACGACCAAGGCTCAGTAGCAAGAGGGTTTCGGCACTGAGCCGCACGAAGCGCTGCGCAGCAAACTTTTCGGGCAGGAATGCGCTGACGACCACCAACACCATGTAGGCCAAGACGAGCAGGAACGGACCGCGCGCCAAGCGGCGCTCGTCACGCGGCAAGAACAGCACGAGCGCCAGCACCAACGAGGCGGCGACGAATGCTCCGGCGCCTTCGAAGAGCAGGTCGCTGTCGTGAATCGCCTCGAGGATCGTCTGCACGTTTTCACATTAGAGCAGATCCCCGATCCGGTGCGACTCTCCAGCACACGCCGGTCTCCATCCACCGAGGAGCGCTGGCAGCATGTGCAGTGCTCTGGCACCTGTTCGATAAGCGGTGCCAGTCGCGCCAGCACCTTGCCGAAGAGGGCGGCGAGCTCGGTAGGCCGGTACAGACTAGCGATGCAGCGTCGCTCCGCGATAGCTGATGGGGCGGCGCGCGGAGGCAAATCGCAGTTCCAGCGATGAGGCGTCCGTTGCATGAGCAAGAATGATGACGCTGTCGCCTGTGTGAAGCTCCACGTCGAGGCCAGGGCGCTCAACCACTTCGCCGGACTGCCTACGAATGGCGACGACCATCAAGGATACCTGTGCGGCACGCTCGAGCGCTCCGACGTCGCGCCCTTGCGCCGACGCATCCAGCGTCAGCGTCCGCAACGCCAGGCCAAGAGCCTGAAGGTCCGAGTCCAATCCACCAAGCTCGCCTTCGCGCAGGTAGTCCAGAACCTCCGGGCGCGTCACCATGTCTGCGATCTGATTGGCGCTGATAGCGGACGGCAAGACGACGCGGTCCGCACCTGCCTGCCGCAACTTGGGCTCAGTCTCATGATCCTCTCCCCGGGCGATGATGAGCACCGATTTGTTGAGGTTGCGCGCTGTCAACGTGATGAAGACGTTCATCGCATCGTTCGGCAGGACCGAGCACAGTGCCCGGGCGCGCTCGACGCCGGCCTCCTGCAGTGTGGCGTCGTGGCTCGCGTCGCCTTGGAGGGTGAGGTACCCCAGGTCGGCAGCACTCGACACGCGACTTTCTGTATTGTCGACGATCACTACAGGGACGTCAGCGCGCTTGAGCTCAGCAGCCAACACGCGCCCAATGCGGCCGAAGCCACAGACGATGACGTGCCCTTCGAGCTCTTTGATTTGTTTGGTCATGCGTAACTTTCCCAATGCTCGATTCAGCTCCCCCTCGGCAATCAGCTGAAAGAACCCACCCAGAATGTAGATCAACGCTGAACAACCAGAGACGATCAGCAGCATCGTGAAGACTTTGAGCTCCGGTGTTTCGATGTTCCGGACCTCCCCGTACCCCACACCAAAAATGGTGATGACCACCATGTAGATGGAGTCCAGAAGACTCCAACCGGTCATGAGGTAACCAACGACCCCCACCACGCACACGGCGGCGAGCACCCAGAAGCCCCGGGTCATTCGCGAGATGGCACTGGGGTCGTCGCGCAACACGACCAGTATCTGCTCCCCCTGCTGTTTCTACGCTGTTTCGCTACGACAGCGAACAGAGCATCACACAAACCACGCGCACCCTGTATGAGTCAGTTTTCGAGGTTGATCTCCCTTGCGCCACCAGGAGGGGATCCGCCGTACGCCAAAACGCGGTTTCGCCCGCTTTGCTTGGCCTGACCGAGGGCCGTCTGGGCGTTCTTGACCAGCTCGGCGCCCGACATGCCTGCGGCCCACTGAGCGATGCCAACGCTCAACGTCAATTCCACAGCCTTGCCATCGGAGACCACACCCATGCTTTCAGCGAGGCGGCGCAGGCGCTCAGCACAATCGAGAGCATCGCGCTCGGTGGTGGCCGGCATCAGCAGGACGAATGCGTTGCCCCCCCAGCGCCCGATGACGTCGACTTCCCGAAAATTGCTGCGGCACAACTCGCCAAACGCGCGAAGCACTTGGTCCCCTGCCGCGTGCCCGTGCACCTCGTTGACCCCCTTGAGATCGTCCCAATCCGCGAAGGCCAAACACAATGGCCCCGGCTGGCGCATGCAGCGCCTGAGTTCCGCGTCCAGCGCTCGTTCGGTGGAGCGCCGATTGCGCAACCCAGTCAGCTCGTCGATGTTCGTGAAACGCTCGAGCTGCTCGTGAGCTCGGGTCAAGGCGTCGATGTCGCTTTGCCGAGCTAGCTCGTGCCCAACCCAAGCGCCAAACAGGCTCATCAACTCCAGATCCTCGGCGGTAAATGCTCTCGTGGGGAAAGGACCCGAGAAGTTGACGGTGCCGTATCGGTCACCATCCACCAGCAACGGCGTACCGACGTACGCTTCGAGCTGGAATGCGGTGTAGCAAGGATGTGTCCGCAGCTCGGAATTGGCGACATGGTGAAAACCGATGGCCTCGTCGGCATTCAGTGTGTGGACGCAGTAGGTCTGCTGTAGGTTGAACACCGCGCCCGGGGCGATGGGATTGGCTGACGAAGCAGCGCGAACCACCGTGTAGCGGTCACGGTCGATGTGGCTGATGATGCCGATGGGCAACTCGAAGTGTTCACACCCGAGCCACAGTATTCGGTCGAGTCTCTCTTCGCACGGCAGCTTCCTGTCCGCTGTGATGGCGAGCAACTGTCGCAACACATGCCCGGCGGTGACCCGACGCGTCGCATCCCGAATGATAGCCAAGTAACCGAGGATTTGTCCGCGTGAGTCGCGTATCGGGCCACCCGTCGTCTCACCGACAAACGCGCTGCCGTCTTTACGCCGATACTCCTGCACGTAGGAATCGTGGCGACTCGCCCCCTCATTGTACCGGCGCTGCCCTTGAAGCTCGTAGCCCGCGGCATCCGCGTAGAGCATTCTCGTCAGCTCGCCGATCATCTGGCCGCGTGGATGGCCGAACAAGGAAACCGCCGCATCGTTGACCATCATGATCCGCCGCTGGGGGTCGGCGACGATGGCCGCTTCAGAGATGTCCGCGAACACATAGCGCAGAAGCTCACGCGCGCTGACCCCGCCCGAACCCGGGCTCTCCGAATCCAAGCGAACCGAGCGAGCAGATGTCGAAGGGGGTGACGAACGGTAGCTCATCGGAACCGACAGAACGGCCCACTCGCTAGGACACTAAACGCCTACGCGGCTTGGAGCACATTTGACGGGGGCACCCGCTCCCAAGCGCGCGCTCCGGCTCCTGGAGCCGCTGGCGGACGGACCACGCCGGTCACCTAAGCGCTTGTAATTACGCCACTCCCGACTCGAGCCACTGCCGGGCTGCGGGCCAATGCATTTCCCTTGCCCAATACGTAACCATGGTTAAGTATTGCCACATGGCAACTTCGGAGCTGCAAACGGTGCACTCGGCAATCGCCCAGCTGCAGCGGCTGACGGAGTTGTTTCAGAAGCGGCGCGCACAACTCGCTGCAGACGTCGGACTGACGGAGCAGCAGTGGGGCCTGTTAGAAGAGATCTCGAGCGAACACTTCATGCCGAGCATGTTCGCTAAGCAACGCGAGAGCTCCAGAGCGGCGGTTTCGAAGATCATTCGCCAATTGGTGGACAAGGGCTTGGTCTGGGTGTCCCTCGCCGAGCAAGATGCGCGACAACGACGCTACGAGCTGACTCCGAAGGGCCGCCAGGTGATGACTCGATTGCGTAAGAGC
This sequence comes from Polyangiaceae bacterium, assembly GCA_050298815.1. GTDB lineage: Bacteria > Myxococcota_A > Polyangia > Polyangiales > Polyangiaceae > SZUA-265. The sequence goes on from JBNKUV010000058.1 coordinate 98,878, forward strand.
CGCCAAACGGCCATCGATCGAGTCTGGCTCACGCTGGACGAGAAGGACGTCGCCCGCTTCACCCGATTCGCCGATCAGCTCGCCGAAAAGCTGGAACAGCTCATCAACGATACCAACGACGCTTCCCCCAAGAAGAACTGATTACCTACACAGGAGAACCACGATGGGAAAGACACTCTACGAAAAGGTCTTCGATAGCCACACGGTGCGACAGCTTCCCTCCGGACAGTATCAGCTGTTCATGGGACTTCACCTGATCCACGAAGTGACATCGCCGCAAGCGTTCAACATGCTCGAGGAGCGCGGGTTGTCAGTGATGTTCCCCAGCCGCACCTTCGCGACGGTGGACCACATCGTGCCGACCAAGAGCCAGCTGCGCCCCTTCCAAGACTCCCTAGCCGAAGAGATGATCGTCGCGCTGGAAAAGAACGTGCAGAAGCACGGTATCCGCTATTTCGCTCCGGAAAAGGGCGAGCAAGGCATCGTTCACGTCGTCGGCCCAGAAGCTGGCCTGACTCAGCCCGGCATGACGATCTGCTGTGGCGACTCTCACACCAGTACCCACGGTGCGTTCGGAGCCATCGCCTTCGGCATCGGAACATCGCAGGTGCGTGACGTCCTTGCCACCCAAACGTTGGCAATGGCCAAGCTGAAGGTCCGCCGCGTCGAAGTCAATGGCAGGCTGCGCCCCGGCGTGTACGCCAAGGATGTGGCGCTTTACATCATTCAGAAACTCGGTGTCAAAGGCGGCGTCGGCTACGCCTATGAGTTCGCTGGAGACGTGTTCGACGGTTTCTCGATGGAAGAGCGCATGACCGTCTGCAACATGAGCATCGAGGGTGGCGCACGCTGTGGCTACGTCAACCCGGACAAAACAACATACGACTACCTGAAGGGTCGACAGTACGCGCCCAAGGGGGACGCTTGGGCAGCAGCCGTCGAGCATTGGGAGTCGCTCAGGAGCGACTCGGACGCCAAGTACGACGATGTCGTCAAGTACGACGCCGCGGAAATCGAACCGGTGGTCACGTGGGGCATCACTCCCGCACAATCGATCGCCGTCGGTGACAAGATCCCAGCCACCACCGACTTCAGCCCGGATGAACGTGACACCGTCGAGGAGGCGTACCGCTACATGTCCCTCGAGCCTGGACAACCAATCAAAGGGATGAAGGTCGACGTCGCATTCATCGGCTCCTGTACCAACGGACGCTTGAGCGACTTCGAGTCGGTCATCGAGCTTCTCCAAGCAAGCGGATTGAAGGTGAAGGAAGGAGTCCGCGCGTTGGTGGTACCCGGTTCACAGCGGCTGCGCGAGGAGATGGTCGCTAAGGGGTACGACAAGGTATTCAGCGACGCGGGTTTCGAGTTCCGTGAGGCAGGCTGCAGCATGTGCCTGGCAATGAATCCAGACAAGCTCGTCGGAAGAGAGGTTTGCGCTTCTTCTTCGAACCGCAACTTCAAGGGTCGTCAGGGCTCTTCCACTGGTCGCACCCTATTGATGAGCCCTGCGATGGTTGCCGCCGCAGCTATCAGCGGACAGGTGGCAGACGCCCGAGAGGTATTCCAAATCCAAGCTTGAGAGGAACACGACATGGCAATCTCAGAAGAAAGCAAGCGCGACGTCATCACTGGCCGTGCTGTCGCGATCCGCGGCAACGACATCGACACGGACCGCATCATTCCTGCACGCTTCCTACGAACCACCGTGTTCGAAGGCTTGGGTGAGCACGCGTTCGAAGACGACCGAGCGCAACTGAAAGAAGCCGGCAAGACACATCCCTTGGACGACGAACAGTTCGGCCAGGCGACGGTGATGCTCGTCAACAAGAACTTCGGCTGCGGCTCTTCCCGTGAACACGCTCCACAAGCGATCATGCGCTGGGGCAACGGCATCCGCTTCATCGTCGGGGAGAGCTTCGCAGAGATCTTCCACGGAAACTGCATTGCGTTGGGGATACCGTGCCCGCTGGTCGACGAAGGCACGATGGAGACGTTGATGAAGTCGGTCGAGCAACACCCCGACATCGAGTTGACGCTCAATCTTACCGACAAGGTGATCACCTGCGGAGACGTCCGTGTCCCGATCGACATCCCCGAAGGAGCCCGCCAAAGCTTCATCGAGGGCACTTGGGACTCCACGACCGAGCTACTCGCCGAGAAAGACGCCATTGCCGCCACAGCAAACTCGCTACCGTATGTGAACGGCTTCGGCGCCTGAGCTCCGGCTCGGCTGCGTAACCCCGGATGCGCCGCACAGGCGGTCACGACCACCGCGGCAGGCCGTTTCCTATTAACCCATAACCCCCAAAACGACACCAGGGCGTAGTCGGTGGAACGACTCGCCCTGTGTCTTCATTAGACGGCCCTCACGGGCAGTCACATACAATCATCTAGCTGTCGGATAGCTCAGAAGTTGTCGTCGAACCCTCCTCGCCGACCGCCGCCGCCACCGCCGCCACGACCACCGCCGCCGCCACGACCGCCGCCGCCGCCACGACCACCGCCGCCGCCACGACCACCGCCGCCGCCACGACCACCGCCGCCGCCGCCACGTGGACCTCCGAAACCGCCCCCACCTTGGCGCGGCTGTCGTTCTTGCGCTTCGTTGACCGCAATGCGCCGCCCGTCGAGCTCAGTTCCATTCATCTCTTCGATGGCTTGCTGTGCTGAGTTATCATCTTTGAACGTTACGAAGCCGAAGCCACGTGAACGTCCAGTCTGGGCGTCAGTGATAACCACTGCGTCCTCGACCTCGCCAAAACGCTCAAACGCAGAGCGAAGCGCCCACTCGTCGGTACCCCAGCTGAGGCTGCCAACGAACACTTTTCTTGTCACGATTCTCTATCCTTGTCGCTTGCCGACAGAATGCCGACACCCAGCGCTAGCGAGCCCCGCGCCCGGGATCAATCAGAATCGGCTCAAGCCACCGATCCTTCGACGGCTCGGACCAGGTTCGCGGCAGTTTCACCATTGATTTCAAGCGCTTCGGCGGTTTCCAGGATCAACTCCCGCTCGCTGGTGCGAATCAACCCATCCGCCGCGGTCACCTCGATCGCCAGCATCAGCGCGTGCCGGCGCTGCTCAGGAGCCAAGGCCTGCCTGACGGCGGCGAGGCGGCCGCCCCGGTCCGAGTCCGCCAGCAGGCGTTGGGCGCGCTCGATCGACGTCTTTACCGCGGTCTCGGAGAGCGCGCCGTTCGTCACTCTCGCGGCACTCTTCGCGAGTTGCGCGACTTCCTCGTCGGCGACATCGCCGTCCGAGTCAGCTGCCAGAAACATGACCTCGACCAAAGCGTCCACCTGTTCTGGTGTCAGCTGCTGAATGAACTCCATCTCCGCCATGTCTCGAATCTAGCAGAAACCTGCCCGACTTGGTGGACGCGCCTTTCGGCAGCGGCACACTTCGTGTGATTGCTATGAGCGCACGCGCGCCGCAATGTTCGAGACACGCCATCCGGTTGACGGCCGGTCACTGGGGCATCACTCCCCCAACTGTGCCTCACACATTAGCCCAGATCACTCGTCATGAGCAACCGTCGACCGACACACTCGCCTCGGTCGACGTCTCACAAAGGCTTCCGCTCTCAGTATCCTCTTGTCCGCCGATTCAGCGCGGGGATCGGAACAAAGCGAACAAATTGCCGTACCCGATACTGTGAGTGTCAGACTATCCCTCGTAAGTGCCGGCATGACTCGTGCCGGTTTTTGTGGCCCCAACCTTGCAGGAACGAATAAGTGATGAGCAACATCGCCCTATCAGCAGACCAAGCGCAAGAGTTCGTCGAACAGCTCAACAACCAATTCGGGTTGGGAGCCCTGCCCGAAGTGAGGGTGTTATCCGCGGACGACGGCTCGTGGCGCATTCAGTGGGAAGAGGCGGAAGAACATACTGCCCCTATGACTGCCGAGCAGTGGCGCATGTGGTTGGAGACGCGCTTCGGGCCTGGGCTCGCCGAACGCCTCGAGACGAGCGAAGGTTAGTCGAGTCCACACAAGCTGGGTTCAGCCGTCCTCCTCGCAGCCCGTGGGCACCCCGAGGTGACGATAGAACTGCGTGACGCCCAGCAGTGATTTGCCAAGGCGTCGGCGATGCTGCTGCAAGCGATTGAAGCCACCGACGCAAGTCACGTACTCAAGTAATTCCCGTCGATGCCGCGCTGCCCAAGAGCCAACACGCGCTCGCTGCGCAGGCTCGCCCCACGAATGCTCACAATCCTGCAAGTCCAACATTCGTAGCCGTCTGATTCCTCCTCGCCGCCCCAATCGAACATCAAAAGGGTACAGCCGACAGCTACTTGGCCGATGCGGATGAACCCGGCACCGATCGTCGTTCAGCAGCACGCACCCGTCGTCCCGCCAGCGGAGAACCATCAGCCGCCGGCCTTGGGGCAACTGCACGAAGGTTTCCGGTTCGCCCGTCATGTCGATTTCCTCAGGCGACATCCAGACGACAAATTCATCCAACGACACGCCTCCCCCAACGACGAGTCGACGCACATCAGCGCCGGTCAGCGGCACTCGAAAGCGACGGCAGCAATTGCCGCACTCGGTGCAGTGAAATCGGAGATGACGCAGACCCTGAGCCACGACGTGATGTGGTTGCGGTACCGCAATTGCCACGATGGCCGCAACCCCTGCTCTGCTCGAAGGCGAGCGCCTTGAAGTCGGTCAAGCCTTGCGTCTCGCTTCCTTAGTCTTGGCAGGTGCTTGCTTGTGGGTGGCCTTCTTGGCGCTCTTCTTGGTTGTCTGCTTCTTGCCAGTCTTGCCCGCGGGGGACTTGGCAAGTGCCTTCTTGTGGGTAGACTTCTTGGCTGCGCCCCGCTTCGCGGCGTGGTTGAGCACCTTGTCGATGTACTCCCTGGCGGCCGGTGTCTTGCAACCCGTCTGCCCATGGTCCACCTCGACGGCGCCAATCGCGTCCGCGACCTCAAAAGCGCGATCACGTAGAGCCTCTAGTTGGGAACCAATCGCTATCAACGTATTGTTCATGGAATAACGGGTGCGATTGGGTGCGCGATGAATGGTCCGCTCGATCCTGTCCAACAGAGGCGCAGCGATTGCTGAGTTCAACCGCCCCGCGAGCACCAAGTCCGTCAGCACACTCCAGCCCGCAGAGGCACGCCACTCGTGGTCGGACTCAATCGCACCGAGCGCCCACTTCTCCGCGGCCGGGTGCTTGCTGGCCACCCCCGCGATGGCACCAGTCACGATGTAGTTGCTCGCTTCACTCAGCCACGCATCCAAGTGTTTCGCTGTTACCTGAGCAGGATCCGCCAACCTCATCGCCAGGACGCGTGCATCGTGAATGCCACTCTTCCACAAGGGCGCGACCAAGCCATGCTGGATCCCCAAACGCTTGATGAGCGCTTCTAGCGCACCATACGACAAACCGACGGATGGCTCACGCACGCCGTGGCGCGCATATACCTTTGCCGTGTTCGGCTTGCCGAGACGCTCGATCTCTCCCAACAACTCATCGGCATTGGGCGGAGCGACCTTCGCCTTGGCTTTCCCCGCCATTCGCCTCCCAACAGCGCTCGCCATGGCCTCAACTGTATCAACGATCGACGAGCAGCGACAGCGTGCGTTGTCGTATGTTCGCTTAGGCGCGTTGCAGCGGCCAGGGCGCGTGCTGCACCTCACAGCGAAAGAGGGCCCCCTGCTGTGAGCGCGCGTGCAGACAATAGCGCTCCGTCAACCAACGTTCGAGAGTGCCTGCCTGGGCGAGATATTCACGACCGAGGGGTGCGTAGGTCATGCGAAGCTCAGGACCGGACAGGAACATCCGGGAATGGGCGCCGCATTACCCCGCTCATCCCAAACGGGACCAACGCGATGTCAGCTCCCAGTGCCTCAACGCTGGGTGCATTTTTTGAAGATAGCTCATCTGGAGCCGCCTGCGTGCAATCGCCCCTGTAACCGACTGCCCAAGGCGGCCTATGTTGCAGTGAGGCGACGCTGACACTAGGCAGCTTGAAGCGCCTCGTACTCCCAACGGCGTTTCGGCAGGCGAAAGGCAGATCCCCAAGGTGCAAGGACGCAGAACATTTCTCCAAAGCGGTCTCGGATTGGGCGGCTCGCTGCTCCTCGGCTGTGACGAGGAAGCCCCACTTCGCCCACGCCCCCGATTGACGGGACAGAACTGCACCGAGTTTTCGAGAGCCACCACCGCGAGCAATGACGAGCTGGTGGAGCGCGGGCAGCTCTTGGGGCTCGAACCCTTCGTCGGTGAGGACAACGTACCCCTCGAGCAACCGCTCAACTCTGGCCTGGATGGTCGACTCTACACCGACTTGTCCCGCATTGGCCCCGGCAACCTGATCACCCCCAACGAGACCTTCTACGTCCGCACCCGCGCCCCAGCGGAACTTGCAGACGCCGCAACTTGGACCATTGCGTTAGCGCCTTCAACCGAGCAACCCCAACAACTCACGCTCTCAGACTTGCAGCAACGCACGCAGGACCAAGGCACTCACCTACTCGAGTGCAGCGGCAACGCGCGCGGAGGGGGGTTCGGTCTGCTCAGTAGTGCACGCTGGGCCGGCGTGCCCCTCCTCCAGGTACTCGAGGAGTCGGGGCTCGTCGATGCATCGAAGCTTGTGCTCGTCTCCGGCTTCGACACGCATGCCGAGCCGTCCGCCAACAATCACTCCACGCCGGGCGCCAGTTGGCTCTTCTCCTTCGAACAACTTGCCGACACGGGCGCGTTTCTCGCGACCCACATGAACGACAGCGAATTGCCGCTCGATCACGGACGCCCTGTGCGGCTGTTTGTTCCTGGGTGGTATGGCTGTACATGCATCAAGTGGGTCGACTCGATCGACTTGGTCCGGGACGATGCCCCGGCGACATCGCAGATGCAGGAGTTCGCTTCGCGAACGCACCAGCAGGGAGTTCCGGCCTTGGCGCGGGACTACCTCCCCGCGAACCTTCAAGTGGCGGCGATGCCGACGCGAGTGGAACGCTGGCTCGTCGATGGTACGGTGATCCACCGCATGCTCGGGATCGTCTGGGGTGGCAGAGAACCCTACAACGCCTTCGAAGCACGCCTTGGCAACGGCGACTGGTTGCCGGTGTCGATGTGCGGCGAGCGCCAGGGCACCCAAACCTGGAGTCTGTGGGAGTTGATCTTCAGCACCGAACCCGGCACCTACGAGGTGGTCCTGCGCGCCAGCGACCCCGCCGTGCCCCAGCGACGGCTGGACTCGCAATACTATCTGCGACAATTCCAAGTGACCAGTTAGGCCCTGGGGCACGACTCCGGGTACGGCCGACGGAATCTCGCCTCGGGCGCGTGGTTGAGGCATGCTCCGAATCAATGGCGACCACCTTCGCGCTCATCAGCGACCTGCACGCAAACCTGCTGGCTCTCGAGACTGTGCTCGATGACGTGACTCGACGAGGGATCGAGGAAGTCTTCTGCCTGGGTGATGTCGTCACGCTGGGTCCGAAACCTCTCGAAGTCCTGCGCCGCATCGAAGAGTTGGGTTGCCGCTGCATCATGGGCAACCACGACGACTTCATGTTGGATCCTGAGTTGATCCATCGTTACACCGAAGCCCCCGCTGTGGTGGACGCGGTAACGTGGTGCCGTGAGCACCTCGGGCAACGAGAGCTCGACTTCATTAAAGGCTTTGCTCGTTCCATCCCACTACAGCGCGAGGGCGTGGACATTCTGCTCTACCACGGCAGTCCAAGCTCCAACATGCAAGAGCTCTTGGCGACCACGGAAGTCGACGAACTCGACAACGCCCTTGCCACCACGGAAGCTCAAATCTGCGCGGGGGGACACACCCATTTGCAGATGATGCGTCAGTACAAGGGTGTGCTTCTGATAAACCCCGGAAGTGTCGGACTCCCGTTCAAGGAACCCGTCGGTAATGGCGCACCGATCGTGCTGGCACATACCGAATACGCGAGCGTCGAGATCCGCCAGGGCGCCATCAGCGTGCAACTGCACCGACTACCGCTAGACAAGCGCGCGCTCCATGCGCAGGCAGGGCAGGCGCCGGACAACCCGATCACGCCCTTTCTTCAGGAATGCTACGGGTAGGTGTCCGCACCACGGCGCACGCCCTCTTTTGGTACGTGGTGCTGGGTTATCTCCTAGGAAAATCTGATTGATCCGCCTGTACTTGGAAGTGGATCGACGCATTACGAAACACTGCGTCGATCGCCCCTTGTGCGGGGCGCGAAATGTAGGCATCTGTAGGAAGCCGTGCTTCGATTCCGGAGCACACCTCACCCAAGGGCTTCTCGATGTCCTACCCAGAAGACGAAGCGACACCCATTCTGAACGAGGACGGCCTCGACGTTACCGGCGTGCTCGCGTTCGGCACGTCGCTCATCGGCCTCGGCACGGTGGGCCTGGTCTCGCTGCTGCAGATCATTGGTTTGCTGACCTGAGTTGCTGCGCGTCGGCGCGTTGTTACCCGGCGCGCCGTCGGCAGTCACCGTGAGCAAGACACCTCCAGCGCCGAAGCGGGGCCCACACGACGGCAGCGCGTCAATCGTCGTGCGCTAGGAAGAACAGGCCGGTGACCGGTGCGTTTACCCCGAAGCTTCGGGTCTGTGCCATCGGCTGGCAACCCCGAATGGGTACATAGTTGACGGCCGGGGCGTTTACCGCACCTGATATCCACGCAAGCCCGGTCCCATCCGGCGCCCATTGAACGAGGCGCAGGTTGTCGAGGCCGAAGGTCTCTACATCGGCGTCAGTGAGAAGCTCGACATCCATCACGCGAAGCTCGCCTGCTTCCCACGTCGCGATGCACGTCCCCCCGGGCGCTCGAACACGGCTCACCCACGGGGCGATCCCCAAAGCGCTGATTGCAAGAAGCGGTGGGTCGCCGCTGGAGACGGCCGCCAAACGAAGCTCTGGATCTCCACCGCAGCCGCTGTAAACGAAGGTGCTTTCGTCCAACCACGCGTGGACACAATCGTATCGAAGCCCGGGCACCTCCGCCGGCGTTTGCGGCTCTCCCTCGAGTGAAACCTCCACGATGTAACCCACGTCGTTGTCGATGTACGTCAGGTACTGGCCACTATCAGACCACTCTGCCGGGGAGAGGGCACCGGTTCCCAGAACGTGCGTGGTCCCTGGCTCCGCCAGTGCGGTGATCGCCAACACGCCATTGGAATGAACGACGAACCGAGTACCGTCAGGTGAGAACTCGTAGTTCGGCGAATAGCTGAGGTCGTCAGGAATCGCACGGATCGGCGCCTCCGCACTTGCGGAGCGCCAAAGGTAAATGCCCGGCTCATCCGCTGCGGGCACACCAAACGCCATCCAGCTACCATCAACCGACCATTTGATGTCGAGCACGGACGAAAGACTGCTCGGCAACACGTTGCCACCAGCCGCCTCGGGGTCCACCAACGACAACCAATCGGTAGAGTAATCGGTCCCCGTCGGCGAGCTGTACACCAGGTACGTCCAATCGGGGGAAATGCTGGGGTTGACGGGCGCACCTTCGGCGAGTCCGGTGGTCAGAACACGCGGCATGCCCGCGGGGCTATCAACCAGCTGCAACTCCGCCTCGGTGGTACGAAGCAGGAGTCCACCCTCCCCCCAAGCCACGATGTCCGCCACGTACGGGGAAAGCGAGGTGGACGTCAACGCCGCCAAGTCGAGGACTACGACCTCGCCGCCACGATTGGCAGCTACCGACAACCCGTCGGGTGAAGACGCAGGCCTCGCATTCACCGAATCCCACGCTAGCTCGAACTCCAACGACAGCCCCTCTCCACCCCCCACATCAATCACGCGGGAGGTTCCCCCAGTCAGCGCCAACCAGAGCGGTGCGTCCTCCGGTTGCATCGGATCCGGCTCCGCTGGCGGAACCGGAACGACGCCTATCGGTGGCTCGTTACTTGGCGCTGCCGTCGGGACCGGCGCCCCCGGCGTGGTAGGCATTGCCACAGGCACGGCTGGCGTCGTTCCCACGGGCGTGACGCCCGGCACGACTTCGACGGTGGGCTGTTCAGAGGGTACCGCACCGGGTATCATGGGCATCTGTGCACCCGCTGGCGCGCCCTCTGCGCTCGACGGAGTAACACCCGTCGCCGCCCCTCCGCCGCTCGGCAGCCCCGAGCCCGCCTGCTCCGCACCGGGCGTACCCTCCTGACCGGCGGCGACGGGCGGCACCTCCAGAACACCATCCTCTGGGCCCAACACGTCCGAGCCCCCCCCGGCCAGTACCACCCCATCGCGCGCGCCGCACGCGCCAACGAACACCGCCGTCAACACGACGCCAGAACACCCAACGCATCGTCTCATCGCCCCCAGCGTACCCGACACACTCCAGTGAGGCCACCCGCAACCCGAGACGCGCCAAAAGGCGCACGCCTACACGTCAGTGGGGGCTTGTTGCAGCCCGTGACACACTCGCGACCTACTGCGCCGCCGCGGCAGCGCCTTCGACGTCTCTGCCCAGCGCGTGGTCCAGCTGAACACGAGCGACACGCAGCGCGATGTGTGCTTCCACGAGGTTGAGCCTGGCCTGGAGTCGTGTCGTCTCGGCCTGGATCAATTCCAAGCTGGTGGCGCGCCCACCTGCGTGCAGAGCCTCGCGCGCTCGCATTGCTGCCTCTGCGGCGGCGTGCCCCTGCTCCGCTGTCTTGACGGCAATCACTGCCTCTTGCATCGCTCCGCGAGCGGACACGATCTCTACCCGCAGCGCATCTTCGATGGCGCTTCGCTGAGAGATGAGTTGGGCACGCTCAGCTTCGGTCTTCTGCGCGTCCGCATCCATCGTCTCGTAGTCGTTGAGTGTCCAAACCAACTGCACCCCGACGTCCCAAGTGCCACGCCACTCCTCCTGCAATGGGAAGACACGTTGGTTCGGGTTGGCGTAGGTGACGTTGCCGAAGGCTTCCAGGCGGGGATACTTTTGCGAGGCTTGCACCTCAGAGGCCTGCGAGAGTGAGTACGCCGTGCGCTCCAAGGAGCGGATCTCGAGGCGTTTGGACACGGCCTCCGCGTACAACTCGTCCAGAGAAGCTGTCTCTTCGGCGACAGCAAGATCGGCCATCACATTTTCTCCGATCAACAACTCTTCTTTGGAATCGGCGTGGAGATGCATGCGCAGTTGTTGCTCCGTCACGCTCGAAGCGGTCTCGGCGCGGGTGACCATGAGCTGCGCTTCCGCCGCAAAGGCCTCCGCCTGCATCACGTCCGCCTCGGCGACCCGCCCAGCACCAAAGTACGCCTTCATCCGCGCCAGCTGGGCCTCGGCTTGCTCGCGTGATTGCTTGGCAACCACGGTTTGCAGTCGACTCCGCACCCAGTTGTAGTATGCGAGCTTCGCTTGGGCGGCTGCATCCACCCGCGCGGCACGCTCCGACAGCTCAGCGCCCTCGCGCAGAGCGCGTGTGCCCCGCATCGCCTGGGTGGTCGAGAGCAGGTAGTCCGAAAGGGGAATGGTGACGCCGAGATTGAGGAAGTAGTTGTTCAGCGGGATGGGGAACGAAAACGATGTATCGGCCCCCACCAAGGTGGCCCCGGCTGGCAGCACACCGGGCCCATCCGGCGTCACGACGGAAAAAATGCCGGGCGTGCCAAAGCTCGGCAGCGGCACCTTGGAAAGGCGCGTGTAGCGAGCTGTCGCAGTGACTCGCGGCAGCAAGCTGTAAAAGGTCTTTCGGGAGTCCTGCGCTGCGGCGTAAGCATCGTGTTGCTTTGCTTCCGCTTCGCGGCTCGTTTCCGCAGCACGCTTGCCGGCTTCCTGGGACGTCAGACCGCCGGCTACGCCCACTCCCTTGAGCAGTTCGCCGAAGGTCTCCGGCATGTCCGAGCCAGCTTGAGGAGCGGCAGCGACGGCCCTATCCACGGAGGCGTGGTGATTATCTTGCGGGGCACCCGCGTCTTGGGCGGCGGAGCCCGTAGCCGCGTCGGTCGCCGTCGACGGGGCTGCTGCCGGCGCACCCGTGCCTGACGGCGGTGGGGCGTTGGCGGCAGGTGTGGGCTGAGTCCCCGCTGTCGGTGTGGCGGCGGGGGCGTTCGCGACGGGCTGTGCCGCGGCGGGAACGACGAGCGCGCTGAGGCAAGCCCAGGTCAATAGGGACGAAGAAAGTGCTGTTCGCTTCATGTTACTCCCCCGCACTGAGTACGGGTGACTCCGCTGTAGTCTTGTTAGCCGGTGCGCGCGAGCGACCAAAGCCCAGTTTGGATGACACCGTTTTGCGCCAGTTCGAGAAGTCGTCAAACACCGTGTACAGCGTCGGGACGACCACGAGTGTCAGCAAGGTGGCGAAAGCGAGGCCAAACACCACGGCCACCGCCATCGGCCCCCACCATTCACCGCTCTGGGTGCCCATGAAGACCGAGCCCGCTGTGAAGTCGATACTCAAGCCAATTGCCATCGGCACCAACCCGAGAATCGTCGTGATGGCGGTCAGCATCACTGGACGGAAACGCGTGATACCTGCCTCGATCAGCGCTTCATTGCGGTTTCGCCCCGCCTGGCGCAACTGCTCCACGTAGTCCAACAACACGATGGCATTGTTGACGACCACCCCCGCCAGAGAGATCACCCCCAAACCCGTCATCACGACGCCGAACGCGGTTCCCGTGAAGATCAGACCCCACAGGACCCCCACCAAAGACAAGATCACCGAAGCCAGGATGATGAACGGCAGGTCGAAGCGGTTGAATTGCCCTACCAGCACCAAAGCGATCAAGAACACTGCAATCAGAAACGCGTTCCCCAAGAACTCCTGGGTCTTGCGCTGCTCGTCGTCGGCACCACCCAGGCGTGTGGAGACGCCGGGCGGTGTTTCCACCTTGTCCAGGTACTCGACGACTGCTGCACGCACGGCGTTCTCGTTGAAGCCTTCCATCACGTCGCCTGAGATGGTGACGACGGGCTCCTGCGCCTTGTGATTGATGGCGCCCGTGCCCCCCGCCAGCTCGTAGCTGGCCACTGTGGAAATGGGCACGCTGAAGGTGCCGAGTTCCATGTCTTCGCGACCAGGAATGCGCAGGGCGAGCACCGACTGCAGGTCGTCTTTGAACTCAGGAGCGAGTTCGACCATGATCTTGTACTCGTCGTCGCCATCGCGGAAGCGTGAGGCCTCCGTCCCGTTGATGGCATTGCGCACGGCGCTGGCGATCTCGCCGGTGCTGGCACCGACACGCTTGGCAGCACCGCGGTCCACCCGAAAGCGCAACTCGGGCCTGCCAACACGGTAGTTGTCAGTCAGCCCGGTCACTCCTTCGATCTTGGCGATGTCCCGGCGCAGCGCAGCGGCAAAGTCGCCCGCCTTGTCGTAATGTTTCGCACTCACCTCGACGGCAATGGGCTTGCCCACTGGGGGGCCCATGCGTTCCTTTTCCACTTTGATCTCGGCCCCGACGATATCCTCGAGGGAGTCCCGAATGCGGTTTAGGGTGATGCGTGTGCTCTCTTTGCGCGGTGTCTCCCCCGGTTGCGCCTTGCTGGCATGAGGGTAGAAGTCGGCGGTGATGCGCGCCTGGTTCGTCGCTTGAGACGCAGAGAAGTCGCCCATCGACACGCCAGTTTCGGCGACGTACGTCTCGATGTTGTCCTCTTTCAAGAGCCGCCGCTCGATCTCGCGCACGATGCGATCGGTCTCCTCGAGATCCGTGCCGTCGGGGGCCCGCATGCTGATCGTGGCGCGGTCGGGCTCCACATCCGGGAAGAACTCCGTGCCATGGTTCATCTTGCCGTAGGCCATGAAGGTCCCGATGAGCACGGCGAAGGCAGCGAGGGAGGTGATGATGCGGTGCCGAAGAGACCACTCCAACGTGCCTTTGTACAGTCGCACGATGGGGTTCTTCAGTGAGCGGGCGAGGTTCTCGGCCTCGAGCTGCTGTTGGGTCTTGCTGGCGTCGGCCTCACGCTTCTGGCGCAGCCCCATAGCCGTCAACACGGGCAAGATGACGATGGCGACGAAGAGTGAGCTCAAGAGCACGACGATCACCGTCAAGGGCAAGTAGATCATGAACTCGCCCATGATCCCCGTCCACGCAAGCAGGGGTCCGAACGCGGCCACCGTCGTCAACGTCGAGGCAATCACGGCTCCAGACACCTCTTTGGCGCCTTCAATGGATGCGTCGACCGGCGTCTTCCCCATCTCCAAGTGCCGGTAGATGTTCTCCACCAACACGATGGCGTTGTCCACCAACATACCCAAGACGAGAATGAGGGAGAAGAGCACCACCATGTTCAGGGTGACTCCCATCAAGGAGAACACCATCATGCCGGCTAGCATGCTCAGCGGGATCGCGAAGGCGACGAACAAGCTGTTGCGCACGCCCATGAAGAAGACAAGAACGCCCACGACCAGGATCAGGGCGAGAAAGATGTTGTTCTCCAGCTCGAGAACCAGGATGTCGACGTTGCGGCTTTGGTCCGCCAAGATGCGGTGCTTGATGGCCCCTGGCCATTTCGCTGCTTCTTCCGCAGTAATGGCTTTGGCGGCCTCCGCCACTTCGACGATGTTGGCCCCTGCACGCTTGACGACGCCCAGCGAAACACTGGGCTCGCCGTTCATGCGCGAATAGGTCGAACGCTCTTCGAAGCCATCGACGACGGTGGCGACGTCCCGCACGAACACCGGGCGATCGCCGCGCCGGGGCAACGCCACACTCTCGATCTCTTTGGGGTTGGCGAACTCACCGGGCACACGGACCAAGAAGTTCGCTGAGCTGGCTTTGACCTCGCCACCAGGAATGTTGACGTTCTCGTTGTTGATGGCGTTGACGACGTCGGTCACGCCCAAGTCGTAGTGCGCCAGGCGGTTCGGATTGACCTCCACCCGAAACTCTCGGGTGCGACCACCGCTCAACTGCACATCCAGCACGCCCGAGACCCGCTCCAGTTTTTCCTGCAGTTCTTCTGCGTGGCGCTTGAGCTCGATCTCATCCACCGGTCCCGCCAGGTTGATGAACATGATGGGAATGTCTGAGAACGAGATCTCTTGAACGGTGGTCTCGTCGGCGTCGTCTGGCACGTCGGGGCGGGCGCGGGAGACGCGGTCGCGACAGCGCTGAAGTGCGTCTTCGATGACGACTTCCGGCTCGAACTCGAGGCTGATGATGCTCAGGCCTTCGGCGCTCGTGCTGGTGATGTTCTTGATGTCTTTGATGCCCGCCAGCTCGTTTTCGAGGGGAATGGTCACCAAGGTCTCGATGTCTTTCGGCGACACGCCAGCGTAGGGCGTGGTCACCGTGACGAACGGGATCTTGACATCCGGATTCGCCTCACGCGGCAACTGCGCGTACGACACGATACCAAACAGGAAGATGCACACGAGCACCAGCAAGACGGGGGCTCTGTTGCGTACGAAAAAGGCAATCACGGCGTTTTCTTTGCGGACTGGGTTGACGAAGGACGAATCAGACGGATGGCGTTCAGGCGAAGCACGAATCAGTCGAAAGAAGCGCGCCCCTGCACACAGCAGCGGCCCTTGCGTTGCACGAGCACCTGATCGCCATCCACGAGTTCGCGGTGCCCGACAATGATGAGCGCATCCCCCGCTTGAAGGCCTCGCTTCACCTCAACCTGTTTACGAACCACTTCGCCCAGCTTGACAGGGCGCCAAACAGCTTTGCCCTCTTGCTCGACAAAGACACCCACGCCCTCGGGACGCGTGACGAGCCAATCCTGAGAAATGACCAATTCATCTTTGCTGGCTTCGGGCTCGCCATCTTCCTTGGCGGCAGCCTCACCCGGCTTTGATGCGGCCTTGCTGGTCTTGGGCTGGCTGCCTTTCTTGTTGGCGTCGGCAGTCTTCCGCTCGTCTGCAGCCAAGTCCTCGGTCTTCAGCGTGACGCTCGCGATCATACCCGGAAGCAACTTCTCGTCTTCATTCGCGATCTCGATCAACGCTTCGAACGAGCGCGTCTTCAGGTTGGCCGCGCGTGAGATGGAGACCACCTTGCCTTCGACCTGAGTGCCCCGCGCATCGAGCTGAACGATCGCCGGACCGCCCACCTGGGCGAGCGCCACATCGCGATCCGAGAGCGCAACCGACACGTTGACCGGCTGCAACTGAACTAGGCGCATCAGTGGTTCACCCGGTGCTGCCACCTCGCCCACTTCCGCGTCCACCTTCGTCACGTAGCCTGAAAACGGAGCGCTCACGATCGAACGACTGACGTTCAACTTGATCTCTCTCAGGTTCGCGCGCGCCATGGCCACCCGATCTTCGGCCGAGTCAATCTCCGCACGCGGGATCGATGTCCCCAAGGACTTGGCGCGGGCCAACTCACGTTCGGCCGAAGACAAGTCCACCTCGGCCCGCTCCAGGCGAACCGCGTGCACGGCCCTGTCGACCGAGGCAAGGATTTGCCCATGCTTGACCCGGTCCCCCTCCTCCACCATCACACGCTCGATGTAGCCGCCCATCGGAGCTGCCAACATCGCGTCGCGATGTGCTTCGACTTCGCCCGGCACTGTCAACGTCAAGCTGCGCTTCGATGGCTGCACGACGACAACCTCGACGCGATGACCCGCCAGCTCCTCGGCTCGTTCGGATTTCGGCTCTGCTGAGACCTGTTCGGCTCCTGGCTGTGCCTTCGATTGACACCCCGCCAACGCAACGGGGAATAGGACGAGGAGGGCCGCGGTTGCAGCGAGTGACACTTTGTGCTGAAGCATGTTTGGGTTTCCAGATGGCAGGCTCGCGCCTGGCTATGCCTGTCTAGGCCGTTGGCAGCCTAGCGGCTGCTCCTTGCGGGACTCTTTGGGGCTCCAAAATGGATTCGATGCTGCCCAAACGTGCAGACACCCACCGATGCTCTCTTCCGTGTTGTGAGCCCAGGCCCGCATGGACGCACAAACGGCTGATATCTTTGGCTCACTGAACGGAATGCCGCGTAGAAAGGCACTCCGACCCGCCCGTTGTACAAGGGCTGAGTCGACACGTCCAGATGCGCGAGCGCAGCCCGCGGTGGAACACCTGCGCTTAGGAGAAAGCCACAACGCTTGGCGGGACGCCGAATTGTCGGCGAAAAGCAGCCGCAAACTTGCTCGCATTGGCGTAGCCGACCGACTGCGCCACTTCAGTAACGCTGCGCCCACTGCCGCTCAACAGGTCATGGGCGCGTAACATTCGCTGCTGACGCACAAACCCGAACACGGTGATCCCGAACCGTTGCTTGAAGCCTTCTTTGAGCTTGCGCTCGTTGAGACCACAGGCACGCGCCAGCTCTCTCAGCGACGGCGGCTCACAAATCCGTGCCAGCAGGAGCGAGCGGGCATGCTCCAAGCGCTCTACGGTGCTGGAATCCAATTCCCCTTCCATGGGTGGAGACACGGCATTCAACGCTTCCAAGGCCAGCGCCACGAGCTCCAGCGACTTACCCTCCAGAAACAACTGCCGCATCGGCCCTGTCATGCCGCATCGGGTGAGTTCATCCACCACATTGAACATGGCAGTGGTCATGTTCTGGCAATGGGCTGCGAGCGCCGTATGCTGGGACAGCACATCGGCGATTTCAGCAGGCAGGTCTTCTAGTTCGAACAGGCGGCACAGCTCATCCGCATCGAACGCCACCCGAACACTCTGCTCTCTGCTGGTATCTGCCTGACAGGTCATCCTGGTGGGCTCTTTGACCTGCATCACCCCGAACTTGCCAGCCTGCAGACCGACGTTCGCACCATGTTCATCGAAAACCTGCACACCACTCGACTTGGCAAAGCAGAACTCGAGCCCAGTGGGCTGATGCAGAACATCGAAGGACCAGGGCATGGAGCTCTCCACATCGGTGAGCATCAGGTTGAGGCCGGGGCGCACTTTGGCGCAGCTGGCGGCGCCGCGGGCGCATTGCCCATCCCAACGCAGCCGATTCTCGCCCCGACTCGGGCTATCCTTGGCGACCTGAACGACGAGGCGGCGGCTGATGTCCTCGACAAAATCGAGGCCCTCATCGATCACGATCGCTTCCATGGTGGGCTGGTTATCGGACCGCGCCGCGGCGTCGTCAAGCAACACGGAGCGCTCGTTTCCAGCCGAAACGGCGCCATTTGTCGCTGCCCCGGTGCGACACACCGTCCACCCCCATCGCTCTCGGCCCCCCAGCGCCCACGTGTCTTGCACCCTCAGTAAACACTGAGTAGTCTCCCGCGCTCCCACGCGCGAGTGGCGGAACTGGCAGACGCACCGGATTTAGGTTCCGGCGTAGAGATACGTGGAGGTTCGAGTCCTCTCTCGCGCACGAAGAAGCCCAGCAACGCTGGGCTTTCGTGCGTGAGAGGGCCTCGGGGGAAACAGTCGCCGCTTCGCGGCTCCTTCGTTCGCGCGAGTCCCTCTCGCGCACAACGCTGAAAACATTGACGAAAAAGAAACGTCCCCTGACGAAGGGGACGTTGGTGGTTTGGGCGGGGACGATTGCCGGGACGTTTTGCGCGCGAGGACGGCGCGGGAGCGCCTTGTGGTGAGGTTGTGTCAGAGCCTGGCGGAGTTGATCAACGCGGGGGATGTGGATGGGGCGCGGGTTGTCACGCGAATCCTGCCGGACCTCAGCTTGCACAGCGCGCAAGGTCACGAGAGCAAGCATGAGTCAGGCTAGCGGCAGCGACGGTCCCAAGTTCCTTCTGGACACCAACGTCTGGCGAAGTCTCGCTGCTGGAGACCTCACCCGCTGGGAGCCGATGTTCTTGGATGCACGTCAGCGAGGGGTCACCTTCTATCTCGCAGACCTCAGCCTGGGTGAATTCCTGCGCGTCCTACCAGCCAATCCTGCCGCCTACACGAGGGTTCGTGACACGCTGGAGTGGCAAGACCGCCTCGCCGGAAACCAGGGGCTCGCCGAACAGTGGCCGCTTCCGCTGCGTATCGGACTGTTCGAAGTACCCCCACCGATCACTGACGTTCGGCGAGAGATCAACCAGCTCCGCCGTCGAATGCTCAAGGCAAGTTCGCTTGCGGAACTGCGCCAGGACGACGTTGAACAACTTGGCTATTGGAGCCGCAAGATGGACAGCGAGCTCGCGAGCTGGGTTCGCGACTCCGAACGCATGCAGGACGCAGTTCGCGGCAATCACGCTGTTCCCGAAAACGAGAAGCGACGGGAGGACGAAGACCGCAAACTGGAGGACGTCGTGAACCATCGGCTGCCAGAGATTCTCCTGTCCGCCAACCGCAACGAGCGACAACCCTACGACGAGCAGTCGTCCGAGAAGATACGATCTGGGCTCCGCGAGTTCCTTCACCACCATTCCGGTTTGCTCCGCAAGCTCGGCAACCGACAGCGGTACAACTTCCGGAAGCACCGATCCGATTTCGTTGACTGCAACCTTCTCGCGTATTGTGCTGCGGGGTATACGCTGGTCACGCAGGATGACGGGATCCGGCGAACGCTCAAGCTTGGCAAGTGCCCCAGCCCGCGAGTCATCGAACTGGCGACTCTGGAGAAAGCACTCCCCCGCTAGCGTTCCACTTCCCCCAGTCGTAGCTGGCGCTGGATGAACGCGTACGGTTCGTCGGCAAGGGAGCTCCGCATCTCGTTCGCCAGGTCGACAAGCTCCGGGTGGGCTTGTTTGCGGGGCAGGAGGCCGACGCTGTAGGCCGCAGCACCACGGACAGCCAGTCTGGGGTCTTTCGCCATGTCCGATAGCGACGCACGAAACCGAACAACGTCACTGTCCGCGTCGGTGTTCGCAGCACATCTGAGGATGGCGTACGCGGACCGGTTGGCGATCAGGGAACTCCGGTCCCAAGCCCATCCGAAGAGGGACTCGGGAAGGAACTGCAACTCTCGGCGCCACTGTTGGCCGGCAGGAGCGTTCTGAACCCAGCCTTCAACAAGGCGAGTAATCCCAACTACGCTATCCACGCGTTGAGCCTCGTGCTGCGCGTACGAGACCTCGCGTAGACAGTCAACGAATCGCTGCCACTGGTCCCCCCAGTGCTCCGGGTCCATGACCACATCGCACTCAGCGGCGAGATCGGCATGCTGGGAGAGCATGCGCAATAGCTCATTCCGAACTTGCTCAGGCGTATTCGCAGCCCGCCAGGAAAGGAGTCGGGCGTAGAAGCGTGCGATGGGCCGTCCGTAGTGAATGCTGCGTCCCGTGACACGGACGACCTCCTCCCAGTCTGAATGAATGCGTGACTGGAGGGCACTCGCCGCGGCTTGAACTCCATCCGCGTCAGAACCGACGTCGGCCTCCAGGATCCGCTCAAGCAGTCCCGCCGCGGACCCCAGCAACGGAACTTCCCCTCTCGCAAGCTCTTCAACTAGGTTGAGACCTTGGACCAGAACAGATGACCGACTATCATCGTCTTGTGCGGTCAACCACTTGACGTGAAAGGCGGTGCCGTACGCCTCATAGTCTAGCCGTCCGTCCGTCTCGGGCGAATGCGCAAGCACGTCTTCCGCCCAGGCGCAAGCCCGTGCCTCTAGCTCTTCCGAGATCCCGGCAGAGTGTCGCTTGAGACCATGGAAAAGGTCGTACAGTGCCCACCCGACGGGGACGCGAGTTCGCGAAGCAACCGCCTCATCGGAGGTAGCAGCGTCGGCGATATCCAGCACCAGCCTGACCAAGCGCTCACCCGACTGGTGGTCGGAGAACAAGTAGACCCATTCACCCAAGGGCAGCCGAGCGCACCGCTGCAGAAACGCTTCTCTCTCTCCCAGCCCATCGAGCGTTTTGGCGTAGGCCTCCATGCCATCCAGAACATCGCTTCTCGTGTCAAGCTCGGCGTACCTGACCCAGCAGTTGGCGAAATCATCCCGATACGAGTGAGTGCTATGCCAGGTTGTCTTGAACGGCCCTAGCTGTTCCTTGGCTCTATCAGCGAACTGCGCAGCCCAATCGAGGTCTTCCACCCAAAGAATCTGCGCAAGACTGGGAAACACTTGCACACGCTGACCTAGTTCACTGATCGACACATCGCTTCGTCGAAACTCCGCAAGCAACTTGCGATCGCGCTCAGTCGCGGCAGCCAATGTCGGTTCCGGGTTCGAGAGTGTTCGGGCGAGCCAATGAGTGGTCTTCTCTGCACCAGAGATGGCTAGGCGCAGGCGATATGCAAACTCCTTTTCTAGGTCGAAGAACTCAAGCTCGACTAGCGGTTCCAGCCATTCACGCAACAGCCCGGGGGGAGCGTGGATCGCCTCCAACTCCCTGATGAGTTCCAGGAGTTCCGCTGGAGTCTTGCTCCAACTGGTCGTCCTCCCCCCTAACAATTGATGCCGACGCTCGGTGAGCAATCGGCTGAAGCTCATCTTCCGCACACCATCTCGATAGCTCTCGGCTCGTCCTCGCCATCTCTGGACCGCTGGAGCTTCCCGAAGGACGCGGAGTCGCTCGCGGACGGTATCAAGCGTGGCGTCCGATGGAGCCCATTCGTTTTCTTCTGCCAGCTCGGCGACCCTAGCATTGGAGCTGCCGACTAGCGCAAACCATTCACACAAGTTGTTTCGCTCTGTTCGGGCGAGACTTGCCGCGTGCTCGTATGCCTCCCGCGCGCCTGCAAACTGGCTGTTTAGCAGCGCCGCGAGCCCAGTTGCCATCGCCCCGACGTAGCCTGGATTGTAGTCCTCTGCCGGCCCGACGTCGCTGACGTCGACTCCAGCCGTCTCTGCGTCGGCTCGAATCTGCTTCTCGTCGGTCGTTCTGCCGGCTATCGCAAACGAGGCCAGGCTCCGAATGGCTTCCGAGGCCTCGTCTCTCAGCGCGTCCACCGCGGACGTCGCGATTTGTGTCCAAAGCCACGACAAGCAGTTCAAGAAGTCGGGATCCTTGGATCCTTCGATTCCGTGACGAAAGCCCAGGATCATCCACCGCGCTAACTCGACTCTCGCTTCTGGACGGCGGGCAAGGAAGGCATCGACCCGACGGAGAAACCGCTCCTGGGTAGAGAAGCGGTCACGTGGCAGCACAAGGAAGCCACGGAACTTCGACTTGCCCGAAGACTCTGCGATCCGTGCATCGTCTACGGTCTCATCGTACCGCAGATCCTCGAGATAGATCCGGCCGATATCCTGCCACTCCTCCTCAGAAAACTCTGCCGAGATCACGGCCTCCCAAACTTGTCGTTGCTTGTCCAGATCAACGCTCGGGTGTTCCTGCAGTCTCCTGTCTTCAGACAGAAAGTCCTGCGCCAAGGCACGCCGGTCCGCAAAGCTAGCTAATTCGCGGATGCGGTCCGCAATCGTCGTCGCATCTTCGATACTCGCTTCGAATGTTGGGTTCAGCTTGAAGAAGTCGCGGAACGCCGCCCCGACCGGGTCCCTGGATCGGAACTCAGCGACTCTGATGCCCAGCTTGCCCCAGTGAGTTCTTTCGAAGCTGCGCGGACCGTGACCGTAGGGAAACAGCGCCAATCCCAATGGGTGATGGTTCTGCATGTCCAGGCTCAGCTGGCGGTAGATTTGGTGGAAGTCAGGATCGCCGAGCCCGAATCCGACGATCAATACCGGGTTCTGCGACAGTAGCTGCCTGACCCTCGTCACAATAAGGGGTCTGTTCTTAACGATATCCTCATACTGCGATCGGGTGAAGACCCAGCTCGACCTGGAACACCTGTGGCCGTGGAAGTAGATCAGATCGGGTGCGGAGCCTCGCTTCCGCAAACCCAAGTCGCGGTCTTCGACGATTCTTGCCCACCCGCGGTCGTTCTTGTCCAACAGGGTATCCAGCGCATTGGTCGTGACAATTGCTTCAGCCGGATAGTCGAAAAGTGCCGAGTGCGCCTCTCCAGGAACTAGCTCATCGTCCTTGAACAGATCCAAGAGCACGCTGCAGTGAGCGGCAGGCTGAAGCGCTTCACGGTGCAGCTCCGCCAAGGTCAACGCGTCATGATGCCCGTTCTTCAGGCCAAGGTCGGTCTCAAATCTGTCTGTAATGTCCGACCAAAGGGGCGCTTCCACTCGCGTCGCGTTCATCCCTGACCGCCGGTTCTTAGCGTTCAGAGAAAACCCCGCACCAATGACTACAACTGGCTTCCGGCCATCATTGGCTTCGAGCCACGTTAGAACGGTTTCAGCCTCCGACTCCTCGAACAGAGCCGACAGTCGAACCTTCGCAATCTCCCGAAAGTACGGTCGCATTGTTGCCTCGCCACCACCATACCCGGAAACATCCGCATGGGCATGTTCCTGTGCGTTCTTTGTGCTCCCAGGTGCGACTGCCGTTGGTCAACTACGAACTCAGCTCAGGGACTCCAAGAAGCGAAGCAGAAGCTCAACTCCACGTGCACTTCGTGCAGCTCACTACGCTCATGCGCCGGTCCACGAGCCGTCGACGACCTCCGAGTGGCGAGTCCCCAGCGATGGGCGGGAGCGAGCGGGCCACACGAACTCGCGGAGCGCTCCAGGTGGAATGTAAACCTTTTCCCAGCTAGGGTCGCCCGAATCCAAGGCGAGTTCGCCGCCCTCAGGGCCGATCTCGAACGCGTCCTCGACCTCTCAGTTGAGGCACGGGCCCTGGTAACAAAGCCCGTCATCGCAATCCGAGTTGCGTGAGCATTCGGCTTCGCCGAATTCAGAGTCCCCTGACTAGCCGCGTAGCGCTCGGTGCCCCGATCTGAGGCGCAGCCATTTTGGGCTATCTCCTACGCGCGGGGCTGCGAAGGACTTGCGCGCGGCGCTCACTGACCAGAAAGAGCTCGCGCGACTCCCGAAGTCGTTGAAATTACAGGGTGGGTGTCGATGGACCCCCTCCCCGTCGCGTCGATATGGTGCTAGGGTCACATGAGTGGACAGCTTCAGCTCGGTGGAATAGTGCGGGGGCCGCGTGGTTGATGCACCTGTGACGAGTGACTGGGAGACGTTTGCCCGCGCGCCGATCGTGGAGGCGATTCTCGATCTCAGGGTGGAGCAATCAGGGCCGATCGAGCCGCAGGCGTTCGCGGGCTGCTTTCTCGCGACCCATCCGCTTCGCGAGGACATGCTGGAAGGAACCGCCCAACTACGACTATCGAACCGGGGGATCGAGACCAACAGTACGCACGGGCTGATCGGTTTCCGGTTCTGGTCGTCGTCGCAGAGAACCCGTCTAGCGCAGGCGCGCGTGAATGGGTTCACCGTTAACCATCTGCGTCCCTATGCGAATTGGGCAACGTTGGGGGCTGAAGGCAGAGCCCTTTGGGAACGGTACACCGAATGTTGCACTCCACGCACCGTCACTCGAATAGCGCTCAGGTACGTGAACAGAGTCGTCATTCCTCCCGGAGAGGCCGTTCGCGACTACCTCAACATCGGTGTGCGTCTAGACGGCCAGCTAGAACAGCTGGTCCCGTCACCGGAGCGGCCGTACAACGTGCAGGTGTCGTATCAAGACGAACAGATCTGCGCGGAAGCAATCGTTAGAAACTACCTCGAGCCCCCCGGCAAGAGCGAGGAGAACGCGCACATCTTGGACATCGACGTCTTCCGTACCGGAGCGTTTGCTCCAGAGGGCGATGAGGTTTGGAAAGTCTTGAAAGCGCTTCGTGAGATGAAGAACCGTTTGTTCTTCGCGGCAACAACCGCAAAGGCCAAGGAGACATTTCGCAGATGACACCTCCCCCCGCACTCGCAGTAGAGATGGTCGCTGATGAAGGAACTGCGACCTCCGAGTTCGAGCGACAGCTACATGCAGACCCGTTCCAGCTCCGCGAGCAGTCCTATTCCGTCTACACGGAGGAAGTGCTCCGTCGCGCGGCGGACGCCGTTATCCTCCAGACTGAGACGGAGCTCGACCGGCGGCGACTCCGGGATGCCGGACCGTTGGGGGTCCGGGCCCTTCTAGACGAAGCTGGCCGAACACCCCGCGAGGAGGTTCTCCATCTCGGAGCAGAGGCGCTCGCGAAGGTTTGTGAGACGTCCGGTGGATTGGACAGTGTGGCGAGTGAGGCAATGACGCACCCGAATCCAGTCAAGCGCGCTTTGGCAATCCGGGCCCTCGGGTACTTGCCAGAGCATGGCCCCGCGCAAGTATTAGTTCTGCAGCGGGCGCTTGAGGACGCGCACCCTGAAGTCCGCGAGACGGCGGCGAATGCGCTCAGCGAAGTGGGTGATGCGGCTGCGCTACCATCGTTGCGGGCCGCGCTAGCTAGGGAGAAGACGGAGTACATCGCTGACATACTCCGGGAGACGATCGAAGAGCTCGAAGGGTAGCGGGCCAGGACGGGGGATGGCGCTACTCGTTCGCTTCGTTGGTTCCCTTGCTGCGTGGAACGAGCCCAACCGAGAGCGGGTGCTGGGGAACTTCGCGTTGCGCGAAGGGGAGAGTGGTCTTTCCGTCTGGCACACATCAAGCGACCGGGAGCGAGAACTCGTGCTCGGGGCGCGGTGCCTCCACAAGAGGCGTCTCGAAGCCGTAACCTACATCCAGTTCGCGGAAGAGGTGGCCCGCACGTATGGACCCATCACGATCACGCCCGGAGACAGCCCCCTGGGGATCATCAACTCCCTGCACAGGGAACTGCGCTGGTCCGGCGAGCAGCTGGTCGCGCTCGCGGATGCACTTCTGACCTCGGGAGTCAAAGCAGCGCGAATGCAAAAGGGCGCTGTCAAGAAAGTACTGGAAGAGATCGACGCCGAAGACTTCACAGCGCCGGCACGCGCTTGGGTGTTGGGAGGCTTTCAGCGCTCTTGAAAGAGAAGCCGGTCAGTCATCGTCAAGTGCTTCGTCGATAGCTTCCAAGAGTTCGTCTTCGTCGTACATCGCGTTGAGTTTACGCGGCGAACACGATTCGAGGAAGGTCAGCAGCCCGAGTGCTACTCTCTTGTTTTGAGCTCGCGACAGAGCGGCTTGCTCGTCGGCGACTCGTCGTTCAGCTTCTGCTCGTCCGTGGCGCTGTTTGGGTCGAGTCGCGATGTTGACGTCGCGAGCGACGAAGCGGCACGAGCGCGACCGCGAGGAGCCAAGCAAGGCTGCTCGCCGAGCTGCTCTGGCCGACGGTGCAGGAACAACCCATCGACGAGGCGGACGCTGCGGTCCCGGCATCGGCATGCGCCCCGGCGCCGCCCTTGCCGTCCGAGGATGAGCCGTCCGAGGATGAGCCCCCCGGAGCAACCATGTCCACCTGACCCGAGGTACCTCCGCTCGATTGCACGGCCGAAGTTCCTCCGCTTCCGAGCGCTAACCCCGCGGAGCCACCGCTTCCTCCGTTCCCGCCGCCCGCCGAGCCGCCGGAGACCCCCGAAGGTCCCGCGCCGGCTGCGCCGCCCAACGAAGTGCCGCCGCCAGCGGCATTCGTGCCGCCCGCAGCCGAGCTGCCGCCGGACGACACGTTCCCTCCAGATCCAGCGGCTCCGCCTGAACCTGCCAAAGGTCCGTCGGTCCCGGCGGCACCGCCTTCGCCAAGACCGCCATCGCTGCCAGCCGCCCCGCCGACCCCGGCATCGCCAGACATACCGCCACCGCCCTCGGCTCCGTTGATCGGGTAGTGAGTCTCTTGCCAGATCAGCGTGAAACTCTCGTCCGACATTGTTCCGTCGTATCCGCAATCGAGGGGCAACCCGCTGCCCTGCTCTCGACTACTGATCACCTGCAGGCTATAGTCGAGGCTGTATGTCGTGCCGCTCGGGCTGGTCAGCGCATTGTTGAAGAACGTCGCTTCCCCGTTGGCAGGTAACATGTCGCACGAGGTGATGCCGTAGGATTCGAGCGCTCCAGGATGGATGGCATAGGCCCTTCCGCTGGTCTCTGTCGTGTTCGTGATCGTCGACCTACCGGTGGTCACATCGAGCGTGGTGATCGTCCAATTCGCACAGGTCCCAGAGTCGTCGCAATTGCTCGGGGCCACCGTGCCGCGAATCAAATCACCCGGACTGACCGGCACGAGGTCGCTCTGGATGTCGTTGCCGCCAATGCAACAATGTTCACTTTCTATGGCCCACTGGTTGGGGAGTTGACCGAGGTCGAGCACGGGCTGCAGGATGTCGCCGCCGCCGGCAGTGGTGACGATATCGTTGAACAGGGCGATATCGCCGGCGCCGCTATTGGTGGGCAGAGCCGGTACGTACCACTCGGTGACCAACGTCGATCCGGGATCGAACGATCCCTCGCCCTGGTAGGAGCAAATCCAACCGTCGTATGCCGCGCGCTGCGCCTGAGCCTGAGCACGCGTGCCTGCGTCGGCGGTGGCTCCGGATTCTATCTTCGCAAGCGCGGTCAGCTCGCCGTCTCTCCCGTACCGTGGATAGGCACACGGACCGCTGCGGAAGCGCTCAGTGCCGTCCGGGCCGCGAATGACCACGTCGTCTCCGTCGGGACTCGCTACTTCGTCCGAATGGATCGTGATGACGCACGATGGGTGCATGAAGCCGGCGCGGGTCAGGACGAACTCCGACGGCACGGAGATCGGCTTGCGTGCAGGGCTGAAGCGACGAGGGTATCGCCCAGGATCGGCTTCGCCCGCGTCCGAGACTGCCGGAGCCAGCATGGTCAGAATGGCTGCCGCGATGGAACCCCGTATCGCTCGCAGACACGTTAGTTTTTTCCCCAGAAGCATGGCTTCAACCCTTTGTATTCGGAAGGCGCTCGTGAGGCGCAGAACGGTTAGAGCATCGCCGGGAGCAGTGCCTCGAGACCAGTGCGGAGGAGCAGCAACCCCGATCATGACGCAGCATGGCGCAAGAATTGTCGTGAGCACAGCCGCCTCGCTCGGAGAGTATTGTGACGGCGAGATTTACACCATGGCTGGCGGCACCCCCGTCCACGCTGAACTCGCCGCGTCGGTCATTCGCCTCCTCGGAAACGCCCGTGCCGCGCAACACTCACAACACACAGCCATTGCGGAGGCTTCCACAGCGACCCCGAAGCTTCCACAGCGGGGTGGACGCTCCCACAACGAGCCCCGTGAGCATTCTCCGCGGCTCGACGCAACGCAGCGTGAGTTCACCATCGCAGCAATATCATGCTGGCGCTGAGTCAGCCCCGGCGAATGTTCACTAGTTGAGCCCGGCCGCATTTGTCCTATCGCCTTTGACAATTGTCGGTTGAAGAACCTCGTTCCGGCAACGGGAGCCGAAGCAGTCGTCGCCGTAGAAACCTTCGTGAGACGGTGGGACCAACTCCGCACCAACGAGGCTGAGGGAGTTTCTCAGGCAGAGGCTAGCCAGGCAGTGGAGCGCCTCGCGACCCGCCGCAGTACAGACGAGGCCGAGGACAACGCCGACGCAGTGACAGCGCGGCCTAGCGCAACATGACCTCAGCGCTGCGCGCCGTAAACGCCAGCGCGACCAACAGAGAACGGGCGGCAGGCGCGATGATCCAGAACCAACACGCTCGTCCCGCGCGCAGCCTGCTCTCGGCGTGCGAGGCTCACTCGGCTCGGGTTCACCTGCCGGAACCGGGCGCGAGTCCGTTCACCTGGCTGGACCTGTTTTTTTTGCCGCCTGAGAGGAATCTTCCAAACGGGAAGCAGGTGCGCGCGGTGCAACAGTCGCGCTGCGATCCGCTTTGAACACGGGTGATCCACCATGCAGAGACGGTGTGCACCCGCCGGACCTGATTTGCACGGCTCAGAGAACAGCAGTGGCGTGGACGCGCTACGGGAGGACACTGAGAGACGAGGTTCGGAACTCACTGAATAGCTTTGGAGGAGAGAAAATGGCTTGGACAAATGTAGGCAAGACCAGCCTTGGGCTGGCACTGGCGGGAGCGGTTGCCCTCGTCGGTACGGATGCGGCGGCGTGCGGAGGACTGTTCTGCAATGCCGCGCAACCAGTCAATCAGGCCGCGGAGCGGATCATCTTCGCGCAGAACGACGATGGCACCGTCACCGGCGTCATCGAGATCCAATACGAAGGCCCTTCCGAGGAGTTCGCGTGGGTGCTGCCCGTGCCCCCCGGAATGACGGAAGTGGGCGTCGGTTCACAGATCTCGCTCGATCGCATCGAGGCCCAGAGCAACCCGACGTACTTCTTGCAGCAGATGACCGATCCGGCGTGCTTCGACCGCTCGGCGGATGGAGGCGCAATCCCCGACCCCGGTTCAGTGCCCAGCCCGACGGACGCAGCAGGTGAGCCGGAATCCGACCCTTCGGTCGAGGTCGTGGCCTCCGGGACCGCCGGGCCGTACGACTACGAGCAGATCGCGGTCAATCCAGACTTGGACGACCCAGCACAAGTGGCAGTCGATTGGCTCTTGGACAATGGCTACGATGTCGGCGAACTCGGCCCGGACGTGCTTCGACCGTACCTCGAGCAGGAGATGAACCTGCTGGCGTTTCGTTTGACCAAGGGCAACGATGCCGGCTCAATCCGCCCCATCCGCCTGACGTACGAGAGCGAGCAGCCGTTCATCCCGCTGCGCCCCACCGCCGTCGCCGTGAACCCCGACATGGGGATCAAAGTGTGGGTTTTGGGTGACTCACGGGCCATTCCGCAGAACTATCTGCACCTCGAACTCAACGAGGCACGCATCGACTGGTTCAATCCCAACACGACGTACAATGACGTCATCATAGCCGCAGCGGACGAAGCCGGTGGGCAGGGCTTCGTCACCGAGCAAGCGGGGCCCGCGTCCGCGTTTGCCGAGGCCGCCTACCAAACGTGGGAGGAGCAAAACTGGGACAACTTGCGCACGGGCCAGTTCTCGTCCATCGAGCAGTTTCTCCAGACTGCAATCGATGTCTTCGGCAGCTACGATGGATTCATCGACCTGCTGCGCGATCCTGAGACGGTGCCCCTTCGAGAGGGGGCAACTGCAGAGCAATTCCTCACGTGCCTTCGTTGCTATTACGAAGTCGACGTTGCCGTGCGGAACGAAGCCTATCCGTCGACTCCCTACGATCCGGAAACCGATCCGCTCAACGACATCAACATCACGAACTTCCTGAGCGAGATGAATCGCTTGGTCATCGCCCCGTTGGCGGACACGCGCACGCTCTTCGAGGAAAACTCGACGGTCACGCGCTTCTACACGACGATGTCAGCGGATGAGATGACGGTCGACCCCGCGTTCGACTTCAACTCAGAGCTGGAAGACGTCAGCAACACGCACACCGCCGATCAGATCTTTCAGTGCAACGAGGACACGGAGTGGCGCATCGAATTCGGCAACGGCATCATCGTTCGTGGCGATGGCCGCACGTGGCCCATCGAGGCGGACAGCGACATGCCCTTCAACTTGCGCATTCTGCAGCTCGGCACCAAGGGCGATGGCGATCTGATATCGGACAACACCGCTGAAATCGGCGAGCTCTTGGCAGATCTGGGGATCGGCAGCGCTCCCGAGCCCACGGAGCAGCCCGACGACATGCAGACGGACGACATGGGGACGGACGACGAACCCGTCCCTGACGAAGACGCGGGAGCCGGCCCAGTGACGGACGAGACGGATGACTCGGCAATCACCGACGACACCGAGTCGACGGATGAAGCCGACGCAACCGACGAGACCACGGACGGCGCTGAAGCCACGGACGACAGCGCCGACACCGAGTCCAGCGACGAGGATGTCTCCGGCGGAGACGCGGGCGTGGGGAGCGATGGTTCCACGAGCGACGACGGTTGCGGGTGTGCGATCGTCGGGCAGAAAACCTCGAGCGGGGCGTTGTCCTGGCTCGGTCTGCTCGGGCTCGGCTTGTTGGTGCGCCGCCGCCGCTGAGCGATGGCGCCCGATCCGATTCGGGGGAGCGCCATTGCTCCCCCGAGTTGGCGCCGACTACAGCGCCAGGCTGGCGAGCGCGCTCGCTAGATGTTCGACGTAAACCCGCACGCGCTCAGGAAGGTGCGCGCGACGCGGGTAGATGGCGTAGACCGCCCACGACAGCGCAACCCGACCCGGCAACACCTCCACGAGCGTGCCCTGCTCCAATGCCGCGGCGGCAACAAAACGAGGTACGAGCGCCACACCATGACCGGCGACGGCGAGGTCGTGCACCACTTGTGGGTGATTGGCTCGGAACGGACCCGCAACGCTGACACTGACGCTAGGACCAGCAGCGGAACTCGCACTTCGAGTACCGCCTCGGGCGGTGAACAACCAGCGCTGCTGGTGGCGAAAGTTCGTATCGACGAGACACGCGTGACGTCGCAATTCCTCCGGCTTCCGTGGCTCGCCATGGTGCTTTAGGTAACTCGGCGCCGCCACCGCCACAATGGGGGCGGGGGCCAAGCGGCGGGTAACGAGCGAAGAATCCCGGGGGGCCGTGACACGGATCGCAACGTCTACCCCACGTTCCACCAGGTCGACGAAGTCGTGGGTCAGATCCAGATCGATCCTGATACCCGGGTGCTTCTCGTGGAACGACGTGGTGAATACCGGCAGTAGCCGCAAGGCTAAGCCGGGCGGGGCCGTGACCCGAAGCGTGCCCGTGAGTGTGCCTCGCGTGGTTTGCAGATCCGCGTCCAGCGCTTCCAGCTCGGACAACAGAGCCGCGCACCGGTCGAAGTAGAGGCGCCCCGCGTCGGTCAAGTTGAGCGAGCGAGTCGTTCGCTGAAGCAACGTGACTTGTAGCTCCGCTTCCAGAGCTGCCACAGTCTGGCTGATGCGCGCCTTGGAGCGGCCCCATTGCCGAGCTGCGGCACTCAGACTCCCCGCACGCACGACCCGTACAAACGTCTCCATGGCCACCAGCTTGTCCATCGTTCAACATTAGCAAACACTGAGTGTTATCAGTCCACTATTGTTGAACTGCCGACAAACTGCCAATCTCCCTTCGCTGCTTCCCACATCCTTGGAGAAACCATGGCCTTGACCCTCGGCATTCATCATCTCGGGCTGACCGTATTCGACGTCCTCACCACCCGCGACTTCTTCGTCGACGTCCTCGGGTACACGCAGGTCGGCGAACGTCCGGACTACCCTGCCCTGTTCGTCTCCGACGGCAACGTCCTGTTGACGCTGTGGCAAGCACGACAACCGGCAACCCCGTTCGACCGCCATCACCACGTCGGCCTGCACCACGTCGCGTTGCGGGTCCCGGACACCCGGGCTCTCGACGCACTGCACGAGCGCCTAAAAGCCCATCCCGATGTCACCATCGAGTTTGCCCCCGAAGCACTGGGCGCCGGCAGCAAGAGACACATGATGTGCCTGATCCCGGGCGGGCTGCGGGTGGAGTTCACCGTCGATGTCTGAGCAGAGTCAGGCGCGCCATCGGGCGGACGTCGCTTTCACCCCCTCCGTGCAGCGCGCCCAGGCAGAGCGTGGCTCGCGCGACATTTACGAACGCAAGCTCGACCACAAGGACTGGTCCGACACCATCACCCCGATACTTGCCGACTTCATCGCGGAACGAGACTCCGCGTACCTCGGCACCGCATCGAGAGACGGTCAGCCCTACATCCAACATCGGGGCGGCCCCGTCGGCTTCATCAAAGTGATCGATGAGCACACGTTGGCCTTTGCCGATTACTCTGGGAATCGTCAGTACATCTCACTCGGCAACCTCAGCGAGAACGACCAGGCCTTCCTCTTTTTGATGGACTACGCCAATCAGCGGCGAGTCAAACTCTGGGGTCGCGCACACTTCGTCGAGGGGGATGACGAGCTGATCGAGCAGGTCCGTGATGACGACTACCCAGCAGCCATCGAGCGGGTGTTGTCATTTCGGGTCGTCGCGTGGGACATCAATTGCCCCAGCCACATCAGCCCGCGAGTCCCCACTCTAGATTACTCGCAGTCCCGCGGTTGACACGTACCGTTGGAACAACGCAGGGAGACCTCACCGGCGCAGTAGCCAGTCGCTTCCCACGTCGGGCAATCGGCATCGGTTGAGCATTCGCTCGTGCAGATGAAGGGCTGCGGGATGGGCCCATAGGTTGAAGGGTAGTCGATGGGTAAACACGCAAGGGGGCTTTGACAGACGTCGCTTCCCTCCTCGCAGTCGATGCCGAAGGTCGGCGGCTGGTTGGGATCGACAGCGTTGCAGTCACAACCACCCTCAGCCACTTCGTCGATGGGCCACTCGTCGGGCCAGTGCTCGAATTGGCCAGCACATTGAAATTGGCTGACGTCCTCGCAGTGATTGGGAGCCGCGGGCGCCTCGGGAACGCACTGGCAGTCGCGTCTCTCTGTGTAGTCGGCGCAGATTATCATCGCAGAGTACGGGCAGTCGTCCGACAGAAGCGCCTGACCGTCCGCGTCGCGGGGTATGCGGTCCGGCAATGCTGGGGTCCCTTCGGGAGGGACCAGGTACATGCGTGAATCGACGATGAGGCAGCTGGCTGTCTCGCAGGTCAAGCCGTCCTCGAACTCCACACTCACCGTTTCCGGCAGTGGCTCATCTCGCCCGAGCACGCCCACCGAGGTGATACGGCGCCCCGCCGCCGTGGCTGCTGCCTGGCTGGGGCGAATCACGTGCAGCGGTTCGGGTGCGGACTCCGGCGTCCACGTGTTCAGCGAATAGCCGCCGCCGCCGATGAACCTGCCCCCTTCGAACGCCGCTGGGGTGCGCTCGGGCAATGCTTCCCATACAACACCATCCGTCGAGCGCGTCTGGTCGGAATAGAAGTGACCGTCGATGAACCGGAGGTGACGCTGGTAGCTCTGCCCGACGTTGCCGCTCGGATCGGTGATGCACGCTCCAGGGATGGCACAATCCACATCGTTGGAGAGCCAACTCCAGCCATCTTCAGAGACCATCATCGGGCCGTTGCCGGCGAGCACGTAACGGTCGTTGCCGTAGGCTGCGGCACCGAACTGAATGATGTCGCTGCCCATCAGCACCCAATCCTCCGCGTTCTCGGAAACGGCCAACACACCGAAGCCGAAAGCGAAAAACTTGCCACCGGCAAAGTCCAGCACCCCCAGTGCTTGGCTCTGGTCCAGTTCGGGGCCGTCGACTTCATGCCAATCTTCGCCATCTGACGAAACGAAGAACAGGCTGCGAAACTCCCCACCGTAGGTGCGGGCCACCATCACGTAGCGCCCCTCGCCATAGGTGATGTCCCTCACGTCGGTGTCCGCCCTGTCTGCCGCAAACGGCACACTCTCCCAATGAACGCCATCCGGCGATCGGTAGAGGATGCTCTGCCACTCTCCGATCGCCTTGCCCTCACCCATGTTTCGACTCGACAGTGCGAACCACCCACTCGGCGTCCGTATCAGCGTGGGCGCATTGCTGGCGGCCGGCACGTCGATCATGCGCCAAGCCGTGCCCTCGGTATCGGCCAGCTGAGTGGTGCCCTCGGGTGTGTACTCATCGGGTGAGGCCGAGATCCCTCCAAGCTGTGACAACTCCGCCGGGTCGACCAAGGCTGCTTCGATTCGCGCTTCTGACAGTGGCAGTGTCTCCACGAGTTCGGGCGCTTCCGAGAGGTCGTCCGTCCCCGTCGGCTCGCTGCCAGGCTCCGTCAAAACGTCTGACTCCGTCTCGCCTGCGTTGACGTTCTGTCCGTCGCGTTCGGAATCGGACTGGCTCTGCCCACCACAGGCCGTGAGCGCGCAAGCGAGCCCACACCAAAGCGCCCACGTCACGGCGGAGCGAGATGAAGAGGCGCTTGAGGCGCGCGCAATCGCGACGAAAGTCGGCACGGCTACGAGCTTGGCGCGCCGGCGTTCAGTTGACAAGGCTAGCTCGGTGCCGAAGCAGCGAGCTGACCAGTTGGGCCGGTTAGCAACGCGTTTCACCACCAGCACAGCCCCCCCCCGCGCACTCCTTTCCGGAAACAGCGACGAGCTCGGCGTGAGCTAGCTCCGGACGGGTTCAGACGCGGCCGCGCAGCATCCCGTGCCAATACATGTTTGGCAGACCATACGCCTTGAGGGCGTACATCGAGTAGCGCTCCTGAGCCTGATCGAAGGGGAATGTCTCCATTATCTTTCCGCCATAACCAAACTCGGCAAGGATGGTCTTGCCCCGTCCAGTGACCAGCGGACAGGACGCATAACCGTCGTAGTGACCCGGCAGGACGCGCCCCTGGCGTTTTGCCATCAGATTGTCGACCAAGACAGGGACTTGCTTTCGGATGGCTGCCCCCGTCTTCGAAACCGGGAGGCTCGAGCAGTCACCACTCGACCACACGTTGGGATAGCGCTTGTGCTGCAACGTGTGGTCGTCGACTTCGACCCAGCCGCCGCTATCGGCAAGTGGACTGCTCTTCACCACGTCTGGCGGTCCTTGTGGGGGTGTGACATGCAGGAAGTCGTACGCAAGCACCGTCTCTTGACCTGTATCGAGGTGTTGAAACACGGCCTCTCGTTTGGCGGCGCGCACCTCGACGAGATTCTGCTTGAACTCCGTCTCGATGTTGCGCTGCGCGACTATCTTTTCGAGCGCTAGGCGATACTTGGGCACCCCAAACATGCTTGCTGTCGCGGACATGTACTTCACGTGGGACTGACCACGGATCCCCTTGCGACGAAAGTGCTCCTCGGCCAAGTACATGATCTTCTGTGGAGCCCCCGCACATTTGATCGGCGTCGCAGGGAAGGTGAATATGGCATTGCCGCCAGTAAATGCATCCAGCATGTTCCACGTCTGAGCGGCGGTATCGTAGCGATAATTCGAGCTGACACCGTTGTTACCGAGTGTCTCGCGAAGCCCTTTCACGTCGTCCCAGTTCAGCTGGATCCCGAGGGCGACGACCAGGTCGTCGTATCGCACAGTCGTGCCGCTCTCGAGTTTGACCGAGTTGGTGTCGGGAGAGAACTCGCTGACACGTTCGCGGATCCAGTCGGTGCCGGGAGGAATGAACTCCGCTTCGTCCCGCTCGGACATCTCCCGGGGAAAAATCCCTCCCCCAACGAGCGTCCACAGCGGCTGGTAGTAGTGCTTTTCTGAAGGCTCGACGATGGCGACCTTGGGCGGATTGGGCAGGGCGTTGAGGCGTGCGGCAATGCTGATCCCAGCAGTCCCACCGCCCACGATCAAGACTTCATAGTGTTGTTCTGACATTCTGAGCTCCTGTGGTTCTTGCTGTATCAGCTGTCGCTGTGCGCTTTGAGTTGTCGGGTCACGCTCGGACTCGCGTCGCTTGCCAGCGACTGACCTAGGGTCTTGGCAGTGTTGAGCATGAAGCCCAAAGCCCGTTGCACGTCGGGATCGCGGGTTCGTGAGACGGCGCCGAACAAGCCGACGCGCTGGGTGGGGTGCTCACTCGCTTCTGCAAAAGCGCGTGCAGCCATGTTCATGCTGCGCACTGCGCCCGGAGCCAGGACGCCGCTCTCGAGCAAGTCGCGAATCTCGGGTTGACCCAAAAGCTTCACGAGTGCGCGCAGCGTGTCGAAAAGGTGGCCTGTCGCGGTGTGCAGATCGGCGCCGTCCGCCGCCGCCGAACGGGCAAAGTCATCCACCATGTCGCCCACCATGGCGAACATCCCCGGCGCTGCTTCGAGTTGGGCTACCAGTGTTTGCAACGACTGCAGCACCTCAGGCCGCGTTGCGCGTTTCAATAGGTTGACTACCTCCGTCAATCGCGCATCGACACGACCGTCTCGGGTTGCCCATTCGTCGGCGACGTCGGATGCCAAGGCCACCAGACCCGGCACTTGATCAGCGACAGCTTCGAAGCGCGCAAGCATGTTTTCAATGCGCTCCAGCCTGGCCTCGACGCGCGCGAGATCAGCTGCACCGCGGCTGGGGGGCGGGTGCGGTTGTACGTGGACACTCATGGACTACCTCCGTCGGCCCCGCGCTCTACCTCGGTGATCTCCCAGGAGGTTCGGGTCCGAGCAAAAGTGAGAGCAACCCGTGTGCCACATGGGTACCCGCGCGACTCTCTGCGTGATTTCCGATGGCTACGACCTCTCGAAGCGCTCCATCACCCCTCAGCCTGAGACAGAGTGTAACGCCGGTTGAAACAATCGTATCAAGCCAACCCCCTACCCAGCCACAGCGAGATGCACAAGACAGCAACAGTTGCGCGAATCGCCGGTGCTCCGTGAGTCTGGCACGCCCGATGCAGTGGCCGAAGGGCGGGGAGCACGGCGTTCCCCAAAGGGAGTTCTCATGACTGCAAACGCTGCCCCCTGGGACCGGATACTACGTATTGTCCTGGGCCTGATACTGATTGCACTGGTGTTCGTCGGACCTCAGACCCCTTGGGGTTGGGTCGGGCTGATCTTGGTCGCTACCGGATTGCTTGGCTATTGCCCCATCTATGGCGCCTGCAGGCTTTCCACCTGCCGTCGGGTTTCCTCGTAGGCGTTCTCACGCCGCGGTGTACGGAGCTCACGCAACAGCAGTTCGGCACTGAGCGATCACGCCGAGCGGCCTTCAGCCGGGCGTTCTGCGCTATCGGGCGAAGAACTGTGGTGAGCGTCGATTCTAAACGGCTTGCTCGCTTCGCCCCAGTAGAGCGTGCGGTGGGGGAACGGGATCTCGATGCCGCGCTCGTCAAAGGCCTGCTTCAGTCGGCGGCGATACTCGCGACCGACGGACCACTGCTCGATTGGCACCGTTTTGAGTCGTGCCTTGATCACGACTGCATTGTCTCCAAACGAGTCCACCCCGAACAACTCGAGGGGCTCCAATATCTTGTGACCGTACTCGTCGTCCTCCTGCATGCCGCGAGCGACCTCGCACATCACCGAGGCCACCTCATCCGTATCTTCCTTGTAGGCGACGCCAACGTCGAAAACCATCGCAGACCAGTCCTTGGTCATATTGCCCAAGCTATCGACCTTGCCGTTCTGGAAGACGTGCAGAACGCCCGAGAGATCTCTCAGCTCCGTCGTGCGTAACCCCACCTTCTCGACGATGCCTCCGGTTCCGTTGAGCATGACGACGTCGCCTTTGCGGATCTGGTTGTCAAACAAGCGAAAGAAGCCGGAGATCACGTCCCGCACCAGCTCTTGGGCACCAAAACCAACAGCCAAACCCAAGACACCAGCACCAGCTAAAATGGGCGCGACGTTGACGCCAACCTGCACCAGCATGAGCACCGCGGCAAGCGACCAAACACCAATCACAGCAGCCTTTCTCGTGATGTCGATCAGGGTTTGTACGCGCTTCTCGTGCTCTTTGGCCGCTGTAGCGTTTTCGTACTTTTCACTCTCCAACGCCCGTGTCGTCACTCGCTCGCAGGCGAAGCGCACGATCCGCAGAAGAACCGCCGTCAACAGCAAGACCAAGAGCAACTTCGGGATTGCAGCAATGGCCCATTCGATCGTTCTCTGCATCACGTCTCGCCAGAACTCGAGGGAGAGCCAGGTCATCGGTGCGTCTACTTCCGCTTGCATGGCGTGGGGACGTAGCAACGGCTATGCCAAGCACCAGACGCAAGAAACGACTGCGCATATTGTGTATCTCAGCAGCCGCACCCCATGTAGCGCGTGCGAGCGAACAACAAAAACGCCACACCTCGTGACCGCTTGCCCCATCGCACGGCAGAAGCCAGCACCTCACGCATGGAGTCCGCGCCTGGCGTGCGAGGACGCTGTGCTCCTACCACCTCCCAACCGACTCTGGCGGAGTCTTGAACTCTGACGGGGCCCGTCCCAAGAACTGGCGGCATGTGCGCGTCATGTGTGCATGGTCTGAGAAGCCGGCGCCAGCCGCGGCGGCAGCCAACGTTTCGTACTCGTCGCCGGCGGACAAGAACCCAACAACCTTGTTCCACAGAACGTGACGACGCAGGCCCAACCCGGTCTCCCTGGCGGTCAGACGAGATAGGCGATCCAGGGACAAGCCGACACTTCGCGCCAAGGCTGGTAGTCCGATTTCCGGGCAATGCTTGAGCTGCGTCAACGCAGCCTCGACACGAGGGTCGATGACAGCTGCCCCTCCGAGATGCTCTGACGCGACGATCGCGAGCTCGTCGGCGAAGTCTCCTGTCGTCCGGCGTTCGGCTAGGTCAAACCCCTCACACATCGCTACCACTCTCGCCGATGCGCTTTCCGTCAACCCGAAAGCCCCGCCGCAGGCGCGCCAAGATGTGCCCCTGCTTCCGGGGGACAGAAAAACCGCAAGCGACCACCCCACCGCGCCCGTCCGATGCTCAACACCGGGAGGCACCACAACGACGCGCGCGCGTTCGTCTCTGCCGATCGTGCACGTGTCACTTTCCACCCACACCGGGCCGTCGAGGCCAACATGGAGCTTCCATGCATAGTGCGAATGCCACGACGTGCTCTGGCCACGACTGTGGTGAAGCGCCCCCTGGTCGAAAATGCGCGCGAGCCCATCTTCACCCGAATCGTTCAAGCCCTCCACCCGCTGACCTGGCATCGTCACCAGCATGAACCCATCTGCCTTGGCTGTCTACTGCGCCTCGATCCTCGTGCTCTGGCTCAAGTTCCTGGTCGCCATCACGATACAGGCTCGCCAACGCCATGCCGTGGCCGGCTTTCGCTACCCCGAAGATGCATCCTGCTGGCATGGAACCGTCCAGTCCGACTCGGATCTCTGTACTCGCGCCCAAGCCCTATTGAGAAACGATTCCGAAAGCCAGACGTACTTCCTCATCCTGGGACTGCTCTATCTACTCGTCGATGCATGGCCAACTGGCGCGTTCGTCTACTTCCCCGCCTACGCCCTGTCCCGAGTCCTCCACTCCTACTTCCTGCTAACGGCACGTCAGCCTCACCGCACTCGTGCCTTCGGCGTCGGTGTCGCCATCCTCTTGCTTCTCGCCATCCATGTTGGCGTTGCCGGGTCACCGGTGCTTTTCTAGGCTAATACTCAAGGGTTGCGGCATTCGCGCCGGTGGAGTTAAGTCGCCCGCTGGGGTCACCGTATGCATTGAAGTGAACCCGCCCATGCCCATCGAACTGAGTCCGCAGAAGCCTGTCTACATCGATGACGACCATTGCGTGCGGACGCTGGGAGACGTGATCGTGACCTTCACCAAGGCCCCCCCCTCGTCCGTCTACCTCGAAACGTGGGCTACCGAGGCGGATCGAGTCGTGCGCCAATGCGGAAGCCTCGTGGTTTACACCGTGATCTCTCGCTTGGCTCCCGCGCCGTCAGAAGAGGCCAAGGCAGAAATCCGCAAGGTGATGACCCGCCACGATGGCAAGGTGCGCGGCGTTGCGTACGTCGTCGAAGGCAGCGGTTTCGCTGCGGCAGCAATGCGGTCGGCTCTGACCTTGATTGGCTTCGTAGCCCGGTATTCCTACCCACAAAAGACAGTCGCTTCAGTCGCCGAAGGCAGTCGTTGGGTTGCTGGTTTACCTGGTGGCGATGCTACCGGGGCCGGTCTCGTCTCCAAAGAGAAGCTGGACGCGTTAGTCGAGTCAATGCGTCGTGAGCACGAGCGCCTGTGCGCCGAGTCCGGCTGAGCGCAGCACGACTTGCTTGTATTGAGTGCGGGCACGCCCAGCGCCCCGGGCAAAGTGCCCTCTCAAGTGGGCTGCAGCTCGATGGGATAGACGATCGAGAGCGCGGGCGTAGCAGCTGCGAACGCGGCCGAAGCTTTGGGCGAGGACGTAACTCCCCCACGAGACTGTCACGGCGACGGCCATCTCAGTGGTGGATTCCACCTCCCCTGCGGGAACTGATGGTGCCTGGGCAACGAGCTCGAAGTGGCTTTCGGCCGACGCGTCCGAGAGACCACGAGCGAACAAAAGATACACGCTGTCAGGAATTGCCGTCCGTTGCTGCCTCATGCTTGGAACTCGGAGGGTCCAGCCGAGTTCTACGATGAAACAGATTGCTGTCCCGAAAGGTCTGCGTGGGTGGTGCCGGTTCTTGCACTAGATAATGTGGCTACCCATCGACCATACTCCGACGGTGGCCTTCACCGCTGGCAACCCTGGCTCGTGCGGCGCGCGGTTGTCGGAAGTGTGCCCGTGCCAAGGTGGGTGGCTCACGGAGTGTGGACGGGATCGCTGATGCGTAAAGTGAAATTTTGGGTCTGGGCGTTGACAGCTGTCTCTCTCGGCAACGGGGCTTGCACCTCGACGTCAGGAGGCGACGAAGGTAGTGAAACACACTGGCTCAAAGCGTGCGACAGTTCGGACGAGTGCGGGAAGGGAAGCTGCATCTGCGGTCGCTGCACGGAGCGCTGCAGCCGTGTTTCCGATTGTCCGTCGCCCCTCGATCGTTGCGTGACAGATCGTGCGGAGCAACCTCTGGCGTCTTGTGAACTCGACGCGGAACGTGGTCTGTGTGGGTCATCCTCTGACGAGGACCCGGTGGACGTAAGCCCCGCCGACGCGGGCGAGCGCGGCGAGACCGACGCCGCGCCTGGTGGCGTTGACTCGGGAGCAGCGACGACTGACGGGGCACAGACTGACGTCGTGCCCACCGCCGCTGCCCCATCCGATGGTGGGGTTGGAGAGAGCCTTTCCCCAACTTCGGATGCCTCTGACGAAGTGCGTTGGTTCGAGCAGTCCAGTCTCTGGCGCTGGCAGGAGTGTGGGCGCATTCCGGCCGTGCAAGAAGCACCAGCCAAAACCCCCGTCTTCTCTCCCCAGAACGTCAGTCTCGTCGTTCAAGAATCCGGAGGCCGATTACTTCGTTACGCCTGGCCTCTGGATGACTCGGCTCCGACGGAGCTCCGCGCGGCAGATGGCGGGGACGACCTGGACGTGGTTTTCTCGCCCGACGGAGCCTTTCTGGCGGAAGTAGGTGGTCAATTCGCGCTTCGGGATGCAGATAGCTCTGAAGTTGTCTCGAGTTTCGAGATACCTGCCGATTGTAAACACCGAAGCGTGGCGGTGTCCGAAGACAATCTCTTCGGCTTGACGATCGACGCATCGGGGTCGTGTGTCCTGGATCTCATCACCGGAGAGCTGGCGGGGACAATCCCACCCTCAGATAGCGTTGCCTTCACGAGCGTGGGACTCTTGGCAGCCAGCTGCCCGGCAGGTGCTGCGAACGGTTCTTGTGAGGCCATCTCCTACGAGAGTGACGGAACGGAAGTCGCACGCCTCGATCTGAACGTGCCCAGCGAGTGGTCGACTGTGGAGGGGGGACCCGCAGTGGTTTCGCCGAACGGTGAGCGAGTGGCGGCTTTCCGTCGACTCGAAGGTGGGTCGCTCTCGTTGGTCGTGTGGAGTGTCGATGACGGCGCTGTGCTGTGGACCCGCGACGTTCCGGACACACCGTTGCTTCAACCAGTCTTTTCTCCCAGTGGCGACCTCATGCTGACGTCCGAAGGGACGTTCTCTGCAAGCAGCGGCGGGCTCGTAGCATTGGGTGGATTGGCGTTCTGGGACCTATTGCAGTTCGAACCAGCCCTTTCGCCGGATGGGCAATCCATCGCGACGAACAGGTTGACCATCAACGACGTCGCGACCGGTGGGAGTCGGCGCCTGCTGAGAACTCATTGGTCGACGAGCTCGGTCGATGACCTCGCGCTCAGCTTGGACGGTAACCGGCTCGTCTCCATCGCTGAGGGGGTGATTGGCTGGCACCTTGCGGACTCCTTCGAGGACTCGCTACCCGTGTGGTCTGCATCGACTGGAGGCCCCGCGAGGTATGTTGCCATCTCGCCAGATGGATATCGCGCCTCGCTTTCGGGTGATCGCCAGCAGGTGTTCGACGCGTACAACGGCGTCGTGCTCTACACTGGGCCGACACCCGCCAGCGTTGGCGGATCGGAAATGTGCATCGCATTTCAGTTCGAGTTTTCCCCAGATGGTCGCTTCGTTGCGGGCAAACGGTACACGCCTGTAGTGCAGATCTTCGATACCCAGACCATGGCGGTGGTGGGCGGTTTGATGACAGGAAGCTGCGGACAAGGGGTTGCGTTCTCGCGCGATGGCAGTCTGCTCCACACCCCTGAAGGAACCTTCTCGACGAACGACTGGCAGCCCGTGTCGGAACTCAGGGATCTGCCCGATGCGGCTCTCGACGGCGAAGGCTTCTACGACGTCGACATCTCCTCGGATGACGCGTATGTCTTGCACACCGCTTGTACTCCAGCGGAGGGCTGTCGTTCGTCGCTATCGGGGGCCGACGCGGATTTGTCTCCTCTCGATGCCGAGCAAAGTTGGCGGCGCCGCCACCTGTCCATCGAGGGACACTGGGTAGTAGTCGGAGGGATGGCGTTGCACTGGCAATCTGGGACTGTCGTCACCTATGCGGATGGAGTTTCCTCCGCACGCTTTGCTACGAACGGCGACATCATCGCTGGGTTCGAAAATGGCGAGTTAGCTCGCTATTGCAGGGTATCGGCAAGCGAGTAGGACTGAGCTAGCCGGCACCGACCGTCAGCGCGTGTGGACTTTCATGGGCATCGGGTGTTGCGGACGCAGCGTGATGGAAGGTGCCAACTCGAACGGGTGCCCAGGGACCAATTCGAACCTGCGCTGCGACAACAGGCCGACCAACACCGCCATCGCCTCTAGCATGGCGAAGTGTTGCCCCACGCAGACTCGTGGCCCGCCGCCAAAGGGAGCGTAGGCGAATCTTGGCGGTTTGTGTTCGACGGCACTACCGCCCGGAAGGAAACGCTCGGGCAGAAAGTCATTGGGACGTTCGAACCACCGCGGGTGGCGCTGCAAGGTGTAGATCGGAATGAAGACCTGGGACCC
Organism: Polyangiaceae bacterium; assembly: GCA_050298815.1. Taxonomy (GTDB): domain Bacteria; phylum Myxococcota_A; class Polyangia; order Polyangiales; family Polyangiaceae; genus SZUA-265. The sequence goes on from JBNKUV010000058.1 coordinate 142,160, forward strand.
CTTCGGCAGCAGCCACCGGCCGACTCGACACGTTTCGAGCGCCTGACGTCCGACCACCCAAGCCGGAGGAAAGAGGCGCAGCGTTTCTTGAAAGACGGCATGGGTGTAAGACAATTCGCGAAGCTGCTCTGCGCTGGGGATTTGACTAGGAGGTAGGGCGTCGATTTCCGCTTCGACGCGCTCGCGGCACGTTGGGTGAAGCGAAAGCAAGCGCAGCGCGTAGGTCAGGCTCAGGGCGGTCGTCTCGTGTCCCGCGAGAAACATCGTCATCACTTCATCGCGGAGATCCGCATCGCTCAGCGCCTCGCTCGTGCCACCGACGGGCATGTGTTCGTCGCGCGCTGCGATCAAACGTGAGAGCAAGTCACCCGCGCTCGGTGCGCGCCGCTTCTCGGCGATCAGCTGATCGACGACCTCGTGCAGCACGCGCCGGGCTCGTTGCAGGCGTCTGCGGCTAGGTAGCGGTAACCACTTGGGCGCCAAGGATCGGATCAGCTCCGCACGCGGACGGAATGCTTTCATCACCGATTCGAGCTCGCGTTCTACGATTGAGAATCGAGAAAATTCTTGTCCGAACAGAGTGCGCGCCAGTATGTCGAGGGTCAGGTGCATCATCGCTCCACGTACGTCGACCGTTGAACCGTCGGGCAGTCCTACGGCAAAGGCCCGCGAGCGCTCCAGCATCCTACCGGCATATTGAGCCACTTCGGTCGCTGCCAGATACGGAGCTACTAGGCGTCGGTTGCGCTTGTGTTGCTCTCCCTCCGAGGTGAGCAACCCTCGACCGAGAACGTCCCTCAGTTGTCCGGTGTACTGGTCCTTGATGAACAAATTGTGCTTCCTCACCAATATGTCCTCAATCGCCTCGGGATCGTGGACCACGATCACCTGGCGCCCAAGCAGACCAAAGCCGACAACTGGCTCGTAGCGGTCGCGCAGATCGGTGAACCGCAGCAACGGATTGCTTCGGTACGTGATGAGCGTGGAGAGTCGACTTTGCTCAGGCGGAAACGGTATGCTCTCTCCGTCCGGCCGTGGTGTGCCACTGGCGATCGCTTCGTGGTCCGACCTCGCTCCCAAATTCATGATGGAAGTTGTAGCGCCAGCCCCCACAAGCGCCAGCCTGCCGCTCATGGGCCGATCTTCTGCGGCTGGCATTGCAAGAAGACGCGGGCACGAACGGGTTGACTGTGAGGCTGAGCCCTGGTGGTTCTTTGTGCAGTCCGTCGCCCGACTCTTTGGCCTTGAAATCGACGGGGGCGGGCTGGAATCTCCCGCTCGAGGGCCTACTGAGGCTTCGCGGGCTCAATTGTCGTCGGTGTACGGAAGTACGCCCAGGAACACCGCTGTTGGATTGAGTTCGCGTTTGACGCCTTCGAGGTCGTAATCACCCCAGGACAACTCTCGAACTAGGTCCCCAATTGGCTTCGGACGAATCATCACCCTGACCCGGGAGGGCACCTGCGCTCACTCACGCTTCGCTCCGTGGTACTTGGTTTCGAGCGCAGCGAGCATTTGGTCGAGCTCCTGCCGCGGGAGCCAGCGACCGCGGGTCATCACACCTGCGATTCCCCGTGTGCGGGAGATGTCCTGCAGGGGGTTATCGTCGAGCAACACCAGGTCGGCGCGCTTGTCCACCGCAACCGTACCTAGGTCGTCCGCTCTGCCCAGCACTCGAGCCGCAACGCTCGTCGCTGCCGTCAGAGCCTGGTACGGACTCAGCCCCGCCTCCACCAGCAGCTCTAGTTCACGGTGCAAAGAGAACCCCCAGACGACCCCAGGGTCAGTCGAATCACTGCCGGCGATGATGGGCACGCCCGCGTCGTAGAGCGCCTTGACGATGCGTTTGCTCACCATCATCGCCTCGGCGCGCTGCTCGGAGCTCGGGATGAGCTCGCTGATGTGCGACGCGCCACGCGCCTTCATCACGAGTTCGAACTCCTCGTTGTGCGGATCAGTCCAGTGCGCGAGGTGCTCTGGCGGCACCAGACGGTACTCGGGTCGCTGCAGCAACGGAGTCGCCGCCATGTCGTCGATGTTATCGAATAACGCGCTGATGCTCTCATAGGTGACGAGGGTTGGTTCGTAGTTGACCTTCGCCCCCTTCATCAACTCGACGAGTCCAGGGATCATGGCATCCGCTTGACTCAGGTCGAACTTGTCGATGGGATTTGCACCCTCTTGGCGCACGTAGTCTTTGGCGACCAACGCCAGCAGCTGGTAGTTGTGCTCCGGATCGGCGCCAGCAGCAATGAAGTGCCGCGGACCGACGTCGGCGGGCACGTGCCCGGCAACGCCCAACCCTTCCTCCCGTGCTGTCTGCATCATGGCGTCGAAGACCTCTCGCTCCAAAAACCACTGCACCTTGATGAAGTCGTAGCCATCGGCTTTGTGCTTTCTCACCAGCCGTTGGGCGCTGGCAGGAGACAGGGCCAACCTGTCCGGTGCCAGTAGTTCGACCACCGGCCCCGCCGGGACCACTCCCAAGAACGTGTTGACACCAGCAAGCACCGATACGGCTGCGACGAGGGGCCAGAACTTGCCGCGTATTGAGCGTCCCCACGGTAGTTTGGTATTCAGGCGAACACTGGCGAAGGCGATGCCGACCAGGACTAACCCGCCGATGAGCACGACCGAAAACTGGTAGGTGTACACCATCCAGCGGTAGGGAGGGGGTAGCCCGACCATCATCCCGCCTGCTTGCGCAATCTCGGGCCCCAGGCGCTCACCTGCTTCGACTTCTTTCTTCAGCTCGAGTGTGTACGGCGTCGCATTGAACTCCCGAACGCTGGTCACGCCGTTGGCGATGTACAGGGTCAGCGCGTCAGCATTGTTACCAATGTGTTGATGCATGTCGATGAGCCCTGGCAGCAGGGTTTTACCCCTAGCCGCAATGCGCCGTGCGCCCTGCGGGATCACGATTTGTTCGACGGGACCGATGGCCTCGATCTGCTGTCCGCGAACCAGGACGGTTTGTCTCTCGATGACCCCATCCTGGTCCATCGGCACCACATCGACGTCAACGAAGGCCACGACCTCCTCCCCTGCCCGCGCCGGGAGTGCGCTGCTCACCAGGACGAAAAACAGCCAAGCCAAACTATACCGAAACATCATGATTACTCCTTCACAATCCAGCGAGCTTCGCGACATACGCTGCAACGAGCCCGTCGAGTTCTTCTTGCGGATACCAGCGCCCCCGCTTCATCACCCCGGCGCGACGCTGAGTGACGGACACGTCCTTCAGAGGATTGCCCTCAACCAAGATCAGGTCCGCCAACTTCCCGACTTGAACGGCGCCGAAGTTTCCATCGCCTCCTGCTCGCGCCACACTGAGCGCCGCGTTCTTCGTGCCCGCTTCGAGAGCTTGATAGGGTGTCAAACCAGCGTCGACGAGCAGCTCGAGATCGCGGTGCAAGTGACTGGGCACGATGCCCTCCACGCTCACGTCAGTGCCGACCAACAATCGTACACCAGCTTCGTGCAGCGCCTTGACCATTGCCTTCAGGAACGGCTGCAAGGTGTTTCGGCGCCATTCTTGTTGACCTTGCCAATCAACGGCACGCCCCTCCGTCTTCCATGATTCCAGCGTAGCCGGCTTCACCACTCGGTAGCGGGGCAGGCTCAGTTGACAAGCAACGTCTTCGAGCAGACGATAGGCGGTCTCATCTGCCACCAAGTTGGACACGACCATGGCGTCGTGCTCCTTCACCGCTTTGGCGGTCTCCGGGATGGTGGCGTAGTCGAACGTCACCTCCGCGAAACCGGAGTTCGGTGATGCTTCACCGCTCATGTGCGTCTCCATGAGCTCGTCGACGTGGGCGATCTCGTCGAGCCCAGCCGCAAATGCCTCACGCGGGGTCACGTGAGCAGGCAAGTGACCCACCGAGTACATGCCGTTCTTGTCAGCTTCATCGACTATCGCCTCGTACACCTCCGGTTCCGAATAGTCGTAGGGCTTGACGAGATCGAAACCTGCAGCCTTCTGCCGCCGTACCTCGGCGCGCCCTTCCTCGACGGTCTCGACGATCGTCACGCCGGGATAAGTTCGTTGGAGCTCTGCACGAAAAGAGACGACATCCACAGCCACACTCAGCGCGCCGAGCAGAGCTCCACCCAGCAACGCTGGTATCAATGTACGCAGCTTGGACAGATGCGTACCGCGGCGTCGCAGCAGCGCCCACGCGACCAGCCACACCACCAAGGCGACGGCCAGCCCCAATGCAGCCACCTTACCCATGAAAAGGTAACGCATAGGCGCAGCAAAGTCCGGCATCCCCACGATGTTGGGACCGGACAGCAAAATCGATGGCCCGACGAGTTCGCCTCGGGCAACCTGATCCCGCCAGTGGGTGTGTTCAGGCAGCCCGCTGAGCGCGCGGATGGTCGTCACTCCCTCGGTCAAGTACAGCAGCAGCTGTCCAGGCCCCTCGAAAGGCGCGACCTGCGAAGCCAGGTGCGTGTGCATGTCGGCTAACCCCGGCATCAACGTGAGACCCTTGCCTTTGATGACTCGAGCGTTCGCAGGGGTCGGTATCGTGGCGACGTCCCCGATGCGTTCGATGACTTCTCCGCGCACGATGACCGTCTGATGCTCCAGGAGGCGGTCGCCATCCATCGGAACCACGTCGACGTCGACGAAAACCGTTGCTTGGTCTTGGCTCGATTCTGCATGTGCCGTCGCAGGCGACGACGGCAGGAGCAGCAGAGAGGCTATCAAAACATGCAGGAGCATTTGCCAGTTCCACTGGCGCGCGATGGCAGTACGTGATGTGTTCATCGGATCCTCTCGTCTATTCGGGAGTTGCAGAGAGCTTGTCTTCGCCGGTCGCAGAGCGAGCCAGCTCGATCGTCAAAGGTCCTTCAGCCTTGCTGTGAGAACGCTGCTTCGCGATCCCCTCGCCGTAGCGGTCCCACCACGTGATCTTGTCCGCTTCGGTCCAGCGGGTGATCGGCAGTTCTTCGAAAGCCACGCACAACGCCGCCATGCTCTGCGGGCGGTCTGCGGGGTCCTTCTCCAGACACCGAAGGACGAGCTCCTCGAGTGGTGCTGGCAGTTGGCGCCCCAATCGTCGTGACGGCGGCATGGGGGCTTGATGCAAGTGATCGGCGCAGATGCGCAGCACCGTGTCGCCTTCGAAAACTTCCGTGCCGGTGAGGAGAAAGTATGCGACACACCCGAGCGCATAGATGTCACTCGCTGGACCGACTGCCCTCGGCTCGCTGATCGCCTCCGGCGACAAGTAGTTCGGCGTGCCGCTAATCAGGTTGGAGCGCGAAAGGTCCCCGTCGGTACCAGCAACGTGCTTGACGAGGCCGAAGTCGAGCACCTTGAGGATGTCACGCACCCCCCTGGCTGAGTGAACCATCAGATTGGCTGGTTTGATGTCCCGATGAACCAGACAGGCAGCGTGTGCCTCCACGAGAGCACTCGCCGCTTGGTGCAGCAGGTGCACGACGCGCGAGGGCTCTTGCGGACCGCTGGCGGCAACGAGCTCTGCCAAGGTCGCACCCTCGACGAGCTCCATCGCATAGTAGAAGACCCCATCCTGAGTGTGACCGTAGTCGAACACGGCCACGACGTTCGGATGCACGAGTGATGCGGTCAGCTGGACTTCCCGCTCGAAGCGACGCAGCTGATCGTCTTGTTGGGCGCTCGGGTCGATCAGCTTGATGGCGGTGGGTCGACGCAGCAGACGATGGCGGGCCTCGTAAACTCGCCCCATGCCGCCCTCCCCGAGCTTTCTGACCAAGCGGTACTGACCGAGCTGCTTCGCTCGGCGGACTTGTCGGCGCAGCCCGTAGATGACCTTGGACGCCAGAGCCGTCAATGTGGCTGGTACCAGCCACCAAACCACCGTGACGCTCGCGTTGCTCACGGCGAGGGCCGTGGGAGTCTGGGACATGATGTCCGGGAACACGCTCGCCCAGCGCGCACGGTCGATGTGCAAGACGTTCCAGTAGACGGCAAGCGCGATCGGAATCGCCGCGCCGTAGGCTAGCACCAAGCTACGCCAAAACGAACTCGGCACGAACACCGCACGCGCCGTCAGCGCCACGGCCATGACCGAGGTCAGGACCATGCCCGGTGCTTCGTGGATCGAGACGCTGAGGCTCATCCAGCAAAGCAGCGCGCACCCGACGCTCAGGGAGCCCATCTCCAGCCCACGAATCGTCAGGATGCTGCGACGACCTCGACGGCAAAAGAACCAAGGCACAAGAAAGGTCAGGCTCGCTGCCAGCAACAGCAACACCACCTGTGAGAGCACCTCGCGTTCGCCGACGAGCCAGCGTCGGAGCAGCAAGAAGGCGCCGAAGGCCAGGAACAGTCCCCCGACACTCGAGCTGAATCCGGCAACTCGGTATTGGATGAACGCCCGTTCCTCGTCACCGTGGACGGATGACTTCCAGCTCTTCATGATTCACTCCGCTGCGCGGCTCAGCTCAGAGACGAACTTCGAGGCCCAGGGTCGCGAAGGGGGTGTTCTCCATGTCACGATTGAACAGCTCGTTCTGATTCTCGTCCTCGACCGTGAATTGGCGACTCGCAGTGAACCCACCGCCAGCCGTCAACCACACAGGACCAACGATCCGCACCCCAGCTTCGAGGCCCAAGGTGAGATCCGAGAAAACGATGACGGGGCTATCACCACCGGCGGTCTCGGCGGCGTCATTACCGAGCAGGTAGTTGTTGTACAGCGAACGAGCAATGACACCGAACTCGAAGCGTTTTGAGGCAACGTACGTGAGTTTGGCAAACCTCGGAAACTGCATCTTGAACTGCCACTTGCCTTCACCCTCGTAGCGAACGAAGGGAGCAGGAATCAGCAGTGGGTGGCCGAAGGCGTAGGTGAAGACCGGACCGAGGCCCACGTGGAAGTCCTGGGTCAGTCGATAGACGAAGAACCCTCCGCCTTCGAACAGCAGATGCCTCGCGTCGATGTTCTCGAAGTCGCTCGCCAGTGCTCCCGATCCGAAGAGAACGCCGTACCAGTTGCTGGAGATGTCCTGCATCAGCGCCAGCTCGAGCCCCGCCGCGTAGAGCGCCGTCGGGAAGTACTCGTCGTCCCCCGGAGGTAGCTCGAGACTCAGTGCGTGATGACGAAAGCTGGGCGCGACGAGCAGCAGCGTTTCGGGCTTGTCTCGTTCGTTACGCTTGACGTAGAGAGGTAGCTCCGCTCGCACGTCGAGCAGGTTCATGGCCAGCGTCGCAGATTCTCCGGGAGGGGGGTTGGCGAGCTTGATGTTCGACGCCGGCAAGTAAGTGTCGTTGACCGTCAGCTGGGCGAGGCTCGGGCCCGCGAAGGATAGCGCTGCGAGTGCCGCCGAGAGCCTGAGCGTCCAGGTCCACGCTAGGCGGCATATTGTACTGTGCTTCATCGAATTGCTCCTGTTTCGTTTCCGGTGATTGAGCAGAAGCTAGCGAGCGTCCGAGTAGCGCCGCACCACACGCAGGAATGGAAATGAGCGCCCGCACTCGGATTTCCGAGCGCCATCCGAAAGGATTGCGGGCAAGCACCGCGGGGCGTGGGCGCCGGACTCGGGCAAGGTACCTGCAACATTTGCGTCGCACGGGGGCTCGGGCTGACGCACTTCGGCCAGTTGCTATGCCTGTGCAGCACTGCTAGCACCAGACTTCGTGTCGATGGCACTCGATGGAAGCGGCTTGCTGACCACCAAGCTATTCGCTCCGCCCATACGTTCGGGGTGGGTGCGACGGGAACGGCTGGCGCGCTTGCTAGTCGACGCGAACGCCGTCCCACTCATCTTAGTCTCAGCCGGTGCGGGCTTCGGGAAAACCAGCCTGGTTACCGAATGGCTCGCGGCAAGCGGGGTTCGAGGCGCATGGGTGTCTCTCGACGAGGGGGACAACGACCCGGCGCGATTCTGGACCTACGTCTGTGCTGCTTTGGGTCGGGCGCTACCTGACCTGCTCGGGACGCTGCAGGAACCTGAAGTCGCCCGACGCGACCCACAGAGCCTGGTCGCCACCATCGTCAACGGACTTGCCCACTACGACGGGCGCGTCGTGCTGGTGCTGGACGACCTGCACGTGATCGACAGCGAGCGCGTCCACGATTCGTTGGTGTTCCTGTTGCGCAACTGCCCACAGCAACTCGGGTTGGTCGTCACCACTCGCACCGATCCGCCATGGCCATTGTCGCGTTTACGGGCCAATGGGCGTGTGTGCGAAATCCGCTCGGCAGATCTCCGTTTCACGCTGGAAGAGGCCGCTCAACTGCTGCGTGTTGCCTCCGATGAGCGCTTGGACGACGAAGCCTGCGGGGCACTCCAACGGCGCACCGAGGGTTGGGTCGTTGGACTGCACATGGCGGCACTTTCGCTGCGCGGCAGCCCAGACGTGGGGCGCTTCATCGAGGGCTTCTCGGGGAGTCACCGCTTCGTCCTCGACTATTTGGCGGAAGAAGTCCTGGCCCTGCAAGACGCGGAAACCCGCGACTTCATGCTGCGCACCTCGATACTGCGAGCCTTCACCGGCACACTGTGCGACGCGGTACTCGTTCGCCAACACAGCGCGGAGACGATTGAACAATTGGAAGCGCGCAACCTGTTCTTGGTGCCTCTCGACGCGAACCGAGAGTGGTATCGGTATCACCATCTCTTTCAGCAGTATCTGCGTTCGCGTCTCAGCAGCGAAGGCGTCGACCCTCGAGAGCTGCACAGTCGGGCCAGCGCCTGGTTCGAAGAGCAGGGCTTCCGCGAAGAGGCGATCGACCACGCGATCGACGCGGAAGAGCACCCTCGCGCCATCGCGCTGCTTGAGCGCGCCGTAGAGACGCGCTTCACGGTTCAGCGTCAAGTGCGAACGCTGGGTTGGCTGAAGCGGCTACCGCAGAATCTCGTGAGCGCTCGCCCCAAGCTCTCGTCGGTCAATATCTGGGCTGCTTTCGTCATCGGCCACTGGGAAGAAGCGGAGCTCTGCCTGCAACAGGCGCAAGCGGCGTTGCCCACTGCGGATCTCTCGCCAGCCGAGCGCGAAGACGCCGAGACCCAGTACCTCATCTACTCTGCTTGGATCGCATACAAGTCGGGCAAGGAAGAGCTGTGCATCGAGCAAGCCACGGCTGCACTCGCCCGTTTGGGGCCGGCCCCCTCCCCCAGGCACGCCCTAACCTTGCTGGCTTTGGCGCGAGGACAACTCTACGCCGGCAACTTGCAAGATGCTCGCCGGAGTTGCGAGCGCATCTTGACGCTCGAGATCCCGGAACTCGACCCGATCAACATCCAAGTCGCGTTGTCCATGGCTGCCCTCGCTTCGCTGCTGCGCGGTGAGCTACGCCAAGTGATCGCGGACTACGAGCGTGCGATGAGCGCTCTGGGCAATGACCAGGGGCCACCGAATCTGGCAGCAGGGCTGATTCGCCTGTGCATGGGAGAGGCTCTGCGCGAGCAAGGGAACCTCGAACGCGCCGAATCGCTCCTGCGGGAAGGCGTTGAACAGGTCCAACGTCAACTGGGGCTCCCTGAACACGTCTGCAAGGGGCTTGTCGCTCTGGCCCGTGTTCGCCTGCAGCGAGGCGCGAGAGACGATGCGGAGCGCCTACTTGCCCAGGCTGATGAGATAGCGCGGAGCGTCGTCAGACGTGGGGCAGACTACGCTCGGTTGTTGGCACCAGCGTACGCCTACCGCGCGCGCCTGTGGCTCGAACTGGGCAACGTGAGCGCGCTGACGCAATGGCTCGCGGAGCCGGGAGTGGCTCAGACGGCGTCCACGTGGGCTGGTTGGGAACTGCTCCCGGTACGCGTGGCGCTGCTTCAGAACGACATCGATCGAGCGCAGGCTCTGCTGCATGCAACTGCGCCAGAGTCACCGCGCGCACAAGTCGAGCACGCGTGGCTCCGGATCGTGGCTCAGTACCAACGCGGAGAAGTGGACGCCGCCCTCGATGCCGCATACAAACTCGCGCCCCGAGCAGCGGCCTGGGGCTACCACGCAGTGTTCACGGAACCGCCACGCATCCAGGCACTCCTCGATGCGGTGGTCGGCCAGCGCAGCCCAGACCCTGCACCAGTCCTCGGCGGTGGTGACAGCAGCAATGAGCGGAAGTCCAACGCTCATGCCGACACCAGCAGCCCCATCGACGCGCACCTCGCTCCCATGAGCCCGCCCGACGCGGCGGACTCGTCGAGTGAACTGACGGAAGAGCTCAACGAGCGGGAACTCGCCATCTTGCGTTTGATGAGCGCCGGCCTGTCGAATGCTGAGATGGCCAGCGAACTGTACCTGTCCGTTCACACGGTCAAGTGGCACGCCCGCAATCTCTACGCCAAGCTAGGCGTGAACAGTCGCAGTCGTGCGCTCGCGAGAGGTCGGCAGTTCAAGCTCGTGTGATCCGGAGGTCAGCGCCCCCCGCTCGTCGCTCGCCCATCACGCTGAACACGCAGCAGCTCCAATCCCATGTCGCGCGTCTGTTTGAGTGCCGCGTGTAACTGGGCCTGATCGATGTCTGGCTGAGAGACGAGAAGGGTCACGCCGTGCTCCTCGTCCCGGATCAGAGCGAAGTTCATGTCCGCGAAGCAGCGGCCCCAATGGTCGTCCAGCAGACCGTTGACCTCTATGACGTAGCTCACTCCTACTCCTTTCGACGTCACCCTGGTGCGCGAGTGCCACGCTCAAGGTAGGTCTCGACGGTGCGGAAGCACACCGCCCGCGAGGATGGAATTGGTCGCAGAAAGCGGACTTTGTTGCAGTCCTTTCGGCTAGTGCGGCCCCAGCAGCGCCGCTCTCTCTTGCGAGCATGTGAACGGGCGCCCGAGGCAACGGCGTAGCGAACGTGTCGGTGAGACAGACCGCGACGGAGTCGCGGACTCTGCGTCAGCGCCGTCATCCGTCGAGACAGGTCGGGCGTCTCACTCCAAAGGGACGTTCAAGAGTGGAACCAACGTCCACCACCACCCGGTCGAGGGACGCCAGCGTCTGCTGCAATACGACCCACTCCGAGGCCATCAGGTGGTCGGTTGAACCGACGAAGACGCCAGCTTCTTCCGTCCTTAGGCTAAACCTAAGGATCGTAGCTGAATTATCGATTTGATCATTCGATGGCGGGCCCCACGTTCTTCAACAGGAGGTGCCGATGCCCAAGAGTGAACGAAGTCGAGCTAACAAGACGATACTGCTTGAAGTCTGCCATTGCGACGAGCAAGCGCAGCTGCACATCTCTGATATCATTCAGCGTTTCAGGGAGACGCACCACTGTCGAGTCACGCTGGTTCAGACTGTGAACCCAGATGAACGACACGATGACAGCGCCATTCGGCGCCAGTGGTCCAACCTGCAGTCTTTGGCGGCCAAGCTGAGAGCCCTTGGCGCGGACGTCGAGTTTCGCTTGCGGCAAGGACGCCCCAGATCCGCCGTTGAGCTACGGCTGGCTGACTTCGCGTCGCACCTCGCCCCCCTGCGTGCCGAAGCCGGGCGCAGAGAAGCTGCTTAGCGCGCCAGAACGTCACCGCGGCGCTGACGCGGATGGGCTCATCTTGACTTGCGCATTAACCAACCAACCAACTCCCCAACCAACTCTACGAAAGGTCTCACAATGAACACATCCCTCTGGATTACGGCTAGCACGCTGGGAATCTTGGCGACGGCGTGCGCCGGACAGGTCTCACCACACTCGGCAGCCTCTAAGTCATTGACATGCGACATCCAAAAGGATGACCAAACGATGAGCGTCGTCTACGAACCCGGCGCCATCTACGACGTCAAACCGATCACGCGCCGGACGTTCTTCACTCCTGAAGAAGAGATAGTCGGAGCCAAGCTCTACGTGCACGCACGGCCAGGCGTGACCAAAGAGTACCTGGAACGACAGCTCTCGTGCCACGCGGTGGCGGGGCAGCCAGCACACCCCAGCGATCCGCTCAATCCTAGCAGCGGACGAATAGCCGAGGTGGATGTCCACTCTGCTGGCGGTGGGTTCTCAATCCACGTCATCGGCGAAGGGAACAACGGCAAGGAAATCTTCCGTCGAGCGATGTCCATCAAAGACGACCAAACGCGGACCCCCGCGGTCGGCGCCAACCCGGCCGAACACGCTACGCTGTGAACACGACAACCACCGCTGTCCTCTAAGAACCGATCCTAAGGACCTGATCCGAAATAGCCTGAGCCCCGAGAGTGTCGATGCGCCCAGCCAGCAAGGCACGAGGAGTCGAGCATACTGAAGTATTCGAGCGACGAGCAACGTAGCTGGCGGGGATGCAGCGGAGCTCGAAGGCCAGGTTATTGCGGATCAGGTCCTAAGGTAGACCCGTGAGAGGCGGCAAACTCGAGCGGCTTCGCGGTGCACTCATCGTGGTTTCGCCCACGGCAGCAGTCACTTCGGGACGCTTCTACCCAAAGATCTCGGGAATGGTGGTGCTCGTGTTGTCCCAACTGCCGAAGTTGTCAATTGGAAGGCCCATCGTCTGCAGCATCGTGAGCTGCAACTCGGTCACTCTTCGCTGTGGCAGGCGCACATGCTTGTTGCCAGGTATCATACCGCCCGCATGGCCCGTCAACACGATGCGGTAGTCGCGCATGATATGCCCCTGCGCATCCGGGAGCTCCGTCGTGCCGTAGATCAGGGTCTGGTTCAGCGCGGTCGTGTTGCCGATGGGCGTGTCGCGCAACACTGTCACTAGATCGGCGTACTGCCCCATGATGAATCGCTCGATGTCGGCGGCGCGCTCGGTATCGTCGGATGAACCGTGAGTCAGCGAGTGGTGCTCCTCGTTGGTCGTGGCAATCGGATACCGATTGTCGTCGCGCGCCCCGGACCAGAGGTGGGAATAGACTCGCGTCAAGTTGCACGCGAGAGCCGTGGCAATCAAACGGTGGATGGCCTGGCTTCGCGCCGCCACCTCGGTCAAGTCCTCGGGTAGATTCGGCAAGGAGCAGCCAGGCGCAGTCGATTCGCTCCCCGGGAGCGAATCGAGCCGCTGCTCGATCTCCCGAATGCTTTCCATGTGGCGTTCGAGGCGCGCGCTGTCGCTGGCTCCAAGCGTTCCGCGCAAACTCGCAGCGTCCTCCAGCACCGCATCGAGAGTGCTTCGACGAATTTCGTCCGAGAACAGAACACTCGGAGCGCCAGGCGGGGCGACCGGTACTCCATTGTTGAACAGGCTGTCGAAGAGTCGCCGTGGATCACGTTCCGGAGGCAACACGTCGTTGGGACCGCGATGCGCGAGGTTCTGGCTCGTGGTCCCCATGTTCAGGCCGACATACTCCATCACGCCGGTCTCGAGGGATGGGAACGGCGTGTCGGCGCCGATGTGATCGGCGAGAAGTTGATCGATCGTGGGCAAGTATTGCGTCGCGGTACTTTGCTCGAACGCGACGCCCACGTGATCGTTGAGATCCGACATGACCGTCGCCGGCTGGCCATCACCCCCGGCCAGCATGTAGACGGTGCCCCAACCGTGCCCCTTGAACACTCCGTCGAGCATGTCCAAGCCCGTCACGAACGTCAGGTGGTCCTTGATCTCGGCGAACGGTTCCAGATTTCGTGGGAGCTGCCACGCATCACCGCTGCTAGTAAACGCCCCTTCAATCGCGCTCGTGTCCGCTGGTGTCCAGTAGCGCGCCAGGGTGCCGTTCCCCCAAAACCAGATACCGAACGTGGTTGGCAGCGCGTCACCGGCGCCAAACGCGTCACCGTTGTCGTTGCACATCGCGTCGAGCACCGGCAGCCACATCGCGACTCCGACGCCGGAGACGACACCACGCAACGCGAAACGACGTGATACCTTGAGTTTCTTGAGCATTGGCTTCCTATTCCCCGCCTACTGAGCGGACTCCGCTGATTCGGCTGGTTCCAACCCCGTGGCCTCGGGCACCTCTTCGAGGAGCGATACCGAGTTGAAGGCTTCACTGGCGGCGAAGGCTTTGATCAACTCACGCCAAACGTAGCCGCGACTGGAGAGCTCCGTGGTGAGCTCAGCCAGCAAGTCCGCATCCGCTCGAGCGTCGCTCGCGCCGTTGGCGTAGCGGTAGAAGTTCTCGACCAGACACGCGGAAACCTCGGCCCTGTTCCGCAGCACCTCGGCAAGCCCGATCGCGTCCTCGAACGCTTCTCCGTCGAGCTCTCCGCTAGAGTCGATCGGTAGGCCATTTTCCGTCTCGCGGTAGCGCCCAATGGCGTCGAAATGCTCGAGTGCGAACCCCGGCGGATCGATGACGACGTGACACGCAGCGCAACTCGGATCGTCGCGGTGCTGCCCTTCGAAGAGTTGGCGCGTGGTCATCGGCGCGTCGGTTGGTTGCGGGATCATCACGGTTAGGTTGTCGGGGCGCGGCGCCACCGCCCTGCACATAAAGCTCGTGAGAATGAAATTGCCTCGGCGTGCCGGATTGCTCGATGTCGCGGAGGAGTGAGCCAGCAAGAAACCTGCCTTGCCCAGAATGCCCGCGCGACCCGTGCTCGGATCCAGTTCGACCTCTTGAAAGCCGTCGCTCGGCGCGGGCACACCGTAGAACTCCGCGAGTGGGCCGTCGACGAACGTGGTGCTGCCATCGAAGAAGGAGCGAACGTCGGCCTGTGGCGCAAGCACTACCTCACGAAGCCAGCGTTCCGTTTCTTCGATCATCGACTGGCGAAGCACCTCACTCAGATCTTCAGCGGGCCTGTCGAGCTCGAGAACCGTGTCGAGCTCAGTGAGTTCCTCGAAGAACTCAGCGGGAAAGTCTTTCGCCTGGGCCAGTGACATGAGGCGCTCAACCGCAGCGCCAACCCCCTCCTCGCTATTGAGCTCACCCGCTGAAGCTGCGTCGAGCAGTGCGTCGTCCGGAGTCGACCCCGTAGTCAGGTAAGCCAAACGGGTGGCCATCGACGCACCGTCGAAGCGTATGCGACGCAGCTCCGCGTCCGGCCAGGCGTGTTCGACGCGATACAAGAACTTTGGCGACTGCAGCATCCCGGCTGTCGCCGCCGCCAATCCCGTAGTCGCAGAGGCGCCAGAATTGTCGGTCAAGGCCGCGGCGCTGCGCGCCAGTGCTACCCAACGTGCGGCTTCGGCGTCGTCTAGATCGCGTCGGAATGCCCGGCGCCCGAATGTCCGCACGAACGTCTCGACGCATGCGTCGCTCAGATCTGCCTGAGGTTCGCAGCCGACGAAGGCGTTCCATCGCTCAGCATCGTTGAACAACGCAGCGACCACAGCCTCGCTTGCGACTTGGTAGTCCGTGGCATGCGCTACCCCTACGACGGTGAGGAGTCCGCCAACCGTTGCGAAACGGTCGACACGATCCGCTGGCAGGTCGAGGGAATCGACGTCGGTGTTCGCCCCGAGCAGGGACTCGATCGATCGCCGGTACTCAGACTGCGTCAAGAGGCGCAGCTGGGTGAACGACTGCTCGTTGTCGATGGCAGCATCTTCCTCGCTCGACCCGCTCTCCCCACTCTCTCCGCCCCCGCCGCTCGCCCCGTCAGTGCCACCAGTGGTGGCGTCCTCCCGCCCGCCCCCTGAGCCGGCAGCACCGGAGCTGGCCGGCATTGCGGCCCCTGGGTTGCTCAACTCCGACCCGCCCGAGGACGCCCCCGCCAGTGTGTCACCGTCGGTTCCTGGCGCCTCATCGCCGCTGGCGGGTGCTTCTGCGTTGGGTCCGCCGCTTTGAACTCGCGGCTCTGAACCCCCGTCACCGCAGCCAGTTACCGCACACAGGCCCAGGGCAAACCGGCCGAAACGGCGAGGCCAACAAAAGCGCACGCTTAGCCCCTCATTTGAATCGCAATTTGATTTCAGTTGCCGGCGCATGATCCCAATCCGGAGGTTCACCCGATCCCAACAGTATTCATGTCTGCGTGCGGCACTTCCTTCGTTCGTTGCACGGTTGCCCCCCTGCAGGCGGCTCGAGTCTGTCCAGCCTCGAAACATCCACACCAAACGAATCTAGGACAGATGTTCCAGTGACGCCGTTGTGGGGCCGCTATCGTCTCCACTCCCCGATAGGTTGGCGGATCCCGTCGGAGACCGATGGGTCTTCCGGGGCCAGGCTGTTCGAGTCGACGAACCCTCGTTCCGCATTCGACGGACAAGATAGCGCGATCGCGCAGCTCAGGTCCAACACCTCGAGCTGGTCACAAAGTAGCGCGAGCGAGCGAACAACAAGAACGCCACACCTCGTGACCGCTTGCCCCATCGCACGGCAGAAGCCAACGCCGCTCGCAACCATCAGGGGCTCGTCGACGGGTTTCTGCTCGAGCTGGCACGCCATCTGCATCGGCAATGTGCAATAGCCCCTCTGCTGTCGGGCAATAGCCCCTCTGCTCTCGAGAGGAGCCCTCCGAGTTTACCCAACACTCTGACAACCATTCCCATAGACCCCAGACGCACTAGCAAGGAGACCCCATGACAGTCCCCAATATGCCCAGCCTCGCACTTGCCCTCCTCGCACCTACATTGGTGTTCGCCTGCGGCGGCGTCACACTCCCGCAAGCGGAAGTACGTGACGCCCAGGCAGAGATCACTGCTGCGGAGGCCATAGGAGCCGAAGACAGGCCCGACGCAGCCCTGCACCTCAAGCTAGCTCGAGACAACTTCGAGGCAGCCAAACAGTACGCCGACCGTGGCGAGGAAGAACAAGCACGTCGCGCTCTGGCTGCCGCCAAAGCAGACGCCGAGGTTGCCATCGCCCTCGTAGAAGAGGCTGAAGCGCAAGCTGAGGCACGCGAACTCCTCGATGAACTCAACGCGTTTCACAAGGTAGGAGATGCACGATGAAAAACTCACAAGACAACAATCATCACAGCCACTGCGACACCCCGCGCGGACTGACGAGTTGTGTCTCAGCTGCACTCACACTCGGCCTGCTGTTCGCTTGCGCTAGCAACAAACCCAGCACCGAACTGAAGGACGCTCGCGATGCCTACCAAAGCGCGAAGGGTACGCCGGAAAGCAAGCTGGCTCCCACCGCTCTCTACGATGCAGAAAAGGCACTAAGAAGAGCTGAGAAAGCTCACACCGAAGAGCCTCAGTCCATGGAAGAAAAGCAGCTCGCCTACATCGCGGAACGCAAAGCCGAGCTCGCCATGGCCAAAGCGGGGCTGGCGTTTGCCAACGAAACCACACAACGTACGCGAAACATGCTCGCCGAAAAACGCACTGAGAAGTTGGAAGCGTCACGACAAGAGCTCCAGCAGAAGCGCGCCGAACTCGAACAGACGGACGAGCAGCTCGAGTCCACCAAAGACGAGCTGAGCGAAACCCGAGAGGCGCGCCTGGCCGCTGAGCAGCGGGCGGCGGCCGCCGTGGAACGTTTGAAGGAGATCGCGAAGGTCAAAGCAGAAAGTCGTGACGTCGTGATCACGCTGGATGGTGCCGTGCTGTTTGCCACAGGCGAGCACGTCCTGCAACAAGCCGCAATGCGTCGACTGGAGCAGGTTGCCGAGATGATTGACGACCTAGATCCCGATGCTGAGCTGCGCGTCGTCGGACACACCGACTCGCGAGGCGAAGCGTCGATGAACATGACTCTCTCTCGGCAACGAGCGCAGAGTGTCGCGGATTACCTGATACGGCAAGGCATCGATGCATCCCGAGTCAGCGTCGAGGCCCGCGGTGAGAGCCAACCTATTGCTTCCAACGATTCGCCTGAAGGCCGCGCCAACAACCGACGCGTCGAGATCGTCGTCGTGGGCGCGGGCAAGGCACCGTGAGCTGAGGTGACGGTTCCACCCCCACTGGCGTTTTCCGATGCACGGGCAGACTCGGCGATCACGTGGGCGCTCTCGGGCATCCACCCAGTCTGACGATGCCTCGGGCCAATGACGGTAGCTTGCCGTCACCTGGCCCACGCCCGATGCTAGCGCTGTGCGCTCCCTGGTTCTACGGCACCTGCTGACACTCGTTCGAGTCGCCACGCTCCTGGCACTGCTGACGAGCACGGCACTGCTGTGGCACTACTTGGCGCCAAGCGAGTCCGCATCTTTTTGTGGCGTGGGTTCCGGGTGCGAAGCGGTGCGCAAGCATGCCCCCAAGGTGTTCGGGCTCTCGCACTTCGTGCCCCTGGCAGGAGTTGTTGGTTTTGCGCTCTTGTTTTGGAGCGCGTTTCTGTCCAACCCGAAGCGAACCGTGCTCGTGCCGGCGGTGATTGGCGGAGCTGTCGCCGTCGGCTTGCTGCTGCTCCAAGCCGTGTCCATCGGCGAGTTCTGTTGGATGTGCGTCGTGGTGGACATGTTGGGCATCGGAATTGCGCTTGCCGCCATCGCTCTGTTCAGGACCGACACCCCCCAAGCCGAGCCGATTCGAGGCTGGGCTTGGGCCGGCCTGTTCGCCCTCGCCATCAACACGCCGACGGCGTGGGACAAGGTGCGCCCGGCGGATGACTTGCCAGAAGCACTCCAACAACTGCAAGAACCCGGAAAGCTGACAGTCGTCGAGTTCGTCGACTTGCAGTGCCCACACTGCCGACGCTTCAATCCGATACTCGAGGCCGAGTTGGCTCGGTCAGAGGTGCCGGTAGCGTTCCATCGAGTGCACGTGCCCTTGTCGATCCACCCTTTGGCGGAGACTGCTGCCCGTGCCGCGGTGTGTGCGCACCATTTGGGTAAGGGCGAGGAGATGGAGGAAAGGTTGCTCACGCAGCCTTTGGTGCCGGAAGTTTGGTTCGCCCACGCGGCGACATTGGGGCTGGGCAGGCAAACGCTCGAGGAATGCCTGCAAGCGGAGCGAACGGACAAGACCTTGGCCGAGCATCGGGCTCTCTTCGACGCGACGGGTTCTCATTCCTTACCTCTGACGTTCGTGGGCAACCAACGTATCCAAGGTGCCGGCGACGCGGCCATCGTGCACCGTGCAGTCCAGAGAGCGTTGGAGCCACGAACAGCGGTGCCGGGCTGGCTCTTCGTGAGTGCGCTTTGCGCGCTGAGCGCGCTCCTGATCGGCGCCGGGCGGTGGCGGCGAAAGGGCTAGGGGGACGCACCCACGCAGGTTCCCAGAAAACCGGTGGTTCAATTGTGGTCGCTCTTTTCTTGTTTCGCAGAACCGTGTCAGCCTGACGCCGCTGCGTTGCCTTCGTGCCCCAGGCGAATCTCGCGCTGAGAGTGCGTCCCGGCGCGGCGCAGGCGCCGTTGCCTGCCGCAGCGACGCGTTGCGAGTTGGCGGGGTTTGCCACGGTGGCATAGAGTGTGGCCATGTCGAAGAAGCTCGCCCTTGCTTTGCTTTCCGGTGCAACTCTCGCGCTCGGGGTATCCGGAGCCCAAGCTCACATCGAGCTCACCGCGCCCACGCCGCGAGTGCCCGGAGTCGATGACCTCAAAGCCGATCCTTGCGGCCCCGGCAACGCCTGGGGACAAGGTGAAGTGCTCACCTTTGCGCCAGGTGAAACAGTCCTCGTCGAGTGGGACGAAACCATTTCCCACGCGGGCTATTTCCGCGTCGCCCTAGGAACCACTGGTGATGGATCCTTATCCATGCCCACGGAAGAGGACTACGAGGCGTTCACCGCACTGTATACCGACGGCAGTGGAGATGTCCCGGAGCCCATTGATGCTCCTCTGGGCATGGCCGTTGGCGAGATGATCCTCTACTACGACTACTTCGCGCCTCACGCCGGGCAAATGTGCGCAGGTACCGAGGCTGGCGGCACCTGTTCGTACTCCGTCGAAATCACGATGCCGGACTCGTGCGAGGAGTGCACTCTGCAAGTGATACAGACCATGGCCGAGTCCTTTCGCACCTACGGCAGCAACGCGCACTACTACCACTGCGCGGACATCCGCATCGAAGGTGAGCCAGTCGGCGGCGATGACGGCGAAGGGGGTGCCGGCGGCGCGGGCGAAGGTGGCGCGGGCGGCGGCCCAGACGCCAGCGGTCAAGGCGGCGCGGGTGGTGCGATGCTCGGCACAGGTGGCGACGGAGCCGAACCCCCCGACATGGAACCCGTTGACCCCGAGCCCGGCGCTCCGGTCGACGTCGGATCGATGGGCGGCTCGACGGGAGCTCCACCAGTTGAGCCCACTCCGGTCGTCCCAACGGGGCAACCTGCCGCTCCTGGCCCCGAAGCGGTCACTCCGACACCCACCGCCCCCGCGCCGGCCCCAAACGACTCGGCCCCAGTCACCCCGGCAGCCAATCCAAGCAGCGTCCCGATGGTGGCGACAAGCTCCGGCGGAAACGACGATGGCGGATGTTCCCTGAACCCGACCTCCGACGACGGCAAGTCTTGGCTCGTACTGCTCGGTGTTCTTGCAGCGACGAGACGACGTCGGCGGCGCTGAAACGCCGGGCAGACGCGCGGCTGTCACCGCTCAGAACGTCCACGCGAAAGACAGCGTGCGGAGCGAATCCGCCGGGCGCACCGCGGACGGGGGCTCCGTATCCAGCTGCAGCGAGTGGCTGAGCGCCAGAGAAATACTCTGCAGCAGCGTGAACTCGACGCTCAGATCGGCGAACGCACGAACGTTGGCGATGTCTCCCATGTCCGGCTGCAAGTACACCGTTGTGGAAACGTTGAAGCGGCCGAGCGTAACCATGTGGGTGAGGTACGAGGAGAGCCTGTGACGCCACGTCGTCAGATCGGCTTCCGTGGCATCTTCTTCCTGCAGTTCCTCGTACTCCGGCATGTAGGCCAATCCGACGGCAGTGCGAACCTGTGGACCTTCCAAGAGCTGCAATCGTGGACCAGTGCCGAGGAGAACGCGTAGCCGCCGCCTTCGGAAAGGGTTTCGATCTATCTGCGCAAAAGCCTCCCAATGCAACGGCCCTTGCACGAAGTAGCGATAGCGGGCATGGGCTAGTTGTCGATCGAGGTTGGCCTTACCCTCGTTCTCTCCATAGTTGGCCTGCATCATCAGCAACGCCATGTGGCGCTGATACCGATGGCGCAAGATGGCGTCAGCGCTGATCTCGAGCTTGTCGGTGTTGCCGTTGAACCAATCCGTCCCTGAGTTGACCTTGCCGCTCGTACCTTCGCCGACGTCACCCGTCTCTTGAAGCACATTGACGATCTGGGCGTGCCCCCAATCGGACCACATGACGACCACCACGCCGACCGCTAGCGACGAAAGAAGCCGAGCAATCACAGTCTGCGGCTTCGAAGTTGCGCCCACAGTCGGCGCCGGCCCGCGCGCGAATCGGCGGCAAGCGGACTCGCGCTTTCTGGGATTTGCAGGGACTGGCGCAACGGACATCAGCACCCTACGCGCTGAGCTCGTGCGCCTCAGGTGCATCTCGAGGGACACGGATGCTCTCAACGAGCTCTACTACTTCCGCCGGAGGCGGAGGCGTCAGGCTGGAGACAACTATCGTCGTTAAGAAGTTCAGGGCCATACCCAACGTGCCTATACCCTCCGGAGAAACTCCAAACAACCAGTGTTCAGAACTGTTCTGCTCCGGCGAAATGAACTTGAAATACACGATGTACACACTGGTGAAGAGCAGTCCGACAATCATGCCTGAGATCGCGCCTTCGCGGTTGGCTCGCTTGGAGAACACACCCAACAGCAGCACAGGAAAGAATGACGCCGCTGCCAACCCGAACGCAAAGGCAACCACTTGTGCGACGAATCCCGGCGGGTTGATCCCAAAGTAGCCCGCGATACACACGGCAACCCCCGCGCTCACGCGGGCTGCGATCAGCTCCTGATGCTCCGTGATGTCCGGCTTGATGCACTTCTTGAACAGGTCGTGAGCCACCGAAGTCGAAATGACGAGCAACAGACCTGCCGCGGTCGACAGCGCCGCCGCGAGGCCCCCCGCAGCCACCAAGCCAATCACCCAGTTGGGAAGATCGGCGATCTCGGGGTTGGCGAGCACCATGATATCGCGATCGATCACTAGCTCGTTCAGCTTGGAGTCCGCCAAGTACTGGATCAGACCGTCGCCGTTCTTGTCGGTGAACTGAATGAGGCCCGTTTCTTCCCACTTCGAAAACCAGCCCGGCACCTTCGCGTAGGCGCGACCGGAGACGGTCTCGAGCAGGTTCGCACGGGCGAAGGCCGCAACAGCGGGTGCTGTCGTGTACAAGAGCGCGATGAAGAACAGTGCCCAGCCAGCCGACGAGCGCGCCGCACTCACCTTCGGCACGGTGTAGAATCGCACGATGACGTGGGGAAGGCCCGCTGTTCCGACCATCAGTGCCGCCGTGATGAAGAACACGTCGAGCGTGCCTTTTTGGCCCTCCGTGTAGGCGGAAAATCCGAGCTCACGATTGAGCCCATCCAGGCGATCGAGCAGCGCTGTGCCATCCTGCAGATCACCTCCAAAGCCGAGCTGCGGAATGACGTTCCCGGTCATCATCAGGGAGATGAAGATGGCGGGAACCAGATAGGCGAAAATGAGCACGCAATACTGCGCCACCTGCGTGTACGTGATGCCTTTCATCCCACCGAGCACGGCGTAGAAAAAGACCACGCCCATTCCGATCAACACGCCCTGCTCCACGCCCACACTCAGGAAGCGCGAAAAGACTATCCCAACGCCCCGCATCTGCCCCGCAACATAGGTAAACGATACGAAGACAGCGCAGATAACAGCCACGATGCGCGCAAACTGGGAGTAGTACCGATCTCCGACGAAGTCAGGCACCGTGAACTTGCCGAACTTGCGCAGGTAGGGCGCGAGCAGCAGCGCCAGAAGCACATAACCCCCAGTCCATCCCATCAGGTAGACCGATCCATCCTGCCCCATGAAACTAATTAGGCCTGCCATCGAGATGAATGACGCCGCACTCATCCAATCTGCAGCCGTGGCCATCCCGTTCATTAGCGGAGGCACACGGCCGCCTGCCACATAGAACTCGCCCGTCGACTTCGCGCGCGACCAGATGGCGACGCCAATGTAGAGCGCAAAAGACAGCCCAACCAGCGTGAACGTCCACGCTTGGACGTTCATTGGGGGTCGTCCTCTTGTGGAGCCATGCCGTAGCGCTTGTCCAAACGGTTCATCAGGTTGACGTAGATGACGATCAAGATGACAAAACTGATGATCGAACCCTGCTGAGCGAACCAGAAGCCCAACTTGAAGCCACCCAATCGGATCTGATTGAGCGGCTCTACCCAAAGGATCCCGCAACCAAACGAGACGAGAAACCAGATGGCCAGTAGTATTGCGAGGTACCGGAGGTTCTGCTTCCAGTACTCAGCACCCTTATTGTTGCGTCCCACGACGTCTTGATAGACAGATCGAGCCCCCGACGTCCACAGAACCGACACGTAGTGAGCCCGCGTCGTGAGAAAAGTTCACGCCTGGCGCGGCTGCAACCACTCCACCAGGAGAAACGCGTGTCGTGGAAGTGTGGCGGTTCACGGCGCAGGGGGTCTACGACACGCCAGGGCATCGAGCGCGTCGTACTGGCTGCCAACCCGGGCGAGGCCGCGAAAGCACCTCATCCGGCGCGAAGAACCTGATTTAGCTTGTTCACCAAAACGGCCGAACTGAAGGGCTTCTCCACGAAGTTGACCCCCGGCTCGAGCACGCCATGCTGCGCAATCACGTCGTCCGTATATCCGGACATGAAGACGCACTCGACATCTGGCTGCAAGGCGCGGATCTTCTGCATCAACTCCTTGCCGTTCATGTCCGGCATGATGACGTCCGTCAACAGCGCCGCCACCTTACCTGCCTTCACGTGCAGTCGCAGTGCCTCTTCGCCGGTACCCGCCGCTAGAACCTCATAGCCAGTGCTCTCGAGGATCCGTCGCGTCACCTCACGTACCCGCGCCTCGTCTTCGACCAGCAAGATGGTGGAGTTGGGCACACCGCGCGTCGCTTGTACGACGGGTGAGGAACTTACCGACGCGAGCGCCGACTCACACTGGGGCAAATATACGCGCACGCGAGTACCCTCGTTCAGGGTGGAGGCAACGGTGACGGCTCCGCGGTTCTGCCGAACGATACCATGAACAGTCGGCAATCCAAGACCAGTACCCCGTTCACGATTCTTCGTGGTGTAGAATGGTTCGAACGCCTTACGCAACGCTTCTGCCGTCATGCCTACCCCCGAATCGGCCACCTCCAAGCAGACGTATCGGTCAGCGTCGAGTTCTGTCGTCCCTTCTTGGATGACGTCTTCCAGCTCGGAGACTGAACAGAGGGAGACACTCAAGTGGCCGCCGTTGGGCATTGCGTCTTTGGCGTTGGTGGCGAGATTCATCAACACCTGATTGATCTGCGCCGGATCCATGTGGACGACAGCCTCAGACTCGCACGCCTCGAACCGTAGTTCGATGTCTTCGCCGATGACACGAATCAACAGACCCATCGTGTTCTCGACGACCTGGTTCAGGTCGACGTACTTCGGCTTGATGACTTGACGGCGAGAGAACGCCAAGAGCCGCCGGGTCAAGTCTGCGGCGTGTTCGACCGCCTCGCGGATACTTTGCAGATTCTCGACGACGGCGTGGTCTGGCGCCAGATCGAGCAAACTCAGCTCAACAAAGCCCAACACTCCGGTCAACATATTGTTGAAGTCGTGAGCAACGCCCCCCGCGAGTCGCCCCAAAGCCTCGATGCTCGCTGCCCGCGACACTTGCTCTTCGAGTTCCAAACGACGTGCGTGCTCTAGCTTCAATTCCGTGACGTCCACGGCGATGATCACGGCGCCTGCAAAGCCCCCTCCCGCGTCAAACACGGGGGACACAGTGTTGAGGAAGTGACGTTCCCCTCGAGTGTCTTCGAAGCGAATGGGGCGACGCTCACGAACGGCCTCCTCGAACCGCAGCCTCCTCACATCTGCCAGGTCCGGTGGGAAGCGCCGCAACGCATCTTCACCGGTCATCTGATCAGGCGTGGCCCCAAGGGATTGCGCCAGACGGTCGTTGATGACAACGATACGGCCATCGGCGTCGACGAAGAGAGCACCGTCGGGGATGGCATCCACGAACGCCTGCAAGTGATCCTGGCTACCGATTTCTTCGACCGTCGAGCGGTGCACGAGTGACAGGTAGTACGGTCTACCTGAATCGTTCACACGCCGGACACACCACTCTACGGACCGCGGAGCGCCGTTGGCACCGCTGTGCCTACATCGAAGGCGGACGGGCTGCCCATCAGCAAAGCTCAAATCCTGAGGACCGTGCTCACATCCCTCCACGAGAACACAGCGCCCAAACTCAACGCCGACGTAATCTTGATCGAGCGAGTAGAACTTGCGCGCTGCCGCGTTCGCATATTCGACCCGCCCCTGCAGATTCACCGCGATGACGGCATCATCCAGCAGCTCGAACGCACTCAGGTCCATCGCAAGCGATGATGGCAGTCTGCCCTAGTTACCGCAAGAACCCGCTTGCCCCCGCGGGCGAAGCCCACACTGCCTACTCAACCCTACCTGAGCGTGCACCTGACCAACTCGTACTACTGGGAGCCGGCGCCAGTCGCGAGTGAACCAGGACGATCGACCAGCTTCTTCTCGCACGGCTTCGGAGTCTTCTTGTCTGGCTGCAGACACGCAGTAGCTTGGTCGGAAAAGGCGCAGCCCCAATCTGTGTTCATCGCGAGCCGCCCACAATAGCCAGCAAGGATGACGGAGATCACCAACATGATGCCACCGCCCCAGACCGCTCCCTTGGCGTTGCTGAGGTAGGGCTTCGTCGGCCCCGCTGGAGTCGAAGGCTCCGCTGGGAGGCTGTCGGTCAGGTTAATCGCCGCACGCCCTGCGCTGACGGCGCGCGTCGCGAGGATCAGCTTGACGACGGTGGTGACCGCAATACCGACCAAGAAAAACATCAACATCGCGCCGCTCTCTGTCTTGGCCATCCAGCCCAGGAAGAGCACGTCGACGAAAAGGAACAACGCCACCGCAAGTAGCGAATAGACAGTGGCTCTCCGAGCGGCAGCCTGCGACGTTTTCTCGCTCTCACTCAGCAGTTCCGGATCATCGATGTAGTGATCCTCACCGCTGCCATCTGTCTGGGGGAATGGCGCGAACCACGCGGCAACGAGCGACGGCGCCGCCGCGAAAATTACTAGCCAAAAGAACTCCTTGAAGCCCATCATGTCAGCTAGGGGACCACTGACCATCTGCGTCGGCACGAGCACCAAGTTCATGAAGGCCGTCGCGAACGCATAGTGCGTCATCTTGAACTTGCCTGGAGCGATCTGCTGCATCATGTACAGCATGTTTCCGACGAAGCCGAAGCCGTACCAGAACTTCTCCAAGCTCACGACTGTCGCCACTTCCATGAACGACAGCGGGGTCTCGGGAGACACCATCTGGCTCAGGTAGACGTAACAGAGGTTGGGCACGTTGACGCACAGGGCCAGCACGAAGAGCGTGCGCTTCAACGTGAACTTCGCAATAAACACACCGCCCAATAGTCCACCAGCGATGCTGACAAGAGTACTGACGATGCCGTCGATGGCACCCTTGTCTTCAAGAGCAAGCTGCAGGGCACCGTCCTCGATGCAACCTTGCATGAACAGCGGCGCCTCGATCAGGAGCAAGCCTTCGCTGCTGCGGTAGAAGAAGACGAACGCGAGCATTCCCCACAGGGCTCGCTTGTTGCAGAAATCAGCGGCGCTATTGAGGAAGTCCTGGACGATCTCGCCTGGCGTCTGCCCAGCCTTCTCCTCAGGGATGCTTCCGGTGGGCAACATGACCGTGTGGTAGAGCCCGAATAGACCCATCATCACACCAGAGCCAAATAGTGAGTACATCCATGCTGTCTTGGCTTCCATGCCCCCGGCGTTCTGCAAGTAGCCGGCGAACCAGACGATCATTGACACCGCAATGACGCGACCCAGGTTCCAGGCCATGCCTTGAACACCGATGTACGCGGCTTGCTGGGCCTTGTTCAGACTCGAAATGTAGATCCCGTCAGAGCAGATGTCTTGGGTGGCGGACATGAACGCCACGATCCACATGATGGCGACGATGGCTCCGAAGTAGCCATCGAGATTGAGCGCCAACCCCATCAGCGCGAACAACACGCCGATGATGAACTCCGTGCTAAGGACGAAGAACTTCTTGGTCTTGAAGATATCCAGGAAGCCCGCCCAGAACGGCTTCAACGACCACATGATGCCGATGGCAGCGATCGGGACGGTGATCTCCGAGTCGCTGTGGCCGAGGTCCTTGAACATCGTCCCCGAAACCCAGATGACCATCGAGAAGGGGATCCCCATCGCGATGTAGTTGCTGACGACCCACAAGGCTGGGTGACGGGCTTTGTTATGCTCTTGACTCACGGGTCGCACTTCTATGCGAATTCGCGTGGAAATGAAACAACGCCAGAGGTGAGCGGCCCCACTTCTGCAACCGAAGCGGGGCGGGCCCGTTCGAGTGGGAAGCCTGACATCGCGCTCGAGCTGAAACGACGCGTCACACGGCTCTCGAGCGCTGCGGCGCCTGCCCTACGTTTCCTTGGGCGCCAGGCTTCCCCGTTGCACTTTTGAACTTGCCTCAGAACGCGTGACGGGGGCAGCGCTGGGTTTCTGTGGTGGCGGCGGCAGACTGAAGCGAGCTCTAAAGTTGCAGCCCAGCGGCGATAGCTCGCTGCACGAGCAGGCGAGCCAGGGTGAGATCGGGTCCCAGGCACGCCCCCACCTGCACGGTCACCCCCGGATGCCGCGCGACCGCCTCATCGGCGAGGCGAGGAATGTCCACTTCAGCGTGGCGACCCGGCGAAAGAAAGTAAGGCGCCACAACGATGTGCCGCACGCCTCGTTCGACCAGAGACGCGACGGCACTGCCGATGTCGGGCTGGGCTATCTCCATGTGAGCGACGGCTACCGGCACCTCAGAGGGCAGCTGCTCGCGCACGAGTTCGGCCACCACGCGCAGCTGCTCATTGGATTCCGCTCGGCGGCTGCCGTGGTCGACGATGATCACTCCTTGCTTGGCGTCCATTTCGCTGGATATGCCTCCGCACTGACCGTCGTCCACCCACTCACTTGTCGGAATGGCCCAAATCCTTGTCCGGAGCAATCCGATCACGGATCAGCTGCTTGAGCTCTTTCGGTTCAGGAAAACGGCGAGAACGCGCTCTGTCGAACAGCACCTCACCTTCCAGTTGAACAAAAAACACTCCGGACTCACCCGGCACCAGGGCTACCTCCCCAAGCTCCTCGGCGAACGTGGTCAACAACTCCTGAGCAAGCCAAGTGGCGCGCAGTAGAAAGCGACATTTGCGACAGTACGTGATCTCGACTCGGGGAGTGCCCACCCCGAGAGCATGCTCGGCGTATGCTGGTCAGGCAAGAAGTACGGAGCGAGACTGGCCGCTGGTGGACTGGCAAGCAGGCTAGAACCGGCCGATGTGGAACGCGCCCCCAGCCACGATACCGCTGAGGTCGGAGTTCGACATGTTCTCGATCACGACCCCAGCCACCGCCCGATAGCCCACTGTCGCTCCGAAGCGCAGCCAACGGGTGAGGTTCAAGTGTGCCCCGAGTTGAGGCTCGACGACAAAAACTCCCTGGGCGTGAACTCGCTCGTGCTCCCCCCCATCGGCGAGACGCATGTTGGAAATGGCTGCACCTCCCGCGCCAATCAGCGTTCCGAGCGACAGGTTGGCAACCGCCTTCGAAAAGAAGTGATAACGCACGATGAGACCTCCGTAGCCGAACTCGACCCGGTCGCCGACCAGCGTATCCGGGCCGAACTCGTCTCCATCGACCTCGCTTGCGATCCCGCAGCCCCCTCCACCGATGGTCAGGGCGTGGTCAAAAACGAACGCTCCTTCGCCGCACACTGCGGCAGCATCTTGCTGCGCGATTCGGGTGTACATCACCCCCACTCCGCCAAAACCTCCGCTGGGCTTACCGCCGAAGGAGTCAAACAGGGTCGCAGGCGCATCTTCCGGCGTGGATTGTTTGCCGGGGTTCTGGTGCTTGTCTTCGCCTGCAGACCCTGCGCCTGACTCAGCATCAGTCGCCACGCTCGCAGGCGTTGGTTGTGGCGACGCGGTGTCGGCATCAGCGGTGTTCGTAGCAGCTGTCTCGGGCGTCTGCTGGGCAGGCGTGACGGGCTCTGCGGCTGCCGTCGGCGCAGCAGCAGCGTCACCAGTGGCGGGGGCCGGAGCTGACGAAGCCGTCTCTCGAGGAGCCTCGGGCTGCGCTGTTGCCGCAGGCGCCTCGGCCGGCTGCACTGCGGGAGGGGCCGCCTGTGCCACCGCGTTAGTAGTGAACAAACACCCAGCCGCGCAAAGAATAGTGGCTGTGGACCATGTCGCTGCTCTCATTGCTCGTCCTTTCTGACACCACGCTGGGTGCACACGAACGCCCATGTGGGACGAGGTGAGAGTATCAGCAATCCTCGTGCCCATCACCCAATACCGAGCCAATGCGCCAATCTCCCGAAAGCCCGCGTCTGGCACGCGCAAGCGTTGCACCAAGACCACAAGCGTCGCGCACTTTGTCCTGGAGACGTCCCATGCAAAACTCCGCTCGCATGGCGAGTCTCCAAATAGCGCGTTGCGGGGGGCACCTCCGAGTACCGAGTCTGGTCAGCCTGCTCGTCACAGTTGCGACCGGCTGCGGTGCGTTCGACGACCCGCCGGATCCAAGCTTGACCATCATGTCGCTCGTCGAGCCCGATCAGTCAATGCCGTCCTTGAACATCGGGTGTACGCGTGTGCGCAGCGATGGGTCCACGAACCACCAGAGGTCCGGTTCGCGAGGCGACGACCTGTGGTTCACACGGTTCACTCACTCGGGAGGCATGGAGGTCGAGGTCGGCACGGGTTTCGAAGTGCTCGAGGCCCGTGACTACGGTCGTCGGTTCATTTCCGAGCATCGGATCGATCGCTTCACGGTCACGCGACGAAGCGGACTCGTGGCGACATTCACCTACTGGGGTGGTGACAAATGCGAGACCTCGCTGCCCGACGAGATTGAATCTGCTACGCCTTGAAGATGCATGTCTTGACCTCTTCGACCCCTCGAATCACTGCCATAGCCGCGATCGCACTCACGCTGTCGGCGTGTCTGTCCTCGGGCAGCTCCTCTGATTGTGAACCGGGAGATGAGGGTTGCGAGTGTTACCCCAACAAGACTTGCAATGGGGACCTCGCTTGCTACTCGAACCTCTGTGTCGAGGAACGTGACGGCGACGCCACTGACGAAGACGACACAGACGGACCAGGCGCGTCGACAGACGGTAACGACGCGACGGACGCCGAGTCCACCGACGGCGGCGCTTCGACGGACACTGACTCTCCGTCGAGCAATGATCCAGAGACCACCGACTCAGAGTCTACCGATACCGCGCCAGCAACACCGAGCAACCCATCTTCACCCGAAGCCAACACCCCTGTAGCCATCCACGGCCAGCTCCGAGTGCAAGGCACACAGCTCGTCAACGAAGACGGCAATGTGGTACAACTCAAGGGTGCCAGCAGCATGTGGTTGAATTGGGAACCCACCGGGTACGCGGAGAGTCTACAAGGCGTGCGCTTCATGAGAGACGAGTGGGGGCTCCAAATCATCCGCGCCGCCATGGGCGTCGAAGAGGACGGCGCGTACCTGGAAAACCCTGACAAGGCGCGCCAGCAGGTGAGCACCATCGTCGAAAATGCCATCGAGCTCGGCATCTATGTGCTGATCGATTGGCACGACCATGCTGCAGAGCTGCACCAAGACGAAGCCCTCGAGTTCTTCAGCGACATGGCAGAACTCTACGGCGACGTTCCCAACGTCTTGTACGAAACGTACAACGAGCCTTTGGCGGTGAGCTGGGGCAGTACTCTCAAGCCTTACCACGAGGCCGTTACGCAAGCGATCCGGCAGCACGACCCGGACAACATCATCATCTTGGGCACCCCCAATTGGTCACAAGATGTGGACGACGCTGCGGCGAGCCCAGTGGCAGGGAGCAACCTGATGTACACCTTGCACTTCTACGCCTGCACCCATGGCGCCGAACTTCGGTCGAAAGGGCAGGCTGCCCTCAACGCGGGGCTACCGTTGTTCGTCACCGAGTGGGGCGCGTCACACGCTGACGGCGGCTTGGACGGTATCGTCTGCGAGAGCGACGCCGCCGCCTGGCACGATTGGATGGATGACAACGCCATCAGCTGGGCGGCGTGGAAACTGGACGGATGCACGGATTCGACGTGTTTCTTCGTCAACCGGTCCGTCTCGGTCGACGGCGGGTGGACAGCCGCCGACCTCAACGGCCACGCGCCTTTTGTGATTGATCGCATGAAGGACAACCCCAGCGCCACGCCAAGCACTCCTGCCGAGCCTGGTCCTTCTTCGTCTCCTTCTCCAACGTCAGGCAGCTGCACACCGGCGGGGATGTGTGCCAACGGTGATGGCATCGATTGTGTCGAGGACGAGGCGGTCGAGCGAGACTGCAGCGCTTGCTCATTGCTGTGGTGTGGCGTGGACTGTTGCGACAGCGTCGGCTACTTCGGCGCGGTCTCCCAACCCGAGTTCGAAATCCGCCAAGACTTGGTGCAGAGCTTCGAGGCCAACGCGTCCAGCGCTGCCCTCGATATGTCCTTCGCGTTCTCCGGATCGGATTACGAACAGATCGGCGTGGTGGCTTTTGCCCTCGACGACGCCTATGCCGTCGACCCCAGTGCCCTCGCCATCGGCGCCGCCGCCACGTCAGTCGTCGAGGTAAGCCTCGAGGACGGGGAAGCCGGCTGCGTGTATCAAACGTTCTCCAGCGGAGACGCTCTCTACCTGTACGTGGACAGTTTCAGCCCGTCCGCTTGCTGGGGCGGCTTCACGACGGCAAGTACCGTCAGACAAATCAACGTTCGCGTCGTGGGCTACACCTCGGGCAGCGAACAACTCGAGGTCAGTTCCGTCAGCTGGTAACGCCAACAGGAGGCAATGCACCCGCAGTGGCTGTCGCGCAGTTTTTTCGCCCCGCCGGGGCTCGGGGACAGCGAGAACCGCGAATGCCTACCGCAGAGCGGATAGATCAAGGCGGTTCGCAGTGGTCGGGGGGCACCAGTAGTAGCCTCCATCGATGGGACGGGTGAACGTGAAGAGACCGTCCACAACGCCATCCTCCAAGCCAACCATGCGCTTGAGAATCGCCTCGAAGGCGTCGAGGCTGTGGCCAAATGCGACGAAGAGCAGGCCCTGACCCCGTGCATCGCCCCACGGCATGCTGCGGCGCAGCACGAACGCCTCAGGCTCGTAGCTCTCCTGCGCGGCTCGTTTGACGTGGGCGGACGCTGGGGCTGAATCGAATTCTTCGTTGTCCGATCGACGACGTCCGAACACGTCATCGCGCGCGGACTCGCTCAACGCTTGAAACGTGCCCAAATCGTGTTCCCAGCGCTGCACGGCGACAAAGCTCGAGCCATCCAGGCCCGGCCCTGCACCGCTCAGCACGGCTGCGGCCAGCGCCTTTTCCCCCTCGGGGTTCTCGGTGCCGTCCTCGTAGCCGCTCAAGTCACGATTACCCTCATAAGTAAACAAATCGAGCGAGTCCTCCAGCACGCACCATTTTGCAATTGCCTGTTGCCACGCCAGGGCCCGATGAAGGATCTGACCTCGGTCGTCCCCGCGGAGAAGAACCCAAAGAGCGGACGGTGTGCTGGGGACGGCCACCGGTGAATTTGCCAGCAACGGCAAGTCGCGCAGGCCAGGAACACGCTTTCCGAGCGCAGCAACCAAGACGGTACCCAAACCAATGATCTCGTTCCCCAGCTCGCGGGCGGCGAGCGTAGCGAGCAATTGAGAAGGGGATGCCCCCGCCCTCAGGCGAAATCTCAAGCTTCGAGCCATGGGACTGAGCGGTTCTAGGATGGCAGGCTGGGGCTGTGACATGGGGCGAGTTATGCGACAGCTCCGCGCACCACGTCAACGCTCGAGGGCATGACCGCGAGTCAGCCCGACAGCGGACGCGAGGGATGAACAGAGAATTGTCGGTAGTGTTGGGTGCGCTACCTACCAACGTAGTGCATACTCCAGGATGGATCGCAAACACTCCAAGGGGCGGAAAGACTACAATCCGGAAACGCTGGCGTTGGGGTACGGCTACGACCCATTCTTATCCGAGGGGGCAGTCAAGCCGCCGGTGTTCTTGACGTCTACGTTCCAGTTTCGCAATGCGGAAGCAGGCAAGCAACACTTCCAGCTAGCCTACGGTCTGCGCGAACAGCGCCCCAGCGAGGTGCCTGGGCTGATCTACAGTCGTCTGAATAATCCCAACCTCGAAGTTTTCGAGACGCGCCTGGCGGCGTGGGACAAGACCGAAGCCGGTGCCGTCTTTTCATCGGGAATGGCCGCCATCTCGACGTCTCTCCTAGCGCTGCTGAAACCAGGCGATGTGATCCTATCCAGCGCCCCGGTGTACGGCGGCACCCACTACCTATTTGAGCACATCTTGCCCAAGTTCGGGATCCACACCCACTCCGTGCGCGCCGGCAGCGACAGCGCCACCAAGATGAGAGCGAAGGTGGACGAACTCGGCGCTGAGAAGGTTCGCTTGTTCTTCATAGAGACCCCCGCCAACCCATCGAACGAGCTGGTGGACATCAAAGCCGTCAGCGGCCTCGCCGATGACCTGGAGAAGGCTCACGGACATCCGGTACTCACCATGGTCGATAACACCTTGCTGGGTCCTGTCTTTCAGCGCCCCGCGATGCAGGGCGCCGACTTCGTCTTGTACTCCGCCACCAAGTTCATCGGCGGGCACAGCGACCTCATCGCGGGTGTCATCACGGGTCGCAAGCACTGGATCGATCAGCTGAAGGTGTACCGTACCATCCTGGGCACCATGGCCAATCCCTTCACCGGTTGGCTTCTGACGCGGTCCTTGGAAACTGTCAGCGTCCGCATGCGGCGCCAAGCCAAGACGGCCATGAAGATTGCGCACATGCTGGCCGAGCATCCCAAAGTCGAGAACGTCCGGTACCCCGGTCTGATGAAACCTGGCCACACGCAGTATGACCTGTACAAGAAACAGTGCTCAGGTCCGGGCTCGCTCATCGCGTTCGACGTCAAGGGTGGGCAAGAGGCAGCCTACGATGTTCTGAACGCCTTCGAAGTGTTTCGCCTCGCCGTTTCCCTCGGCGGGACGGAGAGCCTGGTCGAGCACCCCATGACGATGACTCACGCCGACGTGCCTCCCGAGCTGCTTGGCACCTACGGCGTCAACCCGGGGCTGATCCGAATGAGCGTGGGTCTGGAGCACGCGACGGACTTATTGCACGACTTGGAGCAGGCCCTGGACGCCTGCTGACATCGTGAGCTTCACGCCAGCAACCGGATGCGTGAAGGTGCTTCATTTGTGCTAGCGTCCCGGGCTGTGAGCGAGCGCAACCAAGCCATCGTCGTTTGCGGCAATGCGGGAGTCGGGAAGAGTACCTACGGGGCGAAGCTGGCTGCCGAGCTGGGAGCAGCGTTGGTCGACATCGACACCTGCACCGAGCGCTTGGCGCGCGTGGTCTTGGAATCCAACGGCCTGGACCCGGAAGACCGCGATTCGTCGGACTTCAAGCGCCTCCTACGCGAACCCATCTACGAGACGATGTTCGACGTCGCGCGGGAGAACCTCGGGCACGTTCCTTGTGTGATTGTGGGCCCGTTCACCAGCGAACGCAGGCGCGCGTCTTGGCCAGCGGAGCTCCGCGCTCGATTGGATGCGCCGGTGCGTATCGTCGTGCTGCAATGTGACGCGGCAGAACGCAAAGCGCGCATCATCGCTCGCAAGAACCCACGCGACGAAGGCAAGCTCGGCGATTGGGACGCCTACGAGCGAGTCGGCAGAGACGCGCAGCCTCCCCCCTTCGAGCACGAACTCGTGGATACGACCCAGCGCTGACGGAGGACGTCCTGCTTGGCGGCCGCTGGGCAGGCACCGCTTCAGAGCACATCGACGTCGTGGCCCGCCTCTCGCAGCATGCACGCCACGCGATCGACGTGAGCTCGATTGCGCGTTGCGATCTCGATACTGAGTCGAGTGCGCCGGGCGGGAGACGCCAAGAACACCCGCTCGTGCACCACATCCACGATGTTAGCTCCGGCATCGCCGATGATCCGTGTGATGGCTGCCAATGAGCCCGGTAGATCCTTGGCGTCCACTCGCAAGCGCGCCAGCCGCCCCGTACGGGCCAGACCGCGATAGATCGTGTCCGCCATCACCCGTGGATCGATGTTGCCACCACTGACCACACACAGCACGCGCCTGCCCGCGTAGTCGGAGGGGGCTTGAAGTACAGCGGCCAGCGCCGCCGCGCCGGCCCCCTCGACTACGGTCTTTTCGAGCTCCATCAACTCGTTGCAGGCGCGCTCGATGAACGCTTCCTGCACCAGCACCATGCGATCGACATGCGCCAACGCTATTTGGGTCGTCAATCTTCCTGGATTCTTGACGGCGATCCCATCGGCCAGAGTGTCCGCCCCGAAAGGTCCCAACGTCACCTCTTCGACGTCCGGGATGTTTGCAATGACATCCGGTGAACGGCGTGCCTCTTCGAACCGTCGCACCATCGCGCCAAAGCGCTCCGCCTGAACCCCGACGACTCTCGCACTGGGGGCTAGGTGTGCACACACCAGGCTGATGCCGGCGATCAACCCTCCCCCACCCACGGGTACGATCACATCGTCAGGGATCGGCGCATCTTCGAGCATCTCCAGAGCGCACGTCCCCTGACCGGCGATCACGTGTGGGTCTTCGTACGGCGGCACGAGGACGAGGTCACGTTCGCGCGCGAGCTTCGCGGCGTGCTCGCGTGCGCCGTCTACGGTTTCGCCAACTTGAACGACGCTCGCTCCCAGCACTTCAGTGTTGGAGACCTTGATGAACGGTGTCGTCTCGGGCATGACGATGGTAGCCTCCATCCCGAGCCGGCGAGCGTGATAGGCGACGGCTTGAGCGTGATTTCCCGCCGAAGCCGCCACGACACCTCGCCGACGCTCCTCTTCGCTCAAAGACAACAGCTTGTTGAGCGCGCCGCGTTCCTTGAAGGAGGAGGTGAACTGGAGATTTTCGAGCTTGAGCCAAACCTCCGCACCGGTGATGTCCGAGAGTGTTCGACTGTGCACCGTCGGCGTTCTCGATACCGCCGTGCGGATGGCCTCGCGAGCCCGCTCCACGTCCGCAAACGTCACTTCAGAACCCGCCGGGGCGGTGGGAGAGCTACTCGATTCCACGACCCATTGTGACATGAGGGCAAGTCCTCATGCACGAACGAAACTAGCACTTCCCGTCAACGGACTGGGGTCACGACGACCAATCGCAAGTGCTGTCCGCCCGGGGTCATGGTGACAGATACACGACTCGCTCCCACCACTTGCGCCTGCGGTGGCGGCTGCGGGGACTGGAGCAGCGGCGGTGGATGCTGCTGTGGCGGTGGCTGTGGCTGCCGCGGAGATAGGGTGCACCGCGACCAGCATGTGGCGAAACCTGGCTACGGGGGTGGCGAGACCCGCTATCGCCACCCTGGTCATTGAGCTATTTCGCTGATGTCCGCGCTGGCCCGAGCGAACGGCTCTTTATCGAGTTGTTGGACGCCGCTCGGGCAACTCAGTGTCCCAAGACCCGACGGCGCAAGCTGCAGAGCGGCACGGTGACCGCGGTGCAGCGAGTCAACTCTGACTTTCGACTCAATCCGCACCTCCACGTCCTGGCCTTGGACGGCGTCTTCGTCGAGCAGCCCGACGGCTCCTGTCCCGAGTTCAGGCAGCTTCCTCATCTGAAGTCCAGCGAGGTAGCCGACCTCGTAACGACGACACGCATCCGCGTCCTTTCGTTGCTCATCCGCCGCGGCGTCATCGAAGACAGCACGGAGCAACTCGTGCTGCTGCCCGATGGTCTCGCCGAGGATGAGCCCGTCCTTTCACAGGTGACCTCCGCCGCCGCCTCGGGGCTGGCCCCAGCAGGACCAGAGCGTCGAGAGCGCGAGCCCCTGCGCGTCGCCCGCTCCCCCGGAGCGAGCATCACAGGAGCCCTCTGTGCCGCCGACTTGGGGCACGCTACGAGTCCGCCTCCCACCATGAGCGGATGCGGGCAGCGCGCAGCTGCGCCTCTTCTCAGTCGGGACCATCGCAGCGCACGTGCCCCCGCGCTCCGTAACCCCGCGCGCCGGAGAAGTCGACGCGCTGAGTACAGCAGCAGCGGTGTTGTTCGCTCTATCTGGATGTGCTGTGAGAGGTCGGGGGCGCTTCTCGGGCCGGACCAGACAACAGGGGGCTGCTTGAATGCTTGAATCGCTTACGCGTCGGCAGTAACGGCAAGAGCTACGTCGTCCAACAGGTGGGCTACGCGGGTTACCAGTTGGTCAAACCGGTGGACGCGGGTCCAAAGCCGGGGCAGGTGTTGCTGGTCGTCGCTGAGGCGTGAGAGGGCGCCTAGTTCGGGGCGTCTAGGGGAAGATCCATACGGAACCGAGTCCCCTCGCCGACGGTGCTTTCGACGCCAATCGTGCCTCCGTGTTCCGACACAATCCGATGCACGATGGATAGACCGAGCCCGGTGCCGATGCGGCGGCCCTTCGTGGTGAACCCTGGATCGAACACCCGCGCTAGATCTTCCGGCTGGATCCCCGTCCCATCGTCATCGATCTCCACGACGGCAGATCTGCCCTCCACGCGTGTTCGAATGAGCACGGTGCCTTTGCCTTGGATCGCCTGCGCCGCATTGACCAAGAGATTCATGAACACTTGGTTCAGTCGACTCGGGTAGCACGACAGTGGTGGTACTTGGCCGTAGTCCCGAATCACTTCGACCTGCTTGCCAAACTGGTGGCGAGAGAGGGCCAGCGCAGCTTCGATACCCTCGTGCACGTCGACCCTGTCCCTCTCGGCCAGGTCGAGTCGCGCGAACTGGCGTAGGCTGGAGACGACGTGTCGGACTTGCTTGAGTGCTTGGCCGGTCGTGGTCAACAACGACGACAGCTTGTCCGCAGTGTCCGTTGCTGGGTTGTGCTCGTGTCCCAGCTGCTCTCGAATTCGGTTCACCAGTGTCGCTGCCGTCTGGTGATTGCCGTATACCGCGCCGAGAGGTGTGTTCAGCTCGTGTGCAATACCTGCAACCAAGTCTCCGAGCGACGCCATCTTCTCTCGCATGACGAGCTGCGCTTGGGCTTCTTTGAGCTCCTCCAAAGTATCGGAAAGCTGCTTCGTTCGTTCTCGCACCCGTTCTTCGAGTTGGGTGTACAACCGAGCCTTGTCGATGGCGATTGCCAGTTGGGATGACAGCAGGGACAATATCTCAGCACGGTTCGGAGTGAACATACGTGAGCTGAGATTGTTTTCGAGGTAGACGACACCGACGAGTCGCTTCTGATCAATCAGCGGCATGGCCATGACTGAGAGTGGGCGGTGCGAGAGCACGTAGGGATCGTTGCCGAAGTCCTGGTCTTCCGTTGCATTCGCCAGCACGATGGGTTCGGCCGTCTCGATGGCGTGCGAAATCAAGGTAAGTGGAAGTTCGTCGCGCATTTCCTCCAGGGGGCGATGCTGCATGACTTCGGTGCTTCCGCCGCTTTCTTGGCGTGCCTCCAGCCAGAGAGTCTGCTCATGACTCAGGAGCAGGTGGCCGCTCTCCGCCCCAGCAGTTTC
Organism: Polyangiaceae bacterium; assembly: GCA_050298815.1. Lineage (GTDB taxonomy): Bacteria > Myxococcota_A > Polyangia > Polyangiales > Polyangiaceae > SZUA-265. The sequence continues at coordinate 180,563 of JBNKUV010000058.1, forward strand.
CACGACGGTGGTCATGAGCTTGCGCAGCAACTGTTCCAGTTCCAACTCTGCGGCGATCGCACGAGAGGCCTTCACGAACGGCGTCAGGTCCAAGCGGACCTGCTCGGTGGTAACCAGTGAGCCTCCACGCGTCGACTGCGGGATGGAATCACGCGCATTGATACGGCCATGCTCGAGCGGTTCTGCCAATCCGACGGCGCCCCAACTGCGGAGGGCCAGGGCTGCCTCCTCCAAATGGGCTCGCGCTGCTACCTCAGACCCCATGCGTTGAAACAAACTCGCCAGCGCCTGGTGCCCCAATAGTTCGTCGACGACGAACCCTCGTTCGCGGGCACCGTTGATGGCGATACCGTATGTGCTGATCGCCCCGGACTGGTCACCGCTCAGTAAGGCTTTTTCAGCGCGCAACAGGTCCAAGCGATGTTGGGTGTTTTCTGGACAGCTCTCTGCCCAAACGGCCATCTGTCGCAGAGTCGAGTCCAAGACTGATTCGAGTTCGTTGCGGCGTTCCCCTTCGGCGCTTTCAGCCAAGCGTGCCGCGGCGTACGCACCCCAGATGTGAACTTCTGGAATGTGATGCATGCCTGCGATGTAGATGAGGGGCTCGGCGAGTTCTTGATAGATGTCGAACGCGCGCTCGTACGCACCATGAACCAATGCCGTCTGTAGGCGGTAAGCGTACGTCAGCGCGATCCCAACGCCGAACCGAGTGCGTTGGAACGTCTCGAGCGACCGTTGTTCGTCAAAGTCGTGGCGCGAGAGCGTTTGCGGATCGCCTTCAGGGCTCACGAGCGCCAGTACGGTGGCCTCCATCAGGCGTTGGTGCTCGATCAGCGACTCGTTGCGTATCCCCTGCAGGAAAGCTCGGGTTTCGGTGATGCTGTCCAGTACTTCCTGCAAGGGGCGACCGGCGGACAGGAGTGTGCGAGTGAGAATACACGCCGCGTACCCCGCATATGCCAGATCGCCCGTTTCGTTGCCGATCGCGAGGGCTGCGCGCAGCTCGGGAATCGACTGCTCGACGGGGCGCCGCCAGTGCTTGATGAACAAGCCGTAGAGCAACCGGATCTTGCACTCAATGGCGGGGAACGGCAGCTTCTGGTTCAACGAGAGTGCCAGCTCTCCGAACGCGTTTGCTGTCTTGTAGTCTCCCCACACCGCTCCGAGTACCGTCCCAAGCCAGGCGAACGCGAAAGCGGAGAGCGGTGAGTTGCCGAAGTCCAACGTGTGATTCGCTGCCTTCAGCACGACGAGTATGAAATGCTCAGCGCTGTAGAAGTACGCGGGGGCTGCCATGTTCATCAGCAACCGTTGCACCGCCAGCTCTCGCTCGTTCGTCAACGCGGCTGCATCCACTATCGACGCGATGTCGAGCCCGTCGATCCTACCGAGGAGACGCGCTCGTTCGTCCTCGATGCCGCTGGCCGCGACTTTCGGATCCAGATCGATGTGCACTCCCAAGCGGGCCAGCGCTGCGCACCCCACGGCGATGTTCTTGTCGTAGAGGCCAGCGCTTTCGTACAGGGCGATGCGTGCGACGTCCACGCGAGCGCTCTCGATGTCCGACTCCACTCGACTGACGAGACTCTCGAACAGCTGGTCCGCACTGTCGTGCTCCCCGACGAGGTAGGTCGCTTCGGCCAACTCGAAGGTGAGGTCTCGCCCCAGCTGGCTAGAGCGTTGCGCTTCGGGGGCCAGCAAGTCATGACCCGTCTGAGCGTGCTCGCGCGCAAGGTGCCAGGCGCCGGCGTTTTTGGCTTTGCGGGCCGCCCGGAGGTTCAACGACGCCAAACGCTGCTTGTCCTCTGGGTCGTCAACCAGGGCGCTGCCCTTGTTCAAGTGCGACACCACCGTGAGCAACTCTCGCTCGGGCAAAGGCTCACCCAATCGATCACTCAACAAGCGACCTATCTTGTGGTGCAGTGCTGGCAGCTCGTCGGAGTCGACTTGTTGGTAGGCTGCCTGCTGGACACGGTCGTGCAGGAAACGCAGCGTCCGACTGACCTCCGGAGGGCGCGACAAATCGGGCTCTTCCGCGACGGACGACGAGGCGACGGGTATGAGGAACTGCCCGGCAAGCGCCGGCCACACCGCTTCGGCGGCTTCGGTATCGGAGATCTCCATCACTGACGCCAGTGCGTCGAGTTCGAAGCTCGCTCCGAGCGCTGCTCCATGCGCCATGGCTGTGCGTGCTGCCGGAGGCAGCCGCTCGATGCGGTTCGTCATCAGGTCGATGACGTCCGGATAGACGCCGCTCGATCGGATGGCGTCCAAGGACCAAGTCCATGCTCGCGTCGGCATGTCATATGTGAGAAGGCCGCGATCGTGAAGGTTCTCGAGCAGCTGTCTTGCGAAGAACGGGTTACCTGCAGTCGTCTCGTGAATCAACTCCGCGAGTTCGAGGGTGCGGGGTTGCGGTGCGGCCAGGGTGTCGGCGAGCATGGCATTGAGGTCAGCGACTCCCAGCGGTCCGAGCGACATCTGCTCAACCGTCTTGCCGGATGCCTGAAGTTCAGACAACTGCTGCATCAATGCATGTGTTGCATCCACCTCGTTGCTACGATACGCCCCGATGATCAGCAGACCGGGCTCCACTCTCCCGGCGAGCGCGAACAGCATCCCCAGTGACGCCGCATCACCCCACTGTAGGTCATCAATGAATAGCACCAGTGGGCGCTCTCGCGTCAGAGCGTCTACAAAACGCCGAAAGGCCAGCATCAGCCTGTTGTGCAGCTCTGTTGCGCTCAATGCGTCAGGTGATGACTGTTCGCCCAGAAGGGCCGCTAGCCCGGGCACGGCTTGCACGAGCACGTCCGCGACCGGGCCGAGCTCTCCCAGTAACCTCTCACGTGTCGCGCTCGGACCCTCGTCAATGTGACTGACGACCTGTCGACCCAATTCACTCAGGGCCTCTGCAAAAGGTCCGTACAAGGCATCTCGCTCGAATTGGTCGAACTTGCCCGCCGCAAATCGACAACCCGTGGATTCGACCGTGTCCATGATGCCGGCGACCAGAGCCGATTTGCCGATCCCCGAGTATCCAGCGATCAGTAACAGCCGTGCGCCCAGGGATTCGCTCACATTGGTCACGGCTCGTCGAAGTTGTTGGACCTCGAGTTCGCGCCCGTACAGCCCGCTGGCAATTCGAAAGTGCTCTGGGTAGTCCAACGACCCCAGCTCGAAGTCGCTGTGGGGTCCTTCGCTCTGCAAGCGAGCCAGATCCGCTGCCAAGCCCGCTGCCGATTGGTATCGTTCCTCCGGCGCCTTGCTGAGTAGCCGGGCAATCATTCGCGACAAGACCGGAGGTGCCTCGGCCCATACGGAGCTCAGCTCCGGCGCGGGGCGTGCCAGGTGCGCATGCAACAACCCGGAAATGTCATCTCCAACGAAAGGTCGGCGCTCCGCGAACAGTTCGAACAGAGTCGCGCCCAACGAGTAGAGGTCGGTTCGGTAGTCGACGTTTCGGCTCGTTCTGCCGGTTTGCTCCGGCGATATGTAATGCGGCGTGCCCGTCATCCCCTGGGCCATGAGGGTCATCGATGGCGTGCCACTCAGTCGCGTGGAGATGCCGAAGTCGATGAGCTCCAGCTCCAACGTCTGGTCATCAACGACCATATTGGTTGGGTTAATATCTCGGTGGATCACCCCTCGTTGATGTACGTTGCCTAGCGCCTCGGCCAGCTGCAGAGCAATTCGCAGCTTCTCGCCATAGTTCAGGCGTCGCTGGGAGCAGAGTTCGTCGAGCGCCGTCTTTGCAGTGTCGTGCAAGACTAAAGCAAATCGATGCTGGTGGGAGATCAACTCGACGGGGCGGACGACTAGCTGCACGCCGTCCAAAGCCGTTAGGATCTCGAACTCTCGCCGCAAGGCTTGGATGTGAGCAGCTCCCTGTTGAGTTTCCCGGGCGCACTTGATGACGACTCTGCCGTTGGAGGCCGTCCTGGCCCGAAACACGACCATACTTCGCCCCGAGTACAGCATTCGGAAATCGTGGTAGCCTGGAAAATCCATTGGTCGTCCTGGTGGTCTAATCGAATCAGAATCGCCTCGAGCGGAGCCGGAGGCTGGGTGCTGAGATGCCGGGGTATCCGGTCAATTCGTTCCACGCTGTGTCTGGTGGGGGCGCAGCGTTCGCGCTGCTATCTACATTGCGCGCCGAGTAGGGTTCAACTATGGTCGGCGGCGGCCGGAGGTCAGACGCATGACGGAATCTAGGATGGAATTTGAGCTGGCTCCAGACCAGATTGCGTCAGCGACGATTGTGGTCGTCGATGACGAGCCCATGATCACTGATGCTCTCACTGCATTCTTCGACGTAGAGCTGGGGCTCCAACCCACTTGCTTCAACGCCCCCCACGACGCGCTCGAAGCATGCTTGTCCATGGACGTCGACATGGTGATCAGCGACTTCGTAATGCCCGGGATGAATGGCATCGAACTGTTGAGCGCGCTGCGGGACAAGAAGCCGTCGGTTCCGCGGGTGCTGCTTACGGGGTATGCGGATAAGCAGAGCGCGATTGATGCTATCAACCATGCACGTCTTTTTCAGTACATCGAGAAGCCCTGGGAGAATGCGAGGCTGAAGCGGACCGTCATCAACGCGCTGACTCAACGCCAGCTGATGCGACTCGTCAGCGACAAGGTCACAGCGCTCGAGGCGGCAGAGAACGACCTGCAAGGCATGTTCAGTGCCTTGGCACGAGCTTTCTGCTGACAGTCCGCTGCCCACCGGCGGGGCGTTCACGGGGCCGCTCCAGTGGAGGGCGTCGTATCCAGGTCCTTGACGGGTGACGGGGTGCCTTCGGGCAAGCGAACCGCCATGCCATCTCGGAGGTAGGTCAACCCTGCCGTGATGACCAACTCCCCGCGATCCAAGCCACCCACGACCACGAGTTGATCGCCAGTCAGTCTCCCGGTCTCCACCTTGCGACGCTGAGCCCGAAGGATGCCATCCTGTTGGGGTGCTGCAACCCAGGCGTGGCGACCCGACTCGTCTTCTCCGACCGCCCGCGCTGCTACCACGACCGAATTCGGGTGAACACCAGTATCGAATTCGATCTCGACTTCCGCAGCCATCCCCGAGCGTATGCTCCGGCTACTTGCCGTGAGCTGTAACACGACGGGATACGTGGTGGCCGTACGGCTGGAGGTCACCCCAACCTCGGTTACCTTGGCGTCGAAGGTCTCTCCGGGGAGCGCATCGAAGCGCACGGTGCCCGCAGCCCCCTCGGTGATGCGCGTGATGACGCTCTCGGGCACCGCGACTTCCACTTCCATCTGGTCGCCAGCGGTGAGCGTCAGTACCGTTTGTCCCGCGCCGACATTCTCTCCAGTTTCGACACCAACCGCCGAAACACGCCCCGCATGTGGAGCTTTGAGTACGGTGTATCCAACCTGGGCACCGCTCATCTCGACCCGCTTTCTGGCCGCCTCCAAGTTGGCTTTGGCAGACGCCAAGGCTAGTTCGGCGGCGTCCAGATCCTGGCGGGTCGCGCTATCGTTGGCGTACAAGGCCGATACCCGTGCGAATTGTGCCTCGGCGTTGCCCACCTGGGCTTGTGCCTGCTGGCGCCCAGCCGTCGCTTCGCCCTGTTTGAGGTGATAGTCGGTAGCCTCGAGAGTCGCGACGACCTGCCCACGTTTGACCTCATCGCCAATCTCGACCGCTAGCTTCGATAGCGTACCCGCGAGCTTGAAGCTCAGTCTGGTCTCGGTGGCTGCTTGCGCCACTCCTGTAAATCGTCTGAGATGAGTCCCGGCGGCGGGCTCAGCTGTCTGAACTCGCACGACGGGGGGCTGCTTCGGAGCTTTGTCCGGAGCGGCCTGCTGACATGCGCTTGCTTGCAAGAGCACAACCAGACCGAGAAGATGCTTGAGTGTTGTAGTTTTCATGATGCCGTTTTCCTTGTGTTGGCTGGATTGAGTTCGTTAGGTGATCGAGTAGGTGTCGGAAAGAAACGTTCTTGCTCAGTGAAGGGCTTCCATTCGACGCACGAGGTCCGAAGTGTCGTCCCGATTGGAGGGCAGGTGAACGCGCCCGATGGCGCGTTCGACGTTTACGATTTCGACGAGGTAGTCGTAGGTGGCGTTGGCGGCTGCCAGTTCGCTGACGATGGCCTGATTCTGAGCATCGAGCATCTGGACCAACGTTGCGGTTCCTTGAGCATACGCGTCCTCGGTGATCTCCAGCGTCTGTTGTGCGGCACGTTTCGAGGTTTGGGCCATGTCGATGGCAGGTAACGCAGCACCCGCCCGGTGCAGAGCCGTGCGCACCCTTTGTTCGACTCGAAGCTCCGTGGCCCGTCGTTGAATACGCAACTGAGCAGCTTCAGCATTCAACTGATTGACCGAAGCTACCCGGGCTCCGCTCTCAAACAGTGGGATGGATGCCTGAACGCCGAATTGCCAATCCAGGGCGTCCGGTGAGGGCACGGGCAAAGCCTGGCCGCCCGGCAATGTGGGTAGGGTGGCCTGCTCACTGCCGGCCCCGTCTCGAACGAACCGATGAGTGGCGCCTGCGAAGAAGCCGACGGTGGGCACATAGTGACCACGTTGCTCCGCCGTCGCCTGACGGGACTTGGCCGCAATCACCTCTTCGAATTGCGCCAGTTCGGGCGCCTTGACAATGGCCTCGCGGACCAAAAGGTTGCGCAACAGTTCGAACTTCCCCTTGTTCGCCAACAGGGCTTGGAATCTGGGGTTGGAGCCGAGCAGTTGTGCATCGCCGACCGTCGCTTCAGCGGTCAGGAAGGCCTCCTCCAGTGGGCGGTCGAGGATGCGGTTGATTTCCATCTCAGCGGCGTTCCGCTGGGCGACAGCCCACACCAGGGCGCGACGGGCGTCCGCCAGTTGGGACTCCCAGCGCGCCACTTCGGCTCGATTGGCCGCGCCCACTGCCACCCGAACCCGAGCGGCTGCCAGGTGTTCTCGCGTACTGTCGAGGGTCCGTCGCTGAATGCGTTCCAGCGTCTTGGCTTTGAGCACCGTCAGGTAGCCGAGAGCCACTGCAGAAGCGACATCGAGCTGAGTCAGCCTACGCTGTTCGAGACGAGCCTTTTGCAAGTGCTTCTGAATGCTGAAGTTGGCCCAGGCCTGCTCCGAATAGATTGGTTGGGAGAGTGTCGCCGACCACTGCAACGTGCGCTCAGAGCGACCGAGGCCCGTCCGGTCCTCATCAATCCACACGCCCGCGATGGCGCCCTCGAGTTGCGGAAGCAAGTTGGCACGTGCTCGCGTGATCGTGGCATCCCCCGCTTGGACCTCGTACTCCAACGCCTGGAGGTCCAAGTTTTGCCGTAACGCCTGACTAACCGCCGTTTGTAGCGTCAGTGTGCGTCCTGCGTGCCCACGCTCCGCATTCAGCTGTCGGGCGGCAAGGACGAGCGACCAATCTGGTTCCAGTCCAATGTACCGCGCGGTGGCCATGTTCAGCGTCAGTTGCTCGTCGCGCTTGAAATGGGACATGAGCTGGTTCGGTGTGCTGCCAGCCGATACGGCGCGCAGATTCAGGGCGATTCTTCTCACGAGGCGTTCCGTATCGGCGGTAGAGCCCAGGCCAGCGAGCACGCCGCGACGTACCTCTTCGATTCCCAGCCAAGAGAAGCTGATGAGCTTTCTCTCGAGCAGCCCTTCGACGAGTTTGAGCCGCTCTTCGTCGCTCAGCTGTGGGTTGGGCGCGAGGTACACGGTTTGAGCATCCGGTGGGATGCTCTCGAGGGCCGCTGCCGCACTAGAGCCGACTGGGACCTCGACGAGATCCATCCCATGCTCCTTGGAGATCTGCTTCGCTCGGGCCAACGTCGGTGCCAGCACCGATTGCATGTGTGCCGCACCCAACCAGGCCAGTTTACCGGATGCCCCCAACTGCTCGAGCACAACGAAGTCGCGTTCTACGTCGATGGGCCAGAACACGGAGCTCAGATTCTGTGGCGTTGGCGTGTTCTTCGATTGGTCCATGTCGACCAAAAACGGAGCGATCGCTGGCTTGGGCAAAGAGCTTTGCCGAGCCAATTCCGCAGAGGCAAGCACGCCGAAGCCCAGCACGATATCCACATCCGGATCCGCCACTAGCGCCGCGACGTGCTGCTTGACGCTGTGACTGTCGTGGCTGGCCACACGTCGCTTGTCCTCGGGGAACTCGATGTCTCGACCTGCCTTCGCGATGGTTCGGGTCTCGCTCATGACGCGCTCGAGCAAGGTGTTGAGCTGCGAGGATTCTCCGTCGAGCACGACACCAACACGGGTTGTGGCTCGTTCCCCGGCGTAAGCAGGGAGCGACGAGGTGAAGGTCGCGCACACGGCGAGCAGGATGACGAGTAATGACTTCATGGTTTATCCTTCTTTGGAGGTATCCAACTGCTTCTCAGGATGACCTCGGGGAACTCGCCGTCCGCTTCTGCAGGTGTCGTGCCACCGTTTTGGAGTATTCCAAAACTTGCGGTCCTGAACCCCGCGCGCTATTCCGTTAGGCCAATGACACCAGAAGCCGTTCGAGCCCTCCGCGGAGCCCGCACCCGGGCCGAATTCGCCGCCATCGTGGGAGTCACCGCCCTGACCGTGTATCGCTGGGAACTGCCAGAAAGCGCGCCGGAGTCCCGGCGGCCTCGGGGCAAGAAGCTCAAGGCGTTGGAGCGAGTGCGGGATGCCAACGAGGTGAGCCCGCCCGCCCCACCCGCGAACGCGGCTGAACCCGCAGTCCCGACCATCAAATCCGAGGGGCATATCGAGCTGGATGTTGTCGACGACGACTCGTGGGTAGCCGACCGGCAGCTGTTGCTCCCTGCGCTGGGGGTCCTCGATGAGGGCCATATCCGAAGCGCGGAACGGCTCGTACTACGGCATCTCGGGCGGGGAGCGCTCCGGTCGAACGCCGGCCGGGCTCTGGGCAGTGCCGCGATCATCGAGTGTCAGTTGTTGGCGTCTGGCAAAGTCGATTCGGCGCTCGCTGCTCTGCCGGCGTTGTTAGGTGGTGCGGAAGGCCAGGGCTATCCTCCTTCCGTCGCCATTCGGCTCTATGCCGTCGCCGCGTTGGTGTTCGCCTACGGCCCCAAAGAATATCGTGACAGTGCCCGCGTTCGCGGTCTCGCTAGTCACGCAGAGCGCAGCGCAGCAGCTGCGACCGATGACCGATCGAGCCAAGTCGTGAGTGTCTGCGCTCGACTCGCCGTCGCCGCCGCCGACGATGACCCGGCGTTGGTTCGCCGAGTGTACGACGCCACGGCGCCAATCCTCGAGCAGGCGCACCAGCCCTTGGAGCGTGCTCTGGCTGCCGACGCACTTGCCGCAGCCCAGTCATCTCTCGGACGGCTGGCGGCGGCTCGTCATCTTGAGCAGACCGCCTTCGAACTCGCCGAGGAGCTCGGGCTGGCGTTGATCACGAATCGGATCACAGTGCGCCGCGCCCTACGCGCGCGACTGGACGCGATACCACCGGTGGAGGCGCTCGCGTTGGTGGAGCAAGCCCGAGCATCAGGCCCGGCTGAATTCGAAGCTAGTCAACTCGTCGGCGCCGAACTCGACGCGCTGCTTCGGGGAGGCAAGCTGGAAGAAGCGCTTTGTCGTGTGACCCAGCTGGTGGACGGACTGGAATCGGCCACTTCGTTGCAGTACTACGGGGGCTGGTTACTGCCAGCCGTAGAACTGTTGCGCCTCAAGGGCGAACGGGAAGCGTTGGGGAGGCTGGCGGCGAAGCTTCCACCCATGGGAGCAGCTCCGGATGAACGGGCCCGACACGCGTACCTCGATGCGACGCTTCAGCTCGTCACAGACGGAGGTAGGGCAAGCGAAGCCGCGATCGCCGGTGCTGAGCACGCCCAAAGCGTTGGGGATCCCCAGCTGCAGCTCGACTTGCGTGCCTTCGCGCTGGGAGCGACAGTGGTCGAGAAAGATGCGGAAGTCGCCGCGCAGCTGCGCGAACTCCGGCGGCAGCTTGGACAGTGCCCCTCCGCCTGGCACGATGCTGTCTGTCGGCGACACGAGGGCGTGCTTGCTTTGGATGCGCGGGCGCCCCAGCCAGCGCGGGGGCACTTGGAGGCTGCCCTCGCTACCTTCCAATTGCTAGGAGACGTCGTTCAGACGACCCAGGTGCGGGGTGCCCTGGCGGCGGCGGAGCTGGCCGCGGGAGACTCGAGCGCTCTCGCACGCCTTCGGGCCAGCATTCACGAACTCGATGAGCTGGGTGTCGCGACGCGAAAAGCACCACTGCAGAACGCCATCAAAGCCCCCGGAGGTCGCAAAGCGCGCGCCAAGGCCGGCCCGGTTGCACGCCTGTCGGCCTGTATGGAGCGACTTTCCGTTCGCGGGCTCAGCGTCGACCTGCTGTTACGAGATATCGAACGAGCGGCGCAAGATCTGCTCGGGGACGCACAGAAGGCATCCTTCGTCGGCTTAGCGCGCGGCGGGGAAACGGCAACGGCCGCACCGAGGAATGCCAGGTTCGACATATCCGACGGCTTCGGCGGGCGCATCGAGCTGGGGATCAAGGGAAGTCTGGAGGAAGAAGAGCGCGCCCAACTTCAGGCACTCTGCGTGGTGAGTTCACTCGCCCTCGAAATCGCCGCGCTCAGAGCGCACGAGACCGCCCCGCGCGAACCGTCGCCATCAGAGGCCGTGTTGCCCGAGCTCGTCGCGGCCTCAGCGAGCATGACTCGGCTTCGGGACGAAATCCTGAGATTGCGACGCTCGAAAGCAACCGTGTTGCTCGCCGGCGAATCCGGCACCGGAAAGGAAGTGGTTGCGCGTGCAATTCACGACGCGTCAGTGCGCAACGGCCAACCCTACGTCACCTTCAATTGTGCGTCGTTGCCGCGTGACCTGTTCGAAGGGCAGCTCTTCGGTTATCGCAAGGGCGCGTTTACGGGAGCGAGCAGCAACCACCTGGGCGTCATTCGGGAGGCCGACACTGGCACTCTCTTCTTGGACGAGATTGGAGAGCTCCCCCTGGAGGTACAGCCGAAGCTGCTGAGGTTCCTGGAAAACGGAGAGGTGCTTCCGCTGGGCGAGTCCAAGCCGCTGCGGGTCGACGTGCGTATCGTTGCCGCCACTCATCGGGACTTGCAGGCAATGGTCGACTCCGGCGACTTCCGTGAGGACCTGTATTACCGTTTGAACGTCGTTCGCTTCGAACTGCCCCCGCTGCGTGAGCGACCGGAGGATATCGTCGTTCTGGCTCAGCGCTTCATCGAACGCCTGACTCCCGAGGATGGCGTTCGACCACGGGTCGGGCCCGAAGCCTTGGCCAAGCTGCGAGGGCTGCGTCTGCGAGGCAACGCCCGCGAACTGCGTAACCTCCTCGAGCGCGCCCTGGCCTTCGACCCGCTTCCCAGTGTGCTCTTACCGCAGCACCTGGGTTTGGAATAGCTGGAGTCCATTTGGAATAGCCAGAAAGGACATCTCGAGTTGGCACGAAGCCTGCTCAGGGCGGACCTGCATCCCAATTTTTGGATGTAGCAACCAAGGAGGTCCAGCCGTGAACATCACTCGAGCTGCCATCAATCGGAATCGCGTCACTCTGGTGATCATCCTATTCGCCGTGTTGGGCGGATTCCTCGCGTACCTGAAGATGCCCCGCGCCGAGGATCCCGGGTTTCCCATCCGTTCGGCGATGGTGATCACTCAGTTCCCCGGCGCCAGCCCGGAGCGGGTTGAGAAGCTAGTCAGCGACAAACTCGAGAAGAGAATCCGTGAGCTGCCCGAGCTCGACTCGGTAACGAGCAAGAACAAGACTGGTGTGTCGTTGATCACCGTCAACGTCAAGTCGGAATACAAGGAGCTCCGGCCGATCTGGGACAAGCTACGGCGCAAGGTCGACGCAGCAGTAGCAGATCTACCGTCTGGAGTGCTTCCGCCCCTCGTCAACGATGAATTCGGCGATGTGTACGGCACCGTCATCGGTCTTACAGGAGATGGCTTCAGTCCGCGTGAACTCGAAGAAATAGCGAAGGAGGTCAAGGACGAGCTCCTCCGGCTGCCAGATGCCGCCAAGGTAGACATGTTTGGTGTTCATCAGGAACGCATATTCATAGAGTTCAAGAACGAGCGGCTTGCGGAGATGGGCATCTCTCCAGCGCAACTGCAGCACATGCTGAGCGCACAGAACGTCGTTCAGGCAGGTGGGCAGATACGTTCAGGTCCGGAACGTTATGCTTTCGAGCCAACTGGCAACTTCGAAACGGTGGAGCAGATCTCTGCCACGCTAATCCAAGTACCGGGCCGCGCTGAGCTCGTTCCCTTGGGGGACCTCGCGCACATCAGCCGAGGCTACGCGGACCCAATCCGCTCCGCCTTCTTCAACACCGCGGAACCCGGGATCGGACTCGCTATTTCCATGCGCGAAGGCGGCAACATCATCCGACTGGGCGAAGGCGTGGACAGTCTCTTGGAGGAACTCTCCGATCGATACCCGCTGGGCGTCGAGTTCGAGACGCTCCTGATGCAGCCGCGGGATGTCGCCCGCCTGGTGGACGACTTCGCGATGAACTTGTTGCAGGCAATCGTGATCGTCATGCTTTCGATGATTGCGTTTCTCGGGTTCCGAACCGGTCTGGTCGTTGCAGCCCTCATCCCAAGCGCCATTGCCACCTCGTTGCTCGTGATGTCCGCAGTGGACATTGGGCTGGACCAGATGTCTCTGGCATCCCTGATCATCGCGCTGGGTCTGTTGGTCGACAATGCAGTCGTGATGGCCGAATCCACGATGGTTCAGATGAGGGCAGGCAAGAGCGCCCTCGAGGCAGCCGTCGACTCTGCCACTGAATTGAAGATACCGCTGCTCACCTCGTCGTTGACCACCTGCGTTGCCTTCCTGCCCATCTTTTTGGCGGAGTCGGAGACCGGCGAGTACACAGCGCCGCTGTTCAAGGTCGTGACCATCACGTTGCTGTGTTCGTGGCTGCTCTCCATCACGCTCACGCCATGGCTGTGCGTTAAGTTCCTCAAGCCTGCCGCCTCCAACGCCGAAGGCGACGACGCCTTCAACACACCGTTCTACCGCCGCTATCGTAGTGTACTGCTCACGTTGCTTCGCCACCGCTGGCTGTCCTTGGGAGCCCTCGCGGGGCTGTTTGCCCTGGCGATGGTTGGACTCGGGCGGGTGCCGAAAATCTTCTTCCCGCCGTCCGACAATCCCTCTTTCATCGTGCAGCTCGAGATGCCCACGGGTACGGCGATCGAAGAAACGGAATACGCAGTGGGGCGACTGGAAGCGTTCATGAGGTCGGAGTTGGCGACCAACGAGGAGCGCGAGTCGGGCTTGGAGCACTGGGCGACCTACGTCGGAGAAAGCGGCCCCCGCTTCTATCTTTCGTTCACCCCAGAAGTATCCAACCCATCCCTCGCAACTGTCGTGGCAACAGGCACGGACCGGGAGTTCATCGAGTCCGCGGTGGTTTCGGTACGTCGCTTCATCGCGGACCAAATCCCGGATGCTCGCTACACGGTAGAGCCCAGGGCACTTGGGCCATCAGCAAAAGCTCCGCTGATGTACGAGCTTTCGGGTTCCAATACGGACAAACTCTTCGAGCACGTCCGCGCGTTGGAGCAGAAGTTGCTCGACACGCCGGGCACGACCAACGTGCGTAACGACTGGGGGGAACGCACCAAGAAGGTGGTCGTGCACATCGACCAAGCGAAGGCGCGCCGCGCTGGCGTGACTAGCCAAGACATCGCGCTGTCCCTACAGACCGTCCTTACAGGATTCAAGGTAACGGATTACCGAGAAGGTGACCTACTGATCCCGGTCGTGCTGCGCTCCGTCGCTGCCGACCGGCAAGATATAAGCAAGGTGGCGGACCTGAGCGTGTATGCCCAAGCCACCGGGACATCGGTTCCGCTGAATCAGGTCGCAGACTTGGAGTTGGTGTGGGAGCCGTCGCAAACCATTCGCAAGAACGGCGTTCGCACGGTCACCGTTCTCGCGAACGTAGAGCCCGGTGTCACCGTGGCTTCCGTCAACCGCCAGACGGTCAACTGGCTCGAGCAACAAAAGGCTGACGTGTGGCCAGCTGGCTACCGCTGGGAACTCTCGGGCGAAGCCAAGAACAGCGCCAAGGCAAACGAGTCCATCAACGCTCAGCTGCCCATTGCTGGTTTTCTGATCGTGCTCCTGCTCGTGTGGCAGTTCAACTCGCTCCGCAAGCCGCTGATCATCTTGGTGACCGTCCCGCTCGGGGTTATCGGAGTCGTTGGCGGCCTCTTGCTATTCGACTCTTACTTCGGCTTCATGACGCTGCTGGGGATCATTGCGCTGGCCGGCATCGTCATCAACAACGCCATCGTCTTGATCGATCGTATCGAGATCGAAATCGACCAGTTCGGCAGGTCTCCCAGAGAGGCCATCGTCGAATCCGCACAGCGACGCCTGCGTCCCATCCTGCTGACCACGTTCACGACCATCTTGGGCCTGATTCCCCTCTGGCTCGGCGGTGGACCGATGTGGGAACCGCTGGCGATCAGCATCGTCGTCGGGCTGGCGTTTGCCACGTTGCTCACGCTAGGTGCGGTCCCCTTGCTCTACAGCGCACTGTTCGGGGTGGACTTCCGCGCCAGCGACCGCCCCTCACCAGCGCTGGACTCGTCGCTAGAAGGAGCTGCCCAATGAAGCGCTACCTCGCTAGCTTGGCGTTGCTCCTCATGACATACACCACGAACGCCGTCGCCCAGTCAGCCGCACCCGAAGTCGGAACCGACCAGGCGCCAAACCCAACCGCTGATGTTACTCCGGGGCGAGAGGAGATGGACCGGCAGACACCGCGGCTTGGTTCCCCCTATCAGGTCCGCGCTGGTGCCAGCGCTGCAGCGACTTTCAAAGACGACGACGAGCGAAGCGTGAGCTACACTTATTGGCTGGCGCGCGCTGCGGTGCCATTGTTGGACACTTCCCTCGTGCGAGTCGCGCTCATCACGGAGTACGGCTTGCATCACGCAAGCGTCGATGGGGTGGACACCTGGACACCTAGCGGCGACATGAACTTGCACCGGATGGCAGCGCTGCCTGTCGCGCGGTTTGACGTGAGCGCGGTTAGCAGGCTCGTGGTCAGTGCCGGCGTCATCGTGGCTTCTGATTTCCGTCATCTCAATTCGGACGCCGTTCAACCTTCGGCAAGACTGCTGTTTCAGCGAAGCCTCAGTGACTCCTTGTCGCTGTTCGGTGGGGCAGGTGTTTCTCGGCAGTTCCTCGAAGTTGCTCCGTTTCCGCTTTTGGGAGTGGTGTGGGCGCCGACTGCCGTGCCCTTTCGCTTGGACCTGATGGTGCCACAGGGATTACGCGCGGCATGGGAAGCGGCGAGCTGGTTCGAACTCGCCGCGGTGGCCCAGTACGAGGGGTTCGTCTGGCAAGTCGCACAAAACGATGGGGTCCCGGAACATCTCGTCAAGAACGCCACAGTCACTACCGGGCTGGCGGCGTTGACGAAGTTCACGCCTGCTCTGGCTCTCGAGCTGAGCGGGGGGGTCAGCGTGTTCCAGCGCACATCGCTGCGAACGGACACCGAGGAGCTTTCGGGACCTCTCGAGCCCGGAGCTCCGTTTGCCCAAGTCTCCCTCATGCTCCGTCCTTGAGACTCCAGAACTCCAAATGTAACGACCCAACGAAGGAAACTGCAATGATGACCACCAGCTCCCGCGAGTCGACGTATCAATCCGAAGGACGCACGAGTGGATCGCTTTGGCGGCGCGTCTTCGACTGGGCGTCGATCGCTCAGGTCGATGAAGAGGAACGCGCTGTTGGTGCCCGCGTGCAGCTGTACTTGCGAAGCCTCGTCTTGGTTGTGGGTGTATTTTACTTTGGTTCGCTGGCAGCGCTGCTGCTGTTCGCTCCAGCGCGATGGGTCGACACGATGACCGCTCCAGCGCGCTTGGCGCAGCTCGTATCGTTGTTGGTGCTCGTTGTTGGCCTGGTGTTCGTCAGGCGCACCCCAAAGCACGCTGCTACTACGGAGGTTCTTGCAACGCTCTTGTTCTGCGGGGCCAGCGTTTGGAGTTCTGCCAACGCACCGGCAGCCGCGCGCCCCGACCTGCTCAGTGTGCTAGCTGTGACGGTTACCCTCGCGTTTCGCGCGGCCATGGTGCCCAGCACGACCAGTAGAACGCTGGCAACCGGCATAGCTTGTGTCATTCCAGTGGCCGGCGTCGGGCTCCACACCTATCAACAGGTCCAGTTGGCGGGACTGCCCGCGCAGCCCCTGCGCTTAGTCACACTCGGCGCATGGCTGGCCGCCGCTGTATTCGTCAGCACCGTCACGACGCGGGTCATCTACGGCCTGCAGACGCTGATCCGACGTGCGCAGAGGCTTGGCCAATACGAACTACACGACAAGTTGGGCGAGGGTGGTATGGGCGTCGTCTACCGGGCAACGCACGTCCTGTTGAAGCGTATGACGGCCATCAAGCTCATCCACCAACAATCCGCGAGTAGCCTTCGACGCTTCGAACGGGAAGTAAAACTGACGAGTACGCTTCTGCACCCGAACACTGTCTCCGTTTACGACTATGGACGAACGCCCGACGGCATCTTCTACTACGCCATGGAATATGTGAACGGTGTCACGCTGAAAGAGTTGGTTAGTCGTTGTGGGCCACTGCCTTCTGCTCGAGTCGTTCACCTGCTTGCGCAAGTGGCGGGGTCTCTTGCGGAGGCCCATGGGCTAGGTTTGGTTCACCGCGACATCAAGGCAGATAACATCATGTTGTGCCATCGCGCCGGTGTTCCCGACCACGTCAAGGTTCTAGACTTTGGCTTGGTGAAGGACACGACGGATGATGAGCATGCGTCGCTCACCGCGATCAACACCATCGTAGGAACGCCTCACTACATGGCACCAGAGGCGCTGACCCACCCGGAGCACGTGGATGCCCGCGTGGACATCTACGCACTGGGTGTTCTCGGCTGCTACTTGCTGACGGGCCAGATGCCCCTCGATGGCCGAAACGTCATCGAGGTGTGTAGCGAGCACCTGAACGGAAAGCCCACGCCGCCATCGACGGTCGTGGAGGTGGCCCCTGAGCTGGAGCGCGTTCTACTGCTGTGCTTAGCCAAGGATGCTGGCAAGCGTCCACAATCCGCGACCGAACTTCGCGACCTGCTCCTGAATGTGCCGGTTGCCTGTGATTGGCACGAGCAGGCAGCGCGAGATTGGTGGCTCAACGAAGGGGGTTCGCTCCTCGCTCAGCGAGTTCAGCCTTCGGCAGTCTCGCGCAGTGCAGCGCTCAGCGTGCTCATCGACGAGTGAGAGGGATGATGTTCTACCCACGCGATAGGTACGTTGCGCTCCTGGGCACGATGCTGACTCTCTACGTTGGTCAAGCGGTTCCTGCGGGAGCGCAGTACAAGGCGATGCTGCTCAATGTGCTGCTGCTATTCGTTCTTGTGGCAGGCCTAGGGACACTCGGGCGGCGTCGCCGCCGGCTCGGTGCGGCGATTATCGTCGCATTGCTGGCGGCCGGCTCCGGTTGGGCATCGGTCATCACCGAGCAGGCGTGGCTGGCCGTGTTCAGCACGAGCTGCTACTTGACCTTCTTCATGCTGATGGCGCACGCCGTGTTGGGCGCCGCGCTGGAGCACGAGGTTGTTACTCGAGATACTCTGGCGGCAGCACTCTGTGTCTATGTTCTCATGGCCTTGTGCTTCGCGTTCACCTTCGCGCTCTTGCAGCACGTGACGCCTGGCGCATTCAATCTGTCGAATGTGGAAGCAACCACCAACCCGTGGCAGGCCACATGTGAGCTGTTGTACTTCAGCTTCGTGACACTGACGACCCTAGGTTACGGTGACATCACCCCGCAATCGACGATGGCGCGCACGCTGGCTACGTTGGAGGCGCTCGGTGGTCAGCTGTTCCTGGGGGTCCTGGTTGCGCGTCTGATCGGCCTGCAGTTGACCGAAGCAAAAGGCCGCCACCGAGAGGATGCCCCAAGCTCAGATTGACGGCTTGGTTCTTGCTCTTTGATGACGCGGCACATTTGTCCTCAGTCGTCGGTCCATTGGAGGCCGATACCTGGAACGATCGCCCAGAACTGTTCGCTGGCGCGACGTGTTGGGTCGGACCACACCCAACCCAACTGCAATCGGGCCATCTGTGCAACGCTGACGGCAACGTACCCTCCAAGCGCTAGCCCCGAGCAAGGCATGCGCTTTTCCGAGCAGGCTTCGCCATCGAAGTCATCTCGACTCGATAGTAGGTAGCCAGCCCTCAAACCACCACGCCACTGCACGGTTGCCGTGTTGAAACGCGTCGGCTGGAGCTCGATCCCAGCGAAGGGGCCGACACCCAACAGATCGTCCCTGCTGGACATCAACTCCGCTGCGCCATAGATGGATGCACCGACCATCCACCTGGCGAAGTTCAAGTCTCCGCGAGGCGCGTAGCCGTACGCCGCTTCGACGGCACTGCCGAGCACTGCGTAGGCCAGGTGACGGGGTGGAGAGTAGTGAAACGAGTCAATTGCATATCGTCCTGCAATCTCCAGCATGTCCCGGGAGCTGTGCTGACGCGAAGCGAAGTCATCCAGAATCTCCAGCAGCATGCCACGCACGCGGCTCGGTACTTCGTCTGCCTCCGTCGGCGACAGCCCGAGATCGGCGAAGGGGTACTCGTAGCCCGCCAGCAGTCGAAACAAATGCTGTTCTGCGGACTCTTCTGGTTCCGCGCGGTAGGAATGGACGTCAACGTCTTCTGGCAGCGGTACCACCCGCGGTGGCTTACCTCCGCGCCTGGCCAGCTCGCAGTGACGGTGGCTGGCGGAAAGCGGGGCGGGGTTTGCTTCGCAACGCGCATAAACTCGGTCCAACGACACCTGGAGCAGGATCCTCATGCCTTGGCGAGCATCGCCGGCGCACCTGAGCTGCCTATCGCGCGAGTCTGATAGAGTCGCCCGGACACATTCGAAGTCACTCCAACCCGCGTTACTGCGTTCAGCGACCATCGTCTCTGGTGCCGACCACTTGGGAAAACGTCGCTGTAGGAAGCGGTGCGCATCGTACATTCCGAGATAGAAATCGTACTTGCGAAAGCCCTCATCGAAGAATCCGAGGAAAGCCCCGAAGAGCTCACCGGCTTTGGGATAGTACGATTCGATCGTGTCGAGCGAGTCGCGGATCTCGGGTCGGGATTCGGCAAGAGCAAGGAGTTCACGACTGCGCGCAGTCTCGATCACGCCGCGCCCGAGCGAGCCGGCAAGCGTCACCCAAGCGTCAGAGGTGGACGTCTCCTGGAGTTCCGTCGGGTACACCGTGGCGGCTGGCGTCACGTAGACGAACTCCACGTCCGCGCCGGTACCGCCGGTGGGTGTTTCCGACCAACGACCGCTGGCATCGAGGCCCTCGTAGGCAGCGTCCACGGCCAGGCGCAGGGGCTGGTTGTCCAACAGACCACCATCGACAAATTCGTCGTTTCGGGTGGCCGGGTCGCACGCCAAGTGGCCCTCACGCTCTGCCAAGCAATGGGGCACGCGTTGCGGCTCAAAGGCCAACGGGAACGCGGCGGAGGCAAAAAGCGCATCTCGAATCGCGTCTGACCGCACGTCACCTCCGGCTCCCGTAGCGAGTAGGAGCGGTACCGACGGTGACCCAGCGTCCACGTAGTTCGTGATGGTCGGGCGAACACCCCTTCCGTTGCCTTGGATGCGCACGATGAACTTCTCCGACATGCGAGGTACGTCGAGCCCGCGTCGGGACAGAGGCACTCGAATGGGTTCGGCACGGGTCGCAGTGACGCCCAGCACCCGGTCGCAGCTCGCGTCCAGTCCGCGGGTGAGAGTCGCGTCGATGGCGCGCCACGAGGATTCGAGAAAGCGCCTGGATAAGACCCCTCGACCACCGCCAGCCTGCGGAACGTACAGCTCGTTGATGCCCGGCGGCACCCAAACCTGCCAAAACAAGCTGTTTTCTGGACTGTCGACTTTTGGGGCGCACTCGCTCAGCAGGGCGATCAGGGCGTTGGCGCTGCCCGCGGAGGCACCGGCGGCGAGTTCGAGGTCGAATGGCGCGCCGTCGGTCTTGAGGGCCTCCGTCAGGTAGTACAAAACCCCCGCCTCGTACGCTCCGAGCGAAACCGCACCACTGATCACGAGGGCCAGGGAACGCTTGCCAGGACTGGAGGGCTGCGCGGCATTGGCCTGGTGAGCCACCGGATTGGCGGGCAAGATCCCAGGAACCTCAACCATCCTTTCGGCAGCGAGGTCAGATGAATCATCGTTGCCGCGTGGGCTAGACGGCTCGGCGTTTGCGACGGAGACCGCACCCAGTGAAAGCCACGCGAGTGCCTGGCAAGTGATACGCGGGCGCCGTCTCAGTGGGCTTCGAGCTGGGCGTTGTTGGCCGGAGCGGCGAGCCGCGCTAGGGGAGGCAGAGGTGGGCTTAGTCATGAATCACGTCCGGGATGAACTGGACATCAAGCAATGACCATGCCGCGCCTGATGCGATTTGGAATACTCCAAATGGCCGTCGAGGCCCGATTCAACCCTCTCGGCGTTCGCCTCCACGCGCACTTGGCGCGACCTGTGACGAGCAGTGAGTCCATAACGGGTGAATCGGCCGAAACAGAGGCAAGATCTCATGATGGCCGCCGTGACCTGGATCGGTAATCCGGAAGCAGGCTGGCAGCTCAGCGCGAGACTGGGTGAAGTCTCGCCAAGCATCCGCGGCGCCGATTGGAAGGCGCCGCTCGACGTGGTTCCCACGTGCGCCCGAGAGCTAGGTGGTCTCCTCTCACTGGTCCGGTACAAGTGGAAGAGTAAACCCACTACCAAAGGCCTGGCTGGCCAAGAGCTCCTGGTCAGACCGGCGAACGCACTCGAACCCAATGGCGGAGACCGTGAAGTATCTTGGCATCGATGTTCATGTGAAGACAAGCGTGTGGTGCTTGCTCGACGAAGCTGGCCAGATCGTGAAGCGCGGCAAAGTCGCTACGACAGCACCCGATCTAACTGCTCTGCTCAAACGACTGACGGAGGCGGACGACATCCTCGCTGGACAGGAGGCGGGCAAGCTATCCTACTTCGTCCACGATGTTTGCACTGCTGATGGGGTGAAGCGTTGGGCATTCGGACCTGTCTTGTTGGAGCCGGTGGGCTTCGCGATGGACCGGCAGATGCTGCTCGGGGTCAAACGCTTGGCCGAGCGCTGATCCGCCACGGTAAATGAGCTGAGGCGTGCCCTTGGGTAGAACGGATGCGTCCCAGCGCTACGCGAGAAAGGCCCCGGAGCGGCGCGCCCGGCAGTTCTGGTGAGCCCTCGGTGAAGGACAGCCCAGCGCTTGCGCGGCACGCGCCAGGCATGTGAAGCTCACAATGGCGAGCTGACGATATGAAGAAGAGTACCCCGACCCGAGACGATCTTGCAGCCCAACTGGCAGCGACCCTGGACGATCTGCGCCTGACACGCGGGGAAAAGAGAGAGTTCTCTTCTGATCTCGCAAAAGCGGCTGCAACGGACGACGACCGGGCCTACTTGCGCCACCTCGCCTTCAAGCTGGCGCGCGAGCGAATCGAAGGCGACAGCGGCGCCCACGATGTGTTGGACTGGCTGGAGGGGGTCAACAAAGCTCTGCTCCCGGAACGAGCCACCAACCAGGTCCGCGAGGTTCACTTCAGTCCGGGCATTGCCTGCCGTGAGCGGATCCGTCGCGCATTTCACGAAAGCCGGCGTTCCGCGGACGTCTGCGTGTTCACGATCACCGATAACGAAGTGCGAGACGCGATACTTGGTGCCCACCACCGAGGAGTCCTCGTTCGCCTGATCACGGACAATGACAAGTCCGAAGACCTCGGCTCCGACATCGACCATCTGCACAAGGCCGGCATTGCGGTGCGCGTCGATCAAACGGAGCACCACATGCACCACAAGTTCGCCGTGTTCGACGACACTCTGTTGCTATCAGGCAGCTACAATTGGACTCGCAGCGCGGCGCGCCACAACGAAGAGAACATTCTGGTCACCGACGAGGCAAGCTTGGTAAGCCCTTTTCGAGACGAGTTTGAACGCTTGTGGCAGCACTTTCGGTAGCGCCGAACGAAGGCACAACTCAATCGAACTCGAAATGGTCCAGCGCCAGCTGCGAACAACGAGCCTAGCGGTGACTCTCGTATGTGGATGTGGGCCATCGACGCTGCACGAGTCTGAGCCGGGGCGTGTCGAGGTCAGACTCTCTGTCCAGTGACAGTGAAGGGCACAGCCCGGCAGTATCGCCACACCACGCAGGCGACCGAACCGGGACAGCACACCCCCTCAGCCCACCCAACACAACGCAGGTGAACGAATCGAGGTCGACGGGTGCATGTTGGAATGCAAAGTTTCAACGGCGGCTTGGGGTTCCGAGTTACGCGAATCTCTACCCTTCGATCAGGAGCTGACGCTGCACCCACAACTTCGTTACACCGCCCTCGCCCTGCTTGTCTTGCCTCTCGCGTGCTCGGAGGATGCGCCCAGCGCCGAATACATCCCGCTGAAGGACACCGATCGAGGCGCAACCGACGACGATGCAACCGACGACGATCCGACAGACGACGTCACCGAAGCGGATGCGGAAGACGAAAAGGCATCCGACGGTTCGTCTGACGGCGCTGAGAGCGATCCTACGGACGCCGCAGCTGGATCCGATGCGGATGCCCAGGAGGATCCAACAAGTCCAGCAACGCTTCAGCCCGCGGATAGCAACATCTGCGGCAAGTGCGCCTCGGGCATGGTCTGCTGCACCGAATTCATGTGCGCGGGAATGTGTGTCCCAGATTGTCGCAACCAAGCCAGCTGTCCCGATGGTCTGCTGTGCAACGACTCCTCCGGTGTGTGTGAACCCGCAGACATGGCCGGTCCAGCAGGCAGCATGATGCCTCCGCCAGATGGCACCACCACCGACATGATGCCTCCGCCAGATGGCACCACCACCGACATGATGCCTCCGCCAGATGGCACCATGACCGACATGATGCCTCCGCCAGATGGCACCACCACCGACATGATGCCTCCACCAGACGGCACCATGACCGACATGATGCCTCCACCAGACGGCACCACCACCGACACGATGCCTCAAGATCCGCCGCCCGATGAGGACTGTGCTCAAGCCGCTGAGTTCGCGGACGTCTCCAGCGGCTCTGCGGGGAGCGGGTACGCCTCGCCTGTCATGACCGTCAGCTGCACGACAGAGACTGTCAGTGTCGAGAGCAACGGCATACCGAACTTCGAGTTGCCGCCCGAAAACACGTGGCCGAACGTCACCGCAGAGATCGATGCCACGTACACCTTCCCTCGCTTCCCGAAAGCTGCATCAAGCGTCTCTCCTGTGCCGCTTCAAGATGCGATCGGCGTGACCGTCATCGGTATGCCCATCTTCGGACCAACTGAGGCGGGAATTCACAATTACAAGGATCCCAACCTCGACGACATGATCTACCTGTATTGCGGCGGTCATCCCAGCGGACAGGGACAGTTCCACTTCCACGCCATCCCAACGTGCCTCACCCGCACTGTTGGAACGGAAACTTTCTTGGTGCTCGGCTATGCTTGGGATGGCTATCCGATCCTGGCGCACCACGACTGCGCAGGCGGAGAGTGCGGCCCAAGCGCCTACTACACGAGCAGCTGGCAGCGCATCGAAGCATATTTCGACGCCGAAGGCCGCCCCGACTACACCGACACGACAGAGGGTTCCTGGGACATCCACGAATACGTCGAAGGCTCAGGTGACCTAGACGAGTGCAACGGAGGCGACTTCGGCGATGGCTACGCCTATCACGTGACCGATACGTTCCCCTACTTCCTGGGTTGTTACCACGGCACCCCCACGAGCAATGGTGGTCCACAGATG
This sequence comes from Polyangiaceae bacterium, assembly GCA_050298815.1. Classification (GTDB taxonomy): domain Bacteria; phylum Myxococcota_A; class Polyangia; order Polyangiales; family Polyangiaceae; genus SZUA-265. The sequence goes on from JBNKUV010000058.1 coordinate 204,361, forward strand.
GGGGGAGGCGGGATGATGATGCCGCCGCCTCCGTGAGGAGGCGGGCAAAGGCATTGCCCGGCTGTGTTCGCCATGCGCGATGAGTTTCGATGGCTGAAAGGGGCCACGCTGATGGCCTCTGCGGCACTCGCCGCCGGGTGTCACGCCGACGCCCCCACGAGCTCGCGGAGCGCCGCTGAGCGAGAAACCAATCGAAATGCGTCGCCAGGCGACCCGTTCCCAGCTGCCCAGGATGACGCTGGGCTCACGCCGACAACGGACGAAGCAAGCTCCGAGACCTCCTCTTCAGACCAGCCGGAGAGTGACGGTGGGCGTACAGGCCAGTACCTAGGCGACGCCAGCATCGACAGCATCCTGCCCCCGCACAGTCACGACGCCTCCGCCAGCGTGGCGATTCCATTCACCTCCGTCGATTACTTCTTGGATTGGGAATGGGGAAGCGCCACGCCAAGCGACGAGGCTTTACTGCTCGAGACGGACCTCGGATACGTCGTCGCGGTCCAGGACGCGCTGTTGGTCAGCTACACCGCATCGCTCTTGCCGTGCAAAACCGCAGCGCTGGACGAACCCAGTTCGCCGCGCGCGCCATGGTGGCAGCGTGCGTGGGATCTCATATCGCCGGTCGGCGTTGCGTACGCCGGCCACGACTCAGAGTCCGATCCGTCGATGTTGGTTGCACCCGTCGTCGAAGACTTGTCCATGGCCAGCTCACGGCACTGGGGAACCGTGTTTTTCGAAGCCGCATACTATTGTCGCGTACACTGGGTGGCGGCTGGCGCTACTCAGTACACGGAGGGCTTGCCACCGGATGACTTGCTCCTCGGTCAGACCGCGTGGTTCCGAGGAACGTTCCAACTCGATGAAGCCGTCGGCGAGTTCGAGATATTGTCTGACGTCCCGACGGGACAAATCCTCACGTTTGCAAGCGCACCTCGGGAAGCCAGAGACGGGAGCGCGGAAGTGACCTTCGTTCGGCGACTGGACACGCTCCTCGACGGCATCGACTTCGAGACGGACTCCGAATCGCGCATGGCGTTTCAACTAGCGGAAAACCTCGCAGCGGGCACGACCATGCGATGGGAGTCTCCCTGAACAGACCCTCGGTGTGAACGTGCCCTCCATGTACGAGAAGCCGTGAGAAGAGGTCGCTCTTCGCAGCCGAGCAGTCCTGACACGTAGCAGGTCAGAAACTGTCGTCGGATGTGTGGTGCGCCCGAGGGCGGGCATTGAACTTGGGCAGACCAGGGTTTCGCTTTGCCGTGCGGGGTCCGTCGACCGAGGCAAGCAGGCAGTTGCGTGAAAATGCGCGGCTCCGGGTCGTTCACACGTCCCGAGGCCTAATACCGGCAGCAACCAGCGCAGTCACGTCGTCCACTTGTGTGCCGAGACCCAGGCCACGGGCGTATCCGTCAAGAGCCGATTGCCTGCGGGAGGTGAACAATTCCCAGTCATCGAACCCTTCGTCCTCTAAGATACCGCGACCCAAGCGCCAAGCCCAGAGTTCCTCTGCGTACGTTCCGCGGGGCAGGTCGGGTCGGTACTTTCCGAGTCCGCCACCGGTGCGGTACGTATCGTGATGCCCCAGCTCGTGGGCGAGATCGATCAGGTCCTCGCGCGGGGTGAGCGACGTTTCGGCAACCTGCTCTGCGAGTTGGGAGCCTGGATCCATGTCTGGTCGTATCAGGTAGATCCTAGGCGGATCGGGGGCATAGAAACCGCAGTCCTCGTGAGTCTCTGCTCCACTCGGGAGCCGGCGGGTGTAAGTGATTCTCGCCAGCTCGGGCGGATAGTCGCGAGTCTTCGGGTGGGGCAGCCTTCTGAAGTAACTCAGTCTGTTCCGCTTCTGTATGAGCCGAATCAGGATCTCCCGGTTGGTCACCCTTCCCACGGTAGACGAGCGCTTGTGGATTGTCACGAAGCTGCCCGTACTCACCGATCAACGTGATCGACTTGACGCCGCAACTGCTCGCAATCTCACGATGACGGCGGGTGGCTAGACCGTTGGCGCAATCGATTGCGCAAGGCATTGCGCAGCGGGGAGCTGCCCGCTGGCGGGATGGGGTTGCACGGCGGTCACCTGAGCAGCCGCCTACCCTCGCCGCCCTTCCGCGATCACCTCCGCGAAGTTCGCGATGAGCAAGCCCGAGCTGAACAGCCACACGCCCACTAATCGCAACCACAACGCGTCTGCTTGCTCCCGCTTCGCGCGTTCGACTTGCTGAGCGAGGTCCTGATCCACCCGACCCAGAACGCTCTGGAGAGCCTTGAGTTCCTCCCTGAACCTGGCTGCCGCTCGCTCCAGCTTCCCCGACAGTTCGCCGTGCGCCTTCCAAAGGGCCCCTAGATTCCGCTCCAACGCGAGCAAACGGTCGGCTGTCGGCGCTGCTGGATCCATCTCATAACTGGACGGAGCTGATGCGCGGGACGTGATCTGAGCTAGCCCTTCCGCTCCCTGCATTTCGCTCTGTCGAAAGCGGGGGAACTCGCGAAAGGTCTTGGGCAGCACGTCGCGGAAGTAGCCCATGCCGAGTCGAGTGATCTTCTTGATGCCATCCAATGAGGCAACGACAACTCCTGCGACCTGCTGCAACACACCAGCCCCTTCGGCTATGCCTTCGGCTTCCTTCCCCCAAAGCAACGCGAACACAACCACAGGCAGAAGCACCGCCAAACAGAACGAAAGCGGGAGCCACCTGGCGCCAAAGTAGCGCAAGACCATCATCGCCCATCGCCAGACGTCCGCGCGCCACGCCTCGGTAGCGGCCAGCAACCACACGAGCACGAGTGGCGACAGACCCGTCATGAGCATTGCAAGCCACTGTAAGCTGAACGTGTGGCCTTCTTGCATTTCGCTCACGACCAGTACGCGTCGAACTCGTACGCTAGGTGGTGCAGTACGTCGTGGGGCCCCGCCACCTGAATGCTCACCACACCTTCGTGAGGTTCGGCGATCCCTCTCACGATCAACCGACCCAGCTCCCGAGCCTCACTGACGGCGGTCGCGCGGTCGGCCCGTCCCAAGCAAGTCGCGTGCTCTTGCGGCACGTCTATGTCAAGGGTTGCCGTATTGCGAGGCGACGCGCCCAAATAGATCTTCGCCCCGGAGAACCATGGGTTCCTGCCGTGCGACCGCGCGAGGCGAAGAGCATCGCGCATGCCCGGCAATCCGCCCATCATCTCCTCCGCCCGCTCCTTCGTTCGGAACTCGTCAGTGACTTCATGACCAGGCACGCCAGTCAGGTCAGGCTCGACGGCTCGGAGGTAGGGAAGCATGGCGCGGCGTAGCGTCTGCACCGACGCTCCCCAAAGAGCTCCGCCCCGGCCCCCGCCGTACGTAAACGCCCAGCCCCGCAGGCATCGCCAGCACGACCCAGGGCCAAAAGCCCAAGGCGTGCTCTTCGACGAGCCCGCCTGAGAGCCCGCCTCCCACCATGAGCGGATGCGGGCAGCGCGCAGCTGCGCCTCTTCCCAGTCCGGACCATCGCAGCGCACGTGCCGCCGCGCTCCGTAACCCCGTGCGCCGGAGAAGTCGACGCGCTGAGTACATTAGCAGCGGTGTTGTTCGCTCTATCTGGATGTGCTGTGAGAGGTCGGGGGCGCTTCTCGGGCCGGACCAGACAACAGAGGGCTGCTTGAATCGCTTACGCGTCCGCCGCGACGCCCTCCGGCGTTTGCTGGGTGATGGCCTGGTGCTCGTCCACACGTGGGGACCACAGCACGTGACCCGTAGCACCCTCACGGAGCGTGAGCTCCACGGCCACGTGCACCTGCCACTGTCATCGGACGCGTCCACCTCTTCCAGAGCGACAACGCGGCCGTTCAGCACGAAGCCCGCGCGTGCGTCGAAGCCACCAACCACGTGCTCGAAGTGCACGCCTCGTCCACCGTGAAAGAACTCACCGCAAGCGTAACGGACGTCGTGGCGGGAATCTCGAGCACCAGCGTGACCCTATCGGTCCTCAACGAACCCTCCTCGGCGCGGTTGGGCGCAGCTTGCGTACGGGTGGATTCACGACCGCGAATCCGGAACCTGTTGTCTGAGGTGTGGGTCGTTTGCTACAACCCATGCCTTGGATCGGTATCGTGTACCGGCTCTGCAACGTAAAACTCACCTGGCCACAAGCCCCGGGGTGTATCATGAACAACAGCACTAGCGCGGTACGTGATGAACGTTCTTCGCCGACCGTCACCCCCCTGCTCGCCGGCGCCATCTTCATCGTAGTGGCGACTGGGTACGGCTGCTCTAGCGAAGACGACGGTTCGGGCGAAGACCAACGGAGCGCAACCGTTGGAGGCGCCTCGTCTGGAGCAGGCAGCAGCGCACCTTCCACAGGATCACAGGGCGTTGACGGGATTGCGAATGGCTCAATGACCGGTGTGGTCGGCGGCGAGGGTGCTGGCGGGGGCTCGACGTCAGCAACCAGCACCGCAGCTGGGGGCGGGGGTAGCGATGGCGACGTTGGCGACCCAGAAGTGGACAGCGGCGAAAGCAACGGTGACGGTGGGGCCACCAGCGATCTGGGTGGGGACACGGGCACAGATGTCAGTCCGGGAGCTGGTGGGGCGCCTGGCGCAGAAACGACCGCAGGTGTTGCGGGAGCCAGCACCGTGGATGAGGAGGGGAGCGGCGGAACCGGCCGCGATGAGGCCGGGGACCAAGGGACCAGTGATGATGAAGGCGCTGGTGGTGGCGACGGCGGCAACGAAGAGGTCGAAGATACAGCGCCCGAATGTCCGAAACCTGAGGGCGAAATCTGCCACGAGTTCTTCGCGAACGACAACAGCCAGCACCAGATCCTCTACGTCAACGAGTTCGACCCATCGCTGAATTGGACGCAACCGACACAGGATACGAACGGTGGCAACTCACCACGGCAGCTCGAACTCGTGGACAACCCCATGGCCACCGACGGTCGCGCGATCATGGTTAGTGTCGAATCCGGCTACGAGGAGTACGATGCGGTCACGCACGAACTTCTCGATCGCGTCGACGTGGGCGCGATCAGCGTTCGTGGTGCGCAGCGCCTTCCCGACGGGAACACCGTGCTCGGCATCGGCGACGCCGCACTTCGCGTAGTCGATTCGAGCGGCGCAACAGTGGGCGCCGAATGCAACCTGCCCGGCTCTGGTGACTCGACTCTCCGAATCTTGAGCCGCGACGCGGAAACGGGCTTCATCTACTATGGACGCGGTCTCGACGTATTTGCCGTCAACCTGAACTGCGAGCAGCAATGGACTGCGCGCTTCCCTGACAGTGGAAGCAAAGCGTACCGCGTACTAGCGCGACCTGACGGGGGCGCCTGGGCGACCACCGGTGATCCGTCGTCCGTAATCGAGTTCGATTCGGCGGGGCGAGTCGTGAGTGAGGTGGGTGGCAAGTCGATGTTTCCCGGACTGGTCGACTTCTTCTCCGGCTTCGATGTTGCTGAATCCGGCAATATCGTCGTTGCGAACTGGTGGGGACACATCACGAACCCACCCCAGGAGGGACCCCACATCGTGGAGTTAAACGCTGCCAACGAGATGGTGTGGCGCTGGGGTACGCAGACCGAAGCCACTAACATCACCAACGTCCTACTGGCACGTTAACCCAATGGATTAGTTACCAGGGCTAGCACTCGCTGCTCCAGATGAACTCTCGTATCAGCCATTCGCCGAGCTACGGACGATTCCTGAACCAGCACGACATCCTGCCGGAGCGCAGACGTTCGAACAGCTGCGCTCCCGTCGAGTGAACCACCGGACCACACGCCCAATCCCGCGAGGTTTGGTTGCGCTTTTTGGGGTTCACGATCACTTGCTGCGCCTTGTCGCGGTGCGGAGGCGTCTACAAGCGGGTTTCGTCGACGAGCACGGTGACATCACCATCGCCAGTCACGTCGACTCCAACCTCGATGATCTCTGTTGGATCGAATGCTGCGTTGGCAAACGATGGAGTGCTGAGCTCAAAGCTCGAGCATAGCCACTGACCTGCCGGGGGGTACTGTCCTGGCTACTTCGCTCATCCGCAGCTCATGCCGCCGAGCGATAGTCATGGTGAAGCCCGCCGAGAACGGAACGCTGGACGATCTTTGGAGTCGTCGGGCCGTCGCGCGTCGTCGATGACAGCGGGATACGTTGCTCGAGTCCCTGATGGGGTCGGGATCGATTGAAGTAGGTGACATACTCATCGAGCACCGCGCGAAGATGCGTTTCGCCAAAAATGATGATGTGATCGAGACACTCGCGACGGACGCTTCCGACGAAGCGCTCGCACACGGCGTTCATC
>JBNKUV010000059.1:0-78495 GCA_050298815.1 Polyangiaceae bacterium
AGCTGTTCACGCGTGCGGAACAGATCGCGAGCGAAGCCAACGGCTAACGGAGCCGGACGACACGCCTCGCGCAGCCGGGCAGTGACGCTTCCGACGACGCGCCGCACCGCATCCTGGATCCGAGCTCCAACGACGCTGAACGCGGCCTGCGATTTCGCTCGGATCTGCCGGCACCTTCAAGACTTGTTCTTGTCGCGTTTCTCAACGATCCTGCGGCGGAGGAGGCAAGTAGCCAGCACAGGCGGCCCTGAGTTCACGCTGCCCGAAGTCGCCTGCAACAATCCCCCGAATCGAAAGGTCCTCATCGAGATCGGGCCAATGCAGACCGTACGGTGAGAACTCGATGTTGCCGAGCTGCTCCTCGGGCTTGTCCTCGAGGCGTGGATTCCCGGCAACCGGGAACGATATCTCAAGCCCGCTCTCCATCTCCACGTGGATGCGGCCGGCTCGGTGCCGAGCCTTCACGGGCCTGTCAATCAAGGTGCTCATACCAGGCCGCTAGTATAGCGTCTCGATGGTCCTCAGCCAACTCCTGGGCACGCTTCAGCTCCCGAACCTTCAGTCCCACTGACTCCCTCAGTTCACACCTGTAGCCAGTTCGAACACTGCCTCACCGTCCCCCTTGCGCACGTGAACGTGAATCGGTTCGTGATCGTTGCTGTAGAAGAAGAAGCGAAATCCTTCTTGCGTGAACACGGTGTGCACCGTCGTCGGTTGTATCGCCCCATCCGATCGGGCTCAAGCCAAAGCAAGCTCAACGCGAAACTCACCCTTCCCCCCTACCTGGGGGTAGCGGGCTGGTCCGACTGAGCTTGTCCTAGTTTGGAATTTATCGTTTGACGTAAAACGATATTCAGCTACCCTGTGGTAGTGATTCAGGGATTTCGCGACACAGCAACCCGGGACATCCACAACGGAAAGAACACCAAGGCGGCCAGAAGTCGCCTGCCCAGAGACCTCTGGCGCATCGCGACTCGGAAGCTCGACCAACTCCATCGTGTGCTTGAGCTGGCAGAACTCCGGGTGCCCCCCGGTAACAACCTGGAGACATTGAAAGGGGATCGCGAGGGCCAGCACTCGGTACGAATCAACGACCAGTACCGCGTCTGCTTCGAATGGACCAAAGACGGTCCGGACGCCGTCGAAATCGTTGACTATCACTGAGCCGAACTAGCTGAGGTAACAACATGACGAGAGCAAACAAGACAGGAGTGGGCCTGCCCACTCATCGGCCCCCCACATCGCCGGGTGAGATGCTGCGTGAAGAGTTCCTCGTGCCGCTCGAGCTCACCCAAAGCGAGCTGGCGGAGCGCATGGGTGTTCCGGTGGGGCGCGTGAACCAAATCCTGCAAGAGAAGCGCGCTGTGACCGCCGATACCGCAGTGAGGCTCAGTCGAGTGCTCGGCATGAGCGCAGAGTTTTGGCTCGGACTGCAAACCGACTGGGACCTTTGGCATGCTCGGCGGGAGGTGAACCTGCGGGACCTCAAGCCCATCGCCCGCAAAGCCGGGTAGCGATGTTCACACAACCTCGGGAGTGCGGCTGCTGCGCAGCGCGCTACTCGATGTGCCGCACGGGGGGAGCGCTCAGCCTTCGGCGAGCGCTTCGCGGATGCGAGCGAGGACGTTCGGCAGCGCTGGAGCACCTCGTCCACGACACGCCCAAACCGCCGCTACGCAGCTCGTGCCGCATGCGGCGCGCACGAGCTCAGCGCCTTGTCCACGCCTGAAACTGGCGCAGGTTGCAAAGCTTTGCGCGCCGATGGCCCGTATCGAGCGGCACGTCGACGTTCGAACTTGCTTGGGTTGGCTGCTCACGACGAAGCCCCAGTACCGTCGCGTCCTCGCGGACGTGCGACCGCTCTCCCCGCCAACGGTCGTACCCTGGTTGAGACGACGCAAAGAACGGTCGTGTTGACAACGCGTCACCGAACCCTGGGCGACATCGAGCCGGAAACATCCAGTAAATAACTGAAACCAATCAAAAATATGCAAAAATGTCGCGCCGCGTCATCAAAGTCGCACGTTGTCGATGCGCCCCATGGGACTGGGACTCCACGCTCATTCTCATCTCGAGAGCCCATGAGGGCCGCGACGACGACGCCACCACGCGACCGCCAGCGACCCGAAGAACGAAGCTAGCCGAGGCCAACGTGCGTCGTTCGCGCTGCCCCCGCTGGCCACGCGCCCAACGACGCGGCAATCGCACACGCCGCCGTCGGCCGCCATGCCGCCATCGTGACTCGGAACGTCTGTGCCGGCGTTGTCACCCTGGGGCGGCAGGCTCCCGCCAAGCACGCCGCCGCTACCGGTGCCAGTCGTAGCGGGGGTCGATGGCGGTACCGTCGGCGAACTCGTCGGAGCGCCGCTAGCCGCCCCAGGCGTTTCCGCCGTGGGCTCGTCGCCCGGATTGCCCGGGAGCACACCAGCTGGGCCTCGTTCGTCTGGAGCAGTGCCCCCGGCGGCATCGTCCGGAGCCGACGTCATTCCGCCAGTACCCGGCATCGACTCGCCATCCGTCGGCTTTGCGGTTACCCCAACGCCACCCGCTCCAGAAACGCCACCTGCTCCACCCTCTGGTTGGCCCCCACGCCCACCCGTCCCCTGCGATGATTGGCCGCCGCCGCCGGCTACACCTTGCACCTCGTCGCAAGGCAGAGCCAAGTCGCGCACACGAATGTTCCTGAAGGCGACCGTTCCGCCGTCGATCCAACGTGAGCCTCCGTGTACTTGGATCGCAAGGGGCCCACTCGCGTTCACGTCGTCGCGCTGGATCGTCTCCGTGAAATCCATCACCTGTGTGCCAGATATCCACACCTGAATGTGGGGAGGGTTGTCTTCGACACGGGCTCGGATCTCATTGTAAGCCGTCGGCTCCCACAAGCTCGACCACAGGGCGAGATCGAATATCGGTTCCTCGTGTCGGTCGGAGGCAAGCACCGCCGTATTGCCGTTATCGGTCAACAGGTAGGGTATCTCGCGCAGCTCTTGAGGAAAAGCCTCCCCCCAGATCGTGCCCACAGCCGAATCCGAGACGTGATCGATGGTCACCTGATACGCGCGATTGCCGTCAGTCGTGCGAAAGAAGAAGCCAGAGTCGCATCCCCAATCGATCTTCACTTCGAAGATCACTTCGACGTCTTGGTAGGAGGCATCGGTCATCAGGATGCCGCCTTGCTGCCCCCCCGTTTGGCGCCCCACGATGGCGCCGTCTTCCACCGTCCAGCCTTGACCGGGGCCGTGCATGTTGGTGGCACTTGGGCTCCAGCCCGTTAGATCGACGCCATTATCCAGCCGCTCGAAGCACGCCTCCTGCGCCATCGCCGAAACCGAAGCAAGCAGCGCGACGCAAGCGGCTGCACAGGAAACGAGCGCAAGAGAACGATGGGCTTTGGGCACGGGACCATCATGCGCTGGTGGCCATGGCCTGGCTAGCTCGTATCCCTGAAGCTCAACGCTCTACGGCCTCAGCACACGATTTCACGTTTGACCTCCCGTCGGTCCCTTCGCTCGGTCCGCACGGGGATCGCGCTTCGCCGCCACGCGGAGAGGATCGCACCCGCGAAGCATCTCGGCGGCGCTGCCGGAAGGAGTCCAGGTTTACCGCACCGCGATCGACGACATGTGCTTTGGAGGGGGTTGCTGGTCACAAAAACGAGAGTCTCGTTAACCTCCACCGGCTTCAAGCCGGCCGCCTTATCGGGAACCATCTACCGAGCTAGCGGCGGTGCCCCGACGGTTTGATTGCGCTCGAGGTGAGAGACCAAGCGGTCGTAGTTGACTCGATCGAAGGACTTTCTCCGGTTCGACGTTGACCACCCACGCACGCGGCGTCCCGCCGACGATCGCCAAGATATTCCCGACCTGTTAACGAGACCGGGTTTGGTTCCCACGAATTCGACAATAGTCGACACAGCCGACTCGCCGATTCGCACCGGCGGCGCTGTGTTGAGGCGCCGACGCGCCGGCAGATGCTGATACTTGGAGCAACACCACCTCGAAGCCCAGCGGAGTCAATCGATGTTCATCCTCAACACTGCCAAAGTGCGGTCGCACCTCAGCTCCCACCAAGGTCGGCTGACCATGGCCCGCAAACGAGCCCGTTTGGACCGGTCCGTACGAAGCTCGATTCTGACCTTGGGCGTTGCGGCTGTCGCCTGGGTTTCCATCGCTTGCTCGGAAACCTCGGACAGTGGATCGCCGAGCACGGGTTCCACTCTTGGTGCAGGACCAACTGGCGGAGCCACGACGGTCGCTCCAGCCACCAATGCTCCAACGGGGGCGCCCTCGCCCGGCAACACGATGCTCGGTAGCCCAACCCAAAGCGCGCCCGTAGCAGGACCTACCGTTAGCGCGATGCCGACGGCGACGGAGCCAGTCGTTCCTAGCGCACCCGCAGGGGGCGGGCCGGGGTTGAGCGCGATGGGCGGGGCCGGGGGGATGATGGTCGGCCCTGAGATGACGGGTCCCACTGCAGGCGGAGCGGGTGGTTCTATCACGGGCGTCGGGGGCGGAGGAGCAGCTGGCGGAGGAGCAGCTGGCGCAGAGGCTGCGGGCGGAACCAGCTCAGGCGGGGCAGGTGGCGGGAACGCTGGAGGAGCACCGTCAACGTGCGATGCGAGTCCCGGCATGGCACTCCAACTTGCCGAGGGTGTCGTCGATCAGATGACGGGCAACCTCGGCAGCGACGGACCCAGCGGAGACGGCCCCAGAACCCTCGAGCTGTGGGCGAAGTTCACGGGAGCCAACAGCTGGACGGCAGAGCAGACCATCATCGAGATGGGGCGACGCAACGGCGCGGGGGATATGGTTTGGGGCATCGACATGAGCGGGCGTGATGGCAACGGCGGCAGGTTCGGTCCGTACACCAACGGAGTGACAGACAACAACGGCTCCAGCGGGCCACTGTACCAAGCCGCTCCCGACGTTGGCTGGCTGCACTTGGCGTGGGCCTACGAGGGCAACGGCGGCGAGATGGTTTTCACCGTCAACGGCGAGAAGCTACCGATCCAAGATCCTGGTTCCAACTACACGCTCAACCTGACTCCCGGCATCGTGACACTGGGCGCGTCCCAGAACTTTGGTGCGACTGGTTGGAACGGGATCATGGATGAGGTTCGTATCTGGAACGTCTACCGCTCACCGGAGGAGATCGCCGAAACGATGAACGTCTTCCTCACCGGTGATGAGGAAGGCCTGGTCGCCTACTACAACTTCGACGACAGTGACGGCTCATTCGTCGATGACGTCAAAGGCACGCCTGGCCATCGTCTCGAACCTTGCACAGCTGGCAACGATGACCGCTGTACGGCGGTCAACGACGCCATGCCCGTCATCGTCGCCTCCGACATTCCAGGACCGTTCACCTGCGCACCGTGAGCCCAGAACCAAGCGTAGGTCTCGGGCACTGGTTCAGACGAGACTGCTGAAACGGCAGCTTGCGGCACCTCGCGCTGGCGCTCAGCGCAGGTCCTCACACGCTGCCACGCCCTCGACTGGCAGAGCGTCGTCGAGCACGAGCCCCGACGTCCAGGCGCGGAAGCTGGGAACGTCTTTGGCGAGGACGTCGAACTCACTCAAGCTGGCGCCACCGCTGACGGTCGTACCGGAATGCCCCATCCACTGCTCGCCATCGTAGAGCAGTGAGCCGGGGATGTTGTCGGCGGTGTGCAGCGTCCAGTCTCGTCCGTCTTCGCTCTCCGCGTAGCCATCGCCGATGGTCGCAAACCAGCGTGTCCCGTCGAACTCGAAGGATTCGCCCTCGGCCACGTCATCGGCGCAGGGGTCGAACTCATCCCCTGCGTCGGTGCTCACGAAACACGCGCGGTCGAAGCCCGTGCCGTTCCAATTCCAGCCCCAGGCCATGAACGTGCCGTCGCCATGGGCCACAGAGAAGCTGTACTCCCAGAGTTCGTGCAGCGTCCAGCTGTCGCCATCATCGTCGCTGACACCGACGACGCCCGAGTCCGCTCCGACGACGAAGCGCCCCGAGCCGTAGGCAATGTCCCGAACTGCGGGTGGCCTCGGATCGGGGTTCAATCCCTTCCAGGTGTATCCACCGTCGACTGAGCGCATCAGCGCACCGTTACCCCCACCGGCCAACCACGTGCCATCGCCGTAGGCGACCCCGCCCATCCAATTGGTGCAGGACGCAGGATACGTTTCATCGTCACAGGCTGTTACGGGGTGCAAGTCCTCCTCCCAATGAACTCCATCGACCGAGCGCATCACCATGCTGTTCTGATCACCCCCTACGGCGATGAATACGCCGTCGCCATAGCCGACGTTGCGCAACAGGTCCGGCGAGTGGTCGTCACCCGTCGACGGGTTTCCGCAATAGCTCCAAGTCCGCCCGCCGTCCGTACCCAGGGCACGAAAGCCCCAGGACCCGACCGCCACAGTGACGAGTTGTCCTTCGGGGGTGGACGCCGGTGTTTCGCTGCCTTCGGGCTCTGCCGGTGAAGAGGGCCCAGCGTCTGCCGAATCGGGGTCGGACGTATGGTCTGGCTCTGGCTTTGTGTCAGTCGCATTACCCGGTCCATCCGTGCTGTCGGCGTTCGAGTCTTCGCTGTCTGATTCCGGCACTGATGGCGCGTCCGTCTCTTGTGTTGCGTTCGATTCGTCGTCGGTTTCCGACGCTCCGTCGTCTTCCGTGTTGGAGCTGTCCTCGGAAGAGGCGTCAGAGTTCGCTTCCAAACTCTCTTCCACGGATGAATCGGTGTCCTTTTCGCTGTCTGTTGGTGCGCCGTCAGCAGCCTCGTCGCAGCCAGCTGCCAGAGTACACAGGGACAACACGAGAGGGAGATGTCGAAAGGCCATTGCCAAAACGTACCCGGAGTCCACCTCGATGGCTCAACGCGGGCTCAAAACATCGTGAGCGTGGCGGCTCGAGGGGGGGCAAGACCGACACTGGGCTACTCGTGCACACTCTTCGGGGCCAGCAATGCGCGACGCAAGCGGTAGTCTGCCGAGAGTGATGGCTTGCTGCCAGTGGGAATTCTGAGGGGACTCGCGGCGAGGTTGAGGCGGTAGGGGCGGCGGTCCCGGGGTGCGTCACCAGGATGGCGTGTACTCGGAGGACGAAGGAGGTGCCCTCAGCGCCTCGGACTGCGTAGCGCCTCTTGCTCTCGCTCAAAAACACCTGGAAAGACGGCACCCACATACGCGGGGCCCCATGACCTTCTGGTGCGGCTCTGCGCGGCAATTCCACCTCCTTGGCTCAACATGGTCAGCCACTTCGGCGTCTTGTCGAGTCACTCCATCGCGCATCGACCGGCCTCGGGTGACCAGCTCGAGTTGACGTTTGATGGCGGCAATGACGATGCATCACCTAGCTCCCGTCGCTCTCTCTGGGGGGTGGTTGCTCCGTCATGTATTCCGCGCTGACGTCGAGATCTGCAACCTGTGCGGCGGCCCCTCTCGAAGCGTTCGACTTCTCTCACGCTGAGGCGCGTTTCTCCGCGCGCGTAGACACCGAGCTGGCCGCGGTGCCGTCGAAGACCCCCGCCAGTTCAGCCTGCGCGACATCGTCGTGGGACGGAACGATGAGGAGGTCCGGCAGCCGTTGCGTGAGAGCTCGCACCTTCGCGTAGCTCTCCCTCAGAGCGCGACGGTCTCCCCGACCGGGCATCTCGTCCTTCATCAATTGCTCTGCGCTGTAGCTGAGATCCCCGATGAGCAGTACCGGTCGCATATTGGCTGAGCGCAACAGCAGAGAGACAGAGCCCGGGGTATGCCCCGGAGTGGGCAGGAGCACCATCGAGCCATCGCCCGCGAGATCGTACGCGCCTGAAAAATGCTCGATGCACTGCTCTTTGGGTGGCTCGAACTCAATCGGTTGCCAGTTGGCCGTGGAGAGCGCCAGGTGCTTGCGCAGGACCCAGTTCTTCTCGGCATCAGAGCCATTGGCGTGGGCCCACTCCGCCTCACTGAGCAAGAGCTGTGCTTGTGGAACGGCAGAGATACCGCCGACGTGATCAAAGTGGGTGTGGGAGATCACGACTGTGCGGATTGCCGACGGGTCGACGCGATGGCGAGCGAGTTGGGCAGCAAGGGCATCCTCTGCTCCGATGTGCAAACGGAATATCTTGCGGAGCAGGAAGCGCCCAAGCGCACTGTATACGTACTCCGGATCGGCAACGATCGCTGGATCCATACCCGTATCGAAGAGCACAGGACCGCTCTCATGGTGGATCAAGAAGGCACTGATGGGGATGCCGATCCATTCGTTGGACGTCAGCACCCACCAAAGTAGCGGTTGCTTCCCCGCCTTGCGGTGCTCCGGGTGGATCTCGCCTCGGCCTGTGCTGATTATCTCTATCGACTGTAGCGGATTTGCGGGTTCCATCGAGACCTCCTCGAAGAGAGGAGCTGCACGCATCGTGCCACTGACTCACGTCAACACAGCATCAACGAGTGGATCGCTCGCCGGTCGAAAAAGCGGCTAGTGCGGCATGCCTCCGCGGGAGTCCGTGTGCATCGTGCACCAGTCGTCTAGGGTGATCGTCGGGGCGCCATAGAGCGCGTTGGCTTCCGAGGGGTCGCCGTGCTCACCAGCGACATCGAGATAAGCGACCAGCTTGGTCACATCGGTGAAGTCGTCGTTGCGAAACAGTCGCGCTGCGAGTCGAGCTTGCCAGGTGTTGAACCTGATGACGCGGGCGTTTGGGTGGCAGGCGGCGACGAAGCGCTCGGTAGCGTCCGAGAGCGTGATCGCTTCGGGTCCGTAGACGTAGAGGGCTTTGCCGAGACCGCGGTCGTCGTCGAAGGAGCTCGCGACGATGCGACCGAAGTCGGCGGCGGCGAAGAAGTGCAGAGGCGGCGGGTGCTTGCCTAGCAGCACGATGGCCCACTTGCCTCGGATGAAGTTGTGCAGCGTCTCCATTACCCAGGTTGGGCGAAAGATCACATGCGGAATGTCGCTCTGCCGCAGCAGCTCCTCCGTACGCATCTTGACGTCAGCCCGTTCGAACCAGCGGTTCTCTTCACTGAGCGTCGTGGCGGATACGTAGCTGACACGTGCGAGTCGACCTTGACCGAGCTCAATCACGTCCCGCATCGCCGCGTACTCCGTCGCGGGAGTCAGGTTGATGTGCACTGCATCACACTCCGACATGGCGGCGCCCAAGTCGGCCTTGCTGGCGATCGTCCCCTCCGCGATCTCGACCACGTCGCCGAAGATGCCTCGCGCCGTCGCTGCGCTACGGGTGAGCAATCGAACCTGATGACTATCGAGCAATCGTTCGACCACCGGCTTGCCCAACATGCCAGTCCCACCGAGAACCAGAATCCTCATGCGCGCTAGCGTAGCCGGTTGAACGCCGGAAGGAGCGGGTTTTGGCCAGTCTGATCAGGTCGCGATGCGCGCCGCGATCTCGTGCGCAACTGTGGGGCACTCCTCGCGTTGCGCAACAGTGCAGGAAGTGCCGGCGAGATGCAGCATTTACGGATTTGGGAGCGCACGTCGAGGTGTTTCCGCGCGCACGCTCGAACACAGGCGTGGCATGCCCCGTGCATCATGCTGATGCCGGACGATGTTCGCATCGCCATCATGAGGGAGACCGCAATGAGTACAGGAAACGAATACGACGTCATCGTCATTGGGTCCGGCATGGGCGGGATGACTGCAGCAACCGCGCTGGCGCGGATGGGCCGCAAGGTCTTGCTTGTCGAGCAGGCCCAGGAGATCGGCGGGCTGACGCACACCTTCTCGCGCGAAGGCTTCAGCTGGGATGTGGGCCTTCACTACTGCGGCACCTTTGGTCACGATCAACCAGCGGGCAAAGTACTGGACTGGCTGACTGGCGGCAGCGTCGAGTTTCACTCGATTGGCACCGTCTACGACACGCTCCACTTCCCGGATGGGTTCGAGCTTGCCGTCGCACGTCCAGCGGACGCATTCAAGATGGAGCTCAAGGAGCGCTTTGTCGACCACACTGCTGAGGTGGACGCTTACTTCGAAGCGTTGCAATCGGGGGCGGCGGCGATGTTTCTCACGACCAGTGAGCGAGCGATGCCCGAGCCTTTCCGTTCTGCGCATCGCTGGTGGAACGAAAAGAAGATCCAGCGATGGTGTGGTCGCTCGACGAGTGAAGTCATCGCCGACTGCGTGAGCGATCCAAAGCTCGCCGCCGTCTTGTCGGCGCAGTGGGGCACCTTTGGTGGTGTGCCCAGAGAGGCGAGCTTCGGCATCCACGCGACCGTCATGGGCCACTACCTCGATGGGGCAGGTTATCCAGTCGGGGGAGCATCGGCGATCGCGAAGGGACTGGTTCCGGTGATCGAAGCCGCTGGCGGCGCTGCCCGCCCTGGTACACCCGTCGATGAGATCGTGATTGAAGAGGGAGCAGCTGTCGGTGTCCGCACGAGTTCTGGAGAAGAGTTCAGAGCACCGGTCATCGTCTCGGCGATTGGAGCCGGCGAGACCGTCAAGCGCCTGCTGCCACGAGAAATCTGCGAGCAGGATTGGGCTGTCGAAGTAGTGGGATTGAAGCCGTCGGTCTGTCACTTCGAGATCTACCTCGGCTTCAAAGGGGATATCGCACGGCGCGGCGCCACACGTTCGGGCCACTGGTTCCACGAGAGTTGGGACACCAACGACGGGATCTGGTCCAACCTCGACGATCCGATCCCGATGGTGTACGCCTCCTTCCCGTCACTCAAAGACGAAACCCACGACCCTGGTCCCGACAAGCGGCACACGGGTCAGTTCATGGTGCTTGCCGATTGGTCCACCGTCGCGGAGTTCGCCGAGGGAGGCGCCAAAGCGCGACCCGAAGAGTGGGCAGCTCTGAAGAAAGACATCGAAGCGCGCATGATGGCGTACTACGCAGAGCGCTTCCCAGCGCTGGCGCCACTCGTCGTCTATCAGGAGCTGGGTACCCCGATCGCCACCGCGCGATTCACCGCCCACGAGAAGGGCGCCTTCTACGGACTCGAGACGACACCGCGCCGTGTGTTGTCGGAGGCGCTCAGCCCTCGCACACCCGTCCCCGGCTTGTTCTTGGCGGGGCAGGACGTGCTGTGCCCGGGCATCGCTGGCGCCCTTTGGGGGGGCATGCTCAGCGCAGCCGCGATCGATCCGGGCGTGTTCAAGAAGATGCGGTGAGCCGACGAGGATCATCAGATGCCTGCGCATGACATCGTGCTCTACGGCGCCACCGGGTTCGTCGGACAGCTCGTCGCCGAGTATCTCGCTCGGCACCCCGAGAGGAGTCGCTTCTCGTGGGCGATCGCCGGCCGCAACCCGGACAAGCTCAGCGCCCTCCGAACCTCCCTGGCAGACGCGGCCGTCGAGATCATCGTCGCAGACACATCGGACAGAGCCGCGATCGACGCGATGGTGTCGAACGCTCGTGTCGTGCTCACGACGGCCGGACCCTATTCCGAGTACGGAGGGGACGCGGTCGTCGAGGCCTGTGCGAAGCAGGGTCGGCACTATGCGGATCTGTCCGGCGAGTACTGGTTTCAGAGGGCGATGATCGATCGATTCCACGAAGAGGCGCAGCGCACCGGAGCGAAGATCGTGCTCGCCGCCGGGATCGATAGCGTACCCTCCGACTTGGGAACCCAGCTTGCCGTCGAGCAATTGGAACGGCGGGGCGCGAGGGCCGCTCACGTCAAAGCCCTCTTCACCGACTACGCCGGTTCCTTCAGTGGAGGCACGAAGAAAGTGCTCGACATGCTCGAACGGCTACCCAAGTCGACAGACTACGATGCAGCGTTCTGCAGCGATCCCTACGTGCTCGCTCCTGGGGCCGAGGGAAGGTCGGAGCAGGAGACCATCACGGGTTGGGACCAGCCGCGCTTCGATCGCGACTTCAGAGCGCTCGGTGTGCCCTTCTTTATGGCTCCGGTGAACGCACGCATCGTGCGACGCTCGCTCTCGCTGAGTGGGCGACTGCCCTGCTCCTACGCAGAGGGCATGTCCGTGGGCTCTGGACTCCGGGCGAGCTGGCTTTGGATCAGTCGCGGATTCGGCTACTTCGTCGGGGACCCGATCCCGCTTTCGCCAAAGCCAGGACAGGGCCCACCCAAGTGGTTGCAGCGCGCCGGTAAGTTCCGCCTCATGCTCCAAGCGATGTCCGCTACAGGTGCACACTCAGCGATGGTTGCCGTCCAAGGCCGTGGCGATCCAGGATACCTCGCGACCTCGAAGATGTTCGGCGAAGTCGGCCTGTGTCTCGCCCTGGATCACGAAAAGGCCCCTCAGAACGCAGGTGTCCTCACACCGTGTCTCGCGCTCGGCTCGGTCCTGCGCGAGCGCCTCGCGGCGGCGGAAAGGGGTGAGTTCATGCAGTTTCAGGTGCTCGCCGACAGGCAGAACTAGTTCGCGTTGGGGGCGTCACCAGCGTGGTCGGATCGCCATGGTGCGTCGAGTATCAAGGCGATCACCGCAGCAACGCACACGAGGAGGTTGCCGTACCAGGGTGGCGTGGCTGAAGTGTGTTGGAGCACGCGCAACGTCGCGAGCAGCGTGGGCACATAGAGCAACAGCGACGCGATGGGCAAAGCCCAGCGTGCCCAGCGCTCGCCGCGCCGAATCGGAAACGCAACGAGCAGCAGTGTCAGCGTGCCGAGCGCCAGCCAGCCTCCAGCGGCGACTTCCATAAGAGCTTTGAGCAGCACCTGCGTCGCAGGGTCGACCTCCGCCCACTCCTTGCCCAACGCAACCGCGTGATACGGCATGAAGGTCGGTCGAAAGAGGTAGATCGCGCCGAGCACGAAGCTGGGGATCGCCATACCGGCATAGATCCAGGCGGCCACTGTGCACCGGAGCGAACTCATCCTGCGCAGTATACGCGCCGCCGAGAAAAATGAAGAACCGAATCGCCTGGCTTTCGGATACTTGGGAGCGGCGCGCCATACGTTCTGGCGTCAATCGAGCCCGTCGAGGCATGTGAGCGTGCTTCGGGGAAACGGTAGCAAGTCGATCCGGGTCACCCCACAGTCCTTCGAACTGACGTGATCGTGCGACCTGGTGCGAAGCACGGTGGCGAGCGATTGGGAGTACATCGGCGAGGGATCGCAGTGGTGTGCTGGGTGCCGTTTATCTGACGGCAGCCATCGCGTGACCGCGGCCCGAGTCTCGCCAGAAGAAATGACCTTCAACCCCGAGTAGGCGCCTTCCGAACAGCCCACTGGGCAGATGAGACTCGCCTTGATCGGAAGTGCTCAGCCCGAGCACTCCGGTTCGTTGGGCCTCAGCAGGAACTTGCCGCCAGTCATTTGGCTGACGTACTCCTGGACGGCTCTCGGCGCGTCTTCGAGAGGGTACTCCGCCCGAATGGCGCTTTTCAGATCTGTGGAAAGCAGCTTCTGAGCACGGCGCCACATCAGCATGGTCTGCACCAGGTTCTTGCTGGTGATGAAGGGGCCCAGCCAGAACCCGCCTACGGACTTGTTCTCGAAGATCAGCTGACCGGGCGGTACCTGGGCAGGCTCGAAGGAAAGAGCGCCAAATACGGTGACCTTGCTGTGAGATGGTAGCGCACGCAGCAGCCGCCCTGTCAGCTCCCCGGCGACGGCATCGAAGGCCAAGTGAACATCGTGTTGATGACAGGCGTCGCGGAGTGCCTCGTCAAACCCGGAATCGCTGCTGTTGAAGACGATGGAGGCTCCCTGCTGCCGTAGTAGCTCGACCTGCGCGTCCCGGCGGACGACGTTGAGCACTTCAATCCCTTCACCGGACGCTAGACGATTGACCATGCGTCCCAGGGAGCTCGCAGCAGCCGAGAGTACGATGGCGTGGTGACCACCCTTCTTTGCGATTTCTATGAACGCGGTCGCGGCGAGGGGATTGATCACGGAAGTAGCCCCTTGCTCGAGGCTCACCGATTCGCTCAAAGGTAGCGCCCCGCCCTTCGCCGACACGACCATGTATTGCGCCCAGGCACCGTCGCGCCTGCCATCCCAAAGGCATGCCACACGGGTACCCCGGAAGTACCTACCTATCGCTCCGGGGCCTACCGCAACTACCGTGCCCGAGCCTTCCCCGCCTGGGACGAAGGGCGGGTCGAGCCTGAAACCATATCGGCCGTGCAAAACCGCCAAGTCCGAAGGATTGATGGGTGAAGCGGCCATCTTCACGAGCACCTCGTCTCTCCCCGGTCTCGGGACTGGGCACTGTTCGACGCGAAGGCCGCCTGGCCCCTCGAATGAGTGCAAAACGACTGCGTTCATCTTGTCTGGAATGGGTTCCTGTTTCATCGATGGGCTCCCCCGACGACATCTTCACCAAGCGTGAATGGTGTCTTGGGCGTGCCGGGTAACCATCCCCAGCGGCGATACATAGATCAAAGGCGGAGACCCCTGCCGCAAGCACTGCCAGGCGCACTTCTTCCGGTCTAGGCTGTGGCGGGATCGCCTGAACCCAGCGCAGAACCTCGGGTGGACCGTGACGGCTAACGACGGTCTGGTGGATCAACGCAACGCTCACGGCAGAGTACTTTTGCAGGGCTCATGCCAAGCGGCGATGGAGCCCCATCAGGCGATCCCGCGGGACTACGGCCTAGCCCCCCGAGGTGGTCTGGCAATTTCCTGCGTGGGTCTGGGAGCAGCACGCCAGATTTGCCAGGGCCGGGGTGGGGCTCTTTGGGGAGCATCGGTGGCTTCGCCCAGCGTCGTCGGGAGCCGACGGAGGCATTACGGACGGATCAGGAAGGCGTCGACGATCACCTTCAATCGGTAACCGGCCAATTCCGTCCGATCGGCGCCAAGATCGTGGCCTGCTCGTTCTCAGCGGGCGTGCTCTTGGGGTCAATGGGCGCAGATTCAGCGCTCGAGTCGAATGTGTCTTCGTCGCCAGTGTGCCCGGCGCAAGCAGGCAAAACGATGCCGCTGGCGAGCGACAACACACTGAGGAAGACGGAGTCCGTCCTTCGTCGTTGCATGACGTAACGTTCCTTTCGCAGGAGGGCTGACCAGGCCGACGACCATCGTGGTCGGGCCGAGTCCTGTGCTCAGGTACTGGCCGCGTCCTGGGGTGACTGTGAACACGTGCGGTCGTTTCCCCGGCTTCGAAAAAAATGTCGTCCAGGGAGTTGGGAGGCTCTGGCGGTGGCGGCACAGGTGGCGGCGGCGCAGGGCGTATTCGTATCAATACCGCGGACGGCACCGTCGAGCTGAGCGGAACACTCTCTCCCTCGGAAGCGAGCGGCTGCGCGACCTTCGGAACACTCCCCTGAGCCAAACGGTCGGCATGGCGCCCCTGTGCGATCGCACAGGGGTTGCCTGGCTGGGCCTGCTGCGACTCGAATGCCGCAGCCCTCAGCGAACCCAATCACGCGGATTTCGTGTACTGGTGTTCGCATGCGCACGATTGGCGGAGTGATCCTGCTCGGAGCACTGAGCCTGCAGCCCGGCTGCAGCGACGATCCGTCGGCTGTCGACGCCAGACGCAGCAATGACCCGGTGCCAGCCGCCGCGTCCCAGGGGAGCGACGCCCTCGACGCAGACGATGCTGCAGCGGCGGGGCTCGACGCTGCAAGCGCCGTGAGCGGCGACGCCGCATCCGCGGAGCCAATGGAGGCCGCGGTGGACGCGAGTGTCGAGCTCGCCGCGCCGCGGGTCAAACCGCGTCTGGTGACCATCGAGCTGCCGATGGTGATGCACCGCAGCGTCGAGCTGGGTGAAGACGGCCTCTACGATTGGGGCCCGCTCGAGCCCCTCGACGAGGTGACGACCTGCGTGATCGAACGTCGCGGCGCCTACGCGATCTTCGAACCCTACGAGCCGCTCGACGAGCCCATCTGCACGACGACAGGCGAGCGCGAAAACGCGGTGCTGAGCGTCCCCCCGAACTCGGATCTGACGATCACCATCTCCAAACAGGGCTACTTGCCGGCAGCGGTCACCCAACGAGTGGAGACGGAGGATATACTGGCGGGCGCTCCGTCTGAACAAGTCGCGGTCAACGTCTTGTTCGAACCGGAGCAGGCGGAACTATTCAGCACGCCCAACGGCACGGGTAGCGACAACGACTCGAGCGGCTTTTTGACCGTCGAGTACGCCATGTATCCCGTCGGCTTCGATGGCCCAGGGAGCAGCGGCCAGCTAATGGGGAGCGTGAGCGCCTTTTGGATGAAGGTCGCCCAGGGCGGTCAGCTGGCATTGAGCACTGAGCCCGCTGGGACCTCATGGGAAGCTGAGATGCCCCGCACTCAATTGTTGCTCGATGTCCCGACGGGGATCTATCGCGCCCAGGCGGACCACTCCCGCGCCAACTGTGAGCCCCTCGGTATCCCCATCGAGTCCACGTACTGGGGGCTGACCACGGACGCGCCCGGCCAAATCGAGCTGCGCGTCTTACCCGGGCACGTCACCTCGATGTTCGCACTGTGCCTCTGCTTTGCGCCGAGTCCCGACGCGGTCTCCCTCGACGCGCCCAGCTGCACCTTCGAGATCCCCCAGCCCGCGGCCGACGCCGGAGCTCCGTCAGAGCTCGATGCCAGCGCTCGGCCACAGTCCGACGCTGGCGCTCAGCCAGATCCGGACGCCGGCTAGAAGCCCGCGTTCGAGCGCGGGGCCAAGTTCAGCTGGCTCAACCAACCCGCGCGAATTTCGATCTGCCGCTGAGCCACGACCCGCGCCTCGCCACTATCGTCTGCCAGCACGGCCTGCACGGTGACCACGTCTCCGTCCATCGCGCTCAACTCCGGGAAGAACCCAAAACCGACGAAGCTGCTTTCCACTGCAAAATTCAATCCGACGAGCCCGAAGTGCGCAACCTTGGCTTTGGGCTGTTCAGAGATCCGAAAGCTCACGCTGGTCGCGGGTGCCCCGGTGCAATCGGTGACCAGAACGACCAACGCCGCTGTCGACGCCGAGGGAAGCCAACCGAGCTGATCCGTAAGCTCGTATTGCGGATGCAGGGTCACGTGTACCTCTCCGCTGGGGCTCACGGGCCAGTGGTGGACTCGTTGGTGCATCCCGCCGCGTACCTCGTCACTCGAGAGTTCGAAGTAGCCGAGGAAGTAGGCGCCAGGCAGCGTCAAGTGTGCGCCGTTGGCCGCGTCGAGGAGCACGGGATCCTGGGTCGTGAGGCCGCAACAGGCATTGACGTTCACACCGGCCAGCGGAAGCTTATCGGCAACATCCTCGCCCACACCGAAGCGCACGTACGCGTCGCGGCTCGGCTCAGCGGTGAACGGCCAGTCGAAGTCGTCGACACAGCCCCAGTTGGCCTGGCGTTTACAAGAAGTCCCGCACTCGTTGCGGAAGACGCAATACACCAAATCTTGAAACAGGCGTGAGTTCACCGATAGCCCGACGGCCCCTCGGCAACTTTCGCGGCAGCCCGGGTCGCTGCACTCGCCGTTGCAACGAAGTTGAGCCGTGCAGAGGTCGTCTTCGAGGCAGTCTGCTCGCTGAACCGCGCAGGCGTCCTTGGCGCAGTCTTCGCACGCTTCGCGCACGTCGAGGTCCGGCAGGTACGGCAGGAGCGGCGGTGGCGCTTCTTGTTCGATTACGGCTGCGGGCTCCGTGTTACTCGGGGTCTGAGGCGCCTGAACGCCGCCGTCATCCAACCCGCCTTCCGTGGCGCTTGGCGTCCCCTCGCCGCCAGGGTTCGACGGCGCCTCCGCCCCCGCTTCGACCGGGCACTCGGGCTCGCAGAACAGCTCGTCGAGACCGTTGCTGCAGGCAGGCAGCGCTAACGCGCTGGCCACGCTGAAGAGCGTCACCAACGTGATGCCCGGAAGCCTGCTCGAGTGCCACACAGCGCCGACCCTACACGATGGAGCGCGCCACCTGCGCGCCATAGCGAAATTCAAGCGCTGAGCGGCCGGGTTTGGCTCACGGGCGTCACCTCGGGATTCATCAGCGTCGCCAAGCGCTGCGAAAGCGGCGCTGCGTCGCCCTCGGGCTCGGAAAGCTGCGTCTGGCTGCCGTAGCAACGACTGACGAAGAGCTGCAGGCAAACAGCGGGAGCGATGAACAGAGCGAGGGTCGTAGCGGCGGCAACGAGTGCGATGGTGGTCATGTTTCTTTTCTCCGAAAGCGTCGAGGCTCCGTGCCTCTGCAGAGGAAGAGTGCCGGTCCCGCGAATGTGAGCAAAAAAAGACACAACAATTCCCCGAGACGGAGCATCGTAGAAAGCCAGGGCGACGGCATAGGTGCGGGCTGCATCTCCGCTTGCGGTGCCGGACTCGCGCTACGGTCGGGCGTTCCACCCATCCTGTGCCCGTTCAGTGAGCTCTTCCGTGCTGGGCGGTGTCTTACCGACCGGTGTCGTTGTGCGGGTCATCGTCCACACGCCCAGCCCGCTCCGGAAAAAAAACGCGGTTCAAAGTTCCTTGGCGTGCGCCGGCTCGGCGCGCAACTTGGGCATCACAGCGGCGGGCAGCGAGTTCATCTGGTTCGTCGATGCGGACTGCGTTCCCGGGCGCGACGCGCTCAGCCGCTTGCTGCTCGCCTTCGAGGACGAACAGGTCGCAGCAGTGGGCGGTAGCTACGGCAACATGCACCCGGAGTCGCTCTTGGCGACCCTGATTCAAGAGGAGATCGCCGCCCGTCACGCTCGCATGGGTCGACGCACAGACTTCCTGGCCACCTTCAACGTCGTCTACCGCAGGCGCGTCTTGTTGGCGCTCGGCGGATTCGACGAGAACCTGAAGAAAGGCCAAGATGCCCAGCTCGCGTTTCGTGTTCAGCAACGCGGCTAAGCGCTTGCCTTCGAACCACGCTCAATCGTTCGTCACTTCCACGAACGTTCCTTGCGACATCACCTCGCCGTTCAGCGACAGCAAGGCTACTACCGCGTGTTGCTCTACGAGGCGCATCCCAAGCACATAGGCGGGGACTCATACAGCGGCATCGTGGACCACGTGCAGCCTCCACTGGCAGTACTCTCGGTTGCATCGTTGCCGTTTTTACTGGGCCCCTTGCCATCCTGGAGCTCGGCACGTGCGCATCCCTGTTCGCGGCGCAGCCCCCGATGACAACGCGTCTCATCGAGCGCACGAGCGACCCACGCCTCACTCTGTACAACGCTGCCGTTCCGCAGCGATAATCCGGAGCCGCGCACGCCGAGCTGAAGGCCCACCGTGTCTCCGCCAAACCAATGCGGGACGCTCGGGCTGCGTTTCAGTCGGTCGGAAGTTGTCTCGTCGGGCTCGAGAACGCTGGCGTGCTTTCTGCGACGAATCACCGCGCGGCGATCGAACCGCACCAGACATGCTACCCTGGTGGCGTGCACGCTCCACTTTGGCGATTGGCGCTGACCCCGTTGCTCATCGGTTGCGGCGGTCAGGCGGTGGACAAGGTTTCCTCGCGCGAACCATCGACGAAGCAGGTCGACGCAGCCGCTCCCGACGCGTCTCGCGTGACAGGCGAGGGCTCAGCTGGCGGTGCTGGGCCACCGCCCGCCGGATCCGAGCCGAGTCAAGCACCTGTCTCTTGGTGGGAAAGCGGCGATACGCCAACCCCGAAGCCGCGTTGGTTACTCTTCCCCAAGCCGCAGACGAACGGTTACCCCAGCGCGCTGCTCGTGCGCTTTGACGACGTGACCGATCCATCTCAGACGGCGTTGGGTGGCCATTGGCTAAGGGGCGCGCTCTGGTCGCCGGACGGCGAGCGCCTCATCTATCAACTCGACGATGTCGATCTAGGTATTGCCACGATGGGTGGGGGGTTATCCCTGTGGATAGTGGACGTGGCTGACGGTGCAACCCCCAAGCAACTCGATGCCGAGCTCGGGCTCCACTATGTCGAGGCCATGCGCTGGCTCGGCAACGATGCCGTATTCATCGAATTCCGTGACAGCAACCAAACGAGCACGCGGGCCGGATACTACCGTCTCGATGTGCCGACGTTGACCCTCGAGCGTCTGAACGACGCGCCGGCCTCACGCAACTCGCAAGGGGCGACCATTCCCTGGTTCGCTGCTTCCGAGCGTGGGGTGGTCTTCCCGAGTGGCTGCATCTTCCGGTTCCTGGGTAACGATTCGGCAGTGCCCGTCTTCCTACCCCGCTCAACTTGCGGTGCTCGCCCCAAGTGGGCGAGGGACGCCCGCTACTTCTCGTTGACCAACGCTGAGGGAACCTGGCTTTACGAGTTGACCGACGACGGACCTCGGGAGCTGGAGCTACCCGAACTTGTGGCGGCGGATCTGGACGGCGCGAGTGCTGACGGTTCGCCGGTCGCCTTGGAAGAACCGAGCTTCACTTGGGCGCCATCAGGCGCGCGCTTCGCCAGCGTCTGGCAGCCCGCGGATGAAAGTCTAGCCAGTCGACTCCTGCTGGGGGATGCCGTGACAGGTGAGCTAGTCGACCATGCGGACGTCAGGCGAACTGGGTATGCACGCTGGCTGTCGGAGCGGATCCTGTACGTCGAAACCCCCGACTACATGAGCAGTCGCATCTTCGATCTGCCGAACATCGCTGCCAAGATCGACTTGGAAACCGAGTACGCGGGGTTTCGAGAGCTCGGCGATGAGTTTCGGGAGTCGCGCGTGGCGAGCAACGCGAAAGTAACGAACGACGGTCGCTCGTTGCTGTTCGCGACGACCCCCGCTGGCATCTATGAGCTCGGCGAGCTGGACGATCCACCGAAACGCCTCACCCCCGATCTGGCTCCGCGGCGGCTCGGAGGATTCTCCATATCCCCCGACGACGAGTGGGTCATCTTCGACAGCTCGGTTCCCGATGGGCTCTACGTTCGCAATTTGCTGCGTCGAGATGCTGTCGGCGAGTTCCTGTCATTCGACGAACACCCCGGCTGGGAAGGCACCCACGTGAAGTGGGCTGAGTTTACATCCGATGGGGAAGGCATCCTTTGTGACGCGCAGCGAATCTTGCCTGATGGCAGCGTGCACGCGCTCGTCATCTACGTTCCTTTGGGCGCTCCTGCCGACGCCTACGTCTTGGTAGATCTACCCGGCGACAACGGAAGCCAGCTGTTCCAGGTCCCAGACGCCTGGCCATCTCGATAGAGGGGGCAACAGGCGAAGACTGATCACTGTTGGCGGCAGACTCCGCGACGGCCCGACGGGCGCGGCGCGATGGCGCGCGTAGCAAGCCATCGCCCAGGGATCCTGCGACCGGGTCGCATGGCCCCCCCAAGGTATGCGGCGGGTGTATGAGGTGGGTCGAGGTGGCAAAGACTGAAGCGGCAGCCCGGCCCCCCACAGCCCTCCGCTCGAGGTGCTGTGAACGAGGCCGAGGCCAAGAAGCTGCGCTCGCGGAGTGACGGGAGGTATGAGCCCTGTTCGGGGACGTCCGGTCGTGCGTAGGGCGTCCCGGCACGAGCGTCGGGATTTTGAAATCGACCGACGCGTCACGGAGGGCCGAGGGTGTCGACCGCGGCCCCGATGAGCGAGGAGCCGTGGATCGGCGGCGGCGAGGAAGCGAGATGCCACGTGCCGTCGCTTGATGTAGACTTCTCCAATGTCCGTCGAACTCTCTGCGCACGTCCACGATGGGGTGCTGCTCGTGGCATGCGGTCGAGAGATCCCCGGCGAGGCGGCATTCGCAGAATTCCTCGAGACGTCTGCCGCCGGCGGGTTCGACACGCTCTGGGTGCACACGGCGGGCGGGTACTACAACGCGGGTCAGCGGCGCCGGGCGGCCGAAGTCATCCAGCGTTCGCGCCGAATCGCAATCATGGTCGACGCGACGGTCGCGCGGGGCGCGGTCACCGCGTTCTCATGGCTCGTGAGCGGGGTGCGCGCGTTCTCGGGGAGCGCCTTCGCGGAGGCTCGGGAGTACCTCAACGCCAGCGTGGCCACCGAGCAGGCGCTCCGGCACATGGTGGACGCGTCCGCGGTGGTGCCCAAGTCGAGGTGGGGCTGACACCCGAGGAGCCCCGCGATGCCCGCCGGCGTCAGCGAGGAGCCGTACACGCCTACGTCGACTGGTGTCATGGTGCGGGCCGCCATCGAAGGCCCTGCCGGCTACCAGCCCCGTCCGGCGCAGAATCGCTCGGCATGTCGAAGATGACAAGCTAGTGAGCTCGGGAAGGTCAAGAAACCCAAGCTGACGACGCTAGACCGGGTAACGCTGTTCGCTGCAGCCAAGACTCCGGCTTGGCGAGAGTCATTGATGGTCCGGAGTTTCGCCCAACCAAGCTGGTCACGTTGTCGCGATGCCGGTTCTCAATGGCGTGGCTCGGTGGTTCGCGCAGAACCTGACCCCGAGTTGGACCAACGGCAAGCTCGGCATCTGCGGACTCACTGATGGTTTCCGCATCACGCCCGCGCTCGCCAACTTCGATTGCCGACGCGTAGCTGACGTACATCACTCGATCGATCTGTACGTCGACTTCGACGTTTGGGAAAGATGACAGGACGGACTTGGTTGCTGGCCGAACCGCGGGGTGAGGGGCCTCACGCCCCCTTTGCCAACTGCACAGGTGATCATCAGCTTGCCCGTTTTGACAGTTCGTTTCGCCTATGCCCTTGCACAGGACGGGAATCTTCGATTCGTGCGCCAACTGATCGGCGAACCCGGTACTGTCCCTACCGTATCCTTCGGGACCGTGGCATAGGGGCAAAGTGCCGGTCCGCGTAACGTTGAGGGATCTGTACCAAGGTCACGGGAAGGGCCGCGGAGCGCCGCGAGCCGACTTCTCACGAACGAGCCCGAGTGGCTCCCAGATGGTCGGTGTTCGGGTCCACCTCACGCCGTACTCAGTTGGATGATGGCATCGTGGAGCTTGTCACTGCCTGTGATGGCTCCCACTCCTGTAGGGGATAAGAAGTGAAGAATCCTGCGATAAAGCCAGTTCTGTTTGCTCCACTCTTGGCGTGGGCGGTCTTTGCCTGTTCCACAGACGACGAAGCAGTCGAGGCATCGGAAGCTGTCGAGGCCCCAGGGCAATCGGGGGGAGGCGCCAACGCCGGTGCGATCGGCGCTGAGTCCTCGTCGGGAAGCACATCGGACGAAGGGACAACGGGCGGAGCGTTGAACACTGCCAGTAACGCCACTGGGGGCACGTCGGCTACCGGCGGTAGCAGCACGCCCGGCACCGAGGGCACGTCGGCCACCGGGGGCATGACGGGCGTCGGCGGGAGCGGCACGTCCGGCACGGGGGGCACGACGGCCGCGGGAGGTAGCAGCACGGGGGGCACGGGGGGCATGGGAGGCACGAGCACCGGGGGTAGCGTCACACCCGGCACGGGAGGCACGCCGGACGCGGGCGGCACGCCGGACGCGGGCGGCGCGAGCACTGGCGCTACGGCAGACACGTCGGCCACAGATGGTGGCACCACCCCCAGCGCGCCCGGAACAACGCGTGGGCCGGACCCCACACTCACCAGTATCTCCGCTAACAGAGGCACATTCGCCACTGCGGAATTAACCATTCCTTCCGGCAATGGTTTTGGTGGTGGGTTTATCTACTACCCAACCGATACCAGCCTCGGGACTTGGGCTGGCGTAGCGATCTGTCCCGGTGGTGGGGCAAAGTTTGCTGACGAAGAGACGTGGATGGGACACTGGCTGGCGTCTTTTGGATTTGTCATCATCGGCATAGAGACGAACGCCGTATCTGATCTCCCTGAGTCCCGGGGGCCACAACTGCTCGCCGCGCTGGACTACCTCACCCAGGAAAGCGAGGTCAAAGATCGCGTCGATCCCAATCGCTTGATGGTCATGGGCCATTCGATGGGCGGAGGTGGCACTTTTCATGCTGCTTTAGCTAGGCCATCACTGAAGACGATGGTTGCACTTGCACCGTGGTTCAACTTCGATTTGACTCACCCGGATTTTAGCAGTCTCCAAATGCCGGCTATGATCATAAGTGCAAGGAACGACACAGTGGTAACCCCAGCCTCTGTCAGCTCTATGTGGGATGACATCCCGACAACTACGCAACGCGCCTGGGTGGAGCTTGCTGCAGATGATCACCTCGGATTTACCAAGGAAAACTATACCGAGATGCGTGTGCTCATCCCCTGGATGAAGATCTTCCTGGATAACGACAGCCGGTATGTCCAGTTCCTATGCCCCATGGCAAATAGTGACAACATCTCGGTGTACGAAAATAGCTGCCCATTGGTCCCGTAATACGGGACCGATGGGCGACCACCCAAGTTTGGCTGCACCATCAGTCGGTGGGCGGCCGCTTCAGTCTTCGCACTGCCGTGCAGCGAGTCGACTCCGCGATCAGACTCAAATCCATCAGCGTCAGACCCAGGCGCTCCCGTAGCAACCGCTGGGGCCTGCGAGCACGGGCTTCGTCTCCGTGACACAACGCACGGAATTGCACGGGGTGACGACGACGCTGGGCCGCACTGATGACGACATTCGACTGATCCGTCTGACGGAGACTGGCGGAATAGTCGTGAGCGGCCAGACCGGCGTTCCCCGCAAGGAGACGACAAAACGGGCGGGGATGATCCCTACGTGGCGCACATTTCGGACGATGGCGAAGTCAGCTCCTTTCAACAATTCGGTTCGGAGCTTTCGGGTACCCCACTGGCCTTCGACGCGGCAGACAAAGTGCTGGTCGAAACCCGAACCGAACTCGGGGGGGAACCCCTGTTGGGCCTGTGGTCACCCTCGGGCGAGCAGCGCTGGGCGACCCCCTTGGGCAGCGGGGCTTGGCTACATGGCACCGCCAGTGGCGACGATTCGGTGTTTGCCACGGGCACGTTGGGCGACTTGCTCGACAGCAGCGCGACCGCAACGCACCTGTCCAAGAATGGCGAGCAGCTTTGCCTAGCCCGAAAATTTCACGGCCGCAGAACAGGAAGTACCAGAACACGGTCGGTCGTACGGATGCCTCGTGAAACTGCACTTTGCGCGGCGACGGCTGATTCTTTCGATTTGGTGTAACCGCGCCTAGGTGACCTGCATACCGCGGCAGACAAGTCGTTGCTGGGTCGCCGCACGTCGGCTCTCAGTGGCCCCACGCTAGCTCAGAGGAAGTGCTTATGAACAATCGGATTCTTCAACCGCGTCGAGTTTTCTTGGCGAATAGCGGCACCGTATCGCTTTCGTTCTGTATTCCAGGTTTAGTTGCCGGATGCGGTGCCGACGACGGCGACGGCGACGGCGACGGCGCCACGCCCAACCCCGATTGGGAGATGAAGGCGGCTGCCCTGGAATCTCAAGGCGCTGGTATCTACACAGCGGCCAACCCATTGGACCAGCCTGGCAAGGAGGGCAGTCACGCGCCGATGGTCAGCCTGGTCGGCGCCAACGTTACGCTGGCGTCTACACACGAAATGCGCGCACCAACTGCGGAAGTGCCTGAAGAGCACTACATCACTCATCACTACATCAGGGATTCCAACGGTGTGATCATTGGCTGGAAGGAATACACTCTCGGCATCGATACGCAGGCCCAGACAACGTTTGCGCTGCCCGCGGGCACCACGCAGTTCACGGCGTTCCAGTCGTGCAACCTGCATTGGACTTGGAGCACCTGAGCCAGCTCTGGTCCGGCTTCGCCGCATCGGTGAAGTGCCCGGCAACCGGCACGGAGCCGACTCCACTGTAGACGGGTCGATCGAGAACCCGGCTGACGACGCGCGAAGATCAATGAAGTCCGGCTCCGGCTTATCACCTGCCCGGTCGAGACTGAACGCGTTAGGGGGGGAACGAGCTGCGGCACTCTTCCGGTGGCCTGTTCGCCACTCACGTTCAAGTAACGGTTGGCGCTGTTACCCTGACCCACTTGGATGTGAGCGAGCTGTAGTGCACTCACTGGAGAGTCTGTGCTCCCGCCAGAACTCGACTCTGGGGTCTCAGGTGAGCGCGGCTGCTATCCTTCGACGCCTTCTTGAACTCAAGCAGCAGCGTACCGTCCGGACCCTGAGTGAGTCGCTCCTGCGGGAAGGGAATCCCCGCGCAAGTCGAGGTGGAGGGTTCGAGTTTACGGGTCCCCGCACCGAATGCTGCATTCCCGATGGGGCCGCCTAGCACCGCACGAAAAGCGCCCGCGCGAGGGACGGTACGCCTCAGCCCATCAGCGGTGCACGCAGCGTTGCGTCGTGCAGCAACAGCGACGGAATCCGTGCACGGGCAGCGTCTCACCAGAAAACGCCCCTTCTGGGCGCGTCGTGTGCGCCGACACGGCGGCGTCGCGCGTCCCATCTCATACGTTCGCATTTCACTCTTTTGGCGGACGTTGCCTCGCCTGGTCGGGCCGAAGTCTCGCTCACGCGTTGGAATGATCTGTGGAGTCAAGCATGAATCGAATCTCAATCTCACCGGTTGTCGCGTTTGGCCTCGCCCTGTCGAGCGCGGCATGCGCCCCGCCCCAGATACCCAACACCGAAGAGGCAGCTGCGTGTGGTCCCACGGCACTGATCGAGGACGGCGAGGACAACAACAATCAGGTGATCGTCCAGGACGGCCGAGCCGGCTACCTCTACACCTACATGGATCCCGCGGGCACGACCATTTCACCCAAGGCGGGGATAGAAGGCGGGATCTTCGAGATGTCTCCCGGTGGCTACGACTCGGCTTACGCGATGCGCATGTACGGGACCGTCGCCGATGCCAAGATCGTCTACGCGGGCATGGGCCTCAACTTCACTGATCCGAAGGATTTCTACGATGCCACCCGCTTCCAGGCGATTGCCTTCCAGGCCAAGAAGGGGCCTGGGTCGACCAATGCCGTCCGCGTCAAGATGCCAGACGTCAACACCGATCCTGACGGAGGCACCTGTGGTAACTGTTACAACGACTTCGGCAAGAACATCAAACTCACCGAAGACTGGCAACAGTTCGTCATCCCGTTCAGCCGCATGAAGCAGGAGCCCGGTTGGGGTTCACCGCGCCCGTCGGGCTTGGCAGTCGACCGCGTGTTCGCCCTTCAGTTCCAAGTCAAGCAGCCGGGAGCCTACGACATTTGGGTCGACAACATGGAATTTCGCGGCTGCAGCAAGTGAGTTGTCGTTAACGGGAACCCAGTAGCTCCACAGTGGCAATCAGCTTGAATTGCCACTCCTCGTCAAACACCTGGAGCACCGAGCTGCGAGCGGATTCGGCCAAAGGTGGTCCCGCTAGATTTCCACCCGTCGTTCGCCTTGCGGAAGGGTGCGGACCTCGAAGTGAGTCCAATGTTCCCACGAGCCACGGCCGCCGGTCGCCGCAGCACCAGGGCCGAGAGTCCCGTCGAGGTACAGGTGCTCAGCGTGTTGGGAGAACCAGACGTTCGAATGATTCCGTTGTTGCTCGACTTGCGCCGACGAACGCCCTCTGCGCAGCAAGTGATCGACGACACCTTGGTGCAGATGCTGGGCACTCGAGCTTCCCCGAAGCAACTATGGCTTGAAAGTGCGTTGGCCTACGTTGCCGAGGAGGATGCGGAACGTGGCCTGCAGCGGGTTACGAACATCGATCTGCCCTCGAGCGCAGCGGACGAACGCTCGGCTGGGGTCTGGCACGCGCCATCCTCCTGGAGAAGGGAGGGAGCGCCGCGGAAGCCCATCAAGCGCTGCTCGAGACGTACCAGGACGGCGAGGACTCGCTTGCGGGCCAGGCGCTCGCGTGGTGGTCGTCGCGAGCGAAACAAGAACCCGAAGCCAAGGGGCGGCGAGGCTTGTCTGATTGGGTGGTATCCTTGCGACGTCCACCTGCCGAACCAGACCAGCAGGATGACTGGTGCCGCCAACGGGCACTACCCGCCGCCGAGCGGGCAGTGCAGTGTGTTCCCACGCAGGTCGCCCCGGAGCGCCGTCCCCAAGCAGAGCGCTCCGCGACGGTTGCTGCCGACGGCTTATCACTCTGGTGCCGGTTTGCCGATCCCCGGCTGCTGGCCGCGGTGCGTCACGCAGCACCGTCGACACGAGCCTCTTGGCGCCACTGGCAGTCGCAATTCTTTGCCGAAAAGAACCAGCCGTCGAAAGCAATCGAGGCGTTGTAGGCCGCAGCTGCAATATACCCCGACCCGCAGATACTCAACAATCTGGCGTGGGTGCTGGCGACCGCCCCGAACAGTCACCGCTGACGAAACCCATCCTGAGCTGTGGGTCTACGAACCCGTGTTACCCGCACCCGCGCAGGAGAAGTGCCCACTGGCGCTCATTGTGCCAGCGGGGTCGAACCTACTGACGGGCGCGCATCTCAGCGCGGGTGACCGAAGGGAACACCTTCCGTGGGTCCGAGAAGGATACCTCGTGGTTGCGTATGAGCTGCGTGGGGCGGCAACCGACTCGGACGAGCTGGGCGAGGCCATGACGACCTTCTGGCATACGATGGCAGGCGTTACAGACGGAATGGCAGCGCTGCAGTGGGCGCTCAGCAATTTGGCAGTGGACGAAAGCCAGGTGGTTGCAGCTGGGCACAGCTCCGCCGCAACCCATGCCCTGATGTTGGCAGCGGTCGAGCCAAAGGTGTCTCACGTCGTTGCATTCGCACCCGTGCTCGACATCGTGAAGTTCCACGGACCCGACATGACGAAGGCGGTGGATGAGTCGTTCGCACGTTTCGTGGACTGGGCCTCTCCAGGGCTGCATCCGAAGCGCCAGCGCGCGCCGCTCTTCTTGTTCGCCGCGGAGGATGACTCCGTGGGCTCGACAGCCGACGTCATCAGTTTCGCTCAGCGTCTGGGTGACCTGCGGCGCCACGGCACTTTGGAAGTGGTACCCTCGGGCGGACACTACGACGCGATGGTATCGACCGGCATTGGACACGCCATCGAGTGGACGCGTCGGTGTCGAAGTGCCCGGCTCGAAACCTGTGGCAATTTTCCCGCCGGAGTGCCCTTTCGTCAGGACTGAGCCCCAACTGTCCAGGCTGCCTCGTTCATCCGCGGCTCATGCGGCCCACCGATAGTCATGATGGAGGCCGCCGAGAACGGAACGCGCGACGATGTTCGGAGCCGTGGGGCCGTGGTGCGGGATGATGACGGGATCGAGGCACTTACGACGAACACTTCCGACGAAGCGCTCGCACACGGCGTTAATCAGCTGAGCGGCGTCTTCACGACGCAAACGTCGGCACGTTCTGCAGCGCGATCGAAGCTGGCGCCAAACTTGTTGTCGTGACCCCGGATGATGAACTGTGGCCCGCTGTCGAATGGCGCAGCGTCACGCAGTTGCTGGGCCGTCCAGGATTCGTTCGGCGCGCGTGTGACTCCTACGTGGACCACCTCTTTGGTGTTCACGTCAACAATGAACACCGCAAAGAGAGGTCGAAGCCAGATGTCGTGAAACTGCAGGAAGTTACACGCCCCGACCGTGTGGTTTCGTTGGAACGTATGCCAGCTTTGCCCGTCTCCCGGCGGGCAAGCGCCACGAACATGCCATTGGATCGTTCTATTCGAGACCCGGATGCCGAGCTTCGAGAGCTCGCCTCGGATGCGCTCGGCGCCCCACGTCTTGTTCTCCGTCGCCATCCGCCGAACGAGCTCGATGGTTTGCTGAGAGATCTTTGGTTCGTGAGCTTTGCCCCGTCCGGATCGACGCTTCCACACCAACCGGAAGGCTTCGCGGTGCCAGCGAAGGATGGTGCTCGGTTGCACGAGAAGCACAGTGTTGCACCAGTAGGGGAG
Organism: Polyangiaceae bacterium; assembly: GCA_050298815.1. Classification (GTDB taxonomy): domain Bacteria; phylum Myxococcota_A; class Polyangia; order Polyangiales; family Polyangiaceae; genus SZUA-265. The sequence goes on from JBNKUV010000059.1 coordinate 29,442, forward strand.
TCGACTCGCTAGCGCGACTAGAAACCCCCTCTCCAAAGGCCGAAATGGCTGCCGCTTCCGACGCACCGCCTCACGCTGCCCGGCGCTGACCATCCCCACGACTCGCTGCACCGCATTCCAAATCCGCGCTCCGACGAGGCTGAACACGGACCCCGATGTCGCTCAGACCTTGGACATCTTCAAGGCTTGTTCTTGTCAGACTTCTCAACGATCCTGTTGCGGACGAGCGATGTAGCCAGCACAGCCGCGCCCGCTGCCGAAGCAACCGCCGCTGATGTGAACTGACTGACCGTGACCGATGAACCATTGCTGACCTCTAGGACTCCGCCCGACATATTCACCAGGCGCAGGCAGTGCGACGCGCAACCGACACAATCGGTCGTGGTGTCCCGCGCATCTGACTTGGCACGGCGCGATGGTTGCGCCGCGATCATCGAGTCAATATGATCTCCAGCGTGTCGGCTCTGCGTAAACAGCGAGCAGAGCGCTCGCGCCGACTGCAGTCCCGGGACCAAGAAGTTAACATTGAGAGATTGACGCAGCGCACAAGACCACGTGGGTGAAATCTCTGATTCAAGCGAGCTATTCTCAACATGCAGCGCGTCCACGGAGTGTGGTGACTTGACTAGCTCTCTGCTGCCCGCTTAGCGTTCACCGCGCCAGGCGGGTCTTCGCCCGCGATGGCGATTGCAGCACGGCGACCGGGAGGAAAGGCATGAGACTTGATACAAGAAACTTTACTACATCTAGGGGCTGCGCGAGCTGCGCATTGCTCCTGGCTCTCGCCGGCACGGCCTGCAGCAGGGATGACGGACGCAGCCTGAACATCGCGAGTACGGCACTCGAAAACGGTAAGTTCGACGAGACGACAGATCCGTGGTGGGGCCCGGGCGTCGAACTGGCGGACGGGCAGATGTGCATCACCGTGCCCGCGGGCGACGAAACCACCGACCCATGGGCTACGATCGTCGGGCAGAGCGACCTGCAAGATCTCGCCGCCCCCTGGAGCTACCGCTTCAACTTGTCCGCTTCGTCGAGTCCCGCTTCGAGCTTCTTGGCACTGGTGGCAGAGCCCGAAGATCCGTGGACGCAGTTCTCGCGCATCGAGCCGGATGCCACACCCGACCTTGCGGCGTTTTCGCAGAAGTTCACGATGTTGCCGACGGAGCAACCACCGGCTATCAACTTTCAACTAGGTGCTAATGCACCGGAGCGCACGATCTGTTTCGACAATGTCTCTCTCGATCAGGTGCCGCTGGTCGAAAATGGCGGCTTCGTGGATGCGCTGGATCCTTGGTGGACGAGTAACGTGACATCCAGCGACGTCAGCGATGACGGCGCTTGTTTCGAAGTCCCTGGGGGCAACGCCAACGTGTGGGACGTGATCGTAGGTCAGGGGAACATCCCAATGGCCAGCGACGCATACTACCGGTTCAGCTTCCGCGCGAAAGGTTCACAATCGGTCCCGATCAAAGCCTTGGTGGGTGAGCCCGATGACCCGTACTTCGAGTGGGCGACGGTCTACCCTACCCTGGGCACGGAATACGCAAACTTCAGCCAAGTATTCCAATTCACGGGCTCGGATCAGATCCCCCAGGTCGCGTTCCAAATCGGCGGCGGGGACGTGCCCGAGGGTGAGTCGTGGACACTGTGCCTCGATGATGTCTTCGTCGAGCCAGTTAACCTCGTTCAGAACGGGCACTTCGTGGCGAACTCGGATCCGTGGTGGGGCTACGAGAGCAGTGGCGTCATGTGGGATGCTCGCGAGCTGAGTGACTCGGGCGTTTGCGTCGACGTTCCTGGCGGAACCTCGGCCTTCTGGGACGTCATCATCGGGCAAAACGAGGTCGAGCTGGAAGCCGGCGAATACTACGATCTCGCCTTTTCGGCATCTGCGAACCGCGACGTGACGATTCGCGCGGTGGTGGGGGAACCCGCCGACCCGTACACGCCATTCCTCGATTTCAACCCGGCCCTCACCAGCGAAACACAGGTCTTCCGCGCCAGCTTCCCGATGGGGGACAGCGAGCAGATACCTCAGATCGCCTTTCAGATCGGCGGACAAGACGAACCGTGGACCTTCTGCTTGGACGACGTGTGGATCATCGGAGGTGGCGCGCCGAGTGTTTACGAAGCTGATACCGGTCCGCGAGTGCGGGTCAACCAGGTTGCCTATCTGCCTTACGGTCCGAAGGGCGCGACCATCGTGACCGAGGCACTGGATCCACTGACCTGGGACGTCGTGGACTCTGACGGGGTGTCGCTGCTATCCGGCGAATCCACGCCCTTTGGCCTGGACGAGTCGTCACAACTGAACGTGCATCGCGTCGACTTCTCATCGCTAACAACCATTGGGGATGGCTACGCACTGGTCGCCGACGGCGAAACCAGTCACCCCTTCTCGATTGGCACAGAGAGCTACGAGCAGCTACGCCTCGACTCCCTCGACCTCTACTACACGCAACGCAGCGGCGAAGAGATCGACGGCGCGCTCGCCGGCGAAGCCTACGCGCGTCCCGCCGGACATAGCGTGGCCCCCGGCGATGGTGAGATCAATCAAGGTGATCTCGGCGTCCCCTGCCAACCTGCAGACGATTCCCTCGCGATCTACGGCGAGCCGTGGACCTGCGACTACACGCTCGACGTCGTCGGTGGCTGGTACGATGCCGGCGACCACGGCAAGTACGTGGTCAACGGAGGGATCTCCGTTTATCAACTGCTGAACGCATTCGAGCGCACCAAGACCGCTCCCTCGACGGATCTCGGCGCCCTGAGTGACGCCACCCTGAGTATCCCCGAAGCTGGCAACGGCGTCCCAGACGTGTTGGACGAGGCTCGCCACGAACTCGAGTTCTTCCTGTCGATGATGGTGCCCGAGGGTGAACCGCTCGCCGGCATGGCGCATCACAAAGTGCACGACAACGTGTGGACGGGCCTGCCTTTGTTACCCCACAAGGACCCGAACGCGCGCTGGCTGCACCGGCCCTCGACCGCCGCAACGCTCAATCTTGCTGCCACCGCAGCTCAGGGCGCCCGCATCTTCGCTCCCTACGACGCTCAGTTCGCCAAGACATTGCTCAAAGCGGCGCACAGAGCATGGAACGCCGCTTTGAGCAATCCGGTTCTGTACGCTCCGGCCGCAGACGGCAATAGCGGTGGAGGGCCCTACGACGATGGTGATGTCACCGACGAGTTCTATTGGGCTGCGGCCGAACTGTACTTGACCACGGGCAAGCAGAAGTACCTCGACGCGGTCTTGGCCTCACCACACCACACAGCGGACGTGTTTCCAGCCGGAGGCTTCAGCTGGGGGAGCGTCGCAGCGTTGGGGCGTATGGCGCTAGCCACGACCCCGAGTTCGCTGCCCGATCGCGACGCCGTCATCGCGTCGGTCGTGGCTGGAGCACAACGTTACGTCGATGCCCAGACCGTCAACGGCTTCATGCAACCCTACGCCCCAGACGACGGCGTTTACGTGTGGGGCTCGAACAGCCAAATCCTCAACAACCTGGTCGTCATCGCCACCGCCTACGATCTCACCGCCGATGAAACGTTCCGCAGCGCGGCACTGTCGGGCTTCGACTACATACTCGGGCGCAATGCCCTGAACAACTCGTACGTCACTGACTACGGCTCGGCGTTCTCCAAGAACATGCACAGCCGTTGGTACGCAAATCAGCTCGACCCATCCCTGCCCAATCCTCCATCGGGGACCGTCTCGGGTGGTCCGAACTCGATGACAGAAACCTGGGACCCGACGGTCAGCCGCCTGCTGGCGCAGGGCTGCGCACCCCAATTCTGCTACGTCGACGACATCAACTCCTGGTCCACCAACGAGTTGACGATCAACTGGAACGCCCCGCTCGCGTGGCTGTCGTCATTCATCGCAGACCAGGACAGCGCCGAGAGTGACCCCTTCGGCAGTTGCGCAGTCAAAGTTCACACACTGGGAGAACACCTCTCTGACGCGGCCTCGAAGCTCGCAAAGCGTTCTCGGCGTTTCCTCTACTACGTGGACGTGACCAACCTCGGCAAGAAGAAGCTGAAGAACTGGGAGCTGAACTGGTCGTTCACCGGCGACCAGCGCGTCCAAGTCGTCACGGGCGGTAACGCTACACAGGACGGCGCCCAGGTCACGGTAGCCGGCAGTCGCAAGCTCAAACCCAATCGGCCCCGACGTCTCGTCGTAATCGGCGACCGCGGCGATCTGGCAAGCCCAACCCCGGAGACGTTCTTCTTGAACGGTGAGGCCTGCTCCGTTCGCTAGACTGATTCGCTCGCGGCGTCACCCGCACCCTCGTTGCCATCGCGGGGCGCCGCCCGAGGGGCGCCATGGCTGAGCTTGTCCAAGCTCGCCATGGCGCAGGTCAGAAGCGCCGTCCGAGATGTCGTGACGCAGATCTCGAGCAGCAGCGTGACCGATCGGGGTCCCTGGCATGGCAGTTGGTGGATTCGGGGCGAGACCGAGCTTCGCCATCAAGCGGAGTGCGGCTCGCTCGGTCTTCGCAACCTCGGCCCAACGCATAGGACCGCCGCATAGCGGGGCCGAGCCCGCGCGACCGGGTCCCATTCAGGCATGCCCGAATGGGTAGGAGCGATGGGTGCTCCAGCCCTCGAAGCCCGCGACCAGGCGATTGGGTTGTGCGAGGATCCAGCCGTGCGACAGTGGCTCACCGACCAGCGCACACGCGTCAGCTGATGCAGCAGGGTGCCCCCCGCCCATGCGGGGCTGTTGACGTGCTTGTGGGGCGATTTATATGAAACCAGCTCTAATTGCGCCTCCTGCCTCACAGATAGTTGTTCTGTCGCATCGAATCCGACTAATCGAAGGGGGTGGAATGGATCAATTTCAGACATCTGTATGCGTTCTGGTGCGTTAGCAGGTATGGCGGGTTCCAGAAGGCCGCGTCCAAGATCGCCGTCTCCCAGTCAGCACTCAGCGAGCAGGTATCCCAGCTCGAGTCCTACCTCGACGAAAAGCTGATGGAGCGGACGACGCGGTCGCTGAAGGTGACCGAGCGTGGAGCCGCGTTGCTCAACTACGCTGACGAAATCTTCTCCAGAAGCCGGGAAATCAACCACTTGTTTCGTGACAAGCACGAAACCCTCGCCCCGACGCAACTCCGCATCGGCATGGTGGGTGGGATCTCCCGCAACTTCGTCTTCCGTCTCATCAACCAGAACTTGGTAGAAGGCTCTGGTCTTCAAACGATGGTGGTCGACGGCTCGCTAGATGAGCTCAACGCACTGCTGAAGGGCTTCGAGTTGGATTTGGTCTTCACCCTGGAAACGCCCCGCAAGAAGGACCTGCTCAACCTCACCTACAAGACGGTCGAGACTAGCCCACTGTGCATTGCGGGCAAGCCGGAGTTGGTCAAGCGCATCAAGCGTTCTCGCTCCCAAGCCTCGGCAATTGAGCTTTTCGTCTTCGATCACCACGTCGAGGGCGATCTGCTAGAAGACTTCATTCGTCCCAAGTTCAACCTGCAAGGCGACGTGAAACTACGGACAGATGACATCTCGTTGCTGAGGTTCTTCGCCAACTCGGGTCGCGGGGTATCCATTCTGCCGGAAATCGGAATCCAGGAGGATCTCGACCAGGGCCGTCTATCCAGATTGCGCCTGGCCGAGCCCCCTCCCGTTACCTTCTACGCCGTCTTTCTCAAGGGAGGCTTTCACAAAGAACTGATCGAGGATTTCTTGAGCTGATCGAGTCGTCAGCTTCAGCGCCGCATGTGCCAAACAGGGGCTTGGTCGGTGCGCTCGACCAAGTAGCGAGCACCGTCCCGTGAGACCGTAGCCACCAACGGAACGGGCATCCGGCGACAAAGAACGTCGAGCTGGGGTGGCGCCGCCGTACCGGCATCATCAGGATGAAGGGCAACCCAACCACGCAGGCGAACACCATCTCGCTCGACGGCTTCCGCAGTCAGCAGTGCCGCGTTGATGCCGTCAGTGTCGCAGTGGACCAACAGCAACACTCCCAACTCGAGCTCGCGACACACACGTGCGGCAGAGTTGGCGTCCGCTTCTACGCCTCGCCATGAGCCCAAGCCGTGGACCAGAACGCACTCGGAGCCCGTCCGAGTCAAGTGTGCGCCCAGTTCGGTCATGGCTCGTTCCACTGCGCCCAGTGAGCTAACGATTTCGACCTGCAACGGTGTGAAGGGATCGGGGCACGCGTCTGCCAGCGCCCCAGCGAGATCGTGCTCGTCAGGCACGGATCGGGTGAAAACCAACGCAGCGTGACCGCTCTCCGCGCCTCCGAGTTCGTCGAGGCGCCCAGCATCGGGGAGGCTCAGCATCCCAGCTGCAGCGGTTTCGTTCGTCGATGAGTCGACGAGGATGAACGCGCCCAATCGAGGATTCGTTGCGTAGTCGTCGTACGCGATGGGTTGGGAAGTCTTGAGCCGTACCTGGCCGATGTCGTTCTGTGCGAGTGTCGCCTCAGGCCGCAACGCAGCAAGGTTGGTCAAGTCGACCTTCCTCTCGACCTGGGTGATCACCGCCTGCAGCCAGCGTGTTCCGTGCCGCATGGCATAGCGCTTTCCGACCTCGAGCTCCCGCTGGCCCATCCACGCCACTTCCGCCAATAGCTCAGTGGACACTTGGGGAGCATTCTGTAAGTGGCAGAGCACATCTCCCCGCGATATGTCCTGGTCCTCCTCCAACAGAAGCGTGACCGCCTTTCCTTCCGTCGCACATTCCAGTTCGCCGTCGTAGGTTCGCACGCTTCGGACACGGTTTCTGAGCCCGTGTGGCAAGACTGTCACTTCATCACCAGGGCGCCAGGTGCCAGATGTGACAGTCCCCGCGTACCCGCGGTAGTCTTCTGCCTCATCAGACTGAGGACGAATCACCCACTGAACCGCGAAACGAGCTGCAGTACCGTCGCGCATTCTGTCCACCTCGAGTTCCTCCATGAATTGCAGCAGAGACGGCCCGTCATACCACGGCATGTCCGAACTCCGCGTCACCACGTTGTCACCCTTGAGCGCGGACATCGGCAAGATGAATGGCTTCGGCCCCTGGTGAATATCCACCCACCGCTGCGCTGCTTCGGCGACCTGCTCGAAGACTTCCTGCGAGTAGCCTACCAAGTCCATCTTGTTTACGGCGAACACCAGGTGTGGCACGCGAAGCAGCGAGGCGAGGTACGCATGGCGTCGCGACTGCTCCAGCATACCTTTCCTCGCGTCGACCAATACGACGGCCAAATCCGCGTGACTGGCACCAGTAACCATGTTGCGCGTATACTGAACGTGACCGGGTGAATCGATGATGATGAACTTGCGTCTAGGAGTGTTGAAGTAGCGGTACGCAACGTCGATGGTGATGCCTTGCTCGCGTTCCGCTCTGAGTCCGTCCGTCAACAAAGCTAGGTCCAACCGTTCGTCGCCGCGCTTGAGGCTGGCTTCGCGCACCTGCTCGATCTGGTCGACGAACAAGTTCTTGCTATCGTACAGCAGCCTGCCGATCAGAGTTGACTTGCCGTCATCCACACTACCGGCGGTAGCCAAACGCAACGTCGGCTTCGTGGCGCCGCCGAGGGAGAGTCTATTGCTCATCAGAAATATCCTTCCCGTTTGCGGTCCTCCATGGCCGCTTCTGTCTGCCTGTCATCTGCGCGAGTCGCTCCGCGCTCCGTGATCGTGGCAGTAGCCACTTCGGTGATGATCTCTTCTACCGTCTGCGCTGGCGAACGTACTGCGCCGGTGCAGGTCATGTCTCCGATGGTTCGAAAACGCACGCGAGCTTCGAACACCGTTTCCTCAGGGCGTCTCGGCACGAAGCCGGACGTGGCATAGAGCATCCCGGCACGTTCGAAAACGGCTCGCTGATGTGCAAAATACAACGATGGCAGTTCGATGTCTTCCAACAAAACGTACTGCCACACATCGAGCTCCGTCCAGTTGCTCAAAGGGAAAACACGAAAGTGCTCCCCTTCGCGCAACCTGGTGTTGAAACAGTGCCACACTTCCGGACGTTGATTCTTCGGGTCCCACTGCCCAAACTCATCGCGATGACTGAACACGCGCTCTTTCGCCCGCGCTCGATCTTCATCCCGCCTCGCTCCGCCTATGGCGGCATCGAACCGGTGCTCAGAAATGGCGTCCAACAGGGTTATGGTTTGCAGGCGATTGCGGCTGGCTCCAATTCCTGTGACGTCCGTCGCTCTTCCACTACGAATCGACTCTTCGACGTGCGCCACTATCAGCCGTTCACCGAGATCTCTGATCGTCCTGTCACGATACTCTAGCGTTTCGGGGAAGTTGTGTCCGGTGTCGATGTGCAGGATCGGAAATGGAAATCGGGCTGGGCGAAACGCTTTCACTGCCAGGTGTACGAGGAGAATCGAGTCTTTGCCTCCGCTGAAGAGGAGAACGGGGCGCTCGAACTCGGCCGCCGTCTCACGGAGAATTTCAATCGCCTCAGACTCCAAGTCGCGAAGCCGATGAAGTTCGTTGGTCACGTCCATCATGGTTATTGATCTCCACGAAGCCTCTTCCTTCGTCCACGCCACACCCTACAGACTCGCAACGCGGTTGCCCGAATTGGATGAGAACAGAGGCCTGACATCGCCAAACCAACTTGTTGGTGTTATCTCTGCGCGGCATATTCGCCCATCGTGGCACATGTGTGCGGCGAACCTCATACCCCGCGAAACGTCTTCGAAGCTCAGAATGAAGGGATACTTCCGACGCTCCATGAAGAGCATTGGCGACTCCAGGTGCAGTCTGCAGTCAGATAGATGCACCACGGACTCCAGATGCTGCACGACCTCATGGTAGTGCAGCTCCAGATGCTGCTTCGGGAGCATCTGAATGGTGTAGATGGGTCCCCAGTCTCCCCAACAATGCCTGGGCGCGCGTCGCAGGTCGGGCATGACGACGGTCACCTCGACGTTTTTACCGGGCTGAAAAAGGTACGCAGAGAATGTGCGAGGCGCGAGAAACTTATCGAGATCAGAGCTGTTGGTCATGACTCACTCCTTACGTCAAAAGGTACGAAGGTGGGTTTAAGCCTGTGAGCGTCTGAACAGAAGTAGATAAGACCAATCGAATAATTCTCTTGATCAGATTACTGAGTAATCTCACCAAGGACGCTCGCCTTCGCTCAAATGCAGATACTCGAGAGTATTCTGTGACTTCATGAGCGAACGGCCCCGCCTCACGCCAGCCAATAGTTCTGATTTGTAGAATTATCTATTATGATTAATCTACTTCTAGCGGGGGGTCGGAGAACACTAGAACGTGTGGGTGATGAACTCGCTCGAAACTTCTCTGCACTGGCCGTACGGCACCGCTTCTTCGGTGTTCGTTGCGGCGCTACTACTACTTCTGCTTCTGCAACTAGTGAGCACTGCACTGCTGCGGCACATTCGCTGGGCTTGGCAGCCGCTCCAGTTCAGCGTGCTGCTCGTGGGCATCGTCGGGGCCACTGGTGCATTGGCATTGGGCGGTGACGAACACGCCGCGTTGCGGGTGTCACTGACTGGACAACAGACTCCTCATGCGCTCAGTGTCGGACTCTGGTTCGACCGACTCAGCCTGGCGATGCTGGCGCTTACCACCTCCATCGGATTCGTCGTGTTGCGCTTCGGCCGCACCTATGTGGCGAGCGAGTTGGACGCTGCCAAGTTCGTACGGCGAATGGGGGCTGCGCTGCTCATGATCGAGTTGTTCGTCCTGTCGAGCAGTTTGCTCGGCTCCGGGCTAGTTTGGTTCGGTTTGAGCATCGCCGTTCATCGGCTCTTGAGGCACTACGACGATCGCTTCGCGGCGCGTCTCGGCGCCAAAAAGAAGTTTCTGACTAGTCGCCTTGCGGACTCTGCCTTTTGGAGTGCGCTCTGCCTGCTGTGGTTGGAGTTCGGCACTCTCGATATTGACGAGCTGACGCAAACTGCAGTCGCAGCAACCGTTAGCTCGGCGATGCTACAGGTCGCGATTGCACTCCTCGTGGTTGCGGCACTGATCAAGTCGGCGCAGTTTCCCACCCATAGTTGGTTGCCCGACACAATGGATGCTCCCACGCCTGTGTCGGCTCTCATGCACGCAGGAGTAGTCAACGCTGGAGCTTTTCTGCTTCTGCGTTGCTCGGCATTGCTACTACAAGCCAACGCTGCTCTGTTCCTGCTCGTCGCGGTTGGGGGCATTTCGGTCTGTCTGGGCACTTGCGTAGGCGCGGTCCAGACGACGCTGAAGGGCAGGCTAGGCTGGTCGACCATCGCTCAGATGGGCTTCCTGTTTCTGGAGATTGGGCTCGGGTTTGCGGGGGCGGCAGCGTTGCATCTGGCGGCTCATGCTGCCTACAAAGCGCACGCCTTTCTCTGGTGCGGCACGCCTGCTCCGACTTGGTCATCTGACAACATACCCGTGGCGCGCCTGCTCGCTCTGGGCGCTGGATGTTTGGTCGTCGTTGCAGGAATGACCTGGCTCGTCGCCGACCGCTCGTCGGAAGCGGGGGGTTGGGCCTACGCTCCACTTGCGTCGGTATGGGCTCTGGGGATGGTGCAGTATCTAGTCGGGCCCAAGGTCTCGAGCTTGCGGCTACGCGTGCTCTCCGCACTCGTGATTGGGGGCAGCCTTTGGGCCTCCACTTGGGTCGCGGAGAGGCTTCTGAGTAGTTGGTTCGCGCCTCTGCCATCACCATTGAGCCTGGGTTGGCTCGGCGTAGCTCTGTCGGCATTCGTCGTCATACTGCTGTGGGTGACGATGGCGCTGTGTTCGAGCCGCAAATGGGAGCACCCACGGCTGCGGACACTTCACGTCCACACGCAGTCTGGTTTCTACCTGGGCGATTGGCACGACAGGCTCACGCTAGCGCTTTGGCCAGAGCGCGGCTCCGAGCACCCAACTCGCCCTCAACCACTTACGTTTGCATGAATCTCGGAGGTATTACGATGGAACAACCGATTAGTAGCAGCTCACACACTGACGCTGTCCAGCGCGCAATGTCGAAGGCGTGCGGCCGGGTGGCGCCGGTTTTCGACGTCCGAGACATGGTGGCCGTCAACCCGTTCATGGGCTACACGGACAAGACCTTCATCGAAGCGGCGATCGCCGTCGAAGCGGTCTTCCATCAAGAAGTGCTGCCCGGAGAGCCTGGGCCGATCGGCCCCAGGGTGAATTGCGTTGCGGATCTCGTGGCGCGGGCCCGACCCGACGAGGAGCGCGCGGTCACGAAGAGCTTGATGAGATTTCTCGGGGCCCGCTACTGCGAGCAACCCGGGTTGGTGACCAGCACCCTTCGAAACGGCTCGTTGTTCCGCTCATTTCTAGTCCATGCTTCGACGGATGCCGGCCCTGAGATTTGGGGCCTTGCGGGCTATCGTGACCTGAGTCGAACGGTGCGTGAAGCTCCTTCCGTGGCGACGACTGCTTGGATTCGCCGGCTCGGACTCGTAGAGGAAGATTTGGAACGCTACTTCAGCCGCTTGCTTGCACGTGTTAACGGATACGCCGGTCTGCTCCGCGCCAAAGGCTTCGCCAACGAAGATACGACTGAGCTTCAGCAGCTACTTCAGATACTGACGTTCATCGACTTTGCCCTCGCAACCCTATGCGACGAAGAGTTCTGGCCTCACTTCGAGGCAGGCCAGCCCGGATTCTTCGACGACCGGCAACGCAAACTCGCTGCGCTAGGCTCCAAGGAGGGCGCGCTTGCTGACCAACTGACTCTTTCTCTTCGCGCGAAGTCGGCGGAGGCCGCTGAGCGGCCAACAGCGCAGCTCGTGTTTTGCATTGACGTGCGCTCGGAGCCTTACCGGCGCTCGCTGGAGAAAGACCTGGATATTCAGACCTACGGCTTTGCTGGTTTCTTCGGGTTACCAATAGCTGTCGACCTGAGCACGGGTACGAGACCCCATTGTCCACCCTTGCTCACGCCTTCGATGGTGTTTCGGCAGCCGCCACCCACTGGCTCGCCGGTGTTGGCAAACCTTGCGACGTGTCTGAAACATGCACTGAGCTCGCCCATCTCCAGCCTGTCACACGTGGAGGGAATAGGCCTCAGCTATCTGGCCCGCTTGTTCGCCAACGGCGCTCCGAGCTCTGACCCTCGCCTGGCGGAGGTTGCGCAGCCGGACGGGCTCGACCAGGTCGACCTCGACCAGCAGGTTCAACTCGCCGCTGGTTTGCTGAAGAACGTGAGCATCACCACGCCGCTGGCCAGACTTGTCGTCTTCGTAGGCCACGGCAGTCACGTGACCAACAACGCGCAAGCCGCGGGCCTGGCGTGCGGTGCATGTGCAGGGCACAGTGGCGCCCCCAACGCTCAGATAGCAGCGGCATTCCTCAACAGCCCACCTGTCCGGGAGCGGTTGGCTGCGAGCGGCTGGGCGATAGGGCCCGACGTGTATTTCTTAGCTGCGGAACACGATACGATGACTGAGACGGTGCGGCTGTTGAGTCATGACGTGCCGCGCAGCCACGAAAACGATGTTCAAGCGCTGAGAGTCCAGCTGGAACGCGCGAGCGCCACGCGCAGAATCGAGCGGGTCGTCCACGCCTCCAACCCAAGACAAGCGCTCGAGGTCCTTGCCAAGCGCGGCAATGACTTCGCTCAAACGCAACCCGAGTGGGGCTTGGCTGGTAACGCGGCGTTCCTGATCGGCAACAGAGGCTTGAGTCGAGAACTCCGCCTCGACGGCCGAGCCTTCCTACACTCGTACGACGAAGCGCGCGACGATGACGGTTCCGTCTTGGAGATGATTCTGACGGCGCCCGCTCTAGTGGGAAGCTGGATCAACCTTCAGTACTATGCTTCGAGTGTCGCTCCAGCTGTCTTTGGAGCGGGTCGAAAGACGCTCCACAACCCCATGGGGAGTATCGGGGTCATCGAGGGTGGCCAGGGCGATCTCGCAGTAGGGTTGGCGCGGGAATCCTTGGTGCGCGACGGACTGCAGGTGCATGAGCCCCTGCGCCTACAGATACTCGTGCAAGCCAGCGTTGAACGTATCATCCAAATAGTAACTCGGAACGAGTCGATTCGACGCTTGGTCGTCGGGCAATGGGTGCACCTACACGCACTACGCCAAACCGCTGATGGGGTGACAGCCCAACGACTCGGGAGCGAATGGTTCGAAGAAGCGGCGCCTGGCGTCGTTGCGGCTGAGTAGAGCCCCCTACCCCACACGGACCCTACTCCGCGATTGCTGAGTGGGGTTTCGTCCAGTGCCCGTAACGAATGCAACGCCCTCGAGGAGCAGAGTACGCCACTGTCTTCGATCGGGTTCCGGTACTGAGAGCCACTCTTTGAAGACACGCCCCGCAGGCGCGAACGGAGCACCCTTGCCCTGCTCTATCAACTCCGTAACTCGACTCCGTGGCAGCTTGACCACCAATCCAGATCCCTTGTAGTCGACGAGTGCAAGGAACTCGCCATCGACGCGCAAACAGCGACTCTGCATGATCGTCCCCTCGGCGATCCGCGAGTCTTTGGCCTGCAACTCAGCAGCCAGTTCCCAAAACAGCTTGTCTGGACTCATGTCAATACACCTCTTGGACGAGCCACGTGTGCACCGGCCAGAGCTCTCGCCATCGAGCTTCGCAGAAACCGGCGAAGCTCGCGGCGCCCACGTTCTTCGGCAGAGCCTCGCGAAAGCGCACCTGAAAACCTTTGAGCTTGAGGAGATCTGCCCGAGGGTGGTCCTCCCGCCACGGTCGGGGAACCTTCTGCAACCGCTGCCCCGCTAGCTCGAAGCCGTGCCTGCGGTGCTTCTGTTCGAGCACGGCAAGCGCCTCCACGAGCTTGGCACCTCTTGCTTCGGCTACTGCTCGTCGAAATCGGTCACGCGACGCTGGAGTCATCACGAACCCGCTTGCGAAACCTACGGACTTCGAATCGATCCTCAGCCACAACGTCGGACCCGTTTTCTTGTCGCTGCCGTGCCAAGCGGTCAGCAGGAGGTGGTCCTTGTACTTGGGCGCGCCCAAGTCGGCGAAGCGGAGATCGGCGTGCAACGGTGAGACTGAGCTTCGGCGTGACGCGGTGAGCTTCGGCGAAAACGCTGCGGTCAGCGCTTCGACCAAGTCCACGGCGGGTTGCCGTAGGCCGGCGCGCAGGCTGTCGCTGGCAGCGCGATAGCGCGCCGTGTCGAAGGTGGGTAGCTGGGAGAGTTGTGCGATGCTAGTGGCGTCAAAACCCTTGAACGTCATCGTTGGCCTCTGCAATTTCGTGTGGCACCAGGATACTGGCATACGTCGTCACGACGCTGCCGCCATGTGGACGCCCCACCGGGCTGAGCTACGACAAGGTCCCTCATCATTTTGCGAACTTCGGACCCCTGTTCAATTCCGCCAGCTGCCGCCCGATCTGGGCCTGCTCTGCAGAGTTGCGCGCGACTCGACGAGCGGACTCGAGCTCGGTCCGAGCGGCGTCCACTCTGCCCAGTTCAGCCAGCAACGAACCGCGAACGAGGTAGACGTAGGGACACGACTCGGCGTCGATATCGCTCTGGCGAAGCAAGCGCAAGCCCGGCTCTGCGCCGTCTGCGCGAGCGACGGCAAAGGCGCGATTCACCCGCACTGCTGGCGTCGGCCGAAACGCCTCGAGAGCAGCGTAGAGCTCCGCAATGTGCCGCCAGTCCGTCGCGTTAGCGGTCCGTGCGAGGCAATGTGCAGCGGAGATAGCCGCTTCGAGTTGCAACGGCCCGGGCCGGGACGCCTCGTGGGCTGCGTGTAGCCAGCGCATGCCTTCGTCGATGGCCACCACGTCGTATCGGCTGCGGTCTTGATCCGGCAAGGCGATGAACGAGCCATCCGTCCCTTGGCGTGCTTCCCGCCGGGCCTCGTGAAACAGCAGCAACGCGATCAGACCCAATACCTCGGGCTCGGCTGGAAACTCCGTCGCCAGCGAGCGCGCCAAGCCAAGCGCCAACCGACAGAGGTCGGCGCGAATCGGCGCGTCCGCTTCATTGGACCAGTAGCCCTCGGTGAATAGCAGGTGGATCACCAAGCGCACCGCGGGCAAGCGTTCTGCCGCGCTCTGCGGCCCGGTCGTTTCTTGGAGGAGCGAAACGGACCCAGCGGGTTCCCCGTTTCCTAGCTCACGCAAGCGTTTCCTGGCGCGAGCCAGCCGCTGCTCCATCGTCCGCGGTTGCGTCGTGAACGCCAACGCAACCTCACGAGTGGACAGGCCCACGACGGTGGCAAGGCAAAGCGCCGCACTTTCGCCGGTTTCGAGCGCTGGATGGCAACACGCGAAGATCAGACGCAAGAGGTCATCCTTCCACCCCTTGCCGATCTCCGGCTGTCCCACCGCGATACGCGCCCACGGGCTCATCTGAGACAGCGCCTCGATCACATCCTCCGCAGGCACCTCCCACTTGCCTCTGCGCAAGTGGTCACGGTGCACGTTCGCTGCCACCGTCGTCAACCACGCTTCAGGCGAACTGGGCACGCCCGTCTCGGGCCACTTGCAGAGCGCGCGTGTCATCGCCTCCTGCACGGCGTCTTCGGCGGTGGGTAGGTTGCGTGTGAATGCCAGCGTGTGTGCCAGCACCTTCGGATACGCTCGCCTCAGCAGCTCAGCGTGCAAGGTGCTCATGCGTCCTCGTGCCAAGTGACCGGTCGAACCTCGATGGCGTGGTCCGGCAGCGGGCAGATCTGCTGAGCGCGCGCTATGGCTTCACCTTCGCTCGTACAGTCGAGCAGATAGAACCCAACGAGCCACTCCTTGGCCTCGGGATACGGACCATCGGTGACCTGATGCGCGGCGCCCGTCCGTCGCACCGTCTTGGCTCGCTCTACTTCCGCCAAACGAGCGACAGCCCTCAAATCTCCTTTTTCCTTCGCTTCAGCTTGGAGTGCACGGTGGCCGTGCAGAGCCACCTCGGATCGCTCCGGGGTGGACTCCGACGGCGCCGTGCGATAGATGAGCAGGGTGTAGGTTGTCTTGTCGCTCACGTCCTGGACCTTTCGTTGTGCCTACCAGGGTGCCTCACCCTGCCCCTGATGGTCACGCCTTTTGCCAAAGAGCGATTGTCGCTCCGCCGGGATCCTCGATGATCGTGAAGTCTCCCGCGGGCCCCCGCTGTTTTGCCTCGACGACCGCCGCCCCCAACTCAGTCGCCCGCTTCGTCGCGGCATCGACGTCGGGCACTTCGGCGAAGGGCACCCAACCCAGACTCCCCTTTTCCGTCCCTACCGCTGCGAATGGGCCATTCTCGCCTGCGAACATCGTCATGCCGGGCGGGCCATCTGTCTTCGCCCACCCGAGTAGGGCTTCGTAGAAACCAACGGACTGACTCGGTTTTTTGCTGCTGTTGTGAAACCAAACAAACACTGGTGACATGCGTCTCTCCTCGTTCTCGTTGCGCAACCCGCACCTTGCGGGCCCGTGAGCGAGACGCGCGACCGCAGAGTTCTACGACAGGGCCGACTCAAAAAGTAGAAAGGCGACGAGAAAGCGTCGGCGTTCGAATCTTCGAGCGAGGTGGCCCCACTACCGCGACTCGCGATGCAGCCCGCAAGTGCCACCGCGACGAGGAGAGACCGATTCCTCCGACGTCCGGCAGGGGCGAAGCGCATGACGCTCAGCTTGGAGGCAGTGGAAACCGGTGCTTCCCTGGGTCGTCCGCGAGCGGGGCCCGATCGATCAAAACCGATCTGAGCACCAGTTGATCCGGGTTCTCTTCAGCAACCGGCAAGGGCAAAGCACTTTGCAGTGCTTTGGAGATGTTCTTCAGCTTGATGATTTTCCCTGTTTGAGTCTTCGTCGTCGCGCACCTGGTCCGTGACGCCAAGTGACGCACCGATACGCAGTATCGAGACCGCTACGAGTACGGCTTCCTGTCGTTCGGTGACGTTGTTCGACCGCATAGCTATGTGGAGAGTTGTTGATGCGCTTCGGATCGAGAACATCGGCTGACCTGGAGCAGCTCTGGCGCGCATCGCGTTCTCCGTCTGCGTGTCGAACTTGCTCCCACGGCGCAGGCCAGGTGTCCAAAGGGTGTCCAAAGGGTGACTGACGCGCAGCTCCAGGCGCAGGCGGCTTGAACGCTAGCGACTACAGTATTAACGTCGCGACTTCAGCGAGGGCGATTTTGGGGCTGGTCTCTGATCGTTTGCGCTCTATGACCGAGGTCCTCGACATGCGTTGCCGCCTGATACTCTTGCTCTCCCTCGTCGTTCTCATTCCCGACGTCGCGCTGGCCCAGCCCAATCAGAATTCCGGCAAGAAGTCCCTCAGCGTTGGAGTCGTGATGGATGGGCCATCCGAGCGCTTGCAAGACGTTCTGAGAGTCGTGGAACGTGAGCTGACGACGCTGGCGGGTGCTGAGTTTGCTGTGCAATTTGCCAAGGAACATCAGCGCGAGGGGGACTGGACACGCCCAGGTGTCGACAAACACTTTCGAGAGCTGCTCGCATCACCCAACGTGGACCTCGTGCTGGCGTTCGGGGTCATCGCATCTGACATCGCAGTGCGGCAGGAGCAAATACCAAAGCCATGTATCGCTCCCTTCGTCGTCGATGAGCGCATGCAAGGCTTGCTCGGCGAGGACGACCGCCCACGCCAGATAACCAACCTGAGCTACATCCTGTGGAGTATCGATCTCCAGCGCGACCTGAAGGCGTTCGCTGAACTTGGAACGTTCAAGCGCATGGCCTGGATCCACAATGCCTACGCCGCCAGCGCAGTGCCTGGTCTCACCGCCGTCGTCTTGAAAGGTAGTGAGGCCAGCGGCGTCGAACTCGTGCCGGTGCCGGCCAAGGCGAGCGCCGCCGAAGTCTTGGCGGCCATGCCCAAGGATGTGGACTCAGTTTATGTTGCTCCGAACACGCAAATGCCCCCCTCTGAGGTGCCCAAGCTGGCGGCCGGACTGATAGATTTGCGTCTGCCGAGCTTTGCGTGGCACGGCCGCGCGGACGTTGAGCGGGGTCTCCTCGCCGGCGTGGCTACCGAGGAGGATATCCTGCGTCTGGCGCGGCGCATCGCGTTGAACGCCCAAAGCATCTTGCTGGGGGATTCTCCCAGTGAACTGGTGACGAGCTTCAAGCAACAGGAGCAGCTAGCCGTGAACATGGCGACGGCCCGAGCGCTGGGCGTTTGGCCCAACTGGAGTGTCCTGACGGACGCCGTACTCGTTCATCAAGAGCGCGACACCGTGACCCGCAAGCTCGATCTGACGGCGGCAGTCAGAGCGGCCATGGACTCCAATCTCGATCTGGCGGCCATGCGCCAAGCACTGGCGGTTGGGCATCAAGAGGTTGTGAAAGCTCGTTCGACATTGCTTCCTCAACTCGGTGTCACGGCAACCGCCAGCATGATCGACGCTGACCGAGCGGGGTTTGGCACGGCGGAACGGATGTTCCAGTGGGGTGGCGCTCTAAATCAACTGATCTACGACCAGCGAGCCTGGGCCAATCTCAGCATTCAACACGACTTGCAGCGTTCGCGAGAACTCGAGCAAGCCCAACTACGATTGGATATCGCGCTCGAGGTGGCCGTCGCTTACCTGAACTTGCTCCAAGCCAAGACCGTCGAACGCATCCGAAGAGAGAACCTGAGGCTTTCCCGAGAGAACCTGGCGCTGGCTCGGATGCGCCAGCGCGTGGGCACCGCCCGCCCCGGCGAAGTCTTGCGTTGGGACGCGCAAATCGCGACCGCGAGAAGTGATGTCATCGCCGCCGCCGCGACCCGCAACCAACTCGAGATCCTCGTCAATCGACTGTTGAACCGGCCATTGGAAGAAGCCTTCGAGACCAGCGAAACCCAAATCGACGATCCCGATCTGTTTTCCAGCGAACCCCGTCTCCGGGACTACCTCGACAACCCGTTCCGTTTCAAGACGATGCGGGCGTTCCTGGTCGATGAAGGTCTACGCCGAGCGCCGGAACTCAAGCGCATCAACGTCTTGCTGGGCGCCACGGAATCTCGGAGGAAGGCTGCGAGTCGCTCTCTTTACGTGCCGAGCATCGGCCTTTCGGCGAACGTGACTCATCGGGCGTGGAGAGATGGCGCAGGCACCGAGTCTTTTCAGCTGCCGCCAGGGACGCCAGCCCTACCGATCCCGAATCCAGACAACGTCGATTGGATGGTCGGTATCAGTGCCAGCCTGCCGCTCTATGAAGGTGGTCGACGCTACGCCGAGCGCAACCAAGCGGGGCACGAGTTCGCTCGCTTGCAGACACAGCGCAGTCAGGCGGAGCTTCTCGTCAGCCAACGGGTGAGGTCATCGTTGCATCAGGTGGGTGCTTCCTTCGCCGCAATTCGACTTTCTCGCGCGGCGGCCGATGCGGCCAAGCAGAATCTCGGCCTGGTGAGCGACGCCTACTCGGGCGGCAGTGCATCCATCGTGACGTTGATCGACGCGCAGAATCAGGCACTTGTCGCCGACCTTGCAGCAGCCAATGCCAGCTACCGCTTCCTGGTCGACATGATGCAGGTGGAGCGAGCGATTGGAGTCTTTGGTTTCTTCACCACCCAAGTCCAGCGCAACTCTCTATTTCAGCGACTCGACGCGTACCAACAAGGCCAGGCCCAAGAGCTTCAGGTCACCCCTGCTCCAGCGGCAGACCGCGCGCAACAACGCAGTGCGCCCGCAGCTGCCGAGAGCCAGTAGGAACAGGCGCCCACAACCGAGGTTACCATCCGATGCAAATGTCATTCAAGGCGAGGACGCGGGCCTTTCTGGTCCAACTGGTGCTGGTTGCTTCGGCTCCCGGATGCTCGAAGAGCGAGCAAGAGCCGCAGCCCGAAGTGATTCGCCCGGTGCGCGTCGAGCGGATTGCGCTATCAAACGGGGGCGCAATCCACAGCTTCTCCGGGACCGTGCGAGCGGGAACCGAGACGAAGCTGAGCTTCAAAGTTGGCGGAACGGTCACGGGCCTAAAGCTCAAGGTCGGCGACCAGTTGAAGAAGGGTCAGGTCGTTGCCGCCCTCGAAGGCCAGGACCAATCGCTACAGGTCCAAACCATGCGCGCTAACCTGACGCAGGTAGAAGCCCAGTTTCGCAACGCGGAGACTCAGTACAAGCGCGTGAAGTCCTTGTACGCGAACAACAATGCGACCCGGGCAGAGCTCGACTCGGCGCGTTCTTCCTTCGAATCGGCCCGAGCCGGTGTGGCGGCGGCAAAGAAGCAGCTCGAGCTGGCTCAAAGCCAAGCCGGCAAGACGGTTCTACACTCGCCAGCTGCAGGCATCGTTGCCAAGGTCGCGGTGGAGTCCGGGGAGAACGTCAATCCAGGGCAACCCGTGGTGATCGTCAACAGCGAGTCGAAAGCCGAGGTCGAAGTCGCTGTCCCGGAAACTTTTATCGCCCAGGTCAAAGCCGGCCAACTGGGTACCGCGACGCTCGCGGCACTGGACGGCGAACAGTTCGACGTGACGGTCACGGAAGTGGGCATCACCACTGGCCGGACCGCGACGACCTACCCCGTGGTTGCCACCTTCATGGAAGAAG
This sequence comes from Polyangiaceae bacterium, assembly GCA_050298815.1. Taxonomy (GTDB): domain Bacteria; phylum Myxococcota_A; class Polyangia; order Polyangiales; family Polyangiaceae; genus SZUA-265. The sequence continues at coordinate 49,849 of JBNKUV010000059.1, forward strand.
ACGAACGCATTCGTTCGGGCATGGCTGCGGAAGTGAGTATCTCCGTCGGGGAACGCGGCGCGGCGAGGCTACTCGTCAATCCCAAGGCCGTGGGCGAGGATCGCAACGGTCGCTACGCCTTCGTGGCGACTCCCACCGGGGATGGCTTCGCCAGTGTCGAGCGCCGCGACGTGGAGGTCAAAGACCTGACGTCCAATGGACTCGAGATCACCAAGGGCCTCGAACCGGGCGACTTGCTTGTGACTGCAGGCCTGACCTACTTGGTTGCCGGCAAAAAGGTGCGCTTGCCCAAAGGAGTGCAGGAGCGTTCGTCCAAGGCGCCAGCAAGCGGTGAGCCCGCAGAGAGTTCTGACACCGCAGTACCGGTGAACAGCGCAGTGCCTGTCAACAACGCAGTGCCTGTCAACAACGCAGTGCCCGACAGCACCGCAGCGGCGCCCGCTCCGACAACCGCAAAGTGACGGAGACGAGTCGTGGATATCGCCAAAGCTGCCATCACGTACAACCGAGTCACTGCGGTCGTCATCTTCATCACCCTGCTCGGTGGTTACCTGGCGTACGTGGGAGCTTCCCGCGCCGAGGATCCGGGCTTTCCGATCCGCACAGCCATGGTGCAAACCATCTTTCCCGGCGCCAGTCCCGAACGGATAGAGCACCTGGTTACCGATCGACTGGAGAAAGCCATTCAGGAGATGCCCGAGCTCGACAACGTGACGAGCATCAGCAAGACGGGCGTCTCGACGATTTTCGTCAACCTCAAGGAATCCTACAAGAAGCGCCAACTGAGAGCGATCTGGGATAGCCTGCGAAGGAAGGTCGACTCCGTCCGCTCACAGCTGCCCCCCGAGGTCATCGGCCCGATCGTCAATGACGAATTCGGCGATGTCTTCGGCATCGTCATCGGCCTGACCGGGGATGGCTTCGACCCCAAGGAGCTCAAGGACGTCGCGGACGAGGTGCGCGACCAGATGCTCCGACTGCCCGACGCCGCCAAGGTGGAGATCTACGGCGCCCACGACCAGCGCGTATTCCTCGAGTTCAAGAACGAGCGCTTGGCGGAGTTGGGCACCTCCCCAGCGCAACTGCAGAGGATCCTCGAGTCGCAGAACATCGTGATTCCCGGCGGCAGGATCCGACAGGGCGACGAACGCTACGGCCTCGAGCCCACAGGCAACTTCGAAAGCGTGGAAGACATCGGGCAGACGGTGATCAAGCTGCCAGGGCGCCGCGAAGTTCTGAGACTGCGGGATGTCATGGAGGTGCACCGCGGCTACGTCGACCCACCAGAAAAGGAGTTTCGCAGTAGCGGTGTTCCGGGTTTGGGTCTTGCCATCTCCATGCGCGAAGGCGGCAACGTCATGGATCTTGGCCAGCAGGTTCACGACAAACTTCGCGAATTGCAGGTCCGGTATCCGATTGGCGTCGAGTTCGACGTACTCGTCTACCAACCGAAAGATGTCGCCCGCCTGGTCGACGACTTCACGGGAAACCTGGGACAAGCCGTCATCATCGTGATGTTGGCGATGGTTCTATTTCTCGGGTTGCGCACCGGGATGGTGGTCGCGGCGCTGATCCCCACCGCCATTGCAGCCTCGTTGGTGATCATGGGCCTCATGGACATCGGCTTGGACCAGATGTCACTGGCCTCTCTCATCATCGCCCTGGGTATGCTCGTGGATAACGCCGTCGTGATGGCTGAGTCCACGCTAGTGGGTATGTCAGAGGGAAAATCCGGGAGGAAAGCGGCGGTCGATTCCGCCGCCGAGTTGCGCTGGCCTTTGCTGATCTCCTCGTTGACGACTTGTGTTGCGTTCCTGCCGATATTTCTTGCTGAGTCTTCCACGGGTGAATACACGGCGCCGCTGTTCAAGGTGGTGACAATCACCCTACTCTGCTCTTGGGTGCTGGCTCTGACCTTGACCCCTTTGTTGTGTGCGACGTTTCTCAAGGCGCCCAAGTCCGATGCCAATCCGTTCGACACTCGGCTCTATCGTGCGTACCGCGGGGCCATCCTCGGAGGACTCCGCCATCGTTGGCTGGCGCTCGCCGGAGTGGTCGTCGTGTTCGTGGTCGGGATGCAGGGCTTCCGCTTCATTCCGAACATATTCTTTCCGCCTTCGGACAACCCTTCCTTCATCGCGAAGGTAGAAATGCCGGCAGGCACGGCCATCGAAGCAACCAAAGACGCTGTCCAGAAACTCGAAACGTTCATGCAGGAAGAGCTCCGCACGAACGAATCGAGGAGCGCCGGCGTCACGCACTGGGCAACGTATGTGGGTGAGTCAGGCCCCCGATTCTATCTGTCGTACACGCCCGACCCTCCGACCCCGGATTTGGCTGTCCTCGTCGTCTTCGCCACGGAGCGAAAGTCCGCAGAAGAGGCCGCGCAGAAAGTCCGAGACTTCATTCGCGATGAGCTACCTGACGCCCGCGCCACAGTGGACCCGAGAGCCCTGGGGCCCCCTGCGTCGGCCCCGGTGGTGTTCGAAGTCTCAGGCGGCGACCAAGACGAAGTTTTCAGTCTCGCCGATGAGGTCCGGAACAAGATTCGCAGTATCCCGGGCACGACGAACGTGCGTGATGACTGGGGCGCCCGAGTCAAGAAGCTTCGGGTGACGATCGATCGCGAACGGGCGCGCCGAGCCGGAGTCACCAACCAGGACGTAGCGGTATCTCTGCAGACGGCCCTCAGCGGTTTAACCGTTACGGATTACCGCGAAGGGGCAGACGTGATCCCGGTCGTGATGCGCACCACTCTGGCAGACAGAGATGGCATCGAGAAAGTGGCGAAGCTCAGTGTGTTTGCGCTCGCGACGGGTGACTCCGTGCCCCTGAGCGCCATCGCGAATGTGGACGTGGTTTGGGAACCCTCGCAGATCCGGCGCCGTGACCGCCTGCAGACTGTGGCCATCAAGTCCAATCTCGACCCTGGTGTCACGGCAGCGTCAGTGAACGCTCAGATCATCCCGTGGTTGCAGGATGTGTCTCAACACTGGGACATCGGGTATCGCTGGCGAATGGCCGGCGAAATGGAGCAAGCCGAGAAGGGCAATCGGTCGATCAACGACAAGATGCCGATCGCGATGTTCCTCATCGTCATCTTGCTGGTACTGCAGTTCAACTCGATCCGCAGGCCCGTGATCATCCTGCTGACGATTCCGATGGCAATGGTCGGCGTGGCCGGAGGACTTCTCGCTTTCCAAAGCTACTTCGGCTTCATGACCCTGCTGGGCGTGATCGCGCTATTTGGCATCGTCATCAACAACGCGATCGTGCTCATCGATCGCATCAAGATCGAGATCGAGGACAACGGTCTGACGCCGCAGCGTGCCATCATCGAGGCGGCTCAGCGTCGCCTGCGCCCAATCTTGCTGACCACGTTCACCACCATCCTCGGCCTCATTCCTCTGTGGATCGGCGGCGGTCCGATGTGGAAGCCCATGGCCATTGCCATCGTCTGCGGACTCGCGTTTTCTACGCTGCTGACACTCGGGCTGGTGCCCTTGCTCTACTCGCTATTCTTTCGCGTCAGCTTCAAGGACTTCACGACCTCGGACGCCTGAAAACCGGGCTTGGTTGACACTCCAATCACGCCTATTGGCTTGGAGGAAGGTCCGCCCTGGCGGACCAACCGATGTTCACTTTCAGCCATTCTCTCTCCTTGCCGTCCTCGCCCTTCGGGCCCCTTTCGAGCTGCAGGCCCGCGGAATGGCGCGCATGGCGTCGGGGCTGCGGAGCGGAATCGTCGGGGGCCTCCTCCGCACTGAGCTGAGTTCGGCCTCTGGCGGTCCCCGCCCGCACCAGCATGCGCGCCATCGCCCGTCTACAAGTGGGACGTAATGGCGAGGCAACCCACGCGGCAGCCGAAACCAACCCGGGCGCCGTCGGTCGGATTCCATTGATTCACCAAATCCCTACCCCGAGTGCTGGGCATGGACCGGCATGCAAGAAAGTGTTGACGTCATCGTCGCAGGAGCGGGCATCGCTGGAATGGCCGCAGCTGACTGGCTCAGCCAGGCAGGATTGAGTGTTATCCTACTCGAGGCCTCGCCGCGCCTCGGAGGCAATGCTCGCGCAGGCAAAGGGCCCGACGGGTCACCCTTTCCCGCCGGTTCAACGGTGCTGTGCACCTACACCGCTGAACAGCGAACTTTGTTGGAGGGCCTTGGTCTCGCGCTGGACGATCGCAGGAAGATCTTGCCGGATAGGGTACGGAGTGACGACGGTTGGAGCCCGCTGCTGCCCAGGCGGACCCACCACGCCGTCTCCTCATTGCAGTGGCAGCTCGACGACTTTCTCGACTGTTGCGAGCATGCGCTCGCCGTCGACCGGGGCCTGCCCGCGACGTTTCACGAGCTGCGCCGAGAGTGTCTGATTTGGGACCGTCAGACGTTCGAGGATGCGTTCTGCAACGCGCCGCCCGAACTGACCCGCATCCTCGACGCCATCGTGCGTTCAGATGCCGGGCATGACGGGTCACAGGTTTCCGCACTGGCTGCGATGGTCGACCTGCTGGTCTGCCTCAGGGGCGAAGGCTACGTCTTGCCGGGCGGTAACTATGCCCTCGTCGAGAGTATCGTCGGTCGATTGACGTGCCCCAACGAGCTGCGAGGGCGAGTCTCGATTCGCACCTGTACCCGGATCACCAGCGTGACAGAGAGCCCAACCGACGTCATCGTTCGGGTCGCGGACACTTCGAACGACAACTCGACGTTGGTGGGGCGCCAGCTGCTGCTCGCGATGCCGACGGACGCTATCGCGAACCTGAAGGGAATCGCCCTCGAGCAAGAGCAGCGCGAGCTCCTGCGAAGTCTCACTCGGCGCCCATACACGATCGCCAACTTCTTCTTGGATCGCTCCCCACTCGACTCGAACGCATTCTACGTCCTGCCGAATGGCGGCTGCGTAACTGATGTGCTTCAAATGAACAGCCCCGACCACTACCCGGCTCGCGCGGGAGACCGGCTGCCGTCGACACTGACCGCCTACCTTCCAGGGTGGACAGTCGGTGATGGCGGAGAGCAAGCGCTGCTCGAAAAAGCCAGACACGACATCCTCGAAGCGTTCAATGACACCCATGAGCTAGTTCGTGCGCTGCACGAAGCGACGGGTGAACTGAGCGTGTTTGAACGAGCGATGGGCGCGCCCGCGCCGGGGCAAATCGCCCAACTCGCCAGCATTGGCCCGCAGCTCGGACGGCGCGTGTTAGTCGCGCACTCGGACTTTGCCTTCTTCTCGGCAGTAGGCGCCGTGCAAGCCGCCCTCAACGCGGTCGAACGCATCGTCTCTGCGATCGGCGACCCCACGCGACACCCACCGCTTCTGCGACGCAACAGCTAACCTCTTACACGGAGCCCCGCATGAACACACGACCTATCAGCGCATTCATCGACCATCATTTCAGGCACTTCAACGCGGCTGCCGTCGTGGACGCCGCCCAAGGCTACAACCGCTTGCTCTCCGAGAATGGCAAGATGTTGCTCACCCTCGGTGGGGCCATGAGCACCGCGGAACTCGGGATCAGCATCGCCCAGCTCATCCGCGAGGACAAAGTCCACGCACTGTGCGTGACTGGCGCCAACCTCGAGGAAGACCTATTCAACTTGCTCGCCCACAACAGCTACGTGCGCGTGCCCGAATGGCGCCACTTGAGCCCAGAGCAAGAGGTCGCACTACTGGAGCGAGGGTTGAACAGAGTGACGGATACCTGCATTCCCGAGGTTGCGGCCATGCGACGTGTGGAGGCGGAGCTCTTGACGGTGTGGCAGCGAGCCGACGTCGACGGACGCCGCGCGGCACCTCACGAGTACATGTACGAGCTACTGCGGTCGCGGGTTCTCGAGTCAGCTTACGAGGGAGACCCACAGGATTCGTGGTTGCTCGCAGCCTGTGAGAGAGATCTACCCATCTGGTGCCCGGGTTGGGAAGACTCTACGTTGGGCAACATGCTCGTATCCCGGGTCATCTGCAAGGAGCTGAGCGGGTGTCAGTTGATGCGGACGGGGCTGGAACAGATGCAGCACTTGGTAGACTGGTACCGCTCGACCGCTGCCACGAGTCCAATCGGCTTCTTTCAGATCGGGGGCGGCATTTCCGGTGACTTTCCGATCTGCGCGGTCCCCTTGATTGAGCAGGACCTCCACCAAACCGTCAACAAGTGGGCCTACTTCTGCCAGATCTCCGATTCGACGACATCCTACGGCTCATACAGTGGGGCGACGCCGAACGAGAAGATCACGTGGGGCAAGCTCGAGGTGAATACTCCCCGATTCGTCATCGAGTCGGATGCGACCATCGTATTCCCACTGATCGCTGCGTATGTGCTCGGTCGTTGATCTCGCGACGGCCGCAGCCGGCAGTAGAATGCTGGCGACGCCGGATCCTAACGCAGCAACACCTACAATGCCGACGGCGCTAACTGCTCACAGCGCCGGCACCCCGGTCTCGAAGCTCAGCTCGCGGGCCTCAGGCGCGTCTTGACGGTACCCACCGGCAAGCCCAAGCTTCCAGCGATTTGCTCGCATGTCAGCCCTTCGGCTTCGTGCATCATCCAAACCGTGCTAAGCGCCTCCAACAGACGTCGGAGCTGAGCCAGTACAGTATCCAGCTGGCGCCAGTGGTGCCCAAGTCCGGTGATGTGTACTGGCCCTGACTCACTTCTCGATTGGGGGTACTGGGTGCGTGCGAAGGTATTCAGCCGCCGTTTCTACCGCTAACTCGACGCCACGCGGGTCCCAGTGCGAGTCGTAGCGTTGGAACAGGCCCTCCTTCGCGTGTTTTTCGTAGGCGGACAGCAGATCGATGACCTCGACGCCACGGGCCCGCAGCGCGGGCACGAGGCGGTGCAAGTACCGGCGCGTGTAGTCGTCGATGCTGGGGTCGTGCAGTGTTTGCTTCGCCGGGATGGGGAGGAAGATGTAGCGGATCCCCCGCTTCTTCAAGATCCGATGCCGCCGTTCGATGTGCCAAACGGCGTTCTTCAAGTCCCGCGGAGTACTCTTGTGTGGCCAGATGATGTAATAGTCGTCCGCTCGCCCTTCGAGCCAAGCCACCAGATCGCCGCTGAGCTGTTCCAGATAGATGGGGATGCGTGCGATCGGTGAATAGCGCCTGGGGTTCACCTCTAGGTACGTCTTGTAGACGGGCATATCGTTGCGCGTTAGTGCGGCGAAGCGCTTGGTTACAGGACCATAGCGCTGAAACACGTAGCCACGGATCTTGCGCTCGGCGCGCCCGTCGATGATCGTCTTGACCTGGGTCAGTTCGGGGTGCCTCAGGGCGTTGCCCAGGTTGACACGAGACGCGTTGTACACCGGCGTGTTCAGTCGCCGCGCGAGCACGGCGGGGAACGTCTCGTCATCTGACAGCCCGCAGCCCCAAATGAACGAGTCACCAGCCACCGCCATGCCAAACCGTTCGGCGTCCAGCGGGGTGGAGCGAAAGCCGTATTCATCGCAACTGACTCGCAATTGACGCGAGTACTTGTAGAGGAAGAAGTTCGTCGTGCTCAAATCCCCTTCCTCTCGACCCTCCCAGACAGTGCCGACATTGACGTTGTGGTACGGGAAGTCTTCGAACCACTCCCACGAACGGTAATAGAACGGTTGGGGATCGAGCAAGAACGCGAAGAACGACACCACGTGAATCAGCGTGATTAGCGCTAGACCGCCCATCAAGATCCGTGTGTGTCGTCTCCAAACTTGCATGGCTTGCGCTCAGAACTGGAAGTAGAGGAACTCCGTCGTGCGCTGCATCATGGCGACTGACGCCAAGAACAACAGAAGCGAAACGAACGCCCAAGCGGTGGTAGGTCGCCACACGAAAAGACGAAATTTGGGAGCGTTCAGCGCATCGGCGCCGAGCGCTGGCCGATAGCGAGCCAAAAACTCGTGGGTCGCGGGCAGCACCAGTGACAACACAATCAACCCCACGATGGGCAGCGCGTTCGGCGCTTCGACCAGCGGTCGCTCCGCCCGCAAAACTCCGTAGGTCCCGAACATCGAACCCCAAATGGCCCAAGCCGCCTCGAGTGTCTTCGCTCGGAATGGTACCCAAGCAACCACGACGGCAAAAAACGTCAAACACCAGCCCAACGCGCGGCGAACCTTGCGGTTCCCCGCGGCGGGTGACGGCGGAACGAGGCGCTGCCAAGCGTGGTTCGCAACGAGATAGCCGCCATGCAGCCCGCCCCACAAAACGAAGTTCCAAGCTGCCCCATGCCATAGTCCACCGATGAGCATGGTCAGCATGACGTTGATGAACCGACGGAATCGCCCCTTCCGATTACCACCGAGAGGAATGTAGAGGTAGTCGCGCAAGAATCGCGACAGCGTGATGTGCCAACGTCGCCAGAAGTCGATGATGTTGCTGGCCTTGTACGGTGCGGCGAAGTTCAGCGGCAGGCGCACGCCGAACAGGCGCCCGAGCCCGATCGCCATGTCGCTGTAGCCCGAAAAATCGAAGTAGATCTGGAGCGCGTATGCGAGCGCCCCAAGCCACGCATCGTACACATCCAGCGGACGCCCAGCCTCAGCGGCGCCAAACACCGAGTTGGCGACCAGCGCCACCGAATCGGCAATCACCACCTTCTTGAATAGGCCAAGCGTGAAGATCGTCACCCCGATGGCCAGATGCCGCGCACTCGGCACCAGTGTCGACGGCTTGACCAACTGGGGCAGCATCTCCCGATGGTGCACGATGGGCCCCGCGATGAACTGCGGGAAGAAGGTCACGAACAAGCAATAGCGAAGCAGACTGCGCTCACACGTTCCGGCGCGACGCACATCCACCAGATAAGCGACCTGTTGGAACGTGAAGAAGGAGATGGCCAGCGGCAGCACGATGCTGTCCAGCTGCCATTCGGTGCCCAACGCCCAATTGACGTTCTCGACGAAAAAGTTGGCGTACTTGAAGTAACCCAGCAGACCGAGATTCGCGACGACGCCCACGGCGAGCCACCACGACTTGGCGCGCTCCGCCGAAGCTCCCGCCAAAACCCGGGCCAGCGTGTAGTTGCCGGCGACCGAGGCGACTATCAGTCCCAGATAGCTCGGGTTCCACCATCCGTAGAACGCCAAGGACGCAGCCGTGAGCCACGCGACGGCGGCAGTCCTCGATCCCGTGCGTCCTATCGCGAAGAACACACCCAGCACGATGGGCAGAAAGCCGAAGATGAACGTGTAGGAGTTGAAAAGCATCCAAAGCCAGCGTCGGCCCGGGCCGACGCCAGCGCAATGTACCAGACTGGCTCTCGCAGCCACAGGAGGCTCAGCAAAAGGGCCCCGTGCGACGGCGTCGGAAGTCTGGCCAGGCTAATCGCCTGGTCGCGGCGAAGCGAGCAGCCGCCAAAGCGCAACCGTAGGCAAAAACTCGCGCCAATTGCCCGTGGCTAGGCGAGTCGAGCCGCGACCACTTCCAGTAGCTCGGTCGTGATCTGCTCCTGGCGAGCGGTTCGCCAGGCAACTGTCAGTTCGTCGAGCTGATCGTCGCAGGCGCGGCGCGCCGAGTCGGCGGTGACGATGCGGGACTGGACTTCGGACCAGAACGCCTCAGCGACGCCGACGGCGATGCGACTCGCTACGGATTGCCGAACCGCGGCAGACACGACCTCGTCGACGGATGCAAACGTCGGGGGCACCACCGTGCGCCGTCGAGGGCTTTCATGGAGCAGCACAGCTCCGTGAAGGATGGAGCCCCCGCCGGTTGGATGATGTAGCTCAACACGTCCCGGCTTGGGCTGCGACAGCACTGCGAGCCCGATCCCTTGGGCGACCTCAGCAGCTTCGTCGGGACTCGAGGGCCCACGAGTGGTGAAGAGAACTCGTTTGCGGATGTTTGCGTCTCGACGAGCCACTTCCACGAAACGTGTGCCGACGAGTCCTAGCTCCCCGTCGGGGGGGATCTGCGCCAAGAGTTTCGCTGGCAGCGAGCCGCAGTACGGGCGCTCCGGACCGATCACCACGTGCACGGACTGCCCACTTGCCTGTTCCTCGGACGCTTCGGTGAATCGCCGTAGCGTCAGATCCACCCAGTCCAAATAGGCCGTTGCCTCGGCAGCTGCCGCTTGGGCGAGGGGAAGTTGTGCCCGCGCAACGGCCCAAATAGCGTGAACGATTTGGCGCACGGCGCGCACCGCCGAGGCGCGTCGCTCCAGGATCGTCATGTCTGCGTCTTCGAGGTTCATGGTGGGTTCTCGGCGGGGTAGCGCGACGAAATGAGCTTTCCAATCAGCTCCTGAAAGCGCTTGCGTAGGGTGTCGGACAGGACGGCATCTCGCTCCAGGCTGGCAAACATGTCGGGGTGGGTGGTGCGAAATGCTTTGACGAGATCCGTCGTCACCAACTCGATTTCGCCTTCGGGGATCCTCAGCAGGTGCTCTGTTTCGTCGGCGAGGGACAGCCGCAACACTTCCTCGGCGATCCCCAGCGGGGCGCGACGACCAGCGCGCAGCAGACGACGGATGCGCCGCCCAATTTCGATGCGTCGGCGTGTGCCTTCCTCGAGTCGCGTACCCAAACGTGCGAACGTTTCCAGCTCGAGAAAGGCCGCATACTCGAGGCGGAGCCGTCCAGCGAGCTCTCTCAACGCCTGGGGTTGCGCCTTCGAGCCGACTCGGGAGACGCTGAGTCCGGCATCGATCGCCGGCCGCTGTCCGGCGGCGAAGAGTTCCTGCGACAGCACGATCTGTCCATCGGTGATCGAAATGAGATTGGTCGGAATGTAGGAAGTGAGTCTGCCGCCTTCGAGCGTCGCCAGGGGTAGTGCGGTGAGTGAACCGCCGCCGTTTTCAGTAGACATCTGCGTTGCCCGTTCGAGCAGCCGCGCGTGCAGATAGAAGATGTCTCCGGGGTAGGCTTCCCTTCCAGGCGGCCGTCGCAGCAGCAGTGATAACTCGCGCCAGGCCACGGCGTGAGCCGACAAGTCGTCGAACACGACCAGAGCATGCTCGCCGCGCTGCATGAAGTACTCTGCGATCGTCATTGCAGCGAATGGCGTGAGATAGCGCAACCCCGGGCTGTCATCTTCGAAGGCGGCGACCACGATCCACTGCCCGGCAGACTGGCGCAGGGTTTCCACCAGCTGCCACACCTCGCTCCGGCGTTGACCGATCGCGACGTAAACACTGACGACCCCCGTCTCTTTTTGGCGCAGGATGGCGTCGACTGCGAGGGACGTCTTGCCGGTGCCTTCGTCCCCCAGGATGAGCTCTCGTTGACCACGACCTACGGGAAACATGGCGTCCAGCGCGAGTGTGCCAGTGTAGAGCGGGGACCGCACTTCGCTACGCTCGTGAATGTGCGGAGCGCGTTGCTCCAGTGGGCGGTGGGTGAGGCCGCTGGGCAACGGGACGCCGTCGAGGGGGCGTCCCAGCGGATCCAAGATGCGCCCCTGCAACGTGAGTCCTACGGGTATGGTGGCGGGGGATCCCGTGGTGCGCACGGTGTGCCCCTCTCGAATCGTGTTGGCGTCCCCCAAAGCGACGGCGTAGACGCCGTCCTCGTCCAGGGAGAGGGCCAATGCCTGGCCGCTGTGGCCCAACTCCAACACTTCTTCTGCGGCGGCATCGGGCAGTCCACTGATGCGGAGCACGCCGTCGACGGCGCTCGTCACCGTCCCCTCGTTGCGAACCCGTACCTCAGCGTGAAAGTCCTGCGCCGCCCGTGCGAGTGCCGAGCCGATCGTGCGAACAGCGTCTTCGATCTCTTCAGCCAAGGGTGACCTCTGGCTCGATCAACGTCCGGACGCGCCCCCGGAATGCCTCCAGCTGCCCAGAAAGACTCGCGTCGAAGACCTTGCCGCCAATGCGGACGACCGCCCCGGCGCCGAGGCTCTCGTCTTCACGCTGGACGAGGCGAGGAGGTATGCCCAGATTCGCCTCCAGTTTGTTCCGGACCATCGCCATGATCTGCTCCGTAGGGCGATGAGTGAACGTGATCTCGACTTCGTCGCGCTCAGCTCCGGCCGGTAACTCTTCGAGCCGGATCTCCGTTAGTAGTTGTTCTATCAATGCTTCGTCCAAAGCATCGGGTGCGAGCTCTGCCAACAAGCGCCCGGCCACCTCCGTGCTGTGCTCGATGGCCATCTCCCTCACCCAGCCGATAGCCGCCTCGCGCTCTGCCGCCAGCAGTTTCTGTACTCTCGAGCGTTCGGAGGCGGCATCTTCGTGTGCGGAGCGAAGAATGCGCGCTCGCTCCTCCGCAGCCTGTTCGGTGGCTTCCCGGATCACACGCTCCCGGACGGCGTCGAGTCCTTTCGACTCTTCCTCGAGTTGTCTCTGCCGCGCTTCCGCTAGCTCTTGGGCGCTTTCGGCTTTCTGTTCTCGCGCGTCCATCGCTGCTTGGCGTTGTTGAATTGCACGTTGCAGCGGGCGATAAACGAGTCGCTGGAGCACCCAAACGAGCACCACGAAGTTGACCGTCTCGAACAGAAAGGTCGTGAGATTGAATCCCATGGCGACGCTCAGTGAATCAGTGGGTTGGCAAAGAGCAGCACGAGCGCAATGACCAAGCAGTAGATCGCCGTAGATTCCACCATCGCGAGCCCCACGAACAACGTGCGTGTGATGCGATCGTGGGCGTCGGGTTGGCGTGCGATGGCGTCGAGGGCGCGGTCCAATGCGCGCCCTTCTCCCAGTGCTGGACCGACGGATCCGATGGCGATGGTGAAACCGGAGGTGACGACGCTGGCCACGGCTATCCATTCTTGAGCAGTCATTTGACGTCCTTTTTTTGAGAAGAGTCATTCCGCCCGACGGCGGTGGGATCATTGGCGGGTCTCGCGACCACTTCCGCCGAGCTGGCGGCGAAGACCAGGGTGAGCACTCCAAAGATGTACGCCTGCACGACGCTGGTCAGGACGCCGAGCAGCAACAAGGGGACGGGTAAGAGTAGTCCAACGAGGTAGACTACGATCGCTGCGATGAGGGACCCCGACAGCATGTTTCCGAACAGGCGCAGCGCGAGAGCGAGGGTTCGGCTGAGCTCACCGATGATGTTGAATGGCAACAGGATGGGATTGGGCTCGATGTAGTGCTTGAGGTAAGCAAACCCACGTTGCTTGAAGGCGTACAGATGTCCGGCAGCGAATGCGATCAACGCCAGTGCCGCCGACAATGACAGGTCTCGGGTTGGGCTCGCGATGCCGGGGACCAGACCGATCAAGTTGGCAAGCCCAACGAACAACCACAGGGTGAGGACGAGGGGGACGAGCGGCGTCACATCGACGTCGACCAGACCGCAAACAGCTTTCTCGAGCACATCGTAGACGATCTCCGTGGCTGAGCGGGCACGCCGCAGGAGCCGGGCCAGGATGCCCATCACGACCAACAACACGCTGATGGCAACAGAGACGACAACGGTGTCGGTGATCTCGATGGGACCCAGCTGAAAGACCACACGCGGGAAGATCTCAATCATGCAACCGCCCTCCGCAACACGTTCCAGCGCACGAACGAGAAGCCCAGTGGAAACGCCCACACGGCAGGCCCCGCAAAGCGCACTGCGCACAACAGGCAAGCGATCACCAGACCCAGTCCGCCGACGTATCCGAACCGGTCGCTTAGCCCTGCCGTGCCGCGGGTGGCTCTGCGCAGCAGGCGGCGTGCTCGGTACCAGGTAAGCGATAGGTGCAGGGCTGCCCCCATTCCACCCATGCCAAACCCAAGCAGAGCCGAGGGCCAATCCATCACGACTCCTCCTTCTCGGAGGAGCTGCGCCTCACTTCGCGCCACGCGAGGTAGGAACCGATGGCCAAGCCCAGCGCCACCCCACCCAGCGCGCCAAACGGGACTTGGTACTGCCGCTCCAGCCAGCGCCCGGCGGCGGTCGTCAGCAGCAGCGGCAGGATGAAGACGAAGCCCAACACTCCGACTTGTGCCAGCGAACGCCACGAAGCGGCGGGCCTCTGCCGTGCCCGCTTCATCCGCTCTGCGCGCTGGCGCACCGCCTCGGCGTATTCGTCTTCCGTCGTCATCAGGTTCGCTCCCGGGCGGCAAGTCGCCGCAGGGCTTCACGGACGAGGTCTTCCATGATGCCGGCGTGCTCCTTCCGTCGCTCACGGCGGCGAAGGACGTGGCGCTGCACCACGTCGGCCACTTCGTCGAGGTTTTCTGAGGCAACCGCATCCCGAGTCATGACGCGACACCCGCCTGCGCACAGATCCAAGAGGCCCCCGGCGATGGCGACGAACACTTCACGGTCCCCGCTGCGGTAGACGAGTAAACCAGGTGGCAACACCGCGACCACATCCTCGCGACCGGGCAGAATCCCGAACCAACCCGTCTGATCTTCTGCCGAGATGGCCTCGACGGGCTCGTCGACGAGAAGCCCGGAGGGAGAGCGGATCGCCAGGTGAAGATTCGTCAACGTGCGCTCCTCTCGTAATCTTCAACACCGCCGATCATGTACAGACGATGCTCATCGACGTGGTCGGCATCTCCCGCGAGCAAGCGCTCTGTCAGATCGAGGGTCTCCAAGATGGGGACGCTGACCCCACGGCGCCCGGTGAAGGCTTCGCTGACGCGAAAGGGCTGAGTCAAGAAGCGCTGCAGGCGTCGAGCGCGATGCACCAGGGTTCGGTCCTCCTCTCCGAGTTCGTCGAGGCCGAGCATGGCGATCACGTCTTCCAATTCGCGGTATCTTGCCAAGACCGTGCGCACCTGGTCCGCGATGCGGTAGTGGCGCTCCCCAACCACGGCAGGATCGAGCAGCCGCGATTGTGACCGCAACGGATCGATGGCGGGGTAGAGCCCGGCAGCAGCCATCGGTCTGGACAGGATGATTCGAGCGTCCAAGTGCTTCATCACGGCGGCGGCGCCCGGGTCGTTCAGATCGTCGGCGGGCACGTAGACGGCTTGAACGCTAGTGATCGCTCCTTGGTCGGTAGAGGTTATCCGTTCTTGTACTTCGGCAAGTTCGGTTGCCAACGTCGGCTGATAACCCACGCGAGACGGTATGCGGCCAAGCAACGCAGAGGTTTCCATGCCCGCCTGGACGAAGCGAAAGATGTTGTCCATCAGCAGCAGCACGTCGGTTCCTCGCTGGTCTCGGAAGTACTCGGCCACGGTCAGTGCGGCGTGAGGCACGCGCAAGCGCGTGGCAGGCGGTGCGTCCATCTGCCCGAACACCATGGCCGTACGCGGCAGAAGGCCCGTTTCCTCGAAGCTGGTCCACAGTTCGTGCCCTTCACGGATCCGCTCTCCGACTCCGGCGAATACGGCAATTCCTGTTTGAGCGCTGGTGATGGAGCTGATGAGCTCCATCAAGAGGACTGTTTTCCCAACACCAGCACCGCCGAACAATCCTGTCTTTCCTCCGCGAGCGATGGGACACAAGAGGTCGATCAACTTCAACCCCGTGGGTACGATTTCGAGCTCCCCCCGTTGGCTGATGAGGGAAGGCGGTGGGCGATGTATCGGTTGGCGGTTGGGTGCAGCGATGGGGCTGCCACCATCCAGGGGGTGTCCCGTGCAGTCGATCACGCGTCCGAGTAGCTCCTGTCCAACGTGTATCGTGAGACCTTCTCCCTGGGCCTCGACGGCTTGGCCGCGTCGAAGGCCGGCGCTACCGGCCAACGCAAGACTCCGAACCACGCCATTGGGGAGGTGTCCTTGAACCTCGAGGAGTCTGCCGCGGGGTTCTTCCACGCGCAGTGCCTCGCGCAGAGCAGGGAGCGCAGCCTCGAAGCGCACATCCACGACGCTCCCCGATACCGCGACGATGCTGCCGACTGCCGCCACTGTTCGCGCTCCGTCCTTGCTTCCCGATGGGATCGAATCCCGGCCAAAATGACTCGGGCGTTGGCCGTTGCAGCAACCATCGTGCCAAGCGCCGAGGAGGAGTGCACGGCGGATGCTGACTCGACGGGCCCCCGCTGGTGCCGACCTGTCGCGAGCGTTGCGTGGGGCAAGCGCGCCGCTGCAGAGATTGCGCCCAGCGGGCGGCATCCGCGCTTCCGGATAGAGCGCCCCGCCGCCGGCCTCGCGCGTGAGTGATACAAGCGCCCCCCTGTTGTCCGGCGCGGGGCCAGAGGAGCGCCCGAACCCCCTCGGTTCTGTGTCGAGCGCAAGGTTTGGGTCAGGATGTGTGGTGAGCTGCGGCGTCAGTTCGGTAGTGCCTCGCCTTTGGGGCGATCGAGCCATCGGTACGCCAGGAGTTTCAATCGGTCATTGACCAAGAACCATACCAGCGCATAGCCCCACACGAACGCCGCCCAGCCCCAGCTGAGGGGTGTCATGAATACTCCATACACCGCTATCAACGTCGCGATAATCTGGGTGCCGAGCACCGCTCCCCAAAGGATTCGCGCCGGGCGTATCGACCAAAACGGACCTCGTGTGCGTGTGAGGAAGATCGTCAAATGTCCGGCCACGGACAGCTTCAGGTACATCAGTGTTTGGATGTGCGTACGGTCGAGATGGAAGACGCGTTCGCCCAAATAGAACAAACCGAAAGCAGAGACGACTCCAATCACGCCCAACACTGTGGCGACGCCCAACACCATGTGCATGTTCCACGCCTCTGGTTGATCCCTGTAGTGGACCCTGTCGTAGGCGATGGACAGGATGGCGCCGTCGTTAAGCAGAGCCAGGATCACGATCATGACCGCGGTCACCGGATAGAAGTTGAAGACGAGGATCGACAGCGTCATGAACAACAGTACGCGCAGAGTCTCGGCGATGCGGTAGATCGCGTAGCTGTTCATCCGCTGGAAGATCTTCCGGCTCTCTTTGATCGCGTCAACAATCACCGACAAGCCCGGCGTCATCAGAACGATGTCCGCTGCTGACCGCGCGGCGTCCGTCGCGTTCGAGACTGCGATGCCGCAGTCGGCCTTCTTCAACGCAGGGGCGTCGTTCACTCCATCTCCGGTCATGCCCACGATGTGTTCGCGCTTTTGCAGGACATCGACGATGTGGAACTTGTGCTCTGGAAAGACTTGAGCGAACCCATCAGCCCGCTCGATGGCATCAGCCATCTCCGTGGTCTCGCGCCTATTTGAGTCGCCCAAGCTGGACGCGTCGAGAATGTTCGCGCCCATCGCCAGCTTTTTTGCGGTTTCTCGGGCGATAGCGATAGCATCGCCGGTCACCATCCTGACGCGGACGCCCATCGCCAACGCCGCTGCAACCATTGTCTTCGCGTCATCCCGTGGTGGATCGAACAGCGGCAATACACCAAGAAACCTCCACGGGCCTGCTCCGTCAGCTCGAGCGATGCCCAACGAACGAAATCCGCGTGCTGCGAATACGCCCACCGCTTCGTCCACCGCGGACTTGACCTCAGCAGCGTTGGCAGACAGCGCCAGAATCACCTGCGGTGCGCCCTTCGTTACCTTGAACGCGTTTCCGTCCTTGTCCTCGACGCTGGCTTCAGTTCGCTTGTGCACGGGGTCGAATGGCTGAAAGTGCTGAAGCCGGTAACCGTCCAAGGATTGCTCTGCTTTCAAGCCGCCTAAGACGGCCGCGTCGATGAGGTCTCCGTTGTCAGCGCTCGAGGCCAATGCGCCATCGAGGATGAGCTGTTCAACGGACACGCCGCTCACGCTGAATGGATCGCCCAGCGTCAGCGCGTTCTGGGTTAGGGTGCCGGTCTTGTCCGCACACAATACGTCCACGCCTGCCAGCTCTTCGATGGCGACCAAGCGGCTGACGATGGCGTCCTTCTTGGCTAGCAAACGTGCACCCACCGCCATCGTGACCGACAATACCGTCGGCATTGCCACCGGGATCGCTGCGACCGTGAGTACCAACGCGAACTGCAGCGTCGTGAGAATCGGGTCGCCTCGATAGATGGCGACGGCAATGATCACGGTCACCAGCGCGACCGCAAGCAGGATCAGATAATTGCCAACCTTCAGCACCGCCTTCTGAAAATGGCTGACCGTGTGGGCATCCTGTACCAACTGTGCGGTTTTGCCGAAATAGGTGTTCGCCCCCGTGTTGTAGACGAGTGCGTCGATTTCACCCTGGCGGACGATAGACCCCGAGAATACCGCATCGCCGGACTTTCGCACAGCGGGCAGCGACTCTCCGGTCAGCGCGGACTGATCCACCTCCAGAGCCGCGCCCCCAAGCAAACGCGCATCGGCAGGTACAATGTCGCCGATGCGCAGGTGGATGACGTCACCCGGAACCAGCTCGCGCGCGGACATGTTTTCCCATTTGCCATCACGTTTCACGCGAGCGTTGATCGCTAGCTTGGCCTTGAGGGCGTCGATGGCGTTGCCGGCTTCGTGTTCCTCCCAGAAGCCAATGGCTGCGTTGGCCATGAGCAGAATCAGAATGATCGCGAAGTCCGTCCAATGCTGGGCCAGCGCGGAGAGGACCACCGCCACTTCGATCATCCACGGGATTGGACCCCAGAGATGCTTCAGGAACGTCAGCAATGGGTTCGGCTTCTCTTCTTTGAGTTCGTTGGGCCCATATTGCGACAAACGCTGGTGCGCTTCGACTTGACTCAGACCGTCCTTCGACGCCTGTAGCCTCGCCTCCAGCTCTGGCATGGAAAGGGTTTGCCGATCGTCTGTCGCGGCTAGCTTCGGTCCGGGTTTCGTTCGGCGCGACTGCGTCCGGTCTACGCTAGGTTCAGTCATGGGCTTTCTTTCGCCAGCGCGGTGTTAGCGCGTCTTTGGAGTTGTCGCGCGCGTGTTGCGCGTTGTGTCTACGGCGCGTGGGTGTGAGCGTGGTGCGCTTGCGGCATCAACCGCTTGCCCACGAGACCTGACGGTGGGGCCGCTGGTGGCCAACGCTGAGACTCGGCCAGGCGCAGCTCGATCATGGTCTGGATGTCGCCGGCTGCCAGCAGCCCTACCAGACCGTGGCCCGATGCCTTCGCGGGGTCCGAAACAATGACGTACGGTGCCCGTTCTTCAGCTGCGCGCTCGAGTACTTCGCTGGCGTTCGCATCCCACGGCACGGTGATGTGTCGGGAACCGAACCGGGGCAGGACATCACGGACATGGAGACGCTGTCTTTCCTCGGCGTCGAGCGAGATCAGATCCGCTGCTTGAATGACGTTGATGGGAGCATGTTCAGCGTCGGTGACGACCAGATCCAGGCGTCCAGCCTCATGCATCTGAGGAAGGACTTCAGCCAGTAATGCGTCTTGCGAGATCATTGCCGGTGGCCGACGAATCAACGGCACGAGATCCGCGATCCGAAGGCCATCGAGTGCCGTGCGCACGCGTTCACCAGAGGCCTCCGCGCTGGCGCCGAAGTACACGAATACCGCAATCATGAGCAAGAGGAAGTTCGCACTCCAAAGGCCCAGCAGACCCATGACGATGGCCGCGGCGCGTCCCACCCTGGCCGCTAGCTGGGTCGCTCGGGACGCCCCCATCCGCGACGCCAGCAAAGCCCGCAGAATGCGGCCTCCGTCCATGGGGAAGGCTGGCACCAGATTAAACACGCCCAACACGACGTTCATGTAGCCGAGATAGAACAGGCCCATCTTCAAGTCGGCGGGTCCTGCCAGCATGCGATAGAGAATCAAGCAAAAGGCTCCAAGAGCGAGGCTCACGGCCGGACCGGCGAGCGCCATGAGCCCTGCGTAGAGAGGTCGCCTCGGCATCCGCGTGATGTGCGAAACGCCCCCCAGCAACATCAATGTGATAGAGCGTACGCGTCCCCCGAATCGAATGGCAACGACGGTGTGCCCGACTTCGTGAAGCGCAACGGATGCGAAAAGGCCCAGCGCTAGAATTGCACCCCAAATCAACGGTGGAAGGGTGAGACGAGCGTGTTGTACTCCTGCGATGCCAGCAACGGAGTCGAACTGGACGGAAAGCACGGCAGCCAAGTAGGGCAAGATCAACAGCAGCGTCCAATGAGCCCGGATGGGCACGTCTCGGAAGTGGCACAATGTCACTGAGCCTCGTTCGTACATGGCTGGTGAGCGAGCAACAAACGTGCCGCCCCCACGGGCGAGCGCCACGCGCACCGGTGTGAAAGTGCCCGCGTCCGCAGGCTTTGGGGACGGGGCTCTTCTCCGGCCACCCCTGATTGCCGGCGTTCACGTCCTCGTATTGCCGTATCTCGCGAGCAGCATCGCGACCAGCTCTTTCTTGATGGCATTGCCCTCCGACGCTGGTGGCGGCGCGACGTAGATTGCAGGCAGGAGGAACGCGCCGCTGGCGGCCGCCCAAAACGTACGCGCCACCAACGCGGGCTGCTTCACTTCGAGGCGCCCATCGGAAGTAGCCGCCTCCAGCCAGGCTTCGAGGCTGTCGCGCTCGTCGGGGATCTCCGCCATCGCCGATGCGACCAGCTCGGGCTGCACTACCGTCAAGCTCGTCATCACCTTGAACAAGCCAAGCCATTGCTTGTTATGGGTGAACTCGACGATCGAATCCACGAAGCGACCCAGTTGCGACGACAAGCTCTTCTTGGGATCGTATTGGACCCGCTTGAGCTCATGGGACTCTCGTTGGAAGCGCGCAACTACAGCCCGAAACAAGTCCTCCTTGCTCCCGAAGTGGTTGTAGACGGTTCGCTTCGAGGCCCCGGCGACCTCCGCGATGCGATCCATACTGGCGTTCTCGTAACCGCCGTCGACAAAGACCTCTGCGGCAGCGTCCATGATTTGGTGGCGCTTCTGGCTCGTATCCCTGCGTCGTGCCGGCATCGGCGCACTCTAGCGCGCCCGCGTCGACAGGAAAAAGTAAACTGCCGAGTGTACTTTTAGCTTGCCTCAACAACCCTCCAAAGTAAACTATTGAGTGTACTTTAAGGCTCGCACCGGGTGAGCTCAGCAAAGACGAGATGACTCAGCTCCGCACCAAGCGTCGACACCACCGGGTGGCGGGGGTCCTGTGGCTGTGCGCAGGCACTGGCGCCGCCCAAACCAACACTTCGTCGGTGAACCCGGCCGCCACAACCCAAGCCACCACGACGGGCTCGCGACCCGGCGCCAAATCCCAGCCACCCGAGACGCGGGCCGCACCCGCGGAGCGCAGCACCAAGACGTCGACCCTCCAAACAGACCTGATCACCCCGTTCTTCACGACCTACTATCTCGAAGGCAACATCGCCGTGTCGAAGGACTTCGCGCTCCTCGTCAACACCAGCTACCTGCTGCTCGAAGACGGGGACTGGAGCATCCAAGCAGCGACATTGGGCGTGGGCGTCAGCTACTACTTTCAAGGCCAGGCGCCGCGACGTTGGTACGTCGAAGCGGTGGGCGAAGCAAACCTTTCGTCTTGGCGCCACAAACCATCAGAACGAGTCGCTCCGCTGACACTCGGCGCCACCGCCGTCAGCGTTGCCGGTTATCGCTTCATCTTCGACGGAGGCTTCGTCGTTGATACCGCACTCGGCGCCCTCGTACTGCACTTGCCCGGCGCACGCGCGACGACAGATGCCGGCGCCGTCACGTCCAAAACAATCACCCGGCTCATCCCCGCTGCGAAGCTCAACATCGGCTGGGCATTTTGACCTCCAAGAATCTCGTTCTTCGCATTTCTTGCCGTCTGCGAAACGCCACTTCATCACTGAACCGGTAGCGAGGGGGTTTGCTGGCTGAAGGGGACCAGCGACGTCACACTTCGACGTCGCCATAGCGCGGAATCGTTTACCGACGACCTGCGGTGCAACGCGTCTCCGATTCACCCATTCGGGAAACTTGTGTTCCCATCGTCGCCGTCACACAACCGGCCCATGTCCTGAGGCAGGCTCGCCGAAGAGCACCCCTTGGTGGGGCGGCCCTGGGTCATGCTGCTGATGCCTCTGGGGCCGGCCCGTGAAGTACGGCGGGGGCCGGGGCGGGGCTCGTTGGGGAGTGTCGGTGGGTTGTCCCAGAGCCGTCAGGAGCCGGCGCAGGCTCTGCGGACGGTTCAGGAATGCTTTGAGCTGCGTCGACCCGCCGCATTTCGAGCACTGGATGTCAAAACTGCGCTTGAGCAGCTCCGGCCAAGGTCTCCAAGTCGAGCGCGCCTTGCGTGGTCCATCTGCATCGGGCGGCTCGGGCTCTGGGACGACCAGTGGTCGCCATCTGGCTGCGGATGAGAGGATCCGCCAACCGCGATGAGTACGAGGCCCACGTCGCGTGCGCGACCCCTTCGGCCACGACTGGATCATCGCCACTTGAGTCCACGAAGTTGTCGAAGTAGAGATGGTCACGCCTTCGAGGCAATGTCCGAAAATGCCTGACTGAAGAGGGATCAAGCATGGGAGTGAAGACCATCGACGAGTACTTGGCCGGTGTTTCTCCAGAGCAGCGCACAGCTCTGGAGACCTTGCGAGGGCAGATCGGGACCGCCGCTCCAGGTGCCGAGGAGTGCATCAGTTATGGACAGCCAGCTTTTCGGAAGGGGCGCGTGGTCTGTGGTTTCGGCGCGACCAAGAAGCACTGCGCGCTCTAT
This sequence comes from Polyangiaceae bacterium, assembly GCA_050298815.1. GTDB lineage: Bacteria > Myxococcota_A > Polyangia > Polyangiales > Polyangiaceae > SZUA-265. The sequence continues at coordinate 72,205 of JBNKUV010000059.1, forward strand.
CTATTCAGCGACACGACTCTCGATGCCTTCGTCGATGACCTTGCCGGCTTCAACGTCAGTAAGGGCACGGTGCGCTTCCAGCCAGCGAACCCCATTCCCGCATCGACGGTGAAGAAGCTCGTGAAGGCACGTGTTGCTGAGAACGCCGCGCTCGACCGCGGCAAGAAGGAGAAGCACCGATGATGCGACCCCAGCCGATGATCGTCGCCCGCGACGTCCAGGCCTGCTCGCGGTGGTTCCAGGACGTCCTCGGGCTCTCCTCCGGTCACGGCGGAGACGAGTACGAGATGCTGATGGACGGCGCGACGATAGTCGCCCAACTCCACCGGTGGGAAGCCCACGAGCATCCACACCTCGGAGATGAGTCGAACCCGTCGAGAGGCAACGGTGTGCTTCTGTGGTTCGCCACCGATGACTTCGATTCGCTGTGCAAGCGGGTCGAGAAGGCCGGCGCGAAGGTACTGGACGGACCGCTGTACAACCCCAATGGGCGGCAGCACGAGATCTGGCTCGAGGCCCCCGAGGGATACCGAGTTGTCGTCGCTGGACCACGGGACTTCGCGTCCGGGGCCTAGCGGTCCGTTGCGCCCTTACCGGCGATGATCTTGTCCCTGAACTTGTTCTGCGCGTAAGTGATTCAAGCAGCCCCCTGTTGTTCAGCGCGGGGTAACGAACCCCCACACTTCGTCCAGGCGAAGCGCACAACTGTGCTGTTCGTGCACTCGAGGCGTGAAGTGTCCGACGAGAGGGGGGCGGAGCGCTGCAGGAGCGGCGCTGCGCATCTCCGGACTGAGAAAAAGCCGCACCACCACGTAGCCCCAGCCATTGAGCCATTGACACACGAGGCTGGGGGTGTGCTTGAGGCGCGTCCAGGTGCTCAGCCAGGCTCGTCGAAGAGCACGCCTTGGGCTTTCGGCCCTGGGTCGTTGCTGGCGATGCCCGCGAGGCTGGGCGGTTACGTACGGTGGGGGCCGGGGCGGAGCTCGTTGGGGAGCGTCGGTGGGCTGTCCCAGCGTAGTCAATGGCCGACGCAGGCTTTGGGGACGGGTCAGGAATGCTTTGAGCCGCACCGGCCCCCCGCACTTCGAGCACTGGATGTCGATGTCGAAACTGCGCTCGAGCAGCTCCGGCCGCAGCGAGGTGAGCGCCATCAGATCGAACGCAACGTTGCGATCACGGCCGCTGGCCTTCGTGATCACGGGGGGTCTTGCTTCCGCCGTACTGGTCTCATCGTTGCCATAGAATTTGGCAAGCCTCCAAGGGGACGGATGCACTGGAGTGATGGGGTAGTACTCGTGGTGTGTAGTCGGCCGCGGCGCGCGCCGCAGGCGCGCTCGCTGTGTAGACCCAGCCATTCGAAATGCCCGGCATCGGGCGAATGCGCCGCATCTCCTGCCTGTAGGGCTCGGCGCCGTCGTACCCGTCGGCGTACAGCTCCACTCGCACGCTGCCTGGGTCCAGGCCGCCGAGGTCGACGTCGACCTCGAATGCGTGCTCTTTCCGTTCACTCTTGGTGGTGATCTCACCGAAGCGCAGGGTCGCCCAGTTCTGTTCCAGCGTGCTCTGCCACTTGGCCACTTGCGCGCCGATCGCCCCGCGCTCGGCAGCCCGCGCGCGGTACAGTTCAGCAGCCGGTAGGTAGTGTTGTTCGGTGTACTCTTCGACGGCGCGATTCGTGGAGAAGCGGGGCGTCAAGCGCGCCATGCTCTCCCGCATCCGCGCGACCCAGTTGGTGGGAATGCCGTTTGCGTCGCGGTCGTAGAACTCGGGAATCACCTGGCGCTCGAGCAGGTCGTAGAGCGCCTCCGCTTCGGTCGCGTCCCAGGCCGGATCGTCGCCGTGCTCGTTCCCGTCCCCGAGCGCCCATCCTACTTCCGGTGCGTAAGCTTCAGCCCACCAACCGTCTAACTCCGAGAGATTGATGCCGCCATTGACGAGCACCTTCATGCCACTCGTGCCGCTCGCTTCCCAGGGCCGGCGAGGCGTGTTGATCCAGACGTCCACTCCTTGCACGAGGTGCTCCGCGAGCAGCATGTCGTAGTCACCAAGGAAGACCACATGGCGGCGAACCTCGGGCCGCCGGGTGAACTGCGTCCACTGGCGTATGAGGGCCTGGCCTGCCAGGTCTGCCGGATGGGCCTTGCCAGCCAGGACGAGCTGTACAGGGCGTTCTGGATGGGTCAACAGGCGCACCAACCGCTCCGGATCGTGCAGCAGTAGGTTGGGCCGCTTGTAGGTCGCGAAGCGACGAGCAAAGCCAAGCGTCAACGTCCCGGGATCCAGTAGATGCTTGGCCTCTTCCACGGCCTCGGGCGGGGCGCCAGAGATGGAAAGCTCGCGGGGTACACGTTCGCGGATGTATTCCACCAAGGCCTCGCCGGTGGCGGCGCGGAATCGCCAAAGGCTTGCGCTCGAGACACACCGCATTTGTTGCTCTAGGGGCTCCGTCCCACCTAGCCAGCGCTCCTTCCCGCAAGCCTCGGTCCAAAGGTCGTCGGCGGCCTCGGAGTCCCAGCTCGGCATGTGGACTCCGTTCGTCACGTGCCCGATAGGAACTTCCTCCTCCGGCCAGTGCGGAAAGAGTGGGCTGAAGATGTGCCGGCTCACCTTCCCGTGCAGTCGGCTGACGCCATTGACCGCACCGCTCCCACGGACCGCCAGATAGGCCATGTTGAACGGCTCCGACGCGTCATTCGCGTTCTGGCGACCCAGGGCCAGCAAATCATGGAGTGTCGTGCCGAGCTGCTGCTCGGCATATCCACGAAGATAGTGCTCGATGAGTTCCGGCGAGAAGCGGTCAAATCCGGCAGCCACCGCCGTGTGCGTCGTGAAGAGATTCCCAGCTCGGGTGACGGCCAGGGCCACTTCGAAGGGTCGCCCTGATTCCTCCATGAAGCATCGGGCGCGTTCCAAGATGGCGAAAGCCGCGTGCCCCTCGTTCAGGTGACACACGTCTGGGCGGTGTCCAAGTGCGACGAGCAGTCGCCACCCGCCGATCCCGAGTAGAAGCTCTTGCTCGAGACGAAGCTCTGGTCCGCCACCGTACAGCTCGCTGGCAATGCCGCGGTGCGGAGGGAAGTTCGCCGCGTCATTGCTATCCAGCAAGTAGAGCTTCACTCCGCCAATCTGGGCTTGCCAGGCGCGCAGCCACACCGAGTAGCCAGGCAGCGCGATCTCCAGGCGCAACCACTCGCCGTTCGGGAGGCGCAGGGGGGTGATAGGCAACTGTCCGGGGTCGTTGTAAGGGAACAACGCCTGCTGCTCTCCGTTCCTGTCGATCACCTGGCGGAAGTACCCTTGTTGGTAGAGCAGGCCAACGCCGACCACTGGCACGCCCAGGTCGCTGGCGGCTTTGAGTTGGTCGCCAGCCACGTTGCCGAGACCGCCCGAGTAGATCGGTAGGGCTTCGCTCAGCATGAATTCCATGCTGAAGTAGGCGACGGAAGTACGGGCACTTCGCGCGTGCGCGTGCTGAAACCACGCGGGCGACTCGAGCGCTTGTCGCCTGGTCCGAATGAGACCATCAACCTTTCCGCGAAAGCTGGCGTCAGCCAGAAGGCACGCGACTTGGTCTCGCGAGACAGTCTGCAAGACTGCCCAAGGGTTGTGCGTGAGGTCCCATGTCGCTGGATCGAGCTCCCGCCATATGTTGTCGGTCGCGTGATTCCACGACCAGCGCATGTCGAGCGCCAGCTCCGCCAGAGAATCTACTCCATCAATGTCTGTGGGCAGCAGGTTGTACTGCAGGTGGTCGACTGGCTTTGGTGTAGGCATAGTCATTCCTCTTCGGTGATTCAGGAGTCGACGCTGAGGTCACCGCCACCGTGTGGCGCCCCCGTCAACGCGTCACGCACGATCGTTTTAGCTTCTTCGATGATGCGGCGCAGATGTTCCTCCCCTCGGAAACTCTCCGCGTAGATCTTGTAGGTGTCTTCCGTTCCCGACGGGCGCGCCGCAAACCACCCGCCGTCCGCGACGACCTTCACACCGCCGATGGGAGCCCCATTGCCTGGCGCATGAGTGAGGACGGCCTGAATCTTCTCCCCCGCGAGTTGCGCTGACCGCACCTGGCGCGCCGAGAGACTCTCCAGGATCTTCTTCTCCGCGGGTGAGGCTTTCGCCTCGCGGCGATCGGACAGAGGTTCCCCAAGCTCGCCTGCAAGCTCGCGGTAGAGCTCTCCTGGATCGCGACCCATCCGCGCCGCGATCTCACCTGAGAGCAGGGCCGGCACGATGCCGTCCTTGTCCGTCGTCCAGACGCTGCCATCCATTCGGAGGAAGGAAGCGCCCGCGCTCTCTTCGCCAACGAAGGCGAGCGAACCGTCGAGTAGGCCGTCCGCAAACCACTTGAAGCCGACCGGAACCTCGTAGAGCGTGCGGCCGAGCTTCGCCACCACGCGATCGATGAGCTCGCTGCTTACCACCGTCTTCCCGACCGCCGCTGCCTTGCTCCACTGCGCTCGATGTTGGAACAGGTAGAAGACCGCCACGCAGAGATAGTGATTGGGCGCCAGCAAGCCGGCGCTCGGCGTGACGATCCCGTGGCGGTCGTGGTCCGTGTCGCACGCAAACGCGATGTCGAAGCGGTCCCTCATGCCGAGCAGCCGCTGCATGGCGTACGGCGACGACGGGTCCATCCGGATCTGGCCATCCCAATCAACGCTCATGAAGCGGAAGGTCGGGTCGACCGCTTCGCTCACCACCGCCAAGTTCAGCCTGTAACGCTCGGCGATCCGGGCCCAATAGTGGACTCCAGCGCCGCCAAGAGGATCGACCCCGAGCCTGAGCTTCGAGTCGCGAATCGCATCCATGTCGACCACGTTGCCAAGGTCCTCGACGTAGGCCTTCAAGAAGTCGTGCCGATGCGTGGTCGGGACGTGCAGCGCTCTCTCGTACGAAACCCGTTTGACCCCCGCCAGCCGAGCTTCGAGGAGGTCGTTGGCACACGCTTCGATCCAGTTGGTGACGTCGGCCGTCGCGGCTCCACCGTTCGGTGGGTTGTATTTGAAGCCACCGTCCTGGGGCGGATTGTGCGAGGGGGTGATCACAATGCCATCGGCGAGCCCCGTCTTGCGCCCGCGGTTGTGGGTGAGAATCGCGTGAGAGATGGCGGGAGTAGGGGTGTATTCGTCGCCTTGCGCGAGCATCACTTCGACGCCATTGGCCGCTAGCACCTCGAGCGCGGTGGCCAGCGCGGGCACAGAGAGCGCGTGCGTGTCGATGCCCAGAAACAGGGGCCCGTTAATCTGTCGCAGCTGTCTATAGCGACAGACGGCCTCGCTGATGGCGAGGATATGCTGTTCGTTGAAAGCGCGCTTCAGCGACGAACCACGATGACCAGACGTGCCGAAGTCCACTCGCTCCGCCCTCACGGAAGGCTCAGGGACTTCGGTATAGTAGGCCGTGACGAGCTTGGGTACGTCGACCAATGTCGAAGGGGCCGCCAGCTTTCCGGCGAGAGGGCTAGCTTTCATGTCGTCCGCTCCAAAGGCGGTCGCTTCGGTGGCGAGTCTCGATATCTGAATCGGGTCCGCGCCGTCGCTTGCACCTGTGTCGCAGGCGACGACGATCAGGTCCCCCGGCTGTGTGGCCCCTGCGCTCTCATCGCTCCGCTCCCGTCGCGCGGGAGCCCATCGTGGGTCGCTCGTAGACATGCCATTTCGCCGTAACGCAACAACCGTGCCGATGGCTTTGCATGAGCGATAGCAACGAGATGCATGAGCAGCCGATGTGTTGCCGATCTCCTAGCAATCAGAATGACGTGGCTTCTGCTTCAATTCGGGAGTGTAGAGCGCCGACACCAGCGGACGACCTTCCTCGCTGCGTCGGCGAAAGTGACGCCGGCCGCCACCTCTTTGGGCGCCAACGCAAGACGAGCGCGCACGAGCTGCACTTTCAGGCGCAACAAGCGCGCCAAGGAAGTACGAACGGCATATTCGCCGCCGCCAGCGAACTGGGTGACGCCGCTGAACAGCGGTGGTGCGTCATCGTCTAGGGGCTGAGCGCGGTCATCGTGTCTGTCGATACTGAAATGCGGCACAACGCGCGAACAGGGGACGTACCTCCGCCCCTTTGGAGCCTGGGTGTGCTTCCAGGCGCCAAGAAGACTCACTGAAACGGCGTCATCAAACCATCGAGCTGGTTCGACGGATGGCGATAGAGAACAAGACGTGGGGCGCCGAGCGCATCCGTGGCGAGCTCTTGAAGCTGGGCATCCGGGTCTCCAAGAGAACGATCCAACGCCATGTTCGCGGCGTTCGGCCGCCGGGAGACGGGCAAGGCTGGCGCACG
>JBNKUV010000060.1:0-7607 GCA_050298815.1 Polyangiaceae bacterium
CTTCCCGAACGCCGCCTCGCTGCAGAAGTATGCCGGAGTAGCGCCAGTGACCAAGCGAAGTGGCAAATCGCACACCGTGCACTGGCGCTGGGCGTGCCCGACGTTTCTGCGACAGACGTTCGTAGAGTGGACGGCACAGACAATCCCGAGGTCGTTCTGGGCGAAGGCGTTCTACGAGCGTCACCGAGCGCGTGGCGCCTCGCACAACGCGACGGTCCGAGCACTGGCGTACAAGTGGATCCGGATCCTCTGGCGGCGCTGGGTCGATCAAAAGCCGTACGACGAGTCGCGTTATCTCGAAGCCCTGCGCAAACGACGATCACCGCTACTCAAGTACGCCGCTGATTCCTCAAATTAGTTCTTGCGGTCCGCCTCAGGGTGCGAGTTAGCCTGCGTCTGCTAGTCAACCAGTCTTCCAGCGATCCTCACGTCGCGAGAGTCGCATGACGGATATGACGAAGGCCTTGTCGTCCTCGACCTCGTAGAAGACACCGAATGGAAAGCGGCGAAGATGCACGATGCGGACCGAGTCTTCGTAGAACCGGAACTGGCGCGGGTTCTCTTGGATGCGTTCGAAGACGACGTCGACTTGTTCGAGGAACTCAAACCCCAGAGCGGGACGACGGGCCTCGTACCATTCGGCAGCGGCTCGCATCTCGTCTTCGGCTTTCGGCTTGATGATGATTTCGACGGTCACCGGTCGCCGAACCGCTCAGCGAGCTTGCGTTCAATGTCCCGGCGGACTTCTGACCACGGTCGACCCTGGCGCGGGTCGGCTCGATGCTCGGCGAGCCGCTGACGGATGATCTCGCGATGGGCGTCAGTGAGTTCGACATCCTCGGCAGTGGCAACGTCGTCCCAAAGGGCCTGAATGTATTCGATCTTCTCCTGTACGGAGAGGCCGTCAAAACCTGGAGGTGGCATGGGGACGCTGCTCGACATTGTCAGAGTGTACGCGTGTCCTGGAGAGGAGGCAACGGCTGAGGGGGCTGAGGCGAGGCGTCCCTGTCGTTGAACGATTGGCGGGGCCGATTGCAGGCGGGTTGGTTTCACAACAAGGGTGAAGAACGAGGATGGGCTGCGTGGTGTCGCCTGGACGCTGCGCCCGGGGATGAGGACGCCAAGTCGAGCGTCAGAAACCGGTCGACTTGACGCCGACGGATAGCAGGCGCGAAGCCAACCTCGCGCACACGAGGGCAAAAAAAAACGTGCATGGTGCTCGACGGGCGGAGTCGCGAGGGGTGAGGATCCCAGCCTCGCTACTTTGGCTGGGAAGCTGCCGTCGCAGCAGCATGCCACGACGCAACTGGCGGGGGAATCGCGCTGGTCAGAACACCGCCTGCGAGGAGGAGGGCGTTCGGTGTCTAGCGGACGGTACTAGGCAACGCGAAGCCGGTCCGGAGAATAGGGGCAAGGGATGAACGGTCCGGGCGAGCTGTAGGCGCTGGGGAAGGACCATGCGTCACGGTAGTTGATCGTCCAGATGTTGGCAGCAGCGATTCGAACCCGCACAAACGGAACGGACTTCGGTGGCGCTGCGCTAGACCCCGCGGAGGCCTCACTTGCGGAACAGAGTGGACAGTGAGCGAGCGACTGTTTCGAGGTGCCCAAGGCAGAGTGTCGATACGCCGCGTAAGTTAGGGGCGACGGCGTGAGTCAGGCTAGTCATGATGGAACGACCGACCCCAACCTGCAAACGTGGGTTACGGTCGCAGCCGACAAAGACAACGGCGCAGAGCCACAAAGGAAGAGGTCGGTCATGGCGAAGAGTGAGGATGCACCGCGGGGTGCCGCTTGTTCTGACGTTCTGGAGTCACGAAGACGGCGAACATGTACGGGGTGTGTCGCTGTTCAGCACGGACGGAGACCGCATCTCAGGCATCAAAACGTACATGCACAGCCCGGAGTTGCTGGCTGAAGTATGTGGGGAGCTTGGCGAGACGTTCCGGAGCAACGGGTATCGGAATTGGGAAGTTGAGGCGCAGTCAGGGAGTTGAGCCGGCGTGACAGATTGCGAGAGCCACGCGTGTGTGATGGCTGAAGGTATGGCGTGTGGCTAACGAGGCCGTAGAAAAACCCAATCTGGCGAGAACGTCAACCTGCCCCCCGCCCCCTCGAGCCCCCCGCGCTCGATTTTCGTGGCCCCGTGCCCGAGCCCCTTCGGGTGGGGCCGCCCCGGTTGACCCGGGGCTGACGCCGTCACTGACGGTGCACTCTGGCAATCTTCTCGATGTTGTGCACGATGGTGAAGAGCTGCCACTGTGCGTTGACCTTGAGTTGTCCACGCATCGTAAAGCGGCGCATGCCCTTGTTTTGGATGTTGCCGAAGACGGGCTCAACCGTTCCCATTCGCTTGCTGTAGAGCTCTCGCCCCGCCGGCGAGTCCGCATCCGTTCGGTCGGTGAGTGCTTGTTTGGTTTGGCCTGCTGCGGCGGACCCTCTGTGTGCTTGATAATCGTCAGCTGGCGCTGAGGGGTGCGGTCTGGTTTTCGTAAACACTTGGCGCGCAGGGGGCAACGTCGGCAGGCGGTTATGGGCGCTTTGAATCGGGCAACGCGGTAGCCGTTGAAGAGCATGTCTTTGCCTGCTTGGTAGAGCTTGTGGCCGGCGGGACAGACGCACGCCATGCGGTCCAAGTCGTAGGAGAAGTCTTCGGCCGTGAATTGCTTCTTCTCAGCTGGCGGGGCGGCTTGCCGTAGCTTGCTGCGGTGCAAGCGGCGCTCAACGTGGAGGATCGGACAGGTAAAGCTGTGCGAGCGCGGCCGCACTTCACGACAATAGCCAGCTTCGTATGGCTGGACCGGTCAGAATAGGTGCCTGACGTGGGTCGCATGCTCCTGTTGGGCCTGGATGAAGTCGTGTGCCTCGTAGAAGTGCGCGGCTTCGGCGGAGTTGGTGCGAAGTCGTAGGACGGCAAACGACTGTCGAGCCTGGGTGATGACCGCGCTGAGCAAGGCTCGTGCGATGCCACGGCGCCTGTGGGCGGGAGAGACGTAGAGATGCCTAATTCGACCAGTCTGGGGCGAGTTCGCGTAGGGATCGACATTCAACCCGCAGACTCCGACGACAGTGGCGTCGAATCCGGCGAAGAGGGCCTCCCCCGGCGCAGCAAAGCAGTTGGTCCGGGCCGTCCAGTCGTCGCGCATGCGTCGAAGAAAGTGAAAGCCTTCGGCCTGACTTTGCAGAACGAGTGAGTCGAACCCAGGAGGCAGGTCGAAGACCTGTTGTACGCGAAGAGCGGTCAACTGGAGAGTCCCTGAGAGGTGGTGGCGGTGATGGTGATAGCAGACAGGGCCGCTGGCGCGACGGTTTCAGAGTCCGACATCGAACGGGGCTTCAGGGAAGAGGCCGGCCATAATGTCTGGAGCGTGTTCACGCAGGGTCTGGGGAGCCGTAGCGTCGGAAGACTCGATAAGGTCGCCGAGCGTCCACCAGCGATGCCCGTGAACGTAGCTATCTTGTTTGGTCGGTTTGAGGTCTGTGGCTAGGGCGCGGGCGACGAAGAAGCGTTCGGTTTGGTCGAACACGCCGGTGGGCGTCTGCAGGACGTGTCTGCGGAACCAGACGATGGGTCCAAGCTCGACGTTGACGCCGACCTCTTCGCGCAACTCGCGGAGCAGGCCAGCGCAGAAATGCTCGCCCTGGGTCAAGCCGCCACCTGGCGCGACCCAGAACGGTGAACCATCTAGGGTGGTGGCGGAGAGAAGTAGCAAACGGTCCGAGTGGTCAAGCAGCAGGACGCGTGACGCGAAGCGGATGATGGTTCCTGGAGGCGGCATCGTTGAGACTGGTTTCTCTAGGCCGAGTGAGAGCTGCTCCGTCAGGGCGCCGAGAGGGCTCGCGTGGCCACCCATCGAAATCGGAACCTGATGGGGGGACCGCCGCACGCAGGGCTCTTCTCCAAGTGGTCCCAGGTGTCGTTGTGGGGGGCAGCAGCCACGAGATGGGAAATGTGGCGTCGGATGACACCAACCCCCGCAGGTACGTCGCGGACGCCGAGGGCGCGAACGAGTTTGAGGTCGGCCAGGCCCGTCTCTTCGTGCGCTTCTCTCAGCACGGCGGCACTAGGCTTCTCGCCTGTCTCGACAGTACCGCCTGGGACCTGAACGCCAGCCTCGGGAAAGTCGCTCGAACGATCTTGCTGCCGCAGTTCAAGACCGCGCAAGGCGAGCGCTTTACTCTTCCAACTGCGGTGCGGTAACTGGTCAGGTTCGGAAAGTCGTGTAAGCTACCCCGGCGGGCCAGGTGCCCTTTAGGGGTTGCGTCGGTGTTCGACGAGTCGGAGGCCATGGTCGTCACTCAGCCAGTGGAAGTACTCGGAAACGAAGCCTCGTTGAAGAGGGCGCGGCCACGCTTGAATTGACGGCGAACATCAGCTTCTGGCATGTCGTGACCACCCGCCGCGACACGTTTGGCGACGCGCCGTACAGCAATATCGGCGGACGGTAGCGCGATGAAATGGAGGACAACATGGTAGCTGAGAGTCTTCCACTGGACGATCCGGGCCGCGTAGGGTAGGCGAAGGCCGCGAACGCGAGGACGGAATGCGCTGAGCTAGTTAGGCGCCCGTTCGAGGGGCTCAAGAGCGCGTTTGAGCCAGCACGATGGGATGTTGCTCTGCCGGTATCTCGGAGGCGTCATCGTATCCGTGCCCAGTTACGTCGCGGAGAAGGACATCGAATCCGAGGCGTTCGAGGAGGGTGTAGTATCCGTGCGAGTCGAAGTGGCTCCAGTACATGGTGGTGCCAAAAAAGTCAGGTTCGGTGTAGCCAGGATGATCAGAATTGGCGAGTGTGGCGAGGAGATACCCATCTGGTCGAAGCCAACGTTTGAAGCGGGACAGAAGCACGACCTGCTCGTCCCTGGGTACGTGGAAAAGTGAGTAGTAGGCGACGATTGCGTCGAACGATGCATCGGGAAAGGTCTGTGCCATGATGTCACCACAGATGAAGTGGGCGGAAGGGACATTCTGCCGTGCGAGTTCCAGTTGGCTCTTGGAGATATCGACGCCTGTGACCGCCGCGAAAGTAGCCAGCGTAGCTGTGATTGGGAAGCCAGAGCCGCAGCCCACGTCGAGGATCTTACTTGAGCTTGGCAGTCGTTGCCCTAGGACATCGACCCAGCGGATCTGGGAGTCGGAACGGTGCCGTCGTGCATCGGAATAGGCACGAGCGCATCGATTGTAGCCTTCGGCAACGAGGTTTTTGGGGTCAATCGAGTTCATCGGTAGTCCAGCAGGTTGTCGTGGCTCTTGGGAAGGTCACGTGGCGATCTCGACGAAAGTGAGTGTGGAAGAGTGTCCGTTGCACCGCGAGGTTTGCTTGGGTGCTTGCTCGGAGTCATGCGGTTGAAGAAAGGAGCCGAAGAGACCGTTCCTTGATGTCGGCATGAGCATCGACGCCGTGGTCTGCGCAAGTCTCGTCCGCCCAGTCATGATGGAACGACCGACCCCAACCTGCAAACGTGGGTTACGGTCGCAGCCGACAAAGACAACGGCGCAGAGCCACAAAGGAAGAGGTCGGTCATGGCGAAGGGCACACGATCGCGAGGGACGGTCGAATGACACCGCAGAAATCGGGGGAGAAGATCAAGACGGACCGTCGAGATGCGCAGAAGTTGGCGGAGTACTACCGCGCGGGAATGCTGACGACGGTGTGGGCGCCGACCGCGGAGCATGAAGCCTTGCGCGACCTAGTACGAGCGAGGACTGCCGCAAAGAAGGACGAGACCGTGACCCGCGTCACGCATTGAGCTGGGGATCACTGCAGCCCTGAGCAAGCAAAACGAGGGAGCAAACCGAAGCCCCCTTAGATAACTTGCCCATCAAGCCTCTGAAGGGGCTCCCTCCGCGTTGCTCAAAAGACAAGGAGGTGAGTTTTGTTGCAGAGTCTCGAGGCGGCGCCCAGTTTTTTGCGATGGTTGACCATCATCGATGATCAGATCGCGGAGCAGGCCCTGGCGGTAGGGTGTCAGCTGAGCCAATGCTTGGCGAGGCGGTGGTAGCCATCGACGATGACCCACCTGCCGCAGTTGGCAAACAACCACTCGGCGAGAGATCGAAGCGAAGCTGTCCCGGGACGGTTGACCAGACTGTCAGGTCGAGTTGCCACTCCAGCTCATTGAGCGTGACGGTTGAGGCCGGCGTCGGCAGCGCCCTGAGCTTGCTGGTTTCCCACACGGTGTCGAAGAACACTCCTTGCAGGTGACTGGGGAGTGCGAGGCGTTCTATTCCGGAGTCTTCCTGACGTTAACCTGCATCAGACTCGACCCGTCCAAGGGCTTCGTCGGTGCCCATTTCCAGCTCTGCGAGCTCGGAGTCAGCAAGGGTCACCACGATTCACCTGGAGTCCTCGGCGTCGAGTTCGGCAGCCCACTCGTCGAGGCCGGCTTCGGCCAGGGCGAGGTCTTCATCGTCGGCGGCTGAAGCGATGCGGGTCAAGTCCCAGCGCTTGGGATCTGGCTGGCGGACGACAATGAGTTTGACGTGTTCGCCTTCTGCGAGAGGGAGGGGTTTCGCAGGCTTGAGCAAACCATTCTCATACGAGGCTTCGACGGGCTTCACGAGGCAAAACCTACCACGTCGGAATCGCTACAGCACGATGGTTGTTGCGGGATGCTGGTCGTCGTCTCCGGGCAGTCGACAGAAACGCAGTGGCTTCGGGTGGGCAGTGCAGGTCGGTAAGGTCGGGGCGACTGTGAGCGGCACTTCAACGCGCGGGCCAGAACGGGTGTGGAGGACGCTTGCCGCGGTGGCAAGTCCCGGGGCAGCGCCAGGTACAAGAACCAACCGGTTCGTCGAGTCGGTCACGCGAGGGTTCGGGCGAGCTGATTGAGCAAGGTCGCTCCGAGGTCGTAGACTCCCCGGGGGTGGCGCTAAACAGTCGGCAAGCGGCGGTGGAGCCGTATGGGCGAGTCAAGCATACGGTCTTGGTGGGCGGAGAAGCTACCTTCGGTTCGCTGGTGTTTCAATCTGAGATTGCTACGCGGGCGTTAATCTATGGAGTCCTCCTGCCGACCTGCCATTAACCCGCAAGGGGCCAGGAAACAACCCATCAGCGGTTGATGCAACAACGAACAGTGGCGGCGACCAGCCGCCGCCTGCCGGGGCGTGTCGACGGAGCGAGGCGGTTCAGGGCCCCTTGTCAGATTCAATGGCCTTATGGCTGGACCGGTCTGACTCGATGAAGCTTTCAGCGTGGAACTGAGGGTGTAGAAGAGAAGGACATGCGCCCAGGGGCTACGAATTTTCAATGGCGAATATGACGATGATCACTAACTCGCGTTCGAGCCCCCGGGAGCACTTGGTTCACGAACGAACACTCAGGGCTTGCCGCGGAACCGGCTCCCATATTGCTTACGCCAGAACCAAGCTGGGAGTTGACGAAGCAGGGCGTTGAATGTGAGGTGAGAGCGCGGTCGATGACGCCGCAGAAGTCACGCGAGCGGATCAAGACGGACCGTCGTGACAGCGGGGAAGGTCGCGACGGCGGTAGCGCGTGAGCTGGTGGGCTTCATCTGGGCCATTGGGTATGAAGCGGAGCGAAAGGCACTGGCAGCCTCGGTGTAGTGCAGCAGGTAATCGAATGATGTGAGAAGAGCGAGAGAGT
>JBNKUV010000061.1:0-3049 GCA_050298815.1 Polyangiaceae bacterium
GATTGAGATCGTAGGGCTTGTACCTGGCCATCGTCACGCTCCTCTTCAGCTGTGTCGATGGCCCTTGTATCCATCCGGATCCCCAATTCCAAGGGAACTCGGGCCTTTTTCTACATCCTCAACGACCTGCCATTCTGCTGCACAGGGGCAAACGAAACAACACCTCAGTCGGCGGGGCTACCAACAATCGGTGGCGGCGACCAGCCGCCACCTTAGCGAGGGTTCACCAGCAGGGCGAGGCATCTCAGGCCCCTGTGTCAGTAGCAATGGCTTGTTGGGCAGCGGCGTGAAGGAAGTGTCTGCCTCCGGTTCACGTCTCGGTCTTGGCTGTGTCCTGGAAGAGGCTTGGTGAGCGATGGGCTCATCGGATTGCGCCAGAACGGAGGAAAGCACCCAGGTAGCGTGGCCGCCTCGGATCTTGGGAATCTGATCGCCCGCGAGAACTTCGTCGACTAGCGAATCTGCGCGCTGATCGCACCGAAGCCGAGGTCCTGGTCGCAGGCGGCCAGCTTGCCCACGTCCTGCCGTTCTCCTGTGGGAGGACCCACGGCACAGGGCACCAAATGGCAAGGCTACCAGGATACGGGACGGCGATCTGCCGCCACATCGGTGGCATGACGGAGCCCAACGAGCCTTCCGGACCCCAGCACTAGCATTGCCGGGCAGCCCGGACCATGGTCGAAGAGCCAAGGGAAACGACCCACTGGTGTATATGCTACTGCAGAGGTGTCTCTGCCTCATGAAGATGACGTTCGCAGGAATTCGGGAATGGGTTGAGCGCAACTGGCTCGCGTTGGTGTTGGTGTTGAGCACCGGTGGTGCCGGGTGCGACGTGGAGTCAACGGAACATAGCGACGCGATGAGAGGAGAGACGAAGGTCAGGCCCGCTGAGACGGTGGCTCCTGTTGAGACGCGCAGGATCGGAGCAACGGAACAGTACGTAGTGCGGACGCGCCCCTTCCAGGGTGCTCAGGCATATCAGAGACCCAACGACGGCGTCACGTACTACGTGGAAGGGGATGGACGACACGTGGTAGCGATATCAGCGGACGGTGTGGTGCTCTGGCGAGAAGATCCGTTCGTGCAGGCGAGACTCGAACCCTATCGATTCGAACGACCTCAAATAGTCCGGATCGGCGAAGCCGCGAGTTGGATGATCGAAGGTCGCACGGGGGACTTCATCGGCGTTGAGTACAATTCGACCCAATTCGGAATCATGGATACCGGGAGCGGGGAGTTCATCTTCATGGGTCAAGACTAGAAAAGAAGCTGCTTTCCGGGCTCGCCGGCAGTGACGAGCGGCTCCACTTCGGCACTTTGTTGATGCAGACGACGAAGGGCGACGCTGAGGCGATGGGCCCACGTCGCGATGTGATGGTCAACATCCATAGGGGGGACCAATCATATCAAACAACGTCGGGCTCAGCAGTGGAACGGGCTACCGATTCAACTCGAGAACCTCGCCAGATATCCGCATGGCCATCCAGAACTCCAGCTCCTCTGGATGCTCGTACTCAAGGGCCAGGCCCATGTAGGACTTCCCCTCGTGCAGGATGTCGACATACTCGACAGCTTTCACGGAGGCCGCAACAGTCAACGATGGGTTTAACGGCAGGCGCACGGTCATTCCTGGGACGACCGTGCCTTCAACAACGTCACCGACGATGACAAAAAGCCTGCGGGAGCGAACCAGGAACGAGCCAACCGCTCGGAACTTCGCTTTCGTCTCTCGCTCGGATGTCACTGTCACTCCTTGGCGTCTGACCGCGGCATGGTGCCCCAAGTCTGCCCAGTCATGATGGAACGACCGACCCCAACCTGCAAACGTGGGTTACGGTCGCAGCCGACAAAGACAACGGCGCAGAGCCACAAAGGAAGAGGTCGGTCATGGCGAAGAGTACACGATATTTAGGACTGGATGTGCACGCGGAAACGATCGTAGCGGCGATCGCGGAGGGCCGTTCGAAAGTGCGCAGTGTTGGAGCGTTTCGGAATCGCCCGGAGGGCCTGAGGAAGCTGCTGGAGCGGGTGGGTACGAAGGACTTGAAGGTTTGTTACGAAGCGGGGCCAACAGGCTACGCGCTGTACTGGGAGTTGACGAAGCAGGGCGTTGAATGTGAGGTGATAGCGCCGTCGATGACGCCGCAGAAGTCAGGCGAGCGGATCAAGACGGACCGTCGTGACGCGGAGAAACTGGCGGAGTACTATCGAGCTGGGTTGCTGACGCGAGTGTGGGTGCCGACGGCGGAACATGAAGCGCTAAGGGACCTGGTGCGGGCGAGAGCAGCAGCGAAGAAGGATGAGACGCGGGCGAAGCACCGGGTGGTGAAGTACCTGTTGCGGAATGGGCTACGTCATCCCGATGGTCGGAAGGCGTGGAGCCATCGTTGGTGGGCGTGGGTTCATGGTCTGGAATTCGAGTATGAGGGACAGCGGGTAACGTTTGAGGACTGCGTTTCGGAGGTGCAACGGTTGGGCGAGCGAGTGAGCCGTCTGGAGTTGGCGATCGACCGTGCGATCGAGAAGGCGCCAGCAGAGCAACGAGCGGTGATCGAAGCCCTGCAGGCGCTGAGAGGGGTAGCGAAGCTGACGGCGGTGACGGTAGTGGCGGAGGTTGGTACGTTCCAGCGCTTCGAGCGTGCGGGCCAACTGATGGGGTACGCAGGGTTGGTGCCGTCGGAGTACTCGAGTGGGAGCCGCGAGTCGCGAGGTCGCATCACGCGCAACGGGAGCGCTCACCTGCGCCGCGTGCTCGGTGAAAGCGCGTGGCATGCGCGTCATCGGCCGTGGCTGAGTGCGCGCTTGAAGGAGCAGCTAGCGCGTTTGCCATCGGAGGTGGCGGACATCGCATGGAAGGCACAGGAGCGTCTTCACCGGAAGTTCACGAAGCTGCTGTACCAGAAAAAGCCAGCGGGGAAGGTCGCGACGGCGGTAGCGCGTGAGCTGGTGGGCTTCATCTGGGCCATTGGGTATGAAGCGGAGCGAAAGGCACTGGCAGCCTCGGTGTAGTGCAGCAGGTAATCGAATGATGTGAGAAGAGCGAGAGAGT
>JBNKUV010000062.1:0-99956 GCA_050298815.1 Polyangiaceae bacterium
TACCGCGGCCACACTCCTGTGCTCGCAGCCCGCTCCGCCTCCACCCGGCGCCTCAGCGCCTCCGCCTTGTGTCGCTTTTTCATTCACGCCTTGTCGGCGCAAATTCGCGATCCTGCAGGACGTGGCTCGGCGACTTGGTACGGATGGTCTCTCCCGCGCACTGTGCGTTCAGCGCGACGGCGCTCTCGGCTCCGCCAGAGGCGCATGAGTCACGGGGCTTGCCAGAGGCCTTTGATGGGCGCGATGTCTGTCTTGTAGAAGTCTTCATCCGCCAGCAGCGCCATGGGATCTTCTTGACCCATGAGGGCTTGGGCGACCGTCATCCACATGTCGTTCGTGTGGCGCGACTCATCGTAGTATTGACCTCCGATGAGTCCGAGGGCCTTGCCGCCAAAAAGTATCGCCGGGATGGGCACTCGGGCATCCGCCATGTTCGACTTCTCAGTTACGTAGGGGACCACCATGTGATCCAAGAGCGTTCCGCCGAAGACGTCCGTCATCGTCTTGAAGGGCACCAACTGCTCTCCGAGCTTCCGGTTGAACCAGACGTGAGCGTTGGTCAGAAACTCAGCGATCTCGGCTTCACGTGTGTCGGAGCTGACGGAAATGAACGCGTTGTGGTCGAATACCGCGGAGCCTAGCGGATGGTGTCTATATGCGGTGTCTGGCTCCCCTGGGTACATGCCCTGGAAAGCAACGTGGTTCGTGGCTGGACACCACTGAAAGGTCGCCACTCGCAAGATGTCACATTGGAAGGCAACACCGATGAGAGCAAAGTAGTCGGACGCCAACCGCTCCAAGTGACTCTCGTCACCGGTCTCCGCTTGCGGATTGCCGTAACTGGAGTTCACGTCGCCCGTTTTTGCGACGAGGTCCGGATCGGGCTCGACTAGCTCGTCGAGACCGCAGCCTCTCTGGGCCTCCAAACTGGCCGCCAACTGCTTCTCCGCCCTGCGGATAGCGTCGGCGTGGACGTCGATCTTGTCCCGCTCCGAAACCGGCGCCAGCTGCCGTAACTGATCCAAATCCCGGGTAGCGTAGTCGAGAACGCTCTGCTTCATGCGTAGGGCGTTGAGCGCTTCGTCGCTCGTCACCCCTGCAGCAAAGCCGGTGAACAACTTGGCATAGGCGTCAAAGGGACTGAGCTCTGGTCTTAGCGGGATGTTCTCCTCCAGCATTCCCCCGCTCGGGTTCGCCGCAGCTGTTTCGCGGACATCGTGTGAATACGAGAGGCAGCGAGAGGACACCTCGTGGCTATCCACGCGGTCGTCGCAGGTGACGTTGAGGTAGCCGATGCCAGCCGCGGTCATCCCCGGCACCCGACGAAGGAAGATCTGGTCGAACGAGGGGCCGCCAGCGATCGAGTCGTCGGTCTCCCCCCCGTTCTGGCGAGTGCCCGGGCTCGACTTTCCCGTTGTCATGAACACGACGCCCGCCTCTCCCGCGCCACCGCCCACACCCTGCAACCCGCGCATGTGCATGTTCTGCAGTACGATCATGTCGTCACGTAGCCCCAGATCCTCCAACGGTTGGAGGATTCTCGAGGCCATGTACTCGCGCCCCGCACCGATGGGATTGAAGTTGTAGTGCACGGTGCCGCCCGGCCAGAACGCCACCAGCAAGCGCGGTGGTGAGGGAGCGCCCTGCTCAGCGGCCTCGAGATTCTTCAACAGCAGCCTGGCACCGAAAGCCCCGCCAAGACCCATCACGAACGCACGACGTTTCAAGTTGTAGGACGGCATCAGTCAACCCTCTGGCGCGTGGAAAGGACTTGGGACACGGTGATTTCACGAATCAGATCGGCGAATGTCGCGTCGGACCGCAACCTCGGTTCCACCTCCGTCCGAGAATGGCAGTCGTCTGTCGGCTCCGCCAACGCGTAGCTGACGAACGATTCGGCAATGCACTGATGCCAGCGCTGACTGGCTTCGATGCTTGCGGCAAGCTCCGTCGCGTCATCGATGGCGGCCCCGCCCACTTCGGCGGGCAACGTCACCCGCGTGTCGATTGGGCGCCCAAACTCATCGACCTGGCGCAGTCGTCCGAGCAAGTCGAACGACTCCAAGGCGAGGCCGTAGGGATCGATCAGCCGATGACAATCTGCACACCCCGGCTCGGTCGCACGCATCTCGGCCTTTTCTCTCTCCGAGGCGTCCTCGGGGGGCGGCGTGAAGTCGACCACGGAGTCTTGTAGCTGCTCCGGGAAAGGGGGATTTTCGGCACACAAGAGGAGGGAGCGGACCCACAACCCTCGTCCTACCACCGAGGTCCCAGTGGGTCGCGAGCGCGATGTTAGCAAGCCAGCCAACGTCAGGACTCCGGCGCGTTCCTCGGGCAGACTGACGGGTGCGAAACCGTTCTCATCCACGTTCCCCGGATCGAAGTCAGCGATGCCGTAAAGCTCAGCCAAGCGAGCGTTTACCCTCGACTCGCGTGTGGTCAGCAGCTCTCCCAGCGGCGTCTTCCACAGGTGCAAGTGCATGAACTCGTGCACCTCTCGAAACAGTGCCTGCCTGAGCTCTGTATCGAATTCCGGGGCGAGCGCCTGGTCCAGAACGACGCTCTCGAGACGGTCGGCGGTGAAGTAGTCGAGCATCGCTCGGGCGAAGTGGGCCCGAGCCACGTCGGACGCCAGCAGTCTGTCAACCTGAGCTGTGATCCCTTCTCGCGTCGTCAAGGAGTCATCCGCGGCGGCAGTCAAGAGCGCGTCGTCAGGGGGGCCGTCCGTCAAGAAGAAGGACAAGGCGCTAGCTAGCTCATATGATGTCAGTTGGACCTGACCAATCGACGCACCCGTTGGTCCAAACTCCGTTCGATACAAGAACGACGGCGAGTTCAAGATGGCCTCGACACTGTATTGCACTGCCTGCTGAAGGCTCCCGCCAACATCCAGCACTTCAGCGACGACCTGCAGCAAGCTTTCCGTCGTTTTTGCGTCGATCGGTTTGCGGGTTGCCCGCTGTGCGAAGTTGATGACGAAGGCCTCGGCGCAGAGGCGTTCGGGCTGCTCCCCGCAATGAGTCGCGTCGTCGAAGTTGTCTAAGACGAACTTGCCAACCAGCGAGGCGACTTCGCCGGACGCAGCAAACTGTGTTTCACCAACAACAAACCCTTCGCGTACATCCAACAAAGGAGGAAACGCCCTCCTCGCTTCCAGACCGAGCGCCCCGCGAACTTGGTTCGCGATCGTTTCTCCGAACAATGCTTCCACGGCGTTGGCCTGCTGGTGGAAGCTCAGGCGAACGAGTTTCGACCGTGGCACAGCACACTCGTCGCTAATCGAACCAGCCGGGACGACAGCCCCAGCGTCGCCCTCACCGCTGCTTTGGACGGCGCCAGATGCGCTGCCGTCAGTTGGGGCGGGTACTCCTTCCTCGTCGTGACCGGCGTCACTCGCGCCAGCGGCGCCCTCGCCGCCACGGCCAGTGTCCGTATCCGTCGAGGCCGCATCGACTCCTCGGTCTGACCAGTCGGCATCGCTACGAGCCTTGGAAGATTCCACTCCGCTGCCACAGCTCAGGGCGAGTCCCGCGACGGGTACGAGACACCTGATGACGCCGGGCACGCGCAGGCGACGCACTTTCCCTCGTAGGCTCACGTTCACCCCCTGAACGTCGAACGGCTGCCCCGGGCGTAGGCAGTTTTCTTCTTGAAGCGCCGAGCCAGGCGCCAGCATGGCTCAGACCTGCCCCACTCAGGGGCAGTGCTCGCTTTTTCAGCCGCGTCCTGACGGGCTTAGGGACGCAGCCGCGCCTTGGCCAGACAGCCCTGCCCGCTGGCAATGGCCTTGCCGTACTCGATGCGCAGCGTGTCCGTAGTTAACGCCTCCGCGTGGCGTTGGGCGAGTTCCGTCGCCGCCTGACGCAGCTCTGCCTCACAGCTGGCATTGTCACACGCGCAGGCTTTCTCCGCCCAGGCCTTGGCGTCACCCACTGGGCCCGTCTCCTGTTCGCATGCCCCGGCGAGCAACGAGGATACGAGGGCGGCGGCTGCCAAGGTGGCGTTGGTTCGATTCATGGGCGTCAACTGGCTCGCCAGCGGGCATAGCCTGGCGCAGTCGAGTTCGTCCACACCCTTGAAGTCCTCCTCCATCTCGCGTCGGCGTCGCGCGGGTCGATCAGCGTCACGCTCGCGGCGCGACATGTCTGTGCCAATCAGTGAGGCTCGAAGGCTCGTAACCCCACATCGTTGCCTCGCGAGGCGAGGGGCGGGGCCTCCCGCGTTGGGGAGTGCCCGCCGGTCAGTGAGGGCATAGGTCTCGCTGATCCACTGCGCGTGACGTCCAGCGAGAGCTGGGGCCTCGCCCGTTTGACGCGATGCGACGCGCGATGAAGTCTCAGCCCTCCCTTTTTGCGACAACGTCGCGTGGAGAGAGCCCTGACCCCTCGCCATTTGGCACAACGGCACAACTATCGAGACACAGCCCCTCGGCATTGGGCACGTTGAGCGCGCCTGCCACGCCCCTACTCGGTCTCCGGTGTCTGGTCGGGAGCCGTTTCGTTGCCCGTCTGGGGATCGATGTCCGGAACCGGGCGACGCCGGCGGTTGTAGAAGGCGATTTTTTCGTCTTGTTCGATCACGGGCGCTAGCAATCGCAGGCGCACGGTCTCGTGCTCGGCTGTTGGGTTCGGGTAATCGCCGATGCACTTGGCGATGATCGCGCGCAGGTAGCCCTGGCCCTTCGCGCGAGCACCGCGGACTTCACTGAACAGCAGGCCCACCGGGTCGCGCTCCAGAACGTCCTTCAACGCATCCGTGACGACCTGTAGTCGTTCGATGGGCGCAGTGAGGCCCGTACTCGCCACCGCCTCCCTCCACTCCTCGCTTTGGGCAAGCCGAACGATGCGGCGTCCCTCGCCGACTTCGTCGACCCAGGAGAGGGAAGTGATCTCTCCCACGCCCGCGGGGAACAACTGCGCGTGTAGTCTCTGCGCCTGTACCGCACTCGCGTGCTCTCTGCCCCAGATGCGCGGAATGCCGAGGAGTACGCGGTCGATACCACCCAAGCAGGTGTCGAACGCGCGATCCGCTTCGCGACCATGTGGCGAAACCGTGGGGGCCGTGGCGCCGCTCTTCTGCCTTTTCCAGCGCGCGTTCAGCGGCTGGGTGACGCTCTCATCGTGAGCGATCGCTTGTTCGGTGAACGCGACGATATCGGTGTTTTCGAGCTCCCTCGCTTGCGTCCGCACCTTGTCGAATGTGAACAGTCGGCGTCCGACGCCGAATTGACGAACCTTGATGAAACGATCCAATGCTGCAAACATGATGCTGCTCCTTTCGCGATGCTCCGCGATAGAATGTCTACGTTCATGCGACGCCCCCATTTCAATGGCCCCGCTTGACGATCTCTCGTCCGTATCGGCCATAGTGAAGCTCTTGCGGGAGCGCAAGCATTCAATGTCGTGGATAGGGCTCGTTCGATCTTCATTAACCGCAAATGGTTAGTTGTTCTTCCCATCTGGGTTGTCGGTGAATCACTGAGGCTCACGGCGGTGCAGTGCTGTAGGCCTGGAGCACTCGAATCCCTCGTAACGCGTTGTATTTTCGCCAAGGGGCGTTTTCGACGAGTTGCACGGCTTGCTCGAGAGGCGGCTTGCCAAACAGCGCTACATGGTGGACGCAGAGTACAGCCTGGTGGGACGTCGTGACATCGGTGGTCGAAGGCCGCGCTTGACCCCGGCGGTGCTCGGTGGGCCGCCTCTGTCTAGGTAGCCCGTCTGCTTGACGACAGTCCTCGGACAGTCTCTGGGCTCCGACAAGGCGCGTCGCGGCACAGAAAACCGGATGAATCTGCTTGGCACGCTTCTTCCTTGGGTCTGCCAAACAGGGTCGAGCCACCGGCTCTGCCTCCGCTGCCCAACTGCCACGTGTTCATTACCTACGGAAAGAGCGTTCCGATGCAATTCATCGTCAAATCACCCGCCCCTCCAGCCCAACCAACACCCACCACCAGATCCTCCCGGAAGGAAGACAACTCAATGAAACGACAACGTGGGGTGCTCCTACCCCTCATCATCCACGGGCTCATCGCCGCGGGCTGCGCAGCGGCTCCCGAGTCTTCGGGTGTCCATCGCGCTGCACTCGAAACGCCGCGCGTCGATACACGGCGATGGCTCCAGCCCGTCGCCGATCCTCCGGCGCGCTGGCGCCGCGTGATCGAGCACCGAGACGACGTGATCCGCCATCGTTTCGTCCGATTTCAGCGACCCGATGCTTGGCCTTCACCGCGCTCCCAGTTTGTGGTGCATCCATTCCCGGACGTCAGCCTCGAGCTTCGCGTGCGGCGCGCGGGACCCATCGCGAACAGCGCCTACTCGTGGTTCGGCGTGGTCGACGGTGACCCGCTCGGTTGGGTGGGGTTCGTCGGACGCAAGAACGGACGGGTGGCGGCGTCGATCGACGCGAATGGGCGTCGCTTCGAGATCGTCAATGTCGACGCGGGCGCCTACGCGGTGCTCGAGCTACGGCCCCGAGCGGCGTTCGAGTGCGGCTTCGAGAGCGCGGGGGAGGAGGGTTGATCATGTTCAGGTATCTCGTGATCGCGCTGGTGCTGATGCAGTTTGCCTGCGACAAGATCGATGATGGTAAGAACGACCCAGAACCCCCGGCCGAGACCGACGAGGATCCGATAGAGACGACCCCCGATCCCGAGGCTGAGGTATGGACGCCAACCGCGGGCCAGACGATCAACGTGCTCGTCACGTACACCCAAGACGCCTGGGACGACGCTCTCGCCAATGGGCAAGACCACTGGGCTCTCGCGGCGGCGCGCGTGGAGCTCACGAACCTCGTCTTGAGCAACAGCGGCGTCTCGCACCGCGCCGCGCTCGCCGGCGTGGTTCCGCTTACCCACGGAGGCGCACCCATCAGCGAGAACGATATCGCGGGCGAAGCGCCGTGTGCTAGCGAAGCGTTTGGCCCGAAGTGTGCCGCCACCTGGCTCCAACTCGAGATCGCGGCCAGAAACGACCTCTTTGCGGAGCGGTCGTCTACGGAGGCCGACGTCGTCATGCTGATGATGCTCACGACGGAAGACGGCAGCGGCGGCGCAGCGAACGCTTTCGGACTTCCCCTGTATGAAGAGGCCGCGGAGTCGGCGTGTGCCACCGTTCTCTATCAACAAGACCTCACCTTCACGCACGAGCTCGGCCACCTCCTTCTAGCCGGCCACGATCGCTACCGCGTCGCGGAAGAGGCGCTGGGAACCGGGGCGACGGTCGAAGAGATTCGGAACCACGCGGACACGCTAAGCGGCGAGGGCCATGGCTTCACCGCCCATGACCTCGAGGCGTACACGGTGATGGCTTACCCGAATGACTGCGAAGCGGAATTGCCCGTGGGGACGACGTGTACCCAGGTTCCGTGGTTCTCGAATCCGGAGGTCTCCTATCTCGGGACGGATCTCGGAACCCAGGAGACGGAGCGCAATGTGTGCAATGTGGAGCATTTCGGTTCGTTGGTCGCCAGCTATCACGAGATCCGATCAGGCACCGCCCCGCCCGGACCCACACTTGCGGACCTGCAGGAGCCATGGTGCGACGACTACGTGTTAGCCCATACGTTCGACGTAGGCGGAGAGCTCTGCGACGTCGGCGACCTCAGCGTGACGACCGATGCCGATCTTCTCAGCGCGCTCGATGGCTGCGGGACGATCCGGGGCAACCTGACGATCTCAACGGGAGTCGCTTCGCTCGACGCGCTCGCGCAGCTGGTGACCGTCGAGGGAAATCTCGCGATCTACTCGACCACGCTGACGCAGGGTCTCGAGGGCCTCGAGCAGCTGGCGCGGGTCGACGGGACTCTCACCATCGCGAGCGACGATTTGTTCGACGCGAGTCCCGTCGCTTCCTTTGAGCCGCTCCAGAGTCTGCGGACCATCGGACGGCTACTCGTCAACAGGGCCTCCATTCTAGACCTCACCGGGCTCGAAGGCGTGAGCGTCCTCGACACGATCGACATACTCAGTTGCTCATCCCTGGTGAGCCTGAGGGGGCTGGACAACGTCGCCGTGGTCACCGACAGGGTCCTCGTCTCAGACTGCGATGCGCTGACGACGCTCGACGGTCTCGGTTCGCTCGCTCACACCTCATCGTTGCAGATTGATTCGAACGATGCGCTCACGTCGTTGTTGGCGCTCCACCCGTCACTCCGGACCGTCTACGACCTCGAGGTGGTAGACAACCCGAACCTCGAGGAATGTGAGCTGCCATACCTCGTTGCCGAGTCGACACTTGATTCAGGCAACGGTCCCGGTTGCGTGTTCTGACAGAAAAGCAGAAAAGCTAGTCGTTCAGGACCGACGTGGGATCCTTGCTAGTCCGTCGCCCCTCACGCGCTTCGCGTGGGAGGGGCGGCGTTGCAGGTCATCGTCTTCGAGCAGTGGGTTCCTGACTAGAGCCGCCGGCTCTGGCACAACTTCTCTGCGCAGCGACGAATGACTGCCGAGGGGGCCATAGTACCTGGTCATGTTGAAGCCCGGTCGAGGTATCAACACGCAAACCCGGGCACACAGGTCGAGCGGCGACAGGAAGATGGCGCGCGTGCCGTCCTTCCACGCTCGCTTCAACTCGTAGCGGAGCCGTACGCGAGGGCGACGAGCTCGTTCGGACCGGCCAGGCTAGGCGCAGCGCGGGGGAGCCCGCGCGCTCTGTGAACAGGTCCGTGCCCGCGGCGGCCGCGGCGTAACAGGCCGACAGCGCGGTGTCCTGGTCGCCCCCTTCGGCGGGGCCTTCGCGCGCTGCTGGTCGACGACAAGCGCTTTTGTGCTGTGCCGTCACGCGGAGCTCGGGCGCTCCCTCAAATGGCAAGGCTTGTGGGCAGTGACGGTGATGGGTTGAGCCTTGGCTGCCGCGAAAGTGCTAGCTTCGGACAGTGGAACGGCGGCAAACTTCCGAAACAACGACCTACGAGGTCGACAGGCACATCCTGGTGCCGCGCGCCATCTCAGTCCTCGTCGTGTACGTGGCGGGTGGTGTCGCGATGTTGTGGGTGACGGAGTTTTCCCCAGGTGTTGGGCTTGGCACGTTGGTGCTCGGGCTCGTCGCAGCCGCTTTCTTGGTCGGTGCTGCCCGCAGCAGAGTGGAGCTCGGTGAACACCACTTTCGAGCGCAGGGTGCGCTCCGGAAAGCGCAAGGTCAAGCTGGTGACTTCGTGGGGTATGCTTCCGACGAGACGCTGCGACGGTGGACTCTCGTTCGCCGTACAGACTTGAGCACCGTAGGGATCCCATGGCTGACCGACAACGGCACCAAGGAGCCTGACGACCAAGTTGCACAGTGGCTGAGCGAGCGCCTGGCGTGGATGCCGATGCACGGGCTCAGTACCATCGAGAAAAACTCCACGATGGGCGAGGGCCAGGCGCGCACCGCGCTTGAGCAGCCGATTCAGATTGACGAACAAACGCAGTTCGTCACACCGGATGGCGCAGATCGCGAGTTGGCGGCGGCGGCCCGGGCCGCTTGGAAGTACCGATACCCGAGTTGCCGACAGCCCCTCGAAGACTTGGTGCTCATGCTGCCCTGGACGAGCTTGGCGTTGGTCCATGTGCTCGAAGCGCTGCGAAGGTTGGGAACCAGGCAGACGGTGGACACCTTGAAACGAGCACTGGCAAGAGAGGAGTGCCCCATGCGAGAGCGCATGGTTACGGTGGTCTGTGATCTGGCGACAGCGGAGGATAGCTCCTATCTGCGCTCGTTCCAGCATAGCGATTCGCCGCTGGTGCGGCGTGCAGTCAAACAGACACTTGCCCGGTGGGACTGAAGTTGCTTTTCGCGCTCAGCGGTGGTTGGGCTCCACTGATAATCCTAGGGACCGACCGTAAATGTCGGTTGACTCAATATGAGCGTTGGCGGGAACCCGCTGGCTGGTGGCACCGTGCGATTCGGTTCCGAGGGCACGACGAGCGCGCATGGCAGCTTTCCACCGTCCGGAACGAAATTGGCTCGCAGGGAGCCCTTGTAGATGCGGCCGAAGCGAGTCGAACTGTGCGTGAAGAACATGACTACGTCCCGCTCCGAAAATGTAGTGGCAGGCGTCTGTCCGTTGTCGTCGAGCAAGGCCCGCTTGTTCGGAAACGCGAGGACTATCTCGTCTCCCTCCCTTCGAAACTCGAAGTCGAAAACAGGCGGACTGAAGCGATAGAAGTTGCGACGCCCTGGCACGACGGGAAGTTTGTTCGACCTAGTCATCTGCTTCCTTGCCGGTGGGAGTTTCTGCATCCGTGCTGCGCCCCCCACTTCCGCACGTCCATCGTCGCGTCTGAACCAAGTGACGTAGCTGGCCCATGTCTGGCGCCGTGGCAGCTGTCAGAACAGTCCTGGCAAGATTGCCGTGGGCATTCAGTTCGATAGTGGCGTCGCTACCTTCAGGACCGAATGGGACCAGCGACACAACGGCATCATCGCTCCGCAACAGCAGAGGCGAGCAGCCGAGCGTGGTTGCGCCGCGGCGTCTGACCAGATGGCTGCGTAGTTCATAGTCGGAGATGGCCACGGACAAGCGAAACTCAGTGCTTGCAGACAAGCGGATCCGAAGCGTTTCTCCGGCACTGACCGCGCGCACTTGCCGACAGGGGCGTTCGACCCAATTGCCCTCGAGGTCGACCTCTTGACAGCGGGCGCTGGCCGTCATCCCGAGTTGCGATTCGAGTTGCGCGACGAGCCCGTCAAACTGCGCCATCGCCTGTTCACAACCGTTATCGGCGGTGGACGCGTCTCGGATGCCGTAAGTTGATAGTTGGGTTTCGGCTAAGAACCATGCCTCGCCTCGTCGGATCGCGAATTGAGACCCATCCTCGTAGCGCAATGCAAACCCTTCGTCGATGAAGTCACCCGGCTCGAGCTGCGTTTCAGCTGCGGTTCGGATGGGCGGGATGACGACTCCGCGTGGCGTGCTGTGGATCGGCCAGACGCGAGTTCGTTTAGCGACGCACTGCTGGCCCACCCAGCCGAGGCGAAACTCGCTAGCTTGGCGTTGGGAGGAATGCGGGGTGGGTTCACGCGCGGTGGCGGCTTTGGGCTGTTGGCAGCTCCCGACCAGTGCGGTGTGGCAGGCCCCAAGCAGCAGGCCAACCAGCGCTGACGTAGAAGAGCGCTTACACGACCTCGCCGTGCTCGTCGATGGACGACCTGTGTCAGTGGTCACCATTGGGCTCCCCGTGCTTCAACGTCTCGTCCAACGCATCCTCGAGGACGCTGCGCTCGAGGGGACGACTGGCAACCAGGAGCGCACTGGCGTAGCATCCGCTCCCGGAGGACTTCACTCGCACGGGCCCCGTGTGTGGTGGTTCAACAACCAACGCGGAACCGACGACGTGCTCGTCCGGCGACTTGCCGATGACGGGAAGGCAGCTTGGCGGGTCGGCCTCTCCGTAGTAATCGACATGGTGAACGTCTAGTGAGCCCGTCGACAGCGCCAGTGAGACCAGGCGCTCTTGCCGCGGGTAGTACACGATTCGGTCTTGCTGCTGCACCTGCAGGTCCCGCAGGACCACACAGTCTCTTGTTGTCGAACCCACGCCGCGATCAAATTTGCACTTTTGAGCGGGCTGAGCGCCCACGAGCGCTCCGAAGTGTTCGACGAGTCGCGCCAGCCTCGCCCCTTCGACTGCGCAAGCTTGCCCATGTGCTCGCAACTCGTGCTCGAAGTATCGGACCGGAGCCGTCACGAGCGCCGACCCGCCGTCGAAGACGAGTAGCTGAAACGTGTGGCGGGGAAACTCCAAACGAAGAGCAACGTCAACGAGGAGGCCGGCCTTCAAAGTCACCTGCGGGCCTATGATTTGAGGAGGTAAGAGAAGACGCTTCACAGGCCACGCCTGCACTTCATGCGACAGACACCCCTCACGAACCTCCTCACTCAGAACGAAATGAGTGGCCAACTCGGACTGCAAATCTTGGGGTAGCTGGTGGCCTACCGCAGCGAAGCTGGCGGGAGCGCCGGCAGTTTGCGCGTCCTCAGCTGGGGGCTGCGTCGCGCCTCTAGCTTCGCTATTGCGTTCAGCTGCAGGACCCACCGAGCAAGACGCCGTGAAGACGAGCGCCGTCCAGAGTAGTGGCGCCCACGACCAACTTGGTCCCCGTAGCAGCCTTGCCATACCTACTTCAGCGCTTTCGGCTTTTTCCGAATCGCGTTCTTCCGTCCGGCTTCCTTGACTTGGTTTGCCGTGAGAGCTTCTCGCGCGATCTTGAACGTTGCGGCGAAGCTAATCGCACGGCCAAACAGCTCATTGCCCTGCTTTTCGTGATTGATGACGGCGATCAGGTCGCCGTTGTCGAGTTTCCACTTCCTGGACTTCCTGGCAACCGTATCACCGAACTCGGGTTTCCGTGCTTTCTTCTCAGAAGCCGCAAGTCTCAGGAAGAAGTCGGCGCCGCCGCTGTCGTTTCCGACACCATGACCCACCCTGATCACCTTACCTCCCTTGCCGGCTGCTTTGGCAGCACGTTCCCAAGCCTCTTGGATTGAGCCTACTCGGTGTGCTTGAAGTCGCACGGCGAATTCGAACATCGCGCTCAGCTGGGGGAGAGAACGGGCCTTGTCAGTTCCATTCCCAGGGTCGAGCAGCTCTGGAGGCACGTCTTCGATTGGGATTGGCCGGAGTTCTGTGGGATCAAGTTCTGGAAAGACGACTGCGGAGTTGGGGGGCAGACCCGTCAGGAATGCCGAACCTGCCTCGTCCAAAACGCCGCGTTGTACCTCCTTGGCGCCGTTCAACACCACGAACTGCGCACCCGAGATGGGAATATCTTCATCGTCTAGCAGCGTCATGGTGGCCTCGCCGAGCAGGGGGATGTCCAAGCGGCCGTTCAGCGACGGCTCTGCGACAGTTTCCCCTTCGACGGCGAGTTCAACTATCACCATCCAGATGCACAGCATGCTCCGGCTGCGCCGGAAGGACAAGTCGATGCACGTTGGCGCCATCGGGAATTGAAACAGATGCAGCTCCAGGTTACGGGGGAGCGAAGTCATGGCGCAGTTGGGCTCGAGCGAGGGGGCGTGCTTGTTTCTTTTCATTCCCAGACGCCCCGCGCGATGCCCGACTGCTGGCGGAACGTGCCGCCAATCCCCAAACCAAAAATCAGGAGCTGCGCCTGTGTCATGTGGGGTACCGATCCAACCCGAAAATCTGCACCGCGATCAGGGCCACGCGCTCGACGGGCTCCGACTCGGAGACGATGGCTCGGACCTGCTTGAGGAAGTCCACCTGCAGCGCTTGGATGCGATCTAGGTCGCGATGGGCAATGCTGCACACGTTGTACGCGAACATGCCTGGGCTCGAGCGGGCGCGCTCGGCGGCAACCTGTACCCACCACGCGGAGAGCGCTTTGGCCGCGTCATGACTCGCCCGCAGATCGAGGGCTCCCTGTTCGAGGGGCACCCAGCGCTCTTCCTTCATGCGTATTTGGCGACTTTGGCTCAAGAGCTCCAAGCACTGTTGTTCGTCCTCTAGAGCGATACCGAGGCGCTCCGCGATCCACCCGGGAACGTGCTTGGGCAGTGACGTGTACGCCTCGGTCTCCAGCGTGCGCAACACGGCGTGTGACCACGGGCTCTGATAGGCGGCTTGCCGCGCGAGGGACTGCACGCGCCAGCTTTCCTCCGCGGTCGGCAGCGTCGCCGGATCCGCCAAGGTTGCTACGAAGTCGATCACTCGGCGTGAACAAGCATCGAGCACCTGCAAGAATTCGTGCAGTCGTGGTTCGGCTTCCCCAGAGAACCAGCGACGCAACGCGAATCGACTGAACCCGGTGGCGCGCGCCAGTTGAACGAGCGGCACTTGGCGCCGCTGGTCGACCAGAAACTCCCGCGCGAGTTCCCGATCCGTTCTGCTATCCGTCGTCAACCAGCTGGGCGTGGTTCGGTAGAACTCGAGGATGGCCTCCTCCGGGACACGCTTGACGGCTCGCATGAAGCGGAAGAATTCGCCGATGCTCGGGCTGCAGCGGCCGCATTCCCAGGTGTAGACGACGTTGGTGCGGAATCCCAGTCGGCGGCTCACAGCCGCCTGGGAGCGCTTGCCGCGGAGAGCTCTGACGAGCTCTTGACCCAGTTTCCGATGATCCATCGATAGTGTTATATCGCACTCAACTGGGCGCATCCACCGCAATGAAAGTGCGTTTGAGCACTGGACTGAGCCGCCATCCCCCGTCACCATGCCAAGCATGAACCTCACCGTGCCGACCAGCCTCGCTCGCCCTTCTCGTATTCTCGGGTTGCTCTCACCGGGGTTGTTGCTCGGTCTGTTTGGCGTTGCTTGCGGCGCTGGTGGGCAGAGTTTTGATGACGGGCGTGATGGCGTGGAGTCCAAACCAAGCCAGGAGACCGACCGTGCGACTAACTCCACCACCGACGGCGTGGTGACCGACGTCGAGGGGCCGGGCGTCGATGAAAGCGACGCCCAAGAGACAAGCGCGGACGCCACCGACTCCCGCGCGGAACAGACGGATCCGGGCGGAACGGTGGATGGCTCTGTATCGGGCACGAGCCCTCGCGCCCTGGTCGACACGACGGCATGTCTGAGTCGAGGGGATGCAGGCTCGTTGGAGGCGCTGGTGTCCCACGAATGCGCGTGCCCCAATACGTTGCGTTGTGCTTTGACGGCCCAGGGAGACCGTGTCCTCGTGGACGCCTGGATCGAGGAACTCGAACCCCCCTGTCCGCCTGCTTGCTACTTCGAAACTGCCATGTGCACCGTCGAATTCGATGAGCAGGCTGGCACCTTCGAGTACGGCACCGAAGAAGCCGAGTTCGCGGTGGAGGCACTACCTCCCTCGGGTGGTATCGACGAAGGCGTGTGTCTGACCCTCGGCACCGCACCGATGCTGGGTGTCGAGGCAGCCCCTGAGCTCTGCAAGTATGTCGATTCTCTCGAAGCGGGTGAGGCGATAGAGCCTCCAGCGCCTCCGACGGTGGTCGACTTGAGTACCGGGGTGGAGCTCAGCACGATCCAGACAGCGGCAGCGTGCGAGTGCTGCAATTGGCAGTGGGGTTGGTACTACATTCCCTGCGGCGACAGTTCGGAGGATGGTATCGTTCTCACCACCGATGGCATGCCCTACGGAACAGCGGCCGCCGAGCGAACGCCGGAGATGGACGACAGTTTCACGAGCCAAGAAGTGACGCTCGGCTGCCAAGGCTCCGAATGCGAACCCACGTGTGTGCCAGGGGAAGCATCCGGTTTAGGCACCGCGACGGGCGAGCTGCGTTTGCTCGACGAGGGCTTCGTGTCCATGAATGGCGAAGACTTCTTCGCGCGTGCGGAGTTTCGGATCACTTCAGTGAGGTGACAGACTTGCCAGGGCGAGCGCATCGCTAGATCCAAGCAAGAGGGTGTGTTCCACTCACGGCGTGCTGCTGTTGTGTGCGACATTCGTCTGGGGCTTGGTCTTGCTCGTGTGCTTCATTGGCTGGGGTGGGAGCCTGCGGCGGCTGCTCTCGCTGGCGCCAACGGCCACCTGGGCCGAAGAAGCCGCGCTCGGTCTGGCTCTGAGTACGTGCCTGGGCGGGCCACTGAACTTGGCGGGCCTGATCTCACCGTGGACCGTGCAAATCTGGGTGGTAGCGGGAGTGGTTAACGCGTTGTGGTGGGCAGCTGTTCTGAAGACTCCGAGTTTCTTGCGCGCGCCTCAGTCGCTTTCGAACATCTTGGCGACGCTCGGCATAGTATCTTTGTCCCTCACGTTCTACGCCGGGACGCTTGCGGCCTATGGCTTCGATGCGTTCGGCGGAGGGATGAACGGGCACGACGATGCCCACGCGTACTTGGTATTTCCCCACCAAATGCTGCAGGTAGGGCGGATGGTGGAGGATCCGTTCAACGAACGGCTCATGATTTCCTCTCTTGGCGGGCAGTCGTTCTTGCAGACTCTGGTGCTGGCAGTCCTGCCCGACGAGAGCCTGAAGATGCTCGATCCTGGCTTGGCATGGCTTTTGTGCGTGGGATTGGTGTCGATGGACATGCGTAGCCTCCGGGCCCGATGGCCGTCAGTGGCGGTGGTGCTCAGCGTCCTGTTCCTGGTGCGTTTTCCCATCGTCAATCTCACGTCGTTGGGGACGTCGCTAATGGCGTTGCTGGCGCTGCCACTGCTCGTACTGCGCTGGACCGACCCGCAAGCGCCGGTGAAGAGCGGCTGCCTCGTCGCGCTGCTTGCGGTGGGAGCCGCTCTACTCAAATCGTTGAACATTCCCTCGGTTGGGCTGCTACTTCTGCTGTACTACGCGTGGCGCCTGTGCGTATCGCCCGTACGCCGCAATGTCTGGCTCGAACTCGGCGTAGCTGTCGCAGTGTCCCTGCTGTTGTTGGCACCGGGGATGATTTCGATGTTTCGTGCCACCGGCACACCTCTGTATCCGCTGCTTGGGACGGGC
Organism: Polyangiaceae bacterium; assembly: GCA_050298815.1. Taxonomy (GTDB): domain Bacteria; phylum Myxococcota_A; class Polyangia; order Polyangiales; family Polyangiaceae; genus SZUA-265. The sequence continues at coordinate 16,369 of JBNKUV010000062.1, forward strand.
AACGCCAGCGGCGGCTCGCAACTCGTCGCAGCAGAACGGCCCTGGGGCGAACTGCTGGGTAACCTCTGCCACGAACCCGATATTGTCGTACTGCTGGTGCTCGCGGCCATCAACGCCGTGCTGTTGCCTTGGCGCTCGAAAGAGTGGGCGCTCACGCTGGCCTCGGCGTTGGCTGCGCTGGTGACAGCGGCCGCGCTTGGGCGGGTCTTTCAGGGCCACCACCCGCGCTACCACTTCGCGGCGGTCACCGCGGCCATCATTCTATCTGCGATGTTCACTGTGGGCTCCAGTTGGCTGCGCGATGTGGGCGTCGCATTACTCCTGGTCTGGTATGCCCCGCGCTTTGCCCCCGACATCGCTTACAAGCCGCTGCCACATTGGGAGCAGCTAGATGCCGCGTTGCAAGGGAGTGGGCGGCTATCCGAACGCGAGTCGACCTACCGCGCTCTACAAGCCGCTGCTCTACCCGGTGCTCGCTTGTTGGTTCGCCTAGATAGCCCCTCCGTCCTGGACTTTGGGCGCAATCCGATTTGGACAATCGACTTGCCTTGTGGCGTAGGGGTGCCCCCGGGGTTACCTTGTCGAGCTTCATTGAAGAAGGTCGTGCAGTACCTGATGGACAGCGGGGTCGAATACGTCGCCTATTCCTATGAGAACTCGGCAAGCTACTCTGAGCGAGGGTTCCGTCATTACCTAACCAGCAGGGACCCTCTGATGCGCCTTCAGTCTAAGCGTGTCTTTCGCTTCAACAAGAAGCTAGAAGCCATGGGGCGGTGCTACGAGCGGGTGTTCGACGACGGTCAGCGCTGGCTCGTCCACCTGACGTCCGGGCCATGCCAGCGCAAGGGGCGACGGCCGCGGCGCCGTTCGTCGCCGAATTGAAGGTCAGTTGTCGCCGTATTTCACGCTGCAGCCGTAGGCCTCTGTTTCGGGAATGGAGACGGCTTTGCCGGCGGCGAGTTCCTGAAGTGCGCGATCGACGTAGTTGATCAACGTGCCCCCTTTGGGTGACTGACCCTCGCCGTCCGGCGAGTTGTCGATCGCGCCCTTGTAGACCAGCTTACCTTCTGGGTCGATGACGAACATGTGGGGGGTGTTCGTCGCGCCGTACGCTTTGCCTACGACGCCAGTCGGATCGAGCAGGATCGGGTGTTCGAGCCCATACGCTTGCTTGCCGGCAACGTTGTCAGACACATCTGCCCCCTGTTTGCCCTCCGCGCCCGAGTTGATCGCGAGCCAGACGACGCCTGCCTTCGTGTGCTTTGCAGCCGTGTCCACCAAGGAGCCGACGGTGTGGGAACGCTTGACGAAGGGGCATCCGGGATTGAACCATTCGAGCACTACCGTCTTGCCGGCAAACTGGGCGAGCGTCACTGAGTTGCCGTCCAAGTCCTTCAGCGATATTGGTGGTGCGGGATTACCGATGTCGGGTGCGCCCGTGGTCGTCGATTTTGGGTCGGCTTCGGCGACCGCTCGTTTATCAGCAGCAGGTGTGGGTGTGGGTTCGGCAGCTGCCTTGGCGTGCACCTGCCGTTCAGGCTCTGCCTGTTTGGGTCGGTTGCAGCCGATATTCAGAACCAAGAGTCCCAGCGTCGCGGCGGCTGCCGCAGGTCCCAATCCCCGGATCGTCATGGCGTGGGTCGTAGGACCGCACGCAGCCAAGGGCAACCCCCCGATGACGGGACATTTTGCGGACGGACGTCTCGGGGGCGCGTCAGGCTCCACGGTATCGAAGTGGTTCCAGTGCGCCGCAGCCGTCGGGTGTGCGGGGACGCGCAGGGGTGGGTGCACCTGGCGAGATTGTCTGGTAGGCTGCAGCCAGATGCCCACGACCCGAGACATCCGCCGCGGACTACGCGCGGTAGCTTCGCTGCTGCTCGTCTTCGCGGTGTTGTTCGGCCCGGCTGGGCTCGGGGGCGTATCCGCGTTTGCTTCTCCGTCGGCCTGCGGCGTCTTTTGTCCATGCGATTCGGCCGATGTTGACTCCGAGGGAGAGCGCGCTCGGACCACCAGTGACGTGGACGTGGGCCAGCGCTCCGCCGCTGCGAGCCAGCCCAGTGCCAACACGAGCGAAGACGGCAGTCGAGCGGACGCGGAGCGGGAAGATCGCAGGCCGTGTGAAGACGAGTGTCCTGATGATTGCCCCAACTGCGGCTGCCACTCGAGCGCCGTGATGGCGGTGCTGCCGTCAGCGCTGGCGGCCGGTGCCGCTGCGTACATCGCTGACCGCACGATGAACCGCCCGAGTGCGCCGCCAAGCGGCGAGCGCGGCTCTGTTTTCCGGCCGCCCCGCGCGCGCTGACGCCCACGCACACATCCACTCGGACCGCGCCGTTCCCCTAGCGGCGACATCCGCGGCTGCTGGGCTTGCTGGCTGCTGCCGGACAGCGGTTCTTCGCAGCGGTGCCTTCGTCGTGGTTGCGCCTTCGGGCGTCAGCCCCGTAGCGGCTGCCCGGGGTGTGTGTCGTGGGTTCGTCAGGCAGCTCTGCGCTCCTCGAACGCTGGTGTTCGGCAACGCGCAGCTCGTTGAGTGGTGCGACCCCGCACGCTCCGAGTCGTGACACCGAGTCATGACACCGCGCCCGCGCCAAGACCGGCGCGCGCCTCGCGGAAATGGAAACTCCAAGGAAGATTCATGCGTTCCACATTCACCCACACTGCACGCCAGGTCCTCGTCTGCGCGCTCACGATCGCGGCCGCACTGGCCTGTGAACAAAGCGCCGTTCGCTCCGAAGCCGCCGTTCTGGAGACGCCATCGTCGAGAGCCACGGAAGATCCGACCGCTCCGGAAAAAGTGGGAAAGGGCGATTGGTGCAACGGGCACGGCCTGCCCGAATCCAAGTGCACCAAGTGCAATCCCGAGCTGATCGCAGGTTTCAAAGCCTCCGGCGATTGGTGTCAGGAGCACGGATTCCCGGAGTCCGCCTGCCCGCTGTGCAACCCACAGACGCCCAGCCCAAGTCAGCCATCGGCAGACTGGTGCTTGGAGCACGGACTGCCCGAGTCTAGCTGTACCCAGTGCAACCCCGGCCTGGTCGACGACTTCAAAGCTTCCGGCGATTGGTGTCAGGAGCACGGCTTCCCCGAGTCGGCGTGTCCGATCTGTCACCCACAGGCCGCGCCCCCCGGTGCCGAGGAAGCGGCGATCGAAGCGCGCGTGGTCCGCTTCCGCTCGCACGAAATCGAACGCAGCGCGGGCATTCAGACGGCAACCGCACAACGCGGTCGCGCGTCCTCCGTCGTCGAATGCAGCGCGAGGATTGCGTTTGATGCGGACAAGATAGCTGACATTCGTGCCATCGTTCCCGGCATCGTGCGCAACGTGCACGTCGAGCTCGGCGCTCATGTGCAGCGGGGAGCGCCGTTGTTCACCTTGGAGAGCACCCGCGTTGGCGAGATCCAAGGCGCGCTGCAATCTGCGCGGCAACGAGTGCGCACGGCTGAGGCCAACCTCGCACGGCATCGTGAGCTAGCTGCCGACCAAATTGCAACGCAACGTGAGGTCGAAGTGGCCGAGCAAGAGCTTGCGACCGCGGAGGCTGAGGCGCGCACAGCGGAAGCCACGTTGCGCATGGCGGGTGCCGCACAATCGTCGCCGTCGGGCCGATACACGCTTTCGGCACCAATCGCCGGCACCGCTGTGCGACGTCCGGCAGTCGTCGGTCTGCTCGCCACCGAGAACGAATCCTTGGCGACCATCGCCGACACCTCCGTCATGTGGGCGCTGTGTGACGTGCCCGAGGTGCACGCCTCCCGGGTAGCGCTTGGGCAGCGAGTCGTCGTCAGTGTCGACGGCAGTGACGCTTCCTCGCTCGAGGGTGAATTGACCTGGCTGGCATCCGAGGTGGACCCGCAGAAGCGTACCGTCGTGGCGCGGGCGGAGGTGCCGAATCCAAACGGCAACTTGCGCGCGAACCAGTTCGCCCGGGCTCGCATTCGAACCGGCGCGACAAAGGACGCCGCGGTAGTTCCACGCGCCGCGGTGCAGCGAGTCGGGCAGCTCGAGGTGGTCTTCGTACGGACGGCGGAAGGCGTCTACGAACCGCGTGTCGTTCAGCGTCGCGGCGACGGGGAGCAGGTGCGCGTTGAGGGCCGAATTGAACCAGGAGATGCCGTGGTGACGACTGGTGCCGTCCTGTTGCGTACGGAGATCCTGCCGGACAGCATCGGAGCGGGTTGCTGCGAAGTCGCACCCGGGGGCCACTGATGCTGACGCGCCTGATCGATCTGTGCTTGCGCTACCGCCCGGTCGTGCTCTTGGCGACCGCGGTGCTCGCCCTGCTGGGCCTCGTCAGCCTATCGCGTCTGCCCTTCGACGCCTTCCCCGACACGACCCCCGTCCAAGTGCAGGTGAACACCACCGCACCCGCGCTGTCCCCGCTGGAAGTCGAACGGCAGATCACGTTTCCGGTGGAGCAAGCGATCAGTGGCTTGCCCGGTCTGACAGACGTGCGGTCGCTTTCCAAATTTGGGTTCTCGCAAGTGACGGCGATCTTCGACGACGATACCGATATCTACCTGGCGCGGCAGGTCGTGAGTGAACGAATTGCGACTGCCGAGCTGCCCGACCACGTGACCCGACCAGCGTTGGGGCCCGTGTCGACAGGGCTCGGTGAGGTGTTTCAGTACGTTCTCCATAGCGAAGTCTTGACGACCCAAGAGCTCCGCACTTTGCACCACTGGGTGATTCGCCCACAAATGGTGCAAGTCCCCGGTGTGGCCGAAATCAACACTTGGGGCGGGTATGAAAAGCAATACCACGTCGTTGTGGAGCCAGAGCGCCTCGTCAAGCACGGGCTGACGCTGGATGACGTTGCCGAGGTGGTTCGCCTCGGCAACCGTAACGCCAGCGGTGGAGTGCTGGAACAGAGCGGCGAAGCCCAACTGATTCAGGGCCAAGGGTTGGTCTCGGGGATAGCTGACTTGGAGGCGATGGTACTGGCTACCGTCGAGGGCACGCCCATTCATCTCAGTGACGTCGCTAGCGTGCGTGTTGGCCACGAGATCCGACGGGGCGCGATCACCTACCAAGGGCGCGGTGAGGCCGTGCTCGGCCTCGGTTTCATGCTCATGGGGGAGAACAGCCGCGAACTGACCCAGAAGCTCGAGGCGAGGTTGGAACAGGTGCGACGAAGTCTACCCGACGGTGCCCAACTGACGGAAGTGTACAGTCGTACGGATTTGGTGAACAGTGTGCTTTCTACGGTGCAGAACAACCTGCTCGAGGGCGCGCTGCTGGTTGTCGCCGTGTTGTTCGTTTTTCTTGGTAACTTGCGCGCTGGTCTCATCGTTGCGCTGGCCATCCCGCTCTCGATGTTGTTTGCTTTCAATGCGATGCTGCGCTTCGGCGTCGCCGGCAGCTTGATGAGTCTGGGGGCGATCGACTTTGGCTTGGTTGTCGATAGTTCCGTCATCATGGTGGAGAACGCCAGTCGACGTCTGAGCGAGGATACTTCCGGTCGCAGCGTGCGCGAGATTGTTCGTGATGCCGCCGTTGAGGTGCGAAAACCTACGCTCTTCGGCGAGCTCATCATCGCCATTGTCTACTTGCCCATCCTGGTGTTGGAAGGTGTGGAAGGGAAGCTCTTCCGGCCGATGGCGTTGACCGTCATCTTCGCACTTGCTGGGTCGATGCTGCTGTCGCTGACGTTGATGCCGGTGTTGGCTAGTTACGCCTTGCGGAAGAAGAACGCCAAGGGACAAAAGCACGACAACCGCCTGGTGCGTTGGCTCCAGAGGGGCTACCGCCCTGTTCTCGGTTGGGCGTTGAACCATCGCAGGCTGGTGCTGTCGTTGGCAGCATTGGTCGTGCTCAATGCTGCTTTCCTCGCTACGCGTCTCGGCTCCGAGTTCGTGCCACGGCTTCGCGAGCAGGCGATTGTGGTAAACACGGTGCGCATCGCCGGTATCTCCTTGGAAGAATCGGTGCGCTACGGGACTCAGATCGAACGGCTTCTGCTCGAACGCTACCCGGACGAGATCGCGCACATCTGGACGCGAACCGGAACAGCGGAAATCGCGACGGATCCGATGGGCCTGGAGGTCTCCGATGTCTTCATTACACTCACTCCACGAGACGAATGGCGTGCGGCTCACATGCAAGACGAGCTCGTCGAAGCGATGAGTGCAACGCTCGAGGGGATGCCAGGGATGCGCAGCATCTTCGCACAGCCCATCGAAATGCGCGTCAACGAGATGCTCGCCGGCATCCGCGCCGACGTGGGCGTCAAGTTGTATGGCGACGACTTCGAAGTCTTGCGTGAGCGTGCCGATGCCATTCGTCGCAGAGTCGAAAGCATTCCCGGCGCGGTGGATGTCAGCGTCGAGCAATTGACGGGGCAAGCGATGTTGACGATACACGTCGATCGTCAAGCTGCTGGACGCTACGGCATTCCCGTGGGAGAGATTCTGGAAGTTGTCGAGTCGTTGGGTACACGGAAACTGGGTGAGGTGATCGAAGGCCAGCGGCGCTTCGACTTGGTGTTACGTCTCGGTGACGACGCGCGGAGCTCGGCCGAGCGCATGGGCGCGGTCGTGCTTCACACCGAGACAGGCGCACAGATACCGCTCTCGTCGGTGGCGAGGATCGAAGTCGAGGAAGGCCCATCAACGATTCAGCGCGACTGGGCAAAGCGTCGCGTTACCATCCAGGCCAACGTTCGCGGTCGCGACGTCGGGTCGTTCGCGCAAGACATCGACCGAGCCTTGGGAGAGGTGGACCTTCCGGATGGCTACTACACGACCTTGGGAGGGCAGTTCGAGAACCTCGAGCGCGCACAGAAGCGGCTGATGCTGGTGGTTCCAATCGCCCTCTTGCTGATTTTCTCGCTGCTCTATCTGACCTATGGGCGTGCTGCAGACGCACTGCGCGTTTTTTCTGGAGTACCGTTTGGGGCCGTGGGGGGCGTTGTCGCGCTCTGGCTGCGGGAGATGCCGTTTTCGATCTCTGCAGGGGTCGGCTTCATCGCACTCTCGGGCGTCGCCGTGCTCGGTGACATGGTACTCGTTTCCTACGTGATGCAGCTGCTGCGGCGCGGACGTTCGCCGGCGGACGCGATTCGAGAGGCCGCACAAACACGCCTGCGCCCGGTGCTCATGACCGCCCTGGTCGCGGCTTTCGGATTCTTACCGATGGCTTTCAACACGGGTGTCGGGGCTGAAGTCCAGCGGCCGCTGGCCACGGTCGTCGTTGGCGGCATGATCACGGCAACCATTGCCACGCTGCTCGTCTTGCCGGTGCTGTATGCCGTTTTTGGCGCGCGTTTGCCCGAAGCCAAAGTTGCGAGTTCGAACCAGTCCAACGAGCCGCATCCTCGAGAGGAGCCTGTGTGAGGCGAGTACTCGGCTGGGTGCTCGTAGGCGGCGTGCTGCAGGCGCTGCTGGTTGGGATCTACTGGATGGTCGAACACGAGCGCCCATCGAATTCACCCTCGGAGCTCGGGACCGACGCGCCCCTGAGCGTCGATTTGGCGCTACCCACCCTCGACGTGACACATCCGGATGGTACTCGGAACCAACTAACGCCACCGCGTGACCGCCCCGCGCTGGTCCACGTGTGGGCGACCTGGTGCCCGCCGTGCCGCGCGGAGTTGCCGAGTCTTCTCGAGCTCCCGACGAAGTACCCGGTGCATGTCGTCGCTGTCGCCCTCGACGACAATTGGGCGGATGTGGAGCACTTTGTCGGACCGACTCTCGCCTCCCGGGTGGTGCTGGGCGACCCTTCGCAGGTGGCGCGTCTGATGGACGTTCGACAGCTGCCCGTGACCTGGCTCCTCAGCCATGACGGACGGCTGAGTCTTCGGTTTGACGGAGCGCGCGACTGGGCAGACGACAGCTTCGTCGAGCGCTATGTCGGGGTGGCACGTTAGGGGGACGCACGGCGCTGCCGCCCTTGCTCGGCATCTGGGCTGCCAACTCGAGCGAAGCTCGACGTCAGTCCTCGACTACCTAGAGCACGAGCCCTGCGCTGCTCACCAATCGCGGCAACGATGCTTCCGGCATGCAGCTGTTTGGAGTCAGAACGCCGCCGGGGCAGCTTCATAGTTACATCGACGTCCTGAGCGAGGCAGCTACTTCGACTCGGACTCGAAACAGCTGCGACGGACGAACCGGCGCAACGATGAGTGGCGCTGCGTATTGTAGAACTTCTGCCCGGCGGCGCGGGAGGCAGCGCCGGGGAACTCGATGCAGTCGGCAATGACGTCGTAGCCGTACTGATAGGCATCGACGTCCTCGGGATCGAGCTCTCTGTACTGTGCGAGCAGCTGTCGCATCGCGCTTGCGTTTCGGGACGCCATCGCGTCGTTCAGTGCTTGAAGTAAGCGGTTCTCGGTGTCGATCCGTCCGTGCTCTTCGTCGAGCGGATGCGGGACCATGCCTGGCTCGTGGGGATCGTTGGGTCCCGCTCCGACGACTTGGAACGTGTCCTTGCCCGCGGCCGCCTGCGTTGCCGCTTTCGAGACAGCCGCGGGTGATGGGCGGGTCATGTGCGGGGGAGTCACCGCAACGGCTTGCTGAGTAAGGGTGTGTTCAGGGGTAACACCTGTTGGTTTTGGGGTGAGCTGCGTTGGCTCGTCCGCCTCGAACTGCTTCCGGGTGGGCGTTTGGTCGTCGTCCGCTGGAAGTAGCAGCCAGGCTGCTCCACTGCCGAGAATGGCGACAGTAGCGGTGAGCAGCCAGCGAGAGCGATTGGTTGGCACGGGCACGTCAGGTCAATGAATGGTGACGGTCCAAGTCACCGTCTTGTCCGAATGACCCATCTCGCCAGCGCCCCAATACTGACGGTTGAACGTCGTGCCGGGCACTTGACGCACCAGATCGGTGCCGGCGTTGTCATAGGCTCGGGCCGTCACGGTGTAGGTGCCCGGTGCCAGCTCCGCCGCGGCGAGGTCATAGCTGGGGCCGCCGTCCGTGGCGATGACCTCACCGTCGAGGGACCAATCGACGCTGATGACTTCAGGATCGATCACATGCACGGTCAACGTCCCCGGATCGGTCACGTCTCCAGCTTCCGGCGTCACCGCGTCGTACGGTCGCTCGACGACTCGCCAAATGTCCAACACGATTTTTTCGCGTGAGACGGGGTTGTAGGACGTGTCGGGATCGTCGCCGAAGAGGCTGTTCATCATCGAGTTGTTGCTCGGTCTCCAGGTCTGTCCACCGTCGCAGGGGAAGTGACCTTGCTCGCCAGTGCCGGGGTTTTGATCGTAACCCAGCCAGTCGTCCCATCTGCCGTCTGTCATCTGGTCAGTGAGGCTCACGTTCACGCCGTACGTGGCTTCCCGTGATACGCGGTTGAGTTCACAGTTGCCGTACTCATCGGAGATGAAGTTGTGCCCGTGCCCACCCTCGTGCAGTGCCGCGCCTCCCGCGTCTTGATTCCCACCGGACCACATCATCAGCGTCCCCCCGGAGTTCCACCAACTCGAGCCGTTGAGGACTACCGCTCGCCAGTCGATCTCGAGGTCGGCGGGGAGGTTGTCATTGATGGCGTCGTTCACTGAGCTGTTTTCGCAGTGGGCAAGACGGCTCTCGTCATCTCCGCAGCAGCCGAATTCACTCTGTCCGCAGATGGGGCCTGAGGGGATGCGGAGTACGCAGATGTTGATGAAGTTGCGGTAGCGGAGGAACGGTTGCCCCACTGGATCGCTGAATCGCTTGAGCATGGCGGCCTCTAGATGCTGGTCCAAGGTGCCTCCTGGCTCGAGGTCTTCTGCGCTGTAGCCGTCGCCGACGATCACGTAGTTCAGTCGGTTTTTGCTTGGGCCGTGGTCTTCGAGTGCCGTTCCATTCGGGCCGCAGTCGAGGGGCGGAAAGGACAGTTCGTCGCCGGACTCGCCGCCAACGAATGTTCCCCCGGCCCCAACGCCGCCGCTGCTGCCACTTGCCCCGCTCATGCCGCCCGCTTCTTCAGGGCTGGGCGCTGGGGTCCCTCCGCTTTGACCACCTGCGCCTGAAGTCCCGTCAGGGACGCTCGGAGTCGGGGTTGGCTCGTCGGCTCCTTCCGCGCTCGGAGGTACGCCGTTCGGCGCATTCGTTTCTGTGTTCACTTCTGGCGTGCTTGCTTCTGAATTTCCTGTCCCCAATTCGGCCGACATTGCCGGGTTGGTGCCCGGGTTCGCAGGTTGTGCGGTCGTGTTGCTACTGGTTGCCGTTTCTCCGTGCTCCAGCGGATCGGTGCCGCCCTCCGAAGTCTCGGAGTCCGAACAGCTACAAACGTGGGCTGCGCAAACAGCGGTAATCCAAAACAGACAGAAGGCGTTCTTCATTCGCTTGCCTGATGGGCGTAGACAGGGATGTCGCACAACGCGCCCTGCATCATCGTTGACATGGTTGTTGACATGGTTGTTGACATGGTGCAGCGAAATGACACGCGGGGCCATAGTTAGTCGGCCGTCGTTCTTTGCCGTTGGGTTTCGGAACAGTGCGCCCCTGCGCGTGAGGCGGAGCTGGCGCCAAGCATTACCACTTGATGGCGACGCAGCTACGTTTGATCACGCGAAGAAGCTTTCCGGGCCGGATGCTCTCGAGTACGTGCTCCAAAACGCTGGTGCGTCGTTGATGCGGGATGCCGTCGATGAGCTACTCATCCACCAAGTCCGCTCGTACGGCATCCAGGGCCAGATCATCAACACCGAAGCCGACAACGGCATCCCCGGTAACGTCGGTGAGGTTGCTGGTGGTACTCCGCCCACAGACACGGACCGAGACGGCATGTCGGACGAACGGGAGATGGGACGCGGCCTCGATCCCAGCACCCCCGACGACGACAACGACGGCTACACCAACGTCGAGGAATACCTGAGCTGCCTAGTCGGCCAGGGCGACTGCCAGCCTTGAAGACGCGCTTGCGTTTCGTGCACGCCCTCGTTGTGCGTCAACGGGCGTGAACTTGGAGGTAAGACCTTGGATGACTGGTCTCCGCGCGCGCATCCCATCCGAAACGTCATTACATCGTCGAGCCGGAGATCCGAAAACGGCGCCGCTCGCCGAACAGTAGGGCAGTTGGTCAACAATGACGGTCGGGTTTTTGCGCCACGCAGAGCCGATTCGCAAGCACGACACCCGCGGATGTATGGCCGCTTTGGCGGGCCACTTCTTCCAGGCTGTGCTATGACAGGGCCGCATGACGCGCCCGCAAGCTCGCCCGGCAGGCTTCCCAGGTTCGCGGTACCGTGTGCTTACCGTCGTCACCGCCTGCCTAACATTGTGCGGTTGTGAGAATGAAGGGAGAGACGGCCAGGCAAGCACGCCAGCCGACTCCGAGGCTTCGGGCGCGAGTAGCACTTCAACCAGACCGACGACGCTCGACGTTCCGAGTGCGGAGCCGTCAACAAGCAACAGCGTGCCGAGCGCCGCTCCAACGGAGTCACTCCCCATGCCCTTGGATGCACCTGCAGAACTGCCGGATGCTGAACCCATGACGCAGGCAAGCGGCCCTGCGGGCGTAGGTACCACGGGCAGCGGCGGACAAGACAACGCGTCTGACCCCACTGTTGGGATGGCAGGGAACGTTAACCTGGGTGGCGGCGGTAGTGGTGGAGGCACGGGCGGTACGTCTCACGGGGGAACTGGCGGTGCCGCGGAGAGCGCCCAGGCGGGGACCGGCGGAGTACGCGCCACGGCAGGTGCGGACGGTGGCGCCGCAACAAGCGGGGACCATACCGAAGATGTCGAGTTCTGCTTGGCCCAACTCGACGCTGCGGCAGAACACTACGAAGGCTTTCTAGCAACCTACACCAACCCCTCGCAGATCCCCCGTTCGGTGAATGGGGGTGACGCTCGCCTCGTGGGGCCCAGCGATTGGACTAGTGGCTTTCCTGCTGGTAGCCTTTGGTTCCTGTATGAGCATACCGGCTCGGATGAGTACCGCGCGGCTGCCGAGGCATGGACCGATGCGTTGTACGGCGAACGCAACCGCACGGCGGATCACGATGTCGGTTTCATCATCGGTTCGAGCTACGGCAACGGCCTACGACTGACGGGCAACACCGACTATGAAGCAGTGTTGGTGACTGCCGCAGGCTCGTTGGTGACGCGTTACAACGCCAATGTCGGCGCCATACGTTCCTGGGATTTCGGCTCCTGGCAGTATCCAGTGATCATCGACAACATGATGAATCTGGAACTGCTTTGGCGTGCGACCGAAGTCAGCGGTCAGAATTCGTTCGTAGATGTTGCCGTCAGCCACGCCAACAAGACCCTGGCGAACCACTTTCGACCCGACGCCAGTTCCTATCACGTGCTGGACTATGATTCGTCGAACGGCGACGTCCTCGCCAAGCAGACCAACCAGGGCCTCAACGACGAATCGGCGTGGGCCAGAGGTCAAGCTTGGGGCCTCTACGGCTACACGATGGCGTTCCGCGAATCCCAGAACGTGGCGTATCTCGATCAAGCCGAAAGGATAGCCGATTTCTACACGCAGAGTGATCGCATGCCAGCCGACAAGATTCCGTACTTCGACTTCGACGCGCCTATTCTGGACGACGTTCCCGACCACCGCGACGTCTCTGCTGGCGCTATTGCCACCAGCGCTCTCTTGGAGTTGGTGCGCTACACGGCACCAGAGGTCAGCGAACGCTATCTGGCCTTCGCGCTTTCGTCACTGCGCTCCATGTCAACGGACTATCGTGCCCCCCTCGGCACCAACGGTCATTTCCTCTTGATGCACGCCGTGGGTAACTATCCCATCAATGACGAGGTCGACGTTGCCATCAACTACGCGGACTACTACTACCTGGAAGCTCTCCTGCGCTGCACTCGGCTCGAGTGAGCTTCCTGGTTTCCGAGTGACTGGCCATGGGTTGGCGCGTTGCTTGGCGCTCCTCTGTCCTTGGTGGAGCACCAGCGTGGGCGACCCGAGCTCTATCGTCGGGCGTTCGCCCAGCTTGATGGTGGCACGGCATGAGCGAGGCACGGCATGAGTGAGACCAGTTGATGCGTTCTCGGGCGGTGCGTTCGCGTGTGAGCTCGGCGCGGTGTCGTTGGAAAGGTGCGCCACATCGCGCGTGTTCGCCGTCTCGGCGCATCGTCGCGAACCCGTTTTGAGCCAGCGACATATTCTAAAAATTTCCAATAGTTAGATTCCACTTGGCCAAGTTGGGTCAGTCGCACGCGAGTGCACCTGCGATGTGACACATCCCTCTGATGCGTGCTCGTCGGATCCAGGGGCCGCTCGCTGTACTTCCCGTGTTTCCTGTTGTAGGCCACTTGCCGCGGTTGCGACGGCATGCGCGACGCCCAGAGGAAAACGAATGCAATTCGGTCATTTCGACGACGAAGCTTACGAATACGTCATCACCCGCCCCGATACCCCTCGCCCGTGGAGCAACTATCTCGGCTCAACGGAGTATGGCGCCATCATCACCAACCACGCCGGTGGGTACAGTTTCTACCGCAGTGCTCTCAATCAGCGCTTCCTGCGCTTTCGTAGCAACTCTGTACCCCTCGATCAGCCCGGCCGGTACTTCTACCTACGGGATTCGGAGACCGGAGACTATTGGAGCGCTAGCTGGCAGCCGGTGGGCAAGCCGCTCGATCGCTACGAGTCCACCTGCCGTCATGGCACGGCCTACAGCATCATCACTTCCCGCTACGAGGGGATTTCCACGGAAGCGACCTACTTCGTGCCGCTGGGACAGCTGTTCGAGTATTGGCGTTTGCGCATCACCAACGATGGCGACAAGCCGAGGAAGCTCTCCGCGTACACCTTCTGCGAGTTCACGAACCAGGGCAACATCTTCCAGGATCTGACCAATCTGCAGTACTCGCTGTTCATCGGTAAGATCGAGATGCAGGACGGCATGTTCAGCGTCATGTCGCACCCGAATGAGGCCTACGATCCCGAGCACATCACCGGGGAACCCGGCAGGTATTGGATGAAGGTGGTCGGCGGTGAGGTCTCCGCATTCGAGACTCAACGTGAGCGTTTCATTGGCAACTACGGCAGCTACGCTGCGCCGAAGGCATTCACGCAGGATGGCGGCAAGCTTTCCAACTTCGAGACGGCGGGGGAGAACTTGGTCGGTGTGCAGCAGGTGGACATCGAGCTTGCACCTGGTGAAACCCGGGAGTTGTGCGTGCTCATCGGCATCGGAACGCCGGATACGCACGGTAAAGCCGTCGTCTCCGAGTTCGCCTCCGCCGAACGCTGTGAAGCGGAACTAGAGAAACTCAAGGCCCACTGGCACTCGCTACTCGGATCCATCCGCGTCAAGACGCCGGATGCCGAGTTCGACAGCATGGTAAACGTCTGGAACGCCTACAACGCGCTCATCTGCTACGCGTGGTCCCGTTCAGCTTCCACCCTCTACAACGGTGAGCGCGACGGACTCGGCTTCCGGGACACGGTTCAAGACTTTCTTGGCGTCACGCCTTTGCTCAAGGAGCAGATGAAGGAGCGCTTGGAGTTGATGTTGACAGGGCAAGTCAAGAGTGGCGGCGCCATACCCGTCATCAAGCCCTTTTCGCACAGCCCGGGGAACGAGCTAACGCCATCGGACGAGGTGTATCGAAGTGACGATAGTCTATGGTTCTTCAACGCCATTCCGAACTACGTGGCAGAGACCGGCGATGTGCAGTTCTACGACAAGGTTCTGCCGTTTGCCGACAGTGGAGAGGCCACGGTGTTGGGACACCTGCGGCGCGCGTTGGAGTTCAACCTGGAGCGCACTGGGAAAAATGGACTGCCGTGTGGTTTGGCGGCAGATTGGAACGACTGCTGCAAACTTGGCTACTACGGCGAAAGCGTCATGGTGGCTTTTCAGGTTCGCTTTGGGCTCGGCGTGTACGCCACGATTGCCGAGACATTGGGCCGTGCTGATGAGGCGGCCTGGGCGACGGTTCAGCGCAAGCAGCTCGACGCCAACATTCAGAAGATCGCTTGGGACGGCCAATGGTTCATCTGGGCCACAGGGGCCGATGGTACCATCTACGGCACCCAGAAGATGGACGAGGGGAAGATCTACATCAACACTCAAGCCTGGGCTGTCATCAGCGGCGCAGCGACACCAGAGCAGGCCAAGACTTGCATGCAGTCGATGAAGCAGTACCTCGCCACCCCCTACGGCCTGACACTCTGCGCGCCGCCGTTCAAGAATACACCTCGCAAGGTGATGGACGGCGTGGTGTTCAACGCCGGAATCAAAGAGAATGGCGGGATCTTCAATCACCCCCAAAGTTGGGCGGTCATGGCCGAGTGCATGCTCGGCAACGGCGATCAAGCCTACGAATACTACCGCGCGTACATGCCCGCGGCGTACAACACACGTGCCGAAGTCCGCGATGCAGAGCCCTACGTACACACACAAACGACCTACGCGACCGTCAGTCCCAATGCCGGCAAGTCTCGGGTACCGTGGTTGACGGGGACTACCTCTTGGAGCTACCACAGCGCAGTCCAATACATCTTGGGAGTCCGTCCTGAAGTGGATGGTTTGCGCATCGATCCATGCATCCCCGCGTCTTGGCCGGGTTTCGAGATGCAGCGTGAGTTCCGGGGCAAGGTAGTCACCATCAAGGTGAACAACCCCAACAGCAAGAACCGCGGAGTGAATCGCTTGAGCATCGACGGCAAGGTGGTGCAAGGGTCGCTGGCACCGCTGTCTTCGCTCGAGGACGGCTCGGTGATCGAGGTAGAGCTGGGCAGTTAGCCCAGCTCGTTACCACCGAATGGAGCGACTGCACGCTTGTCAGGCAGCAGTTCTCTCTAACTGGCTCCTAGTCGTGCGCCGGTGGTTCATCTGAAGCCAGCAACGGATCGCGGGTATCCGTCTTGTTGTCGTGCCAAAACGCGAGCAGAGCTGCCCCGGCCATGATCTGTACATCCGCTACGTTGAAGATGCCGGTGCGTAGGCTGCCGATGCCCATGTTCATGAAATCGACCACTGCCCCATCTCGGACAATGCGATCAATCAGATTCCCAATTCCCCCAGCTGCTAAGAGGAGCGCTCCCCACAACGGGGCACTCAGGTGTACCCGCTGCACGTTCCGTAGCTGCCGAAGGGCAAATACGAGCGCGACGCCGACCATCAGCCCCGACAGTAGGGTGAAAGCAACCCAGCGAACCGGCGGGGGCCAAGTCGCACCCATGCCGAGGAACGCGCCATGGTTTTCCATGTACGTCAGCCGGAACGTATCGGCGAGGTACGTCGTGGTGGGTGCCCCTTCGAGCCAGGCAATCGCGGCTTGTTTGGTGACCTGATCACACCCAACACACCCGAACAACAAGACACAGGCGACCACCAGCTGACGCTTCATCAGCGTGTTGTAACCCATGTTCGCGCGCGTGCATTCCCCCAACCGCCGTCGCGATGGTGCCGACTGAGGTTGGAGGTGCAGCGGCCGCCCAGTCGAGGCGGGTCTTGCTGGATTCTTGGGGGTCGAGTTCCCGAACGTCCTGCAGTGCGGTCCTACCGACGGTGGCGGCGGTGGTGGTGGCGCTCAGGCTCGATGACCTGCGAGAAGATCTCGGTTCCGTCGATGTTCTTCAGCGATACGGTCATGTCTTTACTGCGAGAGTCGATGTCGACCTGCCCAAAAAACTGGAGGCCATAGTTCGGGGGCAGGTTGGCCTGACCAGGCGGGGGCGCATCCTGAAAGATGACGGTCGGTCCGAACGTGTTGTCCAACTGATTGGGGCCGAAGCTGCCCGCGTGCAGTGGTCCGGACACGAACTCCCAGAAGGGCTTGAAGTCCTGGAAGACGGCAACGTCTGGATCGTAGTAGTGCGCCGCGCAGTAGTGCACGTCGGCAGTGACCCAAACGACGTTCTGTACGTCCCTACGCTTGATGAAGCGCAGTACTTCCGCGATCTCGAATTCACGTCCCAACACGGGACCGTCACCGTTGGCGCCGTTCTCTCCCCGAGGGCAGCCTGTTTCTGGGTCGGTTCCGTCCCGCACCAACAGACCGATCGGCATGTCGGAAGCGATCACCTTCCACGTTGCCTTGGACTCGGCCAGACCGCGTTTGAGCCACTCCAGCTGCGCGCGGCCGAGGAACGCGGTTTCGGGACCTGGCTCAGTCTGGTCGTTACAGCTGTTGGCTGCGCGGTAGCTGCGCATATCGATGACGAAGACATCTAGATCCGCTCCGTACTGGATCTTCCGGTACACTCGCTCGGACTCCTCCTGGGAGTGCCAACGCATCGGCGAGTACTCCAAGAAGGCACGAGTGGCGTTGGCGATCAGGCCTTGCACGGTCGACTCACTGCCGTAGCGACTGTCCAACACCTTGCTTTCGGACCAGTTGTTCACCACCTCGTGATCATCCCACTGCCAAATCTGCGGAACTTCTGCGCTGAAGGTTTGAACGTTCTGATCGTAGCGGTTGTAGAGGTAGTTGCGGCGAAACTCGTGGAGCGTTTCGGCGACCTTCAGCTTTTCCGGGACTTCATCCAAGAACGCGTTTTCCCAGATCACGTTCCCACTATCGTCGAGGACCTCCGGCGTCATCGGACCGTCGGCGTAGATGTTGTCACCGCAGTGGATGAAGAAGTCGGGGTTCGTCAGCCGCATGGACTCGTAAATCCGCATTCCGCCGAAGCCGAGATCGATACCCCAGCCTTGCCCGGCGGTATCGCCGCTCCACAGGAAGCGTACGTCGCGTTTGCGTTGCGGCGCGGTTCGAAAGTGGGCGAGTAGCGGTTCGCTGCTGGCATGCGTCGAATCCAGGCCTTCGAAGCGAACGCGGACGAAAACCTCCCGTCCCTTCGGCAGACCCGTGAGATCGACTCGTGCCGTGTAGTCCGTCGCGGACGTTGCGTGAGGACCTCGTACGGTGCGGGGATCGCGGAAGTCTGCATGGCAGGACCAGTCCACCATCATTCGAGCGGCAATGTCCGACCGGCTCCAGATGATCGCTCTATCGTCGTGAACGTCGCCAACCTGCAAGCCCCACGGCGCCAAGGGGCGTCGTGCGTCCGGTATGATCTGTGCGGGGGCCTTTCTTGCGCTGAGCACTCCAGCGACTCCGCTGAGCGCTGCGGTGGTCGCCGCTGATTGTCCGATGAATTTGCGTCGAGATTGGTTGTTCGTTGCCATCGTCTACTTCCCAGTATGCTGTTGTGGCGCTTCTGCTGCGCGCGGCGATGGTAGCGATGAGCGAATGAAGGATGCGTCAAGAGATCGCGACGGTTCGGAGTCTTGTGTTGCACTTTTGCGGCTAGCGACGCACCCGTCACTACGTTGTTGCATTGCTGCGCAACGGCGCGTCAACTGGAGCGCTCCTGACGGATACGCCAGCGCGTGGGTCGCTTTGCGCCCAAGTGCCGCCTTCGTTCCTCGGGGTGGTACCCGTGTCGTTCGCGCGGCCGTCTCGGTGGCTGGATGGGTTGGCGACGCGTTATGGGGCTCGAGTGTGGGTAGGCCAGCGCATGACTCTTGGGCCGCTCGAGCACCTGTGCGGACGAGCAATTCGTAGGCGGCTTGTCAGTCGACTTCTGATCCGCTCTGGGCTAGAGGGGCGCCCCGCCAGAACTGTCCTGAGCACGTCTCCTCGGGTACGTCGATCGTTGTAGACAGGTATCACGTTGGTTTCGGGGCCGCGCGGCTGGGGGTTCGTCGGTCTGACCCGTTAACAAGCAGCGCGCGCGGAAGGAGACGTCGAGATAGCATGTTCATGGATCGAGCGACGTATGGTTGGGGCCTTCGCGGCGTTGCGTTTGCCCTGGTGTTTGTCGCTACGGTTGTGGCGCTGCGCGCCGGCGTGGACGTGAGTGCCCGGCCCGGTCTGCCTGAGGCAGGGTTGCCGAGCCAACTGTACTATGGCGCGGGATTGTTCGTACTTGGAGGTTTGGACCTCGGCACTCCTACGGGCGGGCCCCCGGAGATGCGAGCGCTGTTGTGGGGCGCCTACTTCTCTGCGCCGTTGATCACGACGAGCGCCGTCGTCGAGGGGGCGTTGCGCCTGGTCGGGACGCGGATGTTTGACCGAGTGGGTCTGAGAGATCACCTCCTGGTCGTGGGACTTGGGCAACTGGGTACTGCCTTCGTCCGCGCCATCCGTTCGAACGACCCAGAACGCTTGATCGTGGCGATGGACAAGGACGTGGGGCGGGCTGCACTCACACAGATCCGACGTCAGCACAGAGTCCGCGTGGTGGCGGGCGAGGCGCGCCTCGCCGAAGCTTTCAGCGGACTGGCTCTGACCAAAGCGTGTGGTGTCGCTCTCCTGACGGAAAACGACCTGCTCAATCTCAACACTGCGTTTCGTCTTGCGGTCGCTCATCCCGACCTACCGATTGCGGCTCACGTCTCCAACATCTCGCTCCAACGTGTGGCTCTCGAGATGTGTCAGGAACTCGACAAGTCCAAGTTGGCGGTATTCAATGCTCACCGCGCCATCGCTGAGCACCTCTATGACAATCACCTGGCGCCTCATTTTGCGTCCACGAGGGGCAAGGACAGCGTCGTGCTGGCGGGTTTCGGAAGATTCGGGCAGACGATTCTCGAGTTGTTGCAGCAGCAAGCACAAGCCGAAGTGTCCAAACTGTTGATCGCTGATCGTGCCGCGGGAGTGAGCTACCGCGCCTACTGCGCTCAGGTAACTTCGACGGTGACACCAGAGCCGATGACTATCGACGGCGATTTTGGCGATCCCGCAGTTTGGATGAAGATTCGGGAGAAGCTCGGGCCACAGGAAGAGCCTCCCGTCGTCATCATTGGTTCCGATGACGATAGCGTGAATCTACAAGGCGCTATGTCCACGCGCGTGGACTGGCCTGATGCCCAGATTTACGTCCGCTTCAGTCACACTACGCTGTTCACACGTCGACTTGCGGAGCGCTATCGCTTCGTCGTGCTCGGCGTGGATACGACTCTCGTCAAGGCGTTGGCGGCCGCGAGCAAGTCCTGGTTTTCCTGAGTCAGGTGCCGCAGAAGGTTTGGTAGGGGCCAAAGTCCTCTGGCGCACCCTCCGTGTAGCGGCTCAGCAGAGCGCGCTCTTCGAACGGCGTCTTCAGGACGTCGAGCAGCGCTTCGAAAGGGGCAATGTCACCAGCAACAGCTGCATCGAGAGCTTCTTCGACCAGATGATTGCGCGGAATGTAGATCGGGTTTTCAGCGTTCATACGACTGGCCACGGCCGTCGCAGGGTCATCACCCACGCGCTCAATGTAGGTTCGAAACCAGCTCGCAAGTCCTTCGTCATTCTCGGGGATATCGCCCTGCTTTAGCCAACGAGCGAGCCGGCGGAACGTCTGGGTGAAGTCTTGCTGGGTCGACTCCATCCACGACAGCAGCTCGACGATGAGGGCGACATCATCGGGCGCCTCCCCCTTCAAGCCGAGCTTTCGGCGCATCCCGTGAGTGAAGTGCTCTCGGTAGCTTTGGGCGTAGGTTTCGAGTGCCGCTTCGACGTGTTCGATGGCTTTGGACTGCTGTTCGTCGAGCAACGGGAGCAGAGCCTCTCCCATGCGCGCCAGGTTCCACTGACCGATGTCCGGTTGGTTCCCGTAGGCGTAGCGTCCGTGATGATCGATCGAGCTGAACGTCGTCGCCGGATCGTAGGTGTCGATGAATGCACACGGGCCGTAGTCGATGGTTTGACCCGACAGTGCCATGTTGTCCGTGTTCATGACTCCATGGATGAAACCAACGTGCATCCAGGAGGCGATCAGCTTGCCCTGTCTGCGCGCCACCGCGTGAAGAAGTGCCACCGCAGGGTTGTCGCTCACCATGTCATCTGGGTAGTGACGTTGGAGAGTGTACGCCACGATGCGTCGCAATAGGTCGAACTTGCGTCGAACGGCGAAGTACTGGAGCGTGCCCACGCGAAGGTGGCTGCTTGCCACGCGGGCCAAGACAGCTCCAGGTAGCGCCGAAGTACGCATTACCGTTTCGCCAGTGCGCACGACTGCGAGCACTCGCGTCGTCGAGATACCCAAGTGATGCATGGCTTCCCCGATCAGGTATTCGCGCAAAGCCGGTGCTAACGTAGCGCGCCCATCACCGCCTCGGGAAAACGGTGTTGGACCTGAGCCTTTGAGGTGAATATCCACGCGCTGTCCGTCTGGTGTTACCCATTCTCCGAGCAGAACGGCGCGGCCATCCCCAAGCTGCGGAGAAAAGCCACCAAACTGGTGCCCCGCGTACGCTTGAGCAAGCGGCAGCCACCCATCGAGGACCTCGCTCCCAGACAAGAGCTTCGCTGAGCGCTCGATACTCAGTTGGGGAAGGCCGAGCTCGGCAGCAAGCGCCACGTTGAACACGACCGTTTCGGGTTTAGGGAACCCGCTAGGCACGTGTGGCGTGTAGGCGCCAACCAACTCGTCGGCGAACGTACTTTCGAGCGCAAGATTCATCGTCCAGCCAGGAGATAGCGCGGTCCTCGACCGACGCCTAGCTCGCGGGCCCACGCACGATGGTAGAACGGCTCCCGCATTCTAGCGGGATCCGAAAGTGACTACGGAAGTTCCGCGTCCGGCCCAAGAGCAAAGCTAAACGCAACGTCTTCATCACTCAGCGCCACAGCGTAGATGCGAAACTCGTTGAAGGAACCCCCAAACTCGGGGTCGTTGGTGAACTGGGAGCGTCCAAGCCAATTGTTGACGGGACTCAACGCCGACAGGGAGTAGTCATAGTCTGTCGTCCCGACAGCCTCGCCGTCCAGGTACAGAACTACCTCGTTGCCCGTGTCGTTGACGACGACGGCAATGTGGGTGAGCGTTCCTGTGGGAAACGCATCGGGCAGGCTGATCGAGGCATCGCCCGGACCGAATCCCAGCTCCACCTGGATTCCGGGGGCCTGAGACCGGTCCGTCGAAGCGACCAGGTTGAAAAAGTCGGTGGCTTGGCCCTGGGCATCCTCCCCACCGTCGTTCGAACCAAAGTCGAATATGCGTTGCCAGGGTTCGCCGCCTGTCCACACCACCCAGGCCTCGACCGTGGCGTTGGTCAAGCCGCCGAGGACGTCGTTAGGCAGATCGACATACTGGTTGGAGTCACCACCCGCGAGGTTCACGACACCACCGGTGGTCAGCACGTTGACGGTCACGGCGTCAGCGTTGCCCACCAGATCGGGCACATCCATCGTGTTGGCGGCTGTGAAAGAATAGCGGTGCCGGAGGCCGTCGCCCAATACCTCGCACAGCAATTCGTCCTCGCTATTTTCGGTGTCCGGTGTGTTGCAGCCGCAGCGCCCAGGCGCCATCTTATCCGGGTCGTCGGGGCAGCCGTCGACGCAGCTGGTCGTCGCCCCAGGGCCAAAACCCGAGGTCACCTCCCCGACGCCGCAGCCGCACTCGCCCGGTTCGGTCTTGTCTGGGTCGAAGTCGCATTCGTCGTCGCAATCGGAAGTGCCATCGTTGTCCCTGTCCGGTTCGGGATCGGCACAGACGCAGCTTCCAGCACCTACCGAAATACCGTCGGGTGCGCAGTCCGGAAGGGGACCGTCGGCGTCTGGTTCGGCCGCATCGATTGGAGTTCCGGAGTCGACGATGGGTGATCCGGTTCCGGAATCCGAAGGATCTGTAGGCTCGTTGGGTTCGTCCGTGCCCGCGTCTGGGTCGTCCGTGCCCGCGTCCGGGTCGTCCGTGCCTACGGTGTCGTCGGTTTCGGCAGTTTCGGTCTCAGCGACTTCAGTGATCTCAGTTTCAGTGGCCTCAGTTTCGGCGGGCGGGTTTTCGTCAGTCCCTTCTGCGCCTGCCTCCGGCGATGTCCCCTCATCGGTTTCATCAACCCCGGTTTCGGCGGGCGTCGCATCCGTGTCCGTATGCTCGAGACCCTGGTCGCTGAAAGCCTCTTCTAGATTGCTCGTACAAGCTGCAAGCAGCGCGGCGATTCCGACGTGGCCGATGCGGCAGAGTGTTTTTTGCCGGGTGTGCTGGGGCAGATGCTTCATTGGCCGACGATTCTAAGTGTTGCTACGACCTGAGCAGGTCCGGGGGAACGACCTCACCAGATTCAGTTCGCCGACCCTACCAGGGCAGCGTTCACCGTAGCAACCACCCAACCTGGTTCCGGCGGCGGCGCAAAGCAGGAGCGCCCGAACAATGGCCGTTTCGGGACTGTGCGTGCGAATGTTTGCCCGTTTCGTGAACCCGTAGCCACGGGTACCTGGTGGAACAGACTGCAGGCATTGACCCAGACAGTGGCAGCTAGCTAATTAGCCATTGCGAGCTAGTGTTTTGGCCTGGGTTGCCTTCGGGCCATCAGACCCGCGAGCGAACTGTCGTGGACGTGCCTGCGTCTCGTGCTCCCGTCCTCAAGGCAACCGGGCACTGCGTTCTGGAACGATGGACCCGCCTCAGATGCAGCGCAACCTAGTCTCCCCGTAGCCGGTTGTCAGAGGCAAACACCGGTGCCATGAGTGCGGCATGGGCCAGCGCGTGCACGAATACCGCCTGACGATTCGGGAAGGACACCTCGACACATTTGGGCACGTCAACAACGCCACCTATCTGGAGCTACTCGAGGAAGCCCGGTGGCAATGGATCACCGATGGAGGGTATGGCCTAACGAAGGTGCGGGAGTTCGGCAAGGGACCGACGATTGTCGAGTGCACGATCGCGTTCAAGAAGGAGCTACTGAACCGACAGAACGTGATGGTCCGCTCCTGGGTTGAAAGCTACGTGAGAAAAGTCGCCACCGTTCGCCAAGACATGCTGCTGGACAACGGCGAGCTCAGCTGCAGCGCAAGCTTTGTAATGGGCCTGTTCGATGTTCGGGAACGCAGACTCATCCCGCCCACCGAAGAGTGGCTCAGGTGTCTCGGGTGGACGTTGGACGATTGGCGGCCCCACTGATCGGCGGTCTGTCTCTTCTGTGCTCGGGGGCGCTAGCGAACTCCCGAGTGTTTCGTGGGCAAGTCGGTCATGGCGGCGTACCTCGTAGTTCCCGTGAGACGTTTTTGCGTCTTGACCCACCGGCGTTACCGTTGGAGATAGGCGTGCATGAGTACACTACACCTCGTTGGTGGCGAAAAGGGCGGCGTCGGCAAGTCCGTCATGGCGCGCGTATTGGCGCAGTACTTCATCGATGAGCAATGCAACTTTGCGGCCGTCGATGCAGATACCTCCCATGGCGCGTTGGCCCGTTACTACGGGGACTATACCCAGCCTGTCGACCTGGACTCGTTTTCGAGCGCCGACCAAATCATGGATCGTGCGCTCGGCGCAGATCGACGCGTCGTCGTGGACTTACCGGCTCAAAGCGTTCGCAAATTGGCTGAGTGGATACGGTCCGGCGATGTCGTCGGGTTGGCCCGAGAGATGGACGTTCGCCTAGTGTTCTGGCACGTGACCGACGGTGGATATGACTCGGTGCAGCAACTGCAGCGCTTGGTCGACGACTTTGGAGACGCGTTCTCCTACGTCGTCGTTCAGAACCACGGTTGCTCTTCCGAGTTCGCGCAGCTCTTGAGTTCCCCGACGATGTCGGAGGTCCTGCGCTTGGGGGGCAGGACTATCGAGTTACCGAAACTGGACAATGCAGCGATGTACGAGATTGACCGTCACGGTTCTAGCTTTTGGGCGGCGGCGAACATTCCCGATGGCGAACGCGCGTTGTCGGCGATGCAGCGCCGACGAACCAAACTGTGGTTGAGCAGCTGCTACCATGCGTTGGTGCCAGTCCGGGAGTGGCTATAGCTCAGCACGGGCACGAGTAGTAACCGGCGGAAAGATTGAGGACAGCGCGGTAGCGACCTTCGACCTTGCGGAAGAAGTCGCTCTTGCTGGCGAACTCGGCGACGCCATCGCCCTCGAGATCAAAGGCTGCCTCGACACGCAAGGGATCGAGTAGTCGTGGCCAGGTGCTGTCGACTTGGGCAGACATGGGGGCAGAGACCACCCGATACTTTCCTCCGTGCTGCTGCAGAAGTAGCCAAAGGTCTGGGTCGAAGTCGGACGAGCAGGCGTCGTTGAACGTGGAACTCAGAGTCACCGATACGAAGGAGGTGCGGTTGTCCCGTTCGAACACATACGTTGTGCGGATGGCGTCTTGGTCCCACGTGGCTTTGGTGCCACCGGCTTCGAGATAGTCTGCTTGCAATTGCCGAAACTCCGGCACAGTGCGCACCGTATCGAGGATTGTCGGCAATTCATCGGCCGGACGCCGCGCGGCGAGTGTACAGCTCCGGTGACGGGCGCGCGGTCGCTCTCGCCCAGACTGCCCCCGCACACTCGTCCTTCGACTCGAGGTTGGCTGCGAGGAATCGCCCGCCCCTTTCCGTCATCTTCCACAGGTCCAGCGCGCGATGGTTCGGACTGACTTCTGGGCGGCCCGCCTCACCGTTCCACGCTTGGACCGTCCCGAAGTGCGGTTCGGCGGCGACCTGCACGAAGGTGCTGTTGACCGTGGTTTCGCAGACCTTGTCGGTCTCGCCGTAGAGTGTGAACGATTCACCGAGCAGCGAACGCATCTCGTTGGGCAACGTTTTGGGGACGACTTCCCGAGTCGCCCGTCCGTCGTCGACGTAGACGGGGTGACCGGTAACAGCCCGAAGGTCATCGAGCTCGTCGAGCAGCAAGACGTTGGCCGTTCTGCCGAAGACCAGCGCCAGGATCTAATGTAGTCGCAAATTGCCCCAAGAGGCGAGCTCCCCCGCGGCAGTCTTCGTGCCGGAACGGCTGACACATGCTCGTCAGAACGTCGAACGGGGACGACGTGCATCGAGCACTTCTGTTCGGACGCCCAGCGGGCGTTTCGCCAGGAGACTGCCTTTCCGCTGTGCCCGCTGTCTACCTTTTTGGTCCACCCAGGAGAGGTGCACTTTTCCGGTGCTGGCGACCGGCTGCCTGCTGAATGGGTCAGCGTCGACTGTCAGTACCGGACGGGAGTGCAGATTATGCTCTACTCTCAAAGCAGCTCAGCAGGAGACCTTGCACCATGACCCAATTCAAGCACTCAACCCTCGTTTGCGCGGCAGCTCTCGCGCTCGGCTGGGGCTGTTCCTCATCCGACGAGGGGAATGAGTCTGGGGCGACGACGACGCCCGGCGCGCTTGCCACCGTCGACGCTGACGGCGAACCCATAGCGCCTGGCGCGGAACCAGGCTCAGCAGCTGGTCCGGCCACTCCCGGCACCGTGGTTGTGGTGCCGCCGGCGGGAGCGACGCCTCTAGAGGGAGAGGAAATTATTGGCGTGGGTGAAACCGCGGCAGAGCCCGCGCCCCCGATGGAGTGCGCCTCTTCCTCGACGGCCACTTCGTTGGTGGGCCTCGTCCTGGCCTTCACCTTCGACGTTTCCGGGAGCATGGGCTCCCACAGCCAGCCGTACTTCGCTCGGGAGTACAAGTGGGATCCCGTCGTCGCTGCCACCAAAGCATTCTTCGCGGACACTACATCGGCCGGTGTCTCGGCGACGTTGACCTTCTTCCCCAATGATCTGGCACCGCTCACTGGCGGTGGCGGCGGCAATCGTCTGGATGCATGTAACGCTGCGGACTACGACCAACCAGACGTCGGTCTCACCCCACTTCCCTCAGACGCTTTCGCGTCGGCCATCGACGCCATCACGCCCCCCGGTGATGGCGACTGGCGTCAAGGAACTCCGACGGGCCCAGCCCTCGAAGGCACGATCGCCACGATTGAGCAGATGCGCGCCACGGATCCGAACGCCAAGTACGTCATCGTCTTGGTTACCGATGGCGAGCCCGCTGAATGCAGCAACGAGCAGAACAACATCAACTACGTCTCAGGCGTGGCGGCAAGTGTTGCTGACGAAATCCCGACGTACGTGATTGGCGTGGGTAACCCAATGGTGGACGGCGCTGACAATCCCCCGCAAGGCGGCATCGACAACCTCCACCAGATCGCTCAGGCCGGGGGAACCGACCAGGCCTTCCTCATCGACACCAACGACCCCGTGCAGACGGCAGCTGACTTCCAAGCAGTCATCGACTCGATTCGTGACAACAGCTTCTCTTGCGCACTGGAAATCCCTCAGCCACCCGCTGGACAGGAGTTCGACAGCACGAAGGTCAACGTCAACTACACCAATGCCATGGGCATGACCCCGCTGACGTATGATCCTAGCTGCTCCGAGGAGTTCGGCTGGTACTACGACGATGAGGAGAATCCTTCCGTCATTCAGATGTGCGACTCGGTTTGCACCGCTATCCAGAACGACGCAACGGAGCAGGGGCAGCTCAACGTGGAGTTCGGCTGCTTAACACGCATCGGTGGCGCCAAGTAGGCCGACCAGTTCTGGCATCGAGGCGGCCCCAGCGTCGGGTTGTCTTGCAACGAAGCTCCCACGTGTTGGGAGCTTCGTTGCATTTGGGGACGTATCGTAGGAAGCGAGTAGTCGAGGGAGCGGCGTATCGCGTGCTAAGAGTCATTCCGGTCAGGGCGGGACGATGACCGCACGGGGCAGGAAGCGGGGTGCTTTCACTAGTTCCGCATCATGTTGACTACATGTAGAGAGCTGCAGGTCCAGGAAGGGTGCTGATTACGGTGTGGGCCTCGTGCACCGCAAGGACGGTGGACCATCACGCGATTGGGAGTCGCCGTTCTCCTGCGGTTCCGAACCCGATCGAATGCGCTGGGCGGATGACGGGTACCGACCTGGAACTCCGCGCTCGCGCGGCGCGATCTCGCGGTCTTGCGCTTTGAGGAGCAAGGTTGGTCATCGCGATGATGAGGTGGTTACTCGCGGCACATACTTTGGTGCTAGGTTACTTACCTCTGCGGAACTTGTTTACTGACGACCGCCATGAGTGCCGTGGTGGTCGGCGGATTTTCCTGCGCTCGATGTACAGTTCGAGTTTCCTGGCTATACTACCGCGAGGTTGCCTCGGTCGTTTCGGAACGACGGGTGACGGCATGGTGTAGGACCAAGTGCTCAACCGGCTATCAATACGTGCGAAACTGACGATGCTGGCGGGCGTTCCAGTGCTTGGAGCACTGGTCCTTGCTTCGCTGCTGTGGATGCACGCGCAGCGGGCCGAACAGTCAGCTGCCGCTTTGGGTTCGGTAGAAGATCTGGCAGAGCTATCCGTAGCGATCACCAGCTTGGTGCAAGAGCTACAAACGGAAAGAGCGCTCGCAGCACTCGTCCTTGGATACGAGCAGAAGGCCGCGAGCAACGACCCATTGGAGCTCGAAGGCGCTGAGCAGGCAAAGGGGCTGGCAAGACAGCCTCGCACCGCACTGGAGCGTCAAAGACTCGCTACGGATGCAGCGAGGGACTACCTGGCTGGTTTTCTCAGTGGCAAGGACCTGTCCGCGCTGCCCGCTCGATTGAGGCGGGGAATACAAGACTCGCAGAAAGAGCTGGCGCGGCTCTCGGAGATACGGAGCGATACGGATACGGCAGAGTTGGCCTTATCGGAGCACGTGGACTACTTCGCGGGGGCGAATCGTGACTTGATTGAAGCGACCGCGGCCCTGACGCAGTTGAGCGATGATGGTGACCTTCTGCGAAGCATTTCAGCGCTCGTGAGCGTGATGCAAGTGAAGGAGCGCTCGAGTCAGGCGCATGCGCTCCTGGCCAGCGTGTTTGCGCTTGGCAAGTTTCCGCCGGGCACCTACCGATCCTTCGTCGGGTTGACGACGGAGGAGGAGGTATATGTGGACGTTCTGCGTTCGACAGCCGCCGAAGCGGATGTGGAGTTGTACGAGTCCAGCCGTGGCTCCGCGGAGTCTCAGCGGGCTGCGGTCATGCGCAAGAGCGCCCTCGAGAACGTCGATGAGGAGGTCAACGCGGACGCTACCGAGTGGTTTCGAGTGCAGGCCGCAGGGGTGGCAGCCCTGAGGCAGCTCGAAGTGCAGCTCTCCGCCGAAGTCCGGGCAGCGGCAGCCAGCAAGCTAGCGGACATCGAGGCGAGTCGACGAACGAGCTTGGGCCTGTCCGGATTCGCTTTGCTCATTTCCACTGTGTTGGCCGGTCTCATTGGGCGCGGGATCGCGGGCAGTGTGAGCGCGCTGACGGGAGCTGCCGCAGCCGTGCAGCGGGACAACGACTTTTCTGTACGTGCTGCGAAGACTAGCGACGACGAGTTGGGTCAGTTGACGACAGCGTTCAACGCGATGCTCGGGGGCATTCAGGCTCGGGACCTCGAGTTGGACGAATATCGCAGGGAGTTGGAGACCAAGGTGCAGGTTCGCACAAAGGAACTCAGCGAGCGCAATGCCGCCATGCGCCTGGTTCTCGATAACGTGGACCAGGGGCTCGCGACCATCAAGCCCGATGGGACACTCGAGAACGAGCGCTCCGCTGCTTTCGATCGTTGGTTCGGTGCTCCTTCGGCAGACGCCACCTTTGGTGGTCACCTCGCAAAGCAAGACTCCGGCGCGCGTGAGCTAATGGACCTTGCGTGGGGTGAGGTGGTTGAGGGGTACCTGCCCCTCGAGCTGACCGTCGGGCAGCTACCTGGACGCTTGAAGGTCGACGACCGGCAGTACACGTTGGGTTACAAGCCGATCCTCGGGCATGACGGGCAGTTCGAAGGAGCATTGCTGGTTGTTACGGACGTTACGGAGGAAGAAGCGCGTCGCAAGCGTGAGGCAGAGCAAGCCGAGCGGATCGCCATCTTCGAGGCGATGGCGCAGGACCGCACGGAGTTCGTGCGGTTCTACGAAGAATGTGAACGCTTGCTGGCTTCTGTGAGTGACCCCTCTCGGAGTCGCGAACAGGTCATGCGCGATATCCACACGCTCAAAGGCAATTGCGCCACCCACGCCATTCATAGTGTCGCGGAGGCCTGCCATGCAGTAGAAACGCGCCTATCTGAGCTTGCGAAGCTCGACCTCGACGAAGTCGAGCCTATCTTCCGGACATGGGCAGACTTCGCCCGTACAGCGAAGCCCCTCATTGGTTCGGGCGACGGTGTGGTTGCCGTCAGGAGCAGCACGGTCAACGCTCTGATCGATGCAGTTCGCGCCGGCCGATCGCGGGTAGAATTGGAGGCAGCGCTCGAACGCCTCAAACTCGAGCCCGTGTCTGATTGCTTCTTTCGCGTGGGCGAGCAGGCCAAGAGGATCGCCCGCCGCCTCGGCAAGCCTGAGCCTCAGATCGTCTCGGAACCCAATGATGTACGGCTTCCAACTGACGAATGGCGTGAATTTTGGAGCGCATTCGCCCACGTGATCAACAACGCCGTCGATCATGGGCTGGAGAGCGAAAAGGAACGGCGCGCTGCCGGAAAGCCGAGCACTGGGACGTTGACAATCGTCGCCAGCGAGACCCGGACAGGTGTGCGCATCGAGTTGCGAGATGACGGCAGGGGGATAGACTGGGATGAGGTGCGGCAGAGTGCGCATAAGCAGGGCGTACCAGCGACGACCCAAGCAGAGCTCGTGGCTGCGTTGTTCGTGGACGCGCTAACAACCAAGTCGCGGGTGACGAGCACGTCGGGTCGCGGCGTGGGGTTGGCAGCTGTGCGCAGCGCGACGGAGGCCCTCGGGGGCAAGATTTCTGTGGAATCTGCCCTGGGGAAAGGAACGACCTTCAGATTCGACTTTCCCAAAGTTGTATCGGGGGAGGTCGCGTCCGCGCGTTCGGCGGCGCTAAGCCATGGTGGAGGTTAAGAGTATAGAGAAGTGGGCGTTTTACTCAATACGGACGGAGCGAGATGCTCGCCTCGCGGTGAATGAAGATGCGAATCGAGAAGTACGCAGTTCTGGTCGACAACGCCCATGGGCCGTTGTCGGTCTTGGTGGATGATTTGAAGCGGCTCGAATTTCGAGTCGCCCTCGTGCCGGAGTGCGCGGCGGCGTCGGCTTTCATGAACAGCTTCCCCAAATTGGGGTTGGTGGTCATCAATGCCGTTGGTAAACAAGGCGCTAGCGAATTCGCTCAGCGGGCACAGCAGATGCATCCCGGTTTGCCGATCGTCCTTTTGGAAGAATCGGCGTGTGTCGTCAGCACCGCAGCGGGCAATTCGCGGGCGGAAGGTCCGATTGACGCCAAGCGGCTCGCGAAGTTGGTCGCGGATGCCCTCCTGGAGCAGAGTTACCCCGAGCACGTCCTGTCAGGGCTCGCATTTGCGATAGAGGAAGCGATGGCCGGTTTCGACAACCATGTTGTCACTGGACAGGCTTACCTGCGTGCGACCAATGGTGCGATCGCTGAACTCACCGCGCTGCTACCGTTTTCTGGCCGGCAGGTCTCAGGATACCTGGCCGTAGGCAGCTCTCGGGAAACCGCGGAGCGTCTGCACCAAAAGCTATTTCCTCAGTGTTTGGACTTCAGCGAAGAAGATCTCTCCGACTTGCTCGGGGAGGTCTGCAACCGAGCCATTGGCAGGTTCCACGAATTGCTGGAAGCTCGCGGGCTTTCTTTCAACTTCGGGGTGTCCCTGTATTTGACAAATAAGTCGAATCTCCGGGCAGCGCAGGATCATCCTGCTCTGGTACTGGAATTCGAGGGGCCCGCAGGCAACGTTTTGGTTGAGCTGTTCCTGGACGGACTCGTTCCGAGTACCACACTCTCAGGAGCACCTGACGGTCCGAAAACAGCGGGCGAGTTTGTGTTGTTATGAGAGGAGCGCGGGACTGGTGACCAAACCGAGGATCTTAGTAGTTGACGATTCTGCCACTGCCCGTAAGCAGCTTTGCCCTAGACTCGTAGAGGCGGGGATGGAGGTCGTAGAGGCTTCAGATGGTTCTGAAGGCCTGTGGCGCGCAAGAGAACAGCAGTTTGACCTGATTCTAACCGACATCCACATGCCCGCCATGGACGGCTTGGTGTTCATCCAACGGCTTCGTGAGCTGCCGAACTACAAAGACACGCCGGTAGTGGCGTTGACGTCCGACGGTTCGCGTGCAAGGCGCGATGAAGGCCGTCGGTTGGGTATTCGCGCTTGGGTCCTGAAGCCGCCGGATATTCCCGCGTTGGTTGCTGGGCTCCAGGGGGTCTTAGTGCCATCCACGGGCGGCACCGGACACCTGTCTAAGCTCGGGGCGATGGAAGACTGAGCAACGTTCATTCGCAAGCGCTCAACTCCTCGATCCACTCGCTGAGCAGCTCCGCTCCTGCTTCGTCGACCAAGGTCGTGGCCAACGGCGGCATCCCCTCCTCGTCGCGACGCGCCATCCTCGCGTGTACCACGGAATCCGCCGCGGATCCGGGCGCAACATAGGCGCCGTCGGCGGTATCCAAGTCGCCCAATTCGGCAGTCTCACAGAGTCCGCTCTGAGCGAGGGAGCGTTCGAAACGCAGATCGAGACCAACGCGGGTAGGCCCCGCCGGACGGTGACAGGAACTGCAGTTGACGTGCAGGTAGGCTCGCGCGCGCTCTTCGAGCGGCGCATCCGAGTCCGCCGCGGAGAATGCTTCAACACTCTTGGGCCGCTTCGAGAAAGCTCCCGCTTCCGTCAGACGTTCCAGCTGTGACTCCCCGTCCTCCTCGATGTCCAGCTGCTTTAACTCGAGCCCCAAAGACCGCCCCGCGGCTGCGGTGTGACAACGATTGCAGTCGCCGCGGCCCGGGAAGACCCATTTGCGGCCCGCCACCTCGGCCTCGTGGGTCGTCTCCACCAATTCCGCGTTGGTGCCTTCGCTGTTCCACTTGTAAGAGTACCCGGAGTATTCGCCATCGTCGTGTCGCACGTAGAAGCGCGTCTCGAACAACGTGCCGTCCGCGCGGAAGTTCTTGATCAACATCGCGCCGCGAGG
Source organism: Polyangiaceae bacterium (assembly GCA_050298815.1). Classification (GTDB taxonomy): domain Bacteria; phylum Myxococcota_A; class Polyangia; order Polyangiales; family Polyangiaceae; genus SZUA-265. The sequence goes on from JBNKUV010000062.1 coordinate 48,930, forward strand.
GATTTCGATGTCGCCGTCCGACTGCACGTCGAGGGTTTCTCCCTCTGGCAGCATCATGTAGCGTTCCTTGTCAACACCATCCGACCAGAACGGCACGGCAACCTCATACGGGATGAGTGAATCCACCAGAGTCGTTGGGTCTTCCCGGTCGACGCAACCGGTATCCGTCAAGCGCGCCGGTAGCGCACGCCCAGCGCCATCACCAGCGTCGATGCGCAACACTCGCCCCTGACCGCGGTCGAGAACATAGAGTTCAGCGTCTTGCCCCTCAGCGAACGAGGAGATGAGCAGGCCACTGGCCAACAAGAGCTCTACTTCGGCGCCGTCGCCCTCTCGTTCGAGCTGCCAGATCTCGCCCGTGAGGTAATCAGCGAAGATGTACTTCCCGACGAGCTCCGGCAGCTGAGCACCACGATAGACGTAGCCACCGGTCACGGATCGACCGTCGTCGCCCCCCGGGTTCCGGTACTCGTGGATGGCCGGGACGAAGCCGTCTTCCTCGCAGTCACTCACATCGGGCGGAAAACAGTGTTTCCCTTCCCACACGTTCCAGCCGTGGTTGCCACCCTTCTCGATCACGTCGATCTCTTCCCACGAGTCCTGGCCCACGTCCCCCGCCCACAGCTCCCCGGTTTGTCGATCGAAGGAGAAGCGCCACGGGTTGCGCAAGCCGTAGGCGTAGATCTCCGGTCGTCCACCACCATCCACGAACGGGTTATCCTCGGGGATCGCGTAGGCAGTGTCGTCTCCACCGCCATCCACATCGATGCGCAGGATGGATCCGAGCAGCGTATCCGTGTTCTGCCCGTGGCCGTGGGGATCGCCTCCGCTACCGCCATCGCCGAGACCGACGTAGAGGTAGCCATCCGGACCGAAGAGCAGGTTGCCGCCGTTGTGATTGTTATGGGGCTGAGAGACCTGCAGCAGAATGATCTCGCTATCTGTATCGATCACTCCGTCGTATACCTCGAAGCTGGAGACGCGCGAGACGAGGCCCCCGTCGTCCGCGGTATAGTCGAGAAAAACGCGCGAGTCGTTGGGAAACCTGGGATGCAAGGCCAGACCGAGCAGACCGCGCTCACCCAACCCCCCGGGAGTGTAAACTTGACCTGTGAAGTCGCTCGTTTGGACGTCGCTCACGGTGCCGTCGTCACGCGCGTAGAAACTGTGCACCAAGCCGTGCTGGTCGACGACGTACCAACGGCCGCTGGGTTCGCCTTGTTGACGTGTCGCTTGTTGCAGCGCCACCGGCGTCTCGAGCTCCAAGTTGGTGAACACATGCACCAGCTCGATGGCGGCCGAGGGGCGCGCGGGTGCGACGCACACGGCGCTGGAAACCCGCCCCGCGTCTTCATCGGATGGATTCGAGGCGTTGCAACCCCCCATGCAACCCCCGAAGATCAGCGCGGCCACGAGGGAAAGGTCCCGCGTCGCGTTGTGGGGCCAGGCCCGTGTCTCTCCGTCACCGGTCACGTTTCGAGGCATATCACAAGCGGCGGGCAGGAGCTTCTGTCCGGTGTGGAATCAGGTCACGGGAGCTTCCCAGCGGTCGCATTGGCGCTTCTGGCCCTCAGCCCAAGCCCAATAACTCGGGTATCACTTGGCCCGCCGTGTCCGTTAGGCGGAAGTCGCGCCCCTGCGAGCGAAATGTCAGCGCACGATGGTCGAGCCCCATAGCGTGCAACATGGTCGCGTGCAGATCGTGAACGTGCATCGGCTGGCTCTCGACGAAAAACCCGAGCTCGTCCGTCTGGCCATAGTCGATCGGCTGAATACCGCCTCCGGCAAGCCACATGGCGCCTGCATGAATGTGGTGATTGCGACCAACGCCTTGATCCGTCTGTTCGCCCATGGGAGTCCTCCCGAACTCGCCACCCCAGACGACCAACGTCTCGTCCAACAGCCCCCGGCTCTTCAAGTCCGAGACCAGCGCGGCGCTGGCACGATCCACTTCGTGGCAACGCGCCTCCAAGTCCTCGGCCAGGTTGCGACCGGACTGACCGTGATGGTCCCAATCTGTGTGATAGAGCTGCACAAAGCGAACCCCGCGCTCCACCAAGCGTCGCGCCAACAGACAGTTGCGAGCGAACGACGGCTCGTCGGCGTGGGCTCCGTAGGCTCGAAGCACGGACCGGGACTCGTTACCAAGATCCGTCACCTCGGGAGCTGACAGTTGCATGCGCCCAGCCAGCTCGTACGCCGCGATGCGCGCCTCGGCTTCCGGGTCACCGTGACGTTCCAAAGCAATGCGGTTGAGTTGATTGATCGAGGTGATGGTACGCTGCTGGCGGGCAGCATCGACCATCGCTGGCGTATCGAGATGCAGGATGGGTGTGCCTTGCTCCCGTAGCTGTACCCCCTGGTACTGCGTCGGGAGGAAACCGCTCGACCAATTCAGCATGCCCCCTCGAGGACCACGGGGTCCGGAACGCAGTACGACAAAACCGGGAAAATCCTGATTCTCGCTGCCCAGCGCGTACAACAACCAGGCTCCCATGCTGGGTCGCCCATAGCGAAAGAAGCCCGTGTTCATTATCGCCTGCGCGGGCGCGTGGTTCGGTATGTCCGTGCGCAAGCTGCGCACGATGGCGATGTCGTCGGCGATGCTCGCGATGTTGGGTAGCAGTTCAGAAACCAGAGTTCCGCGGCGGCCGTGGCGAGCGAACTGGCGTGGTGAGCCCAGGAGCCGCAGGGTGCCGGAGAAGCGCGAGTCCATGAAAGCAAAGCGCTGGCCGTTCGTGATCGACTCCGGCGCGGGCTGACCGTCCAACTTCTGAAGCGCTGGCTTGTAGTCGAACAAGTCCAACTGACTGGGCCCACCGTCCATGCACAGGAAGATGATGTTCTTGACCACCTTCGTCGGTGTGTTGGCGGTCGACTCGTGGACCTGGGGGTAGCCCTCGCACCCCAGAATCCCGAGCGACGAAAAAGCGACAGCGCCGAGACCGCTGGCGCTCCGGCGGAGGAACTCTCTACGTAGCGAGAGGTGGAAGCGAGTCTTGGATGCCATGGTCACTCTCGGGTGATGAATTCGTCCAGATTCAACAAGACACGGGCCACCACGGTCCAAGTCGTCGCCCCGGCCACGTCGAAGTGCTCCACGCCGAGGTCACTCCACACCGTGTCGCTAGGCGACTCATCGTCACCGTCGCCAAGCGACGGATCGCGCTCGCCCTGGTCCGACAGCACGGTAGACCCGCGCTCTGCACTCAGCAACCCGAGCAGGAGCTCCAGCTCCCGGGGCTCCGGATCGCGGCTTAGGGTGCGGTGAAAGGCGTGCACCAGGCGCTCTGCATCGTCCGACTCGTCCATCCGCGACAAGTTCACACCGAGCTGCAGGGCCGCGTCGAAGAAGACCTCGTCGTTGAGCAACGTCAACGCCTGGAGGAACGTGTTGGAGCGGGAACGGCGTGTGGTGGAAACCACCGCGTCCGGGGCGTCAAAGACGACGAGGCTGGGGTACGGCACCGTGCGGTAGAAGAACGTGTAAATCCCTCGGCGGAAGCGTGCCTGCCCTTCACTTTCGGGCCACTCCCTCTCGCCGCGGCCAGTGTCCAAGACTCCGTCGGGGATCGGCGGGTACACCGACGGACCGCCGACACGCCGGTTCAAGAGGCCAGCGGCCTGCAGAGTGATGTCTCGAATGATTTCGGCCTCTACCCGCAAGCGTGACTGCCGTCCCAGTAGACGATTCTTGGGATCATCCACACCGGGTCGGGCGGTCGACGCTTGTCGGTAGGTCGAGCTGGTCACGATCTGCCGAATCAGCGACTTCATGCTCCAACCCTCCGCCCTGAACTGATACGCGAGCCAGTCCAACAGTTCGGGATGCGACGGTGGGTCGCCCCGCATTCCGAAGTCATCCTCCGTTTCGACGAGGCCGAGGCCAAACAACGCCTGCCAGACTCGATTAACGGTCACTCGGGCCAGCAGCGGGTGTTCCGTCGAGGTCAGCCACAGCGCCAAGTCGAGACGGTCGGGTCTGCCGATGGCTTGCAAGGGAGGCAACACAGCGGGAACACCAGGTTGTACGAGGTCACCCGGATTGAGGAAGTCACCCCGTTGCTGCACGAACGTCTCGCGGGGCTGCTGGCGTTGCTCAAACGTCAAGAGCTCCACGTCCAGCTTCTGGTCTGGTATTTCCATCTTCAACGATGCTTCGTCGGCATCGTTGAAAAACGCGTAGAATTGATAGTATTCGCGCTGGGTCAACGGCTCGTACACGTGGTCGTGGCATTGAGCGCATTCCAACGTCAGACCCAGCAGTACCTTCGCCGTGGTGTTCACACGATCTTTGACGCTTTCGGTGCGGAACTCCTCCTCGTCGATGCCGCCCTCGTTATTCGTCATCGTATTGCGGTGGAAGCTCGAAGCGAGGAGTGCCTCCGTGCTGGGGTCGTCCAGCAGGTCCCCGGCGAGCTGTTCGACGATGAACTGATCGAACGGCAGGTCGTTGTTGAATGCGCGAATGACGTAGTCACGATAGGGCCATATCATTCGCGGTTCGTCGTGAGCGTAGCCCTCCGAATCCGCATAGCGCGCAGCGTCCAGCCAGTAGAGGGCCCAGCGCTCTCCGAAGTGTTCAGACGCCAGCAACTCGTCGACCACCGCCTCGTACTCGTCCTCGCGAGGGTCCTCAGTGAAGCGCACCACCTCCGCCTCATCCGGCAACAACCCTATGAGGTCGAGGTACACGCGCCTGAGCAGTGTTCTGGGGCTGGCTTCCTGGCTGGGGTATATCCCCTGTTGCTCGAGACGCGCTCCGACGAAGGCATCGATGGCGTTTCGCCCCCACGCGTCTTTGCTGCGTATCGGGAGTGGCGGGTCAGCGATGGGTTCGAACGCCCAGTGTCCGCCCGCGGTAGAGTCTGCCGTGGTGGTCCCGTCCTCCCCGAAAGCTGACTCGCCCATCTCTCGACCAGCGTCATGAACGTCACCCGCATCGACGGACACACCCGCGTCAGTCCGGGAAGCAGATGGGGAAGCCATGGCAACGCCACCTGCAACGACGGATCCGCCCACGACAAGCGCGGGCATGCCGAAACAGACGAGACTCAGCCGCACGATCCAAAATCCATACTCCATAGTGCTCTCGTCGGCGAGCCGAAAAATTCTCCACCGACCGAGTGCGACGGGCAATCGGTTTGTGGCGGTGCGGCGCCGACGCTGGGAGGGCTGAGCAGTCCTGGCGGCTCTGCAAACCGCCTTGTCCATGAACCCGTCGACGCTGCGTGACGCGGCGTTGGGTCGAGCATGCCGGGGTGCAGGCTCAGCTGAGAGCCGCACCAGGTTTGGCAGAGGGATGACTTTAACTTGTTGAATGCTAAAGGATATCTACTTCGACTTGGGGCTCATCACGACGCATGTCGAGAACCCAACTCGATGGGTACGGATGAGTTTCTCGGCTGCTGGCGCCCGCGCTGCTCGCGTTTCCTTGGCAAATATAGCGAACAGTCGCGGTTCGGTCGAAAGCTCCAAGCCAGCGGGCAGCGTTTGGGACCCGGCCAAGTCTGAAGTCGTTCCGTCTCAGGCTGGCTGATGCTCAGAGTTGACCGTTGCAGCCCGCGTGTCGGGGTCGCCCTTTCTTGTGACTTGGCATATGGAAGGCCATGATCAAGCGCAACTTCACGGTTTCCCCAGAGGGGGACATCATCGACGACAGGCCCGAGTTCAGCGGGCCCAGCCGTAGCCAGAAGAAGCGCGATGCCAAATCGATCTTCGAGCTAGGGGCAAGCCTCGTTACTCTCAAACCTGCCGAGCTCAAGAGGCTGGCGCTCGACGAGGAACTGTTGGAGGCTGTGCTGCTATGCGCTGAGATGAAGCGCACTGCGCGTGCTCGCCAGCTGCGCCGCATCGCGAAGTTGTTGCGCGCACCCGAAAGGGAACACCTGCTTCAAGCTTTGCGCGAGTCGAAATGGCGGAGTTGACAACGCTTCCCGCGCCAAACAAGCGCGGGAACGCCGTCGCCAAGTCTGGATCGGGCGCACGTCGGACGTATTGCGACAGCGTTGCTTCAGTACCCGATCGTCGTCACACTGATGTTGTCCCAATCGGCCATACTGCGATCCGTAAGGAGTGCAATGCGACCGCTGCTCAATGACGTGTCCGTCCCGGATAGGACCGTGACCCCGTCGATGGCCATCTGAAGGGAATCGCCGCGCAACGTGAGTCGTATCGCGTACCATTGGTCCTCTGAGAAGTCGAAGTCCGCCGACGCAATGTCCGAGCTCGCGCCTGCGACCTTCTTTCGAATCTGCAGCTTTCGGGGTGAGGCGTTGTATAGCGCCGCCCCGTACCAATTGTCCGCGTCCACGAACCGCCCCGCCAGGTACACGCGTCGATCAGAGCCGAAGTCGCGGATGCGCACGTCCGCGGTGATCGTAACGTCTGTCCAGCCTGAGTTTCCGCCGACAGCGCGGGCTTCGTTGCCTTGGTCTTCGCAAGTGAGGTAGTTGCTACTATCGGACGAAATCTGGCACTGGCCCTGAATGACGTTCCATTGACCCGGCCCATTCTCGAAAGCATCCGCCATCACGACGTTGCCATCGAAACAATCGATAATTCCGTTGTTGTTGGTGTCCACGTCCGGGAACCCGCAACCGCAACTTCCCATTTGCTCCCACTTGTGGGGGTCGTCAGGGCAGGCGTCTTCGCAGTCAGCCACTTCGTCTCCGTCACGATCTCCATCAGCAGTGCCACAGCCACAGCGGCCAGGGGATGTCCTGAGTGGATCGGATGGGCATTCGTCAAAGCAGTCGGGAACGTCGTCGCCGTCAGTGTCAGCATCCGCCACGCCGCACCCGCACATGCCCGGTTCGGTCTTGGCGTCGTCGTCTGCGCACTGGTCGAGACAGTCCGGCACTTGGTCCGAGTCGGTGTCGTCGTCGGGCGTGCCACAACCGCAGAGCCCAGGTTCCGTCTTGGTCGGATCGATTGGGCATTCGTCAGCGCAGTTGGCTGCGCCGTCGTTATCGTCGTCAGCTTCCTCATTGCACCCGCAGGCGTCGCTAGGTGAAACGACCGACCCAATGCAGCCGTCGACACAATCGGGCACTCCGTCCTCATCCGTGTCCGTGTCGACAGAGCCGCAACCACAGGCGCCTGGCGCCGTCTTTCTCGGATCCTCCGGGCATTGGTCGAGGCAATCTGCCATCTCGTCCTCGTCACTATCTCGGTCTGTTTCGAAGCAGCCGCAGCTGCCAGGCTGCACCTTTTGGGCATCCAGCGGGCATTCGTCGAGGCAGTCCAACGTGCCGTCCCCGTCGCTGTCTCGATCGGGCTCCCCGCAGCCGCAAACCCCGGGCGCTGACTTCTTGTCGTCGTCTGGACAAGCATCCCCACCTTCGGCATTGGGGGGGGCTTGCGCCGTGGAGTCCGGGACGGCTGTTTGCGAAGGTTGGGGAGTGTTCTCGGTACCGTGGTAGGTGGGCTTGTCCGTTTCTAGAGCGCCAGCCGCTGCCACGTAGCTCCCAGCCTTGTCGAATTCCTCATCCAAGTTGGAGACGCAGCCGGTGGCCAGGAGACCGAGGAACGCACCGACGACCGACGCTCCTATGACCGCAACCTCCCGTGTGTGCGGATCGCGATAGTCCTCGCTTTCGCGTCTGACACGAAGTCCTTCCGAAGCACCTCGCATACCGCCTAATAGGGGGTCTTGCTGCATCGCCATCGAGCCCGGGATGGGGAATCCGACGCGTGTGAATTCAGCACGCGCTTGGCTCAGCGTTCCACAGAGGCTTGACATGTCACGCTCGATCGCAGCTCATCGCGGACACAATCGAATCGCTGCGTCTGTTTCGGAACGTGGGCAACCCGAAACGGAACTGAAAGCCAGACTCCCTCAAAGAGTGGGGAGCGGGGCGTCTCGACGTGGGTGCACATTTCCGGTGTTCACTGCATGAGACTATGCCGTCCGCTGTCGTTGGCACGCTGTCAACTAGGATAGCCAACAGCGTGCGAGTCGCGTGCGCGGACATGGAATAGTCGGTTTGGTCGCGTCCCAGGTGTTACGAGTCTCGCCACCGGGTGCACGAAGAGCCATGCATCCGGCGGCCTGAGAACCCGGGTGGTAGTCGATGTCCTCGCGGGTATCCGGAAAGCTATCGTCGTCATGGATTGTATTTCCCTACATTGACCTCACCGCCCGCCAGCCCCAGTAGAGCAGGACTTCGAGCAGCAGACCCTCGATCAGGAAGGCCACCCAAGCAACGGTGAGCGCGCCTTGTCCGAGGTGATCGCTTCGCCAAATGAAGTTGTCAGTGGCTTCCGGCCACGATGTGGCGAAGCTGCGCCGGACGACTTCGTAGGCGTTGAGATACTCGGCGGCTGAGCCCAACAGCCAATCGATCCAGACAATTGCCACCAGCAACGCGAAGTAGCCACCAACCCAAAGGGTCGCGCTTGCCGCGCTCATGACGCATTCATCTTTCGTTCGAGGAGGTTCGGAGCGATACGGGCCAACCACGGCACCCACCGTGTAATACCGGGCGTAATCAAGTTCGAGTCCTTCAGTAGTCCGTCTACGATGGCCTGCGCGACCGCTCGCGGTTGCGCCATCCTCGACGTGTCCCGTCCCGAGGTAAGCTCGGTCGCGACCAGCGGTGGAATCACCTCAACGATACGCACTCCGTTGGCCTCAGCCGTTGGGCGAAGGGCCCGTGTGAACGACTGCAGACCGGCCTTGCTTGCGGAGTACGTGCAGGCGTCGTGAGCGGGCGCATACGCCAGGCCCGAGGTGACATTGACAAGCGTGCCTCCCACCGCTCGCAGCGACGGCATCAGCGCTTGGGTCAGTAGCATCGGTCCGAGCAGGTTGACCATCAACTCGCGTTCGACACGTTCTTCTGACTGCTCCAGGAAGTCGCAACGAAACTGGATGCCCGCGTTGTTGATCAAGATGTCGACTCCGCCCAGCTCCAGTGCGTTTTCGACGAGGTGTCGACGGCCGGTTGAATGGGCCACATCGGCGACGACGCCGTGTGTGTTTGGGAGCCGCGCTACGGCGCTATCGAGGCGCGCGGCGTCGCGACCACATATGGTCACCATTGCGCCGCGTGAGCCCAATTCGCGGGCTAGCGCAAAACCAATGCCGGCGGTGCCACCGGTGACGATGCAGTGCTTGTTCTGTAGATGCATGACGATTTCCTTTGTTGGCTGAGGGCTCGGGCAGACTGGCGCAGCTGCGTAGTTGTCGCTTGCACCGAGACGACAAGCCCTTGACAGTTCGCGCCATCGGTCGACGATTCCACCTTTGTCATCGCCGCCCGATAGTGGTTCTGCGGTTCTCAAAACGCCGCTGGTTCGTACAATGTGGCGTGCCCCGGCTGCTTCACCCCATGCTCGCGTCCCTTCCCGCCCGTTGGCTGATGGGCAAGAACGCGCTGCCTGATGGGTTCGACCCCGCGGCGCTGCGGGCACAAGGGGTGGAAGTGAGCATTCAGAGGCTGCTCCTGGCGCGCGTCGTCGAGGTGGGAGGCGAGGCGACGCTGCTTTCGTTGGGCGAGGGCCTCCTGCAAGCCCGAGATCAACCTCTGCTGTTTGTCATGCTCAATTCGAGCACGGTTGCGGATTTCGTCGACAAGGAGCAGCGATTGAACCGCTTTTTTCACACAGACCATCGCGTTCGTGTCCACGAACTGCGGGATGCGCTGCTCGAGCTGGAGCATGGTGGTCCGCGCGAGAGGCCCCATCGCAATGAGAGCCTATTCGTCTTGGGTATCCATCTCGCATGTCTCAGGGAAATCGGCTGCAGTGGACTTCAGTGCACACTGCCGATGAGTCACTCACCGAGTGCCCCCTTGTTGAATGAGAACAGGCTGACGCGACCCGCTTCTGGCGCGGCCCACGTTTGGCGCTTTTCGTGGGAGAGGTTTGTGCCCAAGCGGGCGCCATTCGCTGGTTTGGATGACCTACTCCTCAGCCAGCACCGGCCTTCGGACTTCGCCACGCAACACGATGCGGAGGAGTCGGTTCAGCGCCTCGTCGAGACGGATCTCGCCAAGCGCTGGATGATAGGCGACGTCGCGCGAGCACTGGCGACGTCGCCTCGCACCCTCCAGCGGGAGCTCTCCGCGCGGGGTACGTCGTTTTCCGCTGTCGTGGAGCGCGCTCGGGTGGCGGAAGCATGCCGGCTGCTGCGCGACCACACGCGTTCCATCACGGAGATCGGCTATGTGTGTGGCTTTGCCGATACGGCCCACTTCAGTCGGCGTTTCAAGGTGTGCACGGGCGAGACGCCGAGCGCATTCCAAAAACGCGCTTGACGCGTCCGTTCAACAGAACGGCGCATCCGCGCAAGAGTGAGAATGCCCTGACGTCTAATTTCGACACTCGAAAGGAGATGTCATGAGAAAAACTCTCGCTGCTCTACTGTCCACACTCTCACTGGTAACTCTGCCCAACACCGCCGCCGCGGAACCGATCGACCTCGAGAACGCTTTCATGGTCGGAGTTCAGCTGGGGGAGCTTCCGTGGGGTGGCTCGTTCAAACCCGGACTCTCGATCGGGTACTACCTGAACGAGTTGGTCTACTTCGGGGCGATGTATCAGGTTGGTGACTCTATCGAGCGAGACGATACGTCCTTCAACGTAGAGAACACCGGACTAGACGGACTCATCAGTTCCTCCGAAGACGTTGCCTCACGTGGTTTCCTCGGCGTGCGTCTCCGGCCTCACCGATATGCGCCGTTCGCATCGCTGGGGATGGTTTGCAATGGCGCTGATACCGAGACGATGGTCTTCGACCAGCGTTCGCGGAGTGTCGGTGGAGGCATCTACGACGGTGCCATCACACTACGGCAAACGCGCCCCAGCGCCTTGCGCCCGGCGATCGGCCTCGGCTACTCCTACGAGTTCGACTTCGGTCTGCAGCTGTCCACGGCATGGTCGGGCTGGCTGTTCGAGAGCCCCGACGTGGAGATGGATTTCGAGAGTGATGTCGCCATCTCGGCCTCCGACGAAGCCGCTTTGCGCCACCACATTGCTGATGGGTTTGGGTCTACGATTACCAACAAGTACCACATCTTTCACCTGGGCGCGGGCTATGTCTTTGGAAGCTGAGACCACAAGTGCAACACACGGAAGGGACCCAAACGCCATGTCTAGTCACGAGTCGTCGTCTCGCGTGCTATCTCTCACGATCGCAGTGCACGCAGCCCTGATGCTCACCGGCTTCTTCGGACTCGCTGCTGTCTTCGACTTTGCGGACATACTCTGCCGCTAGTCCGCAGCTTTCCGTTCTTCTCTGAATGCAGTCGCGGTTTGGCAACAATACGCTGGCCCTACTCCCTCCTCGTCGCGGTAGCCTTCGTGAAGACCACCATCGGAGGGGTCCAAGAATGAAGCTAGCCATCCTTTCTCGCAGCCCAAGAGCCTACAGCACTGCGCGCCTGAAGCAGGCCGCGCTCGATCGAGGACACGAAGTGACTGTCCTGGACACGCTCAAGTTCGCGATCGATCTGGAAGCGGGCGATCCTCGGCTGTATTACCGGTCCAAGAAGCTCAGCCACTACGACGCAGTATTGCCTCGGATCGGAGCATCCATCACCTACTTCGGTACCGCCGTTTTGAGGCAGTTCGAACAGATGGACGTCTTCTGCGCAAACTCGAGTCTGGGTATCGTCAACTCCCGCGACAAGCTCCGGTCCCTGCAGATACTCAGCCGGCACCACATCGGGATTCCTGAAACGACGTTCGTCCGCCAGAAGAACGATGTGCTACCTGCGATCGAGCGCGTCGGAGGGGCGCCGGTCATCATCAAGTTGCTCGAAGGTACACAGGGCGTGGGCGTGATCTTGGCAGATAGCGCCAAGGTCGCCGAGGCTATCATCGAGACCTTGCAGGCCTCCCGCCAAAACGTTCTGATACAGAAATTCGTTGCCGAGAGTAAGGGCAAGGACATTCGCGCCATCGTGGCGGGCGATCAGGTGATTGCCGCCATGCGACGTGTGGCCCAAGGCCAAGAATTCCGCAGCAACGTACACCGTGGGGGGCGGACTGAGGTCGTCGAGCTCGACGACGCCTACAAGGAAACGGCCATCCGAGCCGCGCAGATCATGGGGCTCCGCATCGCCGGGGTCGACATGCTCGAGGGCAAAGACGGACCGCAGGTGATGGAGGTGAACTCATCGCCGGGTCTCGAGGGCATCGAGTCTGCCACTCAACTCGACATCGCTGGCGCCTTCATCGACTACATCGTCGCCCAGCTGAAGTTCCCCGAGTTGGACATTCGGCAGCGGCTCACCGTCAGTCGAGGTTACGACGTTGCTGAGCTCGTGTTGGGTGAAGGGTCCGGCTACGTTGGGCAGACCCTCGCAAGCTCTGGCTTGAAGGAGCGAGACATCAACGTGCTGTCATTGCATCGGGACGGCAAGGTGATTCCGAATCCCAAGGCGACTCGCGAACTCCATCGTGGAGACCGCTTGCTTTGCTTCGGCAAGGTTGCGACGATGCGAGACCTCGTTCCCGAGAGAGAACGCAAACGGCACAAGACAAAGGTGAAGAGCCTGAAGCCAAGAAGTTAGCCGATCCGGTTTCGGGAGCGTCGGGCTTGCATCGAGCGGCGTCGGCTTCCGTTGAATGTAGCCAGCCCGGCGCGCCGAGCGCACAGACCTAGCGACCGGTTGCACCTCGTCCCAGGACGATGGCGTCGCTTCCCACGTTGCCGGTACCGAAGTTGATGAAGACCATGCACAGTCTGATGGTTCTGCGGGGCTCACTCCAAGAACCGACAGTGAAGCAAACGAGGGCGAAAGCTCGATCAAACCCACCGCGACGAGCGAAGCATGGGTACCGTGCTCGATGCAGGGCCAGATGGGACCCCGCATCTAGTCAGTTCCCCAGCGCCAGACACCGAGGGCGGACCGGTGCCGCCGGATCGTCCATAGCGACTGCAGCTGTGAGCACGAACAGTATGAAGGGACCTGCGGCTCTCAGCTTCGTATTGACCCCGAAGCAGACACAGCAGCGTGCGATGCCGAACCGCGATGTAATGTCTGTCCGTGGGAAGTCGACAAGGACGGCAATACGCTCAGCTTGATGTTCCACCAGTGTGGCTCTCCGTCGCCGATCGTTGTTGGTGAGTAGGTCGAACCGCTACCGACATCGTCGCCGACGGTTTTGAGCGACGCTGAGCGAGCACCGTCGCCTTGCACCCACAGACTTCCCTGGTGCCTGCTGTGACGGCCGAGGAGTGAACCCTGGGCGGCAAGCGAAAGGGTAGTACTAGGCATGATGTGCTTCCGGCGCACCCCACATGTCGCATGGGGGGTGGGCTGCGCCGTTGACACGACGGCGGACTTTCAAACCTGCTCCGACGAAGAGGACGTCGAGAAATGCACTATCAATTGCCTACTGGATTCGACATGTGACGAGTTCGAGCAAGCCTCTGTCGGAGTGATGAACTACTTGACCGATTGCCTCAGTGACTGCGTCGTATCCTTGGGCCTCGACCCAGTGAGTCCGTCGCCGGCGACTCCGCCAGGTGGTGCGAACGGCGTTGGCGAAGGTGGCTACTACACAGCGGGTGACTGGAGTGGCTACGCGTGGACAGGAACGGACTCGACGTCCGGGTCGACGATTGTCCCCAGCAACTTCGAAAGTCTCACGGCAGGTTCGAGTTTGTGTGTCGAGGGCGTGGTTGCTGCAACGAGTGACTACTCGGGGGTGGCCATCCTGGGCATCAACGTCAACCAACCGACCGGGGATCCGGCGCCCGATCCCAGAACCTGGATGCCGACGAGCGCGGGAGTCCAATACAGCATTGCCAACACAGGGGGATCGGAGCTGCGAATTCAGCTACAGGCACCGGGTGGAGACCTCAACGAAAACGCGCGTTGGTGTGCTCCCGTCACCGGAAGCAGTGGGAGCATCGCTTGGTCTGCGTTCAATACCGCGTGCTGGGACGGGAGCGGGTCGGACTATGACGGCACCGCGCTCGAATCAGTGATGGTGTTGGTCCCTGGAGATCAGGTCTCCGTACCCTATTCATTCTGCATCAATTCGCTCAGTCCGCTGTAGGTCCGTCTCGAAGCGCGCTTGGGTCTGCCCGCGTGGTGAAACAATCGGTACGCACCACTGCATGGCCCGCTGCGCCGCTCTGACGAGCTCAGCGTCGGGGATTCATACCCCAGGAAGAACTCGGGGCCAGATTCGAGGCGGCGTCGCGCTGAGCCCGACTCACATCGTTCTGCTCCGCCCGACTAGCGGTCGTTGAAACCCTTGCCGGCCAGGATTTTGGGAGCGCATTTTTCGATCCGGGCGGTTCGAGTCTGGGATTGTTTCGCTCCCGTGAAGTGGAGCACGTATCCGCGTTGTCTACCCGGGGTCAGCGCGTAGAAGGCTTTGGCGAGTCGCTTGTCGCGTTTGAGCGCTTCCGTCAGCTCGAATGGTAGCGCGAGTTCGCGTTTGGCCTTGAAGTCGACCTTCTTCCCGGTCTTCTCGACTGCGATGGCTTGAGTGATGTAGGACTTTATCAGCGTCTTCTTGATCTGTGCCGCGCTGGTGAACTCAAGGCGCATCGCCGACTGGGTGTTTTGACCCTGGCTACGCAGCAATCCGTGGGTGTCCTCCAGAAGCGCACCCTTGAAGAACATCAGAGAGCAGTGAGCCTTGAACGGCTGGATGATAGCCACGTTCTTGTCCCCGAAAGAGAAGCACGGCTTTCCCCATTTGATGTCTTCGTCGAGCCCACTCTCGAGGAGAATCATGCGAAGTTTCTGGATCTCGGCAGGCCACTGCTTGGCGCGACTGACGAAGGCATCTACTTTCGGATGACGCGAACTCATGGATCTCGAAAGGATCGCGTCGCAGGCTGCTCATGACAAGCGTTTCCTTCGGGGAGCCCACGCGAGTGGGTTGTGGGCGGGCTCCCTGCACGAAATTCCGGGGATTTTTCAATCAGAACCAGCCGAACTGCAGATTGCCGCCGGCGGCGAAGCCGCTCAGGTCGTCGTTCTCCAGGTCAAAGCGGTCGACGGCAAAGGCGGTTCGGTAGCTCACGCTGGCGCCGACGCGCATCCAGCGGGTGAGGTTCAAGTGGGCCGTCACTTCAGGTTGAACGACCGCAAACACGTCGATGTGTCGACGCTTGACGGCTGAGTCCTCGTCGAAGTCAGAGTTGCCCCACTCGTCTGCCGTCGGCGTTGCGACGACGGAGCCGCCGCCGAACAGGGCGCCAGCGGTGACGTATACGGGCAAGCCGGTGGGGATCGAGTAGCGGATGACACCTCCGGCGTAGCCGATCTCGAGCTGTCGATCGACCTCGTCGAGCGTTGGGGCGACAGCAGGGTTGGTGAAGCCGTAGCCCGCGACACCGATTGCAAGTTGTCGATTCAAGAGCAGGGCACCTTCGAGCCCGACCAACGCACCGTCTCTCCCGGCCATGCGAGTGTACGCGCTGGACACGCCACCGTAGCCCGTGATGTGAACATCGCTGCTGAACAACGTTGGGGGCTCATCCTGCGCCATGTCGTCGGCGGCGGCGGCATTTGCGAATAGAGAGACGCTCGCAGCGGCGCCCAGGGCGAGGAGGGAATTGCGTGAAGAGATGGATCTGCTGAGGTGTGTCATGGGTATCTCCTTGTTGCCCAATCCCCCTGCAGGCGACGTGCCAACGGCGCCGCCGTTCCGCGCAGGCGTCTCGGAAGCTGAACCACCGTCGCAGTGTCCGTTGCCGGACACCTTGCGAGCACACGTCCGTCGCCGGACAGCCGCCGTCACCCCGTTCCCGGACTGACTGAGTTGCCCACGACCCGGCGGTTAACGGTAGTGACCAGCGGCAGAACGCGCCAACATCGTCGACGCTTTGAGGACTGACCGCGCCCCACTCGCAGGTTGCCGCCTCGTTGTTACCAGTGCATGTTGCGC
Source organism: Polyangiaceae bacterium (assembly GCA_050298815.1). Taxonomy (GTDB): domain Bacteria; phylum Myxococcota_A; class Polyangia; order Polyangiales; family Polyangiaceae; genus SZUA-265. The sequence goes on from JBNKUV010000062.1 coordinate 64,794, forward strand.
AGTTCGCCGTCAGCGAGGCATCGAATTCGGCAACCTCGCAGCTAGCGAGCAACGGATTGTTGTCGATGTATGGGCTGCCGCTGACACTGCTCAACGAAGCGAGCGCGGCGAGGGACGTTAGCGCGGGATTCGAGCGGACGCTGAGATGGCTGCCAGTTGTTGCTGACCTCGAACGTCCCCCGAATCTCGGAAAGACCGCTCAACGCCGCGACGCTGACGAGTCCTTCGTTTTGGGTGACGGTGACGGGGCCCAGAACGCTTGCCAAGCCTTACAGACCACTGAGGTCTTCCAGCGCGTCGTTGTCGCAAACGCTGAAGCCTGCCACCGATTGCTGCGTGGCCAGCGCAGAAACATCGTCCAATTCTGGGTTCGACTGCAGAGTGAAGACCCCCTCGACTTCGGTCAAGGCGCCAAATCCCGCAAGCGAGGTCAGGCCCGCATTGCCCGTTGCTGTCGATCTGCAGCGAACCACCCACCGAGCTGCCAACGGTCCGAGGGAGGCTTGAATGTGGATACTATCAGTAACTTCTCCCGCTGAGTCGATGCCACGGAGTGTCGTGAGCGCACTGTCTAAAGAAGAGTGGTGGCACCAACGCTATCGCCCTTCGAACTGGTGGACACAGCTCAGTTCGTGATGGACGAAAGCGAGTTTGCCCAGTGCGAGGAGCTGGGCAGCACCGAAGCACCATAGTGGAGCTTCAACTCGAGCTTGGGGAGGCGGCGTAGGATGTGCATCCTGTTCGAAAACCACTTCCTGCTCACAACCAATTGGCTCGTTTGAAGCGCACGTAGAGCGTCGTGCATCCCGTAAACATCATACCGATCGCAAATGGGTAGCCCCACTCCCAACCCAGTTCGGGCATGAAGCGAAAGTTCATGCCCCAAATTGCAGCCATCGCTGGCACCACAGCGATGATCGCTGCCCAGGCCGCGAGTCGCTTGTTCACCTCGCTATCTTCGATGGTGACCATCGAGAGGTTGACTTGGATAGCGGTGGCGATCGTGTCCCGTATGGCGTCGACTGCCGATTGAATGCGGTACAAGTGGTCGTAAACGTCGCGAAAGTAGTGCTCTAGTGGAGCAACCAATCGTGGCACTCTCCCGCCGTGCAGCTTGCTCACCGCCTCCATCAGGGGGCGCACTGCGTGACGAAGTCTACCCACCCGACGCTTGAGCGCGTACAGCTCCTCCATCGTCTGCCGGCCTTGCCCCTTCTGAAACATTTGCTCTTCGATGCGCTCCAGTTCTTCTTCGAACGCCTCGAGCACTGGAAAGTAGCCATCGCACACCGTATCGAGCAGAGCGTACGCCACGTAGACAGGACCTTGACGCAGCAAGTGCGGCTCGGTTTCTGCGCGTGCACGAACCCCCAGCAAGCTCTGTTCGCTCTGGCTTCGAACGGACACCACGTAGTCCGAGCCGACGAAGACGTACATCTCACCCATCTCCAGCTCACCATCGACCAACGTCGTCAGGTGCATGGAGAAGAACAGTGCGTCGCCAAACTCTTCGATCTTGGGGCGCTGCTCACCGTGCTGGATGTCCTCGATGGCGAGCTCGTGCAAGTCAAAGTGCTGCCGGATGGCCTCGAGTTCCTCTTGGGTCGCATCCTTGAATGCCGCCCACACCAAACCACTTGGGGTTTTCGGCTTGTGCCGCGACTGGCCCTCCAAGGCGAGATCCCGAATCTTCTTTCCGTCTTCGTACAGTACGTAGTTGAGCAGCATCGTTCGCCGATTGGTGGATTCGTCGAGTTGGGCGCCAATAGCGACCAACTCGGCGAATCGAACTCCAAAGCGGGAGCGGCCGCAAGGAAGATCCCCGCAAAGAATGGTCGCTTGAACGTCGCCACCCCAACGCTGAACGAGATCGGTCACTGCCGTTCGTTGGTGGCCTCGGTTAGAGCGTTCAAGCGCTTGGTCATGGTCCCACGCGCGGCAGCGGCATCCGCCTCTGGAAGTAGGATGGCGAATTCGTCACCACCGAGGCGAGCCGCACCGTCGACGCGTCGCAGACAAGTGCCCATCGCGCGACCGATGCAAGACAGCACCTCGCTCAGCGGCCCGCGTTGTGTGCAGGGCACTTTTTCGGTTTTCCAACGCAGGTCGTGGCTCTGCGCGGCAGAGTCCTCGGTTGCCGTTCTTCCTTCGACCGACTACTCGGGCGCTCCCAGTCCACCGCGGTGGCTCTCAGTGATCTGAGGAACGTTGCGTGCCCACGCCGAAGTCCCGACGAAACTCCAGGCATTGTCGGCTCCCACGCTCGAACTCGCGACAGGTCGTCCCGCGGTCCGCGTAGATCTGACACGCATTGGGCTCATCGCTGGTGCCCAAGTGGGTGCAGCTGCCGTCGGGGCGCGTCGCAAATGCATCGAAACCGAAGTGTCCTGGCTGAAGCCGCAGCGTGAGATCGGTGCGGCCGATTCGGCGCCAACGCACGAGATCTTCCGGTGGAACGAGTATGCGACCGTCATGTCCGGTGCGGCAACACGCGCCGCACTGGAGGCAATCCAGCGAGCCGTCGGTCTCGTCGCCGAGGGAGCGCCGGGGTTCTGGAGAGATTTTGGGCAGACGCGCAGGGTACGCTCCGCTCGAGTGCAGGGCAACCCAAAGGACTGCCGGATGCTCTTGGGACCGTCGAGACCCGCTTGGGTCGGCTCCTCAACGTAGCTCCGTCTGTTGGACACACTTGCCTTGGACGCACGCTGCACCGGCTGCACCCAAATGTGCTATCTGCGGAGGAGCCGTCGCAAAGAATGCAGTTCTGGCCTTCGTAGTACGAAGCGATCCGTGACAGCTCCTCGTCGATGAACGCATTGATCGCCATCGTGTGGGTGCCACCACAACTTGACGTTAACCCGAGTTGATTACAGTCGATGTCAGAAGATCACGATTTGGCGCCCGAGGAGTCGTTTAGTACGAAGTCCACGTGGGTGCCCGCCGGGCAATTTTCTGCCGCTTCTGGCGCGCAGACAAACTCGGGTCCCACATTGAGCCCAACCGCGTCGAACGTCTCACACTCGGCTTGCGGGGTGCCCGCGGCAACGGGAACAACCTCCCGTTCATCAGGGGGCGTCGGGAACTCTCGGCTCAGGTTCCTGTGACCGCGGGGGGGTTCAGTGGGTCGAGGGCGCACAAAAAGGAGCACGGCAATGTCGAGAGGGGGGGCCGACATTGCCGTGCTGAAAAGGGCACAGCGGCAGGTAGTGGGGGGGAGGGGAAGCCCACCGCCGTGCGAACGGGGCGAAACCAGAGGGTACTGCTGTGCAGCTCTCCCGCTTCTGAGGTCTGGTTTTGCGAACATCGTGCCAACTGCGGCTCACGTGTTGTCGGTCACTTGCACGACTCAAGCGGGCGGTCGGGTTCACTCGTGGCGAAAACCGTTCACGGGTGGAGTACGCGGACTTTCCGGTTGAATGAGTGTGCCTGAATGGTCATCGTGGACGATACGGGTGCGTCCAGCCACCGCAGATCTGGTTGCGCTGACGCCGACGCCCCTTTGGTGACACGGACGCCGACTATTCGGTAGTCCGCGCGCTGAGAGACGGCGCCGTTGCTATCTGTCGATGGCGTCGAGTCCAATGCGGCCTTAGGTCCCCGATGACCATGAGCACTGAGCCCGCGCATCTGTACACGTTCTGGATTTCGCACTTTTCCGAAAAAGCGAGATGGTCCCTGCGGCAGGAAGGCATTCCATTTGTCGAGCACCCGCTGCTTCCTGGTCCCCACGTTGCCGCCATCAGGAAGATCAGTAGGCAGCAACAGGTGCCAGTGCTCGTGTTTGCCGGTGAGGTGATTGAGGGTAGCCGTGCAATTCTGGATGCAATGCCCCGCTTGTTCGGTGCTACACGCCTGCAACCTTGGTGTGGGTCGAGTGATCTCGGGGCACGCGGGGAGCAAGCGCGGCAAATAGAGCAAATGGCAGACGAATGTTTTGGCCGTCCCATCCAAACGTTCGGCTACGACACTCTGTTGCGTGATCGAGCTTGCTTGATCAGTCTCTGGAACTTCCGCGGGCCGTGGTGGGGCTCGGCCTACTATGCTGTGGCCTACCCATTCATCGCGAGGTTCGTGCGAGGATTCTACTGTGGCGACCCCGCGCTTGTCGCGCAGTCACGTGATGTCCTGCTCGCCGGCATGGACAAGACCGACGAGATCCTCGGACGTCAGGACTACCTCCTGGGTGATGGCCCAACCCGCACGGATATTGCGGTAGCCTCGCTCCTCTGTCCTCTAGTCCGACCCAGTGAACACCCGATGGTGTGGCCGCAGTACCCGGAGCCACTCGAGGCATTCTGCATGGCTCAGCGAGGACGACCGACATGGGAGTTCACGCTGCGCATGTATCGCCAGCACCGCAATGCCTAGCGGAACTCCGCACGTGGGACGATGCACGCGCTCTTCTGCTACCGAGCTTGACTCCGCCACGGAAAGCACAGCGTGCTGCGAGTTGGGTCGTTTTGGAAGTCTATCTCGCCGCGCAGCTGACGCGCGAGGCTCGTCAATAGCAGCATCCCCAAGCTCTTGCTTGCTTCGGGATCGAGCGTTGTCGGAAAGCCCGGTCCGTCATCGCCAACAATCAAGCGTACCATCTGCCCATCGAAAGCGAGTTGGACCGCGACCGCAGAGCCTCTGCCGCGACCACAGCCATGCTTGATGGCGTTGGTCACCAGCTCGTTGGCGATCAGTCCGACGGGCATGGCGTCGTCGAGTCCTACGATGATAGGCGGTCCGACTCGTTGCAGAGTCACCTGGTGGGGAGTGGCGCCGGCCGCCCTGGCAGTGTCCGCAACGAGTCCGTCGAGGTACTCGCCAAGGTCGAGCGCGCCAAGCTCAGGCGAGCCATACAAGCGCTCGTGGAGAAGGGCGATTGTGTGGATCCTATTGCGTAGATCGGCGAATGTGAGGTGCACTTTCTCATCGTTCGCTCTGCTCGCTTGCAGCCCAATGATGCTCCCGATCACCTGCAGGTTGTTCTTGACTCGATGATGGATTTCCTTGAGCAGCGTCTCTTTCTCTCGCAACGAGCGCTCGGTGGCATCGGCTGCGTTGCGCTGGGCAGTGACGTCCAACGTGACGCCGATGTATCCCACTGTTTGCCCGTCGCCGTCGCGCAGCGGCGCGGCTGTGCTCGATAGTCGCTTCTCCGTCCCATCGCCCTGGCGCAAGCGAAAGTCGACGTTGAAGGGCCGGCCGGCGCGCTGAGCCTCATCCCAGGCAAGTCTCAGTCGTGGTCGATCCTCAGCGTGGACGGGGGCTGTGCGCGTCTCTGGTGCACGTGCGAGCTCAGGACTGAGTCCAGTGATCTGCTGCCAGCACTCGTTGGTGAAGACCATGTTGCCGCTGCTGTCCATTTCGAAGATGCCCACTGGAGCGTGTGTTACCAAGGCGCGGAAGCGCTCGCGCTCGGCTTTAAGAGCAGCCTCCTGAATCTTTCGCTCGGTGACGTCGAACATGTGGATCAGCGCCGCAACGGGAAACGTCCCGTCGCCGTAGATTGGAGCAGTGCGCACTCCGAAGGTGCGCGCCTTGCGGACCACCTCGAACTGCTCACTGGCGCCCTCGAGTGTCGCACGAACGTGACCAATTCCTTGGCTGAACCGCGGCTCGGGCACGACATCTTCGATGCTTCGCCCCAGTAACTCTTCGGGGGTCATCCCGAGCAAGACGGGGACGCTGGGACCGTGCGCGGCTAGGTAGCGGAGGTCCCGATCGATGAGAAACGTTGCGGCCAACGGCAGATGCTTGAGAACCGTCTCGTTGATGGCCGCTTGACGAGACACTTCGGCTTGCAGGTTCTCTATGGCTTTCTGGGCTTCTACCTGAGCCGTGATGTCCTCCAATTGACCTACGTAACCCAGAGGCTGATCGTCGGGGCCGGAGATGACGGATTGGTTCAGCCGCACGTGCACGATGATGCCATCGCGCCGGACGTAGCGATTGACTCGTGAGTAAGTCCGGATCTCCCCGGCCAGGAGCGAACGGAGTAGTGGTGCGTCTGTCGCGCGGTCGTCTGGGTGGGTTAGAGAAGCGGGTGTCATCCCCTCCAGGTCGGAGAGTTCGAAGCCGACCAGCCGCGTCCAAGCCAGGTTGACATGGGTGTACTGGGCATCGCGATCGAGGATCGCCGTCGCGATGGGGGACCGTTCGAAGACGCGCCGAAATAGTGCGTTCGTCTCCTCCTGGGACGACCGGGCATCCATCAGCGCGCTCTCGCTTTCAGCAGCTCGGCGCGACTGCAAGAGCGTTCGAGTCGTTCGCTCACTCCCATCGTTCCTGTCGCGCCTGACACGGACGTTCCTACGGGAGCCGGCTGCGTTGCAAGCTGCACCGGATCGCTGGCGGGTAGGGCGGTCATGGCTTTCCAATGGTAGATCGCGGAGCCCCCCAACCGCCACAAGAGGCGTGTCGTTTTGCGTGAGAAGCTCTCACGCCGCACCGACGAGGAGGCAGACGCGACCTCATCCGCCTCGGGGGTTGCCCACTGCGCCCGAATCTGTGAGGGCAGTCAGCCCCTCCGGGTTCGAGCCCTGGGGCGACCGCTCACCGCTCAATGCTGTTTGGAGCACGCGATGATCCAAGTGCTCGACGGAGCCCAGATTTCCCCGCCCCTATCGAAGGCGACCAGCGTCTTGCGAAGCGCCAACAGCACTGCCTCTTTGTGCTGTTCGCCCTCTTCGCCCGCCAGTCGGAGGATTTCGCCGGCGGGGCCGAGAGCCATCGCAAAGTCCACGGCGTCGTCCAGCGTCTTGCCGATACAGATGTCCGCATCGAAGCGCTCGAAAGTGATCCGCTCGAAGCCTGCAGCGGCCAACATGGAGCTCACCATGTCGGGCCCGGCCATCGAAAACGGGCCGGGCCCGCAGTGCACCTGATCCGTGTCTTCGTGGGAAACCACGGGCACGAGTTCCCTGACGGCCAGCTCTGCTTCGTAGAGCCAGGGGTTATCCTCGCGCAGGCGCCAGACGATCTGAGTGAAGCTGCCGCCTGGCTTCAGGCTACGTTGGATGTTTCGCATCGCCGCTCCGGGCATGTCGAAGAACATCGTACCAAATCGTGCGAACACGTGGTCGTAGGGGCCACGCAAGTCGTCCATTTGAACGTCGGCCGTGAAGAAAGAAATGTTGCCCGCGCCGGCTTCATGCGCCGAGAGCTCCGCCGCGCGTACGAAGTTTTGAGCGCAGTCCACTCCCACCACAGCGCCTGTGCTGCCGACCTGCTGCGCGATCCGTAGCGCACTGTCGCCAAAGCCGCAGCCAACGTCCAACACTCGGCTACCGTCAGGGTACTGGTTCTGTGCGAAGAACGCGTCGCTGTGAGCGGACAAGCCGTCGACCAACAAGTGCTTGAAGCGCGAAAACTTGTCGAACAGAATCGTGTTCCACGCCTCGACGACAATGTCGTTGCCTTCCAGCATCGAGCTGAAGGTAACCCAGTAGGGCGGAGAAGACGAGTCGCTACTGCGACAATGTGATCTGGATGAAGCGAATTCCGTTGCAGCCGTTCGCGCCCCGTGGAACCGGATCGCAGCGGCGCGGGGGACACATTTTTCGGGGGCGTTTCACAGAGCGCTGGCTACTCAATCAACGAGCAAGTCGTGGAGGTACTTGGTTCGCCGCGCAACCGAGTACCACGTCGATCTGGGAAGCAGAGTCGGCTTGCACCGCGTCACATGCCGCGGGGCAAAGCAGGATTCTCGTGCCATCGTTGTTGTAGTGCCAGGCCGCGTCCATACCGCAGGCATCCGCTCCACTCACCTGCGCCAGCACGACTTCATCGCCACCGAGAGTCAACTGTACGTTGACTTGATCTCTGTTCAAGGTCGCGCCAGGAGGTGGCTCCGGAACGAGGAGATCACAAGAAGCGATCTCGCCGCGGATCTGCCCCAGCGCATCCCTGAGCGCCTGGGCCGCGTCATTTGCTCCACCGATGAAGATGCCGTCACCTGAGCCTCCGGCACTCGCGATTTGGTCCATCTGCCCCTCGTTGGAGCCCTCGAGTCCTATCGCGTAGGTGCGCACGCTGTGGGCTTCGAACCCATCCCGTGCGATGTTCGCGATGTCGCGGATATCTTGATTGCAGCCCGTGGGTTCACCATCTGTGACGAGCACGACCACTGCGGCCACATTGGGGTTTGCATCTTGATGGTCGACGGCCCAATCCACCGCGCCACCGAGTGCGATGTCCATGGGTGTTCTCCCTGAGCCATCACCGGGCTGGTCATTGACGAGCGCCTCGACCAGTGCCACCTCCTGAGGATCTCCAGCTGCAGCGGTCAACGTTCCCAGCGGAACGACCGGTACCCCGCACGCATCTCGATCGCAGGCGGGGTCAGCGCAGTCATTGACCTCCGACGGAAAGACGGCATAGGCGACACCTAGATTGGCGCTGGCCGGATCCTCGTAGAATGACTGCAGAGCGCTCGTCGCCGCCTGCCACTTGTTGTTGTTTGCCATCGACGACGAACGATCGAACATCACGTACATGACGACCGGTGTGAGCTCCCCGCTCGCGCTCGACGTTGCACACTCCTCGAAATCGCCCGGCGAGCCGCCGGTTTCGTCCCCATCGGCGACCAGGATCGTCCCGTCGTCGATACTGCCGCCGGGCGCATCGACGACGGTTTGAATCGTTCCGTTGCAACGGCCGTCAGATTGGCACGTGCCGTTGCACCCGACGGTTGGTGTGCATTCTGCGGTGCATTCTCCGTCTGAGCAGAACAGTCCATCGGGGCAGGCGGCGTCCGAACCACAAGCGTCACCGCATTGTCCGGAGAGCTCCGTCGCGCAGACGTCAATTGCGCGCACCCCAGTCTGCTCGACATCGCCCTCATCCTTCTCATCGCTGCAGCTCACTGCAAACAACAGCGCGAACAGGATATGACTTCCGCGATTCAACTTCCGACTCATAGCTGCCATCCGAATGTAGGTCCTTCGCTCACCACCGGAGCTCTTGACTCAGTGCGGCCGTGTGAAATCATGTCACTTATTAGTGTCAATCGCAGGCGTCGATCGTTGCGAATTCGTCACGCCAGCGAGTGAACTCCTACGGTCGTCCGGAATTGTTGCTTACCAGCGCATCACTCAGGTGAGCGAACGGCAAATCCCGGCAAATTTCTCTGGACTGATACCGCGCGTCATGATCCCGAGGTACCGCTCCGAACCAGCGTGCTCATAACTCGCGGCAATCCCCAAAGAACTCGCTGCGACCGAAGGAATGGGGTCGGGCCTGCTTGATCAGGAGTGAACGATCTCCGTCCCGGAGCTTGAACTCGATCTCCATCGCGAACCAGCGTGCTTCTTCCTCCGGGTCGAGCAACGGACGAAACCAGTCGTGCACACCGCGCAAAGCGCAGCTGACCTCATCGGCTTCTGCCTCGCTCAGGACGCGCTCGGGGGAGCCCTGGAGCGAGGCGACCAGGCTGCTTTGTCCCTGATAGACGATGCGTGGTGTACGACCCCAGCGATAAACGAACTGCTCCGTGCTGACTCCGGGGGCTGGATTGGTCACGCTAGCCTCTCCGGCTTGCGCGTTGAGGTAGTAAATATCTCCGCGGTTCGGGTCGAGTACGTTCCTGCTCACCGCAACACCGTTGGCCTCCTCTGACAAAGACGCGGGGTGCACCAACACCCCCATCGCCACGCTGGACTCGTCGATGTTGGCGAAGGCGCGCTCGTCAAAGGCGCGCAGGTTCCACAGGCTGGCCCACACCGTCCGCAGCGCATCGTCGAGACGACGCTCGGGATCCGCTAGCTCGGCACTGACTGAGGTGTACAGACCAGCGCCATTGAAGTTCGGGAGGTCTTCGGTATTGCTGCTGCTGCGGAAGCGAACTCGACCGTTTCCGTAGCGCGCCTGCACTGCGTCTTGAACGTCTTGCAGCAGTTCGTCGTCCACGGGTGCCTGCAAGATGAGCTCGCGCACTGCGGCTAGGCCGAGAGCTCGCGTCTTCGGGTTGGCGACGAACTCAGGGTCCTGCTTTAGCTCGTTCAGCAGTTCATTTGCACCACTGGTCTCCAAGTGCTCGACGGAGTGCACAACAGGGATCGCGAAGGGGTCTGCTGGGAGTGTCAAGCGCACTGGCTCACTGCAGTAGCTCACGGCGATGTCGACCTGGGCGAGTTCTGCCAGCTGGGCTGCCTTGGCACCGATCGCCGGCAAACTGGACAAGTCGTGAGCGTCCAACGACTGGACACCCCGAAGGGTGGTGTCGAGGCGCGGCGAGATGGCAGGACCTTGCTGCGCTCGGTCTTGCCAGAACGCGGCCGCCTCTTGGGCATCTGCGAGTTGGACATCGACACCGGTCGCCGATACCTCCAGGCGAACCAGCTCGTCCAGAAACGGGGCGAGGCGCTCCCGGGCGTTGGTCAAGCTGGCGTTGGGGGTTCCGCGGTTCTGGCTCAGCACGTTGACGTGGGCCAGTGGCGTTTGAAATGCTTCGGTGATCAGACCTCCGAGCAGGGGAATGTCGTTCGGCACGTCATCGGTGATGACGATGATGTCGGAACCCAGTGCTGCGCTCTCCAGCGCTGAAGCGGTGACGAAACGCAGGGTGCCGTAGGCAATCCCTTCCGTCAGCGGTTGGTAGGTGACGTTCATGAACGGTGCGTTGGGCGCCACGATGGGAAGCGTTCCTTCGATCTGGCGGACGAGGGAAACTTGAGCGTCACTTTGTGGGCGCAGTACCCAACGTCGGGGCTCCCAGGTGTGTTCGATGGTCGAGTAGTAGGCATCGCGCATGGCGGCAGCATCGATGGAGTCGCCGGTCGAGAATTCAATCGAGGCGATGTCGGCGCCGGAATGCTCGACCAACGTACCGAGATGAAACCGTCGGCCACTCGTCGCCCGATACTCGTCGTCTGAAAACTGAACCCATCCTTGGTAGAACTCGTCGTATTGGACGGGGTCGCAGCGATCCAGCTCGGGCTCTTCATAGATGCGTTCGCGCACGAAGGTGTAGTGCAGAGGCCAGCGTGCTGCGGCCAATAGGTGTACCAGCCCTGGTGCTTGCATGTCGGCGACGAACTTGACGGGAGCGATTCCCAGTTGGTTGGCGCCAGCCGCGAGCTTTTTGAAATCGGCGGGGGTTCGCAGCGTTCGCACCCGGTCACCGACGTCGCGCTCGGCGATTGTATTGCAGGTGTTTTTGGCTGCTGGGGTTCGATTCGTGCAGAAGCGCGACAGAACCGAGTCGTCAGGTATGCGGGCGAGCGTCGTGCCCAGGGGCCAGCGCATGAAGTCGACTCGATCCACCGCGTCATCGTCAGCAAACAGCGTCAAGACGCCCTCGAAGGCCGGATCCGACTCCAGCTCTGTCAGCACATTCATGGGGACCTCGAGCGCGATGCGTTCACCAGGTGCCAACGTCTCTCCGGATGGTAGTACGAGGTTGGTGCCATCCAGAGTCGTTGGCCACGGCAGCGCGGGCCGGTGCGGGCTCAAGTTGAGCTGATACTCTGCCAGAACGACGTCAGTCTCCCCGGCGTTGAGCAGTTCGATGAACGCCGGCTCCCCGGCCATTGGCCGAAGTGACAGTTCACCGATCCAGAGTGTTCGAGCTCCAGGAGGGAAGGGATCGGGCAGTTCGTAGCCTTCGAATTCGACGTCGGACTCGAGACTCGGAGGTGGCGGTGGGAGGCACGTCTGGCCGTTGTCTCGTCCCGGGGACGCATAGCGACACACCTCCAAGTTGCCCCTGGCGTCTGGAAAGCGAGCCAGGACGTGATTTGACAACAGCGGCGGGATCTCAGCCATGTCACTGATGAACGCATCCATCTCGATCCACACCTCATCCCCCGATGCGCTGAGCTTGAACGGGAGGTGATGCTCTCCCTGCTCCGGGTCATCGTCGGCAAACACGACCAATCGCTCTCCAGGTTGCAAGGTACCGTTCGGTAGGCGCGCCGACGCACCCGACGTATCTGCTATCCGAAAGTCCGATAGCTCTACCGGTGATTCGCTGGCGTTCACCACCTCGAGCCAATCATCCGCCTCGCCCAACTCGTCGATCCAGGCGCCGTCGTTGCTTGCCATCAGCTCGTTGATGAGCAAGGGACCGGTCCCGGGAGAGCCGCCATCCGGTGGTCCCGCGTCGCTCTCGGGAGGTAGTGTCGGTAGACTCACAGGGCCTCCAGCCTCCATCACGCTCGCCCCAGCATCGAGTGCCGAGCTTGCATCTGACAGGGGCGGCTCCAAGACCGTCAATCGCACGCGAGGAGGTTGCCCCCCGTCCTGGTGCTCGTGGCCGCTGCTGTCACGGTTTGTGCCACACGCGACAAGGGCCGTGGCACAGCAAGCGCCCAAGAGGATACGAGCCCAAGGGAGCTGATTACCGAATGATAGCAGGTGCTTCTCGCGCTGGACGCACGCAGCTGAGCTCTGGGGCTTCGACATCGAAGCCTCCATGTACAAGCGGCGTGCCAAGCGGCGCGCTTGGATGTGGGGTGCAAACCCACAGAGCACACCGATGGCTGCAGGCTACCTTGTACCGTCGGTGACGATGAGGTCAGTCTGCTGCGAAGCAATTGAGCAATTGAGGTTAGTCAGCTGCGAAGCAATAGAAGCCGCCATAGCCGCCCCCGCCGCCCACGGTGGCTGAATCGCCGGCACCATCCTGGATGAAATTGGTTCCGGCTGCGCAGGCGTGGCCGGCGTGGGACTCGGACCAGTGCGTACCGCTGCCCGCAGGCCAAGAATGTCCCATCATGATGCCTCCGCCCAGAAATCCGCCCAGGCCTCCGCCCAGACCGCCGCCCAGACCTCCGCCCATGTCGTCAACGCCTTCGCCTTCACTTTCGCCGTCCTCTGGTGCGGCCGTGGTGCTCGTCCAGTCGTCGCAGCTGAATCCGGCGTAGGTGCCGTCAGCCAACGTCGCGGTCATGGTGTCGTGGTCGTCGTCGTTGATGCCATCGTTGTTCTGATCGGTCTTGCCGTCGTGGAAGAGGCCTAGTTCGTCGTACGTGCCGCAGTCCATGGCGCCACCCGCTGGACGATCGGTATCGCCTTCGAGGCACCCGCCACCGCCCAAGCCGCCACCCCCAAGGCCGCCGCCGCCCATCCCCCCTTTGGCGACCAACAGACCAGCAGTGTCTTCGGCAACTAGCGCGCCGACGAAATCATACCAAGGCCCCTCGCCCACACGATCGATGGCGTTGACCGTGCTCGTGCTCAGATAGGCGCGCCAAATGCGATGTCCGAAACCAACTCGCCGCGCCATCTCCTGACAGATAGCGTCGGCCCCCTCGAGACCCGTAGCTGCACCGTTGTAGCGCAAGTCGCCGCCAAACCCATCCTCGCTGCCCGATAGCTCGGCGATGTGGTAGTAACTCGTGACGAAGAACGAGAAGGTCTCGGCCGCACCGACGTCGACGACGTCGCTGTCGTCCGGCGTTTCGGGAGCGACCGGGGCGGGGCTCGGGGTATCATCGGTCGGTTCGCCATCGACAGGCGTCACTGGGTCGACTGGCTCCGGGTCGGCTGCGGGCGTGGGGACGGTAGTATCGACAGCATCAGTGGCGGGCTGGACGGGCTCTGGTTCCGTGGGGACCGCGGGATTGTCGGTCGGCTCAGCTGCCCCGGGGGTCGGCAATGGATTCGTCGTTTGCCCGACCTCACCCGGTGTCTGGTTAGCAGGAGCGGTGGGCGTAGCAACAGAAGGCGTCGAGCTCGAAGGCGCGGTCGTGGATCCGGCGGTTGAAACCGTGGCTGTACTGCTCGGTCCGAGCGTACCGGGCGATTCGGTTGAGCCGGCCTCCTCAGAGCTATCCCCACAGGCGGATAACAAGGAGAGAATGAGGGCGCCGGATAGGTTGACTCTCGTCTTCATAATGTCAGCTGTCGTTTCTTGTCTTCAGTGGACGCGCGTCACTCGCCCGCACACCACATAGCGGTGCAACAGATGCGTCTGTCGGAGCGCTCTTGGCGGGTTCCGCATCGGCAACTTGGTCACCGGCGGATCCTCGGGGAAGGCAAAGAAAAGCCACACGTTTGTCACACAGGACTCCGCCAGCTCTCCGCGGCGCACAGGTCGGAACAACTCGGGTTCGAGGTTCTAGCCGACGTGCGCTCTGACGATAATGGTCGACTCACAGTGTCATCGGGGGCAGCCGATGCTGGCCTGCGGATCGTATTCTGGGGCATCAACAGCGCCACTCCCGACCGAACTGCGTTCTGACGGAACGTGGCACAGGGCGTCACTATGGGGCCGGGGGTAGCTCCGATGCCCGCTCGCCGAGCCAGGCGGCATGGGTACGATACATGCTGGCGTGTTGGAGCAGTGCACGGTTGTCGGATTGGAGGCTTTGGCGTTCGGTCCAGTCAGCAAGGGCCAAGAGCCTCTCGACGGTCACGCGTAGGCAGCTCACGGTCGAGAAGCGGAAGGCGGTGCCAGTCTCGTCATACGCCAGAAGAAAGCGTGCGATGCGGTCCAGCGCGACGTTCCATGGGAAGGGCGAGGTCTCGGCGAACACCGCTGGGTCGCCTCCTGGGCAAGGCAGAAGTGGAACGAATCTGTAGAGCGCGTGAGCAATGTCCCAGACTCTGGGGCCAGGAGAGCAGGCATCGAAGTCGATGACAGCGAACAGCTGATGATCTCGAAAGACGCAGTTGTACGGAGCGAAGTCATTGTGGCAGATGACCTCTGCGGGAGCGCGTGGGTGGAGTCCCCAAGCAGCGCTGGACGGAGGGAAGTCCGCACTCGCGTCATGCCAACGGCGCAACATTCGGGCGGCATCTTGGAGAACCGAATCGGCCCACAGCCACGGCGGGAGGTCATGCGGAACATCCCCGTCGATGAAGGTGAGAACTTGTCGGCCCTGCTCGTCGAATCCCAGCGGTTCGGGGACGCAGGTCAGGCCTCGTCCACGGACGTGCTGGAGCAGACGATTGACGTTACTCGTCCACGGATTGGTGTTGCGGCGGACGGTCTGCCCAAGGCGATGGACGGTGCCAACGTTTCCGCCTCGGAGCGCCTCTTCCGTATTAGTCATCAATACTTCGCATACTTCCGCAGAACTCCACCGGCCTGTCATTAACCCGCCGCGGCGCTGGCATCAAGGCGGGAGTCCGTAGAAAGAGAGCCGAGTCCAACTCATCACTCGATGAGTTGGAAACCGCGCGCGCCGATCACGAGTGCTCCCCCCTGTCACAAGGTGACGTTCGGGTGCCCCACTCGTGAGGCGTTCCCTCGCTGATGCAGCCAACGAGCCCAATGCCGACCGAAAACCAGAACCCCGCTCTACGTAGCCGACGCCCATCGACCCAAAGACTAACCCCGCCCGATCCCCAGCAGCAAGCGGCGTTGTTGAACGTCGGGTGAACGCTTCTGCACGTTCACGCTAGAAGCTTCCTGAGACGGACAGCCCGCCGGGGTTGAGCGAGATTGTCGTTTGTTCGGCTTTGGTCTCACCCTCGACGACGTACAGTGCGACTGCGCCGAGCCCCGCAGCAATCGCTAGACCAAGCGTGATTTGGTGGGCTGTTTCGAGCCTTTTCACACCTTCGTCGTCAAAGTCGGCTTCGCTGCATTCGTCGGGCGTGCCCTTGAGGGGCTCACACTCGCTCTTGATTGGGGCGGCATCGCTCTCGCTCTGCAGCCACAGCGCAGTCGACGCACCACCCAGAGCGACTGCGCCCCCCGCCGCAACCCAAGTCCAGAACCGACCGTGACCGGAGTGCTCGTCAAGCGTGGCTGGGTGTTCCCGCTTGGTGCTGACGGGTGCTGGAGGTGGTGTCGCCGGTGCGGTCGCGACCGATGCGATGACGGGCGCGGTGGCCGGCATCAGCTCTAGCCGAAGCGTTACCTCTTCACCCCCCTGAACGCTGATGCGACGGCGCAGCTCGGTATAGCCTGGGGCGCGTGCGACCAACTCGTGGCTACCGACACCCAACTGCAACACCTCGCCGTGACGGATTACGTGGGGCCGTGCGTCCACCCAAGCCTGAGCGTCGACCGGTTTGAGTTCGATGTGGTAGTTGCCGAGAAAGCCATTGGCGCGCTCAATCAACGATTCAGTGTGCTGGCGCTGCTCCTCGGTCAGTGGGCGCCGAGCATCGCTCAAGGCCTGCTTGAGCTCGTTCACTGCCCGCGGGTAGTCCCGCAACTCGTACGATGTCATGCCCAGGGTGCGCAGGGTCCGCGCGCTCGGCCATAGCTCATGAGCACGCAAGAACAGCGCGCGTGCTTCCGCCCAGCGTCCCGCGTCGAACTCGACGATCGCTTCCGCCACCACTTGGCGGTACGCCTCCTGAGTTGCCGAATCAGGCGAGGCCGTTTCGTCGGCGGAGTCTGCTCCTTCGGGTGGCGAGGCTCCCTCGGGTGAGGCTGTCGGGGCGGCGCCCTGCGCATCAGCGCGACCGGAAACCCCAAGCGCCAAGAGCAGTGCCAAGCGGGGGCCAGTGCAGATCAGACGTTCCAACATCGTGCTGACCCTTGTACCCGCAAATGCCGTCGGCCGGGGCATTTTACCGATTCGGCGTCCTCAACGCTTTTTTTCGCTCACATTTTGGTGGGCCTGACTCTTCCCAAGCAGAGGCGCCGTGCCTCTCAGTTTTTCGGAGAATCGAACAATGTTTGCCATCGCCGCCATCACCTGCACTGCCGCCGTCATCCTGTTCACCGCCCCCGCGCTCTGCCTCCAGCTTCTTCTTCGCCGCTGCTGGGGCGTGAGTGCTGCTTCACAAGCGGAAGTTCCGCGTGCAGGCGATTTGGATGTGTCCGACGCCGCTCCGCTGTCCAGTCGTGTTCTGAACTTCGTCAACCCCGACCCCATGCCGCAGAGTCAGCGTTGCCCGCTGAGCGCATGAGCCGAGTCAGCGCTGCCCGCTGAGCGCATGACGCAGTCCACGGGCATCAAGCTGCGGTGGGCCTCGCGTCAGGCGGGGCTTCGGCGAGCCAGTGCGACGAAACGTTGCCCCGCAACCCGAACAACCTGGAGCAATCCTCGATGAAGAAACTACTCACACACTCTGGCTCCACACTCGGCCTACTCCTCTCAGGAGCGGCCGTGTCGTGCGCATCGTCCTCGCACTCAGCTACCGAACACTCGACGGCAAGAGACGCCGCGGCAGAAGGCACTGAAGCCACGGCGGCCTTGGAGCCTGAGGATAAACGCCCAAATGTGGTCGTGATTTTCGCGGATGATATGGGGTACTCCGATCTCGGAGCGATGGGCAGCGAGATCGATACACCGAACCTAGACGAGCTGGTTGGCGACGGACGGCTGTTGACGAACCACCACGTCGGCAGCGTTAGCGCGATCACGCGCGCCATGTTCATGAGCGGTGCGGACCACCACCAAGTTGGCCTCGGCTACATGGGGGATAACCCGAACCCAGAACAAAGCGGGCAACCCGGCTACGAAAACTACTTGAATGAGTCCGCACTGTCTTTGGCTGAGTTGCTTCAAGATGAGGGGTACCGGACATACTTGGCTGGCAAGTGGCACTTGTGCCAAGGCGACCTGTTCTCCGGAGAGTGCGTTGCGGGCAAGGCCGGCTACGAGTCGGGCTTCGATCGCGCGTACGAGAACCTCGTCGGGTTTGACACGAACCACTTCACCGAGACGGATCGCGAGGATCCAGAGAGAACGGGGTTGCCTCCACTGGCTCCCGGTATTCGCGAAAACGGCGAAGTCGCGTTCCCGCCAGAGGGGGTTCACATGACCCAGGTGTTCACCGACAAGCTTATCGAGTACATCGACGACGGTGTTTCGGCGGACGGAGAGGAACGCTCACCGTTTTTTGCGTTTGCCGCTTACATGTCACCGCACTGGCCGCTCCAAGCGCCCTCCGAGTTGATCGAGAAGTACGAAAGCAGTGGCCTGTACGATGGCGGCTACGAGCCAGTTCGTCAGACTCGCATTGCGCGTCAACGTGAACTGGGGTTGTTACCCCAGAGCACCCAGGTAGCCCAGATGTCCGCGCCTCGGGCTTACTACGAGGGTTACGAACTGCCGATCGCCGAGAGCGTGGGCAACCCGAGCGCAGAGCCGCACCACATTAGCGCGCTGCACGGCGCCGACGAAACGTTCGTAGACTACCACCGTGGTGCGGTGGACCGGAGTTGGGAGCTCATGAGCGCCGACGAACGACGAGCGCAAAGCAAGTACATGGCGATCTACGCGGCGATGGTCGAACACCTCGATCAGCAGGTCGGTAGATTGATTCAGCACCTCAAAGACATCGGCGAGTACGACAACACTCTGATCCTCTTTCACTCGGACAACGGTGCCGAGGGCTGGCCGATGAACGACGACGATCCGGCAGCGGTCGACGAGTGGGTCGCCGGGGACATAGCGAGACTGGACCAGCTGGGTACGATCGACCAACCCTACCTCGGTACCGGCGGGCATTTTCTGGGGGTACTGGGGCTGATGTATGGGCGCCAGTGGGCGGAAGTCAGCAACACGCCCCTGTCGATGACCAAGGGTTTTCTGTCAGAAGGCGGAACACGCACGGCGGCGGTGGTGAAGCTACCAGGTAAAGCCAAGGCACTGCCGCCGTACACGCGTTTCACTCACGTCATGGACGATACCGCGACCATTCTGGAGATTGCCGGCGTACAGCCGCCATCCAGTCCCGCGCCAGGTGAGCCCGACAAGGTCCTATACGGCGCTTCTGACGAGCAACGCGCTGTGTTTCCCGTCGCTGGTCAAAGCTTGCTCCGGGTGCTGCAATCCGAGAACGAAGACGCTGTGTGGCGGACTGCATTCGGAGCCGAAACCTACGGGCGCGCCGCCATCTACAGTGCCGATGGTCAGTGGAAGGCGCGCTTCACGGAGCCGGCGTTTGGTCCTTTGGACGGTCATTGGGAGCTGTTTCGAATCGATGAGGATCCCGGCGAAACAACCGATCTCGCGAGCGAGTATCCGGAGCTCGTCGATGAGCTCGAGGGCGAGTGGCTCGCCTACATGGAGCGGGTTGGCGGTATCTATCCGGACCGACCGAACGGCTACTATCCTCTCGACACGAAGTCGTTCCCGGAGGGCTACTCGCCGGCCTTGTGATGGGGGAGGGGGGCAGCCGAGCCATCCGAAGATCACCCAGTCAATGGAGAGTGTCCGCATGAGTTACCCCCCCGAAGTCGAGGAGGCCGCCAAGCGGCTTGGTATCCGCCCCAGAGCGGTTCAGACGTACTTGGACGCGGCAACTGGCCAGCGTGCCGCCGGAGTCGAGCGCTCGTTTCATACGACGATCAAAGCCATCGGTTCCGCCTGCAACCTGGACTGCAGCTACTGCTACTATCTCAGCAAGGAGCAGCTGCTCCAGCAAGACTCCAGTCGCCGCCTGCAAGATGAGCTGCTCGAACGATTCGTGATTGACTACATCTCGGGTCAAGACGCGCCGAACATCGAGTTCACCTGGCACGGTGGTGAGCCGGCGCTCCTCGGTCTGAAGTTCTTCCAGAAGGTTGTCGAACTACAGCGCAAGCACACGCCACCTGGGAGAACGATCTCCAACGACCTGCAAACTAATGGCACCTTGCTCGACGATGAGTGGGGAAAATTCCTCGCTGAGAACGACTTTCTCGTTGGGCTCAGCGTCGATGGTCCCCGCGAGCTGCATGACGCCTACCGCGTGACCAAGAAGGGCAGCTCTAGCTTTGATGACGTGATGCGCGGGGTGCGTATCCTGCAACAATACCAGATCACGTTCAGCACGCTCACCGTCGTGAACAGACAGAACGCCACGGAACCTGCCACCGTGTACCGTTTCCTGCGGGACGAACTGGGCTGCCGCAACATGCAGTTCATCCCCTGTGTGGAACCACGTCAGTTCGAGCACAGCGCCCCCGCCGAGCTGGCCGAGCACTTGTGCGTTGCTGCTAGCAGTCCTCGGGCTCGACCGGGACACCCTATGTCGGTGGTGACTGATTGGAGCGTCGATCCCGATGATTGGGGCGAATTCCTAGCGGGAGTCTTTGACCAGTGGCACGACAATGACCAGCGGCGGGTGCGCATCAATCTATTCGAATCGATGCTCGGACAACTCGCGGGCAAGCCATCGATGCTCTGCACGAGCAGCCCGATTTGTGGCAAGAACGTGGCTATCGAGCACGATGGCAGGGTGTACTCCTGCGATCACTTCGTTTATCCGAGGCACGATCTGGGCAAATTGGGGGAGCGCACTCTCGCACAGATGGTGTTCTCTATCGAGCAGCTCGAGTTCGGGCTCGACAAGCACCGCTCGCTGCCAAAGGAGTGTCGCGAGTGTTCATTTCTGAAGCTTTGTTGGGGTGAGTGCCCACGAACACGACTGCATCGAACGCGAGAAGGAGAAGGCAACTTGAGCTACCTGTGTAGCGGCTGGAAGAGGTTCTACGCTCACGCTGTGCCTCGCGCCCGAGCCCTGACACGGCGCCGTTCTTTGCTCGACGCCTCGTCGTTGGTGAAGAGAATCTAGGTTCCGCCTGCGCACGGGTCCAGACAGCTCGCTTTCACTCCCCACCCGCCCCTGAGTCTCAGAACTGCGAGAAAAAGTCCCAGATGGGCTGGCTTTGCCAGCCTTGGGGACTATGGCCGCCGTCGAACTCGCACCAGGTGACGGGATACCCTTCGTCACACCCCTGGTAGGTGACGCAAGGGCTCGGATCAACCGGCATGGTTTGTTCCCCACAATGGTTTCGCTCCAAAACAGCAGCCAATCCTCCTCGCCCATCGTCGATGGGCACGACATCGTCACTCAGACCATGCGCCCCCCACATGGCGATGGGTTCGGTGCCGTTCCCACAGCCGCTGTAGAGCGCACCGGACAGCGGCGCAATGGCGCGGAAGATGTCCCCCATGTCGCAAGCAATGGAAAAGGACATCATACCGCCGAAGCTGAAGCCGACAGAGAAGATGCGGTCCATGTCGATGCAAAGCTCACCTTCGAACAAGTCCACGAGAGCGCGTATGAACGCGCTGTCACGCCCACCCGTGTTAGCCCACCCATTGTCGATACCGTTCGGTGAAACGAAGATGGCACTACCCTGAGCTAGGGACTCGAGCCCGTAGTAGTTACCAAGCCCGATAGTCCCCTGAGTAACGTCGGACGCTTGCCCACCTCGCCAGTGCAGCCCGAAGACGAGCTTGTACGGCTGGGACGAGTCGTAGCCGTCAGGGATGTTCAGAATGTACTCCCGCTCGGTTCCGTCGACGTTAATCGTGGCGTTGCCACTGGCAAGAGATGTTTGCGTGCCGCAGCCCGAGCTCGGTCCCGAACTGGCGGGCGCCGGCATCTCAGCGTCAGGCTCCTCCTCCGCCGGCATCTCCTCGGCCGGGCTCATCGGGGGCATCAATCCTCCCATCGGGTCTTCCACCTCCATCACTGGCGTTCCCGGCTGTTCCATCATGTTGACTGGATCGACGGCACCCTCGTCGGGAGTCGGCTCCTGCATCGGCGGTTGCAAGGCTCCGTTCGCCTCGGGAACTGGACTGCCCTCCGATGGAATTGCTTGGGGCTCAGGGTTCAGCGAAGGCATGTCTGCCTGCTGACCCGGCGCTTGCGTCGGCAACGCCCCCGACGTCATGCCGCCTGCAGCACCCGCGGGCAGAGGAGTCGTGCCACCGGAAGACGGCGCCCCAGGTGTCACGACGTTCGTCGATTCATCGGTTGCCGACCCGTCATCACCGCCGCAGCCCGTGAGCAGAAACAACGAGCACAGCACCGTCAATCCACGCAAGCGCTCCAACGACGTGATGCCAACGAGTGATGTCTTGAAGAGTTCTTGATGCATCGCGGTACCCACCTTTTCGGATGAACGTTTACTGACGACAGCCGCCATGAGGGCAGCATCATACCGGGTAACGCCGTGGGGAGCCGGCCGAATTGGGCCGTTGCTGCGACCGGTACAAAAGTCTCGTTAACGTACAACGACGATTGTTTTTGCACAGCAAGATCGCGTGTGGTCGTCCCACTACGCGCTGACTGTAGCGATAGTGCAGTGCGTGATGCTCGCAATAACCGTCCCGGATCCCGCGTTTCGTCCGACGTTTACGCCGTCGTCTGATACTCATCGCTGGTGACGAGGGCACCCTGGCGGACATCATCATGTCGACCTACCGGCAGCTGCCCGTTCCCCAAGAAGTGGATCAAGCGTGGCTCTCCTATCCACCGCCGAGTGCGGAGCAAGTGGCGGTCGCAAATCGACGTGATTGCGGATGATCCGCGCGAGCCCCCGGCGACGCCGCAAGTACTGCAATTGAATTGGGAGTCGAACGGCGGTGGCTTCGCCCTGCACAACCTCGACTTCGTTTACACCATGGGTGATCTACTGCGCATCGTGGAGAGCCAGGGCGCGTCGAAGTAGCGGTCCTGCGGCTGGGCGCTCGGTCATTCCTGCGGGGCTATAGGTCGTCAGGCGAGATGGAGCCCGAGCGACCCGGCGTTTTGGGGCTCGGTGTGGCTGCGTTGACCGGACTGCTAGCGGGCGCATCGGATCTTGGTGATTTCTTGGCCGACGGCGACTTGGCTACGCGCTTGGGTTGTTGCGCGGGAGCTGCGAGTTTGGGCTCAGGCTGCGAGGTTGCTGTTGGTGCGCCCGTGAAGTTTATCGTCGCAGTTGCACTCGTCGCTGACGAACTCATGGCGGGGCTCGGGTGAGCCGTAGGTGAGGGCTGCGTTTCCGCTGGCGGTGACGGACTCGCGCTACGGTCGGGCGTCTCCATCTCATCCAGTGCCCGTTCAGCGAGCTCTTCCGTGCTGGGCGATGTCGTACCGACCGGTTCCGTCGTGCGCGTCATCGTCCACGCGCCCAGTCCGACTGCAACCGCGAGGGCGACGGTGACGGCCAATGACAACCGGGACTTTGAGGGCGGCGGCTCTAGCGCCTGGCTGACACGTGACTCCGACGGTAGCGTCGAGAAGGGTGACAGTGCGTCGATGAGCTCGTCTACACTCTCGAAGCGCTCCTGACTCAGCGCGCGGAGTACAACCGCTTCCAGCTCTGCCGGCAGCTCCGGGCGGTAGCGTCGGAGCGGCGTGGCGTTGCCCTTGGCGATGGCGAGCACCAGTGCGCTGTAGTTGTCCGCCTCGAACGGTAGCTTGCCCGTGAGGCATTCATACACGATGACACCGAGTGCGTAGACATCCGCGCGGGCGTCCAAGTTGCGCGGGTTTTCCAGCTGCTCGGGAGACATGTACGCCGGTGTGCCGAGCAACGTGCCTTCTTTGGTCAGCGTGGGTTGCGAGTCGCTATCCGGTTCGTTGATGGTGGAGATGCCAAAGTCGAGCACTTTGGCCTCACGGGGTTCGCCATCGGGACCGATGCAGAGGAAGATGTTGTCAGGCTTGAGATCTCGGTGAATGACGCCTTGTCGGTTGGCGGCCGCGACACCGCGCATGGCCGGTATCAACAGATCGACACTCTCGTGCAGTTCGAGGGGGCCGCTGGTCAATCGCTGCCGCAAGGAGCGCCCGCGCAGGAGCTCCATCACTAGATAGGCGGCGTCCCCGTCCTCGCCTATGTCGTAGACGTCGACCACGTTGGGATGGTCGATGCGCCCGGCGGCACGGGCTTCACGCGTGAAGCGCTCCTTGGCGCGCTTGTCCGACGCTGAGCGCAGCATCCATTTCAGGGCGACGGCCTTGTCACTGACGACGTGCGTCGCTCGGTAGACCGCTCCCATGCCGCCCCGCCCGAGCTCCTGCTCGATGCGGTACTTGCCGGAGATGACTTGCCCGATCTGCGGCAGGGCGATCCGCGAAGGAGGATCAGCCACCGCGGCCTCTCGCAACCACGATTCGTAGCTGTCGTCCTCACTCCCAGCGCTCGAGTTCGACGGACCGCCATCGCTGCCGGCGCTCTCGCGCGTTTCGCTGTTTCCGTCGAGTTTTGGCTCGTCAGGATCTTCGCGTCTATTGGAGCTGGCGGTCATGCGGCAACGCTCGCAGGGTACCAGCCCGGCGACGCTTCTCAAAGCGGGGCGAGCGGGCGCTCCCAGTCGCTCCCGGCTGGATTCGCGCAGCCCGAAAGTCCGGGCAAAACCAGCACCAGGAAGGTTGACGATGTGGGCGAATAGCTCTCGAATGACCGATCTCAGTCAGACAACAGGCCATCCGCCACGGCCAGCGCGCGGAGGCGGCTCTTGGCGTGCTGAAAGCGTTGCCGGAGATTGGTAGCTTTCCGGGCGAGCTCTGCGCCCTCCGCGTCGGTTTCCGAAAGCGCCACGGCGAGATCCTTCCACGACAATTTGCGGTCGACACGCAATATCAGCAGCGTTTGATCTTCCTCGCTGAGGCGTTCACGCAACTCGCGCATGCGACTCTTGACCTCTGTCTTCATGTACAGCTGGGTGTTCGTGCGGTGCTGCGCCACCTGTTGTCCGAACGGGCTGTCTTCGCCGAAGGTTTGGTGAAGCTGGCGCTGCGCTGGAGCTCGGCTGTGGCGGTAGGCAGCGTTGCGAGCCAGCGCGTAGGCCCAGGCGCGCAAGCTGCTGCGCCAGGAAAACCCCGGCAGTCCCTTCCAAAAATCCTCGGCGAATTGCGAAAAGACATCGGCACTCGTCGTGGCGTTGCGCAGCCGGCTAGCGAGGAAGCCGAGGATCTCTTGGCCGTAGCGTTCGAGAAATAACGTCGCGGTGCGCTCCAAGTCGCCGCGCTCCCAGTGCTCTCGAAGTTCCCGCTCCAAGTCCTCATGATCGGTCACCATGTGTTTGGGGGCACACTGCCGTGCGGTCCGCAGCACGTCAACTCTCCGATTGGCGAAGGGACCTGAACTCTCCGATTGGCGAAGGAACTTGGTCAGATCACTTGGTTCGAAATCGACCTCACATTTCGGCGACGGTGACTCTTCCTCTTCGAACGACCGCTGAAGAGCGGAACTCAGAGGGAGCAAGAGCCATGTCAACCATCCGCAGCTATTCGATCAATATCCAAGCTAGCTTGGGGACATTCCGCGGTTTACCGGCGAGCCTCATCTCCGGTATCGAGCTTCTCCGAGGGTTCGTACGCCGAGCAGGGCTCACTCCCCTTGCTGTGGGTTGGTCTCGTGCTCGGGCGTGTCTCGTTCTGCCCCCTGCCCCAAACAGGGCCGCGGCCCGCCGAAACCGGGACCTCGAGACTGCGCTGCTAGCGGATCCGTGGCGCGCCAGAGGCGCCCAGAAGCTTTGAAACGCTAGCGGGCGGGCCTTTTGAGGATGAACAGCTTGGCCTTGTCAGTGGTCATCTGCGCGCCGGCGCCGACTGCAGCGGATCACGAACAGATCTCACTGCATCTAACCACCTCGCCCGCAAAGTGCCGCACACCGCCACCTCTGTCCCACTCGGTGCACGTTCCGAGCTGAACCACCCGGGCTGCGGGCGGAACGTTGGCACGTCGTTGGCGTATCAATGCTCGACTATCGAGCTACGAAGAGCATCCTTCAGTGACGAAAGGATCAGAGCATCATGACACCTAGGAAACACTCCGCAGCCAAACCCTACGACCCCGACTCCGCCCCGGAAAGCAATCGACAGACGAAATCGAATACCGGAAATACGTGGGACGAAGAGGTGAACACGGAGGGGGAGTTCGTTCGCGAAGCGACCGAGTTTCATGACAGCGTGTTGGCCGCCCCAGACGCTGAGTACAGTGCGGAACCGGGTAGGTACCATCTCTATGTCTCACACGCATGCCCTTGGGCGCACCGCACGCTGATTGTCCGAGCTCTCAAAGGACTGCAATCGGTGATAGGCGTCAGCGTCGTACACCCCCTCTTGGACGCGCGCGGCTGGCACTTCTCCGATCCCGAGTCTGACGCAGAGACGAAAGACCAGCTGTACGAAGCGAAGCTACTCAGAGAGTTCTACGATCGCTCGGTTTCCCATGGAGAGTACGGCGGACGGATCACCGTGCCCGTGCTTTGGGACCGGAAGAAAGAGACTATCGTCAACAACGAGAGTGCAGAGATCATCCGAATGCTGAACTCGGAGTTCAACGAGTTCGCAGGAGATGCCGCGCTCGACTTGTACCCGGAACAACTGCGCGGGGCGATCGACGAGGTGAACTCGTGGGTTTACGAAAGCATAAACAACGGTGTCTATCGGGCTGGGTTCGCCAAGACGCAGAGCGCGTACGAGCGGGCATACCATGAGCTTTTCGACGCGCTGGACCGAGCAGAGGCAGTTCTCGCCCGCCATCGATACCTCACGGGCGAACGCTTGACAGAAGCGGACATCCGCCTGTTCACTACACTGGTTCGCTTCGACCCCGTTTACCACAACCATTTTCGATGCAACCGGAACAAGCTGCGAGAGTTCCCCAACCTTTGGGCCTTCACTCGGGACATCGCTCAGCACCCGGGTGTGATGTCGACCATTCGCCTCGACCACATCAAGCAGCACTACTACGGGAGCCACAAGAACCTAAATCCGTCAGGCATCGTGCCCGTGGGGCCGGACTTCGACTTGAGCGCCCCCCATGGACGCTCAGGGACCTCTCGGCAATCGGTGGATTGACCGGGGGACGCCCCCACACACCAAGCCAGAAGCTGGGTTGTAGGACGTGTCGTCTAAGTTGCCACACTGCCCAGCGGAGACTTGACGCCGACCCGAATTCAGCAGGGCGTGGCCGGTGTTCAGCGTTCCGGACCGGTGATCCAGGCCGATTTGCTCGCGCCCGCCGGCGGCGGGCACTACCCAGCGTGATGCAATTCCCATCGAACGTTCTGAAAGTGCTGCTGGTGTTGACGCTGGCTGGTTGTGCGGCCAAGTCGACTGATGTGGACCAGATGGCGGGGCCCTCAGGACCGGCGGGTGGCGGCGACGCGGGCCCTCAGGCGGCAGCGAGCGACGGTGGTGCGGGACTTGGAGCGGTAGCGGCTGACGGTGGTCCTCAGGGCACAGATGAGGCTCCACAGCCCGTGGAAGTGCTAGAGCCCACGGCTCCGATCTGTGGTGCAGAGGACGCGCCTCTCGAGTGGAGCGTGCGTCGGTTCGAAGTCTCCGGAGCACTCACCGTCGATGGCGTGCTGTCTCGGGATTTCATCGGTGACGCCGCGGCTGAGGACGTGTTGCTGAGCTTCGTCGAACAGCAGAGCGGCGCCAGCTTCGGCGTTTGGGCAACGCCCGGTTACGAGCTGACGTTGGGGGCGGGCGTGTATGACGTGGAAGTTCGCCTCGGTTCTCTATACTACGTGGAGTTGGCAAACGACGTGGTCGTGGACGCGGCACAAACCATCAACTTCGATCTGAGCACGTTCACCCTTTCTGGAACGGTCACCCTTAACGGGCAACCGATGCCGGAGTCGACACAGGAGCAAGGGCGTGGGCAGCTTCGCTTCATGGATACCGAAGGGGAGTACAGTGTCACCCTGGTGGATCTGCCGCTCACTGGCGAAGCGGCGTACCAGGTGCGCCTGCCTCGGGGCAGACGCGTCGCTGTCAGCTGGGTACACAACGGAAGCATCGACGGGCAGCCAGAGCCGCTCGAAGCTGTGGTCAACGACGTGCCTTACGGGAGTCTGTCGCTCGCCACGTTGGCTGGGGAAGACGCCACGCGCGACTTCGACATCAGCGCGGAGATTGTGGAAGTCAGTGGGGTGGTCAGCGTGGGTGGTGAGATCCTGACGCCGAACGAAGCACAGGCGGGGCAGATGATTGGTTGGCTCGAGTTTCGGACGGAGGGGGCCAATGTGCAGTTGGCGCTGCTCGGTCTGCAGCCGAACGAGTACCGGTTCTTGGCCTTGGATGTTCCGTACGACGTTTCTGGCTTCCTGCTCCAACAGCTTGGTAGCTTGCCCGGCGCTGGGCAATTCGTGGTGTGCGAAGGGTGCACGCCAAGCGGGGGCAAACTACAGGACATCGATCTGGTCGAACATAACACGTTGCCCCAACGATCTTCGGTGAGCGGCCGAGTCGCGATCCGAGGGGAGCAATGGCCGCGTGACGACATCACCTACGCGAGCGATAGCGGTACCCTCACCTTTCGACCACAGCAGAGTGACCCTCTCTCGCTCACCGTGCCAACTGCCGCGCAGGTCGATGATGACGGCAGCTTCACGGTCGAGCTGGTCGACGGAGTTTACGACGTACTGTTCTCGAGCACTGGTGGGGCAGAAGGGCAAGCTGTCCTGCAGCGTGGCTTCGAAGTGAACGGTGAGAATACGGAGGTGCAACTTCAGGCGACGGTCGTTCCGTGGAGCGCCGAGGTGCGGCTCAATGGTGATCGTATGCCCGATGATGGCGTGGAGGACGACGACCCGCGCGGCATCATCGAACTGGTTGCTACCTCCGGTGGCGCCTCGCTGGGGCAGGGCACAGACGTCAGTCTCGGCCAAACCGGGCCTGCCGCGGTGACCGTCCACTTGCTTGCTGGCGAATACGAGGTTTGGGTTCGGGGCTACCAAGCGCTCCTCCGAAGCTACCAGGCTCCCCTCGGGCAGGACGTCTTGCCGATTGGCAGGCACCGGCTCGGCAATATTCAGGTGAACGAAGCAACCCCGAGGCCTCAGCTGCTTGGCGTCAACGTGCGGACTGTCCAGGGCACGATTACTCACGACAGCGGGGCAAATCCAGTGGCTGTTGGCGAGTTCTACGTGTTGCGTTTCATCAGCAGCGATGGGAATGCGTTCTGGACCACAGCGCCACAGGCGAGCGGTGACTTCGAGATCCTGCTCTACGATGGTGAGTATCTGGTCGAGGTTGGGGACGCCGCGGGGTACGAGGAAGAAGATTCACTACTGCCCACGCCAGCCGTCGACAGCTATCTGGTGACGGCAGACTATGCGCTCGGGCGTGCGGTCCAGTTGGGCACTTGGTGCGTCGGGCCCTGAGCGCATTGATGTGCCACTACCAGGTGGTCCCTACACATCCCAAGAAGCTCACCGTGTCCGGGCCCGGCGCGCCTTCGCCAATGGTACGCAGTTTGCGGTCGCATTCGCCGACCACGGCGTCAGTACCCAGGCCAATACTGGGATCGAGGTAACACCATCCATCCCCGCTTGCTTCCGCGTCCTCGACACACGACTCGAACGCACCGTCGTCAGTTTCGATCGTCAGCTGCGTGATTTCGCAAACCTGGAAGTCCGCGCACTCGGCATCGCTGGCGCATTCGGCGCTCTGCCTCAGTTGATCCTGAACGAAGGCGCGCATCTCGCTCGACACTGGGGTGCGGGCAGGTCCGTCGCAAGGGTCGCTCCCGGCGCGCGCTTCCAAAATCATGCACGAGACTCCGAGGCCGTTGTCCGTTGCACTGACCATCGGTAGGCGTCCGCCCAAGCATCCGCTGCCGGAGGAAATGAACAGATCGAGCCTTACGCTGATGGCGAGGGATGATTCACGCCCCACGTTACTGGCTGAAATTCCCAGCCCTTCCGGTGTAAACTCCGACGACTCTCCGCACGAACCGTTCTGGCAGGAAATAGGCGCGATGGAGTCAGGGCTCTCCAGCGCGGCGCCCACCTTGGTGCAATATGAACCCTGGACATCCTCCGCGCCGCGCAGCGGGAAGTCGATGAGCGGCGTGCACTCGAACCCGTCACCGCACTCGCAGTAGTCGATCGAATCCACTGGGCCATCACACCGGCAGGAGCAATACACCGCGTCTCCGGGTGGACGCGTTTGGAGCTGAGGTGGAGCTGGCACAGCCAACTGTTCCTCCGTGCCGGGAACCGCACAATCACTTTCTCCCTCTCCGTCGTAACCCTCAGGGCAAGTCACGCGCCCCTGAAAGTAGTTGACCAAACAGACGCCGCTTTCACACTGCGCCGTCTGCGCGACCGAGTTCTCGTAAAGTGAGAAACCTGGAAAGTCCGGGCTGTACTCGTCTCCTGGAAGGCAAGCCGCACCCAACGGCCCCAAGCCGATTTCAGAGGTCATGAGAGGTGGCGACTCGCTGGCGGTCGTCATCGAGGGACTGAGGGAGTCGTTCGGCGCTGTTTGCCGTTCCGTCGGTAGTGCCAGGCAGGCGCCCCCCACACACTCGCCATGACTTCCACAGTCCGCGTCTTCGTCACAACTCGAGCTGCACGCCGGGATGCTGCCCCCGCCGGAACAGTCCAACGCCAAACACTGTGACGCGACCCCGCCCGAACGCTCATCGCACGTTAGATCGCTCGTGCAGTCCAGGGTGCACGTGTTGCAGATGCAGGACAGTCCGCTGCCGCAGTCATCGTCGGAGCTGCAGTGACGGAGCCAGTGTGTGCTGCCGTCCGTGCCGCCCGCGTCGGCCTGGCTGCCGCAGCCGGCGAGCAACGACACGAAAAGTATCCAGAGAACCCAACGCCTAGTCATCATCAACCTCACCATTTCTTGTAGTTGCCTCATCAGCCGTTCGTGCAGAGCCTTCTGTCTGCTCCTCACCTTCTTCGCCGGTCAGGCGCTCCACCACTTGCCCCACATAAAACGAAACCCGCGAAGCGCTCGCCTCGTCGATGGGGTTTTGCTCGTTGTAGCGAGCGACGTCCTCCCAGAGTGCCTGCGCCTGACGGCGAGTCGTTCTGAGCAACGCCAGGACATCAGTCTCGAATGGGTGACCCGGTGAAATAGTATAGGTCAGCGTCGAGCCGCCGACCTGATCGTTTTCGTGAGACGGACCCACTCCGGCGGCTACCTTGCGTGCGATGGCAACGGCCACCGTCCGAAAGTGGTCCAAAACCGCGGTCTCCCAACCCTGCTCGGTACCCAGGGGCACGATGAGATTGCTGGAACGAAGTTGATCCCCTCGTTGCTGCAAGCGGCCACTTCGCAGCAGCTCCAACAAGGCCCTGTCCACCAGCTCCGTGGGTTCGTTCAGCGCGGCGTGGGCTTGCTCGATGGTCGTGATCTCCGACCGAAACACCATCAGCCATAGCCAGTTCTCGAGGGACTCCTGATCGTGATCGCGCTGTACTGAGTCCCGGAGTTCTTCGCCGGTCGGCCCGTACACCGCGCCTCGGCCACTGCCCGTCGTGAAGACCAGGCCGCTCTTGACCAAATCGGTCAGCACCGCGATGACCTCCTTCTCCCCATCGTGGGCGAAGCGCTCCAATATCCGCATTCGGGTGGGGTGTTCCTCCGCGACGAACTCGAGCACCGCCTCCCACAGGGTGCGGTTACGCTGGGTGGCGCTCTCCGTGATGCGCTGCATCTTGCGCTGATAGGACCGCAGTGCGAGACCAAACATGTCCGCCACGACGTGCTTGCGCACCCCTTGAGCCTCAATTTCACGAGCCAGATTGGCAAACACTTCGTCTGTGACGCGGGATAACGGCGCTCGCGAGCCCGCGGCCGTGGAGAGCTGCGCAATGAGCACTGTGGTTTGGCGCACTATCCCGTCGATCAAGAGCTTGACGTTCATGGTGAGGCCAGCCTACCCCGAGCCCGAAGCTGTGACGAGATGACGAAAACGTCGTACCGCGGAGACGCCGGTCTGAGTCGTTCTCGCTGCCGGCAATTCAACTGGGAAATGAATGGCGCCCACGCACTCTTTCGGGTGGTGGGCGTCGTTCATCGGGTCGCGGCTCGAGACCATGGGCCGGGCTCAGCCGGTGACCATACCGCGGACCGACGTCTGTTCATCCCGCATCGAGCTGAGCGCCAAGGGCCGTTTCGGCGGCAGTCAGCACTGCATCTTCTGGCGACAGCAAGGTCTTGCGGGTCACTGGGACCAACAGGTTGGGGGCTATGCCCTTGCCTTCCACGAAGAGTTCACCGTCCAGATAGCGAAACATACCGAGTGGAGCTTGGAAGATCATCTCGCCTGGCAGGATCCACAGCGAGACTTCAGCTTCCACCCCACCCGTCGGGGTAGTGCCTACGATGAGATGTTCAGGGTTGGTGGCCATGGCCGCGGTGAACTCCTCGCAGGTGCTACGACAGCCAGCGTCGACCAAAACGGCGACAGGGCGGTTCCACTGAACGGGCGCCGGTCGAATGACGTTCTCGGCGCCAGCGACCAGGCTACCTTTGCTGTCGTGGGCGAAGCTTCGACTGCGGACGAATGGTTCCGTGGTGAAGCTACCGGCAAAGTAGGCGCCCAGTTGGTCGAGGCCACCGCCGTTCTGGCGCACGTCCACGATCAGCGCTGGGACTTCCGCGCCCAACAGATGCTGCAGTGACCACTCCCAGGCATGAGTCATCAAGGTCGCATCGTCGAAGAAGGTGTTGACCACGATGTAGCCGATGCCTGAAGGCAGCACGCTCACACTCACAGGCATCAGAGGTCCGTTCCCCTCACCGCCAAAAGCGGCGATGAGGCCTTCCACGTTATCCACTGCAGTCAACTGGGCCTCGCGAGCCTCGTCGTCGTCTGGGTTCTCGTAGCTCAGTGTCACGTCGCTGCCCGAGGGCATGCGAGGCAGCAGTTTCAGCTGTTGGATCATCGTGCCGTGGGGGCTCGATTCCGCCGTGAATAGCTCTGTCGCCGCCAGCGCCGCAGATAACGGTTCGCCGTTCCAGGTCAACAGCTGCGCGCCTGGTGCGATCCCTGATTCGAACGCGGGGGATCCATCCGCGACGTCGGTGACTATCACATCACCGCCGGTGGTTTGGCCTAGGCGGAGCCCAATGCCAGCGCCGTAGCGATCGAGCAGCACTTCTGTCGGAAGTGGGTCGACCGCGACGTGGCCGTCGCGCGTGGCAAGTGAGAGGCGACGCATGGCCTCAAAAAAAGCGATTGGGTCATCGTTCTCTTCCGCTTCGACTACCAGGGGGCGCAGCTCGGCGGTCAGCCCGGGCCAGTCGACATCCTTGATGTCGGTGAACGGATAACGCAGAGCCAGTTCCGTCGTCACTGCGTCGAACGCGCCTGCGAAGCCCAGGGCGGAAAAATCGCGGCCGAAATCGCCATTGATGATTGGGATTTCCGCGGCGCTCTCGCGCTCATATCGGAAGGGTTCGCTGTCCAGATCGACGACCGTCCAACCAGCGGGCAGTGGCGCGAGAGGATCGTCATTGGTGAACAGTAGTCCGTCGTCGCCGAACCCGCTAGGAAATTCGCTCGACTCGTCGGCGGTCCAAACAATCAGACGCCCAGCTGTGACTTCGTTGCTTCCAGGTTCTATGTCGACTGAAGTGAACACCGTTGCCCAGCCGGTCATCTCGATTGGGGAAGTGAAGGGGTCACCAGCAAGATTGGGCAAGACGCTCAGTGCAAAAACGGCTACTTGTCGGTCTTCCACGGAACGCGTGCTCTCGTACGGTACCTGGGGCAGGGCCAGGCGAAAGCTCTCGTCCCCGTCGTCCATGGCCACGAGGCGAGTGGTCAGTTGATTGTCGGGAAGGAACAAGCCGGGATCGCGCTCGACGAACGCCGTCATGTCGGTCAGGGCGGCGTAGCGCTCCGTCAGGGCATAGGTCAAGAACGGTGGTGTTTCCCAGACGCCTTGCAGAGTGATGACGCCGCGCGCCTTGTCGTCGGGTTGCGGATTGTCGTGGGGAGTCTGGGTGTCGTCGGGTGTCGGGGTGTCGGGCGACCCGCAGCCGTTGACCGACGCGGCGAGGGTGACGATCCAAGCCAGCTTGGTGGCTCTGGGGATGAAGGCGTAAACCATGGTTCGGGTCCTTTCGGCGCACCGCATTAGCGGGGCGCACGGTGGCGTGAGCTGGTCGTCCAACGTGGACGCCGCACACGCCGCCACGAGCCGCATAAGCATCAGTCGTGCCAAGGGCGAGTCAGGCTTCGATCCCGCGGTGCACGGCTTCAGTTTTGCAGTTTGCGTCGGACGGACGCGGTTACCGAGGCAAGCAAATGCGTTGACGTGAGCACGTGTCCGGTGGACGAGTGGGTTGGCTCCGGACAGGTGTCCGTTGGTTGTACGGGAGCTCGTCCTCGTCACGCCCCAAGAACCAAAGCGCGGCAATGAGCTTGGAGCCGTCGCCGCGCGACATCGAAGCTATGCCGAACGGAACCTGCCGAACCCAGAATCCTGCGCTTCTGCTTGGTCGACGATGGTCGGTGGACCGTAGTTGTCGACTAGATCCTCCCCGGCGAGCTCGTCCTCGCAGAAGAGCACGCCGCTTTCGGTGAGCAACCCCAGGGACCGCAATAGGCACCGGTCATGGATCGCCCGACAGGCGATCACGGACCACTCCTTGTACCAGGCCCACATCGCCGCCTCGGCCTCTGCCATGTCTGCTGCGCTGGGTGCTATTTGCGGCGGTGTGTCCGGCTTGGTCGTCAGTTGTGCCAGCAAGGCCTCGGCCTGCGAAATGACGGCCTCGGTCAGACCCCGACGCTGTAGGAGAGCACGACCGTCCACGTCAGCCTGCTGTTTGCTGGTTTCGAGTCTGCGGATGCGCTGGACGAACGTTTTCACGCTGAGACTGACCTCCAAACCGCTCGTCTGTTGCAGGTTCAGGAATACCGCATTGAAAACTGTCGGGTACTTCCGATCCAACGACGCTTGGCAGATTGGAAACCACAGGTTCTCCAAACGGTCGAGTTGATCGTAAACGTCACTCTTGAACGGGCGCCACTTCGGGGACGTTCAAGAGTGTGCCGCTTGCGAGCCGTAAGAGCGCCCAGCCCTCATCCAGATCGGGTTGACCAAACCCGTGCGCCGCGAGCGCTCCCGCCACACGCGGGATGCGGATCCCGCGAAGGAGCTTGAGTATACGCTCGCATTTCTGTCCCGTTGTCAAAGCCACCTGCCTACCTTTGCCCTTCCCTCGTGTTGCA
Source organism: Polyangiaceae bacterium (assembly GCA_050298815.1). Taxonomy (GTDB): domain Bacteria; phylum Myxococcota_A; class Polyangia; order Polyangiales; family Polyangiaceae; genus SZUA-265. The sequence goes on from JBNKUV010000062.1 coordinate 99,349, forward strand.
CTGCCAGCAATGGAACCGCTAGCAACGTGCGGTGGACACGCTCACGGACGCGCCACGATGTATTGAGCCCCACCGCTGACCCTCCACCGTCACTTACAAGGAGCTCGCTCGTGGGTCAACCACCGAGATTGTCTTGGTGCTGCCCCCCGCGCCCAGCGGACCTCCCGAGCTCGGCGCCCAACAGAGACTGCACCCAGGCATAGCAAAGTAGTTCCCGTGCTCGAAGACTGCGCACCCGAGCTCGACGGATGCGGGTCCCGCCCAAAAGCTCTGCGCACCTGAGCAGAACGGATACTGGTCCCGTGCTCGAAGAGTATCGGTCCCCGCCTCCCGGCAATGGGTCCCGTGCTCTAGGAGTGTGATTTCACAGCGGAACCCATCTCGGCGAGCTTGGGTGCTCGTTTCGCGAACACGGGACCAGTGTTGCTAGAGCTCGAGTGGCGAGCGACGGGGCAGGGCACGGGCACCTGTTGTGAGTGTTTCGTGGCGCCGTAGCGCGATCAATCTTGGGATGGGCCGCCGCGAAACACGGCGGAACGAGGCCCGGAGCGGCGCGCCAGGCGCCCGATACTCTATTTACTGGGGAAAACGATTGGGCTCAGGGAGAA
>JBNKUV010000063.1:0-1510 GCA_050298815.1 Polyangiaceae bacterium
GCGTTGACCTTGAGTTGACCACGCAGTGTGAAGCGGCGCATGCCCTTGTTTTGGATGTTGCCGAAGACGGGTTCGACGGTGCCGATGCGTTTGCTGTAGGTGGCGCGGCCAACGGGCGTGTCGAACTTCTTGCGCATGCGCTGGACGGCAGCATTGGCGGGTTAGGCGGCGTAGGTTATCGGTCTTGATCGGTGGAACGCCAACTCAGCAGGTCTGATGTGTGCGGAAGCTGTTATTCGGTGCTAGCCTCGCGCGATGCTCGACGGCATGAAGCAGGCGAGTTGGGCGGGTCTGATGTTGGCATCGGCGTGCGCGACTGACAATGGCGGAGAAGAAACCGGCAAGGCGAACGGGACGGAGGTGCGGCCTGACGGCGGGGGGATGGTGTCGGAGGGCAAAGTCGGCGAACAGGAATGGCGAGCTGCAACGGCACCCCGAACCGGCGAGCACGAGGTTTGGACCCGAGGATGCGATGCAGAGCGGATAGGAGAAAGGTACCGTGTGGTGCCAAACGTGAGGTGCGACCTGGCGTCGGACTACGACTTCGAGTCGAACCCGCGAAGAGATTGCCGGTTGGACGGCTACTGCGAGGGCCCGTCAGATTGCACGGAGGAGGCAGGGGGGCGATGCGAAGGTGTCCCGGGCGACGGGGCCTGCCAGTATGCGAGTGTGGAGTTCGAGTCCTGCGAACGAGATTCGGATTGCGATGCGCTGCCGGAAGGGCAATGTTTCGAAGGGCTATCGAGCGAGTGGCTCTGCTATCCAACCGGTGAGTGCACGCCGCCGGGCCCGTACTGCGTGTTCGGCGACGAGCCTTGTGAGACGGATGCGGACTGTCAGGCCAGGGAAGACGGTGAATGCTTGTGGAGCATTCGGCACACGGCCTGCAGCTACAACAAGTGCGAGGAGGACGCTGACTGCGGGTCTGGAGAGCGTTGCGCGTGCTCCAGCTGCGTTGTGGCGGACTGCAATTCTGATGGAGATTGCGGTGCGGACCAGACCTGCCAGCTGGAGATGACGTGCGGCGAAGCGAGGGGCTATCACTGCACGACGCCAGCGGATGAGTGCGCGCCGGAGGACTGCTCGTGCGTGTATCGAGAGAAACGTTGGCAGTGCTTGGCGATCCGGTGCGGGAGGTGAGACGGATCCAGTCGAAGCTGCGGAGATAGGCGCGCGCAGGACGTTTCAGCGTGAACATGAAGCGTAGGCTTGTTGCGCGAGTAGTCCGCCTCAACGCCTTGCCATTAACCCGCGAACGACGACAGGACAACTCTCCAGTATGCCAAATCCACAACGAGCAGCGGCGGCGATCAGCCGCCCCTTGCCGGGGCCAGACAGCAGGGCGCGGCGTGTCAGGGCGTTCGTCGGTCAGCCATGGTGAGTGAAAGGAGAAAGTGGGGATGCCCCCGGCGACCCGAGTAGGGTCGCATAGCAACAACGAGGAGAACATCCCCATGAAGAGACGAGCATATCGACGGACAGCTATCAAGGATTTCGACACAGCGAGCGT
>JBNKUV010000064.1:0-115843 GCA_050298815.1 Polyangiaceae bacterium
AGTGCACTACCAACACCCACTGCACCTCACCCAACGCCTCCGTCTGCGACCTAGGCACCCTCTCCTGCTCACAGTGCGACGACAACGACGACTGCGCTCACATCTCCGGCAGGAACGTCTGCGATGACGGACTGTGTGTCGCTTGCACCGTCGAAGACGAGTCCGCATGCGGCGGCAACTCGTGTAACCCCGCGACGCGAAGTTGCACGGGGACGGCGATCGGGAGTCGTCGGCAGTGTGACAGCTGCCTTGCCGATAGCGAATGCATCGGCGGTGGTATCGGCAACGCCGCAACCTTTCGCTGTGTTCCGATGACATTCCAAGGCGATCCGAGGCCGGGCGGGTACTGTTTGCCGCGTGCTCAAGGCGGATGCGATCAGCCGTTTGGGTCCGTGTACTCTACCGCAAGCCTGTCCGGCACAACGTCCGAAAGCTACTGCAGCATCAACCAGAATGGCGGCCTGAATCCCGCCAATGCAGTCACCTGCGAGGCGGTGCGAGATCTGCTCGACAACGCAACCTGTAGCGCTGACGAAGATTGCGGTGATGGGGAGGGTGGGCGTTGCGCCACCGTCGGTGGCAACCCGAATAGGTGCACCTACGTCTGCGGGTCCACCGCGTCTTGCCCCTCAGACCGCACTTGCGCGGATAGCACAACTGACCTTTGCGAGTAGACGTTGAGCCCCGGTTCAACGAGCTAGCCGTGACTCACTCCTCCCTGGCCGACTCGACGCTACATTCCCCAACCTACCCCGCAGAATGACCACCGAGCCAACTAATACGCAACCGGAACGCCCCACCGGGCGAGACGGCGGGGAATGACTTGCTGTCTCCACCTGCGTCGGGTCGCGTGTGCGGTGGGGCACACCGCTATGGCCCTCGTTGCCCTTGCTTGCACGGGTGAGTCTCCCTGTCAGTACACCGCGAGCTGCCCACCCACAGACGCTGGCGGCGCCGAGACGCTCCCGACGGAGGTGACCCCCGACGGATACCGACGTGCCGATGACGGAGCTCCCCATCATGGACGCGGGAGACACCGAATCGATGATCCAGTAGTAGCCCAACCCCAGCGCGCGCATAGAGCCGCCGCTTTGACCTCAGCGACTAGCTGGAGACTCGACGAGTCCCGGCGCGACTCCGCAAACGCCTCATCAAGGGGCCGTTCGAGTCTGGCAGTGACATTGCTGCCCTCCGCGACGCCGCTGGTTGGCGTTGAGTCCAGTAGCGGCACAATGTGGCCCATCGGGCAGCAGCACGAGTTGCTCCGCGCTGTCGTCGATGGCGTCCGGCGGATGACCAATGACGGGACGCTGATGCGTTCATCTTCGTCATCCGGACACAAGCGTTGTGGGCAAGAGGACATGGCCTCCCTCGAGACGGTCGTCAGTGGGGGCTAGTCCCGACCGTAGCGAGGGACGACGCCGGTCCTGTTGCAGAGCACGCCGTCGCTACTTACGCTCGGCGCATGAACGCTCAGGTACCGAGGCTCTCCCCCGTTCGTCAGGGGGGCAAGGAGGGCTTCATCAACGCCTCGGGCGTGCTCGTCGTCCCGGCCCAGTACGATTTGACAAGCCAATTGTGCGAAGGCCGCGCGCTCGTCGGGGAGCGCGACAAGGCCGGCAAGAAAGATCCGGTCAGTCGCATGATGAAGAAACGCGTGGGCTTCGTCGATATGGATGGGCGGCTCGCCATACCACTTCAGTTTGACGACGCACGCGACTTCTCGGAGGGGCTTGCGGCCGCACGCTTGGGCAAGAAGTGGGGCTACATCGACACGGACGGCCGCTGGGTCATCGAGCCAGTGTACGACAATGCTTGGAGCTTCTCCGAGGAGCGCCTGCCGTCGATCAGGGAAAGGCCACCTTGTGCCTGCGTCCCGATGGCAGCACCGCCTTTGTTGCCCCGTCCCGGAAGCTTGGCGCCTTCAGGCAGGGGTTGGCGTCGTGCGAGATCAAGCGCGTCTGGAACTACCTCACGCCAAACGGCGACGTCGCCTTCACGGTCACGGCCACAGCGGCGTCGGAATTCTCAGACGGCCGTGCCCTCGTGCTGTCCAAAGGACATCATGGGTTCATCGATCTGCTTGGGACACTCGTCATCCCGTTCGAGTTCGGCGCCGCAAGAGACTTCTCCGAAGGCTTGGCCTCCGCGACCCCAACGAATGGCGACGCAAGGCAGACCAGCGCAGGCTCCGCACTTTCGGGATACATCGACACTTCCGGCGCGATGGTCATCGAACCGCGCTGGCAGCTCGGTGATCCGTTTTCGGAAGGCCTAGCGGCGGTGCTGGACCCAGCTGGGCTGAAAACCCGGGCGTATGTCGACCGCACAGGAAAGGTCGTCCTCGGCCCGCCGCGATGTGAACTCGCCGGGCCCATGCGAGGGGGGCTCGCAATGCTCATGGACAGCCAGAAAATCGGCTATATCGACCGAACGGGTGCCAGTGTTTGGCCGATGCAAAGCTGACAATAGGTCAGCGTCGATGTCGCAACTCCGCTTGGGGACCCCAGGCCAAGGCCGAACGCTCCAGCGCGCCTGGCGGTGCTCTGTTGAACGCCCATTCCCTTCATCGACAGAACGGTCAACCGCACCTCCAACGCTTTGACTTCATGGACGGGACGGTAGCGAGGTGGACAACGTAGCACGCACTTCATCGTTCGAGCCTTGAACCGCCTTGATCGATGAAGGATCCTCTCAGATCGGAGGGGTAGACCCGTCCCGTCCATGAAGTTTTGCCAACCCAGGAGCGGTCAACCGTCCCGTCCATAAAGTCTCTGGGCACGAGCAGGCGGTTCTAAAATCCTGTCCATGAAGAGTTCGGAGGCGCCGGACCCGCAAACCGTCGCCCATTTGTGCGAGCGGAAGCTCGTCTGGGGCGATCGGGAGAAGGCTCCGGCACGTCGAGTCAGCGGCCGGCTACCGCCACCACCTATCGTCACCCAGGCGCAAGGGCAACCCTCGAACATCATTGACCGCACGCTGCGTTCGTGAGGTGGCACTGACGTTGCTCCAGCTCGCTCCGCGGGTGTCCAACCCGCGCCCGACCAGGAAGAGCGAATGGAGTATACTCGTGCCCATGTCCGATGCCGACTTGCCAGTCACCGTGACGTACAGCCAGCCCCGCTGGCGCCCAGAATGGGCAGTGCCCGAGGTGCCGGTGCCTGAGTCGAACCTGCATGACCTGTGCATCGAGTTCGTGCGCGCTCTGCTGCAGGCGTGGGCTGAACGCGAGAACCGCAACGTCCTGGTAGCGCGCAACCTCGGAATTCGTTGGTACGAAAGCGAACCGCGGGCGGGCTTCGATCCAGACGTGTGCGTCATCGAGCCGCCGCCTCCAGGTGGCCCCCCCACGAGCCTGCGGTTGTGGGAGGCAGGGCACGAGCCCCCCTGCTTGGCGATCGAAATTGTCAGCCCCGGCCACCCCTACAAAGATTACCTGGATACCCCCGCTCGCTGTGCTGCGTGTGGTGTGCGCGAGCTTTGGGTTTACGACCCAACACTGGCGGGACCCAGCAGCAGCGGTGGCCCCTTCGCACTCCAAGTATGGACGCGACAGGGCGAGACGATGACGCGAGTTCACGCGTCGAACGCGCCCGGTTACTCCTCGGCGCTCGATGCCTGGCTCGTGCCTGACCTGCACCCGACCACGGCCAAGAAACGCCAACGCGTCACCGCCGAGGGGCGCGTCATCACCGCAGATCCGCACGACACGCGCCTCCGGATTTCCACCGCGGAAGTCGGAGGCGCGTACTGGCCGACACTCGAAGAGCAGCACGTCAGAGCTGAGCGCGTGCGAGCGGAGCGCGAGCGGACGTATGTGGAGCGAGAACGGGATGCGCTCGCACGCGAGCTCGAGACCCTGCGCAAGAAGGAGAGGTGAGCGTGCGCTTCGCCGTGAACACGGTCTGGCAAGGAACCGCCGTGGGCTAACGGCCCGCCCAGGCGCTCACCTGCTGCACAAAGCGCTCCCAGTCCGAAAGCCCAGAGGTTGCCGCGCGATGACACAGCTCAACGTCGATACCCGTATAGCCATGGGCAACTACGTTGCGAAGGCCTACGGCCTTCTTCAACGCGTCGGCCACGGGTGATTCGATGACCCCGTATTCCGTCAAACGCTCGAAAGCGCGGCCCAGCGTGTCTGCGACTGGCCACCTTTCATCGGCGATGAGGTGGCTCGCGATGTCCGAGCAGATCTGCACGGCCAGCATGAGATTGAACGACACGAGATCGAGCGCGTCTCGGTTGGCGGCTAGCTGAGTCGCGGAAGCAGGAGCGTGCATCCGCACTCTGCCAAAGCGGTCCGAGAGCTCAGCCAACCTGCTGGCGAGGAGATCCTTGTTCGCCATCGAATCGACCTCCGGTTCATGGCTTCAATCCGTCCACGGCGACGCGTTGTAGCCAAGCGTCGCGCATTCTTCGATACCAGGGCAGGTCCGTCTCTAGCTGGACGAGCACGCGGGAGCAGCACGACGTCTACCTCGCGGCCCGACACTTCGCTCAGCCGAGCGGCGACTTCAGAGATGTCCACCTCGCCAGCGTCGATCGCAACGTCGACGTCAGACTCCTTCCGTGCCTCCTGTCGTGCCTGAGACCCAAAAAGCAATCCGAGCCTGACCTGGGGAAAGCTCGACAGCACGCTCCGGATCTGTTCGCCAAGCGGCACCACAGCGCGAGACTAGCACAGGTCCTGCGCGACTAGGTGGCGTCGCGGCAGCCCTCCTCGCAGCTCACGGCTGCCCTCATGGAGAAGCAGCCTACCGCCCCCTCGGCCCCGTTATCCCAAAACAGATAGCTGGAGGTGGAGCATCCAGCCAACAGCGACACCGACGACTCCAGCGACGGTTCTGCCAACTAGAAACCACGTCTTGGTGTCACCGTCGGATTTTCTTTGCTTGCCGACTACCAACCAGAACAGCGCCGCACAGGCCAGCGCCGCCCCCGCCCACACGAGCAGCGGGAAGTAACCCCCCACTCTGAACGCCGTCAGGTAGTTGAAACCAATGATGCCCAGCGCCGCAGTCAGCAGTGCCGCCGGCTCGATGCGCTGGTGTACGAAGGTTCTCACGTGTGACATTTAGGTGACACTACGCGCACAAACCCGTGGCGGCAAGATTTGGAACACTGACGCGGCACACCGGGACGTAAGCATTCGAAATTGCGCACCTTCTTTGAGGGCTCAAGCCTGAATTCTTACGCCTTCACCCAGACAACCCTCGCCTGCGCGCGTGTCGGGCGCCCCGCACCACCACTGGTCGTCAGCGCAGGCTGCAATTCGCGTGTCGCCAAAACGCCTGACCTCGAAACCGATCGGCCTCGCACCAAACGTCGTCACGAGACGACGGCTCCGCTCCGGCTGTCCCGAAAAGAGTCGGCATCTCGCCCGTTTGGCCGCGCGGGACGAACAGCATTCGCCGGACGATACCCCGTGGAGACGATACCTGCCTGAAACGTTGACCCCGCTACCGTCGCATCAAGCCCTGTGGGGCTGCTCGCGAGAAAGCCGAGGTACAGAGTGCAAGACGTATTCGAATTCAGCGGCGCGGCTGGTGGCATGCTGGTGGATCGTTCAGACACGTTGGTGCCAACCCTCCGAAGTTACCTCAAGCAGCACAGCTCCCACCTCGAGTCGACGGACCGCAATCGAGGGCTGGTCGTGGGGCAGGAGCGCTGCAAAGTGTACGACGGCATCGTTGGTGCCCTGTTCGACGCAAGCCGCGCACTCACTGGCAACAAGCAGCCGCTAGCGCTGGGCGCGGTCGGCAGCTACGGCCGCGAAATGCCATCGCCCCAGAGCGACCTGGACGTCCGCCTCTTGTGCGAAAGTGACGTTGACAGTGCAGCGCCTGTCGCCGAAGCATTGCTCTACCCGCTGTGGGATGCCGGTCTGGATATTGGGCATCAGGTCGTCACAACTTCCGACTTGATTCAGCTCGCTCACACCGATTTGACGACGGCCACGGCACTCTTGGACTGGAGGACTGTGGCTGGCGACAAGCCGTTGGGCAAAGCTCTGGAGACTGCGGCCTATGAACGGGTCTTCTGTCATGACCGACTCGGCAACTTCGTCGATAGGCTCGAGGCGTACAACCGCAGCCGCTACGAGCGCTATGGGGACTCGGTGTACCTCCTGGAACCCAACATAAAGAACGGCGCCGGTGGATTGCGTGATTTGGACATCGTGCAATGGTGCACCCGCGCTGGCTTCCGAACTGGAAACCTCAGCGACCTCATCAAGCACGATGTCCTTCTGCCAACGGAGTGGGAGCAACTCGAACGCGCACGGGACCACCTCCTGACGATGCGCAATGCTCTGCACACCAGTGTGGGTCGCAAGGCAGACCGACTCACCTTCGACCTGCAGGAAGAACTCGCGCGTACCCTCGGGTACGGTGAGAACTCCACTGCCGTCGAAGCATTGATGAGCGACTACTACAAACACGCTCGGCGAATTCGCCACACTTGCGGGCGCTTGCTCCACAGGATCCGCCCGGCTCACCGCATCAAGGCAGCTCCCAAGACATTGGGCGAGGGGTTCATCCAACGGGGCGACACCCTGCATCTGGCAAACGAAACTCTGTTCGACGAACAACCCCGGCTTTGCCTCCGCGCGTATGAACTCGCCATCCAACACGAGTTGCGTGTTGCAGAGCCCGTACGCCGCGTCATCGCGCTATCGACGGCTCAACCCGAGTTCTGTGCGCGGTTGCGCCAAGACCGCACTGCAGCGCGGTCCTTCTGTAAACTCGTCACGACGGTGCGGACGACGCGTTTTCGCGGACACAGCGTGCTTTCGGAACTTCACGAAGTGGGTCTGTTGCTCGCGATGATTCCGGAGTTTGCTCCTGTCGTGGGTAGAGTCCATCATGACACGTACCACGTGTTCACTGTTGACGAGCACTCCGTAGCGGCTGTGGACCACCTGCGCTATCTCGCTCGTGGCGAAGGAGCCCAAGACCACCCTCTGGCGAGCCGACTTGCTGCAGAGCACACTCGCCGACACGTGTTGTTCTTCGCAACGCTGCTCCACGACGTCGGCAAGGTGCTGGGCCGCGCCGGACACGCCGAGCGGGGCGCGGAGATGGCAGCGACCATTCTGGGTCGCTTGGGCTTCAACCAGGACGACATTGCCGACGCACAACTTCTAATTCGACTCCACCTGCGCATGTACCAACTCGCGGCTCAACGTGACATCGAGGACCCGGCAACGGTGGCGGCGTTCTGTGACGACATCGGCGTACAGGAATTGCTCCGAGAGCTCTACCTGCTGACCGTTGCAGACATCACCACCACGAGCCCCACCTCCATGACTCGATGGAAGCGCCGCATGCTCGACGAGCTGCACCTCAATGCGGACAGATACTTGGCGGCCAAGGGGGAGCTCGGGCTGCCTACCCGTATCGAGCAGGTGCGCGCTCGCGTTCGTGACCTTTGCGAGGACCCAGAGGTGGAGAACTTCCTCGGACAGTTTCTCAGCGGTCTGCCTGAACGCTATTTCTTCGCCAACGAGCCTGAGACAGTGGTTGAACATGCCCGCTTCGCCGCGTCCGCCCGTGGCCATCACTGTAGCGTGCAAACGCGTGGGGAGGCACCTCACGTCGAAGTCTGGGTCGTGGCTGACGATCGCCCAGGGCTCTTGGCGCTCATCGCCGCTAGCTTCGGGAAGGTGAAACTCGAAATCTTGAGTGCGCAAGTCTACTCGTGGGTTGGACAGGAGGGGCAGAAACGCTCCCTCGATACGTTCTGGGTGCGCCACCGGTGCGACGACCCCATCACGGACGAGCAACTCGCCGCCTTCGACAAGCGCCTCAGAGAGCTACTCTCGTCCGAGTCAGAGTGGACAGCCGCGCTTGCCCCGCCTTCGCGCCGAACCATCCCTCCACTGCTGGATCTAGAAACCCGCATCAACATCGACAACCGCTCCTCCCTCACCAACACCGTGGTGGAAGTGATCACCCGTGACCGGCCCAACCTGCTGTTCAGCTTGTCACGTAAGCTACAAGACATGGGGCTCTCCATCGAGTTTGCAAAGCTGAACACGGAAGGACTTCGGGTTGCCGACGTGTTCTACGTTTCAGAAAGCGGCGGTGTGAAGGTGACGGATCCAGCTCGGTTGGGCGACCTGGAACGAGAGCTCAAAGCCACCGTGGATCGACTCTAGTCGGAACGGCGGCTCGCAGGCTGCCGCCCCTCTGGAATCGCGGCTCGACCGCTTGCGTCACCCGACGTAGGCGCTATCCCTGGGCTGCAGCCATGAAGGAAACACCGACGCAGGTCGTCATCGTGGGCGGGGGTTTTGGCGGGCTCAATTGCGCCAAAACACTGGGGCGTCAGCGAGGACTGGATGTCCTGCTCATCGACCGCCGCAATCACCATCTGTTCCAGCCGCTGTTGTACCAGGTGGCGATGGCCGGGCTCAGCCCCGCAGACATTGCCGTGCCCATTCGATCATTGTTGAGCCGGTTTCAGAACATCAGGGTTCTCAAGGCAGAGGTAATATCCGTCGACCTGGAGCGGCAGGTTGTCATCACCAGCGAAGGCGAGCATCCGTACGACAAGCTGGTACTCGCCGCGGGTGCAAAACACACCTACTTCGGCAACGACGCCTGGGAGCAATTCGCGCCGGGGCTCAAAACGTTGGAGCAAGCCACCGAGATCCGCCGTCGCGTCTTAGACGCATTCGAGCAAGCGGAAGCGGCCGCGGAGGCAAGTCAAAGGCGGGCGTTGCTGACGTTTGTGGTCGTCGGGGGTGGGCCAACTGGAGTCGAGCTGGCAGGCGCCCTCGGCGAGATGACCCGCTTCACACTAGCTAAGGACTACCGCAACATCGACCCCACGCTGACGCGTGTCATTCTGGTAGAGGCAGGTCAGCGCATCCTCCCGAGCTTTGCTCCGGAGCTTTCGAGTCGTGCGACGCGGGATCTGGAGCGGCTAGGCGTGCAAGTGTGGACTGAGAGCCGCGTCGATCAGCTGGACAAAGAAGGCGTCACCGTTGGCGGTGATCGAGTCGAGGCGCGCACGGTGTTGTGGGCCGCAGGGGTACAAGCGTCGCACCTAGGCCGAAGCTTGAAGGGGGTGGAGCTCGATCGAAACGGTCGCGTGGTCGTCTGTGCCGATCTGAGTCTGAAAGAACACCCCGAAGTGTTCGTGATTGGTGACCAATGCCATCGCGTACCGGACGGTGAACGAGCACCCTTGCCCGGCGTTGCCACGGTGGCTCTGCAGCAGGGTCGTTTTGTGGGCAAAGCCATCGTCTCAGACCTTCGCGACGAACCTCGTGGACAGTTCACCTACTGGGACAAGGGGCAACTAGCCACCATCGGTCGAAGCCGGGCGTTGCTTCAGACTGACAAGCTGCGTCTGTCGGGTTGGGTTGCCTGGGTTGCGTGGCTGCTCGTGCACATCTACTACCTCAGCGGCTTTCAAAACCGGATCCTGGTCTTGATCCAGTGGGCGTGGTCCTACGCGACCTTCGCTCGTGGAGCGCGGCTCATCGTCAGTAAAAGCTGGCGGTCCTTCGGAAAGGATGGGGCGCAGGACTCAACAAGCCCCGCTCCAGCTGAACGCGAGACGACTCGCCGAGCTTCCTAGGCGAGAAATGACCGCTCCAAGCAAATGGCACACCACCAGACCCGGGTCAGCTAGTCACGTCAGCGCCCTCGTCACGAGGTGCCCGCGCCAGCTGGGCGATCTGCATCTCCACCTGATGCAACAACTCGGTACGCGAATGGGCTGACTTGAGAATCACGCGCTGGACCGTTTGGTTGAGTCGCTCCCGCTCTGCTGCGTTGAGCGTCATGGCGGTCGCTACGACAACCGGGATATCGCGGTGCTGAGGCTTCTGTTTGAGGTGGTCGAGAAACTGAAAGCCGTCCATCTCTGGCATCATCAGGTCCAATACGATGAGATCCGGCAGAGCCCCTTCCAATGCGGACAAGCCATCGAGTCCGTTTTCGGCCGTCTCCACCGAGTACCCCGCTGAGGTCAGCGTGCGCTCGATGATCTCTCGGATCGATTCATCATCGTCCACGACGAGGACCCGAGTGCCCTGGCCGGGACCCAGCCAGCGCTGCACCGTGCGCACGAGGATCGGCGACTCGATCGGCTTGACCAAGCAGTCCACAGCGCCCAAGGAAACACCCCGATCACGTTGGCTATCCGAGGTGACCACGACAACGGGGACAGCCTGAGTGATCGCGTCGTTCTTCAGCTGAGTCATCAGAGACCACCCGTCCAATGCGGACTCGCCGATCACCAACACGATGACGTCGGGCTTCAGCTCCCGCGCGGCCACCAGTCCGGATCCGTCGCCGTACACCCAGTCCACCTGCAACCCACGGGCGCTCAGGGCTTCATTCAGCTTCCCGTAGGCCTCCATGTCCTCGTCGATGACGAGAACGCGGCGCGCGCCCAAAGGCGTACTGGTGCGCGCAAGGCGCTCAGCCTTGTTGGGTAGGCGCAACGTGAATACAGATCCCTCGCCCTCCACGCTCTCGACGTGAATGTTTCCACCCATCATCTCGCATAGGCTCTTGCAGATAGCCAACCCCAGCCCAGTGCCGCCGTAGCGCCGGGTCGTGGATGAGTCCGCCTGCTCGAAAGGACGAAAAACGCGTGCTACTTGCTCTGGCGACATCCCGATCCCGGTATCCCGCACCTGCATCACGACCCAACCGCTCTCTGTTTCTTGAGAGATGAGCAACTCGACCTTGCCACCTTGAGTGAACTTGCAGGCGTTGCTGAGCAGGTTCATGAGCACTTGGCGCAGCTTCTGCGAATCGCACAAGAGCTCACCAGGCGCAGTATCGAACTTCAGTATCAGCTCGTTGTTTACCTTCTTCGCTTGAGGGCGAATCGAGTCCAACAAGTCGTCCAAGAGTTCCTTGAGGTTCGTGGGCGCCAAGACCAGTTCCATCTTCCCCGATTCGATCTTGGACATGTCCAGGATGTCGTTGATCAAGCTGAGCAGATGCGTACCGGAGTTGCGTATCTTCTGTAGATCCGCGGTCAGGGAATCTTCGCCGGCGTCTTCCGCGTCCTCCATCAATAGCTCGCTGTAGCCGATGATCGCATTGAGCGGGGTGCGCAGCTCGTGGCTCATATTCGCCAAAAACTCACTCTTGGCGCGGCTCGCCGTCAAAGCCGCATCACGAGCTTTGACCAAAGCACGGTTTGCCTCGGCCATCGCTTGCTCGCGCTTGACCAGTTCGGTCACGTCGCGCTTGACTGCAAGGTGATGGGTCGTGACTCCAGCCTTGTCTTTGACGGGCGCCACAGTCGTCTCCAGGTGCACGAGTTGTCCGGAAACGCTTCGAGACATGATACGCCCAGACCAAATTCGTCCCTCTTCGAGCGTCTTGTCCAAGTCGCGAAAGAAGTCGGGTGAGTGAGCCTCACTGCGAACCAGCTGGCCTGGGGTCTTGCCCTCAGCTTCCCGTGCGGCGATCCCCAAGACGCTTTCGTAGGCAGGGTTGACGTACTGGAGCACCGCATCCGTCGTTGCCAGTTCGATGATATCCCCAGCGAACTCCACCGCACGTGCCAACAGGTGAACGCGATAGCCCGGGAAGTCCTGCGCTTCGAGATGCGCAATACGCGCAACCAACTCGCCAGCGCCACGCTCTTTCAAAACGAACGCTGCGATCGCGTGCGATGGGTAGCTCAGCTCCGAGGCGTCCACCACGGCAAGCACCGCTGACTTGATCAGCTTGCGGGCGACTTCTTCAGCACGCGCTGCGCCGGAGATCAACACGACGCCGGCTTGTGGCGGCGACTCCTCGTGGAATGTCTCGATCCTTACGTTGCCGAGAGTGAGTTCCTCTCGCACGTCGTTCATCAACCTCGGCTCGACCCAAGCTGTCCCTTGCATGGTGTCAGAGGCTAGCATCGTCTGGCGATCCAACCACGCCTCCTCGCCATAGACTGCCCTCCAAGCCGACGGTGAGTTGGATGTTCACTCACTTGCCCCCACTGCAGCACACCCGAGGAAGTCCCGACGCACTGGATTTCGGACGCGAGAAGCGTTCGCTGGAGCCCCTCCGTGGGGTACCACCAACGGTCAGCGAGCGACTCGAGCCGCATCCCCGCCCGGTTCAGACGTAGTCGGGGCGGTGCGAGCGGAGGCGTCCCAGCGGGTTTTGCATCACCTCGGCGAGCCGCAAGTCGAGTTCATTCCCCGTGGCGCTCTTGCTGATATACCCATCAGCTTGATGCTTGTGCGCCAGAGCGCGCAACTCGACAGAATCCGTGCTGCTGTAGAAGACGACCTTCAGTTGGGAGCCCCGTGCCGTTCGTATCATCCCGGCAACCTCTGGCCCACGCAACCCAGGCATGTTCACATCGAGCAAAACGACGTCGAAGGGATTGCGGAGCAATCGCTCCATCACCCCAATGCCGGTATTGTGCACGCTCACCTCGTAGCCCAGCCGCTCGAGGCGTCGGCGCGTCAACTCGGCAAAAGCCACGTCGTCGTCGATGACGAGCACCCGGCATCGTCGCTCGTGGTTGGGCGAGTTCATCGATTGTCCTCCATCGGCGCACCGCTCCGCGCGCGTCGGGCCAGCAACATCGTGATCTTCGTCTTCAACCGGCGCCAGTCGACCGGCTTGGTGTCGTAGTCATCACACCCGGCATCCAGCGCTTTTTCGCGGTCGCCAACGATGGCGTGGGCAGTCAGAGCCATCACAGGAATTGCCGAGTCCTTCGCTTTGATGGCTCGCGTTGCGCTCCAGCCGTCCATCACCGGTAGGCTCATGTCCATCAAAACAAGCGCGGGACGCCTCTCCAACGTGACTTCGACGCCGGACTTGCCGTCAGTCGCGACGACAACCTCGTGACCCGCACGCTCCAGCCGACGGCGCAGCATGTCAGAGTTCATCTCGTTGTCTTCGACGACCACAATCAGCGCCATGCCTAGGATTGTAGCTCGACTCAAGCGTGGCACTCCGAATATTCTTGCGTCAACGATGCGTTCGCCGCGTACCGTCACCGGAATTGCATTCCCTCCTACGACATACCGGTGTTGTCTGGGCAGTTATGTCGGCGCTGCGCCCACCTGTAACTACCGTGTGATACGAGCTCGCAACGTCGTGCGCGCCCGGCTATGGGTGGCACCTCAGTCCGGTGACGCTTTGGGCAACGTCCCGTCGTCACAAGACTCCTTGATTGACCGTGGGCGAATCACCAGGAGGTTTGCATCGTAGGTGATCACACCGAGCATGATCGAGCAGACGAGGGTTTCGACGTCTACCTCGTAGCGCGCAGTGCCGAAGCCCGGATTGTCGTGCAGGGGGTCGGCGACGGCGACGCGTCGTCGCTTGGAGTCGTACCCAGACAAGACCACGAAGTGCCCCGTGGGACGTCCGCGCACGCTGTCTGCCTCGTCGTCGTGCTCACGGGAGCAACCATAGAGGTGCGTCGAGCTCACGCCCGCCAAGATTGGCAGTTCTTTCTTCAAGTTGGTGCGGATGAGAACAGAAGGTCTCACTCCCAGAACCACCCGGCCTCCCAAGTCGAGATACTCCAGGTAGGCGTTGCTGGACGATCTGAAGCGGTCCCCCTTGCGGTACTGCTGCTGTGCCCTCAGCCGAACACGCAGATCACTCCCGTCACGAAACCAGGTCGGATCGAACAGCTGGAGGTTGTAGGTGTGAATTGTGCACGAGTAACCTCGGCGCAGGGCGTGGTTGGCCAAGGTGACCGCCAGGGTACCCCCACTAGATAGCGGTTCTATCTCGCCAATCAACTGCCCCAATGGCAACTCGTCGCCAAAGTATCGATAGACCGCATGTAGGCAGGTCGGACCGCACGTGGTGCCGTCAGGCTGGGAAGCCATCTCCAACGACAGGCTCGCCAACCCCGGCGCTAGACCGGGGCGCTCGGGGGCAGGAGAAGGGACTTGCTTGTTCACGCGCCAGCAGGCTCTCTGCCCCCAGCCCGGTCCGGAGTCAAGGTTGTTGCGGCGGGTATCCGTCCGCCGTGGTAAGCGCGTGCAAGTGAACGGTCATGGCCAAGGGTAACGTTCCGAAAAGACGGTGGCCACTCCTACTGATGTTTGGGGCGCTCTACTTCGTCCAGGGGCTTGTTGAGCCAACCGCGTCCCTCCCTGCTCAACCACTTCAGACTTGGCTCGAATCAATCGGGTATGGCCCGGGAGCGATTGGCCGTTTCTTTGGTGCCATTGGCCTCGGGTGGTCGATCAAGCCCATCTATGGCTTGTTGTCGGACTTCCTGCCGATCTTCGGTAGCCATCGGCTTTCCTACCTGTTGCTTTCGACACTGACCGCAAGCGGCGGCTTTGTCGCGCTATCCGTCGGATGGCAGGGCATTGATGTGGCACAAGCCCAATGGGCATTGTTCCTCGTCGGCGTGGCCTTGGCCTTGACGGATGTCGTCGTGGATGCAGTTGCGGTTGAGTACGGACAGGAGCACGGACTGACCGGCGTCATCCAGTCGGTGCAATGGGGTTCGCTCGCGGTGGCGTCCCTGGCCGCCGGCGTTGGCGGCGGTTGGGTCGCTTCGGACGTTGGCCGGCTGCCCCTCGCTCTGTCTGTCTGCGCAGGAGCCACGTTCTTGTCCTTTGCCATCGTCGCCGTGGTCCTGCGCGAGCGACGATCCGAGAAGCCCCCGCGAGCCGAACTCAGCGCGGCGGTCCGCGAGGTTCGCCCCCGCCTCGTACCGTTGCTCCTGGTTGCCCTCTTCCTTTTCCTTCTGAACTTCAACCCGTTCTCGAGCAACGTCTTGAAGAGCTACGCCACCGGACCGCTGGCGCTTTCTGAGCAGACCTATGGGGGCCTATTGAGTGTGCAGGCGGCGGGCAGCATCGTCGCTGCCGCCTTCTATGGGGCTGTTTGCCGTCGGATAGCATTCGGCACGCTACTGCACCTCGGGATCGCCGCAGCCGTGGTGTCGACGGCCTGCTATTGGATGCTGAGTGGGGCTGCGACTGCCGTCGTCGCCAGTGCGGCATTTGGCGTCGCCTACCAGCTATCGACACTGGTTACGTTGGACCTCGCTGCCCGGGTATGCCCGCGGGCATCCGCCGCGACGGTGTTCGCCGGGCTGATGTCAGTATGCAACTGGGGGGTGCTGCTGGGAGTTACCCTGGGTGGTAGTTGGTATGAAGCGCTCATCGGGATACTCGGCGGAGAGCACAGCGCCTTCCACGCCTTGGTAGGCCTTGGAGCTCTGACCAGCGCCAGCGCCTGGCTGGTCGTACCTTTCCTAAAGCGAGTAGACGTTGCCTAACCTGAGCGCCTGCTCGGGGAGTGACGTCGCGGGGCGCTCGGGTCTCCTGTGATAGGCCGGGGTGTGTGCGCAGATACACAACCGCCGAGCCGAGCACTCACGGTGACGGCTTTACCCCAGCCACGACGACAGAAAAAAGCGAGCCCCCCTCAACGTCCTGATTGACAGAAACCTGCGCTGGTTTCACCGTTCGCCGGAAGTAGGTCCAACCGACCGGAAAGGCGACAAGACAAGGGAAGATGAAAGGGACACAACCGACCGCGGCGGCGGCAACCAGTGCTGAAGAGCTTGCGTACGAAGAGAGCGACGAACCGCCAGATGGTGAAGGCATCCACCAGCTGCCACGACTGCGACAAATGCAGCGGCACAGCGATCCCAGAGTAGTTGCGTTTCGAAGTAAACACTTCCCAAACACGACGGACCAACAGTGGGGCGACTGGAAGTGGCAAGCGGCGCACCGCTACCGACGCCTCGAAGACCTAGAACGGGTGATCGAACTGTCCGCGTCGGAACGAGCAGGTATCGAACGTGGGGGTTCGATGCTTCCCGTCGGCATCACGCCGTACTACATGGCGCTCGTCAGCGACGACGACTCCGAGCATCCCCTGCGGCGCACGGTGGTACCATCGCTGAACGAGTTCGTTCGCACTGAAGGCGAAGCGGACGATCCCTTGGGTGAAGACGGCCACAGCCCGGTTCCCGGCCTAGTGCACCGCTACCCGGACCGTGTGTTGCTGCTGGCGCTCGACTACTGCACGACCTACTGCCGATACTGTACGCGGTCACGCGTCGTTGGGCATGGCGAGATCAGCGCAAGCCAGGAACGCCTGGAGAGAGCGTTCGACTACATCCGTCGAACACCAACGATTCGCGACGTGCTTCTCTCCGGAGGCGACCCGCTCAGCCTCAAGGACGACAAGCTCGACTGGATCCTGACGCGGCTGCGTGAGATCCCTCACGTCGAGTTCGTCCGCATCGGCACGAAGATGCCTGCAGTGCTGCCCCAACGCATCACCCCGGAGTTGATCAAGATTCTGCGCAAACACCATCCGCTCTGGATGAGTCTTCACTTCATTCACCCGGACGAGTGCACACCGGAGGCGTTCGCCGCTTGCGCACGCCTTGCCGACGCGGGCATTCCGTTGGGCGCGCAAGCCGTACTGCTGAAGGGTGTCAACGACGACGCCGACACGCTACGCGAACTGACCCACCGGTTGCTGCTCATGCGCGTGCGACCGTACTACCTCTACCAATGCGATCCCATCAGTGGCTCCGCTCATTTTCGTACGAACGTGGAACGAGGAGTGGAGTTGGTTCGAGGCTTGCGCGGACACACGACGGGATACGGAGTCTGGACCTACGTCGTCGACGCTCCTGGCGGCGGAGGCAAGATCCCCCTGCAGCATCAGTACGTTCTAGGCAGGGAAGGTGACGAGCTCGTGCTCGAGAACTTTGCGCAGGAACGCTACCGCTACCCGGATCCCGAGACGGCGGGAGTACCGGATACAGGCCCGCGACGGGTGCGCCTACCGACACTTGTCGGCGCTTGACCGAGCCACGTCCATGCAAATCGGAATCACCTATGACCTCAAGGACGAGTATCAAGCACTGGGGTACTCGCCCGAACAGGTAGCTGAGTTCGATCGAATCGATACGATCGAGGCAATCGAGCGCGCCTTGCAAAGGGCGGGACACGAGGTCACCCGTATCGGTCGCGCCCAAGCGCTCATCCGCCGGCTCGCGGCAGGTCAACGCTGGCAGCTGGTCTTCAACATCGCCGAGGGCGTGCGCGGGCAGGCGCGAGAGTCGCAGGTCCCAGCAATCCTGGACGTCATGGGGATCGGATACACGTTCTCCGATCCCCTGGTGTTAGCGGTATGCTTGGACAAGGGCCTAGCAAAGCTGTGCGTCCAGCGAGTTGGCATCAGAACACCGGAATTTGACGTGGTGCAGAACGCCGACATGATCCGTCAAGTCGATCTGCCCTTTCCCCTCTTTGCGAAGCCGATTGCCGAGGGCACCAGTCTCGGTGTCAACGCGGCCTCCAAGGTAGAAGACGCGGCGCAACTCGACGAGGTGTGTCGCGATCTCTTGTCGACGTACCGACAGCCTGTGCTGGTCGAGCGCTTTCTGCCCGGTAGGGAGTTCACGGTTGGCATCGTTGGCACGGGCGAAGCCGCCCGAGCGCTGGGAGCACTCGAGATCCAGCTCTACGGCAAAGCGGACGCCGAGGTGTACTCCTACGACAACAAGCAACAGTTCGCCGACCGCGTCACCTACACACTCGCGGAAGACGCCGAAGCCGAGGCCGCCACCGAGGTAGCCATGCGGGCGTATCGTGCACTCGGCTGCCGTGATGGCGGAAGAGTGGATGTGCGCTCTGACGAGGAGGGTCGTCCTTGTTTCATCGAAGCCAATCCGCTCGCCGGTCTTCGTCCTCAGGTGTCCGACTTGGCCATCTTGGCAGGCTTACGGGACATCCCTTACGATGACCTGATCTGCGCGATCGTCGACAGTGCCCGCGAACGACTCGGCCTCCAAAGGCGATGACCGACGATGCGAGTGACCATTTGCCACCAGGCAGTCGCATCCGACGCGAGCCCAGACGAAGCCGACGTTCTTGACCAACTGCGTGCTGTGCAAAGCGCCCTGGTCGCCCTCGGCGCGAACACCCAGGTCCTCCCCTGCACTCTCGACTTGGCGAAAGTGCGGGGGGAGCTCGGCAGCTGGCGCCCCGATTTGGTGTTCAATTTGGTGGAGTCGATAGACGACCGCGGAGAACTGATCGCTCTGGTTCCGTGTTTACTGGAAGCAATGAACATCCCGTACACGGGAGCCTCGGCGGACGCACTTCTGTCCACATCGAACAAACTAGTCGCCCGACGGCGCTTACGAAGCGCAGGCCTACCCATTGCGCCGGCACCAGAGGAAGCGCCTTCTGGCTCCTTCATCATCAAGTCAGTCTGGGAGCACGCCTCCAAGGGCATGGACGCCGATTCAGTCGTCGACCACGGCCGGGTGGCGGCCGAGGTGGTCTCTCGTCAAAGACGTTTTGGAGGAAGGTTCTTCGCCGAAGGGTATGTGGACGCTCGTGAGTTCAACGTCACCCTGTTGGACGGTCCCGATGGCCCTGAGGTCCTGCCGATCGCGGAAATCGTCTTTGACGGTCACACCGACGGAACTCCACGCATCGTCGATTATCGCGCCAAGTGGCACCCCGAATCCGTGGAGTATGGAGCCACGCGACGTCGCTACCTCGAGCGGGAGACGGAGGCGGACTTGACGCTGCGCTTGGCGAAAGCCGCCATCGCTAGTTGGAGGACCTTCGAGCTTGCGGGCTACGCTCGGATCGACCTGCGGGCGAATACTGACAGGCTCGTCATCATCGACGTCAACGCCAACCCTTGCTTGGCCCCCGACGCTGGATTCCAAGCCGCCCTGAAGCAGGCTGATACTTCTTTCACCGAAGCCGTCGATCGCATCCTCCGTCGTGCCTTACTAGGGACGACACCCCACCGGGTAGAGTAGCATGTTCTCCATCCGTCGCATTCACGACGTCGATTCACCTCGGAACGAGGTTGCTATCCAGGCTGTTCAAGAGCTGCTGAGGTCGCGCTTTGCGGACTTGAGGCAGGAGGAGATCAGCGGGCTTCCGGAGAAGCTGAGCAACCCATTCTTGCAGCGCTTCGCGGCGGTTCTCTACGTGGCCGAGCGCTCGCGGACCCATCGGGTCGAAGGGTTCGCCCTCGTGCTCCGCGATCCCACGCTCGGATTCGCCTACCTCGATTTCATCGCGGCCGCGAAAAACACCTGGGGAGGGGTGGGGACGGCGCTGTACGAACGAGTTCGCGAAGATGCTCGGGCATGCGGCACGAAAGGTCTATTCTTCGAGTGCCTACCGGATGCCCCCGGTGCTTGCAGCAGTCCGGAGGTGCGAGCCGAAAACGCCGCCCGCCTACGTTTCTATGAACGTTGGAATGCCCGACCCATCATCGGCACGGACTACGAAAAGCCGGTCAATCCCACGGATGATTGCATGCCCCACCTAGTATGCGACACTCTGGGCAACGATGCGGCGCTTCGAAAGCGGCACGTCCGCGAGGTTGTTCGCGCCGTGCTCGAGCGGAAGTACGCCTATCTCTGCCCCGCGGAGTATGTCGAAGCGGTCGTCCAATCGATACGACAGGATCCGGTCGCGCTTCGACCGGCACGCTACAAACAACGACCCATAGCCAAGGACGCTCAGCTATTAGCGGCGGCGGAACCGGCGTATCCGCTAGTCGTCAACGAGAAACACGACATTCACCATGTCCGCGAACGCGGCTATGTCGAGTCCCCAGTGCGCATTCGCAGCATCATCAAGTCGTTGACAGCAGAAGGTACGTTTCGGCAGGTGCCAGCCAAGAGCTACGGAATGGGTCCGATTGTCGAGGTACACGAACGCGAATTCGTGGAGTACCTCCAGAGCGCTTGCAGTACCGTCCCAGAGGGAAAGTCCATCTACCCCTATGTCTTTCCGATCCGCAACAGCACCCGCCGCCCCAAAGAACTCGCGGTGCGCGCGGGCTACTACTGTATCGACACATTCACCCCGCTCAACAAGAACGCATTTCTTGCCGCTCGCGGAGCCGTCGATTGTGCGTTGGCGGCAGCGGAACACGTAGCGCTCGGTGAACGTCTGGCGTATGCGCTCGTGCGGCCGCCTGGGCACCACGCCGAGCGGCGTACCTACGGCGGTTTCTGCTACTTCAACAACGTGGCCGTCGCCGCCCATCAGCTGAGCAAACGCGGCAAGGTAGCGATACTCGACATCGACTATCACCACGGCAACGGGCAGCAGGACATCTTCTACGATCGTTCTGACGTCTTGACAGTGTCCATTCATGGCCACCCCAACTTCGCCTATCCCTACTTCACTGGATTCGAGGACGAGACGGGCACGGGAGACGGCGAAGGTTTCAACCTCAACATTCCGCTTCAAGAGAAGCTGGAGGCCAAGCGCTACCGAAAGGCGTTGGAACTCGCGCTGGAGCGGGTGAAGCGTTTCGAACCCAGGTATCTCCTCGTGGCCTTGGGCCTCGATACCGCCAAGGGCGATCCTACGGGGAGTTGGTCGCTCGCCCCGGTGGACTTCGAAGCCAACGGTCGATTGATCGGGGCAATCAACGTGCCCACGGTAGTGGTCCAAGAAGGCGGCTACAAGACCCGCAGCCTGGGAAGCAACGCGGCGCACTTCTTTCGCGGACTGGCCCACGCCATTCGAGTGTCATGACTGTCCTTTTGTCGACCTCCAATGCCCCCAAATGCTCGTGAACGTGTGATGACGGTGTTTCGAACTGAGCTCAGACCAACGGATGTGCCGCGCATCGAAGTCGCTGCTGATGCGACGGGCTTTTTTTCACAAGAGGAGACGGCGATCGCCCGCGAGCTGGCGGAAGAAGCACTCGCTCATGGGGATGCGAGCGGTTACCACTTCATTTTGGCAGAGGATTCGGCTCCACCAAACCGAGGTGGAAACTCAGACCAACTGCTGGGCTTCGCCTGTTTCGGACCGATCCCGGCAACCCAAGGCAGCTTCGACCTGTACTGGATCGTGATTGCGCCAGCTGCCCAGCGTCGTGGACTGGGACGACGGCTCTTGAAAGCGGTCGAGGAGGCGGTGGTCCGGCAAGGAGGGTGGCAGATATACGCCGACACCTCGAGCCGACCCCAGTACGCTCCCACGCGCCGGTTCTACGAAGGAACCGGCTTCGAGCAAGCAGCGTTACTCGAACACTTCTACGCCGAGGGCGACGGCAAGGTCACCTTCCACAAGCGTCTGAGGGTGGCGGATCGCAACCGCTGAGCGGCGGCTCTATGGCTGAAGCCAAATTTGGCTGCGCCGATTGGCACGAGGACTAAGTGCTGGGTCATCCCCAAATAACCATTGCTTCTGCTGAAGGCGAACAACAAACTCAGTTCGTGATCGCCCTGCGGCACTTCTTGGCAATCTTCCTGACGTTCGCCGTCGCTTTCGGCGGATACGGGGCAGAGGTCGATGTTGCGCAGTCGGAATCCGTCACTATCCAGGTATCCCAGCCGCAGCAGACGGCACTTCCAAACGACATCTCCAGCCTGGAACTGGCTGCAGAATCGCCACAGAGCCCGACAACTGACTCGGTGCTCGTGTACTTGCTCGTGTCGCGCCGGTTCGTCTGGGGCGTGGGTGCTGGGCGGCGGGGTGTTGACGCCCGCTCAGAGCGAACGTCGCTCGCTGTCGAACTCCGTGCGGAGCGAGAGCGTGGGCCCCCGCTGAGCTGTTGAGGCACCCTTCCGGGTAGGCGAACCCTCGTCAACTCATGCTCTGAAACTCGACCCAGATGGCGCTGCGCCGCCGGGTCAACACACCAAGCGAAGCCGTCTCGACCGACGTCCGGCTTCGATCTGTTTGGTTCACGCTTCTTGACGTCACGTGCACTCAGCACCGCTACAGACGAACAGCATCCCTACGTCCAGCGCGCGCGAGTCACACGCCCATTGCCGACCAATCGCTTGGAGCGAAGGTGACACGACCCACCTCTGCTCGTCGCGGCGCGGTCGAGAATCACCCTCCAAGGTCCAGGAAAAGACACCTCATGTCCCATCTCACCAATGAAACCCAATCCCCTCCGCACTCGGAACCAGCAAACGACGAGATCATCGACGAAGACGCATCGTACGAAACGGAAAGCGCGTTCAAGCCACTTTTGTGGCTGCTGATCCCATTCGTGTCGATACTGATCTATGGGGCGCTAGCTTGAACCTCTAGCCGAGGACTCATATGTCACCCGGCCCTACTCAGATAATCGTCATCCTCCTGGTCGCAGCCTTACTCTTCGGGGGGCGTCGACTTTCGTCTCTCGGCAAAGACCTAGGGGGCGGCCTGCGCGCTTTCAAGGACGGCTTGACTGGTGCCCGTGCCGACGAGGCCCCGACGCAATCGCCCGATGGATCGAATGCACAGCCGAAACGGTCACCAGAGTGACCCGTTCGGCGACGTCCGTCAACTTCCTGACCTCACCAGAACGCGTACAGCGCCCCGCAGCTGGCGCCGCCGAATGCCAGCTCGTTCTTTCCCAAACCGTCGAGCGGCGGCGTGAGTGTGAGGCTAGCGAAAAACCGCCAGTCATTGTTTGGCGAATAAGCGCTGGCGAGACCCATGTGGGTTATCCTCGTGGCCGAACCTGGAACGCTCGAGCCGTCCACCTGCGCATCGGCACCCCACGTCACCGACGCGAGGAGAGCGGTCGTCAGGCGGTGGGTCCACGCATGACCCACGCTTGCCAACGCACGAAACTGCGTTCCTCGCTGGAGCGTCACGCCCTGTGTTTCACTCGGGAAGTGGTGGGTGATGTTCCCCATGAAGTTCAACAACCATGGCCCGTAGTACTCTTCGAGGACGACTGCGCCTGCGAGCTGTGCCGCGCCGGTCGAGGTCGCGTCACTACCGAGTGGTCGCCGGGCGGCGTCTGGCGCGGTTCCAGTGGGCATCCTGCCAGAACCAATCAGGGCTACGCCGGGCACGTGCGTGAGCTCACCTGCAAAAAGGGCATCCCACCGCGCAGACAGCTCCACATCGCCAAGACCACCGCCATACTCCGTCGTCACGCCCGGAGCCGCCCGGTGGGAGAATAACCAGGGCACCAAACCTCCAAGCTGCACTCGCTCCGCCAGCCTCGTCGTGACGAACAGTTGCAGCTCCAGGTCTTGCTGGATGGTCTCAGGTGGGGACTTACGATACCGCGAGTTCTCGGCGAATGTCCCTATGAGGTGCTTGCCGTTCAGCTGGGAACCGATCAACATCCACTCGTGCCGCTCGAGACGTGCCGGCATCAGTGTGGCGCCGCCGGTGCAGCAGGCTTGAGCACGAGCGAGGCTGGGACAGAGGAGCGCGATGACAAGAGCGCACCAGCATAGATGTGCCCGATGCATCATGCGTAGTTCCGACTAGCGTACGCTGAAAGCAAAGGTCACCGAATCCGCCTTGGGACCCACAATCCCCGTGCGAAGTTCCCACAGCCCAGGCATCGTCAGGTTAACGTCACGAAACTCGTACACACCGCCCCCAACGGCCTCTCCGGTCGGCTTCGAACCGTTCCCGTGGCCCATCGCCGGCATGAACGGCACCATGGTCAGCGTGAGATCCGACACCGCACCTCCGTCATCCGTCGACACCACCGTCAACCAAATGTCGTTGTGGCCGCGAACCGGCTCTCGCTCGGGCGAGCTCTCCAACGTGACCTCATAGGCCCCGGACTCACTCGAAACGGTCAACTCGGCCGCGCCCTCATCGCCTTCCGACGAGGGTCCGCTGCAGCCGCACGCCAGCGTGGCCAACAATGAGCCCAACACCAGGCTCGAAAAGGGGCAACTCGCAGTAATCGTTGTTTTTGGCGCGCGCATTCGGACAAACCAAGACATCGTTCGTACCGATGCTACTAGCCCGAAATCCCCCCGCGGGGGTGTGGCATATTTACTCAACGCGGTTGCTGACCAGTCGGGAAATGCCGCGGCACTGGCGGAAGCGCCCAACCCCGCCGTCCTCCCAGCGTTGCCCTCACGCCGGTAGCTGGCGGCATGGGGGGGACCCCCTGTTTCGACTCCCGACACAAACCCGGGCGCGTGTCCGACTACCTCGGCCTCCCTAGTTCAGCTCATCGAGGTCCAGGCGGCGGCGGGCAGCCACGCGCTGCATCTTCTTCAGGCACTTGGCAACGATCTGACGAGCTCGTTCTCTCGTGACGCCCAGTGCTGCGCCGACTTCTTCGAGCGTGCATTCGTCGCGGCTCCCCTCAAAGCCGAATCTCAGACGCATCACGGTCTGCTCTCGCGGTGTGAGCTCCGACAAGAGCGCCTCGACCTGGGCTCGCCGGGTGCGCCTCTGGCTGGCTTCCTCACTGTCTTCGGCTTCGGGAGCCGCAACGAAGTCTTGCAAGCGCTGTTCGCTATCCGCTCCGCAGGGCGCTTCCAAGCTCAGGGGTTCTTGCGCTAGCAGGATCAGCCGCTCGACCTCATCGCGCACGATGCCGGTTTCTCGCGCCAGCTCTTCAACCGACGGTCTGTGCCCCGAGCTCGTCATCAGTCGGGCCCTGGTCATGAGCACGGCATGCCGCGCCTCCAAGGCGTGGACTGGGACACGAATCGTCCTCGACTGGTTCGACAGTGCACGACGAGCCGCCTGTCGGATCCACCACATCGCGTAAGTGTTGAAACGCAGACCACGCTCGACATCGAACTTGTCGATCGCCCGCATCAGGCCGATGTTTGCCTCTTGCGCCAAGTCCGAACGCGACAGACCGAGGCCTACGTACCGGTTGAGCGCGAGGTGGACGAGACCTTGATTGGCGCCGACCAAGTGCGCCCGCAGCCGGCTGATTTCGCGACAAGCATCCGCCAACCACGCGGCTTGAACGTAGGTGCTTCGGGATTGATCAGTCCGTTTGGCTGCGGCAGAGAGCCGCTCGGCCGTCTCGGTGACGAGGTGGTGTCTGAGCTCGTCGCCAATGCCTGCCTCATCCGCGGAAGCGATGATGGCCTGCCGATTCTCTTCCAGTCGTGGAACGAGTTGGTCGAGCGCAGCCTCGAGCTCGGCATCGGTCTCGGCTTGCTCGACGCTCCGCCACCAACCTCGCGTGCGTCCCTGCAACCGGCGCAGGACTTCGTACCATGCCTGGATGCGTTCCAGGTGCTCGGCCACGGTGGGGATGGCGGTGCGTCCGCGCGCGCTGCTGGCCTTCGCCAGTACGGCAAGCCCTCGTCGACTTTGCATCGCCAAGGCAAATTGCCGTCGCTTGTGCTCATGGAGCTGACGGAACACCTGCGCCTCCTCTGCGCGCGATAAGACGGCGACACGTTGGGCTTCGCCCCCAGCGGGGACAGACTCTCGATGGTAACGTTCTGTTTTCACGGGAAGGTGTGCCAGCCTCGCCGGGTCACTCGCGGACGACCCAGGAGGGCGGCGCCTGCGCGCATCAGCGCGCAGAATGGAAAGGTTCGCGGTGTGCACAGTGGTTGAACAACTGGCGATAGCGAACAGCCGGAGTGCCCGTCTCCCAAGGAGATTGACCGCGAGAAGCGTCGGGCTCGTCAATATACACCCGCCCAAGGGGGAGGCAAGTCGTGCCAACGCGCCAACGTGACGTGACGTGACGTGAACGTGGCGCCAAGGCGACGTCACTGCAGCGTGAGCGTCCACCCGCGGTAGCCACACCGTCAGGGTGCGCCAGCCCGTCAAACGGTCGCAGCTTTGCGAGCGCCAGCGACATGGCGACGTCGGTGCGTTGAAACGCAAACAATGCGTCATCAAACCCCGCGACAACGACAATCTAGTCACTATATCTGTCAGCGCACGCGGGTGGGATCGCTCTGGCTACGGCCCGATCTTCCTTCGGCAAAGGAGGCGACATGGTGAAGAAGGCAGCTCCGAAGATACTCGTCGTGGACGACGATCAGAGTTGTCGCGAGGCTTTGGCAGCAGCGTTAGACGTCAAAGGATATCGGGTGGAGTTGGCGCGCGATGGGGTAGATGCACTGGAGTTACACGACAGCTCCCCTGCAGACTTGGTCGTGGCGGAATTGGACATGCCGCGCCTGGGCGCGATGGACATTCTGGCGGCGCTGCGCCAGCGGGGCGCTGGGGTTCCGGTCATCGTCGTGTCATCAACCCCCGATCTGCGCGCCGCGGTGAGC
Source organism: Polyangiaceae bacterium (assembly GCA_050298815.1). Taxonomy (GTDB): domain Bacteria; phylum Myxococcota_A; class Polyangia; order Polyangiales; family Polyangiaceae; genus SZUA-265. The sequence continues at coordinate 25,951 of JBNKUV010000064.1, forward strand.
GCGATGCGTGGGGGTGCGGCGGACTATCTCACCAAACCGTTGGACCAAGACGAGCTGCTCTTGGCACTTCGGCGCGAGCTGGTGCGACAGCAGGCAGCGTCCGAGAACGACCCCGATCGACGCCAACAGAGCCAGGCGGGCAGTGAGGGGCCGGGGGGCCTCATCGGCGCCAGCGAAGCGATGCAGGAGCTCTACGCCGTGATGCACAAGGTGGCGCCGTCGAACGCCACCGTACTGATCACCGGCGAGAGTGGGACAGGCAAGAGCCAAGTGGCGCGGGGGATCCACACGTTGAGTGGGCGCGCCAACGGTCCGTTCATCACCGTTCACTGTGCCTGCCTGTCGCCAAGCATTCTCGAGAGTGAGCTATTCGGGCACGAGCGGGGATCCTTCACTGGTGCTGACAAGCGGCGCATCGGCCGTTTCGAGCAGGCCAACGGCGGAACGCTGTTCTTGGACGAACTCGGAGAGATTTCGTTGGAGGTCCAAGTCAAGCTTCTCAACGTCCTGCAAGACCGCGTGCTGCACCGCGTCGGCGGTAATGTGGGGGTGCCCATCGACGTGCGGGTCGTGGCGGCAACGAATCGCGACATATCGCGCGAGGTTGCCGATGGTCGCTTTCGGGAGGACCTCTATTACCGCCTGAACGTGGTGCGGTTGCACGTGCCGCCGCTGCGGCAGCGGCGCGGCGATGTCCTTCAATTGGCGGAGGCTTTTCTAGCCCGCTTCGTGCACGAAAATGACAAGTACATTCGCGGCTTCAGTCCTGGCGCACGCTCCCAGCTCGAGAACCATGACTGGCCTGGCAACGTGCGAGAACTGGAGAACGCCATCGAACGCGCTGTAGTCGTCTGCGACGGTGACGAAATCGAGGCAGCCCATCTACCGAACGTCGCGACAACATCGGAAAGCGACGACCTGACGGATATTCATATCCCTGGGGCCAGCATGGCGGATCTAGAGCGCTATGCCATCGTCAAGACCCTCGCAGCGGTGGATGGTTCGACTGCGCGGGCAGCCGAGATCCTGGAGATGAGTGTGAGAACCATCCAGTATCGTCTCCACGAGTACGGGCTCGCCAAAACTCGTGGCCGCCCCAGCTCGGAGCCGCCGAGCAGTCAGTTGATGCGACGCGTCAAGTGATTCGACGCACTGTGTGACAAACGGTCCCCAATGGAAGCTGCGACGCTTGGCGCCGCGAGCGCTCCGTGCAGGCGAGCGCCGAGCCTCGGAGAGCACGGCAATCAACGCATGTGAATCAACGCTGGTCCCCGTCGCGCGAACGTTCAACGCTTCCTACGATCACGTGAAGCGATTCAACACCAGATCCGCCCGCGCTCAGACTCGCCGATCACCAGGCCGCGGGCTTCGAGCACCGTGAGGAGTGCGGCGACCGTGCCGCTGACGTTCGAGCCGACCTCGAGCGATCTGCACGCCGGGTCGGCTTCGAGTGTAGCGCTCTGCTCGTACCGCCCTGTTACTCTGCGGCCGTTCGTTGCAGCATGCCTGACTGCTGACTGCTTTGGGTGCGCGGCGCGCAAATGGAGGCCAGCATGCGGGCCAGTTCGCGGTCCTCGCCGTCGTTTTGCTGAGGGGAAGCAGCGTACCGAGCCAAGTCGTTGACGGAAACCATCCCGATGGGACGGTTGTCGCCATCGACAACGGGCACACGGCGAATTTGCTTGTCACCCATCAACTGTTCAATCGTTTGCAGCGAGTCGCTGACGCGACTCGAGAAGACCTCACGGGCCATGGCATCAGCAACGGGGATCGACGCAGGCGCGCTACCGCGAGTGTACGTCGCCATGCAGATGTCGCGATCGGTGATCACTCCTACCAGACGCCCTTCCTCGTCCGTGACTGGTATCGCGCCACAATCGTGCTCCCACATCAATTGAGCTGGCGTGCTGAGGCTGTCATTGGACCGGCATGTGATGGCTGGCCTGCTCATGATCTCTTCGACGTTCATTGTGCTTCTCCTTGGTTGGACTGCAAAGGGTCCCGCAGCGTAGCGCGTTCCCTCGCGCATGGACTCACATTCCCCTGCACGCTGTGTGCCACTGAGCATGCTTCGTGCCGCTGAGCGTGGCTCATGCCTCTCGCCCACGAACCGAAGCTAGGTCCCCCAATGCGAACCGTTTGCGCTTCACGTCTGCACACTTTGCGAAATACGAAGGACCCAGCGGGTTGCAGTGGGCGGCCCCCGGGACGTGTAAACCTTCATCCTCTCGCTTGCAAGACCATCGCCCCCGGCACGACGATTGCTTATTGCGGCAAACATGATGAGAGCACCGCCCCGAACCTCGAGGAAACGCTTCGACCTCCGCGGGAAAGACCCGCTGGAGTTGGAACGCCGCGTTGGCGTCTTACGCAATGCGTTGCGCCGCCAGGATGGCGACGTCGTGCGCGTCCGTTGGCATCGTGACGCAGCAGGTGGACACCTGGTAGCTCGGGTTGTGTACGAGCTTCCCATGTTGAACCGGCTCTGCGCCATGCCGGTTGACGAGCCCGCGCGGGCTACCGGCCCAAAGACACTGAACGGGAGGTGACGGCCTGTGCTGCCGCGGCTCGAACGACTGCCACGAATTCCTGGGTATCCAGCGGCTTCGGAAGGAAGGCGCAGGCGCCGAGAGCACTGGCCTCTTGCGCTGCCATCTCGGTCGTATCGCCGCTGATGAGGACGACTGGCAAGCCCGGTACCCGCTCGTGCGCGGAACGCAGGAGCTCAAAGCCGCTCATCCCCGGCAATCCGATGTCACTCACCACACAATGGACAACCTGATGCTGCAGTGCGTCGAGCGCTTCGACACCGGACCGACAACACACGCACTCGAAGCCAACGCTTTCCAGCGTTCGAGCCATCACCCGCAGCATCGGAGGTTCGTCATCGACCAACAGAATGAAGAGGCGACCGGCCCCCTCAGGCTGTGCTCGAGCTCCATGCACGATGCATGTCTGTACCAGAGCGGAGATCGGTTGATCAACCCCATGCGTTGGCACAAACCTCTGTCGACTACTCCAATCATCACAATTGCCTAGAGTAACCTTCAGGAATGGTGACGAGGAAACGAACCGCGACAGTTGCCGAAATGAACGATGGCCCCAAGCCCCGCAAGGCCTAGGGCCACAACACCGTTGTCGACGGTAGCTCAGCTCGAAGAGACGTTCGGTGCTTTTGCGAAACGTAGGTAGGGGAGCTTGACGTTGAGCGCGCCGTACTTCGCCTTGGCCGCATCATTGTCGAGGCTCAGGCCGACGATGACGTCCTGCCCGGGGATCCAGTTCGCAGGTGTGGCGAGCGGGGCGCCGTCAGTCGCCTGCACAGCGTCCAGCGCGCGCAAGATCTCGGCGAAATTTCTCCCCACGGACATCGGATAAGTCATGGTGAGGCGGATCTTCTTGTCCGGCCCGATAATGAAGACGGTGCGCACAGTGGCGCTGTCGGCGGGCGTACGACCATCCGGCAAGTAGGCTTCCGCCGGGAGCATGTCATAGAGCTTGGCGACCTGCAGCGACGTGTCGTCGATGATGGGGAAGTCCGCAGGTTTTCCAGCGAAGGCTTCGATGTCGCGCTTCCACTTCACGTGATCCTCGACACTATCGACGGACACGCCCATCACCTTGGTGTTGCGTGCTGCGAACTCGGATGCGAGTTGAGCGACGGCACCGAACTCGGTGGTGCAAACCGGTGTGAAGTCCTTGGGGTGGGAAAAGAGGATGGCGTAGCTGTCACCGATCCAGTCATGGAGGGTGATCTTGCCGGCGGTGGAATCTGTCGTAAAATTCGGAGCAATGTCGTTGATACGGAGTGCCATGATTCGTCCTCTCGTTTGATGGGTGCATGAACGACGAACTCGGTGGCTTGGTTGCAGCCTGGTGCAGGCAACACGAGCCGACGGATCGCGGTCTCGGTTATGGGCGCGAGCACGTGCGGGGTCAAGAGCGCAGCGCACCCTGGCAGGCCGCGATGTTGCCGCAGCCCCTAACGCCGCACGTCGTCTTCAACCCGGTCAGCGTCGGTACTCGCCTCGTGCCCCTTGCGAAGCAGCTCTTCTGCGGCAAGCTGGTCAGCGCGACAGCCCGCTACCAACAGCACATCCGACGGCTGGAGCGGCTGATCGGCTAGCGGGTGTTGATTGGACTGGCCTCGGGGGCGAAATGCGATCACGGTTGCGCCCGTCTGCGAGCGCAACCGGAGTTCCGCGAGGGTTCTGCCGACGGCGTAGGACTCGTCGTCGAGTTTCACCTCGCGCAGATTCGTCAGCCCCAGGCTCGATGGGTTGCGATCGGGGGGCGCTGTGTCTGGTAGCCCTTGGTCTGCGATCGCTCGCAGCATCAAAAGCCCACCCGACTGAATATCGACATCGATCTCGCGGGCCTGGTAAACAGCAACGACGACGGCAACCACGAGCCCGCCCGCCAGGACGACCCAGACGTACTGTATGCCGGTAACCGCACCCAACAGGAGCGCCAGAGGCACACCCACGCATGCGATGATCAGCAAGAACACGGCGAAGCGCAACGTGGCGCCCGCGCGGCTGCGTTCGCCGCGGAAGACCTTGTCCGCCAGAGAGCTTGCCAATGTCCGAGAAGTGATCAGCAGTGGAATGAGAACCGGCAGGAGCCCAGCCACGAGCAGAAGTGTGCTGAGCAACTCGACGAAGGGTGGACCGAGCCCGAACATCTCATTGAGGTACCCCTCGATGTCGCCCCGCCATACCCTCCACGCGATGGCGATGCCAGCGATCAACGCCGCATCCAGCACCATGAACCGAATCCCCCGCCCTGTGCTGTAGCCTGAGACTGCGGGGGTTGTTCGGATCTGCTCGAACCACGCTTCGTACAGGGCGAGAAGCTTGGATAGTCGCTTTGGCAGGGCGCGCTCGACCCACTCAACGATCGCATCACTGCGGCGCAAACCGAGCGCTGTCGTAAACGTGGAAAGCACCGCTACCGTCACCAATACCGCTTGTAGCTCCTCAGGGACGACGCGGGCGCTGACGCCGATCGCGCCGATGATGAACGCGAACTCACCGATCTGGCCGAGACTCAAGCCGGCGGTGACCGAGCGCCGAATGCCGCTGCCCGAAAGCACTCCACCCAGCGTCACGCTCACGAACTGAGTGACAATCACGGCGAGGAGCGTCAACAGTGCCGTCGGGAAGTGGCGCGCGGCCACTGCAGGGTCCACGGTCATGCCGATCGACACGAAGAATACGGCAGCAAACAGATCACGCACGGAAGAGGTGGCGTGCTCAACCTTGGAACCATCCCCCGATTCCGCAACCAGCAAACCGGCGATGAAGGCGCCAAGGGCAGCAGAGTAACCCAGGTGTTCAGCGGTCAGTGCCAGTGTAAAGCACAAGCCAACACTGCCAACCACGAGCGTCTCGGCGCTACCCGTGCGGACGATCAACTTCACCAGACGGGGCACGATGAACATTCCCCCCGCAATCATCGCGAGCAACACCAGGAGCAGCTTCCCCAGGATCACCAGCACTTGGCCGAATGATGCGTCCGCCCCTTGTGCGATAGCCGTCATGATGGCGATCAGCGCAATGGCAGCAACGTCTTGCAACACCAATACTCCGAACACGAACTGCCGGCTATCCTTGGCGATAGGACGCTGCTCGAGGATTTTGCTGACCGCCATCGTGGATGAGACGCACAAACACCCTCCCAAGAACAACGAGGCTGTATCGCTCCAACCGAGCCAGGAACCGACGAGAGTTCCGATCCCAAAGAGCGCGCCTATCTCGACGGCGGCTGTCACCCCGGAGACTGGAAGCACCTCGAGAAACTTCCCGATCCGAAACTCGAGGCCCACGGCGAACATCACCAAGACGACGCCGAACTCGGAGAGTTGGTGCACCCGCTCGGGATCGGCAAACAACGGGATCGGGATGTATGGGCCGACGATCAAGCCCGCCAACAGATAGCCCAGCACGCTCGGCTGTCGCACGAGTTGAAAGATCAGGCCCGTGACGGCCGCGACGCCGAGGACGATGGCCAAGTCCTGAATGAATCCTGGATGCTGCATTGGGAACGCTGTCACGTAGCCCCGAACGCGCCAACCGGCAACTCTCTCGGTCTGCATGGGATGACGAGGCGATGGCAGCAGGCATCACTCGGGGGTGCGCAGCCCTTCCAGCCAGGGCTTGTCGTCTGCGCCGACCGCTGCGCGTCCACGGGGGAGGTTTTCGGGCACCAAACGGGGACCTGCCGCTCACGCAGGTGGCGGCCCACCTTCTTGTGGCGGCGGGTGATCGAGCGATGGCCGCCACGCTTGGAGGGAAGGAGTTCGCGCTGCTCTTGCCTCGGCTCGCGTCGGACGGGGGACGCACTCGAAATCGGAACAGGTGCTGCGGAGCCCCGTCAACACCGCGCGATCCGCACGGGTGGCGATGAGCACTACACAGCCGATCACCGACGCTACGGTACGCACGCCGTCATGACGCGTCCAACCGCGCACGTCGCCAGACCTCTATGGGAGGCGACGCTGGCAAATCTCCCAATCACCCGTAGTCTGTGACTGCGTGAGAGCTGGTAGATTGTGTGGCCGGGAGGAGTGCGACAAATTCGGGATTATCACTATAGCCGCCAATAGTGGTCGCCCGTACATTCTCCGCGAGCGCGGGGGTGTCCTCGTGACTCATCAGCCAGGGAGGTCCAGATGATCGATAGACGAAAGCCAATGCACGGAACTGGGAAAGCAGCAGGTTGTGCGCACGCGCGATTGGGCAGCTTCTGCAAACTGCTACCAAAGCTACCCACCTGGGCCGAAGACTGCGGCATCCAGCATCAGTGCGAAGCGGAAGACATTGCCGCGATTGTGGGCGGTGCCGGTGGCTTGATGCACGATGAGCGCAACGAATCCCAAGACTCGAACATCCCTGCCGCCTATACGTTCTTCGCGCAGTTCGTCGATCACGACATCACGCTCGACACCACGAGCCCGCTTCATGGCAATGCCCTGTCTGAAAAAGAGGTCGCGCAATTGCCAAACCTCCGGTCCGCTTCCTTGGACTTGGACTGTGTATACGGTTTCGGGCCGGAAGCCTCTCCACACCTCTACGACACGAGCCAACCAGGCCGTCTCCTTGTTGGAAGTGAGGTCGATGGTGTTTCCAACCCCTCGGACGTGCCGCGCAATTCGCAAGGAAAAGCGCTCATTGGCGACCCACGAAATGACGAAAACATCTTCGTCTCCCAACTTCAATTGCTGTTTTTGCGATTGCACAATCTACGCTTGGTCGGCAGGAGCTTCGAGAACGCACAGAAAGATGTTCGGTACCACTACCAATGGGTCGTGTTGTACGACTTCTTGAGAAGAGTCTGCGATCCGGACATCTACAACTTCGCGCTACCCAAGATAGAGACTAACGGGGCCAAAAAGCCTGGCTCATCCAAGGACTACCCGTTCTGCCCGCCCCTGGATGCTTGCGGTCGAATCTGCATGCCGGTGGAGTTTTCCGTGGCCGCTTATCGCTTCGGACACTCGATGGTGCGTTCGATCTATCCGGTGAACGGCACGAACCCCAGCATCGAGTTGTTCGACGAGCGCTTCGGCACTCTCGGGTTCGGCCAGGTGCCTCCCGAGCTGGTGGTGGACTGGCGGTTTCTCCTGGATGTGGAGCATTGCCATCCGTACGCGAACTCGAAGGCGATCGATCACCTGCTCGCTTCCGAGTTGATTGAGATGCCTGCACCAGTCGTTGGGCGAAACGCACCGGTCAACGATCGGTCTCTGCCCTTCCGCAACGTGCTGAGGGCGTATGCGCTCGGATTGCCCAGCGGTCAACGCGTCGCGAATGCTCTACGTCAAAAGGGGTACAAGATCCCTGCGCGCCCGGCCCTCGACTTCACCGTGCTGCCGGGCTGGCACTGCATCGATGAGGCGTGGGCCAAGAAGCTCAGCGCGCACACCCCACTGTTCCTCTACTTGCTCGTGGAGGCGGGCCAATTAGGAAAAGGACAGCACCTCGGGCCGGTGGGCTCCGCCATCTTGATGGAGGTGTTCGGCACGATGTTCGTTCACTGCAGCACCTTCTTGCGGGAGCCAGATTGGAAGCCCGACCCCTGTATTGCTCGCGGCAAAGGGCTGACGTTGGCCGACCTCGTCCGTTACGTCAACGCGATGAGCGACTGAAACGACGAAGGCGCTCGCCACGAGGCACGTCGTGGCGAGCTAGAACCCAAGGTCAGTGCATAAAGCCTCCAGGTGAACGCGGCGACGCTCAACCTCAACCCCGAAGTGCGACGATGAGCGCCACGCAGCCGACGACGGACGCCAGGGTGCGTACGTGGTTGTAGCGCGTCCAGTCGCGGACGTAGCGCAGCCAAAGCTCACCGGGGGCGCCTTGAGCCTCGAACGCGCGCCGCAGCTCTTCGTTCAGGGGTACGTTGAACGCCGCTGTGACGACAAACATACCCAGCACGTACGCGACGGCACCGAAGAACACGAGCCGGCTCGACGGATCGCTCCAATGAAACGCCCCATGGACCGCCAGCCCCACGTTGAGCGCCGTGGTCGCGAAGAACAACGGCATGAATGAGGAGGACAGGATGACACGATTGATGGAAACCATCCCGGCGGCACCGTCACGGTCACCGAGCGCGGCGAGCGCCCTGACCACGAACGTGGAAAACGTGAAGTAGACGCCTGCCATGATGCCGTTACCGACCGCGGTAGCAGCAGTAAGCCACGCCATCGTCGTCATCGAAGCGCCTCCGCCTCGCGCCGCGCGAACGACTCGAACGACGTCGCGGTCCGCCCCAGGACACGCTCGACGTCACGGGTGGGTGCCGAATTATGGCCGTCCAGCAACGAACGAAAGAGCTCGATGAAGTGCTCGACGTGCACCGCAGGCAGGTGAGCCGCCAAGAGCTTTCCGTAGTCTTCGAACGAGATGGGCTGGTAGCTGAGCGCGCACCCGCTTTCTGCGCTCAGTACCTCCACTGCAGCAGCGAACGAGAGCGAGGTGGGCCCCGTCAAGTCGTAGGCCTCACCGAGGTGTGTGTCTTCGGTCAGTGCTTGGACCGCGACGTCCGCGATGTCGTCACAGTCGATGAACGGCTCGGTCACGGCATCGGCGGGGAACACGACGACCCCGTCATGGGGCCGCAGCAAGTCTTCCGTGAAGTTCTGACTGAAGAAGGCGCACTCGAGAATCGTAAACTCGATGCCGCTACGTCGGACGGCCTCCTCAGCGGGGTGCACTTGGGGCTCTCCGCGCCCGGCGAGCAGCACGATGCGCCCCACGTCACTCCCCTTTGCGACGTCGCAGAAGCGCGCCATGTGTTCGGCCGCTCCCGGAACGGAGAGGTCTGGGTGGTAGGTGACGTAGGCCGCTCGGGCTCCGGCAAGCGCAGGCTGCCAGGTCCCCTCGTCGTGCCAGTCGAACGGCACGGGCGTGTTGCGGGAAAGCGCTCGAACGGCGTGCCCTGCTTCTTGCAAGCGCTCTACGACGCGACGCCCCGTTTTGCCAGTGGCGCCGATGACTGCGATCTCGTTGGTTGGTTGGGTCATGTGAAACCTCCTCGGTGTGGGTTGATGAGGAGAGTCTGGTCAGTGCGCTTTTGCATCGCCATAGCCGATAGTGCAGACTATCTTTGCATTCATGCAACGCACCAAGACGCCCGATCTCAAGTGGGATGACGTCCGCCTCTTCCTGGCTTTGTGCAGCTCCCGCAATCTCTCCGAAGCCGGGAAGCGCCTCGGCATGGACGCGTCCACCGTCTCCCGGCGCCTCAGCGCCCTCGAAGAGTCGCTGGCGACCACCTTGTTCGACCGCGGTCGCGACGGTGTGGCCCTGACCGAGGCAGCACGAAAGCTCGAGCCCGTTGCCGAAGAGATGGCGGGAGTCGCGGAGAGATTCTCTTTGGAGGTGGACCGACTGGAGCGCGAGATTAGCGGAGAGGTACGCCTGGCTTCACCGGGGGATGCTGCCCAAGTGCTCCTGACGCCGCTGCTTCCCGACTTGCTCCGCCGTTATCCCGGACTGCGCATCGAACTGCTCACGGGTGAACACGTCGTGGACCTGACGCGCCGCGAAGCCGACCTTGCGATCCGTACCGCGCGCCCCACCTCCGGAGATCTCGTGGTCACGCGACTGCTCCAGGTGCGGTGGGTGGTCGCCGCTTCGCCGTCACTCGTCGAAGGCTCACGTCCGTTGCGGTCTTGGAGTGACGTTCCATGGATCGGGTGTGGCCGCGGGACGACGGAAGCAACACCCGGACGCTGGTTTTCGAAACACGTCGGCAGCGTCGACCCGATCGTGCGCACCGACAGCATCACGACACAAATCGCGTGTGTGCAGGCCGGGCTTGGCGTCGCGTTGCTACCCGAGAGAAGTGTTGGAGCATTCGGCATCGTGCCGCCACGCATCCACAAAGCGCTCGAGAGCGCGACGTCGTTTCCCGTCGATGATCTGTTCTTGGTCACGTCTCGAGCGCTGCGACGGGTACCCCGCATCAGCGCTGTCTGGGACTTCCTGCTCGAACACGTCGCAGAGTAGACGACTCTCGGTTGCCTCGGCGACATGCATGGTCTAGGCGTGGGTGCGCCACTGATACTCGGGGAGCGTGTAGGAGTTCGCAAAGTCGGTCAGGGCTATGTCGGCTCGGGTGTCGAATCTGCCTGTGTTTTGGGGCACGCCGGCGCCGCGCCCGAGTGGGCGTACGCCGACTCGCTTGTCCTGGTCTTGCCCGCTCGGCTCCGGGCGACATCCTCGACGCGAGCGAGTCGATCCTGGCGGAGCCACTTGCCCAGGAACGGCGCTAAGGGTGAAGTCCGACTTGACTCACTTGAGATTGTGGGCCCGAATGCAGATCGAGTGAAGACAGATGAACAGAAGCTAGCACCTGAAGAGCTCCGTGGGGTGATCGACGCTCTCCACGAGGGGTTGCAGGTCATCGACCGGAGCTGGCGGTACGTCTTCGTGAATCGGGCTGCGGCCGCCCATGGACGCACCACCGTGGAACCGCTGTTAGGGCGAACCATGATGGATTGTTACCCGGGTATCGACAAAACAGAGATGTTCGGAAAGCTCCGTCGCTGCATGGAGCTTCGGGAGTCACAGCGGCTGGAGAACGAGTTCACGTTTCCCGACGGGTCGAAGGGACACTTCGAGCTCCGTGTCGAACCCTGCAGCGTGGGGATCGTCGTTTTGTCCGTCGACGTGACCAACGAGCGGCGTGTTGAACAGCAGTTGCGGCACGCACAGAAGATGGAGGCGGTGGGAAGGCTTGCAGGCAGTGTCGCCCACGACTTCAACAACCTACTATCCGTGGTGCTGAGTCACGCCACCTTGCTCCAAATGGATCTGAAGGCGGTGGATCCGGCACGCGCGAACGTAGACGCAATCAAGGCCGCAGGAGAACGGGCGGCGCGGCTGACCAAGCAGCTGCTCGCCTTCAGCCGCAGGCAAGTGCTATCTCCGAGCGTCCTGAAGTTGAATGACATCGTTTGCGACTGTGAGCGCTTGTTGGCTCGGCTGCTCGGGGAAGACGTGCAGATCGTGACTCGGCTGGACAAAGCGTTGGCTCCCGTCTTCGCCGATCCAGGTCAAATCGACCAAGTGCTCGTGAACCTGGCAGTCAATGCACGTGACGCGATGCCGAATGGGGGGACGCTGACAATCGAAACCAAGAACGTCGTTCTGGATGACTCCTACAAGAGCGTCCACTTCGGCACCGCGGTCGGGCCGCACGTCATGTTGGCCATCAGCGACACGGGCGTCGGAATGGACCGAGAGACGCAGAATCGCATCTTCGAGCCATTTTTCACCACCAAGGAGGCCGGAAAGGGAACGGGACTCGGGCTCTCGACCGTCTTTGGCATCGTCGAGCAGAGCAAGGGAACCATTTGGGTCTATAGCGAGCCGGGAAACGGCAGCACCTTCAAGATCTACTTGCCGACTACGTCCCAAGCGGAGGCAGAGCCAGAGACGACCGAAGAGCCGACGTCATTGGAGGGCACGGAGACGATCCTACTCGTCGAGGATCAGGAGGACGTGAGAACCGTCGCGGAGACAGCACTGCGTCGATACGGCTACCACGTGTTGGAGGCTAGCAATGCCGGAGAAGCGCTTCTCATTTGCGAACGCCATCCTCAAAAGATCCACCTGCTCCTCACCGACGTCATTATGCCGCGCATGGGTGGGCAGGAACTTGCCGAACGACTGGCGCAGGTGCGCCCGGACATCAAGGTACTCTTCATGTCCGGGTACACAGACCACGCGGTCCTGCATCACGGCATTCTGGACTCGGGGTTCGCGTACATGCAGAAGCCATTCGTGCCCGAACTGTTAGCCCGTCGCGTACGCGAAGTTCTGGACAAGCCTGTTCGAGGTTCTACGCCGCCGCAGTGAGCCTGGTGCCCGACCGCGACCAGGCGGCCTCGCCGACCCAGCACCACTACAGCGCGTTCGCGCGATCACATCACTCCGCAACTGCCTGCTCTTCTCTTCTCACAGGTCGGTTTCGACGCACACACCGTCAATACATGCCAGGTCCTGCGGTGGAACGCACCGCGGGACGACCGGCGGCTCGCAGCTGCTGGCAAAGTCATCACAGAACGCTGCGTTCACCGCAGCAATTCAGGCAGAACCCCAAGGAGAACTGCAGTATCGCACACCCCGGTGTGCCATTACACATTACATGTTTGAAGCCGTAGCCAGGGAGTTGGTGCGAGCGGCACGTGGCTCCCGATCGCAGTTGGCGCTGAGCCGCCGGCTTGGGTTTGGCACCAACGTGCTGTACGCGTGGGAATCCGGGCGCGGTTCACCTACTGCACTACAGTTCTTGCTGATGATGGAAAAGTGCGGTGTGGACACTCGGACAGCTCTCCGTTCCTTCTACGTCAAGCCGCCCCTGTGGCTGAGCACCATGCGTGAGTTTCCGTCGAAAGCGGGAGTTGCTGCCTTCTTGAGAGATCAGCGAGGGCAGGTACCGTTGCAACATCTTGCCTTCACGACAGGGCTCAGCCGCTTCGCATTGTCTCGGTGGCTCAAAGGGGCTGCGGAGCCCAGGTTACCGGCGCTGTTGAAGGTGCTGGCTCATTGCACCCAAAGACTGACCGAGTGGGTCGCGCTGTTCGTCGATCCCCAGAAGCTACCCACGCTACAAGAGCAGGGGCAGAAACACCAGGCAGCCCACCGCGCCGCTCTGGAACTCCCCTGGACGCAGGCCGTGCTGCGCGTACTCGAACTGGATGCCTACCAGCGGCTCGAACAGCACCCTCCCGGGTGGAACGCGGCACAGCTCGGCGTCGACCGCAAGATCGAGAACAAGGCGCTCACGCTGCTGGAGCAGAGCGGCGAGGTCTCCTTTGTCGATGGTCTTTGGAGAACCCAGGCAACGACGGTCAACCTTCGTCGAGATCCCAAAACCGCGATCACGCAACGTCGGTTCTGGGTGGAGGTGGCCGTCGAACGCGCGGCGAGCGACCCCGGAATGTTTGCCTACAACGTGTGTTCCCTGTCGTTGGCTGATTTGGAGCGACTCAAACGCTTGCAACGCGACTTCTTGCAACAGGCCCGTACCATCATCGCAGAGTCCGAGCCTGTGGAACGTGTGGCCCTCGTGCAGTCACAGATATTTGCGCTGAGTCGTTCGGCGGAACAGAGCTGAGACGACAGCAGATCACTCGGATCTGTTGACGGGGTGCGGCATCGCAATCCTTGCGCACCGGTCTACCGACCCGCGCTCAGGCGCCAAGAAGACGCAACCACCACGGAGATCGCGTGAGGCGAGGACGTCTTGGCCTGAGCATGAAAAAAGGAACGAGTCAGCCGCTGCGATCTCTTGCGAGCCCTGATGGACGGCTGGCAGACAGACGGGACGCTGACGGGAAACTGCGTGGTCGTCAACGCTGAGCCGCGAATAGAGCCCACGCCCAAGGCTCCGCACCAACGAAGACTTTGCGTCACTCGCCGCAGCAAGACGCTCGCACTGCGCAGCGACGTCGGCTCGGTCACGAACGCCGAGAGGCTGCGGACACAACTGCCGGGTTAGCGGTGGGTGTCGGCACAAGAAATGCTTCACCAACCGCGTGCTCGAACCGGGAACCAAAGGATGGGCGGCTCCGTGAAGCCACCAGCCACCGAGAGGCAATACCGAAAGGCGACAACGTGAAGAACGAAACCAGACAACGCGTCGACAACCTGTCGATGAAAACCGTGATGATCGTCTTGACGGCGATCGGACTCGTAGCCGTCCCTGTTCTGTGGACGTCCGGGCACTTGACGTCAGCGATTGCCGTCTCCCTTCTCGTCGCGATGCTCGTCCTCGAAGCGGCGCTCGTCGACCTCCCGGGATTGACGTACACACAGCTGGAAAAGCTGTGGGGAAAGAAGAAGCGTGGCGACGACTCCCCAGAACCCGATTCGCCCCCTTCGAAAGGATGAGGCTCGACGACTCGGATTGCTGCTGGCGTCCCTCTGAGCCCGGAGCGCCGTATCACGTATGCAGCCCCACCGCTGCGCCCAGCTCCCATCGCGCATCGTGCGAGGTGACTTGATGGCACGGATCGTCACCTGGGTCGTGGTGGTCTGGTCGTTGTTCGCCCTGACGACCGGGACCGCTTTGGCGCAACCGACCACAGACACTTGCTCTCCGGGGGACGCTTGTCCCTTCGATGCCGCGGAGCCGCAGGGAGCGTCGACCAGAACCGTCAGCGGTACGCTGCTCTTCTTTTGGGGCGTTGGATGCCCACACTGCGAAGAAGCCAAGCCCTTCATGACCGCGCTCGCGAAGGAGTATTCGCAACTGCGCATCGAGTCCATCGAAGTGCGCAAGAGCGAAGAAGGACGCCGCCGTTTCGTCCAGAAGATCCGTGAACTGGAGATCAAGAACCCGGGCATCCCCGCATTCATCTTTCGCAACCACTTCGAGATCGGGTTCCGAAGCGGTCACACCGAACGTCGCGTGCGAGCCATGGTGCAGGGCCAGCGAACGTCGGGCTCCGAGTCGGTCAACACCATCGATCTGCCACTATTGGGGCTGGTCCACACGGCCGACTACAGCCTGCCCGCGCTGACGCTGACGATCGGCCTACTCGACGGCATCAACCCGTGCGCCATGTGGGTGCTGCTGGTGCTATTGGGCATCATGACGCACACGCGATCGCGTGCACGCATGGCCCTCGTGGGTGCCCTGTTCGTGTTCATGTCCGGACTCGTCTACTTCCTTTTCATGACGCTTTGGGTCGGATTATTCCAATATGCTGGCCTTTCGCGAGGTGTGACGTTGGCGTTGGGCATCGCGGTACTGGGCATGGGAATCGTAAACCTAAAGGAGCTCGTGTGGTTCAAGCGAGGGCCTTCCTTGACGATACCGGACCGGTTGAAACCAGAGCTGTATCGCCGCATGAGACGGGTCGCCAATGCTGCCAGTTTGCCGGCCGCCATCACCGGCATCGCGCTACTGGCATTCTTGGTCAACTTGGTGGAGCTCGGCTGCACACTTGGGCTGCCCGCCGTGTACTCACGGGTGTTATCCATGCGAGTCGAGCTATCGCAGTTTGCACGGTACGCGTATCTCGCACTGTATAACGCCGCCTACGTCGTACCGCTGGCAGTGATAGTCCTGATTTACACTGTGACTTTGCATCGCCTGGCACTCACGGAGAGAGGAGCCAAGGTGCTCAAGGGGATCAGCGGGGTGCTGCTAGTCGGCTTCGGCGTGGTCTTTCTGGTGAAACCCGAGCTGCTGGCTTGAGGGAACGGGGCGTCGCCGAGGCCCTGTTCGAGGGCTGTCCCCAATAGCCCACCTGCGCGGTCGCAGTGAGCCGCAGCCGGAAAGCGATGTGGAGCTTGCCGACCAAATGCATGTTGCTAGGCTCCCAGGCAAGCCCAATATCTTGCCTGAGATTTCAGTGGGGAGAATCAGCTGGTGACGGACGAAGAGAACGGAGCATACCGGGAGTTGTTTGAGCGTTCCGCTGACGCGATTCTCATCATCGAGGGGGAAACGTTCGTCGACTGCAACGCAGCGACGGTGCAGATGCTGCGTTGCAAAGAAAAGGCAGACGTCCTCAGGACCCATCCATCGGAGTTGTCTCCGCCAACACAGCCCGACGGGCGACCTTCCTTCGAGAAGGCCAACGAGATGATTGACATCGCCTTCGCCCGTGGGAGCCATCGTTTCGAATGGATGCATAAGCGCGCCGACGGAGAGGTGTTTCCGGTGGAGGTCCTGCTCACGGCTGTCCAGGAATCTCGACGACCGGTGCTGCACGTAGTTTGGCGCGACATCACCGACCGCAAGAAGCTGGAAGACGAGCTGCACCACGCACAGAAGATGCAAGCGGTGGGGCGCTTGGCTGGGGGGATCGCGCACGACTTCAACAATCTGCTGGTCGCGATCCTCGGACACAGCGAGTTCTTGCTCGAAGGGCTGGAGCATAATCCCGAGATGCTCGAGCACGCAGAGGAAATCAGGAGCACGGGAGAGCGCGCCGCCGACCTCGTCAAGCAACTCCTTGCGTTCGGTCGCAAGCAACGCGTCAAACCTGTCGTCCTCGACCTGAACGTCGCGGTTACTGAAGTGCGGAAGCTACTGGAGCGTCTCATCGGAGAGGATATCGCGCTATCGATGAGCTTGGCGGACCACGCACTGCCAATTCGAGCGGATCGTGCGCAGTTGGATCAGATCGTCCTCAACTTGGTGACCAACGCCAGAGATGCCATGCCCGACGGTGGGCAGCTGAGCGTCGAAACCAAGCTCGTGCAGGTAGGCGAAGGAACCGTTGGACTCGAGACTCAGGTTTCCGCAGGCAGGTATGCCCAACTCGCCGTGGTCGATGGTGGGCAAGGAATGAGTGCGGAAGTCGAGCGCAGAGCAATCGAACCTTTCTTCACGACAAAACCTGATGGGCGGGGAACTGGGCTCGGACTATCGACGGTTCACGACATCATCGAGCAATATGGAGGGTCGTTGACTTTGTACACAGCTCCCGGACACGGCACGACCGTGAAAGTCATGCTCCCGCTCTCATCCGAAACACCGATACCGATACAAGAAGAAGACTCGGTCCTTATCGGGGGCTCCGAAACAATCCTGATTGTCGAAGACGAATCGGCCGTGGCTTCGGTAGTTCTGAAGGTGTTGAAGGATTCGGGATACAACGTTCTGCTCGCCCGAGACGGACAGGCAGCTCTTGACGTGTACCTGGAGAACGCAACTCGCATCGACATGATCTTGAGCGACGTCATCACACCGCACCTGACCGGTCCGGGCCTGCTCAACGCACTGGAAGAACGTGGGCACCGGCCGGTAGCGCTGTTCATGTCCGGTTACACATCCGATGTCTTGACGCGCTACGAAGGGCATGCCCGCACGATCGGTCTGATCGAGAAACCTTTCTCGCGAGCAGCACTGCTGCACAGGGTGCGCCGCACTCTGGACGAACGGTAGACATAGGACGCCACCCCACCTGGAGGACTCGGGTCTGGACGGTCGCCCTGGACCGGCATGGCGCCACTACTGGCGCTGCCCGCCAAAACCAATCGTCAGGGCCCCGTAGACGCCAACCAGGTTCATGGCGGGTGCATCGTCTACATCGGCATCGTCCTCAAAGCTCACCGAACCGATCGGTGGCCCGTAGAGCGCGCTGATACGAGCACCCATCGTGAAGAAACCTTGCCGTCCCCGCTCCACGGGCCCCACCGGCACACGCCCATCGAAACCTACCGTCAAACCTGTCAGCAGTCCGCCTCGCCCCATCGACGTGCTGCGGGCGGGGTCACTCAGCGCGGCATCGAAGTCAGCACTCGCCCTATCGCTGATGTCGAGCGACCAACCGTAACCGCCGATCCCTCCGGTGAGCGTCAGGAGTATGTGGCGCTTGCGGACCAGCGCGAAGCCGAGATCCAACATGCCAAAGCCTCCAGCAAGACTCGTTTGATAACTTCCGGGTCCATTGCCGTCGGGATAGAGGATTGCGGCGCCCCGTATTCCAGCGACGAAGCCGCTGTCCATCACGCCATGCCCCTCACCGCCGATCAACGTGGCCGTCGCCTGCAGCTCTTCGTACCCGTTGTCTGCCAAGCGGTCATTGAGTTCCGATAGGTCAAACAGACCGACTCCGATCAAGAACGCCCCGCTTCCTTCAGCGTCCTCTTCGTCGTCACAGCGGCACTCCGGCTCTGACTCGACCAATGGGGCGAGTCGAACATCACCGGGCGCCACGGGATTCGGGTTCGTCACCGGCACCTCGGGCCCGGACGGGGCTTCAGGGGATGTCTTGTTCGAGTCCTCCTCTGGAGCTAGTTCGCCGCGAGCGGGGTCTTCGGGTGGTGCCACTTCTGGGCCGACCGGCAGAGTCGGCGCTCCCAAGGGGTCAGACTGCGGTCCAGCCTCCGGTGGAGTCACAGGGGCATCCTGTGCGTTTGCTGAGGTGGCGCCAAGGACGACTGTGGCACTGAGACACAGTGCCGTGGTCATCCGCACAGCGTGCCGGAATGTCGTTTTGCAAAGTGGTGAGCAGTGAGACGGGATAGCCAAGCGTTGCAACATACCTGCTCCGCAAGCACATCGTGTGCCCACCCCGTATTTGGCGGCCTAATCCATTGGCCGCCGCGCAGCGAGTGCGTCTGAGGCCCCATCAGCAGCAAGCCGTGCGTTCTCTCAGGTGGAAGAACCAGCACCACGAAGTTCGAGCGTCCGTCCTTCCACGTTCACACAACGCACGTCAATGGCTTGAACTAAGACCACTGCGCTCAGCGCTTTCTCGAACCGTGCGGAGGAAGCAACCGTTCGCCAACTTCCGTCTTGCCCAACTCCCGCGTCATGGCGAGACCGAGCATCGGATCACCCCCACCAAAGCCAAGCCACAGTTCCTACCGGTG
The DNA here is from genome assembly GCA_050298815.1 of Polyangiaceae bacterium. GTDB lineage: Bacteria > Myxococcota_A > Polyangia > Polyangiales > Polyangiaceae > SZUA-265. Next base: position 44,802 of record JBNKUV010000064.1, read on the forward strand.
TCTCCAAACCTGCGCGTCGCCGAAAAACGAGGAAGGCCAACACGCCGAGTACCGCTAGCAGCAGGTTCCACAGACTGAACGCCACGAGCCCAGCACGACTCATGACCCACCCCGGCGCTACAACCGTCCAGAGTGCGCCCACAACGCTGACGGCGCCATTGGCCACGAGCGCCGAGGACAGCGCTCGCTCGAGCCCCTCAGCGCACAGAGCCAGGTCGCAACGCCTAGAAAGCCCCATCCCCACATCTCGACGCCCCACGCGAGCGATGTCGGGTTGGCCATCGACAACGTCTTGACGAGCGTTGCGTCCGTGGGCTCGAAGTGGCGCGCGACGTACGGTATAAGTGTCGTCTGCGCGACATAGTTGAACAGAATGAAAGCCGCGAAGGCTGAACAGAAGACGAGCACAGCCGAGGTGAGCACCCGGTGGGCGGGTCCGGCGACGCTGTGCATCGCCGAAGTGAGCAGGACCAGCGAGACCACCAAGACGAGGCCCCCCAAGTAAGGAGCGATTTGCACGGGATGATAGCTGCGCGCGAAGGTGGCGGCGTCCTGCCATGCCGGTTGAGGGTGGGTCACGTTGACGGCCAGAACCGCCAATGGCCCCGAGAGCACGACGCCGAGCAATGTTCCTACCGCCGCGATCGCGCCGACGCGTTCGGGTCCGTAGGAGCGAAAGCCAGCGTGTGCGGAAGTCATCCAAAGGCGGACGTCAAGCAACCCCGATGCCAACCCGGGGTGAGCCTCAGTTGGGCTCGCTAGTGAGCGCGCCAGCAAGTCCCCACCGCCGGCGGGCGAAAGCGTTGCGCGGCACGCGCCATCGACGCGCGGATTCAGCGTCAGCGAGAGCTGGCGCTGAGCTCGACCACAACGCAAGGTTCGCTCCAGTATCCCCGACGAAAGGGAGTCATAATGTTGGACCGAGTGGCATTCCGATACGCGTGGCGGACTTCGACGGCCCTAGCAATCACGGCGGCACTCACTGCCGTTCTGAGCTTCTTCTTCTGGCGAATCTTCGAGCGGGACCCGCCGATGACGGTGGGTAACATGCGCGGCACCGCGTTGACGGTATTCGCGCTGGCCGTTCCCATCCAGGTTGCCTCGATGATGCTGGCACGGCGTGGGTCGCCGCGAGGGGTGTTCGTGTGGCTCGGATGCCTGGCGTACCTCGCCTACAACGCTGTGATGTTCTGTTTTGCAGTGCGCTTCAATTCTCTGTTTCTGCCGTGCACGGCGTTCTTGGCGCTCGCGTTCTGGGCGCCATTGACGTTGCTACGCAGCATCGATGTCTCGCAGCTCGCAGCCAACTGTCAGCGCGTACCGGCGCGGTCCGTAACCGCCTACTTGGTCCTGTCAGCACTGGCCTTTGCCTGGCTCTGGCTCTCGGCGATCATCCCCGCCAGCATCGACAACCGCATGCCCGAGGCACTCGCGCAGTCGGGCTTCAACCAGAACCCCGTCTGGGTGCTCGACTTCGCGTTCACCTTCCCGCTGATGACCGTGGGCAGCATCTGGCTTTGGCGACGACTGGCGTGGGGCTATGTCGTTTCTGGCATGATGGTCATCATGTTGACGCTGGAGACGGCCGGAATTGCGGTCGATCAAGTCTTCGGGCACCTGCACGATCCTGCGGCCCCGCTCGCTGCCGTCCCCGTGATGATTGCGTTCACCGTCGTCGGCCTGGTTTTCACTGTTCTTTTCTTGAGACGAGTGGAGGTCATGTCGGGCAGAGTTCCCGTCAATAGCCCGACAACCTAGCAAAAGGCACACATGCAACACCCATTGACACCGTTGTTCGAGTCGCAGAGCATTGCGATATTTGGCGCTAGTGAACGCGAAGGCTCCGTCGGCGCACAGGTCGTCGAGAACCTCTTGGCAGGTGGCTACAGCGGACAGCTGCACTTCATCAACCCTCGCCACTCCGCGCTGAAAGGCCGTCCGTGTTTTGACAAGCTCGCGCGGCTTCGAGAGCGGGTCGACCTAGCCGTGGTGGCAACTCCCGCATCGACGGTACTCGACATCGTGGCCGACTGCGCGGCGGCCGGTGTACGCGCGATGGTCGTACTGACCGCGGGCTTCTCCGAAGCTGGCAATCAAGGAGCAAGGCTCCAGGAGCGACTGACGGAAGCGGCACTCCGGGCCGGGATCCAACTCCTCGGACCGAACTTGTCAGAGCAGTCGAAGCACTTCCGTTTCATGCAAGGGCTCGCATAACTGACGCCAGAAATGTTCACCCGATTCACTCAACTGGACTATGACCGCGAGATGGCGTTCATTGCCATCGTCACCCCAGCCGAGGGTGAGCGCGAAATCGGCGTCAGTCGCTACGTCATGTACCCTGACGGGAAAGGTGCGGAGTTTGCATTGGTCGTCGCCGACGAATGGCAGGGGCGTGGCATCGGAACGCGTTTGATGCAGGCCCTCTTCGACGCGGCGCGAGGACGCGGGCTAACGACACTCGAAGGAGAGGTACTTAAGAATAACCGTGCGATGCTACGCCTGGTGACCACCCTCGGATTCAACACCCGGGAGCACGACGACGATCCTACGCTTGTCCAGGTGACCAAGACGCTGTGAACCTTCCACACCGCACACCGTTGACGCCCCGAGCGCTGGAGGATCTGCTTTCAACAAACGGGCTCCTCCACCCCGACGACGGGAAGGGTTGGATAGCTCGCGGACCAGTCCGCACCAGGAGTTGATTCATTGCCGGAGCTTGTCTGCGCTCCCCTGGTGTCGTGCGGTTGCGGCGTCTCCAGCGTCGCAGGGCATTCTCTTGGGTGCAAAGTCTGAAAGGTGCGACCCGAACGCGGATCGACCAAGGTCGTCGAATCGGCGTAGACCCGTGGCGTCGTGTAGACGGTTTTCAACGCGCGCAGCAAAGGCATGGACTGGTAGCGGTTTGGCCACCGCGCAACCAGCAGCCGCTTCACAGCTGGAGCGTGACGTGCGCTCATCCACGGGAAGAGGTGATGCTCGACGTGATAGCCAAACCCGAGTGTCAGGAAGTTGAACCAACCGGGAACGGTGACGCTGAGCGAGTTGAGCAAAGGGTCGTTGACCTCGGTCAGGGGACTCAAGCTGTGGTTGGTGAGAATGTGGGCCATGACCACCGTATTAGCCACCATCAGCGGCAGAAGAAATCCGAAGAAGAACACGCCCCAACCGAAAACGAACCCCAGCCCCAACCAAGAAACGACGACGAGCGATGTCTCCAGCACCGCCAGGTAGTGCTGCCTGCGAGACAATAGACCGTAGCGACGAGCACCGAACAACATTTGCGCGCTTTGAATGGTGAGCCCGAGGACCAACGCCAATGCGCCACCGGGCGCACCACGACTCGCTCCGACACGGTCGAGCATGAAGCGCGTTCCTTTGCTGCGTCGATACGCGTCGAGGGTGGGAAAAGCATCAGGATCGGCACCAGCTTGCTGGGTGCGCCCGTGGTGAACGCGATTGTGCCAGCCAACCCAAAGCCGCGACGATATGGCAAATGGCATGAAAGCCACGCCCCCGATTAGGCGCTGCCAGCGGCGGCCCCGAACGACGGCTCCATGAAGCGTCTCGTGAGCCAGAAACGCGAGACCAGCAAAGCCTAGCCCGATCAGCAGCGACGCAAGCCAAGCCAGCGCTAGGGGCAGCCAACCGCCCGCGAGGACGGTGATACCACCGGCGATCAACAGGCAGTGGATGGGCAACCACCACAAGCGGGACAAAGCCGGCTCGTGGACATCGAAAGGGAGTTGTGACTTGAGCTCTCGGGCGTAGGCGTGTGCGGACTGCGGTTTCATCTGATTCCAAGTTGAGTCCGAATAGGGATATTACCGTCACAAGTGAATCAGACTCGGCGCCCGGGGCATGAACATCGACTGACAATTCTTCCTTGCGGTGGCGTGGGTCGGACGGCGGAAACCGCCAGAGCAGTGCTCACAAGCACAGGCGCACGGCGCGCAAGTGTTGCCGGCGGGACGTGACGGTTTCGTGACGCAGGTGCCTGATGTGCGTTTCCGGACGCATCTCTACGACAAGGACGGTATCTTTGCGGAACTTCCAACACGCCAGCACCTGGAAGGAGGCTCAGAATGCAACGCGCAGCGCGTCAATCGCCTAGGATGTTCGAGAACCCCATCATCGATTGGTTCTCGAGAACCCACTTCAGCGTCGTGCCACTCCTATACGTGCCAGCCTCTTTGGCGCTGCTTTGGCACAGCATCCAAGTGGGAGTGGGAGTCGGCCTGACGCTGATCCTTGCCAGCGCCGGCTTCTGCGCCTGGACGCTGGCGGAGTACTGGCTCCATCGCCTCTTCTTTCATTGGATACCCAAGGCGCGTTGGGGCGAGCGGATGCATTTTCTGGCGCACGGCGTCCACCACCAGTGGCCCCACGACGAGCTGCGACTGGTGATGCCCCCTGCAGTGAGCATCGCTCTGTTTGTTACCTTCCTGACACTCTATGTGGCGCTGCTTGGCCAGCAGGGTTGGGCCGTACATGGGGGCTACGTTGCGGGCTACGTCTACTACGATCTGATGCACTTCTACCTCCACCACGGGCGCCCTCGCAGCGCCCGCCTCAAACAGCTGAGGCGTCATCACCTGGTCCATCACTTCAAGACTCCGAACCAGCGTTTCGGCGTCTCCACGCGCCTTTGGGACATCGTGTTCGGAACCACGGGAGAAGGTTCGGCACCCTCGATATCACCTGAGCGACACGTCACCTCTGACCCTGACGCCGCTGGGCAGTTCCGACGGTCATGACTCAGCCAACTCGCCCGAGCGCTCCGCCCAGGAACCAGGGGGCCGCTCGGCCCAGGGGCCACGGTGCAAGAGTCCGTCCTGCGAGTCGTTCGCTCGGCGTTCGACGAGGTACTTGGACGGACTACCGCATGGAGCTCCAGCGAGCTCTGTCGGCGCGATTGCTCCTCTGTGCGTGGCCTTGTAGAGGGTGTGCATGGACTTGTCGGTTGGATTGCTCGTGATTCTGTCCGTCGTCGGCGTCAGCCTGATGGCATTGTCGAATCGCGAATGGATGGACCGCTTGATTCTGAGTCCGACCCGAGTGGTGCGGCAGCGGGAGTACCATCGACTGCTAACCGCTGGGTGGATACACGGGGACGGCGGCCACTTGTTGTTCAACATGCTGAGCCTCTACTTCTTTGCCGGCGGGGTCGAGCGCGCCCTCGGCCCAGGGCGCTTCTTGCTCTTGTACGTCAGCGCCGTCGTCGTGGGTTTCATTCCAACAGTGCTCAAGCACCGTAGCAACTCGCGCTACCGTTCACTCGGCGCATCGGGTGCCGTTGCCGCGATCATCTTCTGCGCGATAGTCATCAACCCGAGCTTGAGCATGTTCTTGATGTTCATCCCCATCCCCATCCCCGGCTGGGTGTTCGCCATCGCCTACCTGCTCTACTCCGCGCACCGCTCGAGGAAGGGCGGTGACAACATCAACCACGACGCCCACTTCGCCGGCGCAGTCTATGGTGTCGTACTCACACTGCTGCTTGCCCCGGAACAAGTCGCTCTGGGCTGGCGCCATCTGCTCAGCTGAGGTTTGGTCGGCGCTTGCCCCGCGGAGGGCAAGTAGCCGTCCAGCTGAACCGATGACTGCAGGAGAGAGCTTCGCCCACAGCGCCTCGACATTCGGCCCCAGTTGCTTAGACTGCCTGGGTGCGCATCGGCTTGCTCGTCGTGTTGTTGTGTTGTTTTGGCTGCACGACGACGAAGTTCCTCTTTCAGGCGGCTGGGGGGCAGCTGGAACTCGCCACCGGCGGCAGGCCTCTAGCCGAAGCCATCGACGACCCCAAGACTGATGACCGGACGCGCCTGCTTCTAGAAGAGGTGTTGCGAATCAAGAATTATGGGGCTCGTTTCGGGCTGGACATGCACGAGAACTACGAAGAGTTCGTGCAACTCGACCGTCGCTACGTGGTATGGTTCGTCAACGCGAGCGAGCCATTGGAGTTCGTACCCAAGACGTTCTGGTTTCCTGTGGTTGGCTCGTTCCCGGGACTCAGTTGGTTCGACGAAGGAGATGCCCGAGCATTCGCCGAAGACTTGGCCGAGGACGGATGGGACGTGAACGTGCGAGGGGTGACCGCGTTCTCCACCGGCGGCTGGTTTGACGACCCTGTCGTCTCGAGCATGTTTGCCGACCATCCCGCCGCCCTGGGCTTCCTCGTCAACACGATCCTGCATGAATCCGTTCACGCGACCGTGCTCGCGCCCAACCAGCAGTACTTCAACGAGAGCTTGGCGTCCTTTGTGGCCCGGGAACTCACCCCGGACTACCTCGTGGAGTTTTACGGCCCCGAAGCGGTGGAAACGAAGGAGTACTTGGCGGCTGTCGATCGGGGTCAGGTGAACTTGGAACTGATGTCCCAAGCGAATCTGCGCCTGACGGAGCTGTACGCAAGCCCACTGTCGGATGCCCAGAAACTGGCGCAGAAGGAGGCGTTGCTCGGCAAGTTGGCCGAGCAGGTGCCGTTCGAGGCGCCGCCGAACAACGCGACGCTGATCGGCGTGCAGCTCTACAACGAAGGCCAAGCTGAGATGGAAGCTCTCCGTGCTGCGTGCGGAACCTGGCAGCGCTTCTTGGGTGCCGTCGCCTCGCTGCGAACCAAGCACTTCGGTATCGAGCAATCCCCCCAAATCGGCCCCGCGCTGACCGCCTTGAGTGGGCGTGGGTGCGTTCCGTTCCCCAAACCCCGGCGTCCGATCTGGTCGAAGCAACTGCGCCAGCGGCGCCAACGGCTGCGGGCTGCTCCCTAGCTCAGCGTGGCCCCGCATGAGGCGCGCTGCCGCAGCAGAAAACATGCGGGCTATGGCTGCCGCTCTTGTTAGAGTCGACACCCCTCCGCCATCATGCGCCCCCGATCACGATTCCATAGCCCCCCGCTGCAAGCGGCGCGCCCCGCCTGCTGGGCGTTGGTCTCGTTGGCGCTGGTCCTCGCCACCAGCTGTCGGGTGCGTCGCTTGGAGCAAGAACGCCCGCCCCAGGCGAGGGAAGTCGCCTGGAAGAGGATCGACTCACCCGATGATGTCGCGCCACAGCCGCCACCCATCGTCGGACAACGGCCGCCACAACCGGCCGGCTTGGTCGTCGCAGTCGGATTCGGTGACGTCGGCTTCGCCGGCATTCGCCAGGCTCAGCTCGAAGCGGAGCAGCTGCTTCCTGCCCTCGAAGATGACAACCCTTGGAGCAAGCTTGTCGCAGGGCTGGGCGGTGTCGCGGGGAGAAGATGGTCACCAGGTGAACAATTTGACAAGCGCGTTGCGATCAGTTTGACGGACGGAGGCAAAGCCCTGCTGCAGCGACGCACGACAGACGACCTCCTTTCGAGCGCTATAGCCGCTTTGGGTAAACAGCAATCACCTATTGCAAGGGATGGCGCGCCGAGCGCGGACTGGTCGTTGATGAGTGGACCTTTGATCGTCGTCGGTCGGGCTTCTGACGGTGAATACGGAGTATTGTGGCTCGAGCAACGCCGTCCCACCGCCCCAGCGCGCACCATGAGTTTTGCCCATCGAGCTCAGCAAGACGGTGCGCTCTGTGTGGTGTGCGCGTGTGAGACGCCCACTTTGGCAGAAGAGGTCGCCTCGACCTTGTCGGAGACGTTGTCGTCGCCAGCGGAGTTGACAGTCGCCGCTGCGGAGCTTGGCGCAGGGCTCGACAGCGACGGCTGGCTCGAAGGCAGCTACGCCATCGTTGCCCTGACCGATAGCACTGTCGTCGTCGAAGGAACCGCCAATCTCGTCCAAGCGACGGCTGGCTACGTGGCTGTTCCCGGCGGCGGTACCCTACCCGGGACGGAACCTCCAAAACTCGAACGCGAGCCACCACTCCCCACAGACGCTGGTGTCCCGACAGACGCCGGGGCGCCTCGGGTCACGACCCAATCGTATCCGACCTCCGAAGACGCCGAAGCGCCACTGTCATCAGAGCGCCAAGAGAGCGAACCCCGACCGACAGCGGCGAAGGAGACGCCAGCTGCGCCCAGCCCGGTCCGCCAATCGCCACGCCAAGAGGCGCCAAAACCCACTGCGGTGCCATCTGATTCGGCGCCACAGGTATCCACCTCGTCCGCCGTCACATCCCAGCAAGCCTCCAGCGCAGCACCGGCCCCCACGAAAGAGGCGCTCGTGCCCCCAACCCAGGAGAGTTCTCGATGAGCATCACTCTGTTGTTGGTTGGACTTGTCGTCTTCGCATTCTTCGTCGGACACGTCCTCAACCGCTACGTGTCGCGATACGTGGCGCTGTCGGGCGCCGAATACCTCATCGTTGGCGCGCTGATCGGTCCGCAACTTCCGCCCCGCCTCGTCACCGCAGACTCCCTCGAAAAACTGGTTCCGCTGATGTCCCTCCTGCTCGGGTTGACAGGCTTTCTGGTGGGGCTGCGTGCGCGACATACCTTCGGCAGTGCTAGGTACATGGTCGTCGGCACCCTGGGGTCGGTCGGGACCCTCTTGGCGGTCGCCGGTGCCTCAGCGACTCTGGCGGTAGCCTTAGGATTTGGCAGAGGGACCGAGACAGTCTCGGAACCGCTGCTTGCTTGGGGTAACTGGGTGCTCGAAGTCTACGCTAGCCCCAACCAACTCTACCTCGGACTCGCCTTGGGCTCGGCGGCGGCGGTCGCGACGTCGGGGTTATTGCTCACCATCGGGGAGAACCTCAAAGCCAAGAGCGCCACATTCGAGCTGCTGCGCACGTCCTCCGTCGTCAGCCAGCTGCTCGCCATCGTCACCATTGGTGTCGTGTTGGCCGTCGCCCGAGGCGAGACGGCCAGCAACATCGCAGCACTGGGTCCATGGGGCTGGGTCGCTGGGGCCATCGGCCTCGGGCTCGTGTGTGGCGGGTGTTTTGCCTTGTTCATCGGTAGTGAAACATCCACCAGTCGCATCTTTCTCGCCACGGTGGGAACGGTCACGTTCGCGTCGGGGGTCGGCTCGGCGATGGGGGTGAGCCCATTGTTCGTCAACTTGGTCGCCGGACTGGCGGTGGGCGTCTTCTCGCGACACGAGAGGGCGCTGCGCAAGGAACTCGACCGCCTGCAACACCCGATCTTCGTGCTCCTGCTGATCCTGACGGGAGCCTTGTGGACGCCCGCTCCGGCCATCCTTTGGTCATTCCCACTGATCTACGTCGTGGTGCGATTGCTCGCCGGTAGGCTGTTGTTGCGCCTTGCGACCCGAGCGTTGACGAACATCAATCCCGATCGCATTGGCTCCGGCTTACTGGCGCAAGGGACGCTCGCCGTCGCCGTCGCTGTGGACTTCTCGCTCCAGTTTCCGGATTTCGCCGCTGTCACGCTAACCACCGTCCTGGTGGGCACCCTCGTCTGCGACATGTCGGCCGGCGGCGTCGTCCGACGACTGCTCGTCGATGTCGAAGCGGACAACATCGATCTGAGCTCGAGCCGCACCGTGACGACGAGGGAGGCAGGACTGTGAAGCGGCTCCTCGTCATTGCGGCGCTGCTTGGGGTGATGTTGGCTCTCGAGGGGCTGAAGGTCGATTCGGCATTCGCCACGCGTCCGATGACGCTTGCCGCAATCGGCTTCGTAGTGCTCGCGGCGTTTGCCACCGCCGAACTCGGCAACGCGTTGTCCTTGCCCCGAGTCACCGGCTACATCTTGGCCGGTGCGGCATTGGGACCGTCCCTCGGCAACATCCTTTCGGGCGAAGTCGTCACCGAGATGCGGATGTTCAACACGTTGGCGTTGGGGCTCATCGCGACCAGCGCGGGCCTCGAGTTGGACCTACGTCAGCTACTGCGCCTCGGCAAGACGTTGAGTGCCACGATAGCGGCAAAGATCGCGCTTTCAGTGTTTCTCGTGGGAGGTACGGTGGTGGCGGTGGCGAGCGTGCTCAACGTCGGCTTGCCTGAGGCGCTGGCGAAGGATAGTTCCGCGACCCTCGCTCTGTCTTTGGTCTTGGGCGTCCTGGCCATCGGTACGTCACCTGCTATCGCACTGGCCGTATTGAACGAAACGCAGGCCAAGGGGCGCCTCGCGGATTTGGTGCTGGGCGCCGCGGTGTTCAAAGACCTGGTAGTTGTCGTCAGCCTCGCCATAGCTGTGGCAATTGCCAGGACATTGCTCGTTCCCGGCGCCACCTTGGAGCCGTCCGTCCTAGGGCACGTCGGTGTCGAACTCGGTGGGTCCATCGTCGCGGGGACGGTTCTGGGTGGCATCCTGATCGCGTACATCCGCTTCGTCAAAGCGGAGATGCTGCTCTTCGTCGCCGCGATGATCCTCGTCGTGGCAGAGTTGTGTCGCGCATTTCACCTCGAGTTGCTCTTGGTGTTCATCGCTGCGGGCTTCGTCGTCCGAAATTTCTCCAAGTACGAGCACGACCTGATGAGTCCGCTCGAACTCGTTGCTCTACCGGTCTTCGTCGTCTTCTTCACGAATGCCGGCGCCGGTATCGATCTGTTCGCGACCTGGCAGATCTTGCCCGCCGCCGCCGCCATATGCACGGCGCGGGCCGTCGCCTACTACATCGCCGGAAGGGTGGGCGCACGGGTTGGTGGAGAGGCCCCCCAAGTTGGGAACAATGCTTGGTACGCCTATTTGCCCCAAGCTGGCGTCACGTTGGGACTCGTTGGACTAGCCGCGCAGCAGTTGCCGACCATCGGAAACGCCATTGCGACGACCGGCATGGCCGCCGTTGCCATCAATCTCCTCATCGGTCCGGTGAGTCTTCGCAAAGCACTGCAAGTCGCTGGTGAAATCCCGAGCAGTCAACCAACCCCCAGCACGTTTTCGTCCGGCGCCGCAAGCCAGCGTCCTCGTCTCGGGCCCGCATCCACTCGCGCTGCGGACATCGATAGCATTGACGTGATCACCCAAGACGAAGCCCTCGGCGACCTATTCGTCAGCTTCAAAGCGCAGACGGACAAGACGGTTCTGGAGTTCCACTCGACGGTTGGTCCAGAGCTGCCGTCGCTGCCCGGCGTCGATGAAGAACCAACACTCGCCGACTTCGAGAGACTCGTCAGCGCGCATCGACGCGCGTACCGTGGACTGTTCGACGAACTGGTCGCATCGTTGGCCGAGTTGCCTGTCGCCGTCCAGGCTTCGCTGCCCATCGAGTTGCTGGCGGCACCAGCGCCCGCTGGGCGGCTGACTCGCCTTCGGTTGTGGCGGCGTCGGCTGACCCACAAGCTGTTCAAGTCGGCCCGCCAGCGACAAGTCGCGGTTCGACTCGGCGCACGGATCACCCTCGAGCGCACCTTCGCCGAACTGGCTCAGGGCTTGTTCGAGTACAGCGTCTCCCAAAGATTCAGCACAGCCCAGCATCCAGAAAGTCAACCTGCAGACGTCCAAGCGACCACGCAGGGGCGTTGGCGCCCCCTGCTCGAATCGGGGTTTCGAGAGTTCGCCGACTTGCTCCTGCAGATGGGCACACCCCACTGCCCAGCCGATCGCTTACGTTTCTCGGCAGTCGAGCCTGAAATACGCGAAGCCATCCAGGCGCTCGATCACAGTGAAGAGGAAGCGTGGGCTAGACGCGCTCAGGCAGTATGGGGCTCAGCCGTGGCCGAGCGTCACATCGAAAGCCTCGAACGGAGCGTCAGCACTGCATTGGCGCGAGAGGTGACTGGGCCGGCATTGACCGCCGCGGGCAAAGTGCCCGGCGCACTCCTGGTCATCCGCCAGGAGTTGGAGCGCATTCAAGAAGTGCGCATCGAGGGTTCGCCCATCAACAACGTGAAGCAGCTCTCAGAGTGGCGCCAGCTCATCGACCGGCTGACGCAAGACACCCTCGCCGAAGTCTCGAGAGAGCTCCGAGCATCTGCCGCAGTCCGCGCTCTTGGACAAGAGATGAAGACGGCGACTGACAAGTTACCAGAGCAGGTCCGCTGCCTGCAGCTTCGGGCGGGAGCGCCCGCAAGCAGTCTCGGGATCCGACGCATCGAGCTGCGGGCCCTGGCTGAACGACAACTCTTGCGTGGCCTTCTACCAAGCGTGGATGCAACGATCAGAGCAACGTCCAACCTGTTCGCGCGCCTCCCCAAACGCACAGCCGATGCCATGGAGCCGTCGTGGACCAAGCTTCGAGCTCTAGCCGAACGGCTCCCGGGAACGGAATTCGACGCGCGAGTCACCGAAGAACTGAGCTTGGCCGTTCACCGGTTGGAGCTCATCGAAGCTCGGCTGAAGCGGCAGCTTCACGCCCACTTGGACAGTATCGAGACTGGGTGCAAACAAGCCATCCGAAGCTTGAGCGATCAGCTGCAGCACCGCGGCGACGAGAGCTCTACCCGCCAGCGCTTGCTGTCACGCTGGACGGAGCTGCTGCGCAATAGGCTGACTGACGCCACCGATTGGCTCAAGCAACATGGCCCACGCAGCATCGCCCTCAGAGACGCTTCCGACCTTCGGGGAGCAGTCGAACGAAGGCGGGGGGAGCAGCTACCGGATAGTGTGCTGCGTTGGTTCTCCCAGGCCCCAGTTCGCGACGAGCGCATCTTCACTGCGCAGCGCACGTTGTTGGAATCGGTCGTCGACGAGGAGGCGGGGTGGAGCTCAGGCGCCGCGACCGCAATTCTGCTCCGAGGCCCCATCGGTTCTGGCAAGAGCTCCCTGCTTTCCATGTGCGCCCTGGAACTCCGCAACAACCGGGTGCTGCGACTCGATGGGGGCGGCACGGACCAATCTGGCACCTTGTTGCAAGGTTTGGCCAACTCGCTCGGCTGCAACGACGACGAGTCAGCGGTGGTTCGGGAGCTTGGACTGCAGCGCCCGGCGGTGCTGGTGGACAACTTGCACACGTGGGTTTCTCGGGCGGAGGACCGCGCTTCAGAGCTCAATCTGCTGCTTTCCCTCGTGACCCATACTCGGACCTCGGCGTTCTGGGTGGTCGCCGTGGGTGAAGATGCCCTCGAGGTTTTTGAGGAACTGAGCAACGTTTCCGAAGCATTCACCCGCATCCTGCGTTGCCGCGCCCTCAATTCTGGCGACGTCGGTGAACTGCTGGAAGCGCGTCGCATTCGCACCGGGCTCGACTTCGGTTTTCGTCGGACGGTCGTTGGTCGCGTGCTCAGCCGGCTCGGGCTAGGAGGGGAACGTGAGCTCTTCCTGCGCACGTTGACTCACGTCAGCGAAGGCAATCCTGGACTCGCGCTATCCGAGTGGGCCCGGGCGGCGAGCTTCGACGACGGGCGTCTGCTCTTGGATACGCGTGCACTGCGGCGAGGCAGAACCCGCATCGCTCAATCGCTGAGCACTGCGCAGTTGGGTGTCCTGTCGATCATCGCGCGCTACGGCTCAGCCGATCTGGAACATCTGTTGGACGAACTCGGCCTTCCTCCGGATCAGTTGGAACGTCACATTTCCTTTTTGCACGGCGCCGGACTGCTCGAGGGCAGCGCCGATGGCACCCTCTATCAACTACCGAGCGACGCACGCTGGACGATTGTCTTGGAACTTCGGCGCTTGGGCGCGCTGGGTCAGGGGCTACCATGACGGAACTGGGAACGTTCCTCTTTCGTATAGGCGGCATCGTCGCTTTGGGCGCGCTCGCCGTAGCCACCGCCAGAGTGACGACTTCCTTGGTGCACCGCATTTGGCGCGCAGGCTACGATCCCAACCGGCGCTTGGCTGTGGGTTTGACGCTGGTGCGCTTCCTGCTTACCTGCGGCTGGATTGGGTTAATCATGACTGCGCTGGTGGTGCCGGCATTCCAACACTGGTCGCCTTTGTTTGGGGTGACCGTGGCCGCCGGGGTGATCCTGGCGGCATTGCCAGCGCTACAGAACATCGTTGCCGGCTTGTACCTCAGTGCGCGAGGAGACCTACGCGAGGGGGATGCGATCCTCCTGGGGGGGACGTCGGGCACCGTGCGCGAAGTCGGGCTGGGACGCCTTCGGCTACGAAAAGACGACGGCACGACCGCGCTGATCCCCAATCGGGTCCTATTGAACGAAACCGTCGAGGTGCAACGAGCAAGCGGGCGGGCGCGCATCAACGTAACACTGGACGAACGGGAGTACGACGCGGACGACGTGCACCAGATCCGACAGCTCGCCCTGCTTTGCCCCTACCGCGTCGCATCGACGCCCGTTCACGTACATCACAAGGTGGGTCAAGTCCGAGTACAGCTGCAGACTTGGCGACCGCGCTGCCACGAGGAGGTTCTGTACTACCTCAACTCGCGACTGACTAAGGTGGGAGGCGCTTGGAAGGAGCGGCACCAGTGAGACTCGAAGGCTCGTTTGGCACCACATCATGCTGGATTCCAAGCCTGCTTGGGTCCGATTGGAAGCTGCGGGGACCGACGACTGTCTTGTCGGATACCCCAAACAAGACCCGCGTATGGGACGCGGCGAAGCGATTTGACGACTGAAAGCAACGAGGAGCGAGTGCCGTTAGAAATAGTCCTTCGGACCGTGAGGTGCGAGCGAGACATGATTGTCTGGTGTGCGTCCACAGCGCTGATGTGGGTCCTGGGTGTGGGGTGCTCGTCGCAGCTACCTGCCCCCACGGAACACATGCCATCCGGGCCAGATGTCTCGTCGGACGCGGGCGCACAAGAGCTCTACGCCCCGCTGCTCGGCACGCTGGCCGAGCCACCGATCGAGCCCCCGGACGCGGATCCCGCCCCTACCATGGATGCGGGAGCGCCTGCGGATCCCCACCAAAACGAGGCGTATCGCCAGCCGCTCCCCCAGTCGCTGGTGGCAGCGGGTGACCCGGCCAATCGATACGCCAACCTGTCACCCTGGCAGTGCCGCAAGGAGCTCGTTCGACGCAAGCTGCCGCTCAAGCGGCAACGCGAGACCAAAGGGATCGCCACGTCGCTCAGGTTCACCGCTCCGATGAACGGCGTCACCTTCATCACCGCTGGCCCCAAGAGTCCGTACAGCCTTCTCGACTGCCGTCTGGCTCTCACCCTGGACGAAGTGACCAAGGTCTGGAACAACCAGGGAGTCATCAGCATCCGCGTGGACAACTTCTACCGTCGGGCAGCCCGCCTGCCCGGGTCGCGGAAGAGAAGCCAACACGCGTACGGCCTAGCGATCGACATGACGGAAATCGGATTGGCCGACGGCCGCATCATCAACGTCGAAGAGGCCTGGGGAGCGGAAATCGACGTTCCGCCGTGCGGTCCGGCGGCGCGCGTCGACGACGCGGTCTTGGGTAGCCTGACCCTGCGCAATCTAGTCTGCGAACTAGCTGCAGGTGGTCACTTCCATCACATCCTCACGCCTGCGTACGATCTCGCACACAAGGACCACCTGCATCTCGATATCAAACGCGGCACCAAGTACGGGATCATTCGCTAAACCTGGTACCATTATCGGCACGTGCCTCGACCGAATCAGCCCCCCCACGACCTGAGCCAGCGTGTACTGGCTCGTCAGGCCGTGAGCCAATATCGCACTTGGCTCCGAGCGGGGATCTGGGCGGCAGTCCTGGGCTACCTATTGTCGCTCATCAGCTTGCTCTTGGAGTTCGGACTCGGGCGCCTCCCGACGTTGCGCGAACCCTACGTCATCGCGACGTGTCTGGCGGCAGCGGCCCTCGAACGCCACCACAAGTTGGGGTTGGCGGCGTGGCTGGTGTTGGGCTCGCTGTGGTTCGAATTGCACTTCTCACTGGTGGAAGGCGGGATCCTAACCTCGGGCTTGAGTGCCTTCCCTGGATTAACTCTTGGCGCGACCCTCTTTTTAGGCCCGCGCCAGGGTGTCTTCCTCGCCCTTTCAACACTCGTGTCGACGGCCACCGCGCTCTGGCTCCATTCGGTCATGTACGCGGAAACCGCAACTCCAGGGCATCTGTCGCGCTGGGTGATAGCAGAGGCGTGTGCCCTAGCTACTGCGTTCTTGCCTGCGTTGTTCATGAAGGGGTTTGGCAGCGTCCTCTACGCGGCCGACAAGAACGCCCAACGAGCACGACAGCTGGTCGATGGCGCCCCTGACGGAATCCTTGCTGTCGATGAAGAGGGTCAGATCCACGACTGCAATCCGATGGCGGCGAGAATGCTCGGCCTCGAGCGCGAACACATCATCGGTGCAGGCCTCAATGCAATCGGCTTGACGGACACGTCCCCCGAGGGAAACGACCGACCGTCGATCGAAGCGTTGACCGGGGATGTGCGTGAATACTTCGTTCAAAACACCGGAGCTACATTGGAGGGCCTGCTTCGCTCCGCTCCCCATAGTGACGGGACGGCCGCACTCATCATGTTGCGCGACGTCACGAAGCGAAAAGAAGCAGAGCAGCGCGCTGCGGAGTTGCAGCATCAACTACAACACGCGCAGAAGCTGGAAGCAGTGGGACAACTGGCGGGGGGGGTTTCCCATGACATCAACAATCTACTGACGGCCGTCGGCGGCTACGGCGACATGCTCGCCCATCACCCAGAACCGTTGGTTCGCGATATTGCCCAGGAGCTGATCGCCGCCCGAGAGCGCGGGACCGGCCTCACGCGTCAGCTACTAGCCTTCGCACGCAAAGAGCTCGCGGAACCCCGAAGCATGGACCTAAACGAGACGATTCGCCGTATGGGTCGGCTCCTGTCGCGGCTGGTGGGCGAACAAGTCACCTTGAACATCGACAGCAAGGGACCAGCCTGGATCTTCGCCGACCCGGGCCAGATCGAACAGGTCATCCTCAACCTCGTCATGAATGCGAGGGATGCTTGTCGTGGGCACGGCCAGATCGAGGTACGTTGCCACTCGGACGCAAATTTCGGGCGCGTCTACCTCAGCGTGCAAGATGACGGCGTGGGCATGGACGAAACAACGCTCCAACGTGCGTTCGAGCCGTTCTACACAACCAAGCCACGGGGTAGTGGCACGGGGCTTGGTCTGTCGACTGTGCACGGCATTGTCGAATCGACGTCAGGCAAAATCGACCTCCACTCCGAAGTTGGCAAGGGAACGGAGTTCGTACTCAGTTGGCCGGCTCACCACGAGCCAGCGTCAACTCAGCCGTTCGAAACGCCTTCGCCCGTTCCCGAGGGACGCCAAGGGCGGATACTCTTGGTGGAGGATGATCAGCAGAACCGAAGGTTCCTGCTGCAGCTGCTGTCGGCAGCCGGGTTTGACGCAACAGCCGCGGAGGATGGCAAGAGTGGGCTCGCCGAATACGAGCGCATGCAACGCAGCAGTCACCCCCCGGACTTACTGCTCACGGACGTCCGAATGCCACAGATGGACGGCTTTGAACTGGTCAAGCGGGTGCACGCTCTGAATCCATCGTTGCCGGTGATCTACATGTCTGGGTATATCGAACATCAGGCGGATGCCGAGACTGCTCGTGAACTCCTCAGGAAACCCTTCTCCGCCGAAGCATTGCTCGATCGCATCGACAACAAGTTGGGTCGTTCGAGTTCCTCCTCGATGAACCTGCGCGCTCAGCGTCCGGAAGACAGCTTGAGCTCCGGCCCTCAGAGCGCCAACAAATCGTAAGGCTCTCCGAGCGGGGGCACCTTACGTCGGAAGGTACGAGCCAAGCACGAAAAATACGTAGGCGCCCACCACCTGATGAGAAACGACGACTCCGACCAAGTTGCGCTGCCGAGAAAAGAGCCATCCCCAGTACAGACCAGGCACGAACGCAACTGCGGCAAACAAGAACGACAGGTGCAGGTGACACACCGAAAACAACAGGGCAGAGACCAAGATCGCATGCAAGCGGAAGCGAGGCCCAGTTAGAAACATCTCGAGCGTGCTCTGCAAAGCCCCGCGCACTGTCAGCTCCTGAACGACGCTGGATAGCGAGTAGATGATGAGCCACTTGTAGACGTGCGGCTCGACGATGTGCGCCAATGCGTCAGTATGTTCGAACAGAGGAACAGCGTGCAGGTTGGGGTTCGCGCTGAGGATCAACCACTTGACGCCGGTTACCAGGAGCAACAACGGTACCGTGAGGACGAGAGCTTCGCCGAGCACACGGACGATGCCGCGGCGTCGCAACCCAAAGAAGTGAAGAGGGTAACCACTGCTGCGAATGAACTTCCATGCGGCATAACCGAAGATGAGTTGGATCGGGATGCTCAAGCGGGCTGCATCGAAGTCGACGCGGGGTTGAAGGTAGGGTAGCCCACCCAAAAGAAAGACGTACAAGCTGAGCATGACCAGCAGGTTGACGACTAGCTTGCCCATCGCGGCTCGCCCTTGTGCAGCCGCCAGAGATTCGTCCGTCTTCTCGCGTAGGCGCACCACCAAGTATTCGCTCATGTTCAGAACGAGCCGCTGATAGGTGCGTTCGAGCATCGGGTCGGCAGATGCCTTCGCTTCTTTGCGAATGCGCGCTACCGGGATTGCCACCACGCGCACCTGAGTAAGAGCTCTGGCAGACGCGGTTCGGGGGAGTTCATCTACCAGCGCCATCTCCCCCATCGTTTCGCCCTGGCCCAGAACCGCGACACGATGCTCGCGGTCGCCGTGGGGCTCCCGCTTCAAGATTTCCACGCGGCCTCGCTGTATGAAGTACAGCTCACCGGCCCTGTCGCCCTCGTGCACGAGATATGTTCCCGGTTCCACCTCACGAACGTGGATGAACTCCTCCAACCGCTGGAGTTCAGCGTCGTGGAATTCGCGGAAGAGCTTTGCGTTCTGCCAGCGAGTGCTGATCGGACCGCTCAACCGCTCCTTGAGGGGGACCCTGACCATCCGGCGACGTCATCCTACGCTCGCGCTGGAGCGAAATGTGTTGGAGTTCCGGGGCGTAGCCTCGAGCGCACTGCAGCATGCACCTCTGAAGTATCGCAGAAACACTGTGGTTTGGGTGGAACGCAAACTCCGGCGAGGCTGCTCGGGCGACCACCCCGTGAGAACCCATAGATCCCCCGCCTGACCCACTGCCATACACTGGGGCCAACCAGCGGCAATGTCCGACTCCGCCGTGTTAGCGTTGCGCCCCATGAAGAACGGCCGAGTCGCTCTGACATCTCTGGTCCGTACTGTCGCTCTGCTGAGCGCCGTCAGCTGCGGCGGCGACGGTGACGGCGAGGTGGTCTCCCCAGTGAGCGGCGGTCCGAGCGTCGGAGGCCCGGCGGCTGGACCGGCAGCGGGAGGCCCTCTCCCGAGTATGACGACAGTGGCCCCACCGCCAGGTGTCGGAGGCGAGACCACGCAGTCCCCCCCCGTCGGAGGTAGTCCCGTCGTCGCGGGCCCGGGCGCGACCGGAGTAGCTCCTTCGCCCAGCGTACCTGGCACAGCACCCGTCGGTAGCCCCATCACAGGCCCGGACGGGCAGGTCACGCCTGAAGGTGTGGCGTCCGAGACGCCAGGCGAGCCCATCGACACGGTGAACGAGGCGCTGCTCGACGACTTCGAAGACGGTGACTCCAGCATCGAGCAGGTCGCTGGGCGGGCCGGGTACTGGGGTACCTACAACGACGGGACCGGAACCCAAACCCCGGCGCCGGGGTCTCCCCTCAAACCGGAAGCTGGTGGAGCCAATTCAACCGGCTATGCCATCCATACCAGCGGCTCCGGTTTCTCCGATTGGGGTGCAGGACTGCAAGTGGATCTGAACAACTCGGGTTCACGCTCACCCTACGACGCCAGCGCCTACGGCGGCATCACCTTCTTCGCACGCGGCTCCGGCAACGTCCGCATCGAACTGGTCACGACAGCGATTTCCGTACCAGCGGACGGCGGCAATTGCGCTGAGGATTGCTACGACTCCCATGGCGCAAACATCACCCTCGGGGACGCCTGGCAGCAGCACACGGTCGTCTTTGGTGATGTGGCTCAGGAGGGCTGGGGTGCCCCGGCAGCCTTCGATCCCAGTCAGATACTGGGAATCAACTTCAAGATGACCAAGCCGGACGAAGACACACCGGTAGACTTCGACTTGTGGCTCGATGAGCTGAAGTTTGCCGATCCTGGAACGGACAGCTCGATTCCGCCCCCAGAACAAGAGCCGGAGCCAGTCATCGTCGACCCGACGACTGAGCCAGGCATGTGCAGCATGGACCTGGGCAGGTACGACGGCAACGGCTCCGTGACCTACTATACCTTCGCGATGGGCTCGACCGAGGTCAACTGCAGTTACCAAATCACTGGCAACAACCCGGACACAGTAGCAACCATCAACACGGGCCAGGGCCGTTATTTCGGCGCCATGAATACTCAAGACTACAGCAATTCTGCTATGTGCGGTGCTTGCGTCGAAGTCACGCGCGACGGTGGCCGCAGCGTCGTGATTACCATCGTCGACCAGTGCCCAATCGCCACCAACCCCAAGTGCACGGCTGGCCACATCGACCTGAGTCATGAGGCGTTCCGACAACTAGGTGAAGATTCAGAAGGCCACCTCGGAACTGGCAATGGTGGCGCGGTTGGTAACATCTCCTGGCACTACGTCGAATGCCCTGTGGACGGACAGAACGTGACCTTTCGCTTGAAAGAGCCCCAGCGCATGGACTGGAACGAACTACTCGTTCAGGGGCACCGTTGGCCGATCACCAGCGTGCAAATCGACGGCCAGAACGCCACCCGCAAGGCCTACAACTATTGGGAGCCGCCGACCGACATGGGCGCGGGCCCGTGGCACGTGCGCGTTACCGACGCCGTGGGCGGTGTGGTCGATACCTCAATCACCCGCGATGACATGGATGCGGGAGTGCAGTTCACTTGCCAGTGAGATTCGCCCCGCGCGATTCACGAATCGTCCGAGAGGTTCACTATCCACGCACTCGGCACCTGCTCGAGAACAACGTTGCGCGCTAGATTCAACCAACGCCCGCAGACGTCTAGGATTTGTGAATCTGCAGACGCCACCAACGAACCCGATGTCTTGAGTACGGCATCGGGATTGGGCACCAACTCGAGACGGCAGTCGAATCGTTTACTCCAGTCCGCTAGAACCAGCTGGCCCAGCTTGCCGCTATTGGACACCGGAGCATCCAGGAGCAAGACAACCACCTTCGGATTTTGCTTGGCGAGATAGCTTCCAGTGGCTTCTATCGCTCGAGCCGTCTCCTGGACCCGTCGGTAGGTTCCGTGCACGCTGGCAATGTCCCGGTAGCAACCATCGCGGCACCTCAACACCACGCCGCCACCAAAGGCCATCTCCACGGTGAGCAGGACGTTGAAGCCGTCCACCCACACCTCATCACCTTTCGCCGCTAGACCTTCCTTTTCCTCGCGGCGGGCGGCTGCCTCATCGGAGCAGGCCGCTCTGGCAACTGCTTCGCGCTGGCGTTGAGTTAACTTGAAACGGTCGCCAACCAGCTTGAGCGCCGATGAAACAGCGTACCCCCGCGACAGCATCCAACTCAGATGCGCTACGGCTTCCCTCAGAGCGACAACGCGAGCGGCCGAGAACAACTCCGGATCCCTGGGATTGGGCCCTCTGTGACGGCGCGAGTCTGGCACGGTCGCCACTCCACCACAATCGAGCGCCAACAGGCAATTCCAGGAGACGCCTCATGCGACCTGGGTGCGTCTCACCTGGGAGCGCACACCTGCGGCAGGTGACTCACCTGCACGCGCGACGGGGAACACAGCTCTGAGGGTCCGCATCAACGGTATCGGACGTTCGGCCCTTCAAGACAGCTGGTATTCCGCCGTAGATAGGAATCGGAAGGGCGAAATGAGTTCGAGTAGACCAACGATCGTCGTAGTCGACGACGACCCCATTGTTCTGGAACAAGCCCGCTCCGTTCTGGAGAGCGCGGGCTACCGAGTACTCACGCGAAACCGGGCCATCGGATGCGTCGCACTCACCCTCCAGGACAAGCCGGATCTTCTGCTTCTGGACGTAAGCATGCCCGGCGTCGAAGGCGACACCCTGGTCAAACTGCTCACCGTCGCGTCCCCGTCCCCTGAACGAAAAACCACGGTGCTGCTCTACTCCAGCATGAAAGAGCCAGAACTGAAAGCTCGCGTGGCCGCCTGCGGCGCTGACGGCTACATCTGCAAGACGAGCAATCCGAAGGCACTTGTCCGTCAGGTATCAACGTGGGTCTCGACACGCGTTTCTGAAGGCGTGAGTCGACATAGTTCAGGGGTGCCTGTGAGCCATGGGTCTGCCTATGAACGACCCCACGTTCTGTTCGTCGATGACGACATGATGATGCTCTCTTCGTATCGGAGAGTCATGCAGAAGGAGGACATGGACGCGGAATTCGCACTGTCGGGGGGGCAAGCGCTCAAGTGGATACTCTCTGCCGAGCCACCCGAGGTCGTAGTGTGTGACCTGATGATGCCGGATCCGAACGGGGAAGCAGTCTATACGGCAGCTCTTCAGCACAGCGCTTCTTGGGCCAGCCGCTTCGTCTTCGTGACCGGGTTCAGGGACGCTGAGGACAGGCTGCGCCGGTCATTCCATGGACACATTCTGCGAAAGCCGGTGGCCGTCGAGCAGCTCGCCGCTGCCGTGCGTACCTGTGTCGGAATGGCGCGCTCAGCCGAGCTGGCGGCAGTGAATGAGTAAATCAGAGGTGCTGGTGCTTCGTTCCTCGACTGCCACCGCGATGCCAAGCTCGGCACCAGCAGAAGCTCCCGTGGAGCTCGACATGAGCATCAAGCGCTCAGCTCGGTTGGTCAGCTTGTTCATTTCTCGAGTACCCGAGAACTTGACGGAGCTCGAAGCCGCCGTTTCGACTCGCGACGCGAACCTCGCCCGGGACAAGGCGCACAAACTCAAAGGGAGTTGTCTTGCCGTTGGTGCAGAGCTGATGTCCAACGAAGCGGAAGCACTGCAAATCGAGGCGAAGAACGGGGACCTCGACAAAGCGAAGGAGCGCTGCGACAGGCTTTGGCGTCAGTACGCTCGCGTGAAGGAACTGCTGAGTGAAGCGTCCTGCGCCAGCCCGTTGGAGAATCTGACAAGCGAAGAGTGACCGCTGGGAACGTTCGGACCCAGCCCTTCCAGTAAACAGGACAGCTCGTCTCGACAGGTTGTGCACCAGCCAGCCCTTCCTCAGTGAGTCTCCATGGGCCAGTGAATGCGCACCAAGGTTCGGGCTGGACAGTTTTCGTAGACGACAACGACCCTCCCGGGCTCGACCAACGAAAGCTCGACAGGACCACTCGAACCGCTCCCGAGATCCGTTTCGCTAGCGAACGCGTCCCGCAGGTGCGCGGGGTGTTGGGTGCGCACCTCCAGAACCAAGCGCCTGCTGAAGTAGCGGTTCATCACTCCCAACCAGCAGTACGGCGCCCACCGTTTTCCGAACAATCGGTGCGCCTCATCAATGTGTCGACACAACGCTCCGTCTATCCGGTAGACGGCCTTCTGCCCCCGAAACAGACGCATCTGACACGGAGGGAAACGATCGATCGTGCCGCGCCGGGTGACGGCGTTGAGTGTCAACAGTTCCGAGTCCTCCAACGCATCGACCGTATCTTCGTAGCTGTCCGGAGCGTGCTCGGGCTCGCCGTCGTAGGCACGAACATAGTGGACGTCCCAGCGCTGGTGCCGCACCGACGGGTGAAGCGTACAGATGAGCGTATTGTTCTCGAGCTGGCGTTCCGGCGCTTTCTCTGGCTCATCGGACACTGGCTGAGGGTGCCAGCGGACCCCATCTCTCTCAGCGGCGACCAACGGAACGACTCTCGTCTCCCCCAGCGCTTCCCCACGATAGGCGAACGAGACGACATCCGCTTTCACTCCGTCCGGAGAGAGCTCCAAGACGTTGAACGACGGCCACAGCCGAGCTGCTTCGCGAGCCGTGGTCGGAAACCAGCTTTGAGCGACACCCGCACTCCCCCCGCTGACAATCAGGACGTCACCCTGCCCCTGACGCGTGGCCCCCAGATGACGCGCATTGGCGTAGTGCTTGTGCCCGTGAAGCACGATGACGGGCCGCCGAAGCGTGTGCAAGATCGACAGAACGGTCCCCGCACCCAGCGCGGTCATCGTCAACTCCTCCCGGTCGGCGTTGGAGATGATACGGGGCAACACCTGACTTACCAGCCAACGCAGTGCCTGCGGTAACGCGTCGGTCTCGACGGGACCGATGTCCGTCAGCGGGGTGGGAACGAGGTGGTGATGCAGCAGGAAGATCAGCGGCCAGTCGGAGCGTTTGTTCTCGATCTGTGCCGCGGCATGCAGCAAATCCTCCTGCCGTAGCGCGCCACCAGCGCTGATGAATCCAAGCGGAAGGTAGGTGGAATCGTACGCGATCACCCAAGCGGGAACCCGATGATGCGTGTTCGGCACGACGCTCGCCAAGAAATGCCCCGTGTTGCCATGCACCCAAACTTGCTCCCCGAACTCTGCCGCGAGTCGCTCGAAAAGCGCCGTTCTGTGTGGCCCCACGAGCCCATGAAATCGCCGATCGTGATTCCCGGGCACGATGACCATCGGAACCGCCCCTCCGAGAGCGCTGGACACGTTCTCCTTGAACTCGGCGAACGCTGCCATCGCTGCGCCCAGATCGAGACCAGCGGAGTCGAACACGTCACCGGTGAGGGCCATGAGCTCAACGCGCATGTCCCGTTGCCGTTGCTCCCTGGCCAACGCCCCCGGCAACTCTCGCATGATCGCAGGGTAGTCAGGACCTCCGGACAGCAGATGCAGATCGGAAATTTGAACGATCAAGCCCACCCTATCCTTTTACTTGGCATGCCTGGCTCGGGGGAAGCGACGAATTTATCACGGTTTTGCGCTGCCTGGACGAGTCAAGCCCGATACCAGGTGCGACCTCGAAGACCGCGGAACGGGCCCGACCACGCCACCTTTGGCGCTTGGCTCCAGTGTCGCTGTCGCGAGGGCTGTGGAAAAGCCAGGCCATGTTCGCCAAGAGCACAACTATCCGTGTCTCGCGAAGCGCTCATGTTGGCCATGCCTAACCCCGGACGGCGCTGGTACACCGATGGAACCTCGCCATGAATGTTGCATCTCCCTCCGCCCTTTCGAACCCCTCGGACGCTCAGCTGGACGAAGCCGAACTCGTCGAACCGGCGCCAGATAGCCACCTTCGATTAACTCCGCTACCGCCGCAGACGGATGACGGACGCCGCGGAGTCTCGCCCCTGCAGAGTTACACGCGGCGTCTCGGCCTACCGTACGTTGGGCTGCGTCCCTTCTCCGAGGCGGACCACGATGTGTTCGCGGGGCGAAGCAGAGAGCTATCCTTGCTAGCGAGCGTACTGGATTCGCAGCACCTGGCGGCGGTGGTGGGCCCCGCGCAAAGCGGCCGTACCTCGCTCATCGAGGGCGGCCTCGTCGGGTCACTTCGACGACGGGAAGCCGGCTCTTGGCGAGTTGCGCGAATGGACCTCGCGCAGAGCGCCGGCGCCCTCCACGAAGGGTTGGAGGATGCCTTCATTGCCGCCTGCGATGAGGGGGTGTCGCGCGGCGCGCTGACCGACGAGAGCTATCGCCTCGTCCAGGCGAGTCTCGACGGCGCGAGCGACGCGTTGCTGCGCGCCGCCGGGCACGTCTTGCACGGGACGAACGACAAGCTGCTCCTCGTCATCGAGAACTTCGACCTCCTCACCCAAGTCCCCGGTGAGACTGAGCTTCGCTTGGTGCGGCAGCTACTTCGGGCCGCGCAACAAGATGGCAGCCGCGTCTTTGTGGTACTTTCTCTCAGTGAGACTGCGGTCGGCGAGTGCGGCCAGTTTCCAGGCCTGGCGGGCGCGCTCGCTGGGGGCATGGTGGTGTTGGAGCAGCCCAACCGAGCCAGTCTGCGGGCGATGATCACCGAGCCGCTGAAGGTCATGAACTGGCACGCCACACCCGCCCTTTGCGAGCAATTGCTCGGTGATCTCGAAAGAGCACAAGCGCCCCTGCCAGCACTGCAGCATGCGCTTCTGCAGATGGCCTCCCATGCCACCTCGACAGGCATCATCGACCTGACTACCTACACTGCCGCGGGTTGCCCGGATGACTTGAACGCTCACGGGCAGGCTCTGCTACAGAACATGACAGATACCGAGCAGGAACTGACCCGCGCTGTATTCCAGGCACTGCTGGGCACGTCTGCCGGCAGGCTAACCCCACGCGCGTGCAGCGTGCTCGAACTGGCCGAAAGCGTCAGCACTTCGGTCTCTGACCCCACCTTCAAGCGGATACTGACAACCTTCGGGGCGAAAGACTGCGCCTTTCTTCGCCTGGGTTCTGTGGACCCGAACTCCCGAGTCGAAATCGGAACCCCAGCTCTACTCACCGAGTGGAGCAGCCTCAGGCGCTGGGCGAACAGCGAGCTTGCGGCTAGCAAGACCTACCGCTCGCTGGTCCGCTCTGCTCAGGACGAAGCGGGAACGTCTGCCGACAGCGGCTTCGCGGGAGGCCTGTTGCGAGACCCCCAGCTGTCAGATCTGGAAGCCTGGTGGAAGCAGCGCTGCCCGACGATGCTCTGGGCACGCCGTCACTCAGCGGACTCGGCTGAAGCGAGTGATCGTGCCTTTGAGACTGTCATCGCCTACCTCGCGCGGAGCCGCGCGCGAGCCAACAACGACGCCAAAGCCAAGCGCGAGGCTGAGCGACTGGCGCAGGTGGAGGCTCTGACGCGACGTCGCAAGTGGCGGATTGTCTTGGGTGTCGGCGGCACGGTGTTGCTGATCGGGGGCATTGCGCTCGCCAGCGTGCTCCATCAACGCAATGACGCGCGGAGCGAAGCTCGGGTGGCGGAAGCTCAGTTGGCAGACGCAACCGATGACAATGTCCGGCTGCGCCATACCGAAGTTCGGCTGCTCGTCGAACTCGACGAAGCAACTAATGAGGTTCAATCCTTGGAGAGCCAGCTGCAGTTGCTCGAGAGCGAGCGCCAAGAACTGATCGGCACTGGCGCCGTCCTGCAAGAGTCTTTGGACGCCCTCCAACAGCGGCACCGGCAGATCATACGAGCGCACGATGCAGCTCTCCTGCAAGCCAAGGAAGCAAAGGCGGAGCTCCAGCGGGCGCGAAGTGAGCTCCTCGCTGCAGAGAGCCGCGCGAGCGCCGCGGAGACCGCGGGCACAGGCGTCGTGGCGCCGCCTGCACTACCCTTCGGAAAGAAGCTGCAACAACCCCATCAGCAGCGCCCCGAGTAGCGCTGCAATCACGAACAACCTCCAATCGAACGATTGACGTCGGGGAGCCTGGTGCTCAAAGACGCCCTCGTTCTTGAGAAACTCGCCCAAGTTGCGCGCTTCCGTGAAGGAGCGTTCCAAGCGCAGGAGACGCTGGGCGAGCTCGGGCCGCTGCGAGAACGTGAGCAACAGCATTGGCAGCACCTCCTTGTACTCGCCGCGCATGGGAGTTGACAGAGCCCTGCGCACGACAATGCCGGAGAGGATCTCTCGCACTTCTTTGAGCAACTCGAGCTCAGGACAATAGGTCATCACGATACCTTCGACGATAGCCAGGTTGCGGATGACGATGAACAGCTCCGATTGAGCTCGAAGCTGATAGCGTGCCCCAAGCCGCAACCCATCCACGAGCTGAGCCGTTAGGGGATTGCCGCTGTGGGGCTTGTCTGTCTTCGCCAGCACGACTCGCAGCTCGTCTTCGAAGCGATCAAGATCCGAATCGCCGGTCGGCGAGAAGATCTGAAGAAACGCCGCCACCGCATCGTCTGTTCGCCCCGACGATTGGTAGAAGAGCAGTTCGAGCATCTTGTCGCACAGGTGGCGAGAGACCATCCCGTGCAACCCGAAGTCGATGAGGCCGAAGTGCCCCGTGTTCAATAGGATGATGTTGCCAGAATGCGTATCTCCATGAACGAACCCGTACTCGTAGGACATCACGAGCTGCAAGCGCAACATCGAGCTGGCGAGCAGACGCGGCGAAGTCCCGCGCTGAGCGAGCTCCTCCGGACCCGGTACTTGCTCTAGCTGGGGTCCGTCAAACCACTCCATCACCAGCACCCGAGCAGTGCACAGCTCCAGGTACACCTTGGGAGCACGAAACTCGGGCAACGTGGCGAACATTTCGGCGAAGCGCTCGATGGCGCGAGCTTCCGCCAAGAAGTCCATCTCTTGCCGTGCCTGGGTGGCGTACTCGGAGGCCACCTGATGCACCATGCTTCGGTGATATGCTGGTACCAATCGATCGATGAACTTCGATACCTCGAGCAACATGTCGAGATCGGAAGTGACGGTCTCCGCGAGCGCGGGTCGTTGCACTTTGACCGCTACCCACTGGCCACCATCCTTCAGGCGAGCCTTGTAGACCTGGGCGATTGACGCAGAAGCCACGGGCTCCGCAGGCCAATCCACGAAGAGGTCCGGGAGCGGGCGCCCCAACTGTTCCTCGAGTATCTCCTTGGCTTGCTCGCTCGGGAACGGAGGAACGTGGGAACGAAGCTTGCCCAGCTCCTCCAAGAATGGAGGACTGAACAAGTCGACCCGTGTCGCCAAGAGCTGACCGAACTTGACGAACGTCGGTCCTAGGCGTTCGAGAGCGCGTCGCAGCCGCACTGCATGTCTGCGCTCCACTGCCTCCGGCGCGTCCCCCAGAGAGCTTTCGGGGGCTTCGTCCGCCTCCGGGCGGGTCCAACCCAGCCCTTCCTCCACGAAAACGCGAGATATCTCAGCGATACGGCCCAACTTCATCCGGGCATCATGTCAAGAAGCCCGGTCAGCCTCAACTGGGCTGGAAATACATGGGATACTGGGCGACGACTGCCGAATCCTGCTGGGGCAGCCTCACGTTGTAGAAGGCATCCACCACACAGTCAGCGATCGACGAAGGGAGGTCGGTGTCCACAATCATCGCCTGTCCCACAGACCCGTCAGTGTTGATGAGGAAGCGCACCTCGATCAGCCCCATCAGCTCTGGATTGCGCTGGCGGGCGGTCTCCAGACAGAGCTGGAACTGGCTACTGTTATCCCTCACCGCTGCACCGATTATCGCGGGATCGACATCGTCGTCTGGCTCTCCCAAGTCGGCCTGTGGACGCTTGGGCGCTTCCGCGTCTTTGCCGGACGAACAGGCGAGCGAAAGGCCGAGTATTGCACTGCTGATGATGAAACGTGACGCGCGCATTTTTCTAGCAGCGATTGTCTCGGATTCTCATACGCCAGATCAATATCCATGCGTCCGACAGGACAGTCCTACTGTCGCTACCA
This sequence comes from Polyangiaceae bacterium, assembly GCA_050298815.1. Lineage (GTDB taxonomy): Bacteria > Myxococcota_A > Polyangia > Polyangiales > Polyangiaceae > SZUA-265. The sequence continues at coordinate 73,766 of JBNKUV010000064.1, forward strand.
GCGATTGATGTCGTTGGGTGCGATCCATTCGTGGCAATAGACACAAAAAACGACAACTGTCGCCACATTGAGACTTGGCCAACAAGTTTATCCGGCCAAAACCAGGTCTAGCGCTTCGGCGAATTGACCCATTTGCGCTGGGGTTCCCACGCTCAACCGGAAGCAGTCATCCAGCATCGGCTTGCCGTGCATGCTTCTGACGAGGATCCCCCGCTGACGCAGCGCAGCCTCCACCTCCAGGACGGGCTTGCCCGGCCAAACGAGCAGGTAGTTGCCCCCGCCCGAATAGAAACGAAGCCCTCGCTGCTTCAAGTAATCCAAAGTGAACACTTTGGCCTGGGCCACCTCTCTGGCGTAGTGGGTCATCGCTGCCCAATCATCCAACACGGCGTTCGCAGCAACGACCCCAAATTGATTGATGTCGTACGGACCGGTAACCCGTTGCATGCGCTCGACGATGCCCGGCGCCCCACAGGCGAATCCAATGCGAAGCGCAGCGATCCCACACGACTTGGACAGCGAGTGCAGTGCAACGAGGTTCGGTAGTTCCGCCCCCTGCGGCAGCACGCTGATACCGGTATAGCTCGTGTAGATCTCGTCGATGACGAACAGGGTGTCCGGGTATTGACTTGCAACCTCCAGAATGGGTTCTCGGTCGACCAGCGTGCTCGTCGGATTGTTGGGGTTGCAGAGAATGCAAATCCGCGTCGGTTCAGACAGGGCTTGTCGGAGCCGAGTCCACGGAAAGGAGAAATCGGCTTCGTAGGCCACGCCGACGATCGTCATACCGGCGATCTCGGCGCACGGGCGGTAGTACCCGAAAGTTGGCGAGGTGGTCACGAAGCGCTCGCCTGGACTTGCGAAAGCGTCGAACACGGCCTTGATTGCCGCGTCCGATCCATTGAACAAACCAACACAGTCAGGGTGCAGTCCCACGTGGCCCGCATAACGAGCACTCAATTCCTCGTACTCAGGGTAGGTGGCGTACGCCTCAGGAGGAAGGGCTCGAATGGCGTCGACCACGCGCGGACTGGGCCCCATCGTGTTCTCGTTGAAGTCCAGGCGTAGCAGTCCCCGACGCCCTTCCAGGGGCGCCACATAGGGTTTGAGCGTCTCGACCGTCGGCTTGGCCTTCATGCCCCCTCGATGTTCTGCTGGCCTGCGCTTGTCAAGGGGATTACCCGCGCCGCGTGGGGTGGCGCGGGCGAAATTCTTTTCACCCTTGTGCCGCCCTCCACCTGCTACGGTGACAGGGCGGTGGATATTCGACTTCTCACCGACACCATCGTTCGCCAGACGACGGTGCTGTTGGCCCAGATCGCAACGACCTCCGGGGTTCGGGCGCCCCTCGCCCACGTTGCCAACCAGGTCTTCCTCGACTTGGCCCAAGAACTCGAAGCCCAGGGAGTTCGACGCAAGGTCGTGGCAGACATGTTCGGCCTGGCCCTGCGCTCCTATCAACTGAAGGTCCGGCGCCTGCTCGAGAGTTCCGAAGTGCAACACTCGACCTGGCACAGAGTCTTCACACGCCTCGAGGCAGGGACGGTCACGCGCCGACAGCTGGCTAACTCCCTCCCGACACTCTCGTCACGAGATCTCTCGGCAGTTCTCAACGACCTAGTGGATAGCGGCTTGGCCTACTCCAGCGGAACCGGAGAGAGTGCGCTCTACGGCGCAACGTCGCAGGCCGACCGCACACGGCTGGGCGAAGAGGAGGCGCAGCACTCCCTCGAGAATCGCCTGTGGTTGGTACTCGCCACGAGCGGGGCCTTCCAGAGCGCCGACGAATTGCTTCGAGCTGCAGGCCAATCCACCGAAGACACCATCGCACGCGCCTTAGACGACCTGATCAAGCAGGGACGGGTCCGCGCCCATGAGCAGAGCGCCGGGTCGACGTTGTACGAAGCTCTGGACTTTCACATCCCGGTAGGTGCAACCCAAGGCTGGGAGGCAGCGGTTTGTGACCACTTCGTCGCCGTCTCCACCGCCTTGGCGGCCAAACTCTCGACGGCTCGTTCAGACAACGCGGACGTCGTTGGCGGAGCCACACTCAGATTCCGAGTCCACCGAGACCATCCTCACCAAACCGAAGTGCGCACGTTGCTTCAGCGCACCCGCGAGGAAGTGGGTGAGCTGTGGCGACGAGTGGCCGCCTATAACGAGGCTAACCCACCACCCTCAAACTGCGAAACCATCACGTTCTACTACGGACAGAACGCAAACCAATCCGAGGATGCGGATGAGGGCTCCTCACCCAATGCCGAGGAAAAATAGGCACCGATGCACCGCCGCTTCAATCTCCGCTGCCTCCTGCTGGCCCAGGCCCTTGCGTGCGCCTGCTCAGGAGACGGCCCCCAGCAATCCACGGGCGACACGAACACCAACTGGCTGAAGAAATGCGACTTCGACAGCGAGTGCGAAGGAGGGTTCAGTTGCTTGTGCGGCAGTTGCACAATCGGATGCGAACTGGATGACGACTGCAGCCGCCTCAGTGAGCAAGCGGTGTGCACACTCGATGGACCGACGTGCCCCGACGTCCAGCGCACCTGTCAGAGGGCCGTGACTGTGACCGACGGCGGAGCGCCAACCCCCACCCCTTCCGCGAGCGGTACCGGCAGCAGTAGCTCGGCACCCGACGCGAGCCAGCCCGCGCCGTCGCTGCCAGTACCGAGCTCTCCGACGGCGCCCACCGGCACTGCCCCCTCACCCGCTCCCCCTGTCGAGCTAGAGGGTGCCCAAGGACTCGATGGGTGGTCGGCTGAGCCTGGGGTCGGTAGCGCCCAGACCAACGCCGTCACCATCGGCCCCAATGGTGGCGTCTTCGTGGCGGGAGGAGCATCTGCGACCCCGGACGTTCCCCCAGACGCGTTTGCTGGCTGGTACTCGCCGACCGATGGGACCGTGCTCTGGACGGACACGTTCGGCACCGACGGCAGCGATATCGCCAACGACATCGCACTCGATTCTGAGGGCAATATCTACGTGGTGGGCTCGACACAAGGTCCGCTCAACGACACGACGCAAAACCAAGGCAGCAGCGGTGACGCCTTCATCGTTCAGTACTCGTCCATGGGGCAACTGAGCTGGACGCAACTAATTGCCAGCGAGGACATGGACGCCGCCAACGGTGTTTCCATCGACAGCGCGGGTTCAATCGTGGTCACCGGCACACTCGGGGCAGCAGACGGACTGTTGCCTTGGGCGTTCGTGGCCAACTACTCCCCCGCGGGGGAACGGCAGTGGCTTCGTGAACTCGGCGCACCTGAAGGCGGCACGACTATCGCAACAGACATCGCTACCAGCCTCACAGACGGAACCACCACCATTGTCGGTTGGACGGACGTGGACTTGACCGATGGCGCGCCAGGACTGACGGACGCCTTCGTCGCCCAGTATTCATCAATCGGCGATCTGAACTGGGTGCGGCAGTTCGGAACACCGGAGATCGACGAAGCCTATGCAGTCGCGATCGACCCACAAGGAAACGTATACGTCGCAGGCAGTAGCTTCGGCGATATCGACGGCCCCCGGTCGGGCAACACCGACGCCTTCTTGGCCAAGTATCTTCCCGGCGGCCAGCTGGAGTGGCTTGCAGGGTACGGCAGTGAAGCTGACGATCTCGCCCTCGGTATCGCCCTCGACGCCTTCGGCAACATCTACGTCAGCGGTGCCTCTACGGGAACGTTGGGCGGACAGAATCTGGGCGCCTATGATGGCTATCTCATCAAGTTCTCGGCCACCGCAGAAATCGGATGGGCACAGCAATTCGGCGGAGCCGACAACGACTACGCCCAGGACGTGGCCGCGGACGCCGCCGACAGGGTGTTTGTCGTTGGAGCTGACAATGGAGTATTCAATGTTGGTGCCGTCGGAAACGACTCCAGCGGCTTCATTCGACAGTTTCTGTAGCGCGGCGCGCTCTCTGGCGAACCACGAAGCCCATCGCGAGGCACGCCAAGGCGATCCAGGCCTTGGCAGCCACCGCTGAATCACTGTAAGTCAATGAGCAACTGGCAGGCGCTTTCCTGGGCGGATCCGTGAACGCGTCTTGTGGAACGGCATCGTCACTCGCGAGTGGGACTGTCGACGGACCTGACGGGGCGTCACTCGCATCGATGTGGATGGGCACCGTCGCATTGTATTCCCCGACTTCATTAACCTGAGTCACCACAAGCGAACAGGCCGCACACGGCTCTGCTGGAACTTGCCAAGTCAGCGAATGCTGTGGAGCATCCACATAGCCGACGACTTCCACATCGGCGTCGGGCGCACTGTAGAACTCAATCAGGTAACCGACCGTCGCGTGGGGAATGACATCCACCCAGGACAGTTCCGCCTGGGAACCAGCACGCAAATGAGCACTCTGCTCCGGCACTTGCCACCCGACATGTCCAAAAGCGAGGCCGGGGTAGAGCCAGACCAGTACGCCGGCCAGTAGTAGTCGAGTCCAAGCGCCCGCGGGCCTGTAGTTCATTTCGAGTCGTCGACATTGCATCGACAAACGCTAGCGCGCCCGATGGCTGCCACTGGATGAAAACAATTTCGCCCAAAGTCGACGCGCTCGGAACTCAGGCCCGGTCCTGAGCTCACGCTTCCCTGCGGCCCAAATCGACCATCACGGTTTCGCTCGACGCGACCGACTCCCCGATGGCGCTCTGACGGATGGCGCCCATGTTCTCAGTCCACCACTTTCGAGCCCTGAGCGGGTCCCATGCCGGGATGCTGCAAGCCAGCAATTCGTCCAGAAACGCGGCGGCACTCGCTGGTCGGTCCTTAGGCGATTTGGCCAAGCAGCGAAGAAGCAGGTCCTCCAGCGCTGACGATACGGAGCGCCCGAGACGTTTTGAAGGAGGATCCGGCTCCTGATGCAGATGTTTTCCGCAAACTTCGATGACCGTCTTGCCGGTGAACACGTGGTCGCCAACTAGCAAGTAGTACCCAACAGCACCCAAGGCGTAAAGGTCGCTGGCTGGGCCCACGCTTTCCGGATCACTCAGCGCCTCGGGTGCCAGATACTGCGGCGTGCCGGTGACTACCCCGGTCTGGCTCAGCGCAGCGTCGGTAAGCTCCGCCCCATCTGCGGGCCGTAAATCCTTCACCAGCCCAAAATCCAACACCTTGACGACATCCACCATGCCCCCTTGGTTGCACAGCATGATGTTCGCCGGCTTGATGTCTCTGTGAACTAGACCCAAGCCATGTGCTTCATCCAACGCTCCGGCAGCTTGGGTCAAGACGTGCACCACCCTTTCGACTGGCAGCGCGCCGGATACCCGCACCACTTCTTCCAGGTTGGCCCCATCGAGCAGTTCCATTGCGTAATAGAAAATGCCATCCGGCGTGCGGCCATAATCGTAGATGGTGACGGTGTTGGGGTGCTTGAGTCTGGCCGTGAGCTTGACCTCCCTTTCGAAGCGCTGAAGGGCGGCTTCGCCCGCCTTTTCTGGGGGCAGTAACTTGATTGCGGTGGGCCTGCGCAGCATCGCGTGGTGTGCCCGGTAGACGACTCCCATGCCTCCGGCTCCTAGCTTCCGCTCCAGTTGATATTGCCCCAGTCGTTTCATCTCGTCCGCTTCGCGCCTCAAGCCGTAGATGACCCGGGAAGTCGCAACGGCGAGTGCGCTGGCAAGCACCCACCAAGCACCGGTTCCGAGCGTCAGGAAGATGGCCATGTCCGCCGACGAGTACTTGGCCATCTTCGGATCGAACCTCACGAATGGCTCCATCGGGAAGTGGACGTACATCGCATAAACGCCCCCGAGCAGCGCGATGCCTACTCCCAAGCTGAGGAGCGCCGTCCGCGTTCCCGAACTCGGCACGTAGACGGCTCTCGAACAGGTGATGAAAGTCAGCGCGAGCGCCATGGTTTGCTCAGGCCTGGCAAGACCCTTGTCCAAAGTGGTTCCCATCGCCACCAGCAGCCCACAGCTGATGAGGATCCCGAGCGCCTCGACGGTCCGAACGACGGTGCGACCGCAGCGCTCGGGCCGCAGCACCAGCCAAACGGCCAGCAGCAAAAACCCGGCAAAGAAGTGAGTTAGGCTGGGAGCAGAAAGAATGCCCCGGCCCTCGAAATCGCCGAAGACGAACCGGAATGACCAAAAAAAGAGGGCAAAGGAGCCTGCGAACAGCCCAAAACTCCGAACGCGGTGGCGAAGAAACGCAACGTCGTATGGCTCGGCCTGGGACTGGCGCACCGCACGAGGCTCTTCTCCCAGTCACCAGCTGTCAAGCGGAGCGTGCCGAACCGACCGTCGGCCCTTCTGACCGAGAATTTAGCCCAGACGCCGATTGCGTCCGCGCCCCGAGTGCCGAAGATAGGGCCCATGCCGATCGGACCAAGACAGCAACACCTGACATTCTTCCCTCCAGTGCTCGGACACGTCGAGCCACTCGGGAGGCGGCTTTTGCTACTCGCTGCGGTTCTGCTTGGGCTCACCACTAGCGGTTGCGGCTACAATGCTGTCATCGATCACGACGAAGACGTGAAGGCAGCGTGGGCGGAAGTCCAGAACCAGTACCAGCGACGAGCCGACCTCGTGCCCAACCTGGTCAAGACGGTGAAGGGCGCCGCCAACTTCGAACAGGAGACGCTGCAGAAGGTCGTCGAAGCACGCTCGAAGGTGGGAAAGCTCGAGGTGGACGCCTCGACCATCGACGATCCAGCCAAGCTCAAGCAGTTCGAGCAGGCGCAGGGGCAATTGGGCAGCGCTCTGTCGAGACTCCTGGTCGTGGCTGAACGCTACCCGGAGTTGAAGGCAACCCAAGCGTTTCAAGACCTCCAAGTGCAGTTGGAAGGCACCGAGAATCGGATCGCGGTGGCGCGGAAGCGGTTCATCGAGCAAGTGGCTGAGTACAACAAGGTCGTTTTGCGCTTCCCGACGTCGATCGGTGCGTCGATGCGAGGCAAGTCCGAGCGCCCAACGTTCTCGGCGACCACCGAGGGCGCGGACAAGGCTCCCGAAGTCAACTTCTAGATGCTTCCGCTTCACACCCATCAAGTTCTGCGCGGGCTGGCTACGTTGCTGGTCTTCGTCACAGTGACGTTCGTCAGCGCTATCGCGCTCGCGCTCGAGGTGCCGCCCCTGCGCGGGCATGTCAACGACACGGCTCAGTTGCTAAAAGCACCGCAAGCGCAGGCACTTGAACAATGGTTGACTGAGTATGAGCGGGGCAGCGGTCACCAGTTCGCTCTGTTGACCGTGCCGACCCTGCAAGGCGATCCCATCGAGGATTTCAGCATGCGTGTCGCTGACGCGTGGAAGCTCGGTAGCGCGGAGGAAGACGACGGCGTCCTCATGTTGATCGCTGTTCAGGACCGCAAGATGCGCATCGAGGTCGGGTATGGCCTGGAGGGAGCGATCCCCGACGCGTTGGCAGGGCGAATCATCAGGAACGTGTTGGCGCCCAGCTTTCGAAAACTCCAGTATGAGCAGGGCATCCGCAGCGCCTTCGAAGTCCTGATGAAAGCTGCTGGTGGTGAGCCTGTCTCGCTGCCCAAGCCAAGTGGCACGAAGGACGTCGGCGGGTCTCTGTTCGGTGTCGTCCCGCTGCTCATGCTGCTGTTCCTTTTTCTAGGTGGCCGGGGTCGAGGTGTTCTGATTGGTGGTTTGCTCCTCGGTGGAACCCACCGAGGCGGCGGTGGACGCGGTGGTGGCTTTGGTGGCGGCTTCAGCGGCGGTGGTGGTGGTTTTGGTGGCGGTGGCGCGTCAGGAGGGTGGTGAGAATGAGTCTGCTTTCGAGTTCCGACGCCGACCGCGTGCGACAGGCGGTTGCCCTTGTCGAAAAACGCACCGCGGGCGAGTTGGTGGTCGCGCTGACTCGACAGAGCGATGACTACGCGTTTCACCGGGGTCTCTTGTGCACGACCTTGATCGTCGTGGGAGGTTGGCTGGGGCACGAGCTGTTGCCACTGTTGGCAGCGGAATACCTCTTTGCCGGTCAGGGCCTCTTGTGGATCGCTCTGTGGTACATGACCGGTTGGGCTCCTCTGACGCGCCTAATCGTTCCGAAGGCGCATCAAGCCGCCTGCGTTGAGGCCCGCACCAAGCAGGCCTTCATCGAGCAGGGCGTCACGGAAACGCGAGATCGCAGTGGTGTCTTGATATTCGTCTCCGAAACGGAGCACCGTGTTCACATCTTGGCCGACCGGGGCATCCACACCCGAGTCACGGACGCTGGCTGGGCGAAGCACGTCCAGGCCATCGTCGCCGCGATTCGGCGCGGGCAGACTGCCGACGGCCTGTGCCGGGCCATCGAAGACATCGGCGAAGAACTCGCTCTGGCGTTTCCCCCCAGGGAAGATGATGAAAACGAGCTTCCCGATGACGTCGTGCGGCTCTGAGCCACGCCGAGCACGATAACAACGCGCAGTGTGAACGCCCAGTTCGCGGCGGTGTGCTGACACGCTGATTCGGACGGGATTCCTTTGTGAGCTGGCCCAGTCTCGACAGACCGGAGGCCGCTCTGACTCCGGATATCCAGCTGGGATGGCGTACCGAACAGTAACGCTGGACGCGACAGAGGTACGGTTGATGACCACTCGGACGCGCTGTAAGAGACTCCCGTGGCACGTCGACATCTTTGGCAAGGCCTCGTAGCTGTATCCACTGCGCTGACAGCGGCGTGTGGCGACTCCGGGTCCGAAAATCAATCTAGTACGTGCGAGGTCGAGGCATGCGCGCCCAGCACGGTGGGACCGAGCACGACCAACCCAAGCGGGACAGGCCCAACAAGCAGCACCGCGACGCCACCAGGAACCGGTCCCAGTGGCACCGGTTCACCGGAAGTCCCACCCGTTGGAGCCGGCGGGGCAGCGCCCGTTGGAGCGGGCGGCACTGCCAGCCCGGATCCTAGCGTCGCACCCAGTGGGGGCATGGGTGGTGGCGCTCCGGTCGCTGGCACGGGCGGTGCTGGAGGAAACGACGGCGCGGCTGGAAACGACGGCACAGGTGGAACCGGTGGCGACACCTCCCCAGCTGGAACTGGTGGAGCCGGTGGTGCCGTAGCCGCCGGTGGTGCGGGTGGCGCTGGCGGGAACTCACCCGCTGAAGAGCCCAGCATCGACATCGACGAGGGACCGCTCACCATGTGGTACGACGAGCCCGCTGGGGTCTGGAACGAAGCGTTGCCCGTCGGCAACGGTCGACTGGGCGCCATGGTGTTCGGCAACCCAGCGAGCGAACGACTGCAACTCAATGAGAGTACGTTCTGGTCAGGCGGCCCCTCTCGAAACGACAACCCCAACGCTCTTGGCGCCCTTGCTGAGGTACGCCAGCTCTTGTTCGACGGGCAGTACACCGACGCAGAGAGCATGATCAATCAGAACATGACGGCCACGGCGCTGCATGGTTCGATGTACCAAATCGTCGGTAATCTCACCCTCGACTTCCCCGGGCACGACAACTACACGTCCTACCACCGACAACTCGACTTGAAGCGCGCGGTTCACTCAGCGACGTACGATGTTGGGGGAGTCACGTTCACCCGGGAGGTATTTGCGTCGCAACCCGATCAGGTAATCGTCATACGTCTCACCGCAAGTGAACCAGGACAGCTGACGCTGTCGGTGGGTATGGACAGCCCGCTACAAGACGCCCTCGACGTTCTCGACGCCAACACGTTGGAGATGACCGGCACTTCCAGCACTCACGAGGGGGTCAATGGCCAAGTGCAGTTCGACGCGCGTGTGAAGGTCGAGACGAGCGGAGGCAGCACCGCCGCCGGAACAGACTCCGTTGAAGTGACGGCCGCGGACGAAGTCGTCTTGCTGGTTTCAATCGCTACCAACTTCACCGACTACAGCTCACTCTCCGCAGACGAAGTGGCCCGCGCCAGTGAATACCTGGCGGGGGCGGAGGGCGCGGCCTACGAGGACCTGCTATCGACCCACATCGACGCCTACCAAACCTACTTCAATCGTGTTGCGCTCAACTTGGGCGATGCGACATCGTCCCTTCCTACCGATGAGCGCATTGCCGGCTTCGCGGGCAGCGACGACCGCGATCTGGTCGCGATGTACTACCAGTTTGGTCGCTACCTCCTCATCTCCAGTTCTCAGCCCGGGGGGCAACCGGCCAACCTCCAAGGCATCTGGAACGGGCAAACCAATCCAGCGTGGGATAGCAAGTACACCATCAACATCAACGCGGAGATGAACTACTGGCCCGCGGAGAAATGCAACCTCTCGGAACTGCACGAGCCGCTGCTCGGTATGGTCGAAGACCTCTCCCAAACGGGTCAGCAAACCGCACAGAACATGTACGGCGCCGACGGCTGGGTTGCGCACCACAACACGGACATCTGGCGCATCAGCGGCGTCGTCGACGGCGCGTTCTGGGGAATGTGGCCGATGGGGGGAGCGTGGCTATCTCAACACTTGTGGGAACGCTACATCTACACCGGGGACTTGGAATTCTTGGAGTGGGCCTACCCCATCATGCGTTCCGCCTGTGAGTTCTACCAAGATTTTCTGATCGAAGAACCGGGTAACCAGTGGCTCGTAGTCAGCCCATCCATCTCACCAGAGAATGCGCCGGCTAACAATGGCACGTCCGTGGTGTACGGCGCGACCATGGACAATCAGCTCCTGTTCGACCTGTTCGACAAGACGATACGAGCTGCCGAACTCTTGGGGCAAGACGCTGCCCTGGTGGAAGACTTCCAGGGTATCCTGGACCAGCTGCCCCCGATGCAAGTCGGCAGCTTTGGTCAGCTGCAGGAATGGTTGGAAGATTGGGACAATCCTGACGACCAGCATCGGCACGTGTCACACCTCTATGGGCTTTATCCCAGCAGCCAGATTTCGCCCTACCAAACGCCGGAGTTGTTCGACGCAGCCCGCACGACGCTAATTCATCGTGGTGACGTCTCCACGGGTTGGTCCATGGGGTGGAAGGTGAACTTCTGGGCGCGCCTGCTCGACGGAGACCACGCACTCGAGCTGATTCGAGACCAGTTGACCCTAGTCGATCCAGTCACTGAGCCCTCTGGTGGCACATTCCCGAACTTCTTCGACTCGCACCCACCATTCCAGATCGACGGGAACTTCGGCTGCACGGCGGGCATCGCCGAAATGCTGCTCCAGTCTCACGATGGTGCCATTCATGTGCTACCGGCACTACCGGCAGACTGGGCTGGTTCTGGCGCTATCAAAGGTCTCAAAGCTTACGGCGGTTTCGAGGTTTCCTTCGACTGGACGGACGGCGAGATCCAGAACCTCGTCATCCATTCGGGCTTGGGTGGCAACCTGCGCTTGCGTGTCCCGAACGAGGTGACCTTGGGGGACGGCACCGCGCTGACGGAGGCAGTTGGCGAAAACCCCAATACGTTCTTCGAGACACCAGGCGTCAAGGCACCGCTCATCTCACCAGCCGCGAGCCTGAGCGACGTTGGCCTGACACCGACGCTCGTGTACGACCTCCCCACTGAGGCCGGTGCGACGTATCGTTTCGTCGCCAACTGACGCTGGGATCACCCCCAACGCACAGCGAGATTGTGCTACGTGTTCGCACCCCGCTCGGTCATTGCAATGCCTCACGTCGTCGTCGATCTCCCTGGGCAATCACGCAAGAAGCAGGATGCAGATCCCACGCTCCTGAGTCGTGAGGTCTGGAAGCACGAGGGGATCGCCACCTCCCAGGGCCTGCAACCCGTGATCGAACTGTACTCGCACAAGAGCAAGGTGTGCAAACGCCTGACCAAGTTGTGGAAGCGGGATACCGAGGTACGCAGCGATACGTTGAACGGGATCTACCTGATTCGTGTCAACCTTCTCAAGCATGGTCCCAAAGCGGTGCTGGCGTTGACCCAACGTGTCGTGTTGGGCGTCCCCTTGTTCGTCGCGTGGAATCCGCTCGGGCAAGTCCTTTCCCCCCGGGAGTTCGGCGGATTCAGCGATTCGGAACTCGAGGTACCGCTCTCGGCATTCTTCGAAGATGTCGTGGCCGGCAAACCCTTCCGTCTCTCTCCCGCTGCATCGCGGAAGCGACGGCAGAGCGCGATTCCACGGCAACACTCCGAGCTCATCGCGCCGGAGCCCAAGCAAGAAGCCAAGGACGAACCGGCGCTCCCCATCAACCCCAATCCGAATGTCGCTGCGCTGTCGCAGCAGCTCGACGCCTACTTGGACAAGGCCCGCGCGCTCGCGACCGATTACCTCGCCGAGCGCGGGCTGCTCTTCGACGCTACGCTGGAAAGCCTCGTGGACTTGGACGTGCACATACGTGAGACCACCGACGCACTCGGCGCGTCGCAACAAGAGCAGCAACAGCTGCAGAGAGTCGCTGGCGCCTTGGCTGTCTACTTCGGCGAAACGATCCGTTCTTGTGTGGACGCCACCTGGCATGTGGATTTGAGCAAGACCTCGGTCGTGGACGCATTGCGACTCACCATCGCCGAGGGCGATGGCCAGAACGACATCGCTCCTGCGCAGCTCCTGCTCGAGGCAGTGTCGTCCCGGGCGCCAACCTTGTTCGGTCAAGCGGTGAAGCTCAGTGGCTTGCTGGAAAACGCGGGCCCGGAGCTCGATTGGGCCGGAACTGGGGACTGACTAGCGCGAACCGCACGGTGTCGTCTGAAGTGCTGCTTGGCAACTCGCCGGTCACCAATCCGCCGAGTCGAGCGTCGTCATCGTTGGGCCCGGACATCCGGGCGAGCTGTTTTCATCCGGGGGCGGTAAGGTGCTGCAGTCGAAGGGCACGATGCCGATCACTTCGAGCATTCCCTCGGGTGCCTCGGAGCCGGTAACGTCGTAGACGGAGCCGAAGCTGATGGTGATCGTCTCCGAGTCCCCCGGGTCCACGCCGCTGATGCCGAAGGCGCTCTCGAATTCGGCGGCCGGGACCGCCTTGCCGAAGTAACTGTTGAAGACGAGCGAGACGCCCGTCAGCTGATTGCTTTCGTCGAGTTGACCGAAAACGTCGACTTCGAGCTCGAGCTCGAGTCGCTCATCGGTCGTGGTCGCGTGAGCGGTGGAAACCAGCAGCAAGCGAGCCGACTCGACGTCGGGTTGCAAGCAGGCATAGGGCCGGTCGCTGTCGGCGGTGATGGTGAGCTCAGTTTGGCTGCCATCGGCCCAAGTCATGGTGAGTGGTCCCGCGTCGTTGATCGGTGCCAGGACATCGAGCGGCGACACGCCGTCGATGGCGGCGTCGACCGAGACGGGCACCTCGTACGACTCGCAGGGATTGTCGCCCCAGCTCGCAAGCTCGATCCCGCCTGCGGAGGCAACCTGACCGTCGTTTTGCTCCACGATGCCACCGATCGTGCCTGTGAAGAAGTCTCCGGGCCCAAGTCGGGTCTCCACGCTGAACTGCTTGAGCTCGGCGTTGTCGACATCTGGGAGCGAGACTTCGAGCGCTCCCATCAGCTCATCGAGCTCGAACGGCCACGAGAACGTCGCCTGAAACGGTGTCCGCACCTGCAAGCTGGTGGTGAACGTCTCGTCGAAAGCCCCTCCGTCCGTGGTCAGGGCCACCTCGACGTCGATTTCGATGCGGTCCGAACAGCCGCCACCCAAATTCCCGATCCCAAGCCCGCCTTCGTCTCCCGAGGTCGCGGCCGGTGCCGAGCTGATGTAGCGAGCCCCGCCTGCGATGGGGGTGATCTCCATCGTGATCTGCGTCGTGCCGCTTTCGGGTGTGACCAGCGCGGGGACTTGTCCTTCGCGCGTGAACGCCATCGGCTCGTGCCAAACCAGCGGGGCTTGATGGGTGCCGGTGGCGAAAGCCGTCACCTCGGCGACCGAAAAGCCAAGCTCGGTCTTCGCCTCTGCATCCTCGATCTCGGTCGGAGTCTCGTCACAATTGCCGGAGCCCTCACCGCCCGTCAGCCCCCCGAGGTCGTCGGGGTCCCCGGGGCCCTGCACCTCACCACCCGTTTGCCCTGCGGACTCCACGGAGCCGCCGGACACTTCATCGCGCATTTCGTTGCTAGCGCCGGACTCCGTTCGACAGCCAGCGAACGCGAAGAGCAAAACCAAGAACCAGGAGCGTTGCATAGCGGCAGTACCTTTCCATCCGGGCGCGGCGCGCCCATCCACCAGAGACTATGGTCACGCCCTCCGGGTGCCGTCTAGTGACGAACTGCATATTCCGTGAGTGACAATCGCCGGCACATGTGCAGATTGTTCATACGTGAACTACGATTCCGCAGCATCTCAGCTAGTTCGCGAGCTACGAGGAAAGCGCTCGCAACCGGCGCTCAGCCGTAGATTGGGCTACCGTAGCAACGTCGTCTATCTGTGGGAGGCGGGGCGCGCGTTTCCCACTGCCGCCAAAGCGATGGCCCTGGCCGCGCGCGTCGGCGTCGACCCGAGCGACGCGATACGCCGCTTCTACCGAAAGCCACCACGCTGGCTGGGTGAACAAGACTTCACGACGCGGCAAGGCATCACGGCATTGCTCCAGGACCTGCGCGGGCGCAACACCGTGGCCGAGCTCGCGCGCAACATGCAACGCGACCGCTACGCCGTCAGCCGTTGGCTCAGCGGAGCGACCGAGCCACGCCTGCCCGAGTTCCTGCACTTCGTCGATGTGTGTACCTTACGCCTTCCAGATCTGCTCGCTTGCTTCGTCGATCCGCTCGCGCTGCCCGCGGTACGACGCCAATGGAAAGCGCTGCAAGCCTCTCGCGCCACCGTCAACGACGCGCCGTGGTCGCACGCGGTGCTGCGGGCGCTGGAGCTGTCGGACTATCGGGCGCTGACGCGTCACGAAAACGGCTGGATCGCCGAGCGCATCGGCATCACGCCGGAAGAGGAACAGCGCTGCCTCACACTGCTGTCTCGCTCGGGCCAGATCCGGCAATCCAAGCGACGCTGGGTGCCGCGCGGCATCAGCATGGTCGACACGCGCCACGAGCCAGGCGCCGCCCGGAAACTTGCCCGCTGGTGCGCCGGACGCGCAGCGGACGCCCTAGAAGCGGGAAGCCCCGGCAACTTCGCCTTCAACGTGTTCTCGGTTTCCGAAGCCGATCTCGAAGAACTCCGCGCTCTGCAACGCGACTACTTCGCCCAGCTCCGCAGCATCGTCCAACACTCCCACCCAGCCGAACGCGTGGTAATCGCCAACATGCACCTGTTCGCGCTGGATGCCGAATCGGACACTGGGGAGGGCGAGTGAGCCGCGCGCAGCCGCGAAGCTCGACGCCGAGCCAAACGACTCCGGCGGAGAGCCTCCCGAGGCTCTCCGTCGCCAAACGTTTCGCTCCCCGGAGCCGCCAGAGGCTCAAAAACCCAAACCACTCGCGAAAATGAGCCGCCAGAGGCTCGAACAGCCCAAACAACTCGCGAAAATGAGCCGCTAGAGGCTCAAGACGTCAAACGTCTCACTGCGCCGAGCCTCCAGAGGTACAAAGCGCCAAACGTCTCGCTGCGCTGAGCCTCCAGAGGTACAGAACGCCAAACGTCTCGCTGCGCTGAGCCTGCAGAGGCAAAAAACGGCCAACGACTCGCCGCCCTGAACCGCCAGAGGCCCGCAGACTCGAACTACAGACTCTCGGAGCCTCCGGAGGTTCCTGCGACGATGGGAGCCGTGCCCGGGATCAGCTGGTTGGCTCGGCCACCGGCGGGATCGGGTCCTCGGGAGGTTCTTCCTTGGGCGCCTTGTTGGCCTTGGCGGCAGCGCGCAGTTCATCGATCGGTTGGAGGATGTGGCGCACTTGGGCGGCGCCGGCCTCCTCGTCGATCGGATAGGCGCTGAGCACCGCGAGACAGTAGCGCGTTATCTTGTCGGACAGCGCGGCGCGTTCATCGGTCAGGTTCGGGCTGGGCGTCGCTGGTGCAGGAGAACGCTCCGTGACTCCGATCGCCTTGCCGTAGGCTTCTTGTTGCCGCCGAAGGGTCGGCAGCGTGTTTTTGTCGGTGACTTCCTCGAGGGCCTTCGCCAAGTCCTCGTTCTGTAGTTTCTCGAGGCGCTTTTCCATCTCCGCCCATTGCAGCGGGTAGCGGACGTTGATGAAGGTCAGGCCCTGGTCGTACAGCTCATCGAGCACCTTCTGGCCGGCGCTGGCCTTCTCTTCGCTCGTGCCCGAGACGACCGCCCCTTGCGCTCGCATGTAGACACCGCGCCAGACGGCATCGGTCGCTGTATCCACCGGGCGAGCTGGAGTCGCGGTTTTGCTGTCTGTCGCGATCCAGGCCTGCTGCAGCCGCACACCTTGGTCCCGCATCGCCTGTGCGGAAGTCCTAATCAACGTGTCTGCGTTCGTTGGGACGCTCGCTATCAGCGCACGAACCAGCGCCAGCCCGGCACCCACTGAAAAGCGTGGCGTCTGTACGTACGCCGTCGGATCGATTTGCATGTCGTTCTCCTCACGTGAAAATCGGTGGAGCTCACGCCCCCCTTCGTTTGGGCGCGACCCAATCACGCCATCACCGAAGAGGCAAGAGCACCTCGCACACAGCGGGCCTCTTTGACTCGTGGAGGATCAGCAGAAGTGAACATGTTCGCGCTCCCGACAAGGCGTCGGGAGTGAACACTGCAAAAACTCCCATACAAATGACGCACCCCGGCATTGCCTCGCGGTGCGCGCGGCGACTCGAGAAAGCCTGGCGGCAATGAACTCGTCGAAAGCTGACTCCGCAAGGCGACGCGGTGGCACAGTGTCGACGATACCGCCCACTCGACAGCATTCAACGCTCGGGAAACGCAGCAGCGCTGGACACCGAGCTTGACCCAAGTCGGTGCTCGGGGACATAAGGCGAACATGCACAGAGGGGCTCTGACACTGGTCCTGGTACTCGTCGCGGCGTGTGCGAGTGAAAGCCCGCTCGGGATGGACGCGACAGAGGGGACGGACGGGGACGAGCCCGTTGACGGCGGACCGACAAGCCCCAGTTCCGAAGTTGCCCGCGAAGGCGGCGCTCCGGTGCTCGAGGCGTCGACAGACGCCGGCTCGCCTGCTCTCATCGACGAGACTGCCATCGATCGAGTTGCGGAGACTCTCAGCATCGAGTTCTCGGAATGTCCGTTGTTCACCCATAGCCAGGTGGACGCAGCCGCCGACGGCGGAGCGACAGATGGCGGAGTGGAGGCTGAGATCGCCGAATGCGCTACGGTGGAGCTGCCGCTGCGCTGGAACGAGCCGGACGGCGAAACCATCGAACTGTTCGTCAAGCGCTTGGCGGCAGACGAGCCGGCTCGTGGTCAGCTCTGGGTGTTGCAGGGCGGCCCAGGAAGCTCAGGGGCCACGTTGGATTGGTTGGCTGCAGAACTCCACGAGTCACTGCCAGATCTGGACATCTACCTTCCCGATCACCGCGGAGTGGGCCGATCCACGTTCTTCGAGTGTGAGTCCGCCCTGGAAGTGTTTGGATTCGGAGAAAACCGGGTGGCGGAATGCGGTCGAGAAGTCATGCGCCGGTGGGGCGACGCCACCAAAGAGTTCTCGGCGACGGCCGCCTCGCGAGATGTCTTGGCCGTTGCGACCGCACTCCACGAGGAAAACGACGAGGTCTTCGTGTGGGGAGGATCTTATGGGGCTTTTTGGGCGCACCGCATGATGCAGATCGATCGCGGGGGGATGCTCACGGCGGTGGTGTTGGACAGCCCTGCCCTACCCATCGGTGGCAAGAGCTCACTCGGCAGTGTTCACACGTCGGTTGAAGCGGGCACCAACTTGTTCGATGAGTGCGCCGTGCACGAAGTCTGCTCCGAGCGCTTGGGGCCTGCTCCACAAGAGCGTGCGCTGGAGATTATGGACGGCCTGTGCGACGACTTCAGCTCGAGCCGGGGCGGTCGGCTTGGAATGCAACGCCTCCTGTCGCTCGCGCTCAGAAGTTGGCGGCTGCTCAGACTCATCCCCGCCGCGTTGTACCGCGCCGAACGCTGCGCCGTGGAAGACATCGCCTTCTTGGATGCGTACGTGGCCCAGCTCCCCTCGGGGGACCGTGAGAGTATCCCCCAGGCTCCGAATTCCGAGGCCCTCTATCTCAACGTGTTCCACTCGGAGTACGTCACCGTGTTGACGCCGTGGGAAGAAATCGAGCAGTACAGTCAGTCTGAGGTCTTCAGTTCCGCGCCTTGGGCTCTCGATCTCCGCACGGCATTGCAAGATTGGCCGCTCTATGGTGGTGACGGGTACATGGGCCATTGGGCGAAGACGAACATACCCACACTCGTGCTCTACGGTGGACTGGACACCGCAACCGCTCCGAGTGAGGGGGCCGCGACCGCGAGGCAATTCAACGGTCCGGAGCAGCAAAGCTACTTTTTTCCCACAGGTGGGCACGGCATCTACTACCGCTCCCACGATCTCGATTCCGACCCCGACACCTCCTGCGGCAAACACGTGACTTTGCAGTTTCTCCGTGACCCGCACAGTCCGGTCGACGCAAGTTGTATCGAAGACGGTGAGCCGCTCGACTTCTCCGCAGACGACGAGCTACTACTGGAACTCGCCGGCCACACCGATGTGTGGGACAATCCCTGACGGGGCAAGGTCGCCAGCTGCTCCGAGCGAGGCTCCCGTCTGCCGACCGGAAATCGATGCAGGTCGTCGGTTACGTGTTACCCGACGTGCCTTCAGTGCACCAAAAGGTGGCCAACGTCGAGCTCGACAAAGACCCTTTGATGCAAAAGGTGCTCTCCCTCACCGAGCCACTTGTCGTTGCCGACGTGCGCCTCGAGCCCCTCGCCGATCAACGGCACGTCGAGGCGTTCGGCTTACGTACCGCGATCGTGGTTCCGATGTTCAACGAGGCGGGCTCGATTGGTCCGTTCAACGTAGCCACCTTCGCCGACCAGGGCGTCGTCGAACCCACGAGCCAGGAGATGGAGTTCTTCTCCCAGGTGGCTGCCCTCGTGGGTGTGGTGATCACTCGGCTTCAAGCGGAGCAAGAGAAGGAAGCGATCGAGTCCAAGCTCGTCGCGACGCAGCGACTCGAGGCCCTGGGCCGTCTTGCGGGTGAAGTCGCGCACGACTTCAACAACTTGCTCCTGGCGATCCTCGGCAACACGGAGCTCGCTGCCGAGGAGTTGGAAAACGACGCCGCGCGCCCCTACCTCGACGACATTCGCGAGGTCACGCTGCGAGCCTCTGCCCTGAGCCGTCAGTTGTTGGCCTTTTCCAAGGGCCAGGTCATGGCCACGCAAGTGTTGCCCGTCAACATGCTGGTGAACAAGAGCTTGGCGCTGTTGCGTCGCTTATTGCCGAACAACATCGCCTTGGAGTCCATGCTGAGCCCTCAAGCGGGGTCGGTTCAGGGCGACGCGGGTCAGCTGGATCAGGTGCTGATGAACCTCGTGCTCAACGCCCGCGACGCGGCCTGCGAGAAGATCATTGTCGAGACGCGGAGCCCGAAGAGCGGGGGACTGGGCTCGGGCTGTCCGTCGTACAAGGCATCGTCAGCCAGCACCGCGGCCACATTCACGTCTACAGCGAACCCGAGATCGGCACGACCTTCAAAGTGTACTTGCCCCTGTCCGAACAACTTGCGACTGGCGTCGGGTCGGGTCTGATGCCGAAGGCAAGCTCGCTCCGCGGAACCGAGAAGGTACTGGTCGTCGACGATGAAGAGCATGTGCGGGATACCATCAAGAAGGTGCTCACCAAGTCGGGCTATCAGGTCCTCTTGGCAGCCAGCGCCGAGGAAGCTCTGAAGGCGTGTGAGTCCCAAGTACCCGATGCTGTGTTGACGGATATCGTGATGCCCGGCCAGGGTGGCCTCGGTCTGGCCGAACGTCTGAGCGAGCAGCTTCCCGCGTTGAAGATCCTGCTGATGACGGGCTACGCGCCGACAAGAGTTGACGTGCGTTGGCCCCACTTGACCAAGCCGTTCGCACCAACGGAGCTCCTGAGCACGTTGCGCAGCGTCTTGGATGAGGCGTGACGGGAGCTCGCGCCAGGTCCGAGGACGATATCATGCGCTCCAGATGGCTATTGGGGCCCCCCGTTCGCGAAACGGACGCCCACGGAATGCTAGCCGTTCTGCGCAATTGGCGGCTAGCGGGGGGTTGGACGACCACCAGGTGATTGCGTTGTGTGCTCGCCTAATCCACACTGCCAAAGATGTCCGTTGCGACTCACTGGAAGTACTCCATCAAAGACTTCGTGCGCATCGAGGAGTACAGCAACGTTCGCCACGAGTTCCTCGAAGGACGGATCCTGGCAATGGCGGGGGGCACACCCGAGCACGGAGCCCGAGCCGCAGCCATCATCGCGACTCTGTCCGCTCAACTTCGCGGGAAGCCCTGCCGAGTTCACACCTCGGACGTGCGCGTCCGGGTTGGCACAACCGGCCTAGATACGTATCCCGACGTGAGCGTGGTGTGTGGAAGCGCCATGGTTGACGCCGAGGATCCCAATGCATTGACCAATCCCGTCGTTCTCGTCGAGGTGCTCAGCCCGACGACGGAGGAGTACGACCGCGGTGAGAAGCTCCAACACTACAAGCAGATCGCTTCCCTACAGCACGTCGTCTTGGTTGCACACGATCGTCGGTCCGTGGAGGTCATCACTCGCGGCGGGGAGGGGTGGCTTTCGGTGACCGCCACCGAAAACGAGCAAGTGGTCCTCGAGTCAATCGGCTGCACGCTATCCGTCGACGAGATTTTCGACGACCCACTTGCGCGGAACACGGCCGACATTTGAGCATTGGCGCGGGTCACTGACGGAGAGGAGCGCCTCGACGTAGGCGCTGCGCCGTCAAACGCACTCACCGTGATGGATCTACAACTCGCCGTTGAGTGGGTCGAACTCCGAACCATCGTCGTCTCGTTGCTGCGGGGCCGATGGCTTCGGACGAGGCTTTGGTGCCTGATTCTTCCGCTCGGACCGCTTGACGGCGTCGCGCATCTCCTGGACGAGCGCGTCATCTTCAATCTCGGCGTCTCTTGCCGGTGCTGCTTTCGCAGCCATGGTGGGCTCGGCGCCTGGCTTTGCGGACTCACCCGCTGGCACTGAGTGAACATCCTCCACCTCGGCGACCAGTGCCACCGCTGTTGGGGCGGGCGCTGGATTGGGACGCAGTTTCCTCGCTTTCGGCTTCACCTTCCGGACCTTGGCACGCGCCGCCGCCCTCTTCGCGAGTCGTGAACGCGCCTGCTTGTGGCGGATCCGGTTTCGTGCCTCCGTTGCGCCTTTCGTGTTCTTCGCCTCCACCGGTAGCTCATTGAGATCGACGACGGACGAATTCTCGCGACCCGTCGCGGCGGCTGCGGTCGCGACGCTTGCACTCGCGACGCTTGCACTCGCCGTGGGGGTGGACTCGCCCATGCCCTCCCCCCCGACGGTGCCGGGTGTGGCGTCGGAGGCACCGCAGGAGGCTTCCGGCTCGGCTTTGACGGTTGTCGCGAACACTTTCAGACGACCGAGATCGACAGGCAACCAATCCGTGTTCCCTAGGGTGACGACGACGGCGACGGCAATGCCTCCCCACACGAGACTCGCCTGGAGCCACCCCCGCCGCACTCCGTCGGACGAGCGCGGCGTTTCCAAGTCGTGACTGGTGACGGGGATGGATCCCGACGAACGGTCAGGCTGTTGGAGGGGTTCGTCAGGTATGGCCGGTGGCAGGACAGCGCTATCGTCGCGCATCGCGTCAGGCACGACCCTGCGCCGAGGTCTGCGTGAGAGCCATTCGGAGCTAACGTTTACCGTCTGCGGTCTTGGCGTCAGCCGCTGCTCGACGGGAGACGGAACGTCGACACGAGTGACGTCGGACTCCTCGTAGATGCTCGCGTCGGGGGCGTGCCCTGGCTGTGGCTTCGACGCCCGCGTCACCATTGCGGCGAGCTTGTCGAGGTCGGCGCTGCGCTCCCAGTCGCTCAAACGAGGCGCCATATGCGGTGTTAGCTCGTCGAACGCGCCGCCCGAGGAAGTGGACATCGGACGTGGCATCTGCGTCGTCACATCGTCTATTGCAAAGCTCCCCTGACTTGCGGGGCTCGGCGGAACGGAATTCCGGATCCGGGACGAGGGTGGCGGCGGACGTGACTCAACTTCGACGACATCCAGCAGCCGCTGCCACTGGGTCATGCCCGGTTTCCAGACCAGGCTTTGCTCGTCAATGACCTCTAGCCGGAGACAATCCAGTACCTTGTCCCAGGTCAGCAGCAGCTGCTCTCCGGAAGCGAGCAACACGTGGTAGGCTTCGCGGCCTTCCCCACCATCCGGCATGGGGCGCTCAGTTCGAGAGTCGGCAGAGGTCGAGGGCATCCGTTACTCCTGTCCGCGACCCGATATCGCAACTAGCTTGGAGCGACTCGAGTCTGGAGATGATCTTCAGTGGAGAGATTAACCTGCGTCAGCCGACTGCTTCGTGCCACTTTGGATGCGAACATAACATACGCGTCGTCCCAGAGCGCGACACACAGAGTGCTTTCGATTTCTACGTGGTCACCGTCTTCCACCCGAGTCACACGTAGAAAGAGCGGGCGTTTCGCGGCGAGACCAATGCTCGCGTCGCAGCGGACGGCAGTCAAGGAGCGGACGACCCGAGGAGTATACGTTGCGTTGGGTGCAGAAACCCCTGCGCGGGCCCCATGTCTGAACGACGTGTACTTCGGACGACCGTGCCCGTGTACAGCGCGACTTTGCCGCCAGTTCACCCTCTGCGCGAGGACCGGGACACGACACGTCGATGTCGGCACCGTCGACTAGAAGGTGTCCCTGAGGCAGAAAAGCTGGATCAGCTCGATCTGTTGTGCAGATGGAGCGGCGTCGTTTCATGATCACAGCTGATTAGGGACAGCCCCTAGTGCCGCTGTAGCTGTTCCGCGAAAAACCGCCAGACGAACTCGCTGGCATCTTCGTAGCCGGGGCCTGTGCCGTACGCGTTTGCCTCGGAACCCGCCCAACCGTGGCCCATATCGGGGAAAGTGCACATGACGACCTCTCCTCGCTCCGAACAGTCGTCAAAGCGTTCACATGTCCCGCCCTCCACCACTTCAGAGGTGGCGTTGGTCGAGCATCCGTTGCGCTCGATCCACAGATCCCGAGCTTGTTCACCGCATGAATAGTCGATGACGCCGTCGCCCGTGCCGTGCAGAATCAAGACGGGCACCGGCGTACCACTGCATCCCCCGTCAGAGTACGTACCTCCAGAATGGGGAGCGACGGCACGCACGAAGTCGCCACCCTGGCACGCGATGTGGTTCGAAAAGAAGCCGCCCATGGAAAATCCGGTGACAAAGACAGCTGCTTCGTCAATGCACTGATCTTGCTCGACGTCTTTGAGAATCGCTTTCATGAAGGCGATGTCGTCGCTTGCCTTGTTGTCGACCAGAGCGCCCGACCCACACACCGTTGCCCCGGCCGGACTAACTCCCCAGGGGCTGGCAAGTACGTTGAGAGCTCCTCCCGTACCGGTCGGAAACACGGCGACGAATCCCTCACGGTCGGCCAGATCTGCGAGCTTGGTTTGATCAAACATCGCCTGCCCATTCATCGCCCAGCCATGTACGACGTAGACTATCGGCACCGGCTGGTTAGCGTCGACACCAGTCGGGATATGCACGATGTACTCTCGGGTCAGCCCATCCAGACTGAGCGTGCGCGACGTCGTGCCTGGCAGCGCCGTCTTGCCGGAGCAACCAGCGGAAGGAGCGTCGGGAGCCGGCGACGCTCCGGCGGAAGGCGAGGCCTCAACGGAAGGCGCCGTGCTCTGTGGGTCGTCATCGGGGCTACTATCTTCAGCCTCCGGCACTTCAGCCTGTGGCACTTCAGCCTCCGGCTGGCTCTCATCTTGTACGACGACAACCGGGCTATCGATCACGGCAGCGCTCTCCACGTGGGAGTCGGAGTCGACTGCCGCTGAAGCGGGTTGTTCGTCCGACGGGCCCACCACGCTCGAAGTTGGCGCTAGTATCGTGGGGCCGGGCAAAGTGGCCGTCACATCGTCTTGGCTGGTTGAGGCGGGGGCGGGAGGACCGGCGTCGCTACCGCACCCCAGCAGGAGCAAAGCCCACCAGATCGATTTCGAATCGGACACGCATGATCCTGTGCCGTCTGGTAGCTCAAAGGTTGCAGAAAAAGAGCAGCAGCGTGTGTTGCACAACGGTCCACCTCGAGCTGGCCGCCCCAAAAGACCCCCTGGTCTCCGATTGGATCCTCGAACTCGTCGCCGGCACGCTCTTCCTTGCCGCTTGCTGATCCGGGGTCTGAGAGACCTCGGCAGCCCTTGGCGGGTCAGACCGCTCTCGGGATGTGAGCGTCGAAGGGTTCAAAGCGATGGGCGAATTCGTTGCGGATCGTTGGGCGCATGAACTCGCGAGGGGAAAGTCCGAGGAGCTGCACGAAAGCGCGGTGACACTGCGAATAGCTTCCGAAACCAGCGAGCCGGGCGGCAGTCGCCATCGACAGGCCCGCGTCCAAGCGCCGGACGAAATCCAAGACGCGGATTCTATTCTTTAGCGCTGGCAGCGTCGTGCCGACGTCACGATGAATCGCGCGACTCACGTCTCCGCGATTGCTCCGAAGCATTCGGGTGAGCTGTTCTCGAGTCCATTCAGGCTCAGTTGCCACCGCGACCGCGGCACGCCATCCCAAGGGCATGTCGCAAGGCTTGTGCGCAACGCTGGCCGCGACCGAAAGAAGCTGCGATTCAAGCGCAAGTCGATCTCGCGACTCGTCGACACTCAGGCACAACTCACGAATCCTACAGAGGTTCCCCGGCGCCACCGTGGTTGGTCCGCCGCCAAAGGACAGCGCTTCCCCGCACTCGCGGTGGTATGCCAGCAGCAGATCGGGTTCGAATCCGATCGCGAACAGCTCCAGATCCTCGCTCGCAGAGACCAGCTCGTGTTCGCATCCCGGAAAGAAGCCGATTACCTGTCCCGCTCGGAGGGTGATCTCTCGGCCACCGACGACAAAGCGTCCCACGCCGCGAGTCACCAGGTTCAGCTCCGACTGGTCGTGAAAGTGACGTGGCCGTCGAAACTGCGGCTGATAGCGCCACGCTTGGGCCCGGCGTCGACGCTCCATTGGAAAATGCTGAAGCGGCGCGTGCATCGCTGCGCAACATAGCACATGGCGATCGCGGCGACACAAACGCACAATCTGCGAACACCCAACGGTCATTCCCCCAGAGAATCCTCTTTGTTTCACTTAGGCGCTGTGCCTACGCCACTCAATGGAGAAACCCGTGAACACCCAGTCCCTCACTTCGACCGTGGCAATAATTTCCTGTCTGGCGTGCGCAGACGGCTCGTCTGAGCGGTCGGCAAACGCACCGAGCACCGTTGCCCCGGTTCCAGCCGATGCTCCGCCTGCAGCGACAGGAGACCCGCAGCCGGGCTCAGCAGCGCCCACGTCGTCATCCCCCAGCTCTCCCGCGCCCAGCGACACGACCGAGCCGCCTGCAGACGGCTTTGAGCTGCTCTGGGAAGATCCGTTCGACACCCTCGACTCGACACGCTGGGCCGCCCAGACCCATTCCTGGGACGGTAACTTGGCACAGTTCACGCGCGACAACGTTGCCGTCGTCGACGGTCGACTTCAGATTTCTCTGACGCCGAGCGGCGACGAGGAAAAGCCCTACGATGGCGTCGAATATCGCTCCATCGACACGATTACCTACGGCAAGGTGGAAGCGTCCATGCGTTTTGCCAAAGGCTCCGGCGTCGTTTCCTCGCTGGTACTGATCTATACGCCTTGGCCTCCGGATGACTGGAACGAACTCGACATCGAATGTCTTGGGAACACCACCGGGGAGGTTCAGTTCAACCACATGATCAACATTCCCCCCGCCGATCCCGTGTCCGGCCATATGCAATTCCCGGAGAAGATCGACCTGGGCTTCGACCCGACCGCCGACTTCCACACCTACACAATCGAATGGCTGCCGGACGTCGTTCGCTTCCTCGTCGATGGTGTCGTGGTTCACGAACCCACCGAGGAATTATCTCGGCTCGTGCTGCCACAGAACATCCTGCTCACGATCTGGGCTTCCGATGCCGCAAGCTGGGCCGGGCCCATCGACGACACGACCGCACCGACTTTTGCAGAGGTCGATTGGCTCCGCGTCTACGCCTACACGGCGCCATGACCGACGGCGTACTGATGACCGAAAACGGCTGATCGCGGCGCTCGCTTGGTAGCGACGCCCGCGGGCAGCGCGCCGGTCTACCTTCGACCCCTTCACGCGCAACCTCGCCCGATGGTCTCGCCGAGGGCGGAGCCCGTCCTGGCCCCGACAGTCCGCGCTGCGGCACACTCGCGTCCTCGTCGAGAGTCACAATTGTCACGTCACGGGCGCCGAACGGTTTTCCCTTCTCGAGGAGACATGGCTAGAATTCCCGTATCTTGCACCTGCGCGCCCGCTCCCACTCCGTCGCACTGCTGATCGCGGTTTGGGTGTACGGTAGTGCCGTGCGGGCGACGGAAGACTTTGCGAAGCGCGCGGACTACCCAACGGTATACGCCTACTCCGGCTTCGTTGGAGCACCTCCGAGCGGGAACTTGCCCCACATCACCTACCACAATGACGCGCGAGTGCTGAGTGGTCTGGAACTGGGTCGCTATGCCAAATTAGGCATCATCGCGCTGTGGAGCCAAACGAGACTGCGGCTGAGCCGAGACGAGGATACCGAATGGTATCGCAGCATCACCCTAGGCCCGATCTTCGGCTACACGCGTCGCGACTGGTGCGTGCACGCGATGGCCGCGTTCGGATTCGCTGGCCAAGAATGGACTCGTGAATCACGCCGCGTGCTGCCAGTCTTGTTGGCTTGCTGGGCTCCAAGTGAACAGTTGCTACTGCGCATTGGTGCCACGGCGGCCTGGGGCCCTGATCGCCTGCGACCAATCCCGTTGCTCGCTTGGGTCTACAAGCGGGGCAGATTCGATACGCGGGGCATGGTTCCGCTGAGCGCGCGCGCGAGCTACTACGTCAGCCGCGACTTTTCTGTGGGCGCTGGCGGCGCGGGCTTCTTGCTTCCATACGCCACGAACAGCGCAACCCACGGACCCCAGCTCGGAGTGGTCTACGCGGTCTTCGGCCCTCAATTGGGCTACCGTACGCCCTTTGGAATCGGTGTCAGGCTAACCCTGGGGGGCGCCATGACCCCACTGGTAGTCGACGAACGGGGCAACGATTTCGCGAGCCGCGCTATTTCTCCGGCGACGATGTTGATGGTCTACGTCGACGAGGGAATACGCGACTGAAAGGGGCCGCTGGAGCGTCGGCACCGAGGGCGTTGCTCCTCGTTCAAGCGGCGTTTGGCCACGCGACGTGAGTCAGCGCTCAGTAGCAGAGGAGTGCCAAACAACGACCCGGACAGGCGAAGCAGATCGACCCGCGGCAACACGAGCGATTCGACGCTTCGTTCAGCGCTTGATGCATTCGGAATTTCTGCAGGCCTGCCCGGCACGACAGTCGTCGTCGGCGCGGCACTCCACGCAAAAGCCAATCGCCGTATCGCAGATGGGATCGTCCGACACGCAATCGTCCGCGGACGCACAGGGACGTTCGCATTCGCCGAGGATGACGCTGCAGCGCTCACCCACTTGTTCGCAGTGGCCGTCGGTGACGCACTCGACGCAGCGTTTGGTGCTCGGGTGGCAGATGAGTTGCTCGTCGAAGGTACAATCTTCGTTCGTGTCACAGGGTTGCAGGATGACGCCAGAATCCCCCGCAGGGGACCCAGTTGGCGATTCACGTCCGCCACTCGGCGGGGAGTCGCCGCCCTGTGCCGCTGGCGCTTTCCGCGTGATCAGGTCTGCGGTGACGTCGCCGCAGCCCGGCGCACACTCGATCAAAGTTGCGATGGCTGTCAGCCACCACGCGCGCCGGCGTGTCTTCACTGCACCTCTCCGAACCAAGGGAGCGCAAACTGCCCACCAACGCCGAGTGACGTGAACAACCTGCCCCAAGCCATCACTTCGCGCCCCGCGAAGCGCACCACGGGGCGAGGTGCCGCCAAACCAGCGCGTAGCCCGGCGTGGACTCGAAACCACGGAAGCACCACCCAGCTGGCGCCCACGTGCACTTCGAACAAACCGGCGATGGTTTGCGTAGGGTGGACCTCGAAGCCCGGCTGAGCTTCGCCACTGAGGGGTAGCACCAACAAGCCGGCGCCAGGGCCCGCTTCCAAAGACCACGACACGCCACGGACCAGCGTGCTCTGCTCCAGAAGAAAAAGGTTCACGTTGACCTCGCCTTCCCCTTCGAAGCCGATGACTTCGTTCTCCATCAGCGGGACGAGGGCGCGTCCCGTCAACGCCCAGTGCGGGAACTCCAGCCGCAATCCCAAGTCCGCTTGAGGTGTCAAACCAGCTCCACCGACGGCGAGAGTAGCTCCCAGGCCAGCCAGCGCCCATAGCGGCGCGCCGGACTGCGCGCCTCGGGTGACGGTAGACGACTCCGTGTCGGCTGTCGTTCCCACAGCGTCGGTGGGTGCTTCGACATGTTGCCGCGGAGGTGGCGACGTCGACGCCGTCGTCGGTGGAGGTGCTGCAGGGGCAACGTTGTCGCCGGGTGCGGTGGTGTCCGTCTCCACTTGTGCGCTCGAACCATCTTTGTCCACGGCCAGGTCGAACTCGACCATTGCCCCACGAAGTTGCTCAGCGGTAGCCAGCGCAAAGCTGGCATCATCGCGGTCCCCTCGCTCCACATACCAATGCCGAACGCTTCCGTCGTCTCTCAGCACCCAAAGCTCGACCTGCTGCGAGGACACGATCCGCACGACGCCACTGGCGCTGGATGCTTGCGCCACTGCGGCCGGCGGTTGGTGCCCCGAGGTGACGGCGGTCAGCAGGAACCCCTCTGAGAGGATCTCCGCCTCCAAGCGCTCGGAAAACGCGGAAGGTGCTCGTGCGTCAAACGCCAGCACCTTCTCGTTGGCGCTCTGGGCTGAAGCGGCAGGACTCAGCAACGAGACCAACGCCAACATCAACGCCACCAGCGGCAACCGCACCCTACTGCGCAGCACTACCTCGATTGTCCGAATGAGACGCGACCACTTGGCGCGCGGCGTCCGAATGTGGGCCGTTAGGAAAACGCTCCAGGTACTCATGCGCTCGACGCTCGGCTCCAGCAGTATTACCGAGCGACACGTAGCACTCCATCAATCTTCCGAGTGCCGGCGCCTCCCAAGGGCCGCTCCGCTGCTCGCTTAGATACAGCTCGAACCACCGAGCGGCCGCGGCGCGCTGCCCGACTCGACTCGCCAGACGCCCCAACTCGAACGCTGCCACAGCTGCGTCGGACGTACCGCCAAACCTCGTCCGCACGCGTTGGTACGCATCGCGAGCCTCCGCGGCGTGTCCGGACAGCCGTGCGCTCGTGGCCAGGAGCATCAACTCGGATGCCGCAACTGGCGCACCTTCGTAGAGCCCGAGCCCGTGTGCCGCCTCGTACGCTTCTCGATGACGCCCGGACCGCGAAAACTCGATCCACGCCGCGCCCACTTCAGCCGCACTTGACTGCGAGGCGATCACTCGACGTGAGGCCTCGACGGCGAGTGACCGTGAACCCTCGCCCGCGTCGACGTCGCCGCTGGGTGCGCCGGGAGCGTCAGCAGGCTCATCGGTCGGCTCGCCAAGGACTTCACTCGTGGCGGCTGCACCGAGATGCATTTTCCGCTCGCGGCAAGACGCGCGGATACGTTGCCCGGCGACGACGACCTGGTTCCGCAAAAACCCGCACCCCGAGATGGCAACTTCCCCCTCGTGCAGCGAGAGATCGAGGCTGTCACTTGCGTGACCCCACACCACGTCGAAGCGCGTCCCTTTGACGTTCACGACGAACGGTCCCGCCCGGACGAGCCAGCGTGCGCCCGAGTGCGGCACGACGTCCACATTCGCCGACCCTGCTTCCAACACCACTTCCGCACCACGCGAGCTCAAGTTCACGACCCGCGCCTGGGTATGAGCCCCGAGAGCTACGGCCGTTCCGTCCGAAAAGGCGAGCGCGACAGGCGTATCTTCTGAGGCGATCCACTCGTTGAGCATGCCGGGGGCGCCTTCCACGTCGAACGAGATTGATCTGCGCGCGACTTCGACCGGTTCGGGCCAGAGTCGAACGACGACAACCACAGCCACCAAGAGACTCGTGAAGGACGCTGCGCCGACCCAGAGCAATCGCCGCAGCTGGCGCTGTCGCCGAGAACCGGCCCTGTTCGCCAAGAGCCGTCGAACGTCTGCGTTCGAAACCTCGGCCGCGAGCTGCTCGTCTTGTCGCCCACGAACTTCTCGCGTCAAGTCCTGCAGTCGGGTCAGGTCCACTGCGAACCTCCTACCCAGTCTCGCAGCGCTGGGTGATTCCCGGCGATGCTGCAGAACTTGTCCTGTGCGCGTCGAAGTCGCCGTTTCACGGTTGCCAGGGACACCTGGGTGGCAGCGGCCACCTCCGTCAACTCCATCCCTTCGACGTGGCGCAGCGCAAAGGCGATGCGTTCATCCGCTCCCAGTCGGTCCATCACTTCGTACGTGGCTCGAAGAGCTTCATCGACCACCGGATCCGCGCTCACCGCCTCCGACTCGACGGCAGCCTCGACGTCAGCTGACGAAAACCAACGAATGCGCCGACGCCGACGGATCTCTGCTCGGGCGCGATAAACGGCGATCGTTGCAAGCCACGGACGCAACGAGCTCGGATCCTCCAAGCGTCGAATCGAGTCGATGGCGGTGATGAAGACGTCCTGCAACAGATCGCCGACTTGATCGTCTGGTCCCAGAACGCGCGTCAGAACCCGACGCACGTAGGCATGATGTCGTTCGTAAAGGGCAGCTCCCCCCGCTGGCCGCCCAGCAAGAAGCGCCTCGACGATGGCGTGGTCGCCTTCCACCGGCAATCGCAACACGCGGCCCGACTCCTGCCGGGGTGCTGGCTCGCTCTTGGAAACACGATGCGCTGGGACCACCTGACTGAGTGTGCCTGAGCCGCCGAGCCGGCTCAGCTTTTTTTCAAAGACCGCGAACTCCCGTTGCATCCGCTCATAACAACGTGGAATTACAGACAAGATAGAGCGTTCGTTCCGCGCGCACCGTCCCGACGGGGCCCAACGAAAGCGGACTCAGCAAGAGAACCTGGTCCTCAAATACCTGAGCCGTACCCGAAGGCGAGGTGCACTCAGGCGGTGTTGTAGGAGAACCGGGCACGCAACATCGCGGTCCGCTGTTGTCCTGCGAGGAGGTACTCACCAATGAACAGACTGCGATGGCTTGGCTCGATGACGAGCCTGTTAACCCTACTCGGGGTGTTCCCCGTGGCATGCAGCAACTCCGACTCGGACTCAGAGTCGGATACCGTCGAGGAAGAAACCGACACCGACGAAGAGACCGACGCACAGCAAGAAACCGACACCGACGAAGAGACCGACGCACAGCAAGACACGGACACCGAAGCGACGGATGATGGAGAGACGGACGGCGGCGAGACGGACGGCAGCCAGACGGACGGCAGCCAGACGGAGGTGGACTACGATCCCGGAGTCACCGCCGACGACTTCGTCGATGAGATCGACCATCCGTTTTTCCCTGCAGGCCCCCCCGGAACGAAATGGAACTACGAAGCCCAAACCGAAGACGGCTTGGAACAGGTCATCGTGGAGGTGTTGCCCGACAAGCGTGAAGTCTGGGGAGTGATGGCCACGGTGATCCGCGATACCGTTTACGTCGATGGCGAACTCGTCGAGGACACGTGGGACTGGTTCGCGCAAGACGCGGCGGGTAACGTGTGGTATCTCGGCGAGGAAACTTACGAGTACGAAGACGATGAAGTCGTCTGCGACTGCGGGTCCTGGGAGTCGGGAGTGGATGGCGCACTACCAGGGATCATCATGCCCGCAGAGCTGGAGCCGGGCGATCCGTATTACCAGGAGTTCTACGCAGGCGAAGCGGAAGACCAAGGCCAGATCGTCTCCGTCGAAGAAACCGTCGAGGTGCTGGGAGAGACCTACGAGGGTTGCATCAAGACCCACGATACCTCCACCCTCGATCCGGAGATCGACTCGTACAAGTACTACTGTGAAGGCATCGGCTTCGTCACGGAGGAAGAAGACGGCGAGACCGTCGAACTGATTTCGTTCGACGACCAGGCATACGACCCGGGGGTGGGCCCCGAGGATCTGTCCACGACCTTGACCAATCCGCTGTTTCCTGGTGTCCCTGGCACCAAGTGGGTCTACGAAGCGGAAACGGAGGACGGCCTGGAGCGGACGGAGGTAGAAGTCCTCGAAGAAACACATGAGGTGTGGGGTGTGGAAGCGACCGTGATCCGCGACACCGTTTACCTAGAGGGCGAGATAATCGAAGACACCTGGGACTGGTTTGCCGAAGACACGGAAGGCAACGTCTGGTACCTCGGGGAGGATACCTACGAGTACGAAGACGGTGAAATCGTGTGCGACTGCGGCGCGTGGGCATCCGGTGTCGATGGCGCCTTGCCGGGCATCATCGCGCCAGCCGAGCCGGAGGTGGGCTTCGCCTACTACCAGGAGTACCTCATCGGCGAAGCCGAAGACCGCGGCGAAGTCCTCGAGCTCGGCGTGAGCATTACGGTGGCGGCGGGCACCTACGAAGACTGCATCGTGACCCACGACACGTCGGCGATCAATCCAACGGTAGATGAGACGAAGACGCTCTGCCCCGGCGTTGGCGTGGTTCTCGAGGAAGAGGCGGACGAACGGGTCGAGTTGGTCGAGTTTTCCGTTCCCGAGTGAGGGGTGTTCGGGCAACTCGTCACTGCACTCGGCGCTCGGGGATATCCACCCTCGAGCGCAGCAGAGCGAAAGGTGGCAGACGCACCTATGGCGCAGCCGCTCGCCTCACCCACCGGGTGAGCGGCGCAGCCGCTCGCCTCACCCTCCGGGTGAGCGGCGCAGCCTGGCGATCCTCCCTGTGCTCGCGCGCCCGGGTAGAAGAATTCAGAACCGCGGTGGTGGCGATGTAGCGCCACGCCAGGCCCCCGGACTTTGACCGGTCCAGCGCTTGAAGGCTCGGGTGAAAGAGCTTTGTTCGGCGAATCCCAGGAGCCAGGCGACTTCGCTGAGCGACACGTCGCGTTGCCGCAAGTACTTCTCTGCTGTTGACCGGCGCACCTGGCCCAGGACCGCCGCGTAGTTAGTTTCTTCCTCACCAAGGCGCCGTTGCAGGGTTCTCTCGGAAACACCCATACGGCGAGCGACATGAGTCGCCGAAACGTCCCCGCCCCGTAGCTCCTCCTGAAGCACTACAGAAAGCTGGGCAACGATCCCTTGTTCGAGTTGCGGCAGCTCTTGGACAAGCCGGTCTGCGTGATCCTCCAGGACAGAAGACAGCGCCGCATCGGCGCCTGGGATCGCGAGCGTGAGAGTGGATGCGGGGACGACGACGGCGGCGCCTGAGGCCGCGAAGCGAATCTCGCAGCGGAATATGCGCTCGTAGTCAATCGTCTCGTCGGGTGCCGGAAAAGTGAACTCGACGGCCTCGAAGGGAACCTCGAAGCCGGCGCTGGCGCGCACGCGTGTCACGACTGCCGCCAGGGTGTACTGCTCGGCCGGCGCAGGCAGGTGGCCGAGGGCGGAGCTAAATCCCAGGCGGGAGGGGTTTTGGCCCGTGAGCGCTAGCTGGGCGCGCTGATCGACGATGGAGAAGTAGCGGGCCACTCGGGTCAACGCTTCGCGAACGTTCGGCGCGTTGGCCACAACGAAGTCAAGCACCTTGTAGGCTCCAAAAGGCAACGCTGCAGCCGCGTGGAGGGCCAGAACAGGATCGCCCGCAACGCGAAACGCCGCCGCCCAGATGGCGTCTGCCTGCTGGGCGGGCAAGCGCGCATCTGGGTCGAAAACAAGGCGGCGATCGACACCGACCTCATCGAGCAAGAGGTCGACGTCGATCCCTAGCTCCTTGCAAGCGTCAAGCACGGCCCGAGACGCCACGGACAGGACCGTCGAACTCATCTGGCGAGGCTACCACAACCTCAGGCTCGATCGTGCCGCGCCTGAGAGCGGTGGCTGCGGCAACGAGAACCAAGACCAGGCAAACAAGCGGGAACCAGTCGCCCAGGCGACCGTAGACGGTCGTCACACCAGCAGCGGGCAGGTCGACGATGAGCACCCGTCTTTCGCCATCGAAGTGACTCGCGAAACCCCGCAACCTTCCCCAGGGATCGATGCCGGCGGAGAGCCCGAAACGTGTGGACCGCAATACGGAATGCCCGCCTTCGATGGCTCGAACCGCCGCCATCTCCGTATGCAGGGGCGCGATCCCTCGCCAATCAGAAGACGGTAAGGCGACGATATCCGCACCAAGCTGCGCATGCTCCAGCCCGAGCCTCGGGAAATCATAGTCGTAGCAGATCGCCCCGCTTACAGAGCCTTCGCCCTCGTTCTCGACAAGCGGCAGCGGTCCAGCTCCGCGAACGGCAGGTTCACCCGGCACTGGTTCGTGCTTGAGGTACGTGTGATGGACCGACCCGTCAGGGCGCACGAACAGATACTTGTTTTCGTAGCGGAGGGGTGACTCAGTGATTGGCACCACGTAGGCCGCCACCAGGTCAATCTTCAGACGCTGAGCCAGGTGCTTCAAGCGTGCTGTCCACGCGGCTTCGTTCGAAGGTCTCACCATGGTGGCGGCTTCGTTCCAGACCACGAGCGTGGCACCACCAGCAGCTGCAAGCTCGGTGCGCACCACCAGGCCCCGTTCAACCTCGCGAAGGCGCTCTTCGTCCGGAAGATCGGCACTCGTGCCGACCAGACTGTCTGTGCCCACCGCCGCTACCCGTCGGGTATCACTTCCCGCGCTGGTAGCCAGGGCGAGCCGCGCCTGGCCGAAGCCGAGCACGATAAAAAGCGCGACCCCTACTGCGATGCCGACGTTCCGTAGAGAGGCGCGCTCGCCCGCCAAGGCCCGCTCCAGTGTCGCGGCGACGGCCAGCATGAGGAAGCTTACCCCGTGAATCCCTGTCACTGAGGCGAGCTGGAGAAGGGCCAGCTGGTCCAGCTGTGTGTTCGCCATTGCCCCCCAAGTGCCTAGCGGGAGCAGGCCGTGTAGGGACCACTCACCGAGGACCACCAATGCTGGAAACGCTATGGTTCCCCAAGTCTCACCGAGGCGCCGTCGCAGCGCGTCCCAGCCGAGGTAGGGGAGGCAGTGGGCGAGAGCGAGAGGCAAGCCGTACGCCGCGGCGAGCGCAGCCGGTAGGGGAGCTGTGACAATCTTTAGTGTGGCTAGGGTAAACGCGACGATGCCGACGGCAACGAATGCGACCCGCGAAGCCCGGCCACCTGTGATTCGGATGAAATGGAGCCACGGGATGGGGGCGACCCACGCGAGCACACCTAGCCCAAATCGCATCTGCGATAGAACGAGGAGCAGTGCCCCAGCAAGTAACCATAGTGAAGGACGTCGATTGAGAGTCTTCATGCCCTCAATGTGGCCCGACGGCCCTCGTCGGTCTTGACCATGGCGGCCAAGCTCTTGACCGATCCCGCCTTACCTGGAGCCGGAGCAGTCCCCTATGGAAGCCCCCATCAATCCGCGCATACAGAATCCCAGCAATTCCTGGGTCTTTCCAATGTGGCGCGCCCGGAAGGATTCGCGCCAAAAAAGGAGCGCCGAAGGGCGCGACTGTTTGCCACGAACCCTTCGGGAAGCGAAAAAGCCAACCCAACAGGGTTGGCTTTGGCGCGCCCGGAAGGATTCGAACCTTCGACCTTCGGCTCCGGAGGCCGACGCTCTATCCAGCTGAGCTACGGGCGCAATCCCCTCGCTTCGAGGGGCACCTCTTCTACTCGCGACCGACCAGGAATGCAAACGCTGTGACCCCCCTCCCTCCGCTGACAGGGGCCCCCGGGCGGCACGCCCAGCAGGGCGCAAAATTGCCATCGATCGTGAGTTTGCTAGGCACCAGGCCAGGCGTTAGGCTCGTCTCATGCGCGTCGTCACCGTGCCCTGCCGCACCGACAACTTCACCTACTTGGTGGGCGCCGACGGGACGTCGGACATTGCGATCGTCGACCCATGCGACGCCGCGCCGGTGCTCGCGGCGGTCAAAACAAACGCGCTCCGGGTAGTCGCCATCCTCAATACCCACCACCACGGCGACCACGTGGGTGGGAATCGGGCCGTACTGGACACCTTCCCGGGTATCCCGGTCTACGCCCACACCTCCGACCAGGGACGGATCCCAGGCTTGACTCATCCGCTCGAAGACGGGGACGAGCTCAGTGCGGCAGGGTTACATTTTCGGGTCTTGTTCGTGCCGGGACATACCAACGGGCACATCGCCTACGTGACCGACGGGGCAGCGTTCGTCGGCGACACACTGTTCGGGGGCGGCTGCGGGAGGCTGTTCGAGGGCACGCCCCAGATGATGAACCACTCGTTGAACGACAAGCTTGCGCGATTGCCCGACGCAACCAACGTGTACTTCGCTCACGAGTACACTGCGAGCAATCTCAGGTTCGCGCGTTCAGTTGAACCTAACAACGCCATGCTGCTCAAACGTATCGACGATGTGGCGCTGGCCCGCTCGAACGGTCAGTGGACAACACCGTCCACCATCGGCCTGGAAAAGGCGACCAACCCATTCCTGAGAGTCGACCAGGCAGAAATCGCCGACCACGTTGGCCTCGGCCCTGGCTCTCCAAGGGACGCTGTTTTTGCCGCCCTACGTCGGACCAAAGATCACTTCTGACAGCATCAGCATACGGGTGTGCCTTAGGTGTACGCACTTGAGATCAGAATGTCGAGCAGCCAGCCGGTGATGCGCGCATCATCGAAATCGAAGCGCAAACCAAAGCGACTTCCTTGAGGTTCGGCCCGTACCCAAGCCACCTGTGCCGCAATCAGGAGAGGCTTCCAAAGGTTCGGGGCATCCAACTCGAGACGAACCCGACTGCCTGCTTCGGGGCGCAGTGGAGACTCTACACATGCGCCCCCCAAGCAGAGATTGACCAGCCGTGCGGGTTCCGGATCACGGCCTAGCGCCGAAACCCTGGCTGGCACGTGGGCTGGCCTACGTTCGAACGCCCGGAAATAGTCGGCCACCATGGGGCAGAAGGTATCACGCTTTTGGAACAGGAACGTCGACAAGGCCGCCGGGAACCCGAGCAAGATCCTCGTTTTTCTGTGACAAATCGCGACCGCAGCGCGCTACCATCCTGGCTGTAAGCAGCGCGTGTAAGGCGAACTCGCACCATGAGCAAAGACAGCCGCAGAGACCCTCGAGCAAAAATCCTGAGCATGACAGTGCGCTACAAGAGCGCCACGGTCGCAGAGTTCGTAGAGAACCACTCCTACGACGTCAGTCGCGGCGGGCTGTTCATTCGCACCCCGTCCCCATTCCCAACGGGCACCTTGATCAAGTTCGAGGTGCGTATCGCCGAAGAGCAGAAGGTCATGACCGGCGTGGGTAGGGTCACCTGGCGCAGGGAAAAGGACCGGGGGGATGGGGGCCCGGCAGGAATGGGCGTCAAGTTCATCAAGATCGATGACGAGTCAGTCGAGGTCATCGAGCGCCTCGTCGCACGTCGGTCGAAGCCGCCGGGACAGTACGAGACCGGCGCAAGAGAACAGGGCGTGGCGATTTCGCAACCACCACCCAACGTCGTGCCTGCGCGGGAAGAACGAATCAGCAGTCATCCCCCACCGCCAACCGACATGCTGAATCAGTCTTCCGAAGTGCTCAGAAGCGCAGTCGGCAGTCTGCGTCCACGTCAGCTGGTGGACGAAGACGAAAGCGAACGCGTGACGCTACCGACAGGCAGCTCCGCCTTGCCGCGCGGCTCAACGTCCGAATCACCAAAGCAGACAACGGAAACGTCCAAGGCCAATACGTCCGTGCCGCCGACAGAGTCCAAGTCCGCGACGACCGATACCAAAGCGCAGCAGACGTCCAAACCGCCGGCCCACGCTGACCAGCGATCAGCCCCCCCTGCACAGGTCCAAAGCAAGAGTGAGAGTCCGGCAGCTGAGGCCACGGGCGCCGCCGACGCGCCGAGCACCGCCGACGCGCCGAGCACCGCCGATGCCAAGGCGAGCGCCGACGCCACACCGAGCGCCGACGCCAAGCCGAACACACCTCCCCCCGAAGACAGCGCTGAGTCAGACGCGGCCGAAGTTAACACAGAAGCCACCGCTGGCGCCGGGGCCGCGACGCCTGATGGCACAGCGGCAACTCACCAACAAACGACCGGCGAAGATGCAAGGGACGAAGCCGTAGCCGCTGATGGCGCCGACCCGGAAGCATCCGAAGCGGATGCAGATGACGGGAGCGAGGATTCGAGCGACGAGGATGGGGAAGAGGACGAGGGAGCGGAGGCCGGACCGCCGTCGGGCGACCGCAGTGTCGACTCCGGCAAGCGCAAACGCCGAGGGAAGAAGAAGAAGAAGAACGAAAAAAAGCGAAAGAAGAAGTTTCGCTACGCAAGCATTCCCGCTCCGAAAGGCAGTGGACGACGCAGCGACGCCGGAGCCGCGCTAGCCAAGGCAGTGAGCGGAGAGGAACCACCGACTTCGACGCTGGTGACCACGCCCCCTAAGCGCAAAGCCCGACAAGAGGCGGCGGCTCCTGGCGGCGGCAACAAGCTGGTCTGGCTCATCCTGTTGACCCTCGCGTTGGCCGTGGGTCTCTACTGGCTAAACAGACAGGGCGATGCGCCGAGCCCAGGCAAGGTGGAGGCTGAACCTCCCCCGGCAGCTGCGCCGACTGCCGAGTCAGAAGCAGTGGCTGCACCAGGCAACGATGTGACTGGCGAAGGCGCTGAACAACCCGGCGACGCTACCGTAGCCGAGCCGGCTGCCGCCGCCGAAACGACGACGGAAGAGAGTGATCAGGAGGCCAGCGACGAAGCGGCGGCCAAGGACCAGGCCTCGGATGACGAGGACTCGAAAGCGACGAAGGTCGCGCCGAAGCCACGACAGAGGCCGGTGCAAACGTGGCGCCCGTCCCCCACTCCCAAACCGGCTCCGATCGCCACGAGGAAACCGACACCTGAGCCGGTGAAGACCGCCGCGCCGACGCCGGTCGCGCCGCGCCCCGTCAACACACGGGTCCCGGCCCCTACCCCGTCTGCGGTGCCAGCGCCAAAGGCGTCTACCACACCCACTCCACCGACCCCGGCGCCAGCTCTAAAACCCAGAGCAACGGCGACTCCAGCCCCACCTGCCGCACCGACCGGAACGTGAGTCAACGATCAGAGGAGGCAGACGCTGGATGGCGCTGCCCAATGACCGCTACGGCAGCAGCGATCGCCTTGGACTCAGCCAGGCAGGCGTTGCACGGCTGTTCTTCACCAGCGGCACACCCCTCCCCCTTGGCAAATTGCTCCAAGAGAACGATGGAGCGCTGGTCACCGACGTTTTCAGCGCGCTTCACCAGCGCCTGCCTGACCTTGCAGGACGACGCCCGAAGTAGCGCCGCAGCAACGGCCGCCTCAGGTGTGGAGTTGCGTGCGAACCCCTTCGTGTCCAACCATTTTGCCGCGCTTGCGGCGATATCGGCTCGAACGCCCTTCGTCGTCGCCAGGTCGTAGATGATGTCCGCGCCGCGAGCGCGCATCGGCCCCTTCAACAGCTCAAACGTGTCTTGCCGTGTGGAACCAACCTGGGCTGTTCGCCACAAGATCGCCGCAAGGTGCTTGTCATCCGCCAGGGCCGGCTCGAGCTCGAGCGCTTTCTTGGCCTCCGCGACCGCGTGGCCCCAGTTCTTCTCTTCTAGCGCCAAGCGAGCAGCGGCCAGATGAGCGCGGCCATCGTCCGGAAAGCGCTTCATCAATGCATCGACTGCCAGCGCTCCGGCCTTGAGAGCTTCTTCGACGTGCTCATCGGTGAGCTTCGTCGGTGTTTCTTCGTCACTTGCCGCGCCCGTCGAGTCCGTACCAATCGACGCAACCGCTGGCGGCTCGGCATTCGGTGTCTCCTGGCTGAACTCGCTGGGTCCGTCGGATGGGCTCGATGTACTGCTGAGCAGCGCCGCGAGCGCGATCACGACCACCAAAAGGGCCGCTCCCACGCCTAACAACTCCCAGTCCGGCATCGCACGGAATGGGCGGGGCAGAAAGGACTTGAAGCGCGTCAGTGGCCCAGGACCGCGCGGCATGCGCTGTCGCGGCGTGGTGTGCTGAGGCGTCGCCGACTTGGGTGGAGCGGGCTCCGTCGCACTCGACGGGTTGACCGAGTCATCACGAACGGGGGTAACCCGCGGTGCACTCAGGCGGCCCGACTCCGGCAACGCATCGATCAGTTGCGTGAGACGCTCCGCAAGTTGTGGCGCAGTTTGCACTCGTTTGGACGCCTCGTTGCACAAGAGCTCCATCACCAATCGCTCCACGACGATTGGCACCACAACGCCCGGGGTACGCTGAGCAATGGGCGTTACTTGCCCGGATAGTTGCTGCCCGAGAATACCGAACTCATGGTCCGTAGTGAACGGACGGCGGCCAGCTAGAAGTTCGTAGAGGATCACGCCCAGGGAGTACAAATCGGCTCTTCCGTTGACGACCTGCCCCAACGCCTGCTCAGGCGCCATGTAGTCGGGCGTGCCGAAGACCATGCCGGCTTTTGTCGTCAGAGCGCCTTGTTCGGGCGAAAGGGGGCGCGACTCGGCGATATCCACTGGCACTTTGGCAACGCCGAAGTCCAACACCTTGACGACGTCTGCATCATCGTCCCGCTTGACCAGCATCACGTTCTCGGGCTTCAGGTCCCGGTGAACGATGTCCAGCGCATGCGCAGCACCCAGCGCCTCACAAATCTGCAGGGCAATGTTGAGCGCCCTGCGAATCGGCATCGGCCCTTTGTCGATCTCCACCCGCAGCGTGTGCCCCTCGACGTATTCGAGCACGAGATAGACGGAGCCGTCTTCCAGCTTGCCGAAGTCGGTCGCGGTCGCCACGTTGGGATGGGCGATGTGGGCCGCCGCCATCGCCTCGCGTTCGAAGCGCGCCATCACCTCCGGTACTCGCGTTAGCTCTGGGCGCAACACTTTGATGGCCACGCGCTTGCGCATGTGAATGTGCTGCCCAACGTAGACTTTCCCCATCGCACCACC
Organism: Polyangiaceae bacterium; assembly: GCA_050298815.1. Classification (GTDB taxonomy): domain Bacteria; phylum Myxococcota_A; class Polyangia; order Polyangiales; family Polyangiaceae; genus SZUA-265. The sequence goes on from JBNKUV010000064.1 coordinate 114,681, forward strand.
GTCGAGCAGGCGCTCGATTTGGTAGCGCTCACCGATGACGGTGCCCGCGAGCGCATCCGCCTTGGTGGCTGTCTGGGGCGTGGTGATGGACATGAAACGAAACGCTCGGGCGCGTGCTATAGGCGATTGGTGCTCTTTACAAGCTTTCCAGTTGGGCCGTTAGGATGCAACTGCTCGGTGCTCGCCGACGAAGTCTCCAGACTGGCCATTGTGGTCGACCCCGGCGGCGACTTCGACCAGATCCGGCAGTATTTGACAGACAACGACCTCACGGTGTCTGCGATCGTCCATACGCACACCCACGTGGACCACGTGGGGGCGACCGCACCCCTCCAGGCCTCCTCGGGTGCAGAGGCCCACATCCACGAAGCGGATCGATTCCTGTACAACATGCTGCCCGTGCAATCAGCGCTGCTCGGCGTCCCCTGCCCCAAGAAGTGTGACGTCCTCGGCACGTTGGACGACGGATTTGCGCTCCATGCTGGCGCGGTGGAGCTCGGTGTCCTCCACACGCCCGGTCACACCCCGGGCAGCGTGAGCTTCTACTGCGACCATCAGGGCCAGCGGTTGGTCTTCACTGGCGATACGCTCTTTCAGCGAGGCATCGGCAGGACTGACCTCTGGGGTGGTGACAGCGAAGCCATCCGGCGGTCCCTGTCCGAACGCCTGATGACCCTAGACGACGACACGCTGGTCATTCCCGGTCACGGCCCCAACACCACCATCGGCCAGGAGCGGGCGCTCAACCCCTTCATCCGCCGTCTTGGCTGAGCTCGGTCTCCCGCGCGCACCCGCGCTCACCGGTTCTGGGGTGGGGCCCCAGCTCCGATGGGGCGGGGTCTTTCTCAAAAGACCCCGAACAACACCGCGTGACATCAACAGTCCTCGCGCTCAACAACGGCGCGTCCTGCCCCCCTCACTCCTTGGGGGGGGCAGGACGCGCCCGAAGCGCACAAGCGCACACTCGTTGAGATGTCCGGTTTTGGGGTGGGGCCCCAGCTCCGCTGGGGCGGGGTCTTTCCCAAACTGACCATTAGCCAGATCTGGCCGCCGCGAGCACTTTTGCCGCTGGCGTGACTTCCTCCAGACCGCGCCTGATGGTGATGGATCCTGGAGGTCCGTCTCCTCGTCGCCCCATGTGCCCGCCGACCATGGCGACGAGG
>JBNKUV010000065.1:0-5694 GCA_050298815.1 Polyangiaceae bacterium
GGCACTGTGTTGCTAGGCACTGTGTTGCTAGGCACTGTGTTGCTAGGCACTGTGTTGCTAGGCACTGTGTTGCTAGGCACTGTGTTGCTAGGCACTGTGTTGCTAGGCACTGTGTTGCTAGGCACTGTGTCACTGGGCAAGTGCCGTGCTACCCAGGCTCATCGATAGGTGGTGAAAGCTGGAGGGGAGGAATCCGATTGCATCACCGAAGCATATGCGTGACCTATGCCTAGGTCAAAGGGTTGGACCGTCCATCGCGCCCTACGTGGGAATCGGCGGCGTACCGACGTCGAGGTCGAGAACGCCCAAGGCATCCCCGCACGCCTTGCTACCCCCCAAACGCCGGAGCTCCCACAATCGAGGTACTCTTCGAACTCGCCGACCACGAACTTCGGCAACACCTACAGCTGGAAAGACACCTCGCGCGACCCGAACCGCCAGATCCTTGCGGCCGAGTTGGCGGCACTCAGGGCGGAACGCCGCGGCCGCGCTAACTGTCCAACGAGGTAGTCTGTCCAACGAGCGACCACCCTCGGACGTCGAACAGCGCTCACCTACGCACTGGCTCGGTGGTGTCCTGACACACTACGCTATTAGCGCGGCGGGCGTCTAAGCAGCTCCCCCATCGCGCCAACCAAGCAGTCCACCGCCTGACTCCGTGGCCGCGACGTCTCCCGCTGTACGCGATGCAGCGCGCCACTTCGTTGCACACCGCGTTTTCGCGTTTTTCAATCTGCAGCGTCAGGACGCACCGCTGGTACTCATCCCGGCCGCCAATCGATTGCCCGCGTAAATAGGGCATCGCGCGCCGCTGCCCCCGCATTTACGCACCGCGTCCAACCCGCTTCCGCGAAGCCTCCCACAACGGCCGCCGAGCTTCCGCAGCCACTACGTAGCTCCCGCAACGGCCGCCGAGCTCCCGCAACGGCCCGCGCCGCTTCCACAGCGAGCCGATAGGTCCCACAACCGCCAACAGAGCGATCTTCGTGCTGTCCGAAGCTCGTGCGGCGTTGTCTGAAGCGTTGAGGCGCCCCAACCGAGCGAAAATCCCGCTGTGAAAGCGGTCGGAGGGGCTGTGGGCGGCCTGCCGCCGGCACAGCGGAGCGAGTTCGTCGGTGCGGGAGCGATCGTGGCGCCCGCAACGCCTGCCCCGGCCGCTGCGTTTGACGCGACGTGGCGAGCACATGGGGTTGCGGAAACAGCTGTTGTCTCGCTACGCCCAGACCGAGTGTTGACTTGATGCAACCATCTCGAATTTCCTCCCAGGATTTTTTTGGGCAATCGTCTATCAACACGAGGAATGCTGCGTACCCAGGGGGCGTACGGGGAGAGTGAGGGGCGTACAGTGCGACCCTCAACACCAGAAACGAGGTAGTTATGTTAGATGAACGATTGGTGGACCGTTGGCTCTCGCGAGGGCATCGGTTCTTTCGAGCGATGAACCAGCCCCCGATCCGGTCGGTGCTGTTGCTTCGCGGCTTGACGAACGAAGAGCTACTGAAGGGGTGGCGCTACTACTCCAACGTCATGGGGCATGGAAACGACGCACCGCCACCGGTGCCCACGCCCAGCGAGGCTTCGAACGCGATGGGCACCCTCGACGCGTGGGATGCACCGAACTTCAACATGGCCACGGCCATCTTGCATTCGACGCCACGAGCTCGGGCGTTTCTCTTCAACAACTTGGAGGCAGCAACGGGACCGGATGCGGTAGTCGCTGTGGAGACGTTCCTGAAGCGCTGGGAGCAGCTCCGCACCAATTCTGCAGAGGGCGTCTCTCAGGAAGAAGCCACCCTGGCGGTGGAGCGACTCGCGAGTCGGCGAGTCATCGATGTAGCCAAGGCACGCGAGCTGCAGAACCTGATACACACCGCCCAGCAAGGTGCGCAACCGTCAAATATCGAGGCGGCCCGAGCCGCCGCCAGCGAGATCGACGAACTCGAGTTCGAGAAGTACCGCGCGTGGCTCAATGAATGGCGCGAAGTCGCCCGCGCCAACTTCACGCGGAGAGACTACCTGATCAGCCTCGGCCTCGCCTCCCGCCGCAGCGGCGACGACACAGACGGCGACGCTGACGAGAGCGATGCGCCGACACCCAAATCCAGCGCCGCATGATGGCGCCCGAGCGCTCGACGGCTAGCGCGCTCAGCACGCACGACGCGGCAGAAGGTTCCCGAACGGAGCCTGCCGCGCGTGGCGTGCCCATCGCCGCGAACACCCGCCACCACGCCCTGCTTGCGGCGAGTGGCGCTACATCACGGGGAGCGCGCGGTGCAGCGGCGGTTGGCAGGGTGGCTGCGGGATTGAGCGCGGACTGCGATGCCGCACAACGAGCTCGCCCGTGCGCACCCAGCTCCCTAACCCCCCGAACCGCTCAGCTGCTGGGGTTTGGGCGAAGACCAGCGTGCACTTGCACCGATCACTCATCCGGAGCATCGCGCACCAGCGAATCCAGGTCGGAGTCGGGATTGTCCCATACGTCGGTGTGGCCCAGGAGCTCCAGCAACAACTCCTCATCCGCACTAAACTCGAAAGACGGCGCCTCACTAGCGCAACCACCGTCTGGCGCTGAACTGGGGTCGTTCAGAAATTGATCTTGAATGTGCGCGCCACAGCTCCGGTCGTCTTGGACCTCGTGACTGGTCCCCACAGCGCCATGGGCCGCGTAGTCTATCTCGAAGTAGTATTGGTTCGGTCCGGCGAACTGCTCCGAGAGCTCACGCGCGTAGCGAGGTGGCGTCACGGCATCGAAGGAACCTTGCAGGATGAGGATGTTCGGGGACGTGTCCGCCCACTGTCCAACCCATTCGTCGGGCGCATAACGATGCCACTGTTGCTCGCCCTCGAAGACGGCGAGCGTCGGTCCCAGGCTGCCGAAGATCGACGCATTCGAGGCGACAATCACGTCGTCCTCCGTCGCAGGCTGGGCAAACACCTCCGACAGGTTGATCTGGCGTGCCAGCGCTGCCGTTGTGGGCACGCTCGGCGGCCCCCTGTCGAACGGATTGGCTCGGTCAAGTACGGCATCGCGGAAGGCCACGATGAACTCGACGTCGGGCGGGTCGCAGCGCTCCAGACGATACAGTACTGCAGGGATCAACCCTCGAAACGATCGGCGCTTCAGTGCCTCGGCCAAAGTATACTGAACCCACGCACGGTCAAACCCCGCCTCTACGATACCCGCACACGCTCCGCCGCCGTCGACGATGTCGAGCGCGTGAACCGCAGGGTCCGAGCCCAATCGCTCGCTGCACTCTGGATCCTCGGCACACGCGTCGAGCAACTCTAGACCTGCCTGTTCGGGTTCGAGCATCAAGTCGACGACACTCATGCCTCCTACGGGCCGCAGCGGGCTATCGAAGATCGCCGAATCGATCAACGAGCCACCCACCTGCAACACGCGGTGGAGCCAGTATCCACCGTAGGAAACTCCGAGAGCCGTGATAGGCACGTCCGGCCTTTGTGTTTGCAGCATCATGCTGGTGACATCGTAGGCCGCTTCGGTCACGCTGACCCACGACAGGTCTTCACCCCACTCGTCGACTAGCTCTCGAGAGCACGCGAGCAAGAAGTCGTTGGAGGTCGCGTACTGTTCAAACGATGCCTCCGCGTCCAAACAGTCAAACAACGTGGAGCGCCCCGTACCCCGATGATCGGGCACGTAAACCTCCAGGGAGGGGTGCTCATCCTGCAATCGCAACGCCGACCGCTCCAGGATGGTGCCTGGGAATCCAGGCCCACCCGCGAGAAGCCAAAGCTGTCCGGTGACGGGCTCGGGCGCAGGAAAGCGTTTGAAGAATACTTCGAGGGTCCCTTCCCCATCGACTGGCTCGCCCTCCACGCTCCGCCGCATGGGGTAATCCACGGTGATGCATTCCGCCTCGCGCGTGTCGTCTTCCACGTCAGTCAGTGCGGGACAAGGCTGCCAGCGTGCGTCGCTTGCCGCACCGCCGTCGGGCGTTGCAGCGCCCTCGTCGGTCGCCCCTGCGCGCCCCGCGTCGACCTTTTCGTCGCGTTCCTCGTGCTGCTCTGCAGTGGCGCCGCTCTCCTCGCCCTCGAGTGGCGCTTCACTGCCGCAACCCGATGCCGCTGATGACGACACAGCCACAATTAGCGACTGACGTATCCATCCGTGAATGCGATTTCGTTCCCTCGTCATCTCAACCTCGAGTGCACCTGCACTCGGAACTAGGGGCCGCCCGTTCAGGCTGCCACGGCGTTGCACGCGCGAGACTGCCCGACCACAAGCGAATCGTCCAGCTCTCGATGACACCAACCATGTTGGGTTCGCGCGTTGTTGAAACGGCTGTTGAACCACGGCAACGAAGGCACTCCGGCACGTTGCACAGCCGCCACCTCACCCCTCGTCGTTGTCATGTTCCCCGTTACGGCGTGCGGTTCTTTCCACACGGAGACCTCGTTCTAGAAGCCTCTCTTTGCTGGGAATGCAACAACGCGTTCGGCGCGACCGTGGATTCTGAAATCGCCTTCTCGCTCGATGCCAACGCGCGTCCTTCCCGAGCCTTGCTGGCTCTAGCCAAGAAGTCCCTGCCCGACACGCCCATGAGCTGCCGGCCTCAGACGTAGTACGCGATTGCTGGATCTCGTCTCGCAGAATCGCGGTTCCCAGCAAAAAGCTGTGTCTAACCCGTCGTCCTTCGACCTGCGACCGTCCCAGTCAACAGAGCCGTTGCTCAGGACCGGGGCTACAAACAGCTTGATTCGGCGAATACAAATGCGAATATACGGACGTGCCCACTACGATCCACATCCCAGAGAACCTGCTGACCGAGGTCGACAAGCGGGCAAAAACGCTCAAGCTTTCGCGCAATCGATTCATCGTCGATGCCTTGCAGAAGGCACTAGCTGAGGAGCCACCTTGGTCGCCGGAATTCCTTGACGCCCTTCAAGCGTTCACACCGCTCGACGCTGACCATGACGTCGCCGCACTCGCTCGCCAGAACCGTCGCAGTCGAAAGCGCCGCTTATTTTGAAGTATCTTCTCGACACCAACACCGTGTCCGAACTCATGCGGGGAACGCCAAACACCATCGCACGGTTGCAGCAGCGCTCGCGCTCCGAGGTCGTCATGCCCCAGCCGGTTGTCGCTGAAGTCGAGTTCGGACTCGCCCTCCTGCCAAGGGGTAAGCGAAAGACGCTACTCTCCCAACGCTGGTCCGTGCTCAGCGCCGAGTTGCTCCGCGTTGCGTGGACTGATTCCGTCAGCGAGGCCTTCGCGCGCATCAAGACCGCACTCCACCGCAAAGGCGAGCTCGTCGAAGACTTCGACGTGGCTATCGCTGCACACGCCCTCGCTTGGGACCTATGCCTGGTGTCCAACAACACCCGTCACATGGCGCGCATTCGGGGACTTCGCCTCGAAGACTGGACCGACGCGTAGGTCCTTGCGGAAACGTTCTGCATGTCATCGTTGACATGGAAACACACGTCAACAGCCTCGGCCTTACAGGAGTTGGCCTCGCACTAGGCGACCGGGTTGGATACCGCAAAACGACTCCACGAGGGTTTCTCCCTTCCGCGCCTGACTTCGAACGCTCACTCTCTCGCTCTTCTCACATCATTCGATTACCTGCTGCACTACACCGAGGCTGCCAGTGCCTTTCGCTCCGCTTCATACCCAATGGCCCAGATGAAGCCCACCAGCTCACGCGCTACCGCCGTCGCGACCTTCCC
>JBNKUV010000066.1:0-10999 GCA_050298815.1 Polyangiaceae bacterium
AAAGGAAAAAGCCACCAAGGACTGAGAAACCACCCCAGCGTCGCTTCGCTCCGACCCTTCCGGCCCACGGGTGATCGCGATGCTCCGAAACCAGCGATCGTCATGCCGAGACGACCGATCGCGATGAGCGAAATACCCACCTGGTTCGCGTCCATCAGGCGATGCGCCTCAACAAGCTCGCCAAACTCAAACACAGGCCCCGTCGAAACTCGAAGCCCCCCAGACTCCACCAACGCGAGGTACTCGTCCAACTCCGCTTGCTTCAGGTCCGCCGCCTCGCCGCTGTAGGACGTCAGCTTGACCCCCGTCGGGATGTCTCCCATGGGGTGGAAGCCGTCCAACACCCACTTCCCGCCAAGTATCCCCGTCATGCACACTATCCCTCCGCGCCCAACGCACCGCAGCGAATCCAGCAACGTCGTCGCACCAATCAGTTCCAATACGCGGTCGTAAGTCACACCGCTTGCTTGAATCCCCTCGGCCAGATCGCCGTTGTCTTCCCAGACCTCGTCCGCTCCCGCTTCTCGCAGCGCAGACTCCTTCGACAGACTTCTCGTCGTCACCCCAACCCGCAGACCCGCGGCTTTGCCGAGCGCCAGAGCTGCCAGTCCGATTGATGACGTTCCCCCACGCACCAACAGGCTCGTCGCTCGGCTGATTTCCAAGCCAGCGTGCAACGACCCATGCGTCGTTTGCAGCATTTCCGGCAGCGCGGCGACTCGCTCCCACGGCATCTCGCTCTGCAAGACGAACACCGAGCTGCGAGGCACACATGTCTCTTCTGCGTACGACCCGTCGAATTGTCTGCCCATGCCACCCATGATCGCCGCCACACGGGTTCCCGGCGCCAGGTCTGTACCTCCTCCGTCAATCACTTCCCCGACACACTCGATCCCCAATACTCGAGGGAACTGCACTGTCGGCGAGTCCCCACGCCTCGTGAACCACTCCGAGCGGTTCAAGCCGAAAGCCCGAACTCGAATGTTCACCCAGCCCGCTTTAGGAGCTGGTGACGGCACATCCTCCAGCCGCAGCTGCTCCGGTCCACCCGCCTCACGAATCACCCACGCCTTCATCCCATGTTCCTCTCACCAGCAAACTCAGCTCGGAGGCATAACGTGGGGTCCGCTGATGTCAATGCTTCAACCCCCGGTCCACCCAGCACCTCCAGAGGATGCGAATCCACTTGAATGCCAGTGCGCGGATCGTCGCGTTGTGAGAAGCGCCACGCGGTGACGCTCGTAGAAAGCGCGACCGGGAAAGGCTTTTGAAGCATCCACCGCGATCCCGTCGATACCAGGACTGCCCTTGTCTGGTAGCATCACCCCGTCGTGTCCACCTTTAGCACCGCTTCCGAAGTCGCGACGGCGGGCGTCGCACGTCCCTCCCGAGTGGTGCTGCCCAACAACTTAGCCAGACTGAGAAACGCATGACCGAGAACGACGCCGACGTGCCATACGGTGAGGACTTCCACAATCAGCTGATCGCCACCCGCTGGGCGGAAGCCGCAGCCAAGAAGCGCCCCTGGCGTACCGACTTTTTCCGCGCATTCGCCGACTATCTCGCCGGATCGCCGCTGCCGGCTCCTCGCATCCTCGAGTTGGGTTCCGGCCCCGGCTTCCTTGCTGACTTCGTGTTGGAGCACTGTCCTGCGATCGTTGACTATACGCTTCTCGACTTCGCTCGACCCATGCTTCAGCTCAGCCAGGAGCGCCTCCGGTCGAAGCATCCGCGCCCCCGCTACGTTTGCGCCAACTTCAAGCTTCCAGCTTGGACCGCAGCGCTATCCGGGACGTTTGACTTCATCCTCTCCATGCAGGCCGTCCACGAGCTTCGCCACAAGCGCTACGCGTCGGATCTGTACGCTCAATCCCGCGCCCTGCTTTCGTCTGGTGGCGCCCTCGTTGTTTGTGATCACTTGTCCACTGAGTCTTCAAGTGCAACCACATGCTCTCTCTTCATGACAGCAGACGAGCATCGCGAGGCCCTTTCCGTCGCGGGCTTCCGCGAGATCCAATGCTTGAAGACCATGCACAACATGGCACTTTTCAGTGCTACAGCGTGAGGCCTGAACCGCCTCGATGCACGCCAATGCCTCGATTTCCGCACCCACGCACTTCCGGATCTCGCATGGTTCGTCCGTCTGAAGCCGAGTCTCGAAACCGCCAGAAGGAAGAAATCGGAGGGGTTCACGCGCGCCCGGATCGACAGAAGACCTCACTCAGAGCATCCTGAGGCTGCGTCCGTGTGTGGCGCAATTCACCTCTAGCACCTGTTGAGAGTTGTGACACCCTTACGGCAGATCCCTGGCTGACGTTGAACTGGAGCGGCCGATGTCCACCTACTGCGCGAGACTACTTGCCTGTACCGCGATTGTTGCCTTCACTGCGTGCGGCAGCGGGGGCGCGAACACGCAGACCGAACGCAGATCCGGATCCGCCGGACCTGACGATATACCCCTGTCGGAGCGTCCGCCGGCAACTCAGCAGCAAGGCGCGACTTCACTGGCGCCAGTCTACTGGACCCTATTTGCCTTCAGCGAATCGGCTGACGACGAACCCACCACGGTTTCCGTTGAATCATCGGTTTCATCCAGGGAGTGCCAGGTAACTCTGCCAGGCAACGAGCCAATGACAATGAGCCAGAACTCCGATGAAGTCGTGTGTTCGACGGAGCCACTGGGACCAGATGAGCTGAACCTTTCGGTGTCCTACCCCATGAAAGAGCTCCCCCCAAGAACTGACCAGTCGCGCACGGAGCCTGGTCCAAGGCCTCCAATTCCTGAAACGGTTTGCAACGGTACCGTCTGCCGAACGACTGTTACCTCGGGAGCCTCAGCCTACGACCCTTCTCCAGACTTCCCACACGTGCAAATTGACATCCTCTCAGCACATCCGGGGGACGAGGTGACGCTGCATTTCACAGGAAATGGGCGGGACCTTTCGATCCCAGTCATGTTGGGCACCTTTGACGTCTGGGACGCTCCATACATCAACGTCGACGCCCCGGTGAATTGAGAGCATGGAGTGTCTGGGCCGAGTATTTCCGACGCCGTTAGCCTGACTTGGAACACTGACTCGACTACCGAGACGCCGAAGCTCGCTCACCAAGCTCCGCGAGCATCGTAATCGAGTCGCTGACAACGGCGTGCAGTGTGAATCCCTCTCGCTCGTACAGCCTTCTCGCAGGAAGGTTGTGAGAGGCAACGCTCAGACTCACCCGAGCGTGCCGCTTCGCTGCTTCATCCAACAGGCGGCGCAATAGCTCCGTCCCGATGCCCTCTCCTCGCCGAGTTGGCACCACCGCTATCGACAGCTCCGGCGTGTCCTCGTCTACGAAACCGTATCCTCGCTCTGCCCCGCGCCACTGACGCAGCCACGCCCCTCCGAGCACGGTGCCACCTTCGACGGCCAACACGCCGTAGTCTGCTGCAACGCTTCCCCACTCACGCACATAGCGCGCGAGCTCCGGCTTGTTCACGATGTCGCGGTCTGGCGCGCGTTCCCCCGGTCCAACACTGATGGCGTGGTATAGCAGGTCGTTCAACGCCGCTTGGTCCGCGGAGGTTGCAGGCCTGAGTTGCATCGGCTTCAGACTACACCGCCATCACGCCTAGATCACCTGTCTCAACCCAGCGCATCACTCCGTTCCTGCTGGTGAGATACGGGGAAACTCGGCGGAGCAACTTGGTTTCCCGGGTTGCTTCTGGCGCGCCATGCTGGCATCCCCGCAGACATGGCGACTGCACCGTGGCGAACCGTGTGCATCCTCTACTCGGTGGCGGCCGCTTTGGCAGGTTGTGGCGAGCGCCCACCGAAAGTCATCGGCAAGGCCGTCGGCTTTCAGACCTCAGCACCTTCTGGAGACGCGACCTGCCCCCGCACGAGGTCGAATCCGGGCCAGTGCACAGACACTCGCCTCGTTCGCCCTGCGGAGGGTCCTACCGTCGAGGAGGAGGGCATTCACTACGATTCCGATTGTGACTCCGCCGACGGTATCGGCATGCTAGTTCCCGCCGCCAGTGGCGTGGCAGCCTCTTGCGCCCCTGCCTGCCTCCACGACGCCGACTGTCCGCCCAACTCCGCCTGCGAATGCACCGGAAGGGCCGGCACTTGCGTCTTCGCTCAATGCCTGACCAACGCCAACTGCCACCGATCGGGACACGTGTCATCACGACGCCCAGTGCCCCGATGGCACCCACTGCGAGTTCACCTACGCTGGCTTTCAATGCAGATCTGGCGCGTGCAATCTCCCCTGACTGCCCCATCGCTCACGTGCGCCGTTGTCGGCTGGCAATCCTGATTCTTGCAGCCGCGGTTACTCTGGGAGAAAGCCGCAGTCGGCTGCTTGCATGTCTGAGGGCTCTTCTGCCTGTGGGAACAGTTGCGTCCGTTCCGTCGGCAGCTCGACCGTCGTGGACTCTTGCCCGAAAACGAACGTATACTCACCGCCCTCCAACGCCGGCAACTCGCAACTTGCAGTCGCCATGCCGCAGTCTGTAGTGCATTCCCCCGACTTGCTCTCCACCACGAAGCGGCTGGACACGACAATCTGCGTCCCCTCCGCATCGGCAGAGCACTCGTTCTCAATCAGTTGATCGCACGAGCTCGACAAACATCCGATACGTCTGACGCGAAGCTCCAGCGCGCCGTCGTCCGCCGAACGCGCACACACGACGCCGAAGTCTTCATGCACTACCCGCTGCGGCTCATCTGCCCCACATCCGCTGACCAGGCTCACAAGCGCCGCCGACAGCGACCAAGCCGCCCACATCCGTGCTCTTGACATGACCATCGTCGCTACTCTCCCACGCCGACCGCCTCCTGCCAAGGTGTCCGCCCGGCACTCGTCGACAGAACGATGTTCCACCGGCCGCAGTTGGCGGCGCCTTCCTACTGAGCGCGGTCAGGTTTGACCGATGCCAAGTTTTTCGCCATCGTGCGGCAATGATCTCCACCAACATTAGCATTGACGTGCCGGAGCTGGAGGCGGGGCTGCGGTTCTACTGTGGTGTATTTGGCTGGAAGGAGCGCTCACGCCCCTTCCCGACGATGGCAGTGGTCGACGCCAACAACCTGACGATCTGTATACACGAAAAGCCTGGCGGCAGCCGCCCAACCCCGGGGCAACACGTGAGAGACTACGACCGGCATTGGACGCCCGTTCACCTGGATCTCCACGTTGATGAATTTGATGCGGTCTTGCAACGCGCGAAGGATGCTGGCGCAATCGTCGAAATGAGCTTCGACCACCCGAAGCCCACTGCGTTCTGCGCCGACCCGTTTGGTCACGGATTCTGTCTGATCAGTTGCTGACGCGCGCACCGAGGTCGTCTCACCGTCGGGGATCCGCGTGGACTGAATCGCTCATAGTGCGCGCTTTCCAACCCGATTCATCGAGCACTTCTTGACGGTAGGTGGCGTGACAGCTCGTGCACGCTTCGAGGGCATGGGCAGTCGCCCTCAAGACGGCTGGTCCGTCGTGCGATTCTGCGGCCTCGCGGATCGCGGTCGCTCGGTCGTGAAACTCCAATGCAAGCTCCGTAAACCCTTCGGCACCCGCCCCCATGTGTTCGCAGCTCTGGCGCTCACGCTCCGATGCCTCGATCCCCTTGGCAGCCTCGGATATGTCGCTCCACTTTTCGTCGGCCGCAGCCGAGACGATTTGTTGGATGACCACCAGGTGTTGCATCATGCTCTGTTTCTGATGCCAAGCCATGATCGGCAAGAGCGGCACCGGTCGCCGTGTATCCAAAGCGGCGAGATCTTGCGCTGGGGATTTGGCGCTCACCTTGGACGCCGAAGCCTCGTTCGCCGCGGGATGTTGTTGGTGCTCAGCGACGCCAGCGGGCCCGTTCTGAGACGTTCTCCGTTCACAGGATGTCAGGAGCAACGCGCCCAGAGCGCCTGCCGCTAGAGTCACAGTGAGACACTCGTGGCGATATCTCTTCATTAGATCCCTTTCCGTAAACGTTGTTCGTCTACAATTCGCGGAGCGGCGATCATCGCCTTGTGCAGGGCTCTCAGACTGTCGACCACCGTCTTCGTGGGCAGCTCTAGAAATGTCGTCAGTTGCGCGAAGTGTGAAGCGCTAGCTGCGTCCACCTGCCCCGCCAAACGTTTACCCATAGCAGTCAAAGTCACGGTCTTCGCTCGCCCATCGCACGCGTCGATACGGCGGCGAACCTCGCCGTTGGCCTCCATCCGAGCGACCAAGCGTGAGACATTCGTCCGGTCGATACTCAGTTTGGCGGATAACTCGGTCGTCGTCATCCCATCGGGGGCCTCCAACAGTTCCATCAGCGCATACGCGTGCGGCGCATTGAGCGGCGTACCGCACGGACGCTCACCGGTGTCCAATACCCCGTGAGCCACCACCAGACTCCGGAGCGCGTCCCTGAGCTGCTTTGCTTCGGCCAAACTTGTCATTAGTGCGTGCGATCGCACATAATGCTCCGTGCGATCGCACGCAAGCATGGTCTGGGGTCCCGACGTCGAATTGGGCGACGTCGTGGATCGCGGACAGGGCTGGGTACGTCCTGTAGAAGTTGGGCAGCTGGCCGCCGTGTTCGCCATACCAGGCCGGTCCAACGGCGAACGGCGGCTAGGCACCATCGCGGGTGCTTGGTAGGCTACCTGCCCACGCGACGTTCCGCCTCAGCCCACGATGTTGGCGGGTCCTGCCTGCATGAAATCCCGACTCTCCTTTTGCAACGTCGCCCTGCGCAGCGTCGCCCTGTGCTGCGTCGCCTTGTGCTGCGTCGCCTGCGTCCCGCCGGCGCAGTCGTCGGTGGCAGTGGCGAAGTCGGAGCTCGGGTCACAGTCCCGAAAGCAGCTCCCCAGCGCCCCGTTTTCGTTGATGCCACCCGTGGGCTTCTTGACATCGAGAGACGGGCTAGGCTTCGACAATCCGTGCCTCGACGCTTCGGTGTCGGCGTCGAGGCTCGACCCAGCCTCCGTACCGCAGAAGCACATCCCGCGCTACGCATTGCCCGCCAACAGCAGCGTCTCGACGCTGCTCACGGCCTCGACGTTCGTGAACCAAACAACGACGATTCTCGAGTTGGTTCGAGACGCTGCAGGGCACGAGCATTGGCTGCTGTTGCTGAAGGAAGGCGACGCCACGTACCTTTGGCGCGGCACCTATCCAGCGGACAAAGCAGAGCTACTGCGCAAACCGCTGAAGAACGCGTTGTTGTCGGTTCGGACGGCAGCAGACACGACGGAGCCGGCGCTGCAAGTCGATGTCGAAGTCATGGGGCTCGAAAAGACCATGCACTGGAGTGTCTACACATTCAAACCCGAGGCGGTGGACTGCGCCGACCCGCACTCACTGCCCCCACTGTTTTCAGTGCGGCGCGTGCCCGGACCCACCGAACCCGAACACCGGAACGACAACGCGCTACACAATCTGGGTGGATTGGGCGCCAAGAACCTGAAGTTCACTCAGCCGCACTCCCCGGTCGTCATCGACGGCCTGTCGGGCCTGGAGAGCGTAGCGACCGGCTTCGACAGACACACGGGATTGCCGGTCACGCTGTATCAAGTGCTGCTGTTCTCAGATGGGGAGACTTACTTCATGCAAGCGCGCGTCGGTCAAGACGCCCAACTCGAGTGGCTGACCCGATTCGCCAACGGTGCCAGGACGTTTCATCGCCGGTAGGATCTTGCGCGCCGCGTTCCCGAGCGGCGAGCGATTGCTAGTGCCGTCAGCGCGATGCCTAGCCAGCGAAAACCCCCTGAACTCGCGCGGACGGCACTGAACGAGCAGGATTCGGAAGCCAGACGCCCCTCGCGGGTGACCGCAGACTCGAGTACGGCAGCGGCAACAGCAATCTCCGCCGTTTCCGGCTCGGCCTCGACCACCCGCGGGACGAGGCAATCGCGTCGCTCATCCAAAACGTAGTCGCTCCCGCCGCCGACGACCATCCCGAGCAGTAGACCTTCCGGAGTGAACACAGGCGAGCCCGACCCACCGGCGAATGTATCGCTGGTCAGCTCAAATGCGCTCTTGCCCAAACTGCGTATCACCACAGCCCCGGCATCCATCTTCAGCGGCAATCCTTCGCTGGTGCCCGCCACGACGACCGCATCCCCTGTGGCCGGTAACCCGCTCGCAAACTCGATTTCCACGCCGTCCGCTGCCACCGGCCGTGCAAGACGAGCCACCGCGTAGTCCGAGCTTGGACTCGCCCCGAGATCGCCGTCGACGTGCAGCAACACCTCATCGACCTCATGCACGTCCCGAACGGCGATCGTCGGGTAGTCTCCACCCAACCAGTAACCCGTGACAAAAAACGCATCCGTGAGCCAACCCGACGTAAAACAGTGACCGGCAGTCACGATCCGATCGTCGGTCACCCGCAGCGCGGTACATCCTGCAATCGCAAGCTGATCGGCATGGCGCTCGTCAGGACAGATCCCGATTTCTGCGAGCGTGGGGCCGACAAGCTGGTAGCCATCTGCTTTGGGCAAGATCGAATAGCTTGGAATCAACGCGCCGACCCGGCGGCGCACGAGGGCTGACAGCCGGGGTGACTCGTAGTCCAGGACCTCGACGCGGTCGTCGCTGCCGTAAATGATCGGCTGACGTGACGCACCAGTAGGCTCACCCTCGACGCCACCAGCGCAACCTACCGCCAGCAGGGTCAAGCATCCAACACACCTCACCGCTGCAGTATCGACCATTGCGTCCACGGAGCCTAGCGCCAACGGAGCCTGGCAGCCCCCGCCTGAGGGAAAACAATCGCCGCCCCAGAAAGCGCGCTCGCTGGCACTCCGGGGGTGGCACGGTCCACCGAGGTGACCTACACTCGCGTCATGGCTCGTCGACGCTTGACCGAACACATCTGATCCCGATTCCTCGCCTCAGTCGCCACCCTCGCGCGCGTCCTCAGGACGCCTGTGTTGCTGGTGGGCGTGGTCGGCCTCGACGAAGCCGCTTCAGGGTTGCCGTACGCGGGTACGTTTGCGCTGCGAGAAACCTTTGATGCGAGCATGGCGTCCCTATCGACGGCGGTGTTTCTCGTGCCGCAGCTCGTGGCCCTGTGCGAGGCGCCGATATTGGTGTGGTCGGAGCGCTGGCCCCGACCGAGGGTGCTCGCCGCGGGGCTACTGGGGATGGCAGCGGCGCTCATCGTGTGCGCCTGCGCTCCCAATCTGCTCTGGCTCACGGTTGGGTGTTCACTGTACTTTCCAGCGAGCGGCGTTGCCTGTGGCGTAGCCCAGGCGGCGCTCATGGACGCCGACCCCGCCAAGCGCGAGGAGCGCATGGCGGACTGGGCCGTGGCGGGTTGGGTGGGTGATCTGTTGACGCCTTTCGTGCTTTGGTTGTCGCAGGCGTGGGAGCTTTCATGGCGCGGGGCGTTCGTTGCCGTCGCGGCATTGCTGCTGTTGTCGGTGCCCGCTCTCGCGCGCGGGGTTTCGATGGCAGCCGAGGGATCGGCGGAGGAGACTGGTGATGATGCGCCTGACCTCAGGGAGAGCGTCAAGGTCCTGCTGTCACAGCCGATACTCTTGCTCTGGTTGGGCGGTGTTGCTTTGTGCTCCTTGCACGACGAGATCCTCTCGAGCTTCGCCAGTCTCCGCGTTTTCACAGAGACGCGCAGTAGCGCCGTCGTCGCCTGGCAGCTGTCCGCTTTGACACTCGGTGGTGTCTGTGGGCTGCTGCTGTCCAAGGCATGGCTGAGGCGTGCTTCGCCCCAACGCGTGCTCGGCGTCAGCTGCTGGGGCTGCGCCATCGCCTACACCGCTTGGTTGGTAGTCGACGTGGACTGGCTCAGCGTCGGCTTGGTGTTCGTGTCCGGCGGGTTCGTGGCGCTGCACTACCCGATTGCCCAGGCAGCCGCGTACCGTGCGCTGCCCGGACGTTCGACGCTGGTCGCTGCTGCTGCGCAAGTCTATGCGCCTTTCGAATTGGCTGTGCCCCTCGCCATCGGATGGTGCTCAGACGAGTTCGGTGTCCTTGCAGCTCTTGGGCTTCTGCTGCTTCAACCCATGGGGCTGTTGCTCGTGTTGAAACTCGCCCGGAGGCATCAATAAATCAAAAACAAACCCAACAACTTACGGACACAGGCACGGGCCTCGCCGAATCGTTCCCCAAGACGGCACATCGTAACCGCCAGCGTCACGCCCCACGGTCACATTCAAGGAGGAGCCCATGCCCAACCCAATCGACGTCCTACTCGATCCAATCTCGCTCATCGTCCTTTCGATGTATGCGGGCCTCATGCTCTGGGAAACGGTCGCACCAGCACGAAAACTGCCGAAAGTCCCAGGTTGGTACGTTCGCAGTCTCGTCAGCTTCGGTGCCTATTTCTACTTGGCCAGCTATCTGCCTCTGTTGTGGGACGACTGGTTCGCCAAGTACCAGCTGTTCGATCTCACTGGGCTGGGCACCGTCACGGCAACTGTGGTGGGCCTGCTGGTGTACGAGCTGGGCGCGTGGGCCTACCATCGCCTCGTGCACGGCTTCGCCCCGTTCTGGAGAGTGCACCAAATGCACCACAGCGCTGAGCGCCTGGATACGTTCGGTGCCTTCTATTTTCATCCCCTGGACATGGTGGGCTGGACTGCGGTCGGTAGCGCCACGCTCGTCCTCGCCGTGGGTCTGGCGCCACAAGCAGCGACGAACATCGTTCTGATACTCATGTTTCTCGGCATCTTCCAGCACGCGAACATCAGAACCCCACGCTGGCTCGGCTACATCGTACAACGCCCTGAAAGCCATACCGTTCACCACGCGCAACAGGTGCACTTCAGGAACTTCGCCGACGTACCCGCCATCGACATGTTGTTCGGCACCTTCGAAAATCCCGCAAGCTACGAGCACTCGACTGGGTTCTACCAAGGCGCTTCAGCCCGAGTGGGCGAGATGCTGCTGCTGCGCGACGTGAGCCAGCCTCCGGAGCCGGACCCCCCGCCAAGTAGTAGTACCGTGGCGCTTGGCTGATCGTACCAGCAGCGGACCGTCGCGGGGCTGATGTCCAATGGCATCAGCC
>JBNKUV010000067.1:0-6071 GCA_050298815.1 Polyangiaceae bacterium
TGCCGGCGCGCAGGAGGGGCACTTCAGCACCAAGCAAGCGGAGGATGCCGGCTACTCACCACAGCTTCTAGCGAAGCACCTGCGTGCACGTCGCATTGCTCGGGTTCGGCGGGGGATCTACCGACTCGTGCACTTCCCTGCGGGGGAGCATGAAGACCTGGTGGTGGTGTGGCTGTGGTCAGAACAGGCAGGGGTACTCTCCCACCAAACCGCGCTCGCTCTGCACCAGCTCTCAGATGTGCTTCCCGAGCAGATCCATCTCAGTGTGCCAGCTCAGTGGGAACAGCGCCGCCTTCGTGTACCTCCAGGCGTCACTCTGCATCACGCAGACGTTGACTCCAATGAACAAACCTGGGTCGGTGCGGTGCCCGTCACCTCGCCTACGCGGACGCTCAACGACTGCGCTCGAAGTGGCGTGTCCCCCGAGCTACTCCGTCAAGGGGCAATGGAGGCACTGCGACGCGGGCTCACTACCATCGACGAACTCGGCAATGTCGCTGAAGCGCTGGCGCCATTTGGGGGACTGGCTGCGTGACTCCACGAACCTATGCGTCACCAGCGGCATTTAAGCAGGCGCTCGAACAACGCTTGCGCCAAGCCAATGCAGATGGTGCACAATTCGCACGTAGTCGGCAGCTTTTGGTGTTCGATCGGTTTCTCGCGCGCGTCGTCGCCACTTTCGGCAATGCTGTGACGCTCAAGGGCGGGCTCGTTCTCGAACTCAGGATTGGGAGGCCCCGCACCACCAAAGACGTCGATCTCCGGGTGGCGGGCAGTCCGGACAACCTACTTGCACTGCTTCAGCAATGCGCCCGCCTCGATCTCGGTGACTTCATGACGTTTGAGGTCGGGCCAGACCAGAACCACCCGGAGATCCAAAACGACGGCATGCAGTACGATGGCCTGCGCTTCCGGACAGAATGCCGACTGGGGGGAAAGATTTACGGCCAGCCTTTCGGGGTGGACGTAGCTTTTGGCGACCCGCTCGTTGGAGATGTCGAGCTCGTTGAAGCGCCTGATGTCCTCGGATTCGCGGGCGTGCAACCTCCAAAGATCCCGCTTTACCCCATCGAGACGCACATTGCCGAGAAGCTGCACGCCTACACGGTGCCCAGAGCTCGGCCCAACTCGAGGGTAAAGGATCTCCCCGACATCGCTCTGCTCGCAAGCACAGGCACCATCGCTCGCGGCAGGCTCCGGGATGCCCTCGAAAGCACGTTTACTTTCCGCAATACCCATCCCCTCCCCGCAGCACTGCCGGAGCCCCCGACGACGTGGGCTGCTCCGTACACTGCCATGGTGCGCGAGGACGGGCTGACTTGGATCACACTTGGTGAAGTCACGAAGGCAGCGAGGGCGTTCCTGGACCCAATACTCGCCGGATCTTCGGTGACCATCTGGGACCCGTCGACGTGGACCTGGCAAACATGAACCGGGCTAGCCGCCCCGCCTCAACCAACGTTACGCTACGGGGCCCCACCACGGAGCACCGCAACGTTCAGAACACGGAGCAGGGACGCGAGCCGATCCAGGGAGCAGCCACCCGCGAGGACTGGGGGAGGTGGCTAGCGCGTGGCGTCTCAAGCGGAGCGCTACTTCCCCTCCGGCCCAAGCACCCGCTTCACCCCAGGCCCAATAGCGCCAATCGCGCGTAGCTTTTCGTACCAGAAGGGCGCTCCGAAGGTCAGCATGATGGCGGTGATGAACGTGCCGATGATGTTCTGCCAACGCAGGCGGCCGTCTTGTGTGCCCACGTAGTAAGAAAGATCTGACAGGACGTGGATGTCGATGAGGGCGAGTTGAGACAAGGCGTCGTCAGAAGCAGCGCTCAGGCTGGCCGCCTTGCTCTGGGTGCGCTCTTCGAGATGGGTGTCGAAGCGTTGGAGGATGGCGGGGCCTTCGGGTTGCCCCTCCAGGACCAAGACGAGCTCGGCGCGGGCATCGGCCGCATCCGTCGCGTCGCCGCTCCACTCTTCGAGGAAGGGGTACTCGGCGCTCAGTTCCTCGACCAGCGTGCGGGCTGCAGCAACGTCGCTCTCCACGGCGCGGGCGACGTCCTCTGACTCGAGCTGGGCGTTGGCGATGCCGAGCGCTTGTTGGCGCAGTTCCGCGTCTGTGGACAGGCGTTGCAGGAGCGCGGTGGCGCTGACTTGGAGACCAAAGGCGACGACGATCGCGCACCCAAGGGAAACCCACCGCATCCACTTGGTGAGGACTTGTCGCGCCAAGAGCACGAACTCGTCGTAGTCTTGGTCGCTGAAGTGCTCGTCGAAGTGCTTCTTGGAAAGGCGGAGGTACTTTGGTCCGATGAGCGCCACGGCCCATCGACGCCGGCGCGGACTGCTACCGACCCATTGGGGCGGTGCGAAGTACATCACTTGGGTGGGCAACTCGCGCTTCCCTCCCAATTGCGTCACCAGCGCCACCATGTCCGCGCGACCACGCAGCTTCAACAAGCTCTGCACCGTCTGCGCCAACGCGCTCGCCACCAGGCTCAGCGCCAGCATCACCCCGGCGAAACCGGTGAGAGTTCCGAGCAACGTACTGAGGTTTCCCAACTCCATGACTACTCCGTTCTCACCCAGCGCGTGCCGTCGCTGCGCGCCGTCTGTCGAATGGTGGGTGGCGCGTTCAAGTCTGGCCAATCCAATGGGACTTCGACGATGCGAAACCATTCCCCGTCAGTCTCTATCAAGATGTGCTTCGTCTCGTAGAGAGCCTGGAGCTTCTGTTGCGTGTCGATGCCATCCCACTTGAAGCGCTTCTCCTTGAGCTGCGTCAGGTAGACGCGGTGGGAGCCGCCAAGCCAACGGATCACCTCGTCCGACGGATGTTGCCACGCGGCGCTCGACAGGCGCTTCGACTTTGCCCCCTTCTCTCCCTGAGACGCCACGCTGAGCACCGGGTTCGCAGCGTCGAAGAATTCCTTCAAGTTGTGACTGCTGCCATGGTGCGGCACCTTCAGCACATCGCACGCGAGCGCGCTCAGCTGGTCCTCCTCCGCCAGGTGTTCGAGGAGTACGTCCTCAGACTCGTCATTGTGATCGCCCGTGAACAACATCTCGAAGGACCCGTAGCGCAGGCGAAAGGTGATGCTGTTGCCGTTGATGGTTTCGCCCCAGCCGCTGCCGCTCTTGGTGGCCCGAGCTGGGTAGCGCGTCAGCTCCGGCGGCGGCCAGAGCACCTCGAAACGCACGCCCTCCACCTCGGGCAGAAACGCCCCCGCGGTCGAGACACGACGAAAGGTTTCGACCGGCATCGGCGACGTCTTTTGCACCAGCGCTGCGGCGAGGCCACCGTAGACGCCCTGCAGCTCGCCGCCTTGGAAGGACTCTCTCAGCTCGCCCAGATCGTCCATCACGAACGCGTCCGCGAAGCGAGCCGAGTTCAGATCAAACAGTCCGAGTGCCTTGCTGAGCCCTGCCCCACCCGTCCGCTTGTTGTAAACGCCAAGCCCGGTGGGCAGGCCCGCGGCGGGTAAGCCACGCGCGCCGGGCGCGAACGAGGCCAGGCCATTGTGGTAGACGTGCTGCACGCCCACTGACTCGCTCTCGAGCACGTGGGTCAGCCCACTGATGTGGTCCAAGTCGTGATGAGTGATCACGGCATGCTCGATGGTCGGCTCCTGGTCAGGATACAGCCGCTGAATGAAGTCGAGCATGCGCGTCGCGTTCGATGCCAAGGACGAACCGCCGTCAATCATGACGTCAATACGGCTGGAGGCTTCACTCCCGTCGTCATTGCTGCCACCTTCCTCATCGTGGGGCAGCTGGATCAGGATCCCGTCACCCTGGCCCACGTACACCATCCAGATGCGCAGTAAGTCTCTCGACGGGGACTCGAGCGACGCAGTGCGTTGTTGCCGATTGGATGTCTTGTATTCCGGCGGTGTGGCAAGCGCGCTGGGCGCGTAACCCACTGTGCATAAACAACAAACCACCAACACTGATACATGCCACGCTCGGATGTTCACAGCGACCCCTCTCCCTTTGGTCCACTCCCTGATACCGTGAGACACTAACCGTTCATTACTGCCGGCGCTAGACACCGCTCTGTCACAGTCCGGCACTCCGGTAATTTTCAGAAAACACTCTCAAGCATGGGAGATGCCACGAGCGTATCTCCCAGTCGTTACATCGTTCACTCTGTGTACCCACTTGACGCTCAGACAACCGCCTTGTTACACAGCGACACACACTCACTCACAGAGAGGGCAATGCATGGCAGCACAGAGTATCGAGTTCACGCGCCGTCAGGTGGCACGCGTCAAAGTAACAGCAGAAACGGCACTGGCCGCACCAGCAACGGAGTACGTTGCACTGAAGGCATTGGCGCCAGATATTGTTGCGCAGTGCAACGCGTTCACGGCAGCCGATGACGCGGTGATGGCCGCCGAGCAAGCGGTAAAGAAAGAGGTGTCCGAGAGCACCGCAGCGCTCACCGAGCTACGGGGCCTCTTCGACCGAATGCGAGAGGTGACCGCCTCCAAGCTCGGCGTTACTTACGAGGCGGCCTCCGCCTTCCGCACCCCAGATGACTTACTGAACGCAGCCGAGGATCTGGAAGATACGCTGCGTCGTGGAGAGGCGGAGTGGGCGGACGCAGTCTTGACGAAGTACAGCCCAGTGCTGGAAGCAGCGTCAAAAGAATACGCCGAGGGCTCGGCGGCATTGAAAGCTCTACAACAAGCCACTCTCAGCCGAGAGCAGGCAGAGGGCCAGCTCCGCCCGGTGCTCGTTCGTTTCCGCCGCGCAGTCCGCGCCAGTTTCGGCTCACGCTCACGCCAGTACCGCGAAATCCTCGACAGGCGTGGCCGCAAGGGTGAGCCCGAGGATCCGGCAGACACCGCTGACGGCGGCGCTGCCTCGTAAAGCAGCTACAACGCCGACAACTCAGAGGTCAGCGGGATGAGATCCTGCTGACCTCTTCGTTTTTGTGCGCCGTGGGCCCAACAAAGCGCGTGCGGGCCTTAGATCGGCCGCAGCACGGCTCGGCGAATTGGGTAATCGCTGCGTGCGTTTGCGGCGCTGGTTGCGGGGTTTGCCGGCGACGTTCGTCGGCTTGGCAGCATGGTTGGCAGAAAGTGCAGCTGGTCTCGTAGAAAGTGCAGCTCGGCTCGTAGAAACTGCAGCTCGGCTCGTAGAAACTGCAGCTGAGCTCGTAGAAACCGCAGCTGGCCTCGTAGAAACTGCAGCTGGGTCCGTAGAAACTGCAGCTGAGTCCGTAGAAACTGCAGCTGACCTCGTAGAAACCGCGGCTGGGTTCGTAGAAACCGCGGCTGAGCTCGTAGAATCTTGTGAGTGTTTCGCGGCACGGCGGCGCGATCAACTCGGGATGGATCGCCGCGAAACACGGCGGAACGGAGCCCGGAGCGGCGCGCGAGGCGCCTGATACCCTACTTACAAGGGAAAACGATTGAGGTCCGGGATGAGTATCAGCGGTTCCTGGCGACGCTGCAAGTTGAAAAACGATTGTCCCACTGCCGTCCCACGCGCTGCACCGCTCTCCAGAGCCGCGCTGCGTCGCGCACTCGTCATGCGTCAGCGCCGTCCCCGACGTCGCGGTCGGTGGCGATGGCGTTTGCCAGGAAAACGCCCCCGAGGCGGCTTGCACTCGCGTGTGGTTGAGTTTCAGACCCACCAGCAACGGATCGTGATCCGACGTTCGAAACTCGTCCCCCGCGTACAGCAGGGAGACATGATTGGATGACTTGAAGTCGGTGTTGTAGTCCAACACCGCTGGCTCATCCGCATTGATGGCGTAGGACGCCGCCCCCACGACCTGACTGAGCAAGGTCGCCGAAGCCAGCGCGTAGTCGAGTGTGCCCCACTGGCCATCGAACACGTAGCTCTGAGTGCCGCCCCCATGAAATAGCTGATCCAAGTCGACGTAGCCCGCAGCTTGCAGCACCGCTATTCGATCCTCTTGCGCGCCGCTGACCTCGCTGCGAGGAGCCGCCGAACTCCTGGCTCGAGGCGCAGCCGACGACCCACGTGCGCGGCGTCGCTTTCTGCGCAACATCGAGCAGGACGCCGAGCGCCTCGATCGCCTGGTCACCCGGCTTCTGGAGC
>JBNKUV010000068.1:0-2813 GCA_050298815.1 Polyangiaceae bacterium
TCACCGACTCACCATATTGCCTTCGCTTGGCTTGGCTCCGCATGTCCCACCGCCAACTGTACGTGAGGAGAGCCAATGGAGAAACCCATTTCGGAATACGCAGCCGTGGTCGGCATCGACTGGGCAGATCGGAAGCATGACGTTTGCCTACTGGCCCGAGGTGAGGAGCGCGTGGAACGCTCCGTCCTCGAGCACCGCCCTGTGAAGATCCGGGAGTGGGCCAACAGACTGCGTGAAAGGTTCGGGGGCGCGCCCATAGCCGTCTGCTTGGAGCTCTCGCAGGGCCCAATAGTATCAGCCTTGCTGGAGTACGACTTCTTCGTCATCTACCCCGTGCAGCCCGCGATGCTGGCTCGGTACCGAAAGACGTTCACGCCGAGCGGAGCGAAGGACGACCCGACGGACGCCGAGTACGCACTGGACATGCTTCGACGACACCCCGAGCAGTTCGAGCCGCTGAAACTAGAGAGCCCAGCGATGCGATCGCTCCGGAAGTTGGTGGAGGCTCGTCGCGACCTGGTGGACGATCGCGTGCGAGTGACGAATCGATTGACGTACGCGCTGAAGGCGTACTTTCCCCAGGTATTGTCGTGGTTTCGTGACAAGGACACGCAGGTGTTCATCAATTTCATCGAGCGCTGGCCTTCGCTTCAAGCCGCCAAGAGAGCGCGCAGCTCCACAGTGGAGGAGTTCTTCCGCAGTCACAACGTGAGGCGGAAAGCGACGATCAGCCGACGCGTGGAGGACATCAAGGAGGCGTTGCCGCTGACGACTGACCCAGCGATCCTCGAGCCGGCGCAGGTGGTTGTGGAGACGCTCTTGCCGCAACTTCGGGCGCTGGTCGCAAGCATCCATCGACTCGACGACGAAATCGAGAAGGTGTGCGCCAGGCTGTCAGACTATCGATTGTTTGCGAGCTTGCCGGGAGCAGGTAGAGTCTTCGCCTCGCGTCTACTAGCAGCTTTTGGCGAACAGCGTGGTCGCTTCCCGAACGCCGCCTCGTTGCAGAAGTACGCCGGTGTCGCCCCGGTCACGAAACGAAGTGGCAACTCGCACAGCGTGCACTGGCGCTGGGCGTGCCCGACCTTCCTGCGACAGACGTTCGTAGAGTGGACGGCACAGACAATCCCGAGGTCGTTCTGGGCGAAGGCGTTCTACGAGCGTCACCGAGCTCGTGGCGCCTCGCACAACGCGACGGTCCGAGCTCTGGCCTACAAGTGGATCCGGATCCTCTGGCGGTGCTGGGTCGATAGAAAGCCGTACGACGAGTCGCGTTATCTCGATGCGCTACGCAAGCGGCACTCCCCCTTGCTCAAATACGCTGCCGATTCTTCCAATTAGGACTTGCGGTCCGCCTCAGGGTGCGATATGGGCGGCGCCGCCGTCTTGTGCTCTACTGTGTTTGGGATAAGGTTCGAATACGATCCTCCAACTGCGTGGACAGGAGCGTCCTGCCCGGAGACGTATTTTTGTACGAGGCGAAGCGAAGGTGGCGGAGGTTGAACGGCACATCGTCGGCGTTCTGCGCGAGCAGTATGACGTCGCGACCGATGGCGTGGGCAATACCAGCCTCGTAGAACACGTTCGGATTCCCACCAGTGCAGTCACAGACGACGATACGTGATCTCGAAATCAGGGAAACGACGTCCTGTATCGCGATGTCGTGCCTCCAGAGGTCGTCTGCTCGTTGGCAGGTCATACCCACCGCTTTCGCGACGGCCTTGAGCACAGCGAATACGTCATCAAATTCTGAGCGAAAGGGCATCATGACAGCCATCAGGTTGCTGTCGACCTCAGGATCGATCGTGAACACCTTGGGCGCGAGAAGCGGAGCCATCTGCGCTCGAAGAAGTTCGGCAAAGAGGTCAACGTTCTTGACTGCCCAGTGCGTACGCCGCAGTTCGTATGCCCCTATCTCAAGGCCTTTAGCTAGTTCGCCGAGATCGCGATTCGATATGGGGGGGAAGCGGCTGTCCAACTGGTAACGAAGCGCCAGGAAGCGCCCCTGGTCCGAGGCGTGCCGAATGGTGCCGATGCGCGCGAACTGAGTGCCTGTCCCGCCAGTTTCGGTCACGAACAACGAGGGGATCGCCGATAGCTGCTGGAGGTCGAGGACGCCGTTGGGCTTGAAGCGCTCGGCCAAGTGAGGGGCGGTGTGTTCAAACACCCGCTCGGCATGAATTTCGTCAGCCTCGTCGGCCCACTCGGTACCTTTGACAAGGAGGTTATACATGGTCACAGGCGTGCAATGAGTCCTCCCTGGAGATCGATGGCTCAGGCCGACAGGGCACCAGCCACTGCGCTGGTCGCGATCGCCCAGATGGTAGACCAGAGGGAGCTCACAAGCAGTCGTAGTTTCGGTTCCTCGTCTTGGTGTCTAGTCATAGTTGCCTTCCTTTCTTCTGCGCCTGCCGCAAGGACGGAGCAGAAATGTGAGAATGTAAGAATTGTCACGAGAAGGGCGACGAGCCACCAACGCAGCGGAAGGGAATTGAACCCCTCACTGCCGACCCCTTGCGGCCTGAGCCATCGATAGGTAGAGGCTGACCTGCGGCGGACCGGCTGTCAAGGCGCTCGGTGAGACGCAACGGTGATTGGCAGTAATTGCTTTCGCTGGGCGAATCGGCATGCGCCGGCGAAGCTCGAGGGGGTGGCCCGACGATACCAAGTCCGCCCAACGAGGCTGTAGGAAAACCCACCCACGCGCCACGGGCAACCCCAGTCCGTCCGCGAGCACGGGATTTCCCCTCTTAGGTGCTTGGGCGAAGCCGCAATCCGTCAAATCGTCCTACGCGCCGCCCTTTACGCGGTTT
>JBNKUV010000069.1:0-2209 GCA_050298815.1 Polyangiaceae bacterium
AAACCGCGTAAAGGGCGGCGCGTAGGACGATTTGACGGATTGCGGCTTCGCCCAAGCACCTAAGAGGGGAAATCCCGTGCTCGCGGACGGACTGGGGTTGCCCGTGGCGCGTGGGTGGGTTTTCCTACAGCCTCGTTGGGCAGACCTATCGCTTTCATGCCTCAACGAGGCCGTTCGACCTCAGCCCCAGACCAACGCGAGATGCCAACACCATACAACCTCAAGCGGAAGTGGATCCGTCGACTTGGACGCTTGCACGCGGCCCTTCAGGACGTCGAGGCCACGAGGCAGGCGATGCTTGAGCTGGCCGAGACCTGCCACTATCGTGACCTACTCCATTTGGAAGACACCCTAAACCGAACTTGGTTTCACCGGGACGCCGTCGTCCTACGAGCCATTTGTCGCAAGGGGCCCGCTCGCCATGCTCACAAGAACGCTTCTCTTGAGGCGCTACTAGAAGAAATGAGTGCAAACGCTAGCGTGCTACGCCGGTTCGCTAGGGAGAAAGCACTCGCGTCTGTGTTCAAGCACACGCATGTGTCTGAAGCGCAAGTTCGCAGTCGCGTGAACAGGGACTTGAAGCAGCTGCTCGCAAAGTCCGAACCAATCAAGAACTTCGGAGACAACGTTGCGCACTTGTTGATTCGACCACGCAAGATAAAAGGAGCCCGGATTCGGAGATGTCGTGAGCATGCTCGTGTACTCGTCGACCGGTACTATTCGATCCTCACAGGGGCCCCGCCGGCAGCCGACACTCGTGATGCCTACATTCAGCGAGTTCTCGCAGACATCGAGCGACTCACCCCGTAGCGCCAAGCGCTCCCGCCATCGTCGGCAGCTCGAAGACCGTCGGCAACTGCCCCCCAAGTTGGCACCTCGCGCCACCAGCCTGGCAACTGTCGCTTGCGTCGTGCTACGGTACGTTCGCGATGAACGCACCTCCCATGGTACTCTTTGCGATTCTCGTCTGGACGGCCTGCACTCCGTCGCGGAGTCACCGACCATCATCGGTCGACGACACAAGCCTACACGAAGTCGTCGTTGACGACACTGGGCGTCCCACTGCCCTCCCGAAAACAGCGCGCTGGCATAATAGGGCACGAAGCCTCTGCCCGAGCGAGTACGACGTCTACGTCCTGAACCAAAGCACGGGCGCGCTAGCTCTCTCAGAAGACGGACAACCGCGCGAACTGTCACCCTACCGTGTTGCAGGATACGTCCAATGTAAACCCTCGTCCATTAGAAGCCCCACGCCACGATCGATGCCCAGCGCCCAAGTGGCGGCTCAAGAACCTGTGGAAGTAGAAGTATCGATTCTTGGCTGGCATTGCTACAGCTACCCCGCGTATGACGGAACACCTCGCACGAACTGTGGCGAGAGCAAGGCTGCATGCATCGGCCTTCGGCTAGCTACTGTGGAAGGCCTCCGGTCAAGAAACGAATCCACGTTGCCGACCGAATGTATCCTGCACAGTGAGGCATTCTGCAGCGTCCACTGCGAGTCTGAAACTGGAATCTGCGGACGCAACTGCTTTGCCAACAGCGGCGACTGCGAATACTCTCGTGCCACCTTTCCCGAGCTGAATCAGGGTGTTGACAGCGTGGCCTCAGATCGCTGTTCGCGAACAGACGTGCGCGCACCCCCGCCAGGCGAAGGCACCGGCTGGTGGTGCAACGTCCCACCGTTGGACGACCTGGAGGCAATCCAGATATGCGAGCGCACGGAGAGTCAATGCCGATGGATTCTAGAACACAATCTTTCCTCAGGGACCTGCCGACACCATCCATCGCTCGCCTGCTACTCGTACGTCCGACGTGTCAGCGAGAGCCTTATCTGGTCCTGCTCGACCTCGTTCGCGGCCTGCGAGACCAGCCGCAAGAGCTACAGTTCGCCTGACATCGTGGAGGTCAGCCCTTGCATCACCATGTACTAGGGCTGCCCAACAGGCCATTGAACTCCGACGAAGCCCGAGCTGCGCCTCGCTCCGCTGACAGGCCCCGGCTGGGGGCGGCTGATCGCCGCCGCTGTTCGCTGCGGTTGCGCGTTCTGAAGGGTTGTTCTGGCGGGCTTCGCGGGTTAATGGCAGGTCGTTGAGGGTGTAGAAAAAGTCCTCGAAGCCTTCAGTGGAAGCACTTTCGATGGATACATGGAGGATCGGACAGGTTATTCTGTGCGAGCCATGGCTCGTTACAAGCATTACGACCTCAA
>JBNKUV010000070.1:0-119192 GCA_050298815.1 Polyangiaceae bacterium
GCTCCAGAAGCCGGGTGACCAGGCGATCGAGGCGCTCGGCGTCCTGCTCGATGTTGCGCAGAAAGCGACGCCGCGCACGTGGGTCGTCGGCTGCGCCTCGAGCCAGGAGTTCGGCGGCTCCTCGCAGCGAGGTCAGCGGCGACTTGAAGCCGTGGGCGACATCGGCTGCGAACTGTCGCATGTCGTGAACGCGCCGTTGCAAGCGGCCCGTCATCGTGGCGAATGCTTGGGCCAGAGCTCGCACTTCTCCCGTGCCAGCCACCGGAACGGTCAGACTCGTCTCTCCACTCGCGATGCGTTTGGCGACGCCGGACAATCTTGCCAACGGGCGCGTGATCGAGAACGTCAACCACAAGGTCACGGCGATCGTGAACGCGAAGGCCACGGCTAGCACCCGCTGCAGACCGTTTCGAATGCGGTAGAGCTCCGCCATGACCGGGGTCGTGGAGCGGGTGACGTACACCGCGCCGACGACTCTGCGGTCCAAGAAGATCGGCTCGGCAATGAACAAGAGCACGCTGGGCTCCCGCTGTCGAATGCGCGTGTACGAGCTACGTGCACCCGCCAAGGCTTCGAGGACCTCGGGTCGCTCTGGCACGCGCTTCCAGGCTGGACCGTCGGAGCGGGTGCTCGATTCGAGGGCCAAGCGGCGGGGGGCGGGCGGCTCATGCCCCTCGGGTGGGCCATCACGGTGCGAGTCCAAGACGACCTGTCCCGATTCATCCAGGACCCGCACACGAGTTCGGGTGTCCTTCGCCGCGCGTGTCACGACGGCTTCGCCGTCTTTAGCGAACACGTCGTGCCGTTGGGCTTCGAGGAAACGGCGCACGAGCACGGCCTGGTGGCGCATGTCGCGCTCCAACGAGGAGAGCAGCTCGCGCTCGAAGACGCGCGCGAACTCGATGCCAACCACCGGCACCAGGAGCACCACGGCGTTGACGAGCAGCATGCGGACGTGCAGGCTGCCAAAGATCGCCTTCAGTCGACGGAGCACGCTTCCGCTGCCAGCTTGTAGCCCACACCGTGCACCGTCGTGATGGGGGAAAGGCCCTGCTCGCGCAGCTTGGCTCGGATGCGGCGCACGTGCGTATCTACCGTGCGCTCAGTGATGTGCGTGTCGTCGTTGCGTGCGCTCCGCATGAGTTGTCCGCGCTCGAACACGACGCCGGGGCGGCGCATCATCGTTGCCAGAATGAGAAATTCGGTGTGAGTCAGGTCGACGGTATGGGCCTTGACCAGGACTTCGTGCCGACTCTCGTCCAAGGCAAGGTCGCCGATCACCATGGCCGCGAGTTGCTCGTCGACACCGGGCCCTTTCTCCGATCCCGTGCGACGCAGGACCGCTTTGACGCGGGCCACCAACTCGCGAGTGCCGAACGGCTTGCCCAGGTAGTCATCCGCCCCCAACTCCAACCCGACGACTCTATCGATCTCTTCGGATCTGGCGGACAAGAACAAGATCGGGCTTTCGTACTGGCTGCGAAACTCCCGACACAGATCCAGCCCGCTCTTGTCGGGTAGCATCACGTCGAGCACGATCAAGTCGACCGTCTCTGATTGAAGTACCGTTTGAGCTTCCCGCGCGTTCTCCGCGAGGCGCACACGATAACCTTCGCGTTCCAGCGCATAATGTACGACCTCGCGGATGCGCCGCTCATCGTCGACCACCAGGATGCATGCAGCCATCGCGTTCGAAGATCCCACTGTACACCCTGATGGTCGACAATTCACGTAACTCTTCTTTCGATTGGTGATGCCGCGGCTCTTTCGATTGGTGATGCCGCGGCGCTCGCGCCGACGGGCGACAGGTCCCGCTCAGCTGGCAAAGTCCCGGCAAGCGTCGGATGGGCCAGTCGTTGCCCCGCGGTCCAGCGCGAACCAATCATCGAGTGATTCGATTTGGGCGCCCAGCTCCGTGGCGATGTCCCGCGCGCCGTCAGCATCGCCGCCGCTGAACCGTGCGACCAAGAGCTGCATGCGCAACGCTTCGGCCAGCTCACTCAGCTGACCCAACAAGAGTTCGTCGCGTTGCCACAGCTGTCGCAGGCGTTCGACGCTTTGACCACGAAAGCCCAGCTTGTGTTCGCTCTGTGCCGTCAAGTCGGGGCGAGCCAGGAGCAGGGAGAGTTCCCGGTGTCGCTGCTCGATGCTCGTGGCGGCGGCCAGCACCCGCTCGATGAGAGAGTTCGGTATCAGCGAGGAAAGGGGCGTCCCGAGCGCCGCCTCCCGTGCCTCGTTCAGGGTGCTGGCGATCCGGTCCTTCCAACTGGTGGCGCCCAGAGGTGCCGTAGTTTGTGTCGGCAACAACGCCACGGGCGCCCAAAGCGGCCACAGCGCCAAGCACAAGAGCGATGAGCCCACTCGAGACCAAGCAGCGTCATCGCGTTGCTTCCTGTCGCACAAGAAGGCGAGGCCTGCCCCGACTGCCAGGTAAGCTGCTACCCAACGCATTTCAGTACTCCGCCTCGTCGCTAGGATCGTAGTGTCCCTGCGCAGACCGACCTGTCAGTAGTACTGCATCGAGGAACGTGCCTTCGGGGCTACGGAACCAGGGGACTTCCGCTTGCGCAGGCCGACCAACGAAGGGGCGCAAGCTCCACGCCGTTTGCCCCGCGACGGAGAAAAACATCGCGGCAAACCCCACCAGGGTGGTGAGAGAACGCCCGGTCAGACGAAAACCCCGCGCCAAGAGCGCGACACCGAAGGCGCCAGCAAGACCGTAGATGAGTGCCGCGGTGAACATGATTTGGTGATAACTCCTGGCGGTGTCTGGGAGCGCATCGCTGATGAACCAGAGCACGGGGGACAGTGACAAGAGTACTGCCGAGGAGCGGGCGGTGGCGGAGAGGATCAGTGCGATCAAGGTGCGGAAGCGGAGGTACTGACCCAATGCCGCTGCGATGGAGTAGAAGCCAGGAGCGCACAGCGCGAGTGTCGCAAGCCACACCGCTGGGAGTTTGGTAGCGGCCATGAGACTCTGTTCGAGATCTCGTTGGCTGCCCAACACGAGCCCAAAACCAGCGGTGCAAGCGAGCGTCATCACCAGCGCGACGCGAGTCAGGTCGAGCAGATCCTCTTGCCGCTGACAGCGCTCGGCAACCTGCCTTGGGGCGCTCAAGATCTGATTGACCGTTGCCCAGAAATGGGACTTCTCAGCGCCGATCATGACCACGCTCCTAGGCTGAACTTGCCGAACAGGTAGAAGCCGAGAGCGCTCGTGTACAAGGCCCAGCCGACGAGGCAAGCGCGCGCTGCGAGGCCGGGGCTCTGCAGAGCCCGCCGCACGTCTCGAAACAGGTGGGCGAGCGAGAGCGCGCCCGCACCGATGTAGTACCCACAGGTCATCACGACGACCAGGCCGGGCTCAGCCCCGCTCTGGGCGTACAACAGGACCAGCGGGCAGAATCCTAGCGCCAGCAGTCCGAGCCTGGCGTACTGGCGGCAGACACTGCCCAACGCTTCCTCGATGGGCGCTCGCTGTCCCAGCATTGGCAGCAGGATGAGCAACCCTGGTAATGAAATGGCGGCGGTCAACGCTGCGGCGAGAGGCAGCGCCAGGGACTTCAACGTGGGGGCCATCGCGCCCGCAAACGACGGCTCCAAGGCGGACGCGAACGCCGGCTCCGTGATGACACCGAGCAAGAGCAGCCCGACCCATCCGACGCCGAGTTGAGCTGCCGCGCCAGCTCGGCTCGGGTTTCCTTCGGCCAGGAGCCTTCTGGCGAGCGCTTCTGGCGGGTTTTCTCGTTGTGGGCTCGGCGTGGCAGTCCGCGGCAGGCCGACGCCTTCTGGTTGGAGTGACAATGAGTTCATGAATTACCTCCTTGAACTCACGGTCTAGCTGCCTCCTGAGGAGAAGCAGTGCAGCTCCCGAGGAGTTAATTGGGAGCGAATGTGGCGAAAATGAGGAGGCGCTGGTCTACGGCGCGCGGGCCTACGGGAGGCGGATCTACAGGAGGCGGGCCTACAGGTGCCGCTTGGCGATTTCCGCCCAGGTTCCGCTCGGCTCCAACTGAATGTAGTTCGTCCAATACGGGCGCGCGTTCTCCACTTCGCCTATCTGCTCGTACGCCATCGCCAAGTTGAAGTACGCGTCCGCGAACTTTGGGTCAGCCTCGATGGCGCCCAAGAACAGGGGGATCGCTTGGTCGGCTTTGCCGCGCTCGAGCATGACGTAGCCGAGGTTGTACTGCGCTTCTGGCTGCTTGAGGTCGATCTCGAGGGCACGGCGGTAGAGCTTTTCGGCTCCCTCCACGTCCTGACGACGAAAGCAGATGTTGCCGAGGTTGGTGTAGGCGATGGTCAACCACGGGTCGAGCTCGATGGCGCGTTCATACAGCACCTGCGCTTCGTCCAGCGTTTTCGGATCCTCGTCCAGCTCGCTGGCGCGGAGGTAGAGTTCGTAGGCGGTGCGCGCTCGATCGCGACCCGCGCTGGGACGCAGGACACGCACGACGTCGTCTCTCAGGGCCTGCACTTCGAAGTCGAGGACCATCTGACCACTGAGCGGCTCGAAGTCGCCATCCTGAGTGCGGACGACGATACTGCGCCCGTCGGAAACGATACGCAATTCAGCGAGGGGACGGGCGACCTTGGGTAGGCTCTTCTTGAGCACGACCATCGCGCGGCTCACGTCCCGTAGCCGGACCTTGCCGTCCAGCAGCGACTGAGCTGTGCGCAGCTGAATCAGATCCGCGAAGGTGTAGGCGCGGCGACCGCGTCGCTTGCCGGTGGGGGAGACGATGCCCGAGCGATCCAGGGTGCGCAGCCTCGCCGATGAGACACCGAGCAGTCGCGCGATCTCGCTTTGGGTGAACACATCGGTGATGGGTTCGCGACTCGCTGGTTCGTCTGCGATGACCTTGTTGCTCGGTGCCTCTTCTTTGGGTGGCGTCGAGACACGTCCGCCGCCTGGACCAAAGACCACGTGGATGACCTTGTCCGCTTGGGCCTTCTTGCCCCGTTTGGTGTTCGCCTTGCGCCTGGTCATGCCGGAGTTCCGTTCCACTTTGCCGACGTGAGAACACAAGTCAATAGGCTTGCCCCGGACGGACTGCCTAGAATGAAACCCGAGCAGATGCTGACAGGTTGTACCCAAAGTGTCGCGCTTGAATACGTGCAAAACATCAGACCACGACCCCGACTGCGGGTGGTTGATCCAACCCGCGTGTTCGGGTGTTGCGGTGTAGGATAGAGCCCACCGCCCGTCGCGACGCGCGGGCGAGTGCCGTAAGCCGAACAGCTCTGGTCGATTGGCTTCGGTTTGCTCGGGTGTGCAGTGCATCCATGGTGCGGGGCTTCGCTCGGCATCACCCGGCAGAACGCGAGCGCGCCACTTGCGGCAGCGGTGGTGCTTCGACGTCGACGTCGATCTTCACGCCGTGGTGGGTGGTGGAAAAGGACAGCTCCGCTTTCAGCTGACCGAGCGGAAAGGCAGAGCGTACTTGTGCCTCCCGCCAGGCGATTCGGATGGCTCGAACGCGCGCGTGGGGATCGTGGGCCAGGAGCTTGGCGACGGTTGCCAATTGACCATCGGGGATCTGGCCCCCGTTGGACTCCAACGGCAGCACGATGCTCGTCATTCCGTAGTAGACTGGCCCCTCGCTCTCCTCGCGTGGCGCCCCCTCACTCATCACGTCGGCCGCTTCGAACATCTGCCGTACGCGATAGTCGCTGCTGCACCACAGCTCGACGGACCGCTTCCGTAGCAGCGGCACGGAACTGGCCTTGCGGGGCCCTGGGCCTCGGGAGGACGAATGCACCGGGCCATTGTACAGGTCGAGGTCCGGCGCGACGTACTTCTTGGAGACAAATTTGGCCCCGAGCGCCGCCGCTTGAAACACTTCGTCTCTGCTACAGGCGAAAGCGGCTCGGTCGGCCCGCTTCGCCCACACATTGTCAACAAGTTCGAGGACTAGCGCTGTGAATTACCAAGGATCAGAACGTCGACATCATCGGATGTATGTTACTCGCAACACGGAGTACCATTTTCGCCAGGGGGTCTGCATCGCCGTCAGGGATCGGGAGCGCGGCACCTGGCAGCTTTCCCATCACGCATTGGATCGCCCCCTCAGCGGGGCGATCCGCTTCCGGGAAAGCGGCGACGCTTACCCGACGTTGGAGCAACCTGAAGTGGGTGACGCCCTCTTTTTTGGGGCGGGGGGGCCGGACGTCATCACCAGCGCGGTATTCGCCATCGAGCGCCCGGAAAAGGACGTCGTCGAGTCGTACCCGGTGTTTTGAGGCCTCGCGAGAACGTCCTGCACAATTCCCCCATGGCAGGTTTGTTCCCTGGAGAGGCGGCTGTGTTGACCCCGCAGCTGAGCAGCGTCAAAATCCAATTGTTCTTCCGAACCCATACAGGCTAACAAACAAGACTTGACGGTGTTCTCCATCATCATCAGCGAGAAGGGCGGGGCGGAAAGGCGCCAGCTCTTCGACCAGAGCGACGTATCCGTGGGGAGAGTGCAGGGCAACGACTTGGTCCTACCCAAAGGCAATGTCAGCAAGCGACACTGCCGGTTGGAACTGATCGACGGTCGCTTCGTCGTGACGGACCAAAACAGTACGAACGGCACGTACCTCAACCGACGTCGGATTTCGCAGAGCACCGTGGTTCGCCAGGGCGATCGCATCTACATCGGCGACTTCATCTTGCGCATCGAGGACGGGGCAGTGGACGGGGCAGTGCCCGCAACAGGTCCGTCGCAACCATCGGCCCCAGGGACGCCGGCGTCTCCGTCGGTCGCTCCCGTGGCGTCCGTTCAAGCGCCGTCACCGACGCACATGGAACCGCCCAAAGCGCCCCCCTTGCCGGCGGACTTGCCGGCGCGCCAAGCCGTTCCCACGCCGGGTTCAGCGCACACGACGGCGACTGCGGCCGCGACCGAAGACCGCTCCGTGGCGTCGAGGCCGCAGGTCGGCGCGGAAACCGACGAGACCCAAGACGTACTGATCCATGCCGTGCGCTTCGTCGTGGAACGCGTCGTCAGCCAGACGAGCCCGGCCGAACTCGCATCGGGCAGCGCGTCTCATCGTGTCGAGCCGATGATCGAAGCTGTGGTCAAGGAACTCGAGGGCGATTCCCTGTTGGCCTCACCGGACCGGGCGGCCTTGATTCGGCAGCTCGCACGTGCCGAACTCATCGAGTTGGGGCCACTTTCAGCGTTGCTCGAAGACCCCGCGGTCAGCGAGATCGCCGCTTCGGGGGCGGGCTACCTGTGTGTGGTGCGCGGTTCTCACAAACCGGAGGTGGTGACGCCGTTCTGTGCTCAAGGGTCGCTCGAGCGCGCTATCGACAAGCTGTGCGCCCGTGAGGGAGCGCCCCTGAAGCCGAGCGAGCGCAATGCTCATCGTTTCCTGCCGGCATGTGGCTTCGAGCTGGAGGTCACGCGCGGCGAGTTGACGCCTGGTGGTGCACTGGTGCACATGCGCCGGCGTGCCCAGGTCGCCTCCAATATGGACGACTTAGTCCGTTCTGGGACCATCTCGCGGACCATCGCCAACTTCCTGCAGCAGTGTGTACTTGGAAGCGCTAATATTCTCGTCGTCGGGAATTCACGCTCGGGCGCGTTGGATGTCGTCGCCGGTCTCGCGGCGTCGATGAATGACGAGCGTGCCGTCGTTCTGGCCGATGACGGTGATATCGCTGCCCCCAATAGCATTCCACTGCGCGAGGGGCGCGGCATCGACTTGCAAACGATGCTAGCCGAGGCGTCTCGGCTGCCGGGGCATCGGCTAGTCGTCGATGGTTTCGGACGCCGTGAGCGTGCCGCCGCCACACTGCGGGTCGTGGCTGACGGCGCCCAGGGAGTGATCGCTCGCTTCGCTGCGCGAAGTATCGAACGCGGACTCGCTCAGCTTTGCGCGCAACTGTCCATCGGTAACAGCGGCTTGTCGCCGACCACGTTCGCCGATGCTCTCGTCGCTACGTTTGATGTCGTGTTGGAAGTAGCGCGCCTGGCGGACGGTCGCAGTCGTGTGGTTCGCGTTGCGGAACTCTCGCGGGGCGAGTCAGCACCCATCGTTGCCGACGACATCTTCGGTTTTACCGTGGAACGCATCGCCACTGGCGGAGCCGTCGAGGGCAGCTTCATTCCTACGGGGCGTCGTCCCACGTTCGAGGGCGAGTTGCGCCTGCGCGGCGCACGAGTGGACAGCGGCATGTTCGGTCGTGCGCGAGCGCCCTATCCCAGTCGCTGACCGCGGTTAGGCGTGGCTTTCGCCCAAGGCGCGGGCCACTTTCTTGCCGATCATTCGGCGTTTGAGGGCGTTGAACTTATCCACCATCAACACGCCGTTGAGGTGATCGTTTTCGTGCTGGATGGCCACCGCGAGTAGGCCGTCCGCCTCCAACTCGAAGGGGTTGCCGTTGACGTCTCGAGCACGAACGACGACGGCCTCCGCCCGCTTGATGTCCTCACTGACCCCGGGGAACGACAAGCAGCCTTCTCGCCAGCTCTGCATACCGTCTGCGCGGATGATCTCGGGATTGACGAAGACCCTCAAGTCGCTGGGCTCCTCTTCGTCGGCGACGTCGATGACGAACACGCGCTGCAGAACCCCGATTTGGTTTGCAGCCAACCCGCACCCAGGAGCGTCGTACATGGTTTCGGCCATGTCGTCGACGAGGGTCTTCAGCTCGATGTCAAACGTTTCAACAGGTGCCGCGACCTCGCGCAGACGCGGATCCGGGTAGGTCAATATTGGGCGTACAGCCATGGCTAGGAAGATAACACCGGTGCCAGGGAGCGCAACGGGCCTGCTCGGCAGGGGCGTCTTGTCGCTCCAACTTGCGCTCTCAGCGGTCCGAATTGGCGCCCGGGGTTTTTTTCGTTGGGTAAACTACCGGACCGTGGACGTAGGCGTCCGTACCGCAAAGCTCCCACGTTGGCGGCGAGATGCGGGGGGCGTCAGCGATGCCGTCAGGTCCAGCCCAATCCACAGCAGCGGGTCTGCCGCGCGGGCCAAGCAGAACCGGGGCCACGAATAGATGCAGTTCGCTGGGCAGTCGAGCAGCGAAGAACGAGCCTGCCAGTTCTGCTCCGCCCTCGCACAAGACGCTGACGACCTCACGAGCGGCTAGGGCCTCGAGTACCGCGGTGACATCGCATCGACCTTGCGGAGTACTCGCCACACGAATGACCGACACTCCACGCTCGACGAGAGATGCTTCCGTCGACTCGGGAGCTTCATTCGTCGTCATGATGCAAGTTGGGATTTCAGTGGCGGTGGTCACCACGTTCGCATCCAGTGGAATGCGCAACTTGCTGTCGACGACGCAGCGTATTGGGTTCGCTCCCTCGACGTCGCGTACTGTCAAGAGTGGATCATCGGTCAAGACGGTGCTCGCACCCACGAGTACCGCGTCGTGTTGGGCGCGAAGGGCATGAACGCGACTGCGGGCCGATTCGCACGTGATCCATTTCGAGGCGCCGGTACGCGAAGCGGTTCGCCCATCCAGCGACACGCCCAGCTTGACGGACAAGTAGGCGATCTTGTCTCTGATGTAGCGCGTCCAAGGGGCGACCAACTTTTTGGCCGCGTCCTCTTCCACCCCGACCTCCACCTCGATACCAGCCGCTTGTAACCGTTCCACACCGCCACCCTCGACGTCGGGGTTCGGATCGCGGATGCCAATGACCACGCGGGCCACGCCTGCCTTGATGATGGCATCCACGCACGGACCTGTGCGCCCTTCGTGGTTGCACGGCTCCAAGGTGACATAGAGCGTCGAGCCTGTCGCTCGTTCACCCGCTGCTTGTAGGGCCACCACCTCAGCATGACCCCCGCCGGCTTCTGCATGGAAACCCTGGCCAATCACCTCGCCACCCTTGACGACGACGGCGCCGACGTGGGGATTGGGGGAGGGATCGCCTTGGGCGCCGATCTCCAGCGCTAGTTGCATCATTTCGGCGTCGAGTTCCGCCATCGCCAGCAGATTTACTCGGTTGAACGTGAGCTCACAAGCTTACTCATCTCCGCGATGAACTCGTCGATGTCCCGAAAGGACTTATAGACGCTCGCGAACCTGACGTAGGCGACGTCGTCGAGATGTTTCAGCCGAGTCATCACCCTTTCTCCCAGTAATCTTGAAGAGATCTCGCGCAAGCCCTCCTCGGCGACCTCCCGCTCCAGGCCCTCTATCTGTGCGTCCAGCTCTTCGTCCGAAATGGGGCGCTTGTTGCATGCGACCCGCAGGCTACCCATCAGTTTCTGGCGATCGAATGATTCCCGACGGCCGTCCCGCTTGATCACGGTGGGCAACGAGTACTCGACGCGCTCGTAGGTAGTGAAGCGTCGTTTGCAGGCGTCGCACTCCCGCCGCCGCCACGTGACCTGGCCTCCTCCCGCGACGCGGGAATCCACCACTCGGCTGTCAATTGCTTTGCAGTTTGGGCACTGCATCAGGCACCTCTCGTCATACGGCGGAAAAGACCACAGCGACGTTGGTGCCGCCGAAGCCAAACGAATTGCTCATTGCGTGGCGCGTGAGGCGCTGGCGACCAGTGTTGGGCACGTAGTTGAGTCGGCATTCGGGATCGGCCTCGTCGTAGTTGATGGTAGGTGGGATATGACCCCGTTGAACCGCACGGATACACACCGCAGCCTCAACGGCGCCTGCGGCGCCGAGCAAGTGCCCCATCATCGACTTGGTGGAGCTGATCCACAGTTGATTTTCGCCTTCTTTGGAGGCGTGGTCCCCGAAGACCTGTTCGACAGCTCTCGATTCCTCGACGTCTCCAGCGGGAGTCGAGGTGCCGTGGGCGTTGATGTAGCCGATGTCTTCTGCCTCGAGTTGGGAATGCCGCAGCGCAAGGCGCATGGCGTTGGCTGCGAAACGGTGCTCGGGCGCAGGTTTCGTGATGTGGTACGCGTCACTGGTGGCGCCCCAGCCACTGACCTCCGCTAGGATGTTCGCGCCCCGTTTTCGAGCCCGCGACAACGACTCCAGTATCAGGACGCCGGCCCCTTCTCCCATCACGAAGCCATCACGGCCCCTGTCGAAAGGTCTGCTCGCCTTCGTGGGCTCGTCGTTGCGTCTGCTCAGTGCGAACATGCCGTTGAAGCCTCCGATCCCCGTCGGGGTGATCGCCGCTTCCGCGCCGCCAGCGAGCATCAGCTCGGCACGTCCGCTGCGGATCCATTCGTATGCCTCGCCGATCGCGTGCGCGCTCGATGCACAAGCGCTCGTATGGCAGTAGCTCGGGCCATGCAGACCGTAGGCAATCGTCACTTGGCCCGCCGCTAGATTGCTGATGATTGATGGGATGAAGTAAGGGCTCACTTTGCGTGGCCCCTTGCCGTGGCACGTGAGCGTCACGCGCTCGAGGTTCTCCAGTCCGCCGATCCCCACGCCGATGAAGCAACCAGCGCGCTCGCGCTCCTCGTCGGTCAGGTCTGGCTCGGAGCTCGCGAACGCCATGGCTGCTGCAGCCATGGCGAACGTCGTGAAGCGCGACATCTCTTTGAGGCGCTTTTTGGGTACGAATTGTGTCGCGTCAAAGCCCGCGACCTCGCCCGCGAAGCGGGTCGCGTACTCCTGCGCGTCGAACTGCGTGATGGGACCAATACCACTCTGGCCCCGCATGAGGGCGTCAAAGGTGGCCTCAGTCCCGATCCCACAAGGGGTGACGAGGCCTATTCCGGTGACGACGACCCGCTCCATAGGTTGTCCGCTGGCGGCAGCGGTCCTGTGGCTCAGCTGTTCTTGTGCTTGGTGATATAGTCTACGGCGTCCTGCACAGTGCGGATCTGCTCCGTATCCTCATCCGGAATGTCGATTTCGAAAGACTCTTCGAATGCGAGGACGAGTTCTACGAGACCCAGCGAGTCCGCCCCGAGGTCATCGATGAAAGACGATTCCGGCTTGATGTCGTCCTCTTCGACGTCGAGTTGTTCTTTGATGATCCGCTTGACCTCGGAGGTGATGTCTTCAGCCATTTCTCAGTTGCCTCCACCATTGTGGTTCGATTTTTATTGCCCTTGTTATCCGGACAATTTGACGACGGCAGCCCAATTCCCATGACATCGGGAACCGGAGACTGCCTCACATGTGCATGCCCCCATTAACTCGGAGGGCGTGTCCTGTAACGTAAGCGGCTTCGTCAGAAGCCAAGTACAGCACCGCGGCAGCGACTTCTTGCGGTGTGCCGGGGCGCCCCAGCGGTACTCCCGCCAGCATTGCTCCGCGCTGAGCTTCATTGAGCTCGTGAGTCATGTCGGTTTCGATGAAACCAGGCGTGACCGCGTTCACGGTGATGCGCCGAGAGGCGTACTCTCGGCTAAGACTCTTGGCGACACCGAGAAGAGCGGCCTTCGACGCTGCGTAGCTCGTTTGCCCCTCGTTGCCGCGCTCTCCGACGACGCTGGAGATGAAGATGATGCGTCCAGCCTTCGTGCGAATCATCGGCTTGATCGCCGCCCTGGCACAGGCGATTGACCCCTTCAGGTTGACGGCAATGGTCAGATCGAGGTCTTCTTCCTTCAGCCGCAGGAGCAGGCCGTCCCGGGAAACGCCGGCATTGGCGACCAGAATGTCGAGCCGGCCCAGGCGCTTCGCGACTTCGGAAATTGCCCTGTCCGCAGCCTCCATGTTGGAGACGTCAAAACGTTCGGCCTCCGCTCGGCCCCCTGCTGCTTCGATCTCGGCCACCGTGTCCGCAGCAGCCTTTTCGCCGCCCACGTAGGTGATGACGACATGCGCTCCTTGTGCCGCAAGAGCCTTCGCGCATGCGCGACCAATCCCGCGGGAACCACCCGTGACTATTGCTACCTTGCCGGTCAGATCGAACATTGGATGCCTAGAGAGCCCGTCCGCGTCCCGTCCGGGACCCGGAGGCCGGGCTGTTTACCACGCTGTCGAGAACGTCAAACCACAAAAATCCGGCCCTTAAACTGAAATTCGGCCGGCCGCACTTGACTCACTCGGAGCGCCAAAAAAACCTGGAGAAGCAATCACTTCAACCTGCCAGGAAGCTAGGAATCGCTGCGATTGTGTCGAGATCTGCGACGCTGAGCACCGCCAGTCGAGGGTCGGTCTTTTTCACGAGTCCAGCGAGTACTTTGCTCGGTCCCACCTCCAACGCGTGGGTGAAGCCAGCGCCCACCAGGTACTCCACCGTCTGCTGCCAACGCACTGCGCCATCCACCTGACGGGTCAGGAGCTCCGGTATTCTAATCGGGTCTTGGTTTGGGCGGGCTTCCACGTTGCTGAGCACCGGGAAGTTCATCGCCGAAAGGGGGATGTCGTTGAGGGCGTCGCTCACACGTTTGGCGGCGGGAGCCATCAGGGCGCAATGAAACGGCGCGCTGACCTTGAGCGGGATCGCCTTCATCTTTCGCTCTTTGGCCA
Organism: Polyangiaceae bacterium; assembly: GCA_050298815.1. Classification (GTDB taxonomy): domain Bacteria; phylum Myxococcota_A; class Polyangia; order Polyangiales; family Polyangiaceae; genus SZUA-265. The sequence continues at coordinate 13,355 of JBNKUV010000070.1, forward strand.
ACGCCGTCGCGCGTTGCGCCGCAGCATCGTGACCCGCGATGACAACTTGGCCAGGGCAGTTGAAGTTCGCCGGGGATAGCACCTCATCCTCTTTGGCGTCGATGCACAGCTGTTCCACGTCCTCTGGTGACCCACCCATGATTGCGACCATGGCACCTTGCCCAGGTGGCACGGCCTCCTGCATGGCCTGCCCCCGCAGGCGCACCAACTTCACCGCTGCCTCGAAGGACAGAGCCCCGCTGGCGACCAGAGCGCTGTACTCACCCAGCGAATGGCCGGCAGCCGCTTGGGGAGCGGGAAGTTCCGGGTGCGTTTCCTGGATAGCCGCGAGTACCGCGCAGCTCGTCGTCAGGAGTGCCGGCTGAGTATTTCGCGTGAGTTGGAGCTCACTTTCAGGGCCTTCGAAGCAGAGCGTGCTGAGTTTTTCGCCCAGCGCTTCGTCAGCGCGTTCGAACACCTGCCGCGCAGCGGCGGAGGTCTCGAACAATTCCTTCCCCATGCCTACTTTTTGCGCTCCCTGGCCGGGGAACAACCACGCCAATTTCATGACTCGAACGCGCTCCTTGGTGCGGCGCTACTCAGACCACGACGGACGCGACGGAACCTTGCCCGTCACGTGTCCGACCTCGTGGGGGTCGATGTGCCCTAAGTTTGCGAAAGGTTTGTCGCCCAGACCTGAGTCGGGCTAGGGGTCAATCTTCGGTCGCCTCGGCCTGCAGTACGGCACGCCCCTTGTAGTGCCCGCATTCTGGGCACACCCGATGCGACTGCATCGGAGCAGAGCAGTTGGGACAAGGGATCAGGTTTGGGGCAGTGATCTTGTCGTGCTGAGCGCGTCGCTTGTCGCGGCGGCTAGAGGTGGTTCGTCGCTTGGGTACAGCCACGGTTTGCTCCTATTTCTGCTTTTTTTTCGTAGCAGGGGGTTGTTGGGTTGCCACCGGCGGCAATGCCTCTGGCGATGCTGGCGAGTGCCCCTCCAGGGTCGATTCGACGGATTGTGCCTTCATCTTGTCGGCAAGGTCCTTCAAGGGTTGAAGGCGCGGATCGAGTGCGGAGGGGGCTGCCGGAGATTCGGGAGGCGAAGCGATAGCGGGGGATCGCTCCAAACGCAAGTCCGATCTCAATGGAAACATAGGCAAGTCCAGCAGAACTTGTTCACGCACCCACGGATCCAGCACGATCGTCTCTCCGGAGAAGGTGTCGTGGGCAGCGTCTTCTTCTGTCAAAACCGCCTCTTCGGCCTCTGCATCCTCAGTCCGTTTGGGACGCACACGACGTCTTGCGCTGCCAGCACCAGAGCTTCGGCTGAGCATGAGGAATAGCTCTGGCCGAAGGTCGTAGACGGCGGGCTCCAGTGTCCGCGCGCAGGGAAGGCTCACTTGCACTTCGATGCGTCCCCGCACGAGGAACTGACTACCATTCTTCATCACGAGCGCGGTCAACCGACCGGTCTTGCCCGTTTGCTCCGCGTCGCTCTCCGCAAGAGCCGAGTCGAGCCACTCTGTGGGAATGTCCCAGGTGCGCTCTTGCTCCTCGCGCTCCACGTCCGAGACCAACACGCTGAACAGGGGCTGCGTCATGGCGGCGGAGGGTAGCGCATGGCCGCCCCCATGCAAATTGGTGACCGTTCGTGTCCGTCACAACTGCTATGAGGGCGCGGAGCCATCGGATGGGTGACGCTCCTTCGGTCATTGGAACATGCCCCAGCACGATTCAGAGACAAACGACGCAGGCGAGTCCCAGATGAACGGGGACACCGGTCAGACGAAGATGTGGCTCGCCTGGGTGACGGCGACCCCCGCACGCCTTCGCTGGAGTCTCGCCCTTTGCATCTATGGGCTGACTACGTTGGCCTATTTTCTGGTCGCGGCCAAACAGACCCTCGTCGAGCACACGCCGTACAACCACTTCGCGTTGTTGGCCGATGCCTGGCTCGATGGCAACCTGCACTTGCAAGAGGGGCCTCCGAAGTACGCTCACAACAACGATTTTGCTCATTTCAACGGCAAGTGGTTCGTTGCCTTCCCCCCGTTTCCGGCGGTCTTGTTGCTGCCATTGGCCGCCTATGCAGGGGACCCGGAGGGGGTGAGAGACGGCCAGTTCTTCTTGTGGCTAGCGGGTCTTGGGCCAACGCTGTTGTTCTTGGCCCTGGAACGAATGCGAGAGCTCGAACTCAGCACGAGGGCGCCTTGGCACAACGCGGTGCTGAGCGTTTGCTTCGCCTTCGGTACGGTCTACTTTTTTACTGCGGAGCAGGGCACTGTCTGGTACGCCGCGCACGTCGTTGGCGTGATTCTGGCGGCATCATATCTGCTGTTTTCCTTGGGGGCGTCCCGCCCGTTCTTGGCCGGAGCATGCGTTGGTCTCGGCTTGATGACGCGCGCACCGCTCGCGTTCGCCGTGCCGCTCTTTGCGCTCGAGGCGCTGCGCGTCCACGGCTCCGAGGAGTTGGACCTGACGGGTGGATTCTGGGCAGGAGCGACCGCGTGGCTGCGCGGGGTGCGCTGGTCGCGCGTCGTTCCGGCATATGCTTGGTTCGCCGCGCCCATCCTGGTGTGCCTAGGTCTGACCTTTTGGCTCAACCACGCTCGCTTCGGCGATGCCTTCGACAGTGGCTACCAATACCTGACGGTCGCTTGGCAGGCGCGGATGAAGACGTGGGGCCTATTTCACTATCACTACCTCTCGCGGAACCTGGGGGTCGTGCTGTCGATGCTGCCGTGGGTAGGGCACGACGTTCCGTTCCAAATCAACGCCCACGGGTTGGCCCTTTGGTTCACCACGCCGCTGTATTTTTGGCTCCTGTGGCCGCGCCGCGTGGCAGCGCTGCATTGGGCGCTGTGGATCACCGTTGCATGCGTCGCGGTACCCACCCTGTTTTACCAGAACACGGGATGGGCGCAGTTCGGCTATCGTTTCTCGAACGACTACGCGGTGTTTCTGTTCGCGCTACTCGCGCTGGGGGGGCGTCCGTTGCGTTCGCTCTTCGCGCTTGCTGCCGCGTGGAGTATCGCTATCAACTCTTTTGGGGCGTGCACATTCGGACGCAAGCACTACAAGAAGTACTACTACTTCGATGGCTCCCAAACGAAGTTCTACCAGAAGGACTGACCACGAGGGCCCCGTCGCACTCGCAGCGGGCGCCTTGGTCACGCCGACGACGTTCGGGGATGCGCGTTCGCCCACGAGCAGTGGTCGTTCGGCATTGGCGGTGCGCGGCCTAGGAGGTGTTGGATGAATGAGCTCCTGGAGGCCGCCCGAGCACGCTACGACGAAGTCGAACTCGAAGCACTGGCGAGGGCTGTTCACCTGGCACAGGGCTCGGAAGCCTCTGCAGGTCTTCGCTTGGGCGTCGAGGCCGCCTCGCTGCTGCTTTCGATGCGAATGGACGCTGCAACGGTGACGGCTGCAGCGTTGGCGGACGCGCCCGTCGCCCAGGATCCAGAGAGCCTACCGCCTGCGGTACGTCAGTTGTTATCGGGTGTCGAGCGCCTCAACGCCATTCGCTGGGATCGTTTGGACGATGAGGCAGCTGAGTCACTCCGCAAGATGTTCCTTGCGATGGCGAAGGATGTGCGCGTCGTGCTCATCGTGCTGGCCCTGCGAGTGTGCCAAATGCGCCACTCGCAGGGCATTGAACGCGGCGAGTGCGAGCGTCTCGCACGTGAAGCGCTCGACGTCTTTGCGCCGCTCGCCAATCGCCTGGGCATTTGGCAGCTCAAGTCGGAGCTGGAGGATTCCGCGTTCGAGCTGTTGGAACCAGAAAGTTACCGGCGTCTGGCGGAGCTGTTGGAACAACGCCGGGACGAACGGACTTCCTTCGTCTCCGAAGTGGTGCACGATGTGGTCTGTGAGCTGGAGAAGGTGGGTATCGACGCCAGCGTCGCAGGTAGACCCAAGCACCTCTACAGCATCTACAAGAAGATGCTTCGCAAGCAGGTAGACTTCGATCAAATCTTCGATATCAGCGCGGTTCGCGTCATCGTGCACGAGGTGTCGGAATGCTATGGTGCTCTCGGTATCGTTCACGCCATGTGGAGACCGATCAAAGGCGAGTTCGATGACTACATCGCCATGCCGAAGGGGAACGGCTATCAGTCGCTGCACACCGCTGTCGTGGGTCCGAGGGGCAAGCCAGTCGAGGTCCAGTTCCGCACTCGACAGATGCACCGCTTTGCCGAGTTCGGCGTAGCGGCCCACTGGGCCTACAAGGAGCAGAAGGGTGGGGCGGATTCTCAGGACCGCTTCATGGTGCTTCGACGGTTGCTCGATTGGGAACGCGAGCTGGAAGATCCTAGGCAGTTCGTCGAATCCTTGCAGACGGACATCTTCGAAGATCAAGTCCTCGTGTTCACTCCTGCAGGTGACGTCATCGATTTGCCTAAGGGCGCGACGCCTCTGGACTTTGCGTACCGGGTTCACACGATGGTCGGTCATCGTACCAAAGGGGCGCGCGTCAATGGACAGCTGGTCTCTCTGGACGTCGAACTCCAAACGGGGGACCGTGTCGAGATCCTGACCCAGAAGCAGCCAGCGCCCAGCCGGGACTGGATGAATCCAAGGCTGGGCTACCTGAAGACTGCCAGTGCGCGGAGCAAAGTACGGCATTGGTTCCGCGAGCAGGGCAGGGAGCAGGCAGTCATCGATGGGCGCCAACTGCTGGACAAGGAGCTTTCACGCCTCGAACTCAGCAGCGTCACCTCCGCGATGATCGCAGCGGCCCTCGACATGGACTCCGTCGAGGCTTTGCACGCTGCACTCGGCTACGGTGACAAGAGCATTCAGGCCGTGACCACGGCTGCGTTGGAGCTGGAGCGCGGGGATACGGAGCGGGCTCCCATGCTGTTCGAGCAACCGCCGCCGTCCCGACGAGGAGCTTCGGGTGTCTCTCTCGACGGCGTTCCTGACGTGCTGGGGAAGCGTGCTCATTGCTGCAATCCCCTTCCAGGGGACGATGTGTTGGGATTCGTCACCCGAGGCCGCGGCATCGTCATTCATCGCCGCGATTGCTCGAACGTGCGCCAATCACCGGAGCCGGAGCGCTGGGTAGAGATCGACTGGGGCGCCGATCGGGAGCAAGCCCACGGGGTCGTCGTCGAGGTCATCGCACAATCGAGCTCCGGGCTGCTCAACCGGGTCGTGCGTCTCCTTTCCACCTTCGGCATCGTGGTTTCTGCGGCGAACCCGGTTGCTTCCAAGGATGAACGTGTGCGGCTTCGTATGACCCTCCAAGCGCGGGACTCCGAGCAGTTGTCAGTGGGAATGCAGCGAGTGACCGCGTTGCACGACGTCCAGGAGGTGCGTGTCCTCTCGGGGTGAGCGCGAGCCCGCCTTCCGACCCTCACGTGCGCAGACGCGGCAGACCAGCTTGGTGTAGCTTTCCCGGGAGCGGGCGCCCGACGATTCGCTCGGCAAGATTGGCCGCCTCGACGAGTGCACCGAGGTGCACACCGGTCTCGATGCCCATCCCATCGAGCATGAATGCCAGATCTTCCGTTGCCAGATTGCCGGAAGCTCCCGGTGCGTAGGGGCAGCCGCCAAGGCCGCCCAAGGATGAGTCGAAGTGCGAGAACCCGAGCTCCAGCCCCGCGAGGGCGTTGGCCAGCGCCGTTCCGCGCGTGTCGTGCAGGTGCAGAGCGAGCTGTTCACTGTCGAAATGGGAGAGAAACAGTTCGCCGATTTGTCGGGTTTGCTTGGGGTTGCCGACGCCGATGGTATCCCCCAAACTGACCTGGTAGCAGCCGAATCCCAGTAGCGCTTCGGCGATCTCGAGCGCTCGCCTCGGGTCGACGTCGCCCTCGTACGGGCAACCCCACACGGTCGACACGTAGGCGCGAACGGAAAGGCCGGCGCGCAGGGCAATGGGAACCAACTCCTCGAACACCTGCAGCGAGCGGGCGATGGGCTTGTTGGTGTTCTTTTGATTGTGAGTCTCGCTGGCTGACAGGAAGACAGCCACTTCTTGCATCTTGGCGTCGATGGCGCGCTCCAGGCCGCGTGTGTTTGGACACAATGCGCTGAAGCGGACGTTGCCTGGTCGAGCGATGTCTTGGGTCAGCTCGTCCGCGTCGGCCAATTGCGGGATCCAACGTGGTGAGACGTAGCTCGTTACCTCGATGCGCGATAGGCCGGCGCCCACGAGCGCTTGAATGAGCAACTTCTTCTGCCCCACCGGCACCAGAGCTGGCTCATTTTGCAAACCATCCCTCGGTGAAACCTCATAAATTGAGACTCGAGGGGGAAGGTTTGTCATCACACGTCCAGCAGCCGCATTTGCCGCGATCGTTGCGGCGTCCTGTATTGTACGGGGTACTTGCCGCTGAAGCATGCATCACAGAACGGATGCTCACCAGAGCCATCTTGCAGGATCGGCAGGTGGTGAGCGAGGGAGGCGTTCTGACCGCTTTCGGAGGACAGCTGGTCAGGGGACACGCTCGCAGCGACTGCCTCGAGCATCGAGTCGTGGGACAGGTAGGCGAGGGTGTCGCTGGTGACGTACTCGTTGATTTCGTCGATGCTCTGGCTGGCTGCGATGAGCTCGTCACGTGTCGGGGTGTCGATGCCGTAGTAGCAGGGCCAACGGGTGGGGGGGCTCGAGATCCGCAGGTGCACTTCTTTGGCGCCAGCGTCGCGGATCATCTTGACGATCTTCCTGCTCGTGGTGCCGCGGACGATGCTGTCGTCCACGACGATGACCCGCTTGTTGCGGAAGACCTCCGGGACCGGACTCAGCTTCAGCCGAACGCCGAAATGGCGGATGCTCTGTTGTGGCTCGATGAACGTACGCCCAACGTAGTGGCTGCGCACGAGTCCGACCTCGTACGGGATCTTCGACTCTTCGGAAAACCCGATAGTTGCGGGCACACCGCTGTCCGGTACGGGGACGACGACGTCCGCTTCGACTCGGTTTTCCCTTGCCAGGGCCCGGCCGAAGTTCTTACGAGCCTCGTAGACGTTCACGCCGTCGAGAGTCGAGTCTGGGCGTGCGAAGTAGATGTACTCGAAGATGCAGCGCTTGCTCATCAACGCCGGGGCCGGAGTGATGCTGCGCATGCCGTTTTGGTCGAATATGACAATCTCGCCGGGCGCCACGTTGCGAACGAATTCCGCCTCGATCAGGCTGAAGCTTGTCGACTCACTAGCAACGACGTACGGCCGCTTGCCGGTGCGAAGCCGACCGATGCACAGTGGGCGAATCCCATGCCGGTCACGGGCAGCGATCAGCTTCGTCTCCGTCAGGCAGAGCAGGGAGAAAGCACCCTCCACCTTACTCAGGGCATCCGCCAGGCGGTCTTCTGTAGTGCGCTGTTCGCTGAGGGCAAGGAGGTGTACGATGACCTCCGTGTCAGCCGCACTCTGGAAGATCGAACCTTGCTCTTCCAGCTTCTCACGAACCACCGCAGCGTTGGTCAGGTTGCCGTTGTGAACCACGGCGATCTGGCCGTGGGCATAGTCCACGGCGATGGGCTGAGCGTTCTTGAGGAAGGAGCCACCCGCCGTGGAGTAGCGGACGTGCCCGATGGCAGCGCGGCCGGTGAGCTTGTCCATCTGGCGTTGCTGAAACACGTCGATGACGTGGCCCATGCCCCGGTGCAGAGCCAGCTGCTTGCCGTCACTCGTGGCGATTCCAGCGCTTTCCTGCCCACGGTGCTGCAAGGCGTGCAGACCCAAGTAGGTCAGATTAGCCGCTTCGGAATGTCCGTAAATGCCGAATACGCCGCACATCAGTCAGCCCAGGGACGAGCGCCAGGGTCATGCCGCCGAAAGCAACTTTGCGCAAGCTGTAATCGCCGTGTCACATCGGCGTCGACAAGCTTTGGTCATTGCAGAAGTGCACAGCACTGCTTTGCGCCGCCACATCGGTGAGTCGCATACGCGCTACCGACAGCCGGTCCGCCGGCGGAACTCACGCGTCCATCGATGGTGATGATGTAGGCTGTGGAGCACGCTCTGCTCGAGGCGCAACCCGCGCGATTCGCTTTCCATTCGCGAGGCCAACGGCTTCGGCACGAACTCTCTAAGCGCGTTCCGCGCCTATCCTCGACTTGCTACCTCGCCGCCCTTGCTTTCGATCATCATTCGCAGCTCGTCTTGGTCGTTCGAGCGTCCGAGAGCTTCCTGGAGCGTGATCAAGCGCCTGGCATAGAGGGAGAACAGGGACTGGTTCATCGTCTGCATCCCATGTTTTCCCTGCCCGACCTGCATCTGAGAGTAGATTTGATGCACCTTGTCCTCACGTATCAGATTGCGCACAGCCGCATTGGGCACCAGCACCTCCATCGCTAGCGCGCGGCCCGGCGCTCCAGCACGGGGGAGCAACAACTGGCTGAGGACACCCTCCAGAACGAATGACAACTGAGCTCTGACCTGGGCCTGCTGATGGGGTGGGAACACATCGATGATGCGGTTGATGCTCTGCACGGCGGAGTTGGTGTGCAGCGTGGCGAAGACCAAGTGTCCAGTTTCCGCGATCGTCAGCGCCGCTTCAATCGTCTCCAGGTCCCGCATCTCGCCGACGAGCACGACGTCCGGGTCTTGGCGCAGAACGTACTTGAGAGCATCCTTGAAACGGTACGTATCGGCGCCAATTTCGCGCTGGTTGACGATGCTGCGCTTGTGGGGATGGAGGTACTCTATCGGGTCCTCGATAGTCATGATGTGCTGGCGCTTCTCGCTGTTGATCTTGTCGATGATCGAAGCCAGCGTGGTGCTTTTACCAGAGCCCGTTGGTCCGGTGACGAGCACGAGGCCGCGCGGTCGCTCGGCGAGTTCGGCCACGACCGGGGGCAGGCCGAGTTCGTCGAACGTCAGGATCTTGAAGGGGATGGCGCGAAAGGCCCCGGATACGGCGCCCCGCTGCATGAAGATGTTCGCGCGATAGCGGGAGAGGTTCTTGACGCCGAAGGAGAGGTCGAGCTCCTTGTTCTTCTCGAACTCGATTTTTTGTTCTTCGGTCAGAATCGAATAACAGATTTGTTTGGTCTCGATTGGCGTCAGCGGTTCGAGCTTCAGCGGCACGACCTGCCCGTCGATGCGTAGCAATGGTGGGGCGCCGGTGGTGATGTGCATGTCGCTCGCGCCCTTTTCGATCATGGCGCGAAGTAATTGGTGCAGGTTAATTTTGAGTCCGGTCGACATGGGGTTTGTTGCAATGTCCTTCGTCTCAGTCGTGCCGAGAGCTGCTGCAGCTCGGCCAGCGAACCACGATTTGTTCAGTTTGTCCGCGGACCTGGGGCCACGTCAACCGATGACGTCGACAACTTTCGCGCCTAGGTGAACGCCTGTCGTGAAAGCTCGGTGCATGGATCACGTCCCGGGCTGCTGTGATGGTCTCAGTTGTCGGCGACGGTGACTCGCAGGATTTCGCTGATCGTCGTCGTGCCGCTGAGCAGCTTCTTTATGCCGCTCATGCGTAGCGACGACATGCCTTCTCTGATGGCCGCCGTCTTGAGCTCTGCCGTGGATGCGCCCTGGAGCACGAGCTCCCGCAGATCCTCGGAGAAGCGCATGACTTCGTACAGAGCAACCCGGCCCTTGAAGCCGGTTCCGCCACACGTACCGCAGCCTCTGCCCTGTACCAGCTCGGCTCCTTCGATCTGCTCCGGGGTCATTCCCAGGTCCAGCAGAGCTTCACGGTCGATGGGAATGGGTTCTTTGCAGTCAGCACACACTCGACGTGCCAAACGTTGGGCCAGCACCAGGTTGACGCTCGCGGTGATCAAGAAGGGTTCGACACCCATGTTCAAGAGACGGGAAATTGTCGAAGGGGCGTCGTTGGTGTGCAGGGTAGACAACACGAGGTGACCTGTCAGTGCCGCCTTGACTGCAATCTCGGCGGTCTCGAAGTCACGGATCTCGCCCACCATGACGATATCTGGGTCTTGGCGGAGGAAGGCCCTCAACGCCGCCGCGAAGTTCAGCCCGATGTCGTCGTGCATTTGCACCTGGTTGATGCCCATCAGGTTGTATTCGACTGGATCCTCTGCGGTGCTGATGTTCACGTCGCCGGTGTTGAGGTCCGAGAGGGCCGAGTAGAGCGTCGTCGTCTTGCCGGAGCCCGTGGGGCCAGTCACCAGCACCATGCCCCACGGTTGGTGAATTGCCCAATTGAAGTCTTCGAGGGGTTGAGTGTCGAACCCGAGCTTGGTCATGTCCAACTGCAGGTTCGACTTGTCGAGAAGTCGCAGAACTATCTTTTCGCCCCACATCGTGGGTAACACACTGACGCGAAAGTCCATTTCTCGGTCACGGCCCAGCTTCATCTTGATGCGACCGTCCTGAGGTAGGCGCCGTTCGGCAATGTCGAGCTGGCTCATGATTTTCAGACGGCTCGACAGCGCGTTCTTGAGCTTGAGTGGGGGTGACATTTCCTCGTGCAGGACACCATCCACGCGGTAGCGCACGCGCATTCGCTTCTCGTAGGGCTCGATGTGTATGTCGCTCGCCCCCTTTCGAATCGCGTTGAGAAGGACGACGTTCACGAGACGCACTACAGGAGCGTCTTCACTAGCTTTCTCCAGCTCGAGGAGGTTCTCGTCTTCCTCGTCGGCGCTGAAGTCGATGTCCTCGTCGTCCAGATCGAAGTCGGCCATCACCTCTTCGTAGGAAGGGCCAGCCGAGTAGTAGCGTTCGATGGCTTCGGCAATCGCCGTCTCGGAAGCGACGACGGGCTCGACATTGAATCCAGTCAGGAACTTGATGTCATCGATGGCGTGGAGATTCGTCGGATCCGCCATGCCCACGATGAGGGCTGAGCCGGAGCGCATGACGGGCAGGATGCGGTGTTTCTCGCAGAACTCGCGCGTTACCAGCTTCAGAACATCTGCTTCGATCTCGTACTCGCCCAGGTCAATCGCCGGCAGGTGGTACTGGTTGCTGAGGAAATCAGTGATTTCTTCGTCGGAGATGTATCCCAGCTTGGCCAACGTGAAGCTCAGGTTCTGCCCGGACTTGCCTTGGTCCTCTTGCGCCTTGCGCAGCTGTTGCAGACTGATGAGCTTTTCTCGGACGAGGAGTTCGCCTAAGCGATTGTTGGTGTTGGTCGACATTCGCGTTCCTTGGCGAGGAGTCTAGCAAGCCGGGCTCCCACCGAGAAAATTCGACGGCACAACCCTGCGGGATGATTATGCCCTTGGTTTTGGCAGCTCTTTGCCTTGCCGGGTGTCGGGTTGTCCGCGGAGGCCGCACGAAGGGTCGGGAAGGGGCACCTGGGTAGCCCACAGCCTCGCCGGGGCGGCCTTTCGGAGCAGGGAGCTTGACGCTGGAATCGTGGCAATGAGTAGTTATTTCAGTAATTTGATGACGACCCATGTCGGTCGGGCTGTGCTCGGCTGCACACATTTGGCAGCAGCGCCTTGACGCGAGACCCGCGTCCCACATATTGCTGCAGATTGTCACATCGGAAAACTAAACTTTGTGCGGGAGTCGAAGCATGGCCAAGACCTACACCGACCTATTCTCAGAAGTTCGCGACACCGTAAAAACCATCTCGCTGGAGGACCTGAAGGCTCGCATCGAGTCTGGCGACCACCTGACTCTGGTGGACGTGCGCGAGAAGGACGAGGTCAAAGGGGGCTTCGTGCCCGGCGCGGTGCACGTACCACGTGGCTTCTTGGAAATGCAGGCGGAGGCAAAGCTGCCCGACAGGGACGCAGAAATCGTCGTGTACTGCGCGGGAGGCGTACGCAGCGCCTTTGCCGCCAAGAGCCTCATCGACTTGGGTTACACGCGTGTCTTGAGTGCCAACCCGGGCTTCGTCCGATGGAAGGACATGGGTTACCCCGTCGAGATGCCGCCAGACCTGACAGACGCCCAGCGCGACAGGTACTCGCGGCACTTGCTGTTGCCTGAAGTCGGCGAGGCCGGACAGGAACGGCTGCTCAATGCCAAGGTCCTACTGCTCGGAGCGGGCGGCCTTGGCTGTCCGGCGGCAATGTATCTTGCGGCAGCTGGTGTCGGGACGATTGGGCTCGTCGACGCGGATGTCGTCGACATGTCGAACCTGCAGCGCCAGGTTTTGCACGCCAACTCCCGAGTGGGCATGCCCAAGGTGGACAGCGCCGAGCAGTTCATCAATGACCTCAACCCCGACGTGAAGGTCGTCAAGTTTCAGGAGCGTCTGAACAGCGACAACGTCGATCGTATTTTCGAGGGGTTCGATGTGGTCGTGGATGGTTGTGACAACTTCCCCACGCGCTACCTCGTCAACGATGCCTCGCTGAAGCACAAGGTCCCCGTCGTCCACGGATCGATCTTCCGTTTTGACGGGCAAGTGACGACATTCGTTCCTTTCGAGGGGCCCTGCTACCGCTGTCTGTACCCAGAGCCGCCGCCGGCGCACCTCGCGCCGTCCTGCGCGGAAGCGGGCGTACTCGGGATCTTGCCCGGTGTGGTGGGAACGTTGCAGGCCACCGAGGCGATCAAGTTGGTGCTGGGCAAGGGCGAACCTCTCAACGGTCGGCTGCTGCAATATGACTCGATGGGGATGACTTTCCGCACGTTCAAGTTGCGCCGCAATAAGGCCTGTCCGACGTGCGGAGAGAACCCTACGATTACCGAGTACGTCGACTACGAAGGGTTCTGCGCGGGCGTCTCCTGAGCGCGATCTCGGCGTGGGAGGGGTCGTCCTTTCCACGCCGGCCAGACGCGGCCCAGCCCGTTCTGCGCACGGTAGGGTAGTTCCCAGGCGCTGACCTTGAGAGAGATCACGTAGGCAACCGAGGCGAGGATCAGTCCGGCAATGACGTCGACGAGGTAGTGCCAGCGCAAGAACATCGTCGCGACGATGATGTTGGCCGTGAACAGTGCGACGACTGGCCACGTCAATCGGTAGGGGTAGAGCCCACGATTGTGGAACGAGAACAACAGAATGAAGGAGGGGATCGCCGTGTGCAGCGACGGAAAGATGTCCTTGTGAGCGCCACCCGACTCGACGATTTGGTTGACCAAGGTCCACCACAGGCCCTCGGGTAGCTCGTGTTGGAAAAGGCTCGGGTCCATGTAAGGGCCGAAGCCGGGAACCAGCATGTAGCAGGTGTGTCCGATCGTCGAGACGAGGGTCATGCCGAGGGCGAACTCTGCCAGGAGTTGATGGTCACGACCGAAGAACACGATAGGCAGGATGTGGCTCGCAAGCAGGAAAAAGTAGCTGTAGTAAAAGAACGAAAACCACTCTGTGGTCCAACCGCTGATCCAATGGTCGAATACCATGGCGGGCTCGACGCCAAACAAGGCCATGTCCAGGTCCAACAACTGTTGGTCGAGACTCCCCGGGCTGACCGCGGGCAAGAACAGCTGAAATACGAAGTAGCTCAGTTGAACGGTCCCGAAATGGCCGAGTCGGTAGCTCAATGCGCGCCAAAAACTCCCACCTTTCTGGCTGCGCCCGAAGATGATGACTAGGCCGACGTAAAGAAGCAGCAGGCAGAGCACCAGTGGTCCGGACCGGCTGAGTTGCTCGCTGGGGCTCGCCAAAGCCCAAGCGACGTTGAGCCCACAGAGGTAGACGAGAACGACCCAATCGTTGCTCGAAAGGCGGAGAAGCCAGCTCCGGGCGCCCATCGCGTCCTCTACCAGGCCAGTGTGGTTCGTCGACATCACGTAGGTGGTCAGGCTCAGCTTCGGCGATTACGCCACTCTTGGCTCGGGAGCGCTTGGGTTTCCGCTGTGCCAAGTGCTTCTTCCAGTTCCTGCCGAGCTTGCTCCTCGATGGATGGAGGAGCAGTGGCGCTCGGAGCCACCCGAACCCGGGGCGGACCCGCAGTAGCTCCGGCGCCGAGGAACTGATTCACTTCTGCTTCGGCCAATAGTTGAGTGGCTTCTTCCGTCGTCACGCCCATGCCTCGGGCGAGTTGGTCTGCCGTGATGTGCCCCCCACTGGCCGAGTAGAGCGTCGTCACCCCATTGCGCCACGCTTCGTCCAGTTTCTTGAACGATTCCTGCCCCGCGCGTTTGCCCGCGACGAAGAACAGAACCGCGGAAAGTAGCGGTATCAACGTCATGGCCAGCACCGCCCCGTTGCCAGTCAGACCGAAGTCGAACAGCGCACTCATGCCCGCCCCAAACGTGGCTGTCAGCACGGTGATCAGGGCGGCTCCGAGGCTTCCCATCTGCCATCCGAACTTCGTCAGGCGCAGTCGATGGGCCTGCCCGAGGAGGTCCTTGGTCGCCGCATCCGTCGTTGCCAGATTGGCGTCCATGGGGATCCTCGGCTTGCCACAGACCGTGCACTTGTAGCGATACGCAGCGTGGGGCGTCACGCGGGCGTCGCTGCCGCAGTGGGGGCATCGCTCGAGCTGAGGGACCGGATTCATGGCAGCGCGGAAGTCTACTCCAGCTGAGCGCCACCTGTCGCGCGTATTCCCAACACGCCGAACAGTGAATGCAACATCTGATACGACATGCCCCACAAGATGCGTCCTTCGACATGAAAACCGGGCATGCTGTAGCGCTGCTGCTCGTGTTCGATGTGGATGCTCGCGGCGCGCTCTCCTAGAAAAAGCGGGGTGAGGGGCACCCAAAAGTGCGCGTGAACTTCGCCTGGATGGGGGCGCAATTTCGGCGTTGAGTGAGACAAGTAGACGAACGGGGCGACCACCAGGCCCGAGATGCGACGGCCGCGGGCCGCCAGTTGGTCCAAGGCTCCCAACCGTTCCGCACTCGCCTTCAAATCAAGCCCGATTTCCTCGAGCGTCTCGCGTTCTGCGGTGGCCTGTAGCGAGGTGTCGCTTTCGTCCCGCTTGCCGCCTGGGAAAGCGAGGTGACCCGACCATGGATCCCGGTCGTCGTGCGCGCGCTCGATGACCAACACTTCGAGCTCATTTTTGTGCTCCCGTAGAACCATGGCGACGGCGGCGTAGCGATCTCCCGGTTGTGGTTTGGCGCGATGGGCGCGCAGCGCGGTGCGCACGCTGGTCACGGTCAGTTGCATCTTCGAAACCTGACGATTTCTGCCACAGTTGTCGCGTGACCGGGGGGGAAATCTGATAGCTTGCAGCCCGATGAAACGAGCATCGATTTGGTCTTTGTGGGTGTGCTTGATCGGGATCTGCCTGCCGCTCTCGGCGTCAGCGCTGCCGGGCTTCTTCGCGGGCAAGGATGGTGCAGAACGCATCAGCCGCTCCACCCAAGTCGTGATCATGATGCGTGGCGACGAAAAGGTAGTTTCGGTAATGACCGACTACGACGGTCCCAATCAACCGTTCGCCCTGGTCATGCCCGTCCCCAAAGATGTTCAGCTGGCCTCCGTCGAGACGCTCAAGCGGGCCTCCGTCGAGCGCATTGACGAGTTGACCTCCCCGCGCTTTCACGAGTTCTGGGAAAAGGACCCGTGCGAGCCTGGCAAGGCCGAACAAATCTGGGAAACCAGCTTGGTTGCGAGCAGTGACACTGATTTCCTAGGTGCGGGGGACATGTTCAAGGGCACGACCAAGGCGCCGGCGGAGATGAAGCTCAAAGTCGAGCCTGATCTCCGCAAAGAGGGAAGCGAGTACGTCTTTCACATCGTTCCGACTGGGATCGAAGGCTGGCTCAGTGGCAAAGGTTACAAGATGCCGAGTGGCGTCTCCGTCGATGGCTACTCCGACTACGCCTTTTTGGTCGCCGAAGTGAATCCAGAAAAGGTGGAGCTCGGCAAGAGCGGCGAGGCGCTGCTTTCCCCAATTCGCTACGCGACTACGGAGTCGGTCAAGGTGCTCTCGACGCTCGGATTGGCCCACGCCAAGGGACACCAAGAGCTCATCATCTACACGTTGCATCCTGAAAAGCGATTCGAGGTAGCCAACTACAAGAACGTGGTTCCACCGACGAACCTTCAGGTCGACTTCGACGTCAAGGAGCGAATGGGAGAATACTACGCGGGTCTGCATGACATGCTGCTTGCCAAAGACAAGCAGGCGTTTCTGATGGAGTTCGCGTGGAGCACGGAGGGCTGTGGCCAACCGTGTCCCAACGCTAAGCTCGGCCTACACGAGTTGCTGACGTTGGGCGCCGATGTCTTCGAAGCGTCGCTGCCCGATGAGGTGAAGAACCCACAGCCGCCAGAGCGCACCGAGGAAGAAGAAGAGATTTACAAGAAGAAGGAGAAAGCGGAGCAGAAGCAAGATGACGAGCTTCGGCTCGAGGTTGCTCGCCGCAAGGGCATCATCGAGCGCCAGGGCAAGTACATGCTGACGCGCATGCATCACCGCTACGACAAAGAGGGCTTGCCCAAGGACGTCGAGCTGAAGGAAGCGTCCCCGCTCGTTGCTGGAATCGACATTCCCAAAGGAGCCAACGGTGAGCTGCCGCAGGGGTCCCATCCTGGCGACAAGAACATGCTTCAGACGCGCTTCGTTCACCTTCATGAGAACAAGAAAGTCATCAATTGTGAAGCGCCAGAGCGCTATCGTTGGGGCAAACCACCGCGGACCTATCGTGGGGCACGCAAGATCTGGATTGCCAACCAGCTTGCTGGGCGTGACCGTGTCAAGATCAAGCCCGCGGAGCTGACGTTGACCGCTGTACCGGAGCTGGGCATTGAGGGGGTCGCCGCCAAGCAAGAACAGGAAGCGGCTGCCGCTAAGGCGGCGGCCGAGGCCAAAGCCAAAGAAGGAGACTGCGACTGCGCCGTCATCGGCCCCGCTAGCTCCAGCCTGAGCACTTGGGGGCTGCTCTCAGTCCCGTTTCTGCTGATTGCGCGCCGCCGTCGGCGCCAACCGGCAAGCGCTGGAGTCTGAAAGACCACCGAACGGGGTCACGGGGCCCCGTTCTCGTCCAGAGTTCGAGCTACGGCAAGTAGCTGCCGTGGGTACAAATGTCCTCGGGAGCTCTGCCGCGATAGGTGCGAACGAAGTCCAGCATGAGCGTGCGGTCTACGCACGTTGCCTCCAAGACGACGTCCCAGGCGACCACGGCGACGGGGTCGTCCAGTTCTGGATCCTCAGTAAGGAGTGCACGAGCGTGGCCACACGATTCGTCATCTGGGAGGTCGTCGTAAAGGTCCAAAAGCTCGCGAACGACTCGCTCCGGTGCGTCGGGGCCGAACAACAGCGCAACACCTCCGTGTTCCAGGTTGTGCACCCAGTAGCCTCTTGGGACTACCCTGTCTTCGAATGGCTCGAATCGGGTCCAGGCCCCGTAGTGGTCGCCGCTTGCCGGGGGATTACTGGCAAAGGACAGCTCCGCACCTTCGCTGAGGTGCTCGGCGCCCTCGTTTTCGACCTCTCGTATGGTGACGTGGCAAGGGCCGGCGTCGGCCGCCTCGAGGTTTTCGCTGCCGCGCCCACCGCTCTCTTCCTGGGCCGCGTTCGAACACCCCAGCGCGGCTAGCAGCAAGAGGGCGCCCTTCCCGACACCCACGCCGGGAGGGACGCTGTGACGAGTGATTGCCCCGATGGGGAAGGGGGCTAGCCAGCGCTTCCTGGCGTCGACAGGGCTCAACATGGCGGACTGAGTCTAGTCTGTCAGGCGGGAGAAGTCACCGCTGTCAGATGGGCGCGTCCGCCTCCGAGCTCTGCGCTGAGCTCTCGTCGGATTTGAACGGCGAACTGACGCCGCGTCGGTCGCTGAAGTACGCGCGCAGGACGTCGCGGGCGACTTCGTTGGCTTTGTGGCGCCACACGTCGTCATTCTGCAGCAACACCGTCACGACGACTTCGGGTTTTCGACTGGGGGCGAACCCAGTGAACCAACTCGTAGTCGGGGACGCAGGCCGTATCTGGAGCGTGCCGGTCTTGCCCGCCACGCGGATACTTCCCAGGTAGCTGCTGCCATGGGAGTTGGAGAAGGCCTCGAGTGAGGTACCGCTATGAACGGTCACCTCCATCATGCGAGTCAGGCGCCAAGCGGTGTTTGCGGACATGATACGTCCGACGATTTCGCGGCCTTCGGGCGCCTTGTAGTCACCGGCGCTTTCGACGAGTCTCAAACGACCGGCGACTCCACCAAGCGCGATTGCGTATGAAAGGTGAGTCGCGCCGAGTGGCGACAGGCTGCTGTCTTGGAAACCAGCGGCGGCCCGCGCGAACTCGAGGTCGTTGTAGGGCAGCTCGAGGCTTCCGATGCTTGCGGGGGCATCGAAGGCGAGCTCAGAGTTGAAGCCGAGTCGTTCCGCAACGTCCAGCAAGTCTTTTCGCATCAGGTGCTCGGTCGCGAGCTGGGCGTAGACGGCATTGCGGCTGAACCCCAGGGCAGTGCCGAAGGGGGCGCAACGTCCGCGGTGGGGTACCTCGAGATGCTCGCGATCGATGCCATGTTGCCCGCCAGCGAAGCAGACGGATGTCGTCGGGTCGATCTTCGTGCGTTCCAGCAGTGCGGTTGTCGTGACGAGTTTGAAGACACTAGCGCTGGGTGCTTCCGAGGTCAGTACGTCGTAGATGGGTTGACCCCTGCGGGTAAACTGTTGGTAAACGAGGAGCCGCCCAGAGCTGACTTCCAGAAGGATCACCGCCCCAGCGACGGGACGAGCCGCGCGCAGCAGACGTCCGGCATCGCGTTGCAGATCGGGCTTCAGTGTCAGCGTTGCGCGAGTCCCGTCTCGTAGCCGCCCCTGGGCGCCCGTTTGACTCACCGTCACGGTGCCGAGTTTGAGCGGCGCTGGGAGCGATTCCGGCGTGCCGCCCTGGGCAATGATGGGGAGCGTCAAGAGCAGCGCGCAGGCGAGCCCCAAAGCGGCTCTGGGCAAGCTCGAAGCTGGCATTGGGGACACGCGCATGGCCCCGGGAGCGTACGGTGGTGACGCAGCTTCGGGCAAAATGCTGGCGGCGGCGATTTCCGGCCATCTGAGTCAAACTTGGCCACCCAGCCTTCGAACACCTAGCTTTGTGATGCTGGAATGAGTTGCCCAGACGTGCCATTAGGATGCGTAAGCAGCAGCATAAGAGGTTCGAGAAAATGATGACCACAGACCACCGCTTTCCTTTCGTCCGCTGGGCAACCGTCGGACTCGTCGTCAGCACCGTCTCTGGGTGTGTCGTTTCCAAAGCCAGCTACGACGAGCTTCGTTCGCAGCATCAAGCAGAGGCCGAGGCTCGCGCAGATGCTCAGCGTCAACGCGCCGCCCTCGAGGAGCAATACAAGGAAGCACTGGCCAAGCTCAGCCAGCTCGAGTCCCAGTTGGCTGAGAGCGAATCCACGCTGCGGGAGAGCCGTGACAACCTCGACTCGCGTGGGCAGGCATTGGCGGAGATCGAACACGAGCATGCCGTGACGCAGCGCCGATACGAAGAGGCGGAGACTCGTGTCGATCAGTTGAGGGAGGAGCTGACCCGAGTCGCGTCGCACCTCGGGACGTTCGCTGAGGAGCGCAATCGCATTGCCGGCGAACGGGACGAACTCTCAGATCAGATCGATGCGCTTTCGGTTCGTATGGCTGAACTCGAGGCGAAGGTCATCGGGTCCAAGGTTCGCAGCCTGTTGGTGCGAGACGTCTCCGTTGCGCTGCATGATTCTCTTGCCAAGCAGGTGGTGCGGCTCGGTGTGACCAGCGATGCGGTCGTCCTGACGACGCGAGCTGATGCCGTGTTCGAATCCAAGCACCCGAAGCTGTCAGCGTCGGGCAGGAAGCTCATCTCCACTCTCGGGAGCGTCCTCCAAGCGCGCAGTGAGGTCGTCGAGTTGGAAGAGCTGGATGATGCTGCCGGTTCTGGGCGTGTCGAGCGATTGCAGGCCGTAGCCAAGCACTTCGGCAGTGTGGGAGTCGTCGGGGACCGCGTGAGGTTCGTCGCCGCGCCCTCTGATGGTCGTCCTACGAAAACCGAGTCAGCTCCCTCCGAGCGCAGACTACGTATCTGGATCCGCACGTCGGACGAGGCACCTGCGACTGCGGAGCAGAGCCATTCTGCTCTGAACGCTCCCCCGAACGGCCAGGCTGGCTGACGCGTCCTCATGCGACCGGCGGGCTATAGGTAGAAGGAAACCTTCGCCGGCCAGCTTCCCGGGGAAGGGAACCTCATGCCGGACAGCACCTCCACGATGCAGGCGCTGTTGTCCGCCTCGTGGCGGTTGGGAGACGCGATGCCGACGGACATCGGGCTGCCGTCCGTGTCGACGTAGAGTGTCGCAAGAAACCGCTCTGAGCTGCCGTGCTTGCACCGATTGATTTGCTGGTTGCTCGCTGCGAGTGCTTCTTCGACCTCGCTACCTTCCCACATCACTGGGGGGCGCACGTCTCCTGTCATCTCGAACTCGAAAGCGTTTTGAGCAACACCCACGGGGCCGCCGACTGGCTTCGGCCAAGGCGCGGCTCGCAGGGCGTCGTACATACATTCCTCAGTGGCTCGGTCACCGAGCGTTGAAGTCTCGGCGAACACGGTCGCTACCTCGCCATCCGAACCCACCCAGACCTGAAACGAGATCTCTCCACCGATGAAGTCTAGGCGCTTGGCTCCATTGATGAAGCATTCTTGAATCGCTTCGAAAGATTCACGGAACGCGTAGACGGTATCTTCCTCTGGCAAAGCACCCACTTCAGCCGTCGCACCGATGTGTGCTGTCGAGTCGTAGTCGTCGCCGTCGTCATCGAGTTCGGTGTTAGCGGCTTTGGGTTCCTCTTGCGAACCCGCGCAAGCAAGTAGAGTGACGCCGGTCAGCGCGGCGACCAGCCTTCGAGAGAATGTCAGCATGTTCCTCATTACGGTCGAATAGTCGTCAATCCTGATGTGGGCTAGGCGGCGACGGGGTGCGACTTCTAACTTCGGCCGAGGCAACAGTTCCGGTTCGAAGCTAGCGGTACCTGCTAACTTTCTAGCACGACGAGTTCGGGAGCCGAGGACAACAGTGCCCTCAGGGCCGGCTTGGGTCGTACGGCCACCCCCACCCTGGCCGCGCGTAGCATGGGCAGGTCGAAGGAATTGTCACCAAAAGCCGCTAGCAGTGAGTGGCCAGGGGCAAGCGTCCGCAGTGCTCCTACCTTGTGCTCGCCGTAAGGTAGCGGCGACTCCAAGGTCGACAAGAGCGCACCGTGCCGACGCGCGGGTCGGCATGCGGCGATGTCCTCGGCGCGGAACCCGAGGGGGCCCGCGGCGACTTCAATCACGAAGTCCGGCGAAGCGGAAACCACCACAGTGCGTAGCCCGCTGTGCCGAGCCCAATCGACGGCACGTTCCAGCGGTCGGAACCGCCGGCGCTCGAGTCCGACTTCCTGCAGGGCACTTGCGACGAATTGTCGAAGCTCGTCTTCCTGCCAACCTGCGAAGGCCCACGCCATCATTTCGCAGGCCTCGACCTCGGGTAACTGGTGACGATGGTACCCATCGAACAGCAGCTCGGCTTGGCGGTTTGGATCGGCATTGACCCCGATGCCGTAGCGGGCGGCAAGGTCCGAGAGCGCGCTCGAAGCCTCCCGGCGCAAAGCGTGGTGGCGGATGGCGGCGAGTATCGTGTCTTCACCGACGTCACCGGACCACAGTGTACCATCTGCGTCGAACGCGACCGCTAGCGGGCTTTCATCGAGAGCGCGCTGCATCAGTGTGAGGATGCCGTCCATGTTCCGACTGGCGGCTCAGCCCTCTCGCAGCTGTCGCAGCACTGCGGGATCCTCGAGCGTCGAAGTATCTCCCGTGATGTCTCGGCCCGCAGCAACGTCTTTGAGCAGCCGCCGCATGATCTTTCCGCTCCGGGTCTTTGGTAGGGCGTCTGCAAAACGGATTTCATCCGGGGCGGCGAACTTGCCGATGTCTTTTCCGACGTGAGCGCGCAGGGTTGCCTTGGCTGCGTCGTCACGGGCGGCATTGGGCTTCAGTGTCACGAACGCCACGAGTGCTTGCCCCTTGAGGTCGTCTGGTCTCCCGACGACAGCTGCTTCAGCTACGGCCTGGTGAGCTACCAGGCTGCTTTCCACTTCGGCGGTGCCAATGCGGTGACCAGAGACGTTGAGCACGTCGTCGATACGCCCGATCACTTGGTAGTAGCCGTCCGGGTCTCGGTGCGCTCCATCGCCAGTGAAGTACGCGCCTTTGATTTCGCTGAAGTACTGGCTCTTGTAGCGCTCATCGTCGCCCCATACCGTGCGGAGTGCACTTGGCCACGGGCGCTTGAGGATGAACAGGCCTCCCTCGCGATCCTTGACCGGAGTGCCGTCGCTCGTCACGACCGCTGGCTCGACGCCAAAGAAGGGCAACCCGGTGGAACCCGGTTTCGCGTAGCACGCGCCGGGCAATGTCGTCATCATGATGCTGCCTGTTTCGGTTTGCCACCAGGTGTCGACAATCGGGCAACGCCTCTTGCCGATCTTTTCGTAGTACCACATCCACGCTTCTGGATTGATGGGTTCCCCGACACTTCCGAGGAGTCTCAGGCTGGAAAGGTCGTGCTTGTCTACCCATTCATCGCCGGCGCGAATGAACGCGCGGATCGCAGTTGGGGCAGTGTAGAGAATCGTTACCTTATGGCGCTCAATAACTTCCCAAAAGCGCCCCCAGTCAGGGTGATTGGGGGCGCCCTCGTACATCAAGCAAGTCATGCCGTTGGAAAGGGGGCCGTACACGAGGTACGTGTGACCCGTGATCCAACCGACGTCCGCCGTGCACCAGTAGATGTCGTCATCGCGCACGTCGAAGACATACTTGGTGCTGACGTGTGCACCCACGAGGTAGCCGGCGCTCGTGTGCAAGACCCCTTTGGGTTTTCCGGTGGAGCCGGAAGTGTAGAGGATGAACAGCGGGTGCTCGGAGTCGACGACTTCGGCGTGGCCATTTTTCTCAGGGCTCGCCTGTTTGATCGCCTCGTGCCAGTCGACGTCGCGCCCATCGACCCAAGCGCAATCGGCGCCTTCGCCATAGTGACGCAGAACGACGACCTTTTCGACGCTTGGCGCATCTTCGAGAGCGGTGTCGACCGTCTGCTTGAGAGCAACGGGCTTTCCACGCCGGGGGGCTGCGTCCTGGGTCAGCACCACCTTGGCCTGGCAGTCGTTGATGCGGCCTCGCAATGAGTCCGCAGCAAAGCCTCCGAACACTACGCTGTGTGGTGCTCCTATACGAGCGCAAGCCAGCATGGCGATGGCAGCCTCAGGCACCATCCCCATGTAGATCGCGATGCGGTCGCCAGACTGTACTCCCAGGTCCCGCAGTGCGGCGGCCAAGCGAGTGACTTCGGCGTGTAGCTCTCCGTACGTGAGCGTGCGCTGTGCTCCACCCTCACCCTCCCAGATGATCGCCGTCTTGTTCTCGGTGCTGGTTCCAAGGAACCGATCGAGGCAGCTCTCGCTCACGTTGAGTTTGGCCTCAACGAACCACTTGGCGAATGGCGGCTCGTGTTGGAGCATGGTCTTCCAAGTCTGGCGGAAGGCCAGCGAGCTTGCTTCCCGTCGCCAGAATTCCTCGGGCGAGCTGAGGCTCTCTTGGTACAAGCGCTCGTAGTCCTCCTTGGAGCTCACCCGCGCGCCGCGGCGGTACTCTTCAGAGGGCTCGAATGCCTGTTGCTCGGTTGAGAGTGTGTCGATCCCCGTCGTCGATGCTTCTGCCATGGGCGGATATTAGATGGCCCTGGGCTCCGTGCCCACAGGTCGTCGACCTGGCTTCGGCTCGCGAGCGGAAGTCGACAAACGAGCAACGCCCCCGAGTCCCAAGTGTTGGGTCGAGGGCGCTATGTTGGCGAGCGCCTGCCGGCGCACAGACGTATGAGGAACGCTGCGGCCCCCCAGGCGACCGCTGAGCCGCTCAGCTGGCGAGCTTCGCCAGTGCGTGGTCGATGCGTGACGTCTTGCGAGCCGCGTTGTTGCGGTGAATGACACCCTTTTGGGCAGCCCTGGCTAGAGCGCGCTTGGCGGATTGAGCCAGAGTGGTCGCCTTATCTTGGTCGCCTTCTGCAATGGCCTCGCGGGCTTGCTTTAGCGCCGTGCGGAGCGCGCCACGAACGGCACGATTACGGGCGGTGCGGATTGCAGTCTGTCGGTTGCGCTTGAGTGCGGAAGCGTGATTCGCCATGAATGGTCCTAACTAGTTTCAGTCTGCCGACTTTTGTGGCTTGGCATCCGCTGCGTTGGGGTCGTACCCCGCTGGATGCACCGGGAACACTGGAGTGCCCGCCTTGGCTGCCTGGCGTTTGCGGGCGCGGGCCAGCGAGCGGTCACGATTGTAACGGCGGCGTTCGGTCTTTTGCGTGCGGGAAACCATGATCTGCTGCTCCTGCCGTTCTCACGCCCTCCAGTACGGTAGGCGCGTTCAGGGGCGCGGGAATATGAGAGATCGTCAAGCGCTTGTCAACGCGCCTGGCCAGTCTGCCCCCGTCTCAGGGTCGGACGGTTGTTCGGACCGAAAAGGTCTCATCTGAGAACGGCTGCACCCGAGCGTTCCTCATGGCGTTTGTGATGCACGTCTCGGCGGGAGTCCCCCTGGCTGGCCCAGTGACGGCGACGCGCTTCACGCGGCCATCCGACGAAAAAACCACTTCAGCCTTCGACGCGTTGAACTGACCTGCGACGCAGGCCCGCGCGGCGCCCAGGACACTGCCCACAGCACCTTGCGCCGCGCCAATCGACGGGTGTTGCGGCACGCCCGCGGCGTGGGCCGCGGGCACCAACCTGGGTTCGTCTGCTGGCACCTCTGTTCCGGGTGTTCCGGGTGTTCCGGGGCTGGGGCGCACCGGCTTGGACGCTTCAGTGGGGGAGGGGGTGGTCACCTTGCGCGCGGTGACTTTCTGTGGTGACGGCGCAGCAGCGCTTGGCAGATCCGTCAGTTTGCGGGGGGCAGGGATCGGCTCGACCCCTGGCGCGCGCTCTTGGCTTCGTACGGCGGGTGACGATGAGCTTGCGACGGTCGTCGCGCCCTCCGCATCGGCCGCCCCAGTGCTGTTCGTGGCCGCGGCGTGCGACGCCGGTTTGCCGGCGGGCGTCCCGGGGAGCGGAACGTCCGCGGTGGCAGCCGCCTCGGTCATCGTGTCTTGGGAAGCGATGACCACGGCGTCGGTTTCTTCCCGATTGCCGACATACAGCGCGACGGCGGCGGCGGCGGCCAAGGTGCTCCACATCCACAGGCGCGCCAGGGTCTTCGTCCCGGGTTTCTGTTGGGCATCTCCTGCGATTGCTGAGACTGTTGGGCT
Organism: Polyangiaceae bacterium; assembly: GCA_050298815.1. Classification (GTDB taxonomy): domain Bacteria; phylum Myxococcota_A; class Polyangia; order Polyangiales; family Polyangiaceae; genus SZUA-265. Next base: position 38,372 of record JBNKUV010000070.1, read on the forward strand.
TCGTTCGGCTTTGCTGCCGCCGCCGGGATCGGTGGCTACAGTTCGCGGGGACGTGCTGGCAACCGGCGGACGCTTCGCGCTCGCCAACGCAACGACGGCTACTCGAGAGACTCGATCATCCCGCTCCCGTGTGACGCTCTCCAAGGGAGGCCTGGCGACGCTCTTCGGGGGCCCGGCGTTCGGCTCGGCGCAACCGGCTCCCTCGTTGCCTGACGTGGCTTCGAGCGCAGCGCGGGCGATCTCCTTGAGGCTGAGCGTGTTCGGTGAGCGGGTCCCGAGGTTCGCAGCGTCACTGGCTTCCGCGCTCTGCCGAGGCTCACCCGCCTGCAACGGTAAAGGGGGACGAAACAGCCATCCTTCCACAATGCTCGGGGGCGGATTCGAGCTCGCACGCCCTCGAGAAATCCTAGCGTCCACCGCCCGCGCCATGCGCTCGAAGTCCGCGTCGCTGCGGGACCCGTCGGGCCAGTTCTGCAGCAGCCGTTCAGCCGCCTCTGGCAGTTGCTCGAGTTCTTCGGAATCCTTCATCACGTGTTCACCTCGTGCGAGATCCCCCGCGCGTCCAAAGAGGCTCGGATCTTGCGGCGCGCCTCGTGCACCCGCCAGGCAACCGTCCCTTCGGGGCAGCCCAACACCTCGGCGGCCGCGCCGTGGGAAAGACCATCAATCACGACGAGGATGAGGGTCGTCCGCAGAGTATCGCTGAGCTCGTCGATGGCCGTGCACAGGGCGATGGCCATTTGGCGCTCGCTGCTGGAGCGCTCCGGGGCTGCCGATGGGTGGGAGTCGAGGAGCAGCCCTTCAATGCGCGGGTCGTCCTCCGTGGTGACGTGCCGCTGGCGCTTTCGGGAGCGAATACGGTTGAGCGACAGGTTGACGGCGATCCGGTAGAACCACGTATACGGTTGACTGCGCCCGTCGAAGCGCGCGAGAGCCGCAAAGGCGCGGACGAACGCATCCTGGGTGACGTCCTCAGCCTCCACCGGGTCCCGCAGCATGTGGAGCGCAACCCGGTAAATGCGCTTCTGATGCTGGCGCACCAATTGGCCAAAGGCCCGCCTATCGCCGTCCTTCGCCCGGTCCATCAGCTCGCTATCATCGGGCTGCGCTGCCATCGTCGTCGGGGTGGCACAGCGGGTGCCCGACTGCCGCTCCGATGGCCGTGTATCCTCTACGTAGTCCAACACCAACCTCTGGGACTGATCCAAACGGATAGTACTTGGGTCTGCCAGCACAGATCCCTCAGGAAGTGCAGCCACTGGGCCGGTCAAGTGCACCGGATCGGGAAGTCCCGTGGGACGAGCCTCCCCGCTCGGAGGCTACATCCTGTCGGAATTAATCAAGTTATCAACTACTTAGAGAGCTGCTTCCGAAGCAGATCGCCCAGCGTACCAAAGCCACCTTCTGCGGCTAGCTTCTTGCGGTACTCGCGGTGGGCCGAGCGCTCTTCGTTCTCCTCCAGACGGCGAATCGACAGCTTCGGCTCGCCTCGGCGCGGATCGACGTCAATCACCGTCGCGCGCAGCTTGTGGCCGGTAGGGAAATGTTTGCGCAGGTCGGTGCCGCGTTGGGTTCCGGTTTGTGCGGCTGGGATGAAACCGCGAGCGGCTCGTCCCGTCGCGCCGAGCACCCGTACGGCGACGCCTGCCGTTTCAGCTTTGAGGACCTCGACGTCCACGGCGGCGTTGCGCGTCACTTTCTGCGCCTTCTCGTCTGCTTGCTCGCCCGAAAGCGCAGGGTGCAGCGCCACCTTGTGATTCTTGAGGTCAAACTGGTGAACGACGACCTCCAGCTCATCGCCGGGCTTGACGATCTCATTGATGTCCTCCACGCGCGTTGGGCGAAGATCGGCGATGTGAATCAGTCCCTCGACGCCCTCGAGTTGGCAGAATGCACCGAACGGCTCGACGCGGGTGATGGTCGTCTTCAGCTTGGCGCCGGGAGGATACTTCTCTTTTGCTTCCTTCCAGGGATCAGCGATCAGCGCCTTGCGGCTCAACCAAATCTTGCCTCGCTCATCAATCTTGGTGATCTTGACGTCGATCTTGTCACCTGGCTTGAAGGCCTCCAGGAGCTTCGTGCGCGGATCGTGGCTGGCTTCACTGACGTGCACGAGCCCTTCCAGATTCTCCGCTTCGGGCATTGCCACGAACACGCCCCAGTCGACGACCGTTCGCACCACACCCTTCATCACCTGATCGACTTCCAGGATGGTCAGTGCTTTCCGTCGGCGCTCGTGCGCTTCGGCCTCGAGCATCGGCCGCCGCGTTACCACGACATCTCTGCCGTTGTTGTCGAAGCGGGTGACCTTGAACTTCATCCGCTGGCCAACGAGTGAGGCGAAGTTCGCATTCTGGGGATGAAGGTCCATCCCGGAGGCTGGAGCGAACGCCCGCAGACCGCGGATGTCGACGTCCACGCCGCCCTTGATGACTCCGGTTATCAGGCCGTCGATCAGCTCTCCGCTCTTGGCGGCAGCTTCGACGGAAGCCTTGCTTTCTTCCTCTCGCAGCGGCTTGCGGGTCAACACCAGCAGACCACCGCGGCCTCCGTCTTGGTGCACCCGAGCGACAAAACGGTCACCTTCGTTGGGCACCAGATCGTCGGCTTCCATTTCCAATCGATCAAAGATGCCGAGTGCCTTACCGGACAAGTCCACCATGATGGCTTCGTCCAGAATTGCTGTGACCTTGCCGAAGACTTCCTCGCCAACATGGAAAGGCGCGCGGTCGGTCGCAGGCTTCTTGTCGTGGCGTTCAGGCCGCTCACTGCCGGAACCCGCTGCCGCCGGCTCGCCTTCGGTACCCTTCTTCTTCTTGCGCCGTCGGCGACGCCGCTTCTTCTTGGTCGCGTCCCCATCGCCCGCGCTCACGTCGGCCTCCCCCGCAGCCGCCTCGCTCCCAGCTCCTGTGGCAGGGGAACCCTGGCCGTCGCCTTGGCTCTCGGCCTGCGGCTCGGGTCCAGAGGCCTGGACTCCGGATGTGGGGGCGGCCGAGGCCTCGGAAGCATCGGCCGTGGGTGGCTCCACGCCCTGCGCCGGCGTGGAATCTTGGAGTGTTACCTCGGCAGGAGAGTCCGCCGGCGCCGTGGCTGGGGTGGACGAACTCTCGCCGTCGGTGGGATTCAGGGTGTTTTGCGAAGACATGGGACCTCGGGAAGAGTCGGGTGCGGCGGAGGCAGCAGTCAGTGGCTGTCCGCCGGTTTCCATGCTGGTGGGTCGACGGTGTACCTCCGTTAGCGCGTAATTGGAAGACGCCGATTCGTGCCGCCGCTACGATCGATACTCACGCTTTCGGACCCTGCCGCAGCTTTTTCTGCCTCCTCGATGACTCTCGAGGCGATGTCGGCGAACATTCGCGCGGCCTCGGAGCCTGGCGAGGCCTGCACAATCGGGGTGCCGGCGTCGCCCCATTCGCGGATTTCTTTGGTGATCGGCACTTGGCCGAGCAACGGGGCGCCTGCCTGTGCGGCAATCTTCTCACCGCCGCCCTCGCCGTACAACGAGTGCTTCGCCTGGCACTGGTCGCACACGAAGTAGCTTTGGTTTTCGACGACTCCCAACACGTTGATGCCTACCTTTTTCGCCATCGCGACGGACTTGTACACGTCTTGGAGCGCCACCTCTTGGGGCGTCGTCACTACCACCGCACCTGAAGTGTGAAGGTTCTGCGATAGTGTCAGAGCGACGTCCCCAGTGCCCGGCGGCATGTCAAGCACCAGAAAATCCAGCTCGCCCCAATCCACGTCCTTGATGAACTGCATCAATGCCGAGTGCAACATCGGCCCACGCCACACGACGGCGGCTTTAGGATCATCGAGCAGGAATCCGATGCTCATCAGCTTGATCCCAAAGCGTGTCAACGGCCGAATTCGCTGGCCGTCGCTGTACGGCTTTCCGGTTACCCCCAGCATGGTGGGAATGGATGGTCCGTACATGTCTGCGTCGAGCAGCCCAACCCGGTAGCCCAACCGACTGAGTGCCAACGCCAGGTTGGTGCAGACCGTGCTTTTTCCGACGCCACCTTTGCCACTCATCACGAGCAGCACGTGCTTGACGTCAGCAAGTGGGTCGTTAGCCGAGACGCTACGTCCCTCGAGTTCTAAAGGCTCATTCGGCATGGCACGGTACTAGAACACATCTCGCGCCCGAGGTTCGGAAAAACCGGCTCCGAGCGGCGTGGATCGCTAGGGCATCGTGTTTGACCAGGCCAAGGCGAACCCTGCAACCAACCCGGCAAAAACGGTGAGGAGGTCGAGGCGATAGCTCTCCGGCGAGGGTACGAGGCCTTCGTCGACAGGTGCCGGCAGCGGCGCAGCCCCGCCCACCGGGTCCGCATCAAACGCCGTCACCTCGTCGATGCGCGGGGCCGCGGGTGATTTCGGAAATGTCGGCGAAAGCAAACGCGACGAAGGAACGGACGAGACCTGTCGGGGTTTCGGAGCTCTTTGCAGCATCAACGAAGGCGTAGCGACGGTGTGATGGTGGTCTGATGTTCGAGCGAGCTCCTGCTTGGCAGCCGCGTAGACTGGCGAAGTTTCGTCGACGTGCAGGATGAGCTGCCGCAAAAGCGTGAGGGGGTCTTGTAGTCGCTCGTCCGGGTCATTCGTGAGTGCATTCTCGATGGCTCGGATCAGGCTTTCGGGCAGCTGAGCGTTTCTGCGAACCAGTGGCTTCCAACTCCCACAGATGGCCGCCCGAAACGCCTCAGTCTCGTCCTGTTCATGGATGGGGGAAATCCCGGTCAGAGCTTCGTACATGATCGAGCCGACCGAGTAGACGTCGGAACAGGGGCGTCCCGCTTGGCCGAGCAGGACTTCGGGGGCTTGGTGGCGCGGGGGACTGTGCGCCCATCGGCACGCTGGCGCCGCCGCCTGGTGTGAGAAAACCGCGTGGGCGATGCCGAAGTCCAAGACCCGGACCATGGGGGTCCCATCGTGTGTCCACTCAATCAGAACGTTCTCGGGTTTGAGATCGAGGTGGAGTAGGCCGTGTTCATGTGCGGCGGATAGGGCCAGGCAGAGTTGTACGCCGACTTCGCAGACTGCGTCGACGGACAAGTCGTGCTCTTCGAGCTCTTCTGCAAGGTTGGGGGCGCGGTGGTGGCGCGTCACCAGATAGGGCACATCGACGTCACCGTCCGTGTGTTGCCCCACGGAGATGAGCTCGACGACGTTGTCGTGGCGGACGGTCTGGGCGCGATGAGCCGCTTCGACGAACCTCTCCCGGAGTTCCGGAACTTCGGCAAGGTCTGCATGTAGCGTCTTTCGTACCAGTGCCTCCCCGTCGCCTGCAGTCGTCAAGTAGCAACGCCCGAGCGCACCCGACCCGAGCTGTATGCTGCCTCTGTCTGCGCCGGCATGCTGGTGATTCATCCTGACCTCCAGCCGAGAAAACGGCCGGCCATGGAGGAAGTTGATGAGCTAGCTGCTTTGAAATAGCGACGCGGACACCTACGGTGGACTGTCGTCTCAGAGTGGGCCGGGTCACTCGGGCCAACAACCCAGCTGCGCCGTTTCGTCACCTGGCACGATCGACGCCCCGAAACATACGCTCGGCGGCGCGCCGTCCGAGGTCGGCACACAGTTCATGACGAGCCCCCCGGGAGTGTTCGGACAGCCGCCGCCAAAGCAGAATCCCTCGCCAGCGGAACAACTGCACGTATCGCCCAGGTTGGCGCAGAACTGCTCCCCGGTGAACGAGCTCGAAGTACAAAACCCGCCCGGGCAATCGGAGTCGTCGATGCAGGGATCGCAACTGGCTCCGGTTCCACCGCAACTGCCCGAGCGGTGCCCACAAGTTGGAACGCCCAGCTCGGCATCGAAGACGTCACACGTCGTTGCGCTTCCCCAGGGACAGCTGGTGCCGAGCGGGTCGCAGATCTTCGTGCAAATTTTCTGTCCGGAGGCGTCCCGGGCGCAGAGTTGGTTCGCTTGCCCCCGGCAGTCGGCATCCGAGTCACACGGGCTGCAAAAGGTTCGCCGGCGGCAGGAGCGGAGCTCCAGCTGGCCATTGTCGCCACAGCGAAATGGCCGTCCCGCGCCAATGTCGGCCAAGTCGACGCAGTTGACGTCGCTGGGGTTGCCGGGCAGGCCACACGCATCTTCGCAAGGGGACAGGCTGCCGAACACATCGATGTTGCAGTAGTATCCCGTCGGGCACTGCGAGTCGCCGTCGCAACCCAGCTTGGAGCAGTAGCCGTCGAGATCGCCTTCGCCCTGGGTCAAACAACGAAAGTCTGCGTCCAAGTCGCAGTCGTTGTTACCGTCGAGGCAGACCCAACCAAACTGACCAGGGTCGCGCGGGAACGAGTCTACCTCGCAATAGCTCACCGACTGCCCAGCGGCGTCGCGTCCGCTCCCGGTACATGCCCCAGCGCCGGTGCAATGCGCGTGCAGCAGGCAGGCAACGACGCACTCCCCGCCGACGCAGTTCATCTGCCGAGTTGGATCGTAACAATCTGAACTGTCTTCGCAGCTTTGACTGCTCGGGCCGGAGGCATCCGTTTCCAAGCCAGCGTCTGGCGTGAGATTCGGTCGTTCGTCATACAAACAGTAGTTGCCCCGACCGCCGTAGTCTGCCGTCACCGACCGGCAAGCACCGCCCGGGCACTCCGAGTTCTTCGAACACTCGGGGCTGCAGCGATTCTCGACGCAGCGTTCATCCTCTCCGCACTCGGAATCTCGGCATACCGGTTCGCATCGCCCGTCAAACTCGATTCCGTCACAGCTCTTGTTGTCGCAGCCCGACACCGCTCCGAGTCCCGGAACGACGGCGAGCGCCAAGGTTGCCATCGTTCGGACATGACTGCCGGGTAGGGCAAGAATGGTGGAGATAATTTGGTGCAGATTCATTGGCAACGACGCGGAACCACTCGGCATCCTACCCTCGCTGGCAGAGCGCAGACCAGGACTAACGCGAAAAGCGCGAGTCAACGCTTGTGGAAAATTGCCGGAGCAAGAGAGCTTGGCTCAGGCCCACGTCGCGTGGGGTGCTGCTTGATGGACCGGCGGGGCCGCACTACACTCGCAGGGCGTCGAGGCTTGACATGAAGCGAATTGCTGGAAGTTGTCTCCTATTTTTTTCCGTTGGTGTGATGGCGTGCGGTGCCGAAGCGCCGCTGCCCGTCGACCAGCAAGCGCCACAAGAGGCTGTGGCCGCGGATGACGATTCTGCGCCGATGCAGCCGAGCGGTGTCTTACCCGAAGCGCCAGGCTACGTGCCCTTCGCCTACCCAGAGCCGCCGTACGGCGTTGCCACGGGGGCGACGATGGAGAACATGGAGTTTCTAGGCTGGCACAACCCAATCGGAGCGGGCTTCGCCTTGGACACGACAGTTCCGGTCCGGATTGCAGATTTCTACGACCCGAACGGTGAAAAAGGCATCGAGCTTCTGATGATCAATGCAGTGGCCGTTTGGTGCGGGGTGTGTCGCACCGAATACGCGGACCTCCGCACCGAGGGGATCCATGCAAAGTACGGCCCCCGCGGGCTCGCGCTTTTGGGCATTCTTTTCGAAGACAACGACGGCGGCCCTGCAGACTACGCGGACTTGGTGAACTGGTCGAACAGCTATCAGGTGGACTTCCCGTTCGTGCTCGATCCAGGATTCAAGAGCGGCGTGTACTTCGACCGGTCAGCGACGCCGATGAACATGCTGATAGATGCACGCACGATGGAGATCCTCACGGTGGTAACGGGGTACAACCCGCAAATCTACGAGACCATCGACAGTATTCTGACACAGCGCGGACGCTGAACGATCGTCGATGCGCGTCTCACATCCAATGCAGCGAACACTAGTTGCGCTCTCATTATTGGCAACTGCGGCCTGCGGCGGAGGGCAACCGGCACCGAGCAGCCCTCCAGCGGTACCTCCGGGTAGCGGCACGAGGGCTTCCGGCGACAGCACGCCAGACACGCAGCAGGCGTCAATCGAGGCTCCGGTAGCGCAGACGGGCGCGGCGTCCGACGCTCCGACGGGACCTCGGCCGCCTGACTTCGAGCTCGACGCGACAGACGGTAGTAGCTTTCGCTTGAGCGACCACTTGGGCAAGCAGGTGGTTCTGTTGGACTTCTGGGCGACCTACTGCGATCCCTGCCTGGCCGCGATGCCGCATCTCAACGACCTATACCAAGCCAAGAAGAGTCGAGGCTTGGTCGTGGTGGGCATTTCGATCGACGGGCCCGAGTCCGTTGCGCAAGTGCGGGCTACTGTGGCGCGATTGGGCGTGCAGTTCCCCATACTTCTAGATGATGAATCGAGCGTCGTGGCTCAATACAACCCCAAAGTGAGCGCGCCCTTCAGTGTGCTCATTGGGAGGGACGGATCGATCGTCACGAAGCGTGAGGGGTACACGACCGGAAAGGCGGCGGCCCTGGACGCGGACATCGAGCAAGCACTGGCCCGTTGAGCGTGACAGACTGGCCTCTCGAAGACGCGGGAACAGGAGTACGCAATCGGTCACGTTATGGCGACGGATAGGGGAGAAAATTCACCGCAAGATGTGCAGTTGCGCTACCAAGAGTTGCGCACCGCTGCCGAAGCGAACCGGTTTCCGCCAGTTGCTGAACGCCTGGCGCTGCTCGACGCCCTGGAGCGCGAGCTCCGAAGCGCGCGAGAAGATATCACGAGAGCCGTATCCGCGGACTTTGGTCATCGTTCGAGCCACGACACTGAACTCGGGGATTTGTGGCTTTCCCTGAGTCAGCTGCGTCATGTTCGAGCTCACCTTCACAAGTGGGTCCGCCCCGAGACGCGGCCGCCGCTTTGGGTCTTTCGTCCCGCAACCGCGCGGGTGGTGGCTCAGCCGCTCGGCGTCGTTGGCATCATCGCGCCGTGGAATTACCCCGTCATGCTCGCGATGACGCCGCTCGTGGGGGCGATTGCGGCGGGCAACCGTGTGGTCCTGAAGCTGTCCGAGCACGTGCCCCGAACCTCCGAGTTGCTAGCTCGCTTGATTGGTCGCGCGGTACCGACCGATTGGGTTGTCGTCTTACAGGGGGGGGCGGATGTCGGGGCAGCCGTGAGTCGGTTGCCACTCGATCACCTGCTGTTTACAGGAAGCACTGAGGTGGGCCGACAGATCGCGTTGGAAGCTGCCAAGAACCTCGTGCCGGTCACGTTGGAACTTGGAGGCAAGAGCCCTGCAGTTCTGCACGAGTCCTTTGCGGTCGATAGGTTTGCTCGGCGGATCGTGCAGGGAAAGTGCTACAGCGCGGGGCAGTCGTGTGTCGCGCCGGATTACCTCCTGGTGCCGGCAACTCGAGTGGGTGCTGTGATAGCGGCGCTGAGGCACGCGGTCGCGCGCTGTTTCCCGACCTTGAAGGACAACCCCGACTACACGGCGGTGGCTAGCGAACGCCGAGTGAAGCGGCTGCGCTCGATGGTGGAGGATGCACGGAGCCGGGGCGCGCAGGTGATCGAAATCAATCCCGCGGGCGAGAACCTCGCGGGTACCCAGAAGTTGCCGCTCACGCTCCTCTTGGACGTGCCCGAGGCTGCCAGTGTAGTCAACGAGGAGATTTTCGGACCCATCTTGCCGATTGTCCCCTATGGTAATCTCGACGACGCCATCGCCTACATCAACGCCCGGCCGCGCCCGCTCGCCCTCTACTATTTTGACGGCGATGAGCAACGGGTCGAGCGCGTACTATCGGAGACAGTTTCGGGTGGCGCGACGATCAATGACACGCTCCTTCACTTCCTCTGTGATGCGCTGCCTCGCCGGGCTGTCGGTGACAGCGGCCAGGGGGCGTATCTGGGGCACAAGAGCTTCGAGCGCTTCAGCCACCAGAAGAGCGTTCTGTACCAGAGTCGATTGAGCGGTGTCGGGTCCTTCGCACCACCGTACGGGCCGTTCGTCGAGTGGGTGCTGCGACGCGTTCTGCGGGTGTGAGTCGGGTCCGCTGCCGCCGAGCGGAATTGACGGCTGGGCGCCCCGTTTTCTTGTGGTTGTCGCCGAGGCGTCTGCTTGCTGCAGGCGATGCGGCGCCGGCAGTCTCAGAACATCACACCCAGGAATAGTCGCAGCGTTTGTGCGGTTTCGGGGCTCTCGTCACCCGGGATTTCGCGGGCGTCGCGAACCTGATAACCCATGCCGTCAAGCGGGAACAAGACGCCGTACTGAATGGCAGAGTAGAAGCCGCCCATCGCGTCTGGCGTGTCGTTGAGGACGCCGTCCTTGGCTTGAAAGTACAGAGTGCCGTTGAGTTCGATGCCCAGATCCGCGTCGTGGCCGGGTGTTTGCACGAATTCGCTGGCTCGGGTCCAAATCGCCTGGATGCCGCCGCCAGCTCGCTGGCCATTGGGATCGCGGATGAAGTCGTACTCCACGCTGGGTCGGAACAGATACGTCCCCTGAATGCGTTGCAGAATGTTGCGGTTGAGAATCAGGTCCATCCGGTAAGCGGGGTGGAATCTGAACGTCGAGATCGTATCGTCGTTGATTTGTGTCTGGTCGGGGCCAGGGACGAGTTCACCTGGCACGGTGGATCCGAAGGTGTCCGGATCTCCTGACGCCCAGGCGAAGTTGAACTTCAAGCGCAGGCGGTCCTCGACCAGTTTCTGCTCGATTTCTGCGGCTAGACCGAATTGAGCGAGTTTGAGCGGGTCCGTGCTGCGGAAAGTGTCTTCGGTGTTGGGCGCGACTGACGCACTCTGAATGCTTCCAAGAACCGCTGCTGCCTCAGTCGAAAATCGAAACTTCTTGTACTTCAGCTCCAACCACAGGTCGGGCACGTAGATTCTGGCGTCTCGCCGGGCGTACGCGTCGGTCAGTGCGTCTGGGTTGGAGTTGGGGGTGACCCCACCAAGACCTTCAGGCAGAGCCTGGTCGTTAGCCAGAGACTGTGTCTTGTATACGAAGTAGATGCCACCGTTGAGCACCAGGTTGCCCTTCGCCAACTGCTGGCTCTCGAGCGACTGCTTGCGCAGGATGCGCAACGTGTACTGATTCACATCGTCGATCGATGCGCGATCGTACGGCTGCGCCCCTGCAATCGGGATACTCGCTATCGCGCCCTCGTTCGGAAAGTCCCAGCTTGCCGCGATGAGTAGGTCGAGGTCACGGATCCCGGTGGTGACCATGAGGCGGTCGAAGGTCGTTTGGTAATCGTCGTCGAAGCCGTCGCCGGCATTGTACAGCATGCCCAGGCCCCAGTGGTCCGGCATGCGGCCGAAGCGCAGTTCACCGATGGGTGTGGTGTATTCACCCCAAGCGCGCTTGACGCGGACGCTGTCGGAAAAACCGTTGCTACTCGAATCCGGGGGAACTTGCGTCGTGTCGTAGACGCCTAGCTGGTTGTAGCCGCTGCGGTATTGGACGTCGGCACCGCCGGTATCACCGGGAGCGTAGCGGTAACCTTCGGGGGTGCTGCCCAGCACGAGATTATCCAGAAGGTCGATCTGCGAGCGGATCCGCAGGTTGTCCGAGACGTGAATCTCCGGCGCTAGACGGAGGCGGAGATTCGCCCCGTTTTGCGTCTTGTTGTCGCAGTTGTAGAGATTGTCGGGGTTGTCGCTCTCGGAGGACGTGGCGTCCGTCTCGCTGCCGGTACACAGTGCTGGGCCGTACTCGTTGCCATTGAGGGCGGTATAGCGGTTATCACTGGGGCGGGGCCAAAGGGCTTGGCTGGGCGGCTCGACGCGACCCAATGAGAAGTTGTGAAACAGTTCAGCGCGGGTCCGGAATGCGCCGTGCACTTCGATCGCCGGGCGCGCGTGGCTCCACCAATCCTCAGCAAAGACCGCGTCTGCCTCCGTGTCGTTGGGCGCCGCGACCTTGGGCGCGCTCGCGCTGGCTGAGGGGCCTGCAGCGGGTTTATCCGCTTCCGCTTCGGCCTTGGAGAACGCTGGTGCCACCGCGCCGCTGACGGAGAAGGAATCGTTGCTCGGAGCAGAGGGTTCCGGCTCGGCCGTTGCATCCGCGCTCGAAGCGGGCTCGAGGGGATCGGCCGGCGCCGGTTGTTGTTCCGGTTCCGTTTCCGGAGGAGCCGACGGCGGGCCGCTCGAGTCCGCTGGCGCGGCTTCGGCCGCGCCCGGATCATCTGCCGATGGTGGCGGGGGCGTTGGGGTATCAGACGGCGGAGCTGTCTCGGACGGAGCGGGCGCATCGGCAGCGCCCTTCTCAGCGGATGGGTCATCCGAAGCCTGGGGTTGAGCGCTGCTCAGCGAAGGATTGAGCGTGACACCGATGAGCGTCAGCGCCGTGAGGCAAGTTCTGTACATTACGCGTCGTTTCTCCGCGCCGCCGATGGGCGACTCGAATCGGCCGGTGGTGTCGCACGCCGCGGAAAAAGCTGTCAACGACCGAGGATGCGCTGGTGGCTTCCCAGGGCGTGAATTTGACTACTAGTCCCCGGCGGGTTGGCCAATTGGCTGATGTTGGGAGCCGCTGGAGCGCTCAAACTAGCCGTTCGTCGTTAGCGATCCATGTGTCCGAGTCGGGCCCGGGCAAGAAACCGGTACGCGAGCCAACGTCGGAATATTGCAGAGTTGCGGCGCACTGTGACACCCTAGCCCACAACATTTCTCCGAGCATCTCAAAGGGGCTACCAAACGTGACAGCTGACTTTTGCAATTCGACTTCGATGCGGCGCCACGGTGCATTTGCTTTTGCGCTGCTCGCCGCATTGGTTGCCGGCGGCTGGGCAGCGGGTCCGGCCGAGGCACAAGAGCTCGAAGGCGTCATCAACGTTCAGAAGTTCTCACCCGCCCCCGGGCCACGCAACTTCATAGTCACGCGTGGTCTGCGCAGCGATGGCGAGCATGCCCTCGGCGTCGGGTTTTTGGCACACTATGCGAACAAGCCGTTCTTGGTGAACTCCATCAACGAGTTCGGTGATGAGTCAGAAGTCTTAGTGGTGGAAAATCTCGCCACTGCAGATCTGATGTTCACTTACACCCCGATCTCGCCCCTGCAGGTCGGTCTGCGCTTTCCCGTCACGTACATCAAGGGTCAAGGCCTGACGACGGATGGCGCTGCTGCGGAGCTGGAAGGCGAAGGGGTCGATGCAACCGGCCTGTCTGATCCAGAACTGGAGGTGAAGTTCCGCTTCTTGGGCCAGGTCGAATCCCCGTTCACGATGGGTGTAGCGGGGTTCGTCACCGCGCCAGCCGGCGAGGCAACCGCGGAAGGTCAGTTCATGGGTGCCGAAACGTTCACTGGCGGCGGTCGCCTCATCGCGGACTTCCAAGCCGGGCCGCTGTTTACAGCGACGAACATCGGGTATCGATTCCAGCCGACAGCCCGCGTGGGCGCGTCAGAAGTGGGTTCCGAGGCGCTGTTCGGGCTGGGTGTCGGGGTGGCTGCTAGCCCCGTGTTTGGATTACTAGCGGACGTTCACGGAACCTCGACGCTCGGTGGCGGAGAGGGAACCAATACGTTGGAACTCGCCGCGGCCGCTCGCATCACTCCGATCAGCACTCCAATCGCGATCACGCTTGGAGCTGGGCCTGGGCTCATTCACTCCATCGGTGGTCCCGTGCTGAGGGCTTTCTTGGGTGTTGCCTACGTTAGTCGCGCTACGGACACCGATGAAGATGGCCTGATAGACGTCGAGGATCAGTGCCCGGCCGATGCCGAAGACGTTGACGGATATGAGGACTCCGATGGCTGTCCTGATGTCGACAACGATGGGGATGCGATTCCGGATGACGCGGACAAGTGTCCTGGAGATCCGGAAGACATTGATGGTTTCGACGACACCGACGGTTGCCCCGACAATGACAACGACAAGGATGGCCTGCCTGACGTCTCCGACCGTTGTCCAGACAAGGCGGAGAACGTCAATGGCTTCGAGGATGAGGACGGTTGCCCCGACGTGCCGGATACGGACGCCGACGGGGTCATCGATTCCGAAGACAAGTGCCCGAAAGAGCCAGAGGATACGGATGGCTTCCAAGATACCGATGGTTGTCCCGACCTGGACAATGACGGTGACGGCATCCCAGACGACAGCGATGAATGCGTCGACGAAGCGGAAGACATGAACGGCACCGCCGACGAGGACGGCTGCCCCGACGATGGAGTGGAACCGCCAAGCGGGTCGTCGCCGCCTGCCTCCGGCGGCGGCGGGCGCCTCGGTAGTGAAGACAATCCCATCGAGCTCTAAATCCTCAGTGCCCAACGATCGAATCGAGGGTGCATCCAACGCGGTGCACCCTCACTGACTTGTGGTCAGCGCGCTCGAGTATCCGCTCGAGGAGCCGATCAACTCACCCAGGAGCCGACGGAACGATACGGTCGCCGCTACAGGCGTTCCATTGGGGCACAGTGGAAGCAGTATGCCGCCTCGCAACAGCCAGGGCGAGTGTGCGTTCGCGTGCCCCAGACGCTCATGTTATCTCATAAAACAGCGATCCTGACAGGCGCGGAGTTCGTCCGCTGGAGTTAGCGAAGTCATACTGAAGTCAGTTGTCTTCGCTGACGCCATGCGCATTTTCAAATACCGGTCCTCGATAATCTGCTCAGCGCTACTCGCTCTCGGCCTTGCGCTTCCGAGCGCCACAGTCTCAGCTGAGCCGACGGCGACGGCATTGCAGCAGCAGCTGCTTTCCAAGCGTGCAGACGTCCGGGTTCGCGCGGCGCTTGGGCTCGGCAGGCACAAGCAAGTCTCCGTCCGGCTTGCGCTGGAAGCGGCGCTCAAGGATCCGGTGCCGAAGGTGCGAGCTGCCGCAGCGGCAGCTCTTCAGCGGCATGGTGACCCGAGTGCGGTGCCGAAACTCGAGCCCTTGCTACGCGATGCGAGCGAAGCCGTGCGGCGGCAAGCAAAGTCCGCGATCGAAAGCCTGGAGCGCGCTGCGGTCGTCGATGCGGTGGCAGTAGGGGTGGGAGATGTGCGTGATAGGAATGGTGTCCGCTCACGCGCCTTTGGCCCAGTCATCAAGCGAACAGCGACGCGAACACTCAGCTCACTGCCCGGGGTGATCGTGGACGGCAGCCCAGCATCCACTGAACTCATGCTGGAAGGGCAGCTCGTGCGTTTGGAGGGCAGGTCCCGTTCGGATGCGTATGCGGTATCCGCAACGGTGGAGTTCGTCATCACCGAAATGCCGAACCGCCTGCTCAAAGGCCGAGTCTCCGGAGTGGCGACGGTGATGGGCGAGCGTCAGGCCGCAAAGAACAAGCGCATGCGCCGCGAACTCCAGCTCGAGGCGGTGACCGCAGCAACAGAGAGCGCTCTGTCGGACGCTGAGCGCGCGTTTCGCCTCAACAGGTAGGCGGCACACACTCAGCTCACGCCTGGGCATTCCCTACCGGTCGGGGCGATTCGCCGGGCGCAGACACTGAGATTGCGTGGTTTTGCACCCCTTAGGCAAAACCGATCCCACAGGCGCTCCGCAGCGTGTAGCCTTCGCCGGTGCGGGTCTTGTTCGTCTCCAAACCGGTGAGCCCTCCCTTTCATGACGGGAGTACGTGTCTCGTTCGAGCCGTGGCGAGTCATCTGAGGCATCACGAGGCCAGTGTGTTGGTCGCCAAGGGAGATCCTCCGTGGCAAGGGTCAGAGGTCCAACAGCGACGGATCTACGGTCGCCCCTCGCCGTTGTCGGGCTCGCTGTCGAACAACGGTCGGGCGCTGGTTCATCTAGCTCTCGACCAGAGCGCGGATCTTTGGCATTTCGTGTTCGCTCCAAGCCGGCGCACGGTCCAAGTGGTGCGGATGCTTCGGGCAGTACGCCGCGTGCCCGTCGTGCAGACGATTGCATCCCCGCCCAAGTCGTTCGAGGGAGCTGAGACACTCTTGTTCGGGGATGTCGTGGTCGCGCAGAGTGCTTGGACGAAGAAGCGCCTGCTGGACGCCGGCGTACAGCGGGAGATTGAGCTGATTCGGCCACCGCTTTTGCCGCCAGAGCAGCCGACTCCTCTGGAGCTCCAAGAGGTGCGGCAGCGTCTGCAAATTGAGCCTGAGCGCCCTGTGATTGTCTACCCAGGCGATTTGGAGTTCAGCCGTGGCGCTCAGCGAACGGCTCGCTTGGTAGAAGCGCTGGCAGAACGCCGGTCGAATGCCATCGTCGTCTTCGCCTGCCGTCGTAAGACGGAGCTCGCCGCCAGCGCGGAAGCCGATCTCGTCAGCCGGCTCGATAGCAGGCGAGTGCGGTTCGCCGGTGAGCTCCCGAGTTTGCTACCGCTTCTGACGTTGGCCTCGGTTGTGGTGTTCCCGGTCGAAGACTTGTGGGCCAAGGTCGACATTCCCATAGCGCTGTTGGAGGCGATGGCCTTGGGCACACCGGTGGTGGTGGCAGACACAGGCCCGCTATCCGAACTGGAGGCTGCCATGCGGTGTGATGTCGAAGATACCGCCGCGTGGGTGCGGGCCGCTCTGGTCCTAATGGGCGACGCGCAACGGCGGTCGGCCCAAATCGACTCGCAGCGGGCGTTGATCGGTCGTCACTACGATGCTGCTGCCGTCGCGTGCGCTTACGAGGGTGTCTACTCCAAGTTCGCTTGGGAGCCCGACACGGCACGTGGTCTTTCAGAGTGAACGGTCACAGGTTCTGATTTCGGGTCACGCAGGTTTGGGGCGTTCACCGTCGGCGTCTTGCGATTGGGTGCTAATGTACGCCCGGGTGGTAGATGGTGCTCATCGGAGAACGCGCATTTCCTCCAGATGCGCTTTGTTTCAGAGCCCGCACACGAACAAGACACGGCCGAGATGTGATGGATCGCATGTTGCATTGACCCCGACGCCGCGGGGGGTCACCAAGAAGACCACCAAAGCCGTTTGCACGTCTCGCGACCGGTGCCCTTGGCCCTCTGGCCCGCTGCGGCGCTTCGTCATTGACGGTGACTGACCCCAGGATAGCCTCCAACGACAAGGAAGGTGTGAAAGACGATACCCAGCAAGCGGAGGCTCGAGACCGAGACGTCGGAACTACGTCCTCTGACGCCCCGGTATCGTCGTCACCCTCTCCTGTGCAAGAGCGCACATCCGAAGTGGTCAGCGGCAGGGAGGGCGAGCCGACCACCGCGTCGCCCAGCAGTGCGGAGGGCGAGCCGATCGCTGCGTCGCCGAGCAGTAGGGACGGCGAGGCGACCGCTGAGATGCCCAGCAGTGGGGACGGCGAGGCGACCACCGAGATGCCCAGCAGCAGGGTCTTGGGCTCCGTTGCTCGTCGCAGTTCGCTGGAGGGGCTCGAGGAGTTGTTACCAGAAGAAGACGCATTGGTGGGGACGCTGGTTGGTGAACGCTATCAAGTTACTGAGTTGATCGGCCGGGGGGGCATGGGCGCTGTGTATCGCGCCGAGCACGTTCACATGCGCAAGATGGTGGCGCTCAAGGTCTTGCACCGGGAGATGACGGCCTTGGAAGAGGTCGTCGCTCGTTTCGAGCGGGAAGCCATCGCCGCCGGGCGTATCGAGCATCCGAACGTGGTGGGGGCCAGAGACTTCGGGCGCCTTCCCGACGGAGCCTTCTACCTCGTGTTGGATTACGTCGAAGGCAAGGTGCTCGACCAGGTCCTCAAAGATAACGGCGAGACTTTCAGCGTGGAGCGGGTGCTGAGCATCACCGGCCAGATTGCCGAAGCGCTGCACGCGGCTCATGCAGAGGGCATCGTGCACCGGGATCTCAAGCCGGATAACGTGATGCTGATCGACCGAGGCGTCGAACCGGAACTTGTCAAGGTACTCGACTTCGGGATCGCGAAGGTCAGCATTCACGAACGCACGGATTCGGACCGGCCGATCACGCAGGCGGGAACCGTGTTTGGGACTCCGGAGTACATGTCTCCGGAGCAGGCGGCGGGGCAGCCGGTGGATGAACGGGGTGATCTGTACTCGTTGGGACTGCTGCTCTATCGAATGTTGGCTGGGCGCCCGCCGTTTACGGGGCAAGAGGTCCAGGCCGTTCTGATGATGCAGATCACCCAAGACGCACCACCTTTGGACAGGGTGCTGCCCGTGAAGCTGACCGAACTGCTGGAAGGGCTGCTCGCCAAACATCCCGATGATCGTATTCAGAGCGCCGCGGAAGTGGTCGAGCGCGTGCTCGGGATTCTGGACACTGATCTCACGCCGTCGCACTCCAAGACCCGGGCCAAACTCGCGTCGATTTCACAGACGGACCTGCCGCGGGTCAGCGCTGGTGGGCGACTGGGCGCGCGCCTCTTAGGGCAACGGATCGGCGCCAACGGGTTGCCGTTGTGGCGTGTCGCGGCGGTGGCCTTCGGTGCGCTCGGTGTAGGAGCGCTCGGTGTGCTCTGGGTGTACGACCGCCCGCAGAGAGCCGCCACGCCAGACGTGCCGAGCCAACCCATCGCCCATGCGCCAGAGTTGGCTTCTCCCGAGCCCGACCCCGTGGTGGATGCGGATCCAGAGTTGGAAAAGCTGCTGGCGCGGGTCTTTGTCGGGGACAAGGAAGCAGTCGCGGAGTTGGAGCAGCGCCCGCCCACGGAGCGCAGCCCGAGGGAATGGTTGGCGTTGGGGCGAGGCCTGGCCAAAAGCAACCGCTTGGTAGAGGCTCTGGCCGCCTACAAGACGGCGCTCGTCGAGCAGCCATCCGTTGCAGACGACGCAGTGTTGCGCCGGGACATTTGGAAGGCGATCAACTATTCCGAGACCGAACTCGATGCGTTGACAATCGCAGCTGAGCATCTCGGTTCTCACGGTGCGGACGTATTGTACAAGGTCTGGGTCGAAACGAAGGACGTCACTGCAGGGACGCAGCTTGCGCGAGAGCTGGTCTACAGAGATGACGTTCGTGCGGTCGCCTCTCCCGCTTTGCAGTTCGTGCTTGCCTGGCGTGAAGCCATCGGGTGCGACGACTACTCGAGGCTATTACCGGACGCGGCATTGCATGCGGATCGTCGCGCACTGACATTGCTCAATCGCGCCCAAACCAAGAACGAGTGCGACCTGCCGGAGGAGTCTCTGAAAGCGGCCATTCTGGCGGCTGAAGAGCGCCCGGAGCCCGGGCCCTACTGAGAAGCGAGTTCCGGGGCGTCGGCACTCGTCAATCACGACTCACCCAGGGAGCGGCGCTGGTCTTTTTTCTCGACCACGACGGCCCGCAGAGTGTCGAACTCATCGCTCGAGTAGAACGCCGCGAGAAAACCGATCCGCATCAGCAGATCATCGTAGGCGCGGGGGTTCGTCGAACGCTGTTCAGCGATGGAGGCGAGCAGTCCCCGCTGCCCGAGTCGGGCTGCGACGCGCACGTAGTCTGTCCGGCTGACGAGCAGTGCCACGAGCGCGGCGCTGGGCGTGCCACAGGCAAGGATGCCGGCGCGATCGGCGCTGAGCTGTGAAAACCGATGGGCCTCGAGCAAGGTTTCGTTGGCCTGAGCGAGGTCGCTCTGGGGTTGGCCTGGGCTGGATTCGATGACGTGGCTGATGTCTTTGACAGCGCTCATCAGCTTGCCCATGCGAGGCAGACTGACACGGGCCGTGGCCATGGTGAGTCGGTCGGCGAACTTCAGGCCGGCGACGATGGGCAACAGGCTGAGCAAGAGGTCGAGCCCTTGCTTGGTCTTGTCGAAGAGTCCGCGCGCAACGTCTCTCGGGCCAACGCGTGCGTGCTCGAAGCGCAGATGGGCGAGCTCAACGGCGACGGCGAAAAGCAGCTCCAAGCGATTCATGTGATAGCGGCTCTCGCTGTCGAGGTGTTGTCCGCCAACCAGAAGCACGGGGGTGCGATTGTCGAACGCGCGCAAGCCCACGTCGTCGTGACCGCGGGAGATGTAGGCCTCGACATGGCCGACGCCGAGCATCGTCGCAGCTTCGTCCACGACACGCGCCACTTCGGATGCTTTGTCGGTGATGCGCTCGCAATAGAGTTTGAGGGTGGAGAAGTCGGGGCGTTGTGTTTTGGCGGCGACACTTTGCACCTTGGCCAAGAGCTGCTCGTGGTCGCGCGCCATTGGGTGTCGCAGCTGGTCGAGCTGGTCGCTGGACAAGGCCTGAAGTAGCTCCAATTCGGGGTTCTGGTCCCGGACCAAGGCTCCCGGCTGCGTGAGCAAATGCTCCAGTTCGTGGAGCTTTTGCATGGTTGTCCGGGACACGAACGGGGTGCTCTTCTTCAAGAGTGCGAAATCGAGGGGAGCCGTCGTCGTGAGCTCGATGGCGGCTGGTCGCGCCAGAACTGACTCGCCCATTGCTGTCTGCTGCGCAAGCTCGAGGGCGAGTTCGTCGAAGCGGTGTCGAACCCGTTGCCATGGGCTCCGCCTCAGCCCTGTGGGCAATTCGACATCGGCCAGCCCTGGCTTTGGGATCTGTGCGGCGACCTCTCCGAGTTCGGCTGCACTTGCGCTCACCTCTCCGTAGCTCAGCAGGCATTCGACGTGGGCGAGGCGAGCGTCCATTTGGGCGGCCTGTTCCGCTCGTTTGGCTGAGCGTGAATCGAGCAGCGCGCGGGACAGCGCGATGGCAGGCTGGGCCCACGTCTCGGTCTTCGGGAGGTGCCGAAGCAGTCTCTCGGTTTGGCTTTCCGTCAAGTCGAAGTCCTGCATCAACGCAGCGAGATCCACCCGCGAGAGCGTCCGGTCCTCCAGCACTTCGCTTTCGTCGATTGGTCTGCCTTCGGCGGAGTGCCCCGATGTAGCACTCGCGGTGGCATCGCCGGTCTCCCCGCTCCTGCCGTTCTGGGGGTCGTCCAGAGCTAACCAAACGCGTAGAATGCGCGCCGGGGAGCTCCCCAAGTGGGCGGCGGCCGTTACGCAGGCGCGGGTCTTGTCCCGTGCTGCGGGCGCGTCCTCGGCATGATGCAACCGCGCGGCCGACAGAAGCCGCGCTGCGCCTTGCTGCCCTGCGAGCCGAGCCAGCTCGTTGAGGCGGTCGCCAGCCGGGCTTTTCAGCGGTTGACCATCCACACTGGTACCCGCAGGCGTGACCTGCACTTGCTCCGACGTCAGCAATCGTGCCTCGACGTCCCCGGCGTCAGAGGTGGCCAGCAGCAACACAGTCTTGGAAGTGACCACGAACCAGAAGCGGCTCCGGTATTCGCCGACGACCGGCGAGCGACCCAGATGCCGTTTCTTGGTGGGCAAACACCCAAGTAGCAGCTCGGCTTCAGACAGCTTTTGCGATAGCGCAGTCCGAAGCACTTCCCCAGGATCCTGGATGAAGGCCGTTTCGCCAAAGTCGGGTTGCCGGGTGCCCTGCAGGCGAACGAGGGAAATGATGAGAAGCAGCGGCGTCAGCTGGTTGCGGCGCACCCGAAAACGAAACGCTCCAATCTCGAGCGTGCGGGTGACGGTGCCCCCTGCAAGGACGAAGTGGGTCCGCTCGGTCAGGGTCGTCGCCTCCGGTGCGGCGGCGCTCGACTGGTGGGGCGGTGGTGCCGCTCCTTCGGCGACGCTCGGTGCATTCGGCTCGACGGGGGCGATTCGGGCACCGTCGGGGCTCCAGGACAGCTCGAACCTGCGTCCGTCGTCTTGCCGAGTCAGGGTCACAGAGAGGGGCGCCGGTTCGGCGCTCTTTGGGGCATCAACGGTCGGCACGCCACTCTCGTCGGGAATTTCGTAGCACCGCCATCGGGGACACCACCGGGTGAGGATGGTCCCTCAATAGCACGTTGTCGAACCTGAGGGCCGGCTTGCAGGGCCGGGTGCGCGGTCCGCCGCAGCGCGCCATTGCAATCGAGCGACTTGTGGTACACCACGCCGTCATGTCTCGCAGCTCCGACGCTGTTCGTCGCGCATTCCTGGAGTACTTTGCTCGCAACGACCACGAGGTCGTGCAGAGCGGGCCGGCCATCGCCCCGAACGACCCGACGCTCATGTTTGCCAATGCCGGCATGGTGCAGTTCAAAGACGTGTTTTTAGGGCAAGACAAGCGCCCCTACAAGCGCGCGACCTCGGCGCAAAAGTGTATCCGCATCAGCGGCAAACACAACGATCTCGAGAACGTGGGGCCGTCGCCACGGCACCACACGTTCTTTGAAATGCTCGGCAATTTCAGCTTTGGTGACTACTTCAAGGAGCAGGCCATCGTGCTCGCCTGGGAGTTCATCCGGGAACTCGAGCTCGACCAGGAGCGGCTGTGCGTCACGTACTTCGAAGGTGACGAGGCCATGGCCCTGGGAGCAGACGTCGAAGCGCGCGACCTCTGGAAAAAGGTCAGCGGGCTCGAGGAGTCGCGCATCATCGGCTGCCCCGCCAGCGAGAACTTCTGGTCGATGGGGGACACAGGCCCGTGCGGACCTTGCAGCGAGATCCACTACTTTCACGGTCCCGGTGTCGACGTCAGAAAGCTCGGGGACGAGCAGGATGAACACGGGTTTGGATGGGTGGAGATCTGGAACCTCGTCTTCATGCAGTTCGACCGCGATACGAGCGGCAAGTTCAGCCCCCTGCCGGCCCCGAGCATCGACACGGGCATGGGGCTCGAGCGCATCGTCGCGGCCCTCTCCCACACCCCGAACAATTACGAAACCGACGTGTTGCGCGCCCTCGTCGATTGCGCGGCTCGCCTGGCCGACAAACCCTACGGCGGTGCGATGAACCCCGATGACATCAGCATGCGTGTCATCGCCGACCACGCGCGGCTGACGGCGGTGCTGCTCGCCGAAGGTGTGATGCCGGACACCAATGGCCGTGAGTACGTGTTGCGTCGGGTGATGCGTCGAGCGATCCGGCATGGACATCGATTGGGTATCGAGCGGCCGTTCTTGCACGAAGTGGCACTCGAGGTGACACGTTTGATGGGTGAGCAATACCCCGAGCTGAGCGAGCGAGCTGACCACATCGCCACCGTGTGCGAGCAAGAAGAAGTGCGTTTCCGTCGCACCATCGAGCGTGGACTCTCGCTCCTGGACACTAGCTTCGACGAGTTGAGCGAACGCGGCCAGACGGTGCTCGACGGTGCCGACGCGTTCAAGCTCTACGACACCTACGGCTTCCCCCTCGATCTGACAGAAGTCATCTGCCAGGAGCGGGGTTTCGTGGTGGATACCGAAGGCTACGAGGCGGCTCTCGCCCAGGCGCGTGAACGATCCGAATTCAAGGGTGTGGAGCGGGCGGTTGCGTCGGTCTATCGCGAGGTGCGCGACCAGCTCGGCGCAGAAGTGAACTTCACGGGCTACGACCACGACGGCGGCAAGGCGACACTCCAAGCCATCATCGCCGGTGGCCAGCAGGTTCAATCAGCCCAAGCGGGGGACACCCAGCTGGCGCTGGTCTTCGACCGCACGCCGTTCTACGGCGAAAGTGGCGGGCAGGTGGGGGACACCGGCGCCATTTTGGCCGAGGGTGTCCGCTTTCTGGTGACGGACACGCAGAGGCCTGTCGCCGGGCTCATCCTGCACCTGGGCGAGCTCCAAGAGGGCGAGCTGGAGGTGGGTCAAGAGCTTCGGCTGAGGATCGACGTCGCCCGCCGTGACGCCATCCGACGCAATCACTCAGCGACTCACCTGTTGCATTGGGCACTGCGAGAGGTTCTCGGCGAGCATGTGCAGCAAAAGGGATCACTCGTTTCTGCGGAGCGCTTGCGATTCGACTTCACTCACGGCGCGCCCATGACGCGTGAGGAAATCGAGCGGGCAGAGGATCTGGTCAACGCCCGCGTGTTGCGGAACGCGATGGTCAAGACGGAACTGTTGCCGATTGAGGACGCGAAGAAGCGTGGCGCCATGATGCTCTTCGGCGAGAAGTACGGCGATACGGTGCGCGTGCTCAGCATGACGGAATCGGTCGAGCTCTGCGGCGGCACCCACGTGCGGGCGACGGGGGACATCGGGTTGCTCAAGGTGGTCGGCGAACAGGGCGTGGCGGCGGGCGTGAGGCGCATCGTCGCGGCTACCGGTGAAGAGACGATGAAGCACCTGCGTTCCCTCGAGTCGACGTTGAGCCGCGCCAGCGAAGTGACCAAGGCTGGGGCCGACTTGACGGGGCGCCTGGAGAAGATGGTCGCCAACGAGAAAGCGCTGGAGCGACAAATCGCCGAGCTGCAGAAGAAGCTGATGACCGGTGGGGGGGCGGGTATCGACTCGCTCCTGCAACAAGCGCGGGAGATCAACGGCGTCAAGGTCTTGGCGATCCGAAGCGAGGTCACCGACCGGGGCGCGCTCAGAGAACTGGCCGAACAACTGCGCGACAAGCTGGGTAGGAGCATCGTGCTCGTCGGCTCCGTCGCCGACGACAAGGCACAGCTCGTGCTGACCGTCGCCAAGCCCCTGACCGCACAGTACCAGGCAGGGCAGCTCATCCGCCCCGTCGCCGCCGTCGTGGGAGGCAGCGGGGGAGGGCGACCCGACATGGCCCAGGCGGGTGGCCCCGAAATCGCCAAGCTGGATCAAGCGCTGGCAACCCTATACGATCAGCTCGAGCCACAGCTCACAGTTTGACCTGAGCCCAGACATCCTCCGGAAACATCCACCCTCTATTCAGGAAGCGGCAAACAATGACTCCCGAACTCACCGTTCTCGTTGGTACCGCTGCGACGTTGGGGGTAACTCACACCGCCATTGGCGTCGACCACACGCTACCGTTCGTGCTGCTCGGTCGAGCCCGCCGTTGGTCGCTGCAAAAGACGCTTGGTGTGACAGCGATTTGCGCCGCAGGTCACGTGCTTTCCTCGGTCGTGATAGGCGCCCTGGGTTACTTCGGGCTCGGGTTGGCCCTGCCGCAGCTAGAAGCCATCGAGAGCCAACGGGGTCACTGGGCCGCGTGGTTGCTCATAGTCTTTGGCGTCGCTTACGCCCTGTTCGGGATTTGGCGCATGCGGCGTGGGGATGCCCACCGCCACTTCCACGTCCATGCGGACGGTACCGTGCACGCCCACCACCACGGCCATCAGCAGACGGACGGACAGCTCGTTCACCACCACCGTCACCCCAGCAGCGCCGTCGGCAAGGCGACTCGGTTGGACTCTCGGCGGCTGATCCCGGGCTTGTTTCTGATCTTCGTGCTTGGTCCCTGTGAGGCGCTGATTCCGCTGATGATTGCTCCCGCACTGGGATCCGGCGGTGGGGCGATCTTGGTGGCGGGCGTATTCGGTCTCGCCACGACGTTGACCATGCTGAGCCTCGTCGCCCTCGGGTTCTTGGGCTTGAACGTCAAGGCGATCGGCCGTTTGGAACCGCACCTGCAGTGGATGGCTGGCTTCGCGATTGCCGCCAGCGGCCTCAGCGTCGAGTTGATCGGGATCTGAGCCGGACTCCGCCAACGGCCTGAGCGTCGAGTTGAGCGGGATCGGAGCCGAACTCGGGCGTGATGGCCGGGGGGCGGACTCTGCGCGGCGCTCAATGCAGCAACGTCTCGAGGCGTCGACGCGCGAGGTCGCGCTGCACGCTGGCGACGACCGCGCGACGCGTCGGATCTGAGGTCCACGTGGGCGCTGGCAGCAGTCGTGCATCCATGGCGTCGCTCAGGGCGCTGGCGATGTCCGCGCGCGCGGCCGGCTCCGCCTGCTCCAGGCACCAACTCAAAATATCCCACGCCAACTCGGCGTGGCGGTGCTCATCCTTGGCGATGCGTCGCTGCGCTCCGCGCACGCGGAGCTCTGGGTGGGACAGGCTCTCGTCGCGGCTCAACGCGGCGGCCAAGCCTTCTCCCAAGCACCCATCCAGCCAGGACTCGATAGCCAGGCGGCGTAAACCTGGCGCGCCAGCCAACGGCGGTCTGTTGGCGATCTGAGGGATGGCAACGTCGTGCGGTGCGCCGGTGTAGTGCTCGGCCAGTTCCGCGCAGAGCCCAGTGTGTTGCAACTCGTCCTGCGCGGCTCGTTCTGCGCGCAAGACCAGCGCGGCGGGGGCACGCACCTCCCGGAGTTCGGCGGCGAGTTGCAAGAATGCCGGCACCGACGCGTACTCCATCCGTGCATTGTCTGCCCAATCGCGCGCGAGTGCCTCGGCTGAGTTCGACGGCAAAGGGCGTGGCGCAGCTGGGTTCAAAACTCGCTTGCCGCTCCTGTCCCGTTGCGGACGTCCGACCTCACAAAACCCCGGCGGCCCGACAGAAGGAAAGATGCGGACGCCTCCGCCCACGGAAAACTCCGACAACATCCACTCCTGCCAGGTGAACAAGTGCGCGATGCTGATCTCACTGTTGAGGCCCGTGTGCAACGACAAGGCCGCATCATTTTCGAGTCCTTGGGGGAAGGCGAGGAGCAGGCCCGCCTCCGCGCCAAAGGCGAGGAAAGCCCGCTCCTTCTCGATGACGCCAAAGCCGGCTGCGGTGAACGAGGGACGAGACAGCCCCCGCAGTGTGAAGCGCGCCAGGGGGCCATATCCTCGGCGCTCGCTGCTCGAACACCCCGAATCGTCGTTGATCGTACCGAAGCCTTCGAAGCCCCAGATCACGCCGCCTTGTGAAACGCCCACGAACAGGCCACCGCCCGCAGAGTCGAAGGGTTGGGCCGCGCTGGGGTTGGCCTGCGTCAACGCCGCGAGCAACGCACTGGGGCCGAGCACACCGCGGACAAACTTCATCGTCATTCAAGGATAGTGCACCAGGGCTGAGCGTCTGGCGAACGGAACCCGCGCCTCCCGATGAGCGCCTGTGTGTGTGCTCCGCAGTCGAGTTGGGCTAGCGGAACGCGGATGGGCAAGCCGAGATCGGAAAGCCCGCTGACCTGGCTTCGAATACCTAGCCCATGACCAAAAACGCGCCAGCGAGGCCCGTCAGAGCGTAGAGCTCGGGGATGCCGGTCGCGAGGAGTGCCTGACCCTGCGTCATCTGGCCGTTGTTGATCGACTTGATGCAGGCCGCCGCGGTGCGGGCTTGCCCGATGGCGGAGAAGAGACAGGGCAGCCCACAGATGACGCCGGCCAGTGCGATCTTCACGACGTCGACGCCATCAGCTAGCGCCTGAATCATCAGGAACATGATGGCGAAGGAGTACAAGCCCTGAGAGCCGGGCATCACGGCGGGAATGAACGCCGACTGGCGCGCCGTGGGCTCGGTGGCGGCGTACGCCGAGAGCGAAATCGAAAGCGCGTAGCCTGAGGACAAGATCCCCACCGCGATCGCAATGAAGGACGAGAACAGCATCAGCACGAGCGTCGAGTCGAGCTGCGTCAGCGGTGTCGCCGTTTGTGCAAACGCCGTCGTGGGGATCAAGAGAGTGACGATTAGAACAATAGTGATGCGGATCATGCCGAGCTCCGTCGGAGGGGCGAGTAGAAGTTGCTCCCGCCGTCGATGCACTTGCTGCCCCATTCGAGGAAGATCAAGCGGTTGGTGTGAATGTAAAGAGAAAGGAGTGCGAGAAGAAACACGAAGAGGTGACCGAAGACGGCGAACAGCGCCGCCGCGGGAAGCGGGAGGCGGGTAGCCATCTGGTTGACTACCAGAGCCATGATGCCGCCCGAAAGGGCGATCCCGAACAGCCGCATGTGGCTGAGTACGTCCTGCAAGAAGCCCGTTGTCCCCGAGTACAGGGTCCAGAGGATGTTCCCCAGCCGCGCGTCCTCACCGAAGACCGGTCCCGGAGAGACAATCCAGCCCCACAGCGCTGCAGCGCCCAACCCGGCCGCCACGCGGTTGCCCCACTGCTCAGCTAGAGCAAGCACCTCCGCGGAGGGCGTGTCACCGCTGAGCAACGTGTGCACGAACTCGGCGGCCAGGTTCGCGTAGACAGCCGCCATGGACGCCAACACCAACAGCAAGGAGCCTGTCGCTTCCGTACGCCAGCCACGCTGCCAGATCGCCATCGAGTAGCTGAACGCCAACGAAACGATGCCGACGAACAGCGAGAACAAGAACGCGTGATACGGCTCCGACGCGAGCGTCAACAACGGACGGGAGTCCATCATTATCGTCTGGCCGATGATCAGTCCGAAAAACTGCCCCGCCATCATGCCGACCACCAAGGAGATGATTCCCGTCAACGCGAACACGTCGCCCATCGCTTTGGCGCCGCGCAGCCGCAGCGCCACACCCAGGATGGCGAGCATCAGTCCGTAGCCCGCATCGAGCAGGCACAGGGACCCAAAGACGACGAACAAGAGGCCCACTGCCCAGGTGAAGTCCTTCTCACCGTAGTGCATCCCGCTGAACGTCCTGACAATCGACTCGAATCCTGCGAACCATCCGCTGTTCTTCAACTTCACCGGCACGCGTTCGTCGAACGGTGCGGCGTCCTTGATGTGCATGGCGCAAGCAAACGGCTCGAGCGCGTGCTGCAGATCGACGACCTGTTCCCGTGGCAAGAAGCCTTCGACAGCGAACAGAGGGCCCGAGCTGACACCACCATCGAGCGCCTCCAGTACCGCCATGCGATCACGGAGCGCATGAATGCGTTCGGCAATCAGTGGCCCGTAGTGCGCGTAGCGACCAAGCTCGCGCTGCGCCTCCCGCACCTCTGCACGTGTTTGCTCGAGCTGCGCCATGACGTCGGTGAGCGACGTGCGCGGCACCGAAACCACCTGGCCCTCCACTTCCGCTGGCGGGTCGAACAACACCACGTGTCGTATGCCATCGCGCACCGAAGCGACGGCGTGCGCCACGGACTTGTCGAGGTGCATCCACTCCTGGTCACCCATCGCCATGAAGACCACGCGGACGCCCGCCCGTTCGAGCGCGGTGACGTCCTGCACCTTCAAATTCCCCCACGGCGCCAGCAAGTCTCGATGTGCCTCGAGCTGCTCGATCTTCCGCAGGGACCTCGCCCTTCGTTCGATCAACTGGTCGATCGCCGCGCCGACCTCCAGATACGTGCAGTCCCGGATCTGCAATCGCGCAGGCGCCGGAGCCACGCTACGCAGCGCATCGAGCCTCTGCAGAAGGCGGCTGTAGATGGTGCGCACGTCCGCCGCGTCGGGCGATGGAGTGGCGCCTCGCGACAGCCCTTCCTCGTCGAGCGAGGGTAGCTCGATGGGGGCGACGTGGACGATGCCGGCCTCTTGCAGCGCCTCCACCACCGCTTCGGCCTCCGCCTGACGGCCGACGATGACGCTCTGGACCATGGGGACCTGGCTCACGACGCCCCCGCCCGGGCCGCCTGCGCCCTGATCTGCTTCGCCTTGGCGATCTTACCGCGACCGACGGCGGCCACTTGCTCATCCCCCAGGGCAATCTTGATGCGTCTGATGCCGTCGCGTGTCTCCGGTATCAGGACCTTCTCGAAAAGGTTTACCTTTTGCGTTGCCTTGCGGAGCTCCCGGGTTATCAGCTCGGCTTGCCGCCGCAGGACCTTCAGCTCCGTCGACTGGCGGACCAGAGCGCGCAAGTCACCCAACACGGCGCTGACCCAAACCGGGCTTCCGAAACGCGAGTATTCGCGCCGACTGAAGACCACCTCCTCGAGGATGGGTACCCTCACGCCCGCCACGGATCGTTCCCCCAGACGAATCCGCTCGACCTTGACCAAATCGACCAGCGGCACGGGCAGAGGTTCGGCCAGCAATGGCGCGTAACGCTCCACCTCGCGCCGAGCGCGCAAGAGTTCCTCTTCTCGCCCCGCAAGCTGACGCTTGAGCTTCAGCTGCTCCGTCTGCAGCTGCTCTTGCTTGAGCTGCAATACGGGCAAGAACTGCTTGTACGTCTTCTCCTCGCGGCGAAGGCGCGTCAGCTCGGTCTTGTTCAGGGACAAGCGGCGCGTGGTCATACTGGCGTCAGCCCCAATAGCGGTCGGTGAGCTTGGAAGGCAAGCCCGTTTGGTCTCTAGTAAAGTGGGTCTTGAGCATCTCCCAGCCGAGATCGAGCTGCTGCTCCAAGGGCAGATTGACCCGCAAATCCATCATGCGCTGTTCGAAGTCTTCGCCGTAGCGCAGGACCTTCTGATCAAAGTCGGACAGCGCGAAACCCATCGAAGACTGCTGACGCGCTTTGCGAGCCCCGTCGTAGATGCGGACCATCGCGTTCATCAGGTCAGCGTGGTCGTCGCGTGTCTTCTTGTTGACCATCTGCTTGAGTCGCGAAAGCGACCCGAAGGGATCGATGCTTCCGCCCTTGAGGTAGAACTGCCCTTCGGTGATGTAGCCGGTGTTGTCGGGCACCGGGTGAGTGACGTCGTCCCCCGGCATGGTAGTGACGGCAAGCAGCGTGATGGAGCCAGCTCCCTCGATGTCGACAGCCTTTTCGTAGCGTGAAGCGAGCTGGGAGTACAGATCCCCGGGATACCCTCGGTTCGCCGGGATTTGTTCCATCGCCACGGCGACTTCCTTCAAGGCATCGGCGAATGCGGTCATGTCCGTGAGCAGCACCAGCACGCGTTGTCCCGCCGTGGCGTACTTCTCGGCTGCCGCCAGCGCCATGTCCGGCACCATCATGCACTCCACGACCGGATCGGCGGCAGTGTGCACGAACATGATCGTGCGCTCCTTGTTGGGGGCGAGCTGATTGCGAAAGAACAAGTAGTCGTCGTACTTGAGCCCCATGCCGCCGAGAATGATGACGTCGGCTTCGGCCTGCAGCGCGATTCGCGCGAGGAGCTCGTTGTACGGCTCACCGGCGACGGAAAAGATGGGCAGCTTCTGACTCTCGACGAGGGTGTTGAACATGTCGATCATCGGGATGCCCGTATGGATCATCTTCTTCGGGATGATTCGCTTCGTGGGATTGAACGATGGCCCGCCGATGTCCACTTCCTCTGCATCCGAAAGCACGGGGCGGCCGTCGATTGGCTCCCCGACGCCGTTGAAGATGCGCCCCTTCAGAGCCTCGCGAGCAAACCGCAGCTTGACCTGCTTACCCAAGAACTCCACCTCATCGCTGGTGGACACTCCCTTCGAGCCGGCAAACACCTGCAGGGTGACCTCATCTTCCCGCAGCTTGATCACCTGCGCGTAGGTCGTGTTGCCGCTCTTCAGGGTGATGCGCGCCAGCTCCCCGTAAGCCACTCCCCCGGCCTTGAGGGTCACGACGGGACCGGCGATCTGTTCGATATGACGATAAACCTTCTTCATGGCGTGATTTACCCAAGCAATGGCTTCAAGTGCGCAAGTGCGATCATCGAGTACTCATTCAGCGGCCTTGTCCGTGACTTCGGCGGTTTTGGCTCTACGCTCGAGTTCGTCGTTCACCTCAGCAAGCATCGTCTCGTACTCCGGAACATCCGGAGGCGTGAGGTTCCAGTCACGGAGCCGCTGCTGGATACGAGTCAGCACCTCGCGTGCTTGCTCCTTCGAGGAAAACCCGAAGTCGTGATCCATGATGCGCTTGGTGATTCTCATCAGACGTGTCACGCGGGCAGTGTCCGGGCCCGCGTCGACTTCGCTGAATGCGTTCTGCTGCAGGAAGACGAAGTCCAAGAGCTCAGCCTTGAGGAAATTGACGAACTCGTCGGTGGTGAGGTCCTCTTCACCGACGACCTTCATCTGATCGCCGATGCGTTGGCCATCCCGATAGCGCGCCTGCAGCGTCTTCACATCGGCGACCCAGCCATCGTAGTACAACGCGTCGAGCTCGCCCGCCATCGAGTCGAGGTACTTCGACCACGAATCGAGCGGGGCGATCGCCGGAAAGCGCTTAGCATACGAGCGCGCGTAGGTCAGACCTAGGAAGCACCCCACAACTGCCAAGGTAGCCTGCGTTACTGGTTCCTCGAAGTTACCGCCGGCGGGCGAGACCGTGCCGATGATGGTGGCTGAACCCTGGCTCTCGCCGAGCAGGGGATCCTCCAGTCGCACGGTGCCTGCGCGCTCGTAGAAGGCAGCGATTAGCGAACCCAGGTAAGCCGGAAAGGCCTCTTCACCAGGAATTTCTTCGAGCCGGCCGCTCATCTCGCGCAGTGCCTGCGCCCAGCGACTGGTCGAATCCGCCAGCATCAGCACTTTGAGGCCCATCTGACGGTAGTACTCGGCAAACGTGATCGCCGTGTACACGGAGGCTTCGCGAGCGGCGACGGGCATGGAGGACGTGTTGCAGATGATCAGCGTGCGCTCCATCAAGGAGCGCCCGGTGCGGGGATCCTCGAGCTCCGGAAACTCCCGCAGCGTTTCCACCACCTCGCCGGCGCGCTCACCGCAGGCTGCGACGATCACGACGTCGGCATCGCCGTAGCGTGACACGGCCTGCTGGAACACCGTTTTCCCGGCGCCGAACGGACCCGGCACGCACGCTGTTCCTCCCTCAGCGACGGGGAAGAAGGCATCAACGATGCGGATGCGCGTTGTCAGCGGTTTGGACGGCAAGAGTCGTTCGGCGTACGCTTTGATCGGTCGCTTTACCGGCCACTCCTGGACCATCGACAGTTCGCGCACGTCACCAGACGGTAGCTCGATCTTCGCGATAACCTGGTCGACCGGGTACTCACCGGCTGGCGCTACCCACTGCACCTTGGCGGTTCCCACGAGGCCGAGGGGGACCATCACCCGGTGGGTGAACTGGCCCTCGGGGACGGTGCCGAGACAGTGCCCAGCGCTGACGATACAGCCCTCGCGGGTGACTGGCGTCCAAGCCCACTTTCTGTCGCGCGGCAACGTCTTGAGGTAGGTTCCGCGCTGCAGGAAGAAGCCCGTCTTTTCGGCCAACTCCACCAACGGGTTTCCCAGGCCATCGTACACCATCGACAGCAGCCCGGGCCCGAGCTCGACGGCAAGAAGCTCCTGACTGAAGCGCACCACGTCACCGACGCGAATGCCGCGGGTGTCTTCGAACACCTGCATGTCGCACTCTTGTCCGCGCACGCGAATCACCTCAGCTTTCAGCCGAAGGTCGCCCATCGCGATGTACGCGACCTCGTTCATGCGAACGTCGCGTTCGAAACGCGCCGAGACCATGTTGCCGTTGACGCCGACGACCTGGCCCTGTTCTTGTCCTGCTTCGCTCATGTTGCGGCTCCAATCGCTTGTTCCAGGGCGGGAACGGTGAGCACTTGATTCAAGGTGGCCACGCCCTTTTCGCGATCCCACGACGCCTCACGTTCGATGAGGCGCAGTTGGAAGTAGCTCGCGAGTACCACGTCGATGCTGAAGGTGGCTATGCCTTTAAACCGTTCGACAGCTTCAAACCGCAGCCGATTGATCGCGCGCTCGCCTTCCACCCGGTCCTCGTCGTCCACGGCGGCCACGAGACGTGGCCACCACACGAAGCGTTGTCCGATCCCGAGGTCCGCTTGTTCGTAGTGGTCGACGATGACGCGAGACGACAAGTCGAAATGCCCCCCCATCTGCTTGAGAAACTCCGTACGAGACAGTTGTCCGCGTTGGCAGCACAGCGCCGTGGAAGCCTCCTCGACGTCGACGTGGAAGCTGGCGTAGTCGCGCACGAAGGCGCTGTGCGACTCCCCGACCAACCGCTGCCAGTAGCGGCGCAAGAGCAGGTGCTGAGGAGCGGGCTCGAGCACCCACTCCGGCAGATCGCGCGCGAGCCGGTCCAGGGCCGTGCGTTCGCGTTCGGTGCGAACGAAAGCCGCTAGCTCCACTGGTTTGCCCGTTGCCACTGCCTCGCTGGCGCGGTGCAGCGTGCGGACCGTCTCCTCGACCTCCTCGAGCATCGCCACTCGCTCGAACTCGACGAGATCGGTGCCTTCCAGAGAGCCTCTCGCCCGAGCGATCAGCTCACCCCGGGTGATCGGCGGCGCTTCGCCCAGAGCTAACTTGGGCAGGCGGGTGATCAGGTAAATCAGCGACATGACTCTCTCAGCGCGGCGTCAGCTCTGGGCGGGGTCGAGCTGCAGGTACTTCCTGAGCGCCGGCGCTACCAGCAGCGAAAGCTCGTTAGCAACGGCCTCCCCAGTCACGTCCCAGGTGAAAGACTCACCGTGGCGCTGTAGTCGAAATCCACCAAGCCCGTTCTCGTTGATGATCTCCAGCGGTTCGCCTTCGAGGAGGCGCGCCAGCTCGTTCTGGAAGTAGCCCTCGAGCTTGCTGCGAGTCTCGGGAGACAGCGTGACCGTGGCGCTTCCGACCTTCGACCGAATCAACTCGACGAGGATCTCCTTCAAGACGTTGGCGGAGCCCAGCGCGTCGGCGACCTTCGCCGTCACCAGCGGTTCGAGCTTCTGCCGTTTCACCCGCTCCGCAAAGCGCAGGGTGAAATCGCGCGCGGCCATGTTGAGCTCGGTGTCGAGTTGCTTGCGGCGGGCTTCGGCCTGCGCCTCGGCCGCGGCGATGATCTCTTTCGCGCGCCGTTCGGCGTCCGCTAGCACTGCGTCGGCTTTCGCCTCCGCCTCGCGAACGATGCGCTGTTTCTCGGCTTCACCGGCTTCCACGCCGTCCGTACGCAGGCGCTGCAAGAGGTCGCCGATTCCGCTCGTCATGTCAGTCATGAGGTCGTCTCCTAGGCGTCGCCCCTATGACGTGAACTCGGCGCGACTGCAAGCGAAGAGACGCCTTCGGAGACAAGACCGGTCATTTGGGCTGCCGCAACTTCGCCAGTGCTGAAACCGGCGGGGGTGAGCAGGTCGTCAAGTCGGTTGGACGTTGCACGTGGGTCGCAAGCAAGCTGTCCGCAAGCGTCACGCGGATCCGAGCTGACCTGGGTCTGCCGGCCCCGGAGCCTCTCACCGCGTTCGCCGGCGAACTGCGGGAACCGCGCGTCGGGGTGAAGCGCTGTGTTTGCCACGAGCTCCGTGGACCCACGGGAAAACGTTGCCGGCCGGCAACCTCCGTCAAGGGGACCAGCGACGTGCGGCGCGCGTGTGGCCCCAGTCGAAGACTAGTCGGCGCACCAAATTGCGGAGTCTGCATGGCGCATCTTGGCACGCCAAAGGCGGAGCGCTTCCACGTCTGCTCAGCGAATGTTGCGGATGACCTCGGCTTGCGTCTCCTTCAGACTGCGCAGCATGCTGCTGACGAGCTGTATCGAGATGCTCCGCTGCGCCATCAATTGTTGAAGCCGCAACATGTTCAGCTCAGCGGAGTTCTGGAGTTCGGCGCTTTGTTTCGATAGCCTGTCGATGGCCTCGTCCATCGATTGGGCTGCTCCAATCGTCGTGAGCTTGGTCTGCAGGACTTGGCCTGTTGCTGCTGCTGCGGACACGACACCCGCCTGCTGTGGCTCTTCGATGGTGACCGTCTCGCCGGCGTCCACTTGCGCGCGCTTGCTCTTCGCTGCCTCTTGCAGTTCAGCCAGGCGTTGCTGCTGGGCTCTGATGAGTGCGGCGCGCTCTGCCTCGAGACTGCTCTCAGCATCGAGTCGCGCGAGGACTTGGCGTGCCAGCTCGCCGTGCAGAGCCTGCACTTGCTCTCGCCGCTCCTGTTTCGAAAGCCGGGTATCCTTGGCGACGGCCTCGGCCATCGCGCGGATCTCCTCGCGCGCTTTCTCGTCTGCCCCCTTTTGGAGTTGCGCAGCGAGCTCCTCGAGCTTCTTGGCCTGGGCGGCCCGCACTTGTTGAGCCAGTTGACGGCTCGACTCGACCATCTCGACGAGTTGTCGAGTGTCGGCGGAAGCAGCGCGTGCGCTCTTGTCAGCCTGGCTGGCACTCTGGCGTCCTGCGTCCGCCTGCCTCGTCTCTTTTTGGCTTCTCGCTGGCGCTCGGCCACGGTGAGCTACAGCTGGGGGCGGTGGCCGCGTCCCAGGCTCTGCCTTTTTGGCCTGCGCGCGGCGCTGTCGTTCAGTGGCCGGCTTGCGTTCGGGGGATCGCTCTTCTGCGCTCGCTCGCGGCTTCTGCGCCGGCTTCCCGAGGGCGTTACTGAGCGGCAAGCAACACAGGCTGACGCCGCTCAGCCACATCAGGCAAGAGAGGCGGGCAAGAGGACGGGGAGATCGAACGATACGGGAGTCTTGCATAGCGACCACTGCATACCGAGCCCTACCTGGGTTCCTTCCCTCAGCGACGAGAACTTTGACGAACGCGACTCGACGGCACCCCGTGCTTGTACGCCGTGTTCCACGCGCCAGAGAGGCGGAGAAAACGCCCACTCAAATGAAACCGATGCTGCCTCCGCGCATACCTGAACCTCATGAGCATACGGACGCGATGGATGACTCACTATTCCTTGGCTTCCTTGGCGTGGTTGCTAGGCGCATGCGGTGCGGATGACGGCTCGCCCTCCGAGATGAGCACGGACGCGGCGCAGGAAACGGCAAGCGACACGACCCCAGAACAGGACTCGGCGCAGGAAACCCCAAGCGAGACGGTCTCCGCGCAGGACATGGCTGAAGGTCGGGATACCGCCGACGAGCAGGCCATGTCGGATGAAGAACCCGGCGCGGAAACGCCTCGAGGTCCCGGTGCGTTCGACCCAGACTACGAAACGTCGAGCGAGTTCTTCACACGCATCGAGCAGCCGATGCCGTCGAACATCCACGCCATGCAGCGCACCTGGTACTCGTCCAATCTGGCGGATCTTCCGCTGACTGGGCCGTTCACCGTGTCGGAGGGCAGCGTCGCCATCAAAGCCGAATACAACGCCGACGGGAACAATTTCACCACCGTCGTGATGATCAAACGTGAGGCGGGCTATGATCCCGACGGCAACGACTGGTACTACGAAGTCCGAAACCCGGATGGGTCGCAAGCGGATTCTCCAGCCCCGGGCCGCATCGCGCTGTGCTCAGGCTGCCACAAAGACGGGGCGGAGACCGACTTCCTGTTGGGTTTTGACCTGGCGAATTGAGGAGTTGGCTGGGGCTCGGAGCCCTGGCGTGCTAAATGCGTTGGATGCGGTTGCGGCGTGGGATTGTGGTTCACGTACTCGGCGTGATGCTGGGTCCGATGGCTGCCTGTGCTTGCGCCGGAACCGATCCTGCCGGTCCAGGTTCAGCTCGTCCCGAGGAGCAGCACGGAGCGACGGCAGGGAGCGCAGCGGATACTCCAGTTACTGCGGTGCCAGGGAGTGCGGATGTCGCCGCCGATGACGATGCCAACGGGGTCGTGACCGCCACGCCCCATGGGGCGGAGAGCGCAGTCGGCGCCCCGCTAGATCCCGGCTTCAAACCCATCCATCGGTTGAATACCGTCGAGTACAACGCCACCATCGCCGATGTACTCGGGACGAGGCTTCAGCCAGCTACTGCCAACTGGAGAGGGGGCGAGTTGGCGGGCTTCGACAACATGGCCGCAGTGCTCGGGATCGATGAGGCGCAGTACCAGCGCTACTTCGATGCCGCTCAGACGTTGGCCACGGAAGTATTCTCATCGGCACGGTTACGGGAAGCATTCGTCTCCTGCGAGGCCAGTCAAATGGACTGCGTTCGAGCGAGCATCGAAACGATGGGTTTGCGGTTGTTTCGGCGACCGTTGACGACGCAGGAGCTGGCCACGTACGTGCGGGTCTACGAAGCCGCTCTCGAATTGGGAGATGAGCCTTCAGCTGGCTTGGAGCAGTCGTTCCGGGCCATGCTGTCGAGCGCCGAGTTCCTGTTTCGGATCGAGTACGACGCGCAGCCGGATTCCGTGGAGCCTCACGCGCTCAGCTCGTTCGAACTCGCCTCCCGCCTGTCTTACTTTCTTTGGAGCAGTGCGCCGGACGAAGAGCTGCTCGAACTCGCCGTTGATGGCGACCTGCAAGATCCCGAGACGCTGTCTGGGGTCGTCGACCGCATGCTCGACGACCCCAAATCCGAGCGCATGATCTCAAACTTCTCGGGGCAGTGGCTCGGAGCGCGCCAAGTCGTTGCTCACCCGGTCGCTCCGCAGTTTTACAACTGGTCACCCGAAGTCGCGCGCGCTGCGCAGGATGAGATGGTCCTATACTTCGCTGAGTTCGTCAGGACGGAGCGCTCCTGGTTCGAGTTTCCGTTGGCCGACGTCAACTTCATCGACGGATGGTTGTCGCGGCTTTACGGCATGCCGACCCCGTTGAACAGTCATGAGCGCGTCGAATTCGATGAAGATGAACGCGCGGGTTTTTTTGGCCTCGCCGGGTTCTTGGCGCTGACGTCCTTTGACCGGCGAACGTCACCGTCGCTGCGCGGCCGCTGGATTGCCACCAACTTCCTGTGCGTCGAGATGCCCGACCCACCTCCTGACGTTCCAGAGCTTGTGGAAGGCCAAGACGCGACGGCTCTCAACGTTCGACAGGCTCTGGAACTTCATCGCCAAGACCCGGTGTGCGCAGCGTGTCACGGGCTGTTCGACGCCTACGGGCTCGCCCTCGAAGAGTACGATGCGATCGGCCAGTTTCGTACCGAGTATCCCGACGGGACTGTGGTGGACGCTTCGGGTGTGCTTCCGGTATCGACTGACTTGCCTGACGGTCAGAGCATCGAGGGGCTCGACGGTTTGGCCAGCGCCGTCGCGAACGACCCTCGCTTCGGTCAGTGCTTGGCAAAGAAGTTGCTCACCTATGGGTTGGGACGAGTCGCAACTGCAGCAGACGAGCCACACTTGGATCAGGTCCAGCACGCGTGGTTGGCCCAAGACGAGGTGCCCAGTATTCGCCGACTCATCAGAACGTTGGCGCTGTCTGAACCGTTTCGCTACCGCCGAGGCGACGGCGACAGTGGGGAGCCGTTGTGAAGGGCCGTCCTACTCGTCGGGCCCTGCTTCGTGGAGCAGGAGTGGCGTTGGCTCTGCCCTGGTTACCTTCTTTGGAGCCACGAACGGTTCGAGCTACGGAAGGTGAATTCCCGCGGCGATTCTTGCCCATCTTCTTGCCCAATGGTGCGGCGGAGTACTGGCGCCCCGTGGCGACCGGTGTTGGTGACGGCTGGGAGTTGTCTTCCGTGCTCGAGCCGTTCGGTGCGGCACTCAAAACGAAGCTGAGCATCATTTCCGGTCTCGAGAACGGCACCGTGTTCAACGCGGACGGTGCGGGCGCGGTCGAGCCCAGTCACGGCCGCCTCGCGGGCGCCTGGCTCACGTGTGTTGACGCGATGGACGTCAGGGCCGAGCTCGGCAGGGAAGAGGCAAACGGGCCTTCAATAGATCAACTCTTGGCACAACACAGCGCATTGGACGGGCTGACGCCCCTCGCTTCCATGCAGGTTGGGTTGTCCACGCCCCTCGGCAGTTGTGATGGGGAGCCGTGTTCCAGCAGTCGCAGCGTCTCTTGGGCGAACAGCACCCAGCCCCTGTACAAGTCGGTGGATCCGCTTTTGGTCTTCAATCAGCTTGCCGGTGTTGCCCAGCCGCTAGATCCAAACGGCTTGGCGGCGGAAGAGTCACGCAAACGCCTTGCCAGGGATCAAAGCGTGCTGGACGCCGTTTTGGAGAATGCAGCCCGCACGCGTGCCCGTCTCGGGGCCAGCGATCAGCACCGCTTGGACGAGTTCTTGGAATCGGTGCGCGCTGTCGAACAGCGGGTGACGGGGGTATCTGCTTCGATGGGCGGCCTTGGGTGCGCCCTTCCGCAGGCGCCAACAATCGGAAGCATCGAGCAGTCAGCCGAGGCTCCTCGTCAAACGACGCCCGACTACGACAAGGGGGCTCATGCGGATGCCATGAACGACTTGATAGCTATGGCTTTCCAGTGCGACGTCACTCGAGTCATCTCCTACATGCTGGAGGACGAGCGGTCCGAATTCACCTACGATCACGTCGAGCTCCGGGCCTTCAGCGAGCAAGGTTCGACGCTCAAGGGCGGGTTCTGTCCTGAGTACCACGCTGCCCAGCATCAAGCGGGGGATGAGTTCGCGACGATCACGTGGTGGAACGTCGGCAAGGTCGCGGAGCTCTGCCGCAAGCTCGATGCGATCGAGGAGGCACCCGGCGTGAGCCTCCTGGACAATTCCGTCGTGCTCTTCGGGGGCTGCATGCACGGAGGGAATCATCTCGCCACGGACCTTCCCGTTGCCCTGCTTGGGGGCAGCAACCTCGGGTTGAGCTCAGACCAGCACGTGGACCTCGACAGTCGCCCCTTGCGCGACTTGTACGTTACGTTGATGAACAACGTGTTCGGCTTGAGCCTCGAGACGTTCGGTCGGAATCTGATGGGCGTGCCGCCCACCACCGTTGAACAGATCCTGCGCACGTAGAGGGGGAGCCGAAGCCCTGCCCGAGGTCGGCGAAGGGTGCTCCAAGCCCGATTCACGACCCGCACGAACACCCAGAATAGGACACGATGCCGCCGTCCTCGCAGCGTGTCTTGTCGATTTTGCACTCGAAAAACTCGACGCAGCCGTTGCACGCGTGTGCCAAGTAGTCGGGGCATTGAACCTCGATGGGAGGTTCCAACGATGGGTCGTAGCCGCCGCATTCTTCGCGCAGGGCTCGTTCGGCTTCGACCTGGGCGAGACACGCGTCGAGGACCTCCGGCGTATCGCAGGGCTCGCCGAACGCCAGACGGTGTTCCACGGAGACCTCACCCTCCAGCAGGAAAGCGTTGTCCCCATCTTCGACGACCTCGCGTTGGCGCCTCCGCGCGTACAGAGTCACGAACCCGGTGGGCGCAGCTGCCAGCACTTCTTTCGGCAGCACGAATTCACCGTCGTCCGCCAAGAGACAGTTGATCTCGTAGGGGGAGAAGCTGTCAGCCAAGGTATCGACGACCCCAATGCGCAGTTGTAGCGGGGCGTCGTTGTTGCCTGACCAGCGCAGGGTGACGTCGTCTTGCGGTA
Organism: Polyangiaceae bacterium; assembly: GCA_050298815.1. Classification (GTDB taxonomy): domain Bacteria; phylum Myxococcota_A; class Polyangia; order Polyangiales; family Polyangiaceae; genus SZUA-265. Next base: position 78,637 of record JBNKUV010000070.1, read on the forward strand.
GGTGCGTCAGGTCTGGCAATTGTTCGAACTCGAGTTTCTTTGGCAGGTGAACGCGGTCCGTTTCGAACGCCCCCGAAAGCGTCGCACCCGTTGCGAAAAAGCCATAGCTCTCACCGAACCGTGGTTTCACGCCCATATCGCTGAGCCCCAGCGCGTAGAAACGAAAACCGACGTCAATCGGTTCGAAGTCGTACTCCACGTCACCGTCCAGCAACTTCACGGCGGCGGCTTCGTGCCATTCGACCGATGCAGCGGTCCCCGAGTTGCCCCTTTGGGTGACCCCGCAGTCGTCGATGCCCTCGAGGGGATCGAGCACCTCGCCGACGATACCGTCGCTGCCCTCGACCGTGACGAAATCCGCTCGCGCACTGAAATAAGGGGGTTCCCGGTAGGTCCCCTTGTAGTAGGTGTACACGCCGAGTGACAGGGTGCCGTTGGTGTCGGGTAAATAGTTGGCGTCTTCGGGCGGGAGCTCGATGAGCTCGGGAGGAGCCGTGTCCTGTGCGTGTTGCTCGCGGATCGCTTCCGCGCCAGCGTCGCAATCGTAGGCGCGCCCTTGGCTGTTGGAGCCATCGACGTAACATTGCTCCCCAATGCGGACGACGTTGGTGCAGCTTCCGCCGTTGCACACGGCCTCGATAACCTCCGTGTCGAAGGTCTTGTCAGCGTCGCTCGCGAGACGTTCTTCGAGCAGTTGGCAGCTCGCCTCGCAACTCGAAGCATCGTCTGGCTCGCAGCCGCTGAAGTCGTCGTCGGACAGCAGGCAATCGCCGGCTCGTCCGTACACGAAACAACCCAACCCGACGGGGCCGAGCATCGTCACGCGGCCGTCATCCTGCTCGCAGTTGCAGAACGTTCCCGAGACGCTCGTCGTCTCCAAGATGACACCTCCGTAGTCGCAGTCTCGATCGACGATTGACGGCGCGCGCGCCGTGTCGCCAAACGGTTTCAGCTGCCGTTCGGCCTCGTCGATGCAAACTTGGTCGTCCCCCTCCTCGCACTCATTCGGATCCTGGCCACCGGGGCTCGGGTGGGACGGTTCGGGCACGAAGGGCTCCTCCGGGTCGTCCAGCGCTTCCGCCCCGCTCTGGCCGCCGTCCTGGGGCGAGCATGCGGCTAAGAGCTGACAAGAGCCCAAAATAATGGGGGAAAGTCGTCCAAGCCAAGAGTGCTTCATAGGCTTCACTATGGCAGCGCGCGCAGCGACTTCTAGAGCGGAATTGCTCTTTTATTCCTCCAGAATCGCCTCCAAGGGTGCAATTCTGTTAGATATGACCTCCGCAGTGTCCGGATCGGGAACGGTCCAACGGGAAGCAGCCTCGGATCCCGAGCTCATCGCGCAGCAGTTGGCGCGCGCCGTGCGCGGGCGGCGCTCCCAGGAGGCGTTTTCGAAGCGCCTCGGTTACGACAGCAACGTGCTCTACCTGTGGGAGTCGGGCAGGCGTTATCCTAGTGCCAGTCGCTTCCTGCAAGCTTGCGAGTTGGCTGGGGTGGACGTTTGGCGGGCGCTCGCCGAGTTCCTGAGAGCCGAGCCCGGCTGGCTTCGGCAGAGCAGAGAGCAGCGTGTCGTGGCCTCGTCGGCAACCATCTCTGACTTGCTCACCGACTTGAAGGGGGAACGCTCCGTGGTGGAAGTGGCGCGCGCGACGAACAAGAGCCGATTCCGCGTGGCGCGCTGGTTCAGTGGGGAGACGGAGCCTCGCCTGCCCGATTTTCTCGCGATGATCGAAGCGACGTCGTTCCGCTTGCTCGATTTCGTCGCCGCATTGGTCGATCCCAAAGCGATGCCCTGCCTGAGCGAGCGTCACGAGCGGTTGCAAGCAGCGAGACAAGCGGTCTTCGACACCCCGTGGTGTCACGTCACTTTGAGATTGCTCGAAACGCAGCGAATCCAAGAACGCCACAACGTGACTGCGGGGGATCTCGCGAGTGAACTGGGGCTATCGATCGCGCGGGTCGAGCACAGTCTGCGTCTCTTGGAGACGACGCAGCAGGTGGAGCGAACCGCACGCGGGTGGTCCGTCCGCCAACTCGAGAATGTGGATACGGCGACGGATCCCGATGCGGTGCGGGAGCTCAAACGTTGGGCCGCCGAACTCGGCCTCGAGCGCCTTTCGCGGGGCGACGAAGGGCTCTACTCGTACAATCTCTTTTGCGTCTCACGCAGCGACTACGAACGACTTCAGGCGTTGCACCGAGCCTACTTCCGACAAGTGCGAGCCATCGTCGCCGAGAGCCAGCCCTCCGAAGAAGTCGTCATGATGAACCTACAATTGTTCTCGCTGCTCACCACCCGTTGAAAGCGCCGCCAGCGGACCCGCTGTCGAAATTGGTTCCGCGGCAGTGTCCGAGTGTGGCTATCCTACTCGCATGCCGGATCTGACTGGAGCGTCGCAAGATGATTACGAGACGCAGTCTGCTCCGGGAGCCCCACTCGCAGCAGATCTCGGTGCAGCGCCTCCGCCGGCCTTCGATTCTCCGGCAGCGCGGGAGTTCGCGCTGGCACGGCTCGAGGCCAAGGTGCTCGGAGCAGACGGGGCTTCCGGCGCAGCCCGGCCTTTCGATGGGCTAGCCAGGCTTCGGCAACGCGGAATGCGGCTGCTCTTGGCGCGTCGCGATTCCGAGCCGAGTGATGCAGACACCTTGAAGACTCCCACGCTGCTCCGTCGTCAGCAGACCACCGGAGCTGGAGTGGATGAACAGGATCCCGTCCTCGAAGCGAGCGTTCGGAACCGAGTTGCGGCGCTCGCAGCGCTTGCTGGGGCTGTGTACTCCGTCGCGGTCCCGCTGGATCTGTCGCTGCACGCCGCCTTCCACACCTCAGGTCTCACCAGTCCTGCCCGTCTGAAGAACGTGCTGATGGCGCTCCTGTCCTGGTGGGTATTCCGCGCAGCCAGACGGGCACAAGTCTCCCTCGACAGCGTGGTGCGTCTGGCCTTCTTCATGGTTTTTGCCGTGGGTATTCATCAGACCCTGGAAAGCCTCCACTTCTTCCAGTCGTCGGCGCTCCCGTACACGGCAGGTTTGCCGCCGGGTGTTGAGAAGCCCAGCCTGATCGACGGGTTGACTTGGACTTGTGTCTTCATGGTGCTCTTCCCGCCCTTCGTGCCGAGTTCGCCGACGAAGCACTTCCTGCTGGCGCTGTCCCTGGCGCTGCCCCTGCTGACGCTCCCGTTGGCTTGGTCCGGGGTCAGTGGGATCGAATACTTCGCGATTATCTCCCCAGGAAGCTTTGCTAGCGTTCCGCTCAGCGTCGCTCTGTGCGTCTTCATGTCGGTGGCGATTCACCGCATCGATAGGGTCTTGCGTGAGGAGCGGCGCCGCTCACGAGAACTCGGGAGTTACGAGTTGATCGATAAGCTGGGGCACGGCGGGATGGGAGAAGTGTGGCTGGCGCGGCACAAGATGCTCGCGCGTCCGGCAGCTCTCAAGGTCATCAAAGCCGACCGCGTCGACGCCTCGCCAGAGCGCGCCGCGAGTGCGCTGCGGCGGTTCGAGAGAGAGGCGCGCGCGACAGCCCGCCTGCGCTCCACGCACACGGTCGAACTGTACGACTTCGGGCGTACCGATGCGGGCGACTTCTACTACGTGATGGAGCTGCTCGATGGGATGGACCTCGAAGCGCTGGTTGCCCGCCACGGCCCGCAGCCCGCCTGGCGCGTCGTGCGGATCCTGCGGCAGATCTGCCTCTCGCTGCAGGAAGCCCACGAGCTCGGTTTGATCCACCGGGATATCAAGCCCGCGAACATCTTTCTCTGTCGCCAAGGCTCTGAGCTCGACATCGTCAAAGTGCTCGACTTCGGACTGGTGACGGAAGTGGCTCGAGGCGCTGACGGAGAGGCCGCGACGCTCACACACGAAAACGACGTCGTGGGCACGCCAGCGTTCATGGCACCCGAGATTATCGTCGATCCTGACAACGCCGACCATCACGCAGATCTCTACGCCCTCGGGTGCGTCGCATACACTCTGCTGTCGGGGCGGCTGCTCTTCGAAGAAAAGACGGTTGTCGGTCTGCTCTCTGCTCACGTGCACAAGCCACTCCCCAAGCCCCTGTTCGACGCTTCGGGGGCCTCCGTGCCTGCAGCTCTGGAGGACTTGGTCGTCGACCTGCTCGCCAAAGGGCCAGCGGAGCGGCCGCCCACCGCCCTGGTGGTCCGGCAGCGCCTCGAGCAGATCCTGGTGGGCGACGCCTGGGATGACGCTCGTCTGAAGGAGTGGTGGGATGCGGCTGGCTCGTCGCTCCCCGTCGGCTGAACCTGCACCCGATCTGTTGGCGGGAGTCCGCGAGCCTGTTGCAGGGTTTTTTGCTGTGTTTTCGCGTTCTGTTGGCGGGAGTGATTTTTCTGCGAACCGAAACGACTCGGGCGTCACTTCGCAGGCATGAGACATCTGTCATGCCTAGCCGGGCTCCTAGCGGGCCTCGTACCGTTCTCTTTGCCGGCGGTTGCAATCGCTCAGCCGCTGAACATCGCCGAGCTGCGCAGTGAATACCTTCCGCCGACCAAGTTGGCGGGGGAGCGCCCCGTGGGGACAACCCCTTGGTCCGATGCCGAGGATGTTCAAGTCTCGACCTACGGTGCGTCGCTGACCGTGCCGCTGTCGTTGGGCGAGTCGACAGTTTTCGCTCCGGGTTTTGGCTACCGCCTCGACAAACTGTCGTTCTCCCATGAGTCGCCCGCCGAGAGGGAGCTGGACCTGCATGCTCTCGAGCTCCCATTGACGCTCATCCACCTGCTTTCGAGCGACTGGATGCTCCTGCTTCAAGCCAAGCCCGGTATCGCCAGCGATCTCGAGGCGGTTGAGGGTCGGGCGCTGCGCACGCAGGGCATGGCGCTCGCGAGCTATCAGTTCTCGGAGCAACTCGTACTGGGTGGTGGTGGCGCAGCGATGTTCGAGTACGGCTCGTTCTTGCCCCTTCCGGTGCTCTACGTGAACTGGCAACCGACAGCGAGCATCAGCGTCGATGCTCTGCTTCCGGTGCAGGCTGAGGCCAAGTGGAGAGCGAGTGACCGCATCGAGCTCGGGCTCCGCGCTGACGTCGATGGTAGCTCGTATTCGATTGGCGACTCGGCGATTCGGGACGTCTGGCCCTGCGCGGCGCAGAGCGACGACCTGAGCACTCCCGACGACGAAGCACAGCCCAGCAGTGCGCAGTGCATCGACCACATTGGGTACTCCGTCGCCACAGCCGGAGCTTCCTTTGGTGTTCGCACCGTCGACTCGGTCTGGCTCAGTGTGTACGCCGGGCACACCCTATTTCGTCGCTTCGAGCAGATGAACGCGGACAATGAACGCGTCGCCGGAGGCACGCAAACCCTGCCGGACGTGTTCTTTGCGCGTGTTGGCCTGACCTGGCGCCTGCCCGACGACGACTAATAACACTCCACCGCGCGTCAACGACGCACGGCAACATCAAGAAAGGAAACAACATGAAGACCCTGCACGTGAACTCGCGGGTGCGCACCGATGCGCCTCGAGATAGCCAGAACCATCCAACCCCTGCCATGACCGAGCGTACGCTCGTTCCACTCTTGGCAATGTCATTCGGTCTGACTTGGACAATCGCTGCCATTCTGATCCTGTTCTACGATCAGGTGACGGCTGTCTTTGGTGAACTGACCATTTCGAACCCGCTCTACATTCTCGCGGTCTACTCACCCGGCATTGCGGGGTTGCTGCTGGTATGGTGGCACTATGGCGTCCAAGGGCTGGGACGTTTCCTGCGACGGCTCACGCTGTGGCGGGCGCCGCTGGGCTGGTGGGCGCTGCTCGTGGTTGGCATCCCAGCAGTGGTCTACGCCGGTGCCGCCATCAAGGGACCCATCATTCAGCCCTTGGCCTCGGCGACGGGCACCGAGATCGTGTCGGCCGTGGTTTTGGCACTCTTGTTGGGACCGATCGAAGAGTTCGGTTGGCGTGGTGTTGCGCTACCGCTTCTTCAACGACGCTTCGCACCGCTTTGGGCTGGGATGATTCTCGGTACTCTGATCGCTGTCTGGCACATTCCCGCGTTCTTCCTGAGTGGGGCGCCGATGAGCAGTTGGTCGTTCTTGCCCTACTTCTTCGCGGTGATTGCCATCTACGTCATCTTGACGCCCTTCTTCAACGCGGCGCGAGGCAGCCTGCTCGTTGCGTACCTGTTCCACTTTCAGATGATGAACCCGCTGTTTCCGGATGCTCAGCCCTGGGACAACCTGCTGTGGATTGGGATTGCCCTGGTGATGATCGTGTGGAAGCGGCGCGAGCTGCTCGATCGGAAGACCGCTGTTACGGAGGTGTGCTGATGCCTCGCGCTTGTGGATGGCTCCTGATTCTGCCGTTGGGTGCTGTTGCGTGCCAGCCGACGTCGGCGACTGTTCCGGCGCCCGAGACAGCTGCCGTGGAGGCTTCACCGGTACGAGACGAGCCTTTGGACGGTCGCTTTCAAGCCGAACTCGATAGTGCACGCGAGAAGCTGGGTTTCCCTGGAGCGACGGCTGCCTTCGTGCTGCCGGACGGAACTGTCGGCGTTGCCGCTTCTGGTCTCGCCGATGTGGAGAGTGCCGCGCCCATGACACCGCAAAGCCGCATGCTCGCCGCGAGCATTGGAAAGAGCTTCGTGGCGGCCACGGCTCTCGCCTTGGCGCTGGATGGCGTGATGGACCTCGACGCTCCGGTGAGCGCGGTGCTTTCGCAGCGTCCGTGGTTTTCGCGTTTGCCCAATCACGATTCGCTCACGCTGAGGCAACTGCTCACCCACAGCGCCGGCTTGCCAGATCACGTCCACAGCGCTCGTTTTGCCAAAGCGGTTGCCCAGCGATGGAAGGAGCCAGGAAACCCATTTCCCCCTGAAGCGTTGCTCGAATTCGTGCTCGACGAACCCGCGCTCTTCCCGGCAGGGCAGGGGTGGGCGTACTCTGACACGGGGTATGTCTTGGCTGGACTCGTCATCGAGCAAGCGAGCGGACAACGCTACGAGCAGCAGCTCGCCGCACGTTTGCTCGAGCCGCTCGGGTTGTCGGCGACCACTCCCTCAGCGCAACGCTCCCTGCCGGGACTGGTGGCGGGTTACACCGCGCCGGACAACCCGCTAGGCCTGCCTGTCAAGACCACGAGCGCCCCGGGCGTGATGGTGTGGAACCCGGCGGTGGAGTGGACGGGCGGTGGTCTCGTGACTAGCTCGAGAGATCTCGTCCTTTGGGCCCGTGAGCTCTATGAGGGGCGCGCCCTGCCTGGAGACTATATGGACGAACTGCTTCGGGCGGTTCCGGTCGGGGGCGAGGACTCGGGGGTGCGCTATGGTGCCGGGGTCGCGATCTACGAGAAGACTCCGTTTGGCCCGAGCTATGGTCACGGGGGGACCATCCCAGGGTACGTTTCGAGCCTTCGCTACTATCCGCAGCACCGCGTTGCTGTTGCTTTCCAGATGAACACCGACGTTGATGTCGATGATGCGGTTCCGGAGTTGGAGCGACGCCTTGCGGAGGTTGCTATTTCGGCGTCGCGAGAGGTGGGCCCTGCCGAAGACGATTGAAGGAAGCGAGCGCGATGTCAACGCGATCGCGCGCTCAGGAGCGGTCATCGGTTGCAGCTGCGCGACCAAGCCACGCAGCGTACAGCGACTGGGTACTCTTGAGCAGGGATGGGCTCGCGGCGACGCGGCCCATTTCCTGTTGGAGCAAGCCGCGTGCCCGATGCATGCGACTCTTGACCGTGCCCGGCGCCAGTTCGAAGACGGCCGCTAGTTCTTCGACGCTGAGCCCCTCCCAGTAGTGAAGTTCCAGCAGACTCTGAAGCTCTGCGGGGATGCTTTGCAGAGCCTGCAACAGCACTCGCATCTCCGAGCGTGCTGCCGCCTGGGTTGAGACTCCGGGGGAGCAGTCCGCGAGAGACTCGACGCCAAAGTCTGGCTCCCTTGCGCCGCGTTTCTTCTTGCTTCGGTAGAACTCGAACAGGACATTGCGCGCGATTCCGAACACGAACGCGCGGACCGTTGACTCTCCACTGAAGCGGGCTCTGGCCTCGGCCAGGCCCAAAAAGGTGCGCTGGGTGAGGTCTTCGGCGTGCTCGAAGGCCTTGGTTCGGAAGAATCGCGTGATGGGCTCGTGGTAGCGGCGGATCAGCGTCTGGGCTGCGTTCCGGTCCCCCGCGTGCCAGGCACGAAGTAGCGAGGCGTCCTCATCGAGGGCGGAGTTGGCGGTCATGGTTGCTTGCTGTCTTTCGCCGCGTCAGCAGCTTCAGGCCTTTCGTGGTCCTAGCTCAAGTCTGTGTCCGACTGGGGCGCAGATTCTTCGCAGGACAACTGCGCCGCTTGCAGAGAAGGGGCACGGCGTCGCAGCACCGTGAGCTCGAATTCGCTCATCGTGCCGTTGAGGCCGAGCGGGAGGCGATCATTGCGGCATGCTTGGGTCGTACCCACGATCCCCTCGCATATCTGCGCGCGACAATCGTTGGGTGAACGGCGCAGCAGAACACGTCGACCAAACCTTTACACTCCAACCTTCACAACTCATGGGAGCAACCACGAAACACTCTCCCACGCACTGCCAACACGGCCACAAGACAAAGAACCCACTTGTCAGCATCTCTGTGCCCATGTATGCCCGCATCCATCGGAATCGGTCGCATGGGGCGCACCGAGGACATCAAGAAGGGTGGGATCTATGGCTTCAAAGCTCGTAACGGATCGTCAGAAGGGTGCGGACGCAGTAGCAGCGATCGCCGAGGCTCAACTGCAAACCTTGGCGGACTCGCTGACTCGTGTACTACCGGGCGGCAATCCCGACGCCATGCAGAGCGTCGTGACTCAATTGACGTCGACGCTCGTCGGGCGTCGTGACGAGATGGTCCGTGCAGACGAAACGCACGAGCGAGAGTTGGCCGATGACGCGCCCGCGCGTGCCGAACGCGATGAAGCGGCGGCTGCGGTCACCGCCAAGTTGGTCGAGTTGCGCGAGGTGTTGACTGGACTGTACGGGCAAACCCTCGCCCGAACGGTGCTGCCAGAAGCCGCGCCACAAGACCCGGTCGTTCTCGAACGCTTCGCAGGGCAAGTCAGCACCACGCTGGCCAACGTCGCACTGCCGGAGCCGCGAGTCGCAGGGGCTCAACTGGATGTCTCGGTGCTGGCGGACGACATCAGCGGCGCCCAAACCGAACTGCGCAATCGACTCGACGTCGTGGCGCGAGAAGTCCGCGAAGCTCAGGACACTCTGGCCAAGAAGAACCGCGCAATTGAACAATACGATCGCGCGTTCCAGGGCGTCGCCACGGTGCTCACCGGGCTCTTCGTCCTCGCCGGCCAAGATGAACTCGCCAACAAGGTTCGCCCCTCCGCCCGGCGCCCAGGCCGCACGGAGCAACAGGAAGAAGCCGAGCAAGTCTCGGCGTGAGAGAATGACGCGACGCATCACGTCGCTTAGGAACGCGACTTGTAAGCCCCAATCGCGTTCCTAAGCCTCATGAACGCGAGTCGTAAGCGCCAATCGCGTTCCTAAGGGTCATGAGCGCGACTTGTAAGCCCCAATGGCGTTCCTAGGCGTCATGAGCGCGACTTGTAAGCCCCAATCGCGTTCCCAGGCGTCATGAACGCCACTTGCCGGTGCCGGAGCTGGTTAAGGAGGCTATGTCAACCCCGGTTCCGTACTGCAGTGCCGCTACCTGCTCTTTTTGCACTACTGGCTTCGCGTCCAGGCCGTGAAACGTGCCGACGGGTCTGACGTGCTACCAGGGCGACTCCAAAGCCCTTCGCCAACGCGGCTCGACGTTGCTCTCTCAAGCCGAGAAATCTACCGCTCAGACTTGACGGTCCACCTCAGGGCGTGAGTGGGCGTGAGTTAGGTGCCGACGCGATCTGAGGGCTCTACCGGAGTTCGAACGGCGAGCCGAAGCATGACGAGCAGGGTGCCTTCGGCGCGGGAGATGAGCACGACAAGAGTTTCCGGCGTCGGCGATAAGGTGGGTTGATGCGTCGCAGCGCTCAGCGCGTCGAACAGTTCTTTTGCTGCGCGCAAGTCAGCCTTGATTAGATCGCGAAGTGGACTGTCGCTGATTGACCGGAAGAGAAATTCCAACCTTGCCCGCCGTGTCGGCCTACCTTCATGGAAGTGGTCCCTACGGCTGGACCAGGCGGCGACGGAATCGTCGGGTGCGACTTTGCGTAGCGCGATTCCGAGCAGCTCGCGAAGCGAGATAGCCCGAGACCAGCGCGCAGCGCGCTTCGCTCGAGGTTGGCTTGTTGCAGGGCTGTCTCAATAGCGTAGCGAGGGCCACGCGGTCAGCAACGCCTTGTTGGGCACGCCGGGATCACCGTTTGCGAGCTTGCTCCCACGTTCCAGGTCGCCAGCCCCGCCGGAGCAGCGCTTTGCGGAGCAGTACGCGATCGGGATTGTTCATGTCCATCAGCAGGACCGTGGCACGCCCTTCCGGAGTCAATCCGGTGATTCTTGCGTCGTGGGCGGCGAAATGATCGAGCCAGGAGTGGCGGCGGGGGTGATACAGCGCCGTCACGACGCCCGTGTCAGGATCGATGGACGCGATGTTCGGGCCCTTCTTCTGATTGCAGCGGATACACGACAAGCAGAGGTTGTCGGCCTCGTCGGAACCTCGGTGCTGGCGACCCACGATGTGATCGATCTGGTGAGGCAGCACGGATGCGTATTCAGGAAGAGCGCAATACTCGCATGCATCTCCTGCACGCTGCCGAACGAACTCGCGAGTTTCGCCGGGCAGGCTCACGAGGCGGCGCGCACCAAGAGGTCCTCGGCTTGCAGCCGGAGCAGGCTGAGGGTGTCATTCAGCCGAACGATCTCGGAATACTCGGTCTGCTCTTCGCCCGTCAGTGTGCCGGCAGCACTCTTGCGGGCCAGCTCTTCGACGCGCGGGACCAAGTCCTCGCGAACTGCGTCGAGTGCCGTGTCCAGCAATTCAAGGGTGTGCTTGTGCATGCGCTCTCTTGACCGAATCGGAGGAAGCATGCCACGCGGGGCACCTCGGAACAAGAGCGGACTCCGACCCTCACAGCTGAGGCGTGATCAGCGCCGATACCCACGTGACCCCGGGCGACCAGCGATAGCGCGAAACCGCCCGAGCGCTGACAGCATCAGGTGGGAAATCGCCGGACTGCCGAACGAGGCCGTAGAAAAACCCACTTTGGCGTGGACGTCAACCTGCCCCCCGCCCCCTCGGGCCCCTTGCTCGATTTTCGTGGCCCTCGTGCCCGAGCCCTCGGCTGGGGCCACGCCGGTTCGCCCGGGGGGGACGCCCTCACTGACGGTGCACTCCGGCGATCCTCTCGATGTTGTGAACGATGGTGAAGAGCTGCCACTGGGCGTTGACCTCGAGTTGTCCACGCATTAGCTTCGGATCTGCTTGACCGCTTGGGCGACGTCTTTGCCGTTCACCTCGGCCCCGGTGCTCTTGAGTTGTTTCATCGCGACGCCCGTCGCTTGGCCGTCGTTGCCCGCGGCGCGGATCTGCTCCGTCACGGGGGCGAGGGCGGTCACGATGTCAGCTATGCTGAGCGCCTTGGGTAGGAACGACTCGAGCACGGCCATCTCCTCGTGGATCTTTTGCTTCTCCAGCTCGTCGGTCGTCAGCGCTAGGGTTTCCTGGCAGCTCTTGCCCATCTTGCGCAAGATGGCGATCACCTTTTTGTCGGTGGCCTCCTCGCCGGTTCGTGTCACTTCGCCGATGGCGGTGCGTAGGATTTCTTTTTCGACCAGGCTCTTGGCCTTCATCGCAGCGAACATGCGCTGCTTCAGTTCATCAATCAGCATCTTCGTTCTCGTCATTCCTCGATAGCGGCAATCGCATCAAAAAGCAGGCGCCGGAATGGTCCGACTCCACACATTCCAGCGTGCCGCCTTGGTTGACTATCAGAGCTCTCGCCGTGGGAAGTCCCAGCCCAATGCCCAAGGGCTTACTCGTCACCAGCGGCTCGAACAAGAGGTGGCGGTGCTCTTCCGGCACCCCTTCACCAGTATCCTGGATGCGCAGTTCGGCGAACTGGCCCGTCGAGGTCGCACACATCGTCAATGTGCCGGGCTGGCCTTCAGGCATCGCTTCACGTGCGTTGCGGATGAGATTGCGCAAGGCATCGCGCACCTGCGGCTCGTCCGCCTGAACGATGATCTCATCGATGTGGATCTCGGTCGTGATGTCCGCGGGCATGGGCTCACTGTCCAGCGCGGCTTGGACCACCCGACGCAATGGGGTCCGGGTCGTCGTGGGGGGACGGATGCGCGCGTACTCGAGCAGGTCGCCGATGATGCGATTGGCTTCCCAGATCTCGTCGTTGGCGATCTGCAGGGCTTCGCCCACCATCGGCGGAGCATCTTTTGGCATTTGACGGCGTGCCAAGGCCAAGGCGTTGGCGATGGCGCCCAACGGGTTTCTGATCTGGTGCGCCAAGCCTGCCGCGAGTTGACCCAAGACCATGAGTCGCTCCTTGCGCAGCAGCTTGTCTTGCACATCCCGGAGGGCGCGCGTGCGTTCCTGGGCGTAGCGCTCCAGCTCCTCTTCGAGCTGCTGCGCCGACGCCGCGCTCTCGCCCGCCTGGCCCACGACGCACACGACGTGCGTGACCGATCCGGTCGTGTCCGCCAGGGGTAGCTTGGTGATTGGGCGCGGCTGCCGGCTGCCGTCGGCGACCGAGAAGTGGTGCTCGGCGGTGACCGGTAGCTGCTGCCCGATGACGTCGCGTTCGGCGGCCTCGTGGGGGCGCGCCAACGCCTTCCCGAAGATCTCGGACTCGGTGCGTCCGAGCAGCTCCTCGCGTGTGTGTCCGACCCAGCTGCAGAAGGCAGCATTGAGCAAGACGAATTGTAGTTCGGCATTCTTGGCGTAGACGGGTTGTCCCAAGTGCTCTGCGATCAGCCCAAGAGACGCAATCGTGAGTTGCGTCTCGTGAGCGTCGGGCGACTCTCCCCGCGGGACCTCGGTTTTCACCTTGGTACCGTAGCCAATTTGGTGTCGGAATTCGACTGCGGCGACCGTGCCGTGCCACCTTCGGTCGGACGTTGCCTGTCCGGCTCAGAAGACAAGCTGGTGCGTTGCTGCTATGAGCCGGCCATGCCCTTCTTTGCACCGCGGATGGCCTTCTGGGCGCTGCTCGGGTGCCCAGCCCAGGACACCCGAGCGGGGGATCGGCGATGAAGCTCGTCCACGCCGCGGACTTGCACATCGACAGTCCGCTGAGCGGCCTGACGCGGTACGGCGGCGCTCCGGTGGAGTTGGTCCGCTCGGCGACGCGACGTGCCATGCAAAACCTGGTGCGTCTGTGTGAGGAGGAGCGCGTCGGTCTGTTGCTTCTTGCCGGCGATTTGTTCGACGGCGATTGGCGGGACTACACCACGGGACTGTTCTTTGCCGACCAGATGGCCCGCTTGAAGCGGGCGGGTGTCCGGGTGGTACTGATTCGGGGCAACCACGATGCCGCTAGCCAAATCACCAAGCACCTGACGTTGCCCGACAACACGACCGAGCTGTCCTTCGAAGCGCCACAGACGGTGCAGTTCCCCGATCTCGGTATTGCTGTCCATGGTCAGAGTTATGGTCGGCGCGCGGAAACCGACGACCTGTCCAAGGACTATCCGGAGCCCGTCCCCGGCTTGTTGAACATCGGCTTGTTGCACACCTGTGTCACGGGCCGGGTCGGGCACGAGCCTTACGCACCGTGTCGTTTGGAGGCGCTCGTCGCCAAGGGGTACGACTATTGGGCTCTGGGGCACGTGCACCAACGCGAAGTGCTCTCGACCGAGCCGTGGGTGGTCTTCTCGGGCAATCTGCAGGGGCGGCACATCAAAGAGCTGGGGCCGAAGGGCGCCACCTTGATCGAGATCGGGGCGGGGCGCATCCAGGAGGTGACCCATCGAGCACTCGATGTCGTGCGCTGGGCGCAACAGGACGTGCTCGTGCCGGCTCGAGCGGACGCCGACGAAGCGGTCGATGAGGTGATGCTGACGGTCGAGCGGCTCTTGGCCGAGGCCGATGGGCGACCGCTCATCGTGCGCTTGACCCTGACGGGGCAGACTGAAGCCCACGCCGCCCTGGAAGGGGATCAGCCTCGGTGGGAGGCGCAGATCCGAGCGCGGGCTTCCGAGCTCGAACGCATCTGGATCGAGTCCGTGCGGTTCCGGACGGAGCCGCTCTTGTCCTTCGACCGCCTGCGTCAACGGGGGGATGCCTTGGGGCAGCTCGCCCGCTCGCTCTCGGAGTTGAAGAACTCTCCGGAAAAACTCGCCGCGTTTGCTGCTGACTTCGAGGACTTGAAGAACAAGCTGCCCATCGAAGTGCGCCAAGGGCCGTTTGGGATCCGGCTCGATGAGGTGGAGACCCTGGCCTCCGCCCTCGATGATGTCGAGAGCTTGCTGCTGACGCGCCTGGCAGCGGCGGGGCACACGCCATGAGGTTCTTGCGACTCGAGCTGGCAGCCTTTGGCCACTTCCAGGGCGAAGTCTTGGACTTCTCGAACAAGCAGCCCGGGTTTCACCTGGTCTACGGCAGCAACGAGGCGGGCAAGAGCACCGCGCTGCGCGCGATTCGCGGGTTTCTCTACGGTATCCCGCAGCAGAGCCGCGACACCTTCCTGCACTCGGGCAACGATCTGCGGCTCGGGGCCGAGCTCTTGACCGACGACGGCTCCCGATTCTACGCCGTGCGCAGAAAAGGACGCAAGAACACGCTCCTGGATGCCGAAGGCGTGCCGATGGATGAACAGCGCCTGGAAGCGTTGTGCGCCGAGCCCAATCTGTTCGACGCCATGTTCGGGTTGGACCACGAGACGCTCCGTCACGGCGCCGAAGAACTGTTGGACGGCAAGGCGGGGGAAAGCGTGTTCGGTGCGGGCATGGGCGTCGGATCCGTGCGCCGCCTGTACAACGAGCTGTCTCAGGGGGCAGATGCCCTGTTCACTTCCCGCAGCCGTAAGATGCCCATCAACCTGCTGATAGACGAGTTGCGCGCCGCGCGGCAGGCCGTGGATCTGCAGGCGACGAGTGCCGAGAGCTACACGGCCAAGGAGCGCGCTCTTTCCGAGCTACGGCAAGAGTGGGACAAGAAGACAGCCGAGCGGGCTCGGCTGCGTTCAGAGAAGTCGGCATTGGAGCGCAAACTCCGTGTGTTGCCGCTGTTGGCGCGACGAGCTCAGAACTTGGAGCAGCTGTCACAACTCGGAGCGTTGCCGGAGCTTTCGCCGGATGCCGAGCAACGGCGCGTTGCGGCTGAACGTCAAGTCAGTGAAGCCAAGCAGCGTGGAGAGCATGAAGCGCTGGAGATCGAGCGCGTGGAGCGTCGTCTGGGCGAGCTGTCCGCGAGCCCCGAGTTGGCCGAGCTCGAAGCGCGGGTGATCGACGATCTCGCATCGCGACTCGGGCAGCATCGCAAGGCTCAGCTGGACTTGCCGAAGCGACAAGCCGAGTTGCGGGCGTTGCACGACGAGATGCGGCGGGCGCTGACGGAGCTCGGCAGTGATCTTGCCCCGGAGCGCGCCGAAGAACTCCTGCTGACGGCGATCGAGGAGCAGAAGCTCCAGCGCCTATGCCGCGAAAAGACGCGCTTCGACACCCAGCTGAGTGATACTTCCGGCAAGCTGAAGAAAGTCCAGGGCGCGCTCCTGCACAAGAAGAAGGAACTCGCGAGGGTGCCCCTCGCGAGCGAGCCGAGCGCGCTGTCGGCGGCGCTCGCCCGCGCTCAGCGAACCACGGGAGCCGAGCAACGCTTGCACGCATCGACGCGACGCTTGCAGCGCTTGGAGGAGCGCTTGGGGCAGGCCATGGCGGGCTTGCCCGGGTACTCGGGGACGTTGCCCGAGCTGCACGGACTGTCGGTACCGTCGACGGAGGTCGTGCTCGCCTTCGAGACGGAGTGGTCCAAAGCATTGCGGCTTCGGGATGAACTGCGGTTGGAGACGGAAGCCCTCGAGCTCGGTCGCATCGAACTGTGCCGCGAAGAGCAGATCTTGGGAGGTCAAGGCGAGGTGCCCACCCGCGAGCACTTGCTTTCGCTGCGCGCACGGCGGGATCACGCCGTGCAAGGGCTGGCCGACGTCTCTGGAAAGGGCGCGTCACCAACTTCGGAAGAGCTAGCGACCGTGCGACAACTCGTGGCTCAGTGTGACGAGTACGCGGACCGATTGTTCAACGAGGCCGACCGCGTGTCTCAGCGGGCTCGCATCGCCGCAGCGCTCAAAGAGAACGAGGACAAGCGCTCGCTCCTGCAGAAACGAAGTCAGGAGCGCGAAGCTGAGTGGCAAGCACTCGAGCAAGCGTGGCACGCAGAATGGGAGTCTTGTCGAGTCGAGCCAGCACGGCCGCGCGACATGATCGAGTGGTTGCGTCGGCGGGACGAAACGATCGCGCTCGTGGAGGAACGGGACACGGTGCGCGATGAATGCCGTGGTCTGGAGCGTCAGTTGGCGACGGCCCACGGCGATCTCTCGATGGCGCTCGAGGCGGTGGGAGAACCCCCCCGGCAGCTTTGGGAGACCAACCTGATCTCACTCTGCGATCGCGCGGCGTCCGTCGTCGAACGGCTCACGCGACAGCGTGCCGAACGCGCGGACATGGAGCGCACGTTCCAACTCGAAGAACGCCAGCTCGAAGAACTGGCCCACGAGCAAGAGGAACTCAAGGCGCGGGTCAAACATTGGCGGGGGGACTGGTACAAAGCACTGGACAGTCTGGGTATGCCACGGGACTCCGGACCAGAAGAGGTGCTCGCTGCCGTGGGGCGTCTGAGTGACTTGGGCCGATTGCTCGGCGAGGTGCGGCACCTGAGGCGACGCATCGCCGGCATGGAGCGCGACAGCAAACAACTCGAGGCCGACGTGCACAGCCTGCTCGACGGCGCCGTGCCGGAGGATCAATGGCGTGAGTTATCGTTGGAGCAGGCGTGCGATACGTTGATTCGTCGCGCTCGGCGTGCGCGAGCGGATGCGGAAGAGGCCGCGCGGTTGCGACAGGACGCCGAACAGCGGCGCGGGCGCGTCAGCGAGGCTCTGCTCTCAGAACAGCGGGCGGAGCAAGAGCTCCAAGAGCTGATGGCGCGAGCGAATGTTGCTGACCTGCGGCAACTGGTGGCTGTCGAGGAGCGGGTCGCCAAGGCCAGCAGGTTGTCCGCACTGGTCGCTGAGCTGGACGACGAAATCGTGGGGCAGGGCGATGGTGCGAGCCTCTCGACGTTGATCGAGCAGGCTGATGGCGCACTGGCCGAAGAGGTCCGGGAGCGTATCGACGCCATCGAGCTCGCGCTCTCCGCCTGCGAACAACGAGTGGACGAGCTCAGTGCTCAGGTGGCGACCGAGGAGCAGCAGCTCGGTCGGCTTGCGCGGGGAGCTGCCCAAGAGAGCGAAGAGCTCGCGGCAAAGACCGCCGAGCTACAACAGACAGTGCGTCGGTACGTCGAGCTGCGGTTGGGTGCACTGCTCTTGCAGCGCGAAGTGGAATCGTATCGCGATGAACACCAGGGCCCGGTGCTGCGTCGGGCGGGCGAGATATTCCCCGAACTGACGTTGGGGGCCTACCGTGGCTTGCGCGTGGGCTTCGACAAGAAAGACGAGCAGATCCTCTTGTGTGTGCGCAACGACGGACGCGAAGTCATCGTCGAGGGGCTCAGCGATGGCACCCGGGATCAACTGTATTTGGCGCTGCGCCTGGCGAGCCTCGAGCGCTATCTGGAGCGGAAGCCGAGCATGCCCCTGGTGTTGGATGACGTGCTCGTTCATTTCGACGATGACCGTGCTCGGGCCGCGCTGTCCGTGTTGGGCAAGGTTTCTGAACGCATGCAGGTGTTGTTCTTCAGCCATCACGAGCGGATCGTGCAGTTGGCCAAAGAGACAATCGATGATCACGTGCTCGACGTCCACCAGTTGAGGGGCGGCCCAGCCGTTCGTGTCGCGTGACGGGCAAAACGTCGATCCCCGAGTTCGTCGAGCTTTCGTTGGGTCTGGATGATCCCGACGACAATCGACAATTGCGTCAGCGGGTTAGCAAGCGTCTCGCGGTGGCCGAAGCCGCGTTGCCGCCGTTGACCGTCGTCAAGCGGTCGTTGGATTGTCGTCGTGGCCGGGTTCGCATTCACCTGACGTGCGCACTGTCGGCTCCAGAACGGCAAGAGCCGCGCCCGGTCGCGCCGCGAGAGTGCCCGGGGCCACGCCGGGTCGTGATTGTCGGCGATGGCCCGTGCGGGCTCTTCTGCGCCTACCACTTGGCACGCCATGGCATCGGCAGTGTCGTGTTGGATCGGGGCAAGAAGGTGCAACCGCGACGCCGCGATTTGAAGGGCTTGACGCGTAAATCCACCGTCAACCCCGACAGCAACTACTGCTTCGGCGAGGGCGGGGCAGGGACATACAGCGACGGCAAGCTCTACACCCGTTCGCACAAGCGCGGCGACGTCCGCGACGTGATCGAGATATTGGCCGAACACGGCGCTCCCGATGCGATCTTGACCGAGGCCCGTCCGCACATCGGAAGTAACCTGCTGCCGCAGGTCGTCAGCGGGCTGCGCGAGCACTTGGAGCGCGTGGGTGTCGAGTTCCGCTTCGAGGCGCGCGTGACGGGGCTGTTGATGGCGCCCTCGGTAGACCGTGTGGTGGGCGTCGAACTCGCCGGTGGCGAACGCGTGGAGGCGGAAGCTGTCGTCCTGGCGACGGGTCACTCGGCACGCGATGTGTTCGAGTTCTTGCACGCGGCGGGGCACCCCCTCGAACCCAAAGGGTTTGCGTTGGGGGTACGCATCGAGCACCCGCAGCCGCTGATCAACCGGATCCAGTACGGCGCGAGCGCGGGGCACCCCAAGCTACCGAGCGCCGCGTATCGACTCGTGGATAGTCGCGGTGGACGGGGCGTGTTCTCGTTCTGCATGTGTCCCGGTGGCTTCATCGTTCCCGCGTCGACCGCGCCGGGGGAGGTGGTCGTCAACGGCATGAGCCCATCACGGCGCAACTCCAAGTACGCCAATAGCGGTATCGTCGTTTCCGTCGATCCAGGCGAGTTCGAGGCCGCTGGGTATTCGGGGCCGCTCGGGGGCGTCCAGCTGCAGCGGGTCATCGAGCAACGCGCCTTTTTGGCGGGGGGGGGCACGTTGGCGGCGCCCGCGACACGATTGGTGGATGCGCTCGAGCAGCGCGCTTCGACGACGTTACCAGAGACCAGCTACATCCCAGGGCTCGTTGCGACGAATGTGCTGGAGGTGTTGGAGTCCGGAGGCGTCCCCTTCGCAGACCGTTTGCGGGAAGGGCTCTTGCGCTTTGGGCAGCAGCTCCGGGGGTTTGTCAGCGAGGAGGCAGTGCTCGTGGGCGTCGAATCGCGGACGAGCAGCCCCGTGCGAGTACCGCGGGATGCAGCGAGCCTGATGTCGCCAGTGTGGAAAGGACTCTACCCCGGCGGCGAGGGCGCCGGTTACGCGGGCGGGATCGTGAGCGCTGCTGTCGATGGCATGCGCATCGCGCGGAGCATCGCCGAAGCGCTCGGGGCCGAACCACTGCCGAGCGGGCGGCTTAGCGGTTGACTCTCACTCCGCGAGCCCGAGGCGGAGCAGCCCCTCGTCGACGCCCGGGACTTCCTCGTGAGTGAACTGCTTCAGGTAGCTTGTCTTGACGTAGGTGAACACTGGGTGGTCCGCTTCGAGTAGTTGTCGTATCAGCTCCGGCGATGCGAACGGCATGACACTGACGTCGGGACGTTCATTGCGCACGAGCTTGACGTACCAACGAAAGACAGTGTGGTACTTCCACTCCGCGGGCATCGTGTAAGTGACGACGATGGAGTGCTTGGGCAAGACGGACGCGACCTGCTCGCCGTAGGTCCAAGCGGAACGGTCCCGGGAGAGATCTCGTGCGGGGTAGAGTCGAACGGCGCGAATCAGCAGCCCCAGACCGACGAGCAACAGCACGTAACGCGTGTCCAACTTCGGACGCGCATGGCGCAGGGTGGCGAGCAGCAAGTCGAGCCCGAGGGCGGCGCCGACCGAGCACATGGCGGCGGACGGCAAGAAGAAGACCTCCAGGTCGTGAACCTGATAGCGCCAGAAGTACGCCAGGTTCCCAGCGATCCCGGCGGCCCAGGTCACACTCCAGAGCAGGCCCCGTTGCTGTTTCAGTACCCACAAGCCGGCCACCGCGAGCGGCAGTCCACTCAGGGTGACGTGTCTGCCCACCTCCAACGCGACCGCGAGCGCACGTGACGCATCGCCACTTTCCAAGAACCAATGCTTGTAGACCCCACCCGTCAGCATCGAAATGAAACGCTCCACGTTGCTCGGATCGCCGAAGTTCATGGCGGGAGCCATGTGGGCGCGAAGTGGCAGATACAGAAAGACGCACGCGCCAAGACAGGCGCCCGCCGCGCCGGTGAGCAGCGTCGTGACGCGCGTCTTGTCGATGAGGGCACCCGGTCGGGCGCTGGGGCCGCCGGCGAGCCAACTCAAACCCACGAACGACAGGCCCGTAGTCGCGAGCGACAGGTGCATCCCGAGGCCACACCCCGAAACCAGCCCTGCAAAAAACAGAACTCGCTTCGACTGGAGTCGTGCCGCTCGTAGCGCAAGCCACAGGGCCACCAGCAGGAAGGTGGTGCCAGCGGTGTAGGCCTCCGCCACGATGGCATAGCTCCAGAACGTGTGACCCAGCCCCAAGAGGGCAGCGCCTGCGCTCGCGCTGCCACGGCTTGCACCCAACTCGCGCCCGACGCAATAGCAGGCGACCACCGAGAGCACCCCGAAGACGGCGCTCATCAGGTTCACCGCGAGGGCGGTCTCCAGGGGCAGCCAGGTGAAGGCGTGGGCGACGAGGGTGTACAGCGGATAGCCGGGCGGGTGCGGGATGCCCAAGGTAGCGGCTGCGGCGACGAACTCTGCGCTGTCGTACCAGTAGACCGTCCGGCACAGCGTGCTGATGAAGAGCGCGCCGAAGACGAGCGCCAGCAGGGCGCAAGCGACGGCGTCGGCACGGCCGTAGGCGTTCAGAGACGGGTCAGTCGAAGTCAGCTCGCCTGGCTGCGTAGCACAATCTGCGTCACTTCTGCAGGGGCTCCCAACCGCATTGGGGGACCCCAATAGCCGGTGCCACAACTGACGTAGACCCACGTCTTGCCGATCATCTCCAGTCCAGCGACGACAGGCTGCTGGAGCTTGACCAGCCAATTGAAGGGCCAGAGCTGCCCGCCGTGCGTGTGGCCAGATAGCTGAAGTCCCACGCCGTGCTCCTGCGCGTCCACCACGGCCTTGGGTTGGTGGGCGAGCAGCACGAGTTCACGGGTCGTGTCCCTGCCGAGAACGGCGCGCGGCAAGTCCGCACCGTGACCGTTTCCGAAGCGTGCCGCTTGTTCATCATCGATACCGGCCAGATCGAAGCCGTGGCCATTCTGCTCGATGGCGACACATTCGTTGCGTAGCACCCGGATGCCGAGGGAAGTCAGCTCGTCACACCAGGACTGAGCTCCGGAGTAGTATTCGTGGTTGCCGGTCACGAAGAACGTGCCGTGACGCGATTGAAGGTTGGCGAGCTCAGCGACAATCCCGCCCAGCTGCTCGACGGACCCGTCCACCAGATCCCCGGTGATGGCCACTAGATCGGGTGATAGCTCGTTGACTGTGCGGACCACATCCTTGAGGAAGCGTGAGCCGAGGCTCGGGCCGATGTGGACGTCGCTCAGTTGGGCGATGGTGAGACCGTCGAGGGCCTTGGGCAACCGCGCCAAGGGTACCTCGACGCGTTTGACTGCGAAGCGCGCTCCGCCGAACAGGGCCGCCCCACTGCCCCCGGCGCCCAACGCCAATGCCGCGAATCCGAACAAACGGTTCATCGCGTCGCGTCGTGATGGGTCGTGGATCGGGCTACTCAGCACGCGGTCCGCTAGCAGGCTGACGCCCTTGGTGGCGTCCACGATGAGCACCGCGACCAGCATTAGGAACATGACCCCCAGCCAGGTTTGGCTTGGCACGAGCAAGGTTGCCGAAATGCTGCGCGGCAAGAGACGCCCCAACACGAAGGTCAGCGGAACGCTAGCGAACAGCGCGATGAAGAGGCCGGTCAACGCCCGGTGCCACCCTACCGGCAACCCCGTGTCCCGGACCAGGCGGGCCCAGAGGTAGTAGTGGATCAAACCCAGCAGGGCGCAGGCAATCGCGATGAACAGAACGAAGGACAGTGTTCGCGTCATGGATGACGGCATATGGGTCCTTCGTCCAGGCGGCGCCAGCGGGTTTTCTAGGCTGTTTCCAGTGGGTACTTCGGTTTCCGGTCGGGGTCCGGCGTCCCGACCCGCCTGCCGGGAAATGGCCTCGGCGGGCTCTAAAAATGGTGCTCAACCTGGGCTTGCCGGGCTACCGTCCGCGACCCCGACTCGATGAGTCTTTAGTGAGCCGCCCCGACAGTGAGTGTTGCAGGACGGCTCTCAGGAGGTAAAAGGCGCCAGTGAGCACCCATCATCCCGAACCTTTGGACCAGGACCCGATCGAGACGCGAGAGTGGCTCGAGTCTCTCGACGCCGTCGTGTCTCAGCGGGGCAGCACCCGTGCCGCCTACGTCGTTCGTCGTGTCGTCGAGCAAGCGATGCGCACGGGGGTCAACCCCGATCTGCCGCTGAACTCCGACTACACCAACACGATTCCGACAGATCTGGAGCCGGACTACCCCGGCGACGCGGTGTTGGAGCGGCGGATCCGTCGCATCGTGCGCTGGAATGCCATGGCCATGGTGCAGCGCGCCAACCGCAACTTCCCGGACATCGGCGGGCACCTCTCGACCTACGCCTCGAGCGCCAGCCTGTACGAGGTCGGTTTCAATCACTTTTTTCGCGGCCCCGGGGTGGATGGCCACGGGGACATGATCTACTACCAGGGCCACGCCGCCCCTGGCGTTTACTCCCGCGCGTTCCTCGAGGGGCGTCTCGAGGCGGACCAGCTGGACCACTTCCGGCGTGAATCTGGAACCCAACTGGGGCTGTCCTCCTACCCGCACCCACGCCTGATGCCGGACTTCTGGCAATTTCCCACCGTCAGCATGGGCATCGGCCCCCTGAGCGCCATCTATCAGGCCCGCTTCTTGCGTTACGCCCACAATCGCGGGATCGCCGATACCTCGCAGAGTCGAGTTTGGGCCTTTTTGGGGGATGGAGAGTGTGACGAGCCCGAAAGCCTCGGATCCCTCAGCATCGCCGCGCGGGAAGAGCTCGACAACCTCATCTTCGTCATCAATTGCAACCTGCAGCGACTCGATGGTCCTGTGCGCGGCAACGGCAAGATCATCCAGGAACTGGAGTCGGTCTTCCGCGGCGCGGGCTGGCACGTCATCAAGGTCATCTGGGGTCCCGAGTGGGACGAGCTCTTGGAGAAAGATGTCGACGGCGTGCTCCGTCGCCGCATGAACGAAGTGGTCGATGGGGCGTGGCAAAAGTACACGACCAGTGATGGGGCCTACATTCGCCAGCACTTCTTCGGGTCCGATCCGCGCCTGACCGAGATGGTCAGCCACCTCACGGACGAGCAACTGACCAAGCTCAGGCGAGGTGGGCACAGCTACCGCAAGATCTACGCTGCCTACCAAGAGGCAGTGAACACGACGGGTAAGCCCGTTTGCATTCTCGCTCACACCGTCAAGGGCTGGACGTTGGGGCCCAACTTCGAGGGCAGCAACGTCACCCATCAGAAGAAGAAGATGGACCTGGCGGACATCAAGAAGTTCCGCGACCTTCTGCAGCTTCCGGTTCCGGACGAAAAACTGGAAGAGGCGCCCTTTTACCGGCCCGACCAAGACAGCGAGGAAGTCCGCTACCTCAAGGAGCGCCGTCAAGCGCTCGGTGGCTTCATCCCCGTGCGGCGCGCCAAGCCGAGCGTCACCCTCGAGCTTCCTTCGGATGACTTGTACGCCGAGTTCATGAAGGGCATGGCCAAGGGCGAAGCCTCGACCACGATGGTGTTCTCGCGCCTGCTGGCCAAGCTGATTCGCGACAAGAACGTTGGCCGTCGGGTGGTGCCCATCGTCCCCGACGAAGCGCGCACTTTCGGCATGGACGCGCTGTTCAGTCAGGTAGGCATCTACTCGGCCAAGGGGCAGCTCTACGAACCCGTCGACAAGGGGCGCGTGCTCTACTACCGCGAGGCCAAGAATGGGCAGGTGCTCGAGGAGGGCATCACCGAGGCGGGCTCGATGGCCTCGTTCACTGCGGCCGCGACCAGCTACTCGACCATCGGCGAGCCGATGATCCCGTTCTACATCTTCTACTCCATGTTTGGGTTCCAGCGCACTGGTGATCAGATGTGGGCGTGCGGTGACGCCATGGGTCGAGGGTTCGTCCTCGGCGCAACCGCTGGTCGCACGACGCTCAACGGCGAAGGTTTGCAGCACGAAGATGGTCACAGCCAACTGTTGGCGGCGACTTACCCATCGGTCGTGTCCTACGACTGCACCTACGCCTTCGAGCTCGCCACCATCATCAAGGATGGCATGCGCCGCATGTATCAGGACGAGGAGAACATCTACTACTACATCACGCTTCAGAACGAGAACTACCCGATGCCCCCCATGCCCGAGGGTGCGGACGACGGCATACTCAAGGGCATGTACGTCTTCCAACGCTGCGCAAAGCCGAAGGCGAAGCACGTCCAGCTGTTTGGCAGTGGCTCGATCATGCTGCAGGTGCTGCGCGCAGCGGAGATCCTGGAGCAGGACTTCGGCGTGACGGCAGACGTTTGGGGCGTGACGAGCTACCAGCAGTTGCGGCGCGAAGCAGTGGCTTGTGAACGCCACAATCGTCTGCGCCCAGAGGAAGAGCCACAGGTGCCCTACGTCACCCAGGCGCTCAAAGGCGCCAAAGGTCCGGTCATTGCGGCGAGCGACTACATGACGCTCGTGCAAGACCAGATCGCTCGTTGGATCCCGAACCGCTACATCGCCTTGGGGACTGACGGCTACGGCATGAGCGACACTCGAGAAGCCTTGCGGCGACACTTCGAGGTGGACGCAGAGTGCATCACCATCGGAGCGCTCGATGCCCTACGTCAGGAGGGGCAGATATCTGCTGCTGACCTGAAGAAGGCCATCAACAAGCTCGGCGTCGACCCCGACAAGCCGAACCCAGCGTTCACCTGACAACCAAAGTGCGGCGGGCGGCTCACTCTGTCGGAGAGTGGACCGCTTGCCGGCGAGTTAGCCCGGAGGCAGGGGCTTGTTTTTGGGGTTCGGAGTGCGTCCTTCGGCCAGCTCCTTCAAGCGGGTGAGGCTTTGCTCGATCAGCGCTTCGAGACCGCGCTCGACGGAATCGCGCATGAAGCCGCCGGTGATGAAGGGGAGTGATCCCTGGTCCTTCCAGGTGACGGTCAGCGAGCCTGCGTTTTGTTTGTACGTGACCGAGCCCTTGGCGTTCGGCGTCTCGGAGTTGACGGTTGATTCGAACCACACGCCGCGCAGTGGGTCGACACGGGTCAGCACGGTCGACCCGTGTCCTGCGCGCTCGCCTTCGTAGTGCCGAGTCGCGCCCACGCCGCGTTCAGGGCCTGAAAAGCTGACCTGCACCGACGGGTCGGGGTGCTCGGTGTGGGCCCATTTGGACCACTCTCGCAGGTCTTCGACGTAGGGGTGCACTTGGTCCAGCTCCGCATGGATCACGACGGATTTTTCGACGTTCCACTCGCGGGGCAGCACCAGGCCGGCGACCAACAACAGAGCGACGACAGCCAAGACCGCCAGGGCCACCGTTTGAAAGACCTGCTTCATGGCAGCGGGTTCTTGGACAATCCGGCGCTGAGCGTCAAGCGCAGGTGCTGCGCTTTGGGGCGGCGCTCGGGCCGGCAAGGCAAAGACCTACATGTAGCGCCAGACGACACCTCGAGTGCGGCAGCACTCGAAGTGTCGTTCACTTTCGAACGGCGCCCTGAGTTGCTAGGCTTGTTGCTATGGCTTACATGAGACACGTAACTTGGATGGTGGCCGCGGCACTTTCGTGCTGGGCTTGCGGTGATGATTTCGACGACAGTGACGTCGAGTCGCGCGCCGACAGGGGCGACGCGGGTGCGACCGACGAGGGCGAGGCGACGGATGCCGAGGAGGAGGCGACGGATGCCGAGAGCACGGACGCCGAAACCACCGACGAGGTAGCGGACGACGCCGGTACCGACGAGGCGCCCGCGTTCGAACCCCCGGATCCGATCTTGCCGGACGCCGATCCGGAAACACCCGTCGAGGACCTGAGTGACGACGAGTTCGGGCAGGTATGCGACGCCTATCTCGAAACCTCGAGTGACCTGATTGAAAACTACGCAGCTTTGTGTGCGTTCCAGGCTATCACGGATGCCCAAGACTCTGGCGCCGAGGACACCGAAGAGTATCGCGCGGCGTGCGCCGAGTCGCTAGCTGTGTGCGAGACCGACGCGGAGTCGACGCAGATCGTCATCGACAATCTGGAGTGCAGCCAAGAGGACTGCACGGCGACGCTCGGGGAGTTCGATGCCTGTCGCGCCCAGCTGACAGCGCTCGATGCGGTGTTGTTGCAGCCCCTCGCGGACCTGGATCCGCCCAGCTGCGACGAGGTGACACCGGCGATAGGTGAAGCGTTTACCACCCAGGCTGGCATCGTCGTGTTCCTCTCGTTGACCCAGCTAGACGACGGCGGGCAGAGCATCCTCAGTGGCGAAGGTCCCTGCCAGAGCATCACCGATCAGTGCCCGGACTTCGCCGTGCCCCTCGGCAGCGACCTGTTGTAGGGCCCCGATTTCGCCGTCAGGCGGACGGCCGCGGCGGCGCTAGTCAGCGACGCCCGGGGCGATGCTGGCGTGTGCTGCTCAGTCAACGTGCTCGACTAGCCAGGTGGCCAGCTTGCGATGGGGCGACGGCATCGCCAGTTCGTCGAGTCGTTCCGGATCGAGCCAGCGAAGTTCCGCGCTGCCCGGCCCCGGGGAGCCCTTGCCGGTAGCCCCGCTGCATCGCCACAAGGTCAGCTGGATCCGGTATCGAGTCACGCTGTGCTTCAGGGAGTGCAATGAGTGAACTGCTTTGCAGCGCAGCCCGGCGAAGTTCTTGACGGCGAGGGCCACACCCTCTTCAGGCGTCTGCCCCGGCCCGAGTTCGACGGCGGGGAACAGCCACATGCCGGCCCACCGGGGCGCCTCCGCAGGTAGGCGACCAACCAGGACCAGCGGTCCCTTCGTGACCAGCGCCGCAACGTGGTCCACGGCTGTTGCTTTGGTCCGAGGAGCGAGCTCGGGGTATCGCGCGGTTTCCCCTGACCGGTGGGCGCAGCACTGTTGCTGCAGGGGGCACTGGTGACAGAGAGGCTTCTTGGGGGTGCAGCGTGTGGCCCCCAGCTCCATCAGCGCCTGATTGAAGTCGCCAGCGCGGCCAGGGGGGAGCAAGGCGCGAGCAAGCGCCCAAAGCTGCTTGTTGACGGCGCTCCGCTGTGGATCGCCCCCCAGAGCGTACAGCCGCGTCAAGACTCGGATGACGTTGCCATCCACCAACGGCTCGTCCTGTCCGAAGGCGATACTGGCGATGGCGCCGGCGGTGTACGGGCCAATTCCGGGCAGCGCGCGCAGCTCCTCCACCGAGTGCGGCAGGTTTCCGCCTCGTTCGACGACGGCTTTGGCGCCGCTGTGCAGGCTGCGAGCTCGGGAGTAGTAACCAAGCCCCTGCCAGTGATGCAGCACGTCGTCTTCGCTGGCGCGCGCCAGAGCTTGCACGGTGGGAAACGACCTGAGCCAGCGCTGGTAGTACGGCTTGACGGTCGAGACCTGGGTCTGCTGTAGCATCACCTCGCTGACCCAAATCGCGTATGGGTCATTGTGTGCCCGCCACGGCAACGCGCGGCGGTGTTGTGCGTACCACCCGAGCAGTAGTTCGCCGACTTTGACGGGCTCCGGCTCTCGGGGCGGTCCCGACTTCCCGCCCCGCTGTCCTGGCTCAGGTTGGGGCCGCTTTGGCTTTTGAATCATGGGCGCCTCGGGGTTATGCTGGAAGCACACTCGAGATGTCTGCTCCCACGTCGTTTTCCCTCGAAGCAATCCGTACGGACGGGTGGTTCGAGCGAGTTGGAGAGAAGGTGGGCAGCTTTGAGGCGCTGTGCAGCATCCTGGGTGAGCGTTTTTTCGCGTTTTCCCTCATCACTGGTGCGCGGGTCACGTCGCTGACCGTCGATCGCCGCAATCCGTCCGCGTCGGTCGTGGAGTTCGAGGTGAGCGGAGCGGGGACGGCGGAAGAGCCGGTGACGCAGCGTTTGTCGTTGGACCGCTTCCGGCGTCGTTTGGTCAGTGCGCTCTTGGCGACCGAGAGCGATCACCCAGCACCCACCCGCGAGACCGACGTCGAAGGCATTCAGCTGCACATCGGTGTCCGCTACCTGCTGCTAGCGCCATTGTTTGGCTTCAGCTTGGAACGGCTGGAGTGTTCTGAAACCGGATCCACGCTCTATCTGAGCCACGACGGCGAACGCCAAGTGCTGTCGCTGGGCGAGTTCCGCGCGGCGTTGCGCCGCTGGGTGATGGAGGAATTCGAGCACGCCAACGCCGCAGTCGACGCGAGCCGCTCCGGTTTGGACCTGACGATCCTGCCAGAAGCAGAGGCGGCTGCTGCCCGGGGCGAGCCTCAGGCGGTCGTGGAGCTCCTGGGCGGCTGGTTGATGCCGCTGTCGTTCTACCACCGGACGCCCGAGGGGCGTGCGCTGTCGCCGGACGTGCGTGGGCGCCTCTCTCTGGCGCTCAGTCTGCTCGGCACTGCCTTGGTCGAGCAAAGCGACCTCGAAGCCGGGCAGCAGAGTCTCAGATTGGCTGTTCAGTACGCTGTCGACACCCCCGCGGCGCCAGAAGCCTACGCGCGTTTGGGCGAAGCGTTTTTCGCGTTGGGGCGCTTCGACGAGGCCATTGCGCCGCTGCGCCGAGCCGAGGCGTTGGGGGCTGCGGCGGCGCGGGTGTGGCCTCCGCTGTCGACGTCGCTGTTTCGGCAGGGTCGCCTGGTCGCTGCGTACGGCGCGATTCTGGCGGCGGCAGAGGCCGGCGTTGACGATGCGGCGTGTGACGAGCTCCGAAAGCGCATTTTCGAACGCCTACCGGCGTTGGCCGCCTGGAAGGAGCTGGTTGACCCTGGCGCGGAAAAGGCACAGCGGCCTTTGGCCATGGAGACCGCCTAGCACCCGGCGGCACAGGGCTAGGAGAAAAACTCCCGCCCCCGAAGGCCCTGGTTGCCCGACAATTGTGCTAACCAGCCTGGCTTCTAGCCAGCCATGACTCAGTACGAACCCGTAATCGGTCTCGAAGTTCACGCACAACTGCTGACACGCACCAAGTTGTTCTGCCGCTGTGCGGTCGAGTTCGGCAACGAGCCGAACCGACAGGTGTGTCCCGTGTGCTTGGGGTGGCCGGGGGCGCTGCCGGTTACCAACGAAAAGGCCGTGCAGCTGGCTGTTGTCGCGGCGCTGGCGTTGAACTGCAACATCATCGAGCGCAGCATCTTCGCTCGCAAGCAGTACTTTTACCCGGACCTGCCCAAGGGTTACCAGATCAGCCAGTACGAGCAGCCATTCTCGGAACGTGGCTACCTGGACATCGACGTCGACGGAGTGCCTAAGCGTGCCGGGATCACGCGCGTCCACATGGAAGAAGACGCCGGAAAAAACGTGCATGGTCTCGGGGGGAGTTCGATAGTCGATCTCAACCGCGCTGGGACGCCGCTGGTGGAGATTGTGGGCGATCCGGATTTGCGCTCCAGTGCCGAAGCGGCCGCCTACATGCGGGCCCTGCGCGACATCCTCCTGTTCATCGGTGTCAATGACGGCAACCTCGAAGAGGGGAGCTTTCGTTGCGATGCGAACGTGTCGATCCGCCCCGTGGGGCAGGAAGAGTTCGGTACTCGGGTGGAGCTGAAGAACCTCAACTCCTTCCGCTTCGTTCAGCGCGCCATCGACACGGAAATCGCCCGCCAGTCTGCCGTGCTGGACTCAGGAGGGAAGGTCGAGCAGGAAACTCGCTCCTACGATCCCGACCGCAACATCACTCGCTCCTTGCGCTCGAAAGCGGACGCTCACGACTACCGCTACTTCCCCGATCCCGATCTGCCGCCGCTGCACATCGAATCTGAGTGGGTGGAGCAGGCGCGAAGCCTACTGCCCGAACTGCCAGCAGCGAAACGCGAGCGCTACCAGAAAGAGCTGGGTCTCAGCGAAGGCGCGGCGGCAACGTTGACGAGTCATCCTCGTGTTGCGGAGTTTTTCGAAAGCGCACTTTCGAAGTGCCCGTCGCCGGTCAAAGTCGCCAACTGGATTCAAACCGAAGTCATGCGCGGGGTGAAGACTCACGGGTTGGGGGCGGAGTTTCCAGTGTCGGCGGAGCAAGTGGCTGAGCTGCTGAATCTCGTCGAGAAGGGAGACATCAGCGGCAAGCAGGCCAAGGACGTGTATGCGGCGATCGAGGGAACGGAGCTTGCCCCGTCGCAGGTCGTCGAAGAGCGCGGTATGAAGGTGGTTTCCGACGCAGGAGCGATTCGAGCGCTATGCGAGCAAGTGATCGCAGAAAACCCGAAGGCCGTTGAAACGTACCGCAGTGGAAAGACGGGAACTCTCGGGTTTTTTGTTGGTCAGGTGATGAAGTTGTCGAAAGGCTCGGCGAACCCCAAGCTAGTCAGTGACCTCGTCAAGGCCCTGTTGGACGAAGGATGACGATGACGCTGCCCTTGGAACAGAACAAACCGCGCCGGGACCCCAAGCCAGACTGGTTGAAGGTGAGGGCCCCTGGAGGCGAGAACTACCGCCGCCTGAAGCAAACCCTGCGACAGCTCGATTTGTACACGGTGTGCGAGGAAGCACGCTGTCCCAACGTCGGGGAGTGTTGGTCGTCTGGCACAGCCACCGTGATGTTGCTGGGGCACACCTGCACTCGGGGCTGCCGATTCTGCGCCGTCACAACCGGTAACCCAAGAGGCGCTGTCGATCCTCGAGAACCGGAGCATGTCGCCAAGGCAATTGCGGGGCTCGGGCTGCGCTACGTGGTCCTGACGATGGTGGACAGGGACGACTTGCTGGACGGGGGCGCCGCCCATGTGGGACGTACAGTGGTCGCCCTCAAGCGCCACCAGCCCGACCTTCTGGTCGAGACTCTGGTCGGTGACTTTCGTGGGCGCGAAGAAGACGTGGAGACGCTGCAGGCGGCTGTGCCAGATGTGTTCGCCCACAACATCGAAGTGGTCCGACGCCTCACGCCGCTGATTCGCGATCAGCGTTGTAGTTACGATCTATCGCTGGAGACGCTTCGCGTTGCCAAGCGCTACGCACCGGAGCGGATGACGAAGAGCTCGATCATGGTTGGCATCGGCGAAACGGACGAGGAGGTGGTCGAGACGCTGAAAGACCTGCGGGCTGCGCAGGTCGATGTGGTCACGCTCGGACAATACTTGCGTCCGACACCCAAGCACGCACCGGTCGACCGCTACGTCACTCCTCAGCAGTTCGCGGAGTATGAACGCGTCGGGTTCGACCTCGGCTTCGCGTTCGTCGCGTCGGGCCCGCTGGTCCGGTCGAGTTACCACGCGGCAGAGGGCTTCATCGCCGCGCGCATGGGCAAGCCGGAACCCACGCAGGTCGAGCGGCATGCCCAGGAGCCGGCTCATGGGTCGGAACTCGTGCCCGCTTCGCGGCTGCTGCGCAGACCAGCGGGTTAGAGTGGGACACTCTCCTCGGGAGTCTGCCCTCGGCGGTTGCCGGCTGCGAACTCGGCGTGGATACTCATTGCACGGGAGGAACCGATGTCTTCAGACGACAGCCTGCTGACCAGGGTTGCCAAACATCTCAGCGAGCCACCGCCCAACGGCGAACCAAAGGTCGATGCGACATCGATGCTGCTGCAGCTGGCGACCGCGTACAGCTCATCTGGCTCCACTACCGTGGACTCGGAAGTGACCCAGCCAACCGGGTTCAACCCCCATGCCGCCGTGCTCTTCGAGGCCGTTCTCGAGAGCGCTTTCTTGGTTGCGAACGCGGACGGCGTCTTCGACGCCGAAGAACGCGCTGCTTTCGTCAGGGTGGTGCACGAGGCGTGTCACGGCGCGGTGAGCAGCGCGCAGATCGAGGCATTGCTGTCAGACCTCTCTGACTTGTTGGATGAGGACGGCATCGACAAGCGCATCGACATGGTTGGCAAATCGATAACCCGGCCAGAGCACGGAGAAGAGGTGATCCGAATTGCCGGTCTGCTGGCGCACGTATCGGCAGGGGTCAGCGAGGTGGAGCGCGACGTGCTCGTCAAGATGTGCTCGCGTTTCGGGTTACAGGCAGACACGCTCGACAAGGTCATGGTTGAGGTCGAGTCCGCAGTCGCTCACCCGTGAGCGCACTGGCTCGCGGCGTTGCTCGTGAGCGGACGAGTCCGCAGTCGCTCACCCGTGAGCGCACTGGCTCGCGGTCCAATCGCGCCAGTTTCGAGCCCGTGCCAGTGCGCACATCACTTCGCGTCCCGCACCATGCCTTGGAAACGGGATGACGTCGATGCGGCGACTCTGGCGTTCCATCTCGGTGGGTCAGGTATTAGTGTTCCGGCCGCCGGTCGGCGCGAGCCCGGCTGGCATCGATCGAGTCGTCCATAGGTCACCATGAGTAAGCGAGCTTCTGCGAATCCCAAAGCCTCTTCCAAGTCCCGTGAGACTGAGGCGCAATTTGCGGTCGTGCGGCTGCTTGATGACGACGGGGGGCTCCTGCCTGGGGCCAAGGCGCCGGTGGACATGAAGCTGGCGCTCGAGGCCTATGCGAGGATGGTTGAAACGAGGCACCTCGATGAGCGCCTGACTGCGCTTCAACGACAGGGGCGCATCGGGTTTCACGTGGGTTCCTTGGGAGAAGAGGCCGCCATCGTGGGCGCCGCATTGGCGCTGCGATCCCAGGATTGGATCTTTCCCTGCTACCGCGAGTTCGGCGCGGCTTTGGCGCGGGGCCTGCCTCTACAGACGTTCATCGACAACATGTTCGGGAACGAGCGGGACACGGTTAAAGGTCGTCAAATGCCCGACCACTACACTTCGAGGCAGCACCACTGGGTGAGCATCAGCTCACCCGTGGGAACCCAAATCACTCAGGCCGTTGGATTCAGCTGGGCGGCGAAGCTGAAGAAGGACGACCTGGCAACCCTCGTGTTTTTTGGAGACGGCGCGACGAGCTCCAGTGAGTTCCATGCGGGGATGAACTTCGCAGGAGTATTCAAGACTCCCACGGTCTTTCTGTGTCGGAACAACGGTTGGGCGATCAGCGTACCGCTGGAGCGGCAGACGGCGAGCAAGACCTTCGCTGAGAAGGGAAGCGCCTACGGGGTGCCCGCCGTGCGGGTCGACGGCAATGACGTCTTCGCCGTCATGCAGGAGGTGCACACCGCGCTGGCACGCGCGTCCGCGGGGCAGGGGCCTACCCTGATTGAAGCGCTGACATATCGCATGGGGGGGCATTCGACGAGCGACGACCCGAATGCCTACCGTGGTCAGGAAGACTTGGCCCCTTGGCGTGCTCGTGACCCGATCGCGCTGCTACGGGCGTACTTGGAAGCGAACGGTCAGTGGAATGACGAGCGCGATGCGACGCTGCGGCGTGACATCGACGAGCGCTTTCGTGCAGCGGTTTCTTCGTCGGAGAAGCTCTCCAGGCCCAGCTTGGAGTCGATGTTCGACGATGTCTACGACGAACCTACCCCGAACCTCGTGGAGCAGCGGGCAGAGCTCTTGTCGGGCCCCAGGGCGCCAGCGCACTGACCAGAGGCAGCTTCGCTTCACGACTGGGCTTTGGGATCAGCGAATAGAACGAGTAACGAGATGCCACAACTCAACATGGTTCAAGCGATAGGCGACGCTCTGCGCACTGAGATGCGCAGAGACGACCGCATCGTCGTGCTCGGAGAAGATGTCGGCAAAGTGGGTGGCGTGTTCCGTGTGACTCAGGGCCTGTACGACGAGTTTGGCGACGAGCGGGTGATCGACACCCCCCTAAGCGAGTTGGGGATCATTGGGTGCGCGGTGGGCATGGCTATGTACGGCTTGGTTCCCGTCCCCGAGATCCAGTTTGCGGACTTCATTTGGCCTGCCTACGATCAGATCGTCAACGAGATGGCAAAGATGCGCTACCGCTCGGGTGGCGACTTCACGGCCAACGTCGTGATACGTACGCCGGTCGGCGGTGGCATCCGCGGAGGGCACTACCACTCGCAACATCCGGAGGCGCAGTTTCTGCCCGTACCCGGCGTCAAGCTGGTATGCCCCTCCAATCCACGAGACGCCAAGGGTTTGCTGAGCGCCGCCCTGCGTGACCCGAATCCAGTCATCTTCTTCGAGCCGAAACGCATCTACCGCGCGGCGCGAGGCGAGGTGCCCGAAGGCGAGTTCGTGTTGCCGCTTGGGGTCGCTTCTGTTGCCAGAGCAGGTTCGGACGTGACCGTCGTCGCTTATGGCGCGATGCTCTACGAAGCTCTGGACGCCGCGAGCAAGGCAGCCGAGCAAGGGGTTGACTGCGAAGTCATCGACCTTCGCACCTTGTGGCCAGTCGATTTGGACACACTGCTGGCGAGTGTACGAAAGACCGGACGGTTGGTGATGGTGCACGAAGCGCCGAAAACTTGCGGCTTTGGGGCAGAGATCGTCAGCCTGCTGACCGAAAAGGCTTTTTATCACCTGCAGGCCCCGCCAGTGCGGGTCACTGGGTTCGATACGCCGTTCCCCTACGCGTTGGAGATGGAGTATCTACCCCTCTCACACCGCATACTTCCTGCCATTCTGAGGACCGCAAAGGACTGAGAAGCAATGTCGAGAATCGAATTCAAACTGCCGGACATTGGCGAAGGCGTCACCGAAGGTGAGATCGTCAGCTGGCTCGTGAAAGCCGGCGACGCCGTCGCAGAAGACCAAGACATGGTCGAAGTGATGACCGACAAGGCGACGGTCACCATCGGCGCACCTGCTGCTGGCAAGGTCGCCGAGGTCAAGGCGCAGGAGGGGGACACCGTTCCGGTGGGTCAGGTCATCGTGGTCTTGGATGCCGACGGCGCGGGCGGTTCCGCGAGTGAGCCGGAGCCCGAACCGGCACCTGCTGCGCAGCCAGCGACGACGAGCGCCTCGGCCGTCGGGGACATCAAGGAAGATCTGCCGGGGATGGCACCCCCCACGCCAACCGGCGCAGCGGCACCGACCGGAGGGCACTTCAGCGACAAGCCCCTGGCGGCGCCGGCCACTCGCAAGCTAGCGCGCGAGTTGGGTGTTGATTTGCGGCAAGTACCGCCCTCCGGCGACGCAGGGCGGGTCACCAAAGAGGACGTGCAGGCGTTCGCGGCGGGTGGCGGAGCATCGGCCAGTCCGGCTCCAGCAGCGTCGGCAAAAGGGACGCCCGTCGCTCCTGCGGCACCCGTTCCGGTGGGAGAGTTGGAGGAGCGCCAGCCGCTGCGAGGTGTTCGTAAGCGCATGTTCGAGAGCATGGCGCGCTCAAAGCGCACGGCAGCGCACTTCACCTACGTCGATGAATGCGAATGCACCCCACTGATTGCGCTGCGGCAGCGTCTCAAGCCCCTAGCAGATGCACAAGGTCAGAAGCTGACGTTCCTGCCGTTCATCGTCAAAGCGGTCGTTGCGGCGCTAAAGAAGCATGCGTACATGAACTGTCTCTATGACGAGACCACGCAAGAGATTGTGCTGCGTAAGAACTTCGACCTCGGCTTGGCCGTTTCCACGGACTCGGGGCTCATCGTCGCGGCGCTTCGTCGCGCCGACCAGCTGAACATTCTGGAGATTGCTGGTGAGATCGAACGACTTGCCGGAGCTGCTCGTTCGGGGAAGATCGCCCGAGAGGACTTGGGTGGGACTTCGTTCACCATCTCGTCTCTTGGCAAAGCTGGTGGGTTGTTGGCAACACCGGTCGTTAACCTGCCGGAGGTGGGTATCCTCTACGTGCCAACGATGAAGAAGCGCCCCGTGGTGATCGACGACGAGATCAAAATCGGGCATGTGATGGACCTCAGCTTGTCCTTTGACCACCGCATCATCGATGGACAGATGGGTGCGGACTTCGCACAAACGGTCGTGGAACTGCTTTCGAATCCAGACCAGCTGTTGCTCCAAATGTGAGCGCAGTGCAGGCGGCTCGCTTGCACTGGACCGCCCAACCGAGGGGCCACACTCGGCGCGGACGACACTCCCGTTGCTGGGCAGCGCGCAGCCGAGCACATCGGCCTCCGGCGCGTGGCGCCGCGCACCATCGGCCCCCCGCCGCGCGGCGCCGCGTGGCGACGAGTATATCGGCCCCAGCGGCGCGTGGCGCCGAGCACATCGGTCCCCGACACGCGCCGATGTGCTCACTCGGCTGAAAGCATCGGGCGGGGCTGTGGGCGGCTGTCTGACTATTCCGCTACTCCTGCGAACTGCCGGTACAATCGTACCCTGCGGAACACGCCGGTGCTTCCTAGCTGCGGCGTAGCACGGTGACATGTGGGATAGTGTCGGGCAATGCGCGCCATCCGTTCACCAATTCTCTGCCATCCGCCGGAAAATCGTCCAATACTTCAGAGACTGAATAGAATCCCTGCAACAGATTTTTGAGCAGCGCGCTGCGCACGGCTTCGGTGTATCCCGCGTGTGGGCGCGAAAGACATTGGTGAATCCAAACCGAAACATGAGGAAAAAGAGGATCAGCCCGAGGTTGGTCCTCATGGTCATTTCATTGGCCGCGTCGCTGTCCACCGGCACGGCGCTCGCGGAGGGGAGTGAGCCCAGCGTCGACGACATTCGAGTCGCCGGTGACGAGTTCAATCTCGGGCGCACGGCGTTCAAGGACGAAGACTACGCGACGGCAGCGGAGCACTTCGAAAAAGCAGACGGCCTGGCGCCGAACCCGAAGGTGTTGCTGCTTGCCATTCAGTCACGGCAAGAGGCTGGGCACGCGGCGCGGGCCGCGACGTTGGCGGCTCTCGCGCAAGATCGTTATCCGGACGAAGAGATGTTCACAGATACGCGGTCGTTGATTGTCGACGCGTTGCGAAGCATGGGCAAGCTGAAGGTCACGTGCGACGAACCATGTACCTTGCTAATCGATAGTCGCCTGGTTCATGGTGCGCCGTCGACGAAGCGGTACTTGTTTCTGGATACGGGCTCCTATCGCATCAAGGCGGCGTTTGAAGATGGTGAGGCGTCATCTCAGGACTACACCGCTTCTGCTGGGGGGTCCGGTAAGCTGCATTTCGAAAAGCCAACGGACAGTGGAGCGGCGGCTCTCGGCGAGTCGGAGTGGGGCGATGACTCACAGGACGATGATGGGTTGCCCCAACCCAAAGTGAGCTATGAGCCGCTCGATTCGGGCTCCGAAGCGACCAAGGATGAGTACACTACGTCGAGTGGTCGCGATGGGCTTTCACCGGCCGTCTTTTGGGTGGGCGCTGGACTTACCGTCGCGGTTGCCGGCGTGGCGACGTGGAGTGGGGTCGACGCCCAGAGTAACCCGGGCCCCGACAAGGTCAGGCAGGATTGTGTGGGT
Organism: Polyangiaceae bacterium; assembly: GCA_050298815.1. Lineage (GTDB taxonomy): Bacteria > Myxococcota_A > Polyangia > Polyangiales > Polyangiaceae > SZUA-265. Next base: position 116,082 of record JBNKUV010000070.1, read on the forward strand.
CAGGGGACCAGCTGTCCAGCGTATCAAGCGGGCAAGGATGCGGAACTGCGCACGAATGTGCTTTGGGGCGTTGCGGCAGGGCTGGGCTTGACGACGATTCTAATTGGCTCGATTTGGACGGATTGGGGCTCGCCCAGCATCGGGATGGAGACCTCCGATCGCTCCCACCAGCAGGCGAGCATCGAACCCTGGCTGGGGCTCGGTGATGGCGCAACGGTTGGCGCGCGAGGGAGGTTCTAGGGCGCGGTGGCCAACACCAAGTTCATCGAAAACGAGCAGGGTGGTGTTCGTCGTATTGGTCGCTACGAGCTAATCGCGGAGATTGCTTCAGGCGGCATGGCGACCGTCTACCTGGCGCGACTGTCCGGCGTAGGTGGTTTCCAACGTAGCGTCGCGGTCAAGTGTCTGCATCCCCACCTCGCGAACAACCAGGAGTTTGTCGAGATGTTCCTCGACGAAGCGCGCCTGGCCGCGTTGATCCATCACCCAAACGTCGTGCCCATTCAAGAGGTCGGAGAGGGCGAGGACGGCTACTACTTGGTAATGGATTACGTGGAAGGGGATACCTTTGCGGCGCTGCTGTCCAAAGCGGCGATGAACGGAACGCAGGTCCCCCGAGACATCTCCCTACGCATCATCGTCGACATGTTGGCCGGGCTCCACGCGGCGCACGAACTGAAGGACGACCACGGAGCCTATGTCGGTCTGGTTCACCGGGACGTGTCGCCGCAGAACATCCTCGTTGGCACCGACGGCGTGACGCGGATAACCGACTTCGGCGTGGCTCGGGCAGCCAGTCGCCTGAGTGCGACGCGGGCAGGACAGCTCAAGGGCAAGCTAGCCTACATGGCGCCCGAGCAGGCCAGCGGCGATGAAGACATCGATCGGCGTGTGGACGTCTTCTCTGCCGGGGTCGTTCTCTGGGAGGCGCTCTCGTCGCGCCGGTTGTTCAAGGCGTCCAACGAAGCAGCCACCCTCAACCGCGTGCTGAATGACAATATCGTCGATCCTCGAGAGTTTTCCGACGAGATCCCGGATGCCGTTGCGCAAGTCTGCCTCAGAGCGCTCCAGCGCGATCTCCAGACCCGCTACGTGTCGTGCGCGGAGTTCGGCGACGCGTTGGAGAAGGCGGCGAGCGCAGCCGGCTGTCTGGCGTCGGGGCGGGACGTCGCGACCTACCTCAACGAAGTGGTGGGTTCGGCGATAGAGAGTCACCGCCGCGCGATTCGTGAGTGGTTGGAGCGCCGAGCCAGCGAGCCGCCGACGCCGGCATCCGCCGTCCGTTCTTCCCTGGTGCCGCCGGCACCCCCTTCGCTGCGCTCGTCGCCAAGTATGAAGAACCTGGGCGATACGTCGGCCATCACGCGGGCCGGCGGGCGCCCCTCCGCAGCGCCGGGTCTGCTCAGCGCGCGACTGGGCTCACAAGCTGTTCGACCGGATGCGGCGGCGCCGTCGCACCCGATTGCACCGCATCCCGTGCCGCCGGTTCCGTCGTTCCCGGTCTATCCGACGACCAATACGATGGTGAGCGCGCCGCCTGAGGAACTCCTGCTTCGGCCCAGAAACAAGAAGTGGCCGCTGCTGCTGGCGGGGGTTGTTCTAGTTGCCATGGCTGGGTTGGTCGCCGTCCTGCTGTCGGGGCAGCCTGAGCCCGTTGCACCGACGACTGCCACCGTCGCGACCGTCACGGCGACGGTCACAGTCCAGGTGCCGCCTCCGCCTGTGCCCGCGCACGCCCAAGTCGAACCAGGTCAGGAGGGCGTTCGCCAACCGAAGGAACCTCCTGCCCTGGCGACGGACTCCACGGGGCCAAGTGATGAAGGCCGGCCTGTGGACCAAGAGGCCCCACCGCAGAAGGCCAAACCCAGGCCGCGCCGCTTACCTGCAAAGAAAAAGAGCGCCCCCGAGCTGGACCTGGAAAACCCCTACAAGTAGGTCCCCCACGTCGCAGCGATCCGAGGGCAAAGCAACGCTGGCCGCATTGACAGGGTGCGGGCTCGCTGCTAGTTCTTCGCCCCCTTTACGCCGCTGGGCTCGATTGGCCCGGCGGCTTGCAACCGGTATCCCACGTGGCGATAAAGAGTCTTGGTCTGTTTTCAGGCAATGCCAACCGAGAACTCGCTGAGGAAATAGCGACTGTCTTGGGCACGCGTTTGGGTGACGTCAAGCTGTCGCGCTTCAGTGACGGCGAGATGTTCTGCCGCATTGGTGAGAACGTGCGCGGACTCGATACCTTCGTGATCCAGCCAACTTGCAATCCGGTTAACGACAGCTTGATGGAGCTGCTGATCATGTGCGACGCGCTGCGCCGGGCGTCCGCTGGGTCGATCACCGCCGTGTTGCCGTATTACGGTTATGCTCGTCAGGACCGCAAGGTCGCACCTCGGACTCCAATCACGGCGAAGCTAGTCGCAGATCTATTGGAGATCGCCGGTGTCAACCGCGCTGTTTGTGTGGATCTGCATGCTGGGCAGATTCAGGGGTTCTTTCGTTTTCCCACAGACAACCTCTACGCCCTGCCCGTGTTTTTGGATTACCTGTCCCAGGAGGTCGACCGAGACACCGTGTTCGTCTCGCCAGATGCCGGCGGGGTAGAGCGCACCCGAGCCTTCGCCAAGCAGCTGGGTGGTGGGCTCGCGATCATCGACAAGCGTCGCGAACAAGCCAACGTTAGCGAGGTGATGCACCTGATCGGTGATGTGAGCGACAGGAACGCCATCATCGTCGACGACATGATCGACACGGCTGGCACGATCGTCAAAGCGGCCCAGGCACTGCGAGACCAAGGTGCCGAGCGTGTTCTCGCCGCCGCCACACATCCGGTTCTGTCAGGGCCTTATCTGGGACAAGCAAAGCCGGATTCAATTCCTGTTCTATTCGCCCCCGGAATCGTATCCACCGGAATGTTTACCAGGGATATGGCTATTACTCCGGATGGCAAGGAAATCTATTTTTGTGTGGCCATTGGGAACTACACTTACTCCACCATCTTATACACCAGAGAAGTGGATGGCCGTTGGACGGAACCGGAGATCGTCCCTTTTTCGGGCGGACCCGGCGTTGTGGATTTTGAGCCTGCCCTTTCTGCCGACGGATCAAAGCTTTTCTTTC
>JBNKUV010000071.1:0-48509 GCA_050298815.1 Polyangiaceae bacterium
CACTGGTTCCAGGAGACCACAGCGCATCGGGTCCGTGACCTGGCGCTTCTAACTGCGACAGATCACGGCGTTTCTCGCGGCGTAGCCGCTCGCCACTCCCTCACCCGTGCTCGACTACCGCCGCGGAGCGGCTTCGTTCCGACGGGGCAGGGCACGGGCACCCCGAGGTTTCGGGGAGCGATTTGGCGCCCTCTGTCCGGCATCGGTCGAGCCAGGGCGGGCCGTTGGAGAGCCAGTGCGGGGTTTGAGGTCAGACTTGCGCCATGAGGAGTGGCTCCAAACTCTCTGCACATGTGCGCCACGGCGCAAACACGTCGCTCACAGTTTCACTGCCGCCAGCCCCCGCCGAGCGCCTGATACACGGCGACCAAGGCGCGACGCTGACGGAGCCGCGTCTCGAGTAGCTCCATCTGGGACTCCAGTGCGTCGCGGCGTGTTAGCAATACCTCCATGTAGTCGGCTCGCGCCGACTGAAAAAGGATGTTCGACACTTCGATGGACCGAGTCAGCGTGTCCACCTGCTTTGCTTCGAGGACGTAACTTTGCTGCAGGTTGTCGATCATGGCCAGCTGGTTGGCGACATCCGTGAACGCTCGTAGCAGCGTTTGCTCGTACTCTAGGACTGCGCGCAGTTGCTCTGAGTTGGCAGAGTAGTACTCCGCTTTGATGGCCTGCCGGTTGAGCAGGGGTGCCGTCAGGTTTCCGGCAATGTTGTAGAAGAGGGACTCGGGCGTAGTGACCAAGTGCGCAGCATTGAACGCTTGGTAGCCAACTCCAGCCTCGATGCTCAACGAAGGATAGAAGCGAGCTTTGGCCACCTTGACGTCGAGCTTTGCTGCCCTGAGGTTCATCTCCGCCTGCCTCACGTCTGGGCGGTTGTCCAACAGCTGAGATGGGATCCCCGTCTGAATCACCTCCGGCAGCGGCTCGTTCATGCGTTGTGGATTTCGCCTTACGGGTTGCGGGTATCGACCGACCAAAAAGTTGATCGTATTCTCCGCTTCGATGATTTGCTGCTCGAGGTCGAAGCGCTTGCTCCTGTTCTTCAGCACTTCCGCCTGGAATCGCTGCACCGCCAGCTGCGTGACTCGTCCAGCCTGCTTCTGAAGCTCCATGACCTGCAGCGCGTTTTGTTGCAGTTCGATGTTGCTGTCGAGCACGTTCAACTGGTTATCCAACGCCAGCAACTCGTAGTACGAATTGGCGATCTCGGCGACCAAGCGAGTCACGATGAGGTTTCTGCCCTCGATGCTTGCCAGATACCGGTATCTGGCGGCCTTGGCGGCGTTGCGGAGCTTCTTCCAAACGTCGATTTCCCAAGACGCGGCAAACCCGAAGCGGTAGTCCGCCAACGGTTCCGGGACACCTGTGGCCCTGTCGCTGGCGCCCTGGCTCGTTTCCTCGCCGACCTTCTCCAGACCAGCGCCAGCACCCACGCCAACCTGGGGTTGATACTCGCCTTCTCGCGCCATGATCTCGTTCTTGGCGATCATGATGTCTTGGAGACGGATATTCAGTTCCTGATTGTTCGACAGCGCCGTCTGGATCAGCGCCCGCAGCTCTGGCTCGCTGAAAAAGTCGTTCCACTTCCGACTGCCGATGCTCGGGCCCTTGGTGCTGGCGCCTGTGCCGGCAGCCGCAAAGCTTTTGGGAGTTGCCTTGCTCGGTTCCCGGATCTTTCCTTGGGGCAGCGCGGGCGCACACGCGGAAACGAGCAAGCACATGCCCAGAGCTCCGAAGACCCGTGAGGGCCAAATTAGGCTCGACGATTTTGTCTTCATGCTTCTTCTTCTTGTAGTCGGATACGCGGTGTGTGACGGCATGAGAAGGTTTGTCACGGTGAGTCTCCGGGTGGCTCCTCATCCGGGGGCAGTGGCTCGTGTTCCCACTGTTCGCTCAGGGGGGTTGCCGTCTCGTCACGGAGCAGTTTGCGCCCGTCCGAGAGCTGCGCGAAAAGGAAGTACAGGCCAGGGATGACCAACACGCCGATCACTGTGCCGACGAGCATGCCGCCGACGCCCGTCGTGCCGATGGTACGATTGCCAATTGCACCAGCTCCAGTTGCGGCGATGAGTGGGATGAGGCCTGCGATGAAGGCGAACGACGTCATCTGGATCGGCCGAAAGCGGAGTCGACCGCCTTCAATGGCCGCGTCTTTGAGGGACAACCCCTGGTCACGCCGCTGCACCGCAAACTCGACGATCAGGATCGCGTTCTTGCCCAATAGGCCGACCAACATGATTAACCCGAGCTGCGCCCAGACATCGTTGGCGAGCCCCAAGGCTTGCAACAAGAAGAAAGACCCGAACAGACCGACCGGTAGCGATAGGATGACCGCGATGGGGATCAAGAAACTTTCGTACTGTGCAACCAGCACCAAGTAAACGAACGCCACCACGATGAAGAAGATGAAGATCGCCTCGTTCCCCTTCTTCGACTCGTCCCAGGCGAGACCTTCCCAGCCGAGGCCGTAGCCATTGGGAAGAGTCTCCGCCGCCACCTCGCGGACCGCGTCGATGGCCTGGCCGCTTGAGTATCCGGGAGCCGGAACCGCTTGAATCGCAGCCGAAGGGTACAAGTTGTAGCGCGTGATTTCGTTGAGGCCCTGCTGCTTCTTGAGCTTCATGAATGAGGAGTAGGGCACCATTTGCCCTTTGTCGTTCTTGACGAAGAACTCGTCGAGGTCCTTAGGCATGCGCCGAAACTCCGGCCATGACTGGACGTAGACTTTGTAGAACTGGTTGAACAGGATGAAGCCTTGTTCATAGGTGCTGCCGATGAGAATGTTCAGATTCTCCAGAGCCTTTTCGATGGATACACCCTTCTGCATGGCCACATCGTTGTCGATGATCAGTTCGTACTGCGGGTAGTCTGCCGCGTAGAAAGTGAACAAGTTCTTCACCTCCTTGCGTTTAGCCAAGGCGGTCATGAACTTGTCTGTCACCTCACCGAGCTTCTGATAGTCAGCTGTGCTCGATTGAGTCTTGTCGAGCAAACGCAGGGAGAGGCCACCGGCTGCGCCGAATCCTGGAATGGCCGGCGGCTCAAAAAACTCGAGCTTGACGTCTGTCATTTCCGACGTTTTCTCCTCCAGCTCCTCGATGAGTTCTCGAGTCGTCTTGGTGCGCTCGTCCCACCCGCGCAGGTTGATGATCAAGGTTCCGGCGTTCGAACCTCGACCCTCGGTCAGAATTTCGTAGCCGGCGACCGAAGTGATCGACGTGACGCCCTCGATCCCCTTGGCGATCTTCTGCAGTTCGTGTGACTTGGCGTTCGTGTACTCGAGTGTCGAGCCCGGCGGGGTTTGGATGACGGCATAAATGATGCCCTGATCCTCGCTGGGGATGAATCCACTCGCCATTTGGGTATTCGCAGCCACGATACCTACCGAGAACGCCCCGATCACGCCGAGCGTCACGATACGGCGAGTGACGATAGGCCGCAGCAGTCCGGCATAAAGGTTGGTGATGGTATCCACCACACGGCTGAACGGGCGCTGCACGAACGGGACGACGAGCAGTAGAAGACCGATCGGTCCCCATAGCTTGTACGCCAAGTAGGTGATCCCCCCGAGAGCTGGGGCGCCAACCAGGGCGTAGATGACCAGCGTTCGAATGCTGAGTCGCTTCTTGGTTTCCCCCTTGCCGCCTTTGTCGTGGGTGTGGGGCTTGAGGATCATAGCGCACAGCACCGGGGTCAGCGTCAGAGCCACAACCCCCGAGAGTACGGTTGCTGCGGCCATCGTGACGCCGAACTGGCGATAGAAAACACCCACGGGCCCCGGGATGAACGTCACCGGAATGTAGACCGCAGTCATCACCAACGTGATCGCGATAATCGCACCGCTGATCTCATGGAGCACCTCGAGGCTAGCCCGATAGGGTGAGACATGCGTTTCCGCCATCTTGGCGTGGACCGCCTCGACGACGACGATTGCATTGTCGACGACGACCCCGATGGCCAGCACCATCGCAAACAGCGTGATGAGATTGATGGAGTAGCCCAGCAGCTGCAACACGAAGAAGGTGCCGATCAGCGACACGGGCACAGCCAGCGTCGGGATCAGTGTCGAACGCCAATCGCCGAGGAACATGAAGACCACCAGCGACACCAAGATGAACGCTTCTAGCAGGGTGTGGAGCACCTTCTCGACGGAAGCGTCCACGAACTTGGAGACGTCGTAGGCGATCTCGTAGTCCATTCCGGGAGGGAACGACTTCTTCAGTTCTTCCAGTGTCTGTTTGACCTCCGCGATGACCTCAGCGGCGTTGGAGCCTGGGGCTTGCTTGAGTACGATGGATGCTGCGGGGTGACCGTCGACGTCGGAGTAGATGTCGAAGAACTCCGAGCCGAGTTCGATGCCAGCATGTTTCTTAGTAGCGACGGGTCCACCATGCGAGCTCGCGGCGGGGGGGGCGTCTGCCTCCTCGTCGTCGTCATCACCCTCGTCATCGCCTTTGCCATCTCCGGACCTCTGCCAGGCGGACGTGTGTCCCTTGGGGGGAACGCATACGTCCTTGAGACGCAGTATTTCGCCGTCCGGCTTGGCCTTGATGATGATGTTTCCGTACTGCTCCGGTGTGTTGTAGCGCCCAACGTACGTGAGCACGTACTCTTTGGACTGCGAGGTCATGCCCGTGGCCTGACCCAAGCGACCCGGTGAGCCGATGATGCTCTGTTCCGCCAAGGCTTCCATGACATCTTCAACGGAGACGTCGTATGCGCGCATGCGCTCGGGGTTGAGCCAAATGCGCATTGCAAACGTTCGGTTGCCGAGGTTCGTCGGAATGCCCATGCCCTTGATTCGCTTGATCACGGGCATGACGTACACGTTGGCGTAGTTGAACAAGTCCTTTTGGTCGGTGTGAGGATCCTTGCTGAAGAGGTTGACGTACATCAGCATGCTCGGGACGACCTGACTGACCAGGATGCCCTCGCGCACCACCAAGGGTGGGAGGCGGCTCAGCATGATGTTGACCCGGTTCTGGACGTTCACGACGTTGGTGTTCGGATCCGTGCCCGGCTCGAAGAAGACCCGAATGGTTGCCTCCCCAGCGCTCGTGGCGTCCGACACGATGTAGCGCATGTTCTGAACGCCGTTGATCGATTGCTCCAAAGGAACGATGACCGAGTCGATCAGAACGTTCGCGCTGGCTCCTGGGTAGGCGATTGAGACGTATACGGTCGGCGGTGCGACGTCGGGAAACTGCGCTATGGGAAGGGTCTTCATTCCCAAGACCCCCACGAACAGAATGAGAATCGACGTGACGAGCGCCAGGGCCGGGCGGGTGAGAATCTTTGTGAACATGGTCTTTTCGGGGCAACAATCCTGGGTGATCGGAAACGGCGCTGTCGCTTACTCTGCGTGGGTCTTCATGTTCGAGAGGACCTCTCCCGGTTCCCTGAACTGGGCTTCGACGTGCTCCCCATCATGAGTTTGTCGGACGCCTTCCAGCACGATTTTGTCATTGGCGGTGAGGCCGCTCTCGACGACGAATACGTCGTCCATCTCGAAGGCAACGCTGATCGCCCGCTGATGCGCCACACCGTCGACGACTACGTAAACGTAGCGCTTGTCGAGGATCTCGAACGTCGCTCGTTGAGGGATGACGATTGCATTCTCGAGGGGTCGGTGGATCCACAGTGTTCCGGTCTGACCGTGGCGCAGTAGGCGGTCCGGGTTCGGGAAGTCTGCTCGAAAGAGGATATTCCCGGTCTCGCTGTCGAAGGTGGACTCGATGGTCACTGCTTCCTCGGCCGTGTGTTCGAAGAAGTCACCGTTGGCCAGCTGCAGCTCGATGCGAGCGTTTGGAAGTTTGAGCTGGTGGGGGTTCTTCGGGTCCACCGCGTTCGGCAGGGACTGGAAGTCGAGATAGGCCGCTTCAGGAACGTTGAAGTAGACCCACATCTGACTGTTGTCAGACACGGTAGTGAGTATGTCTCCCTCTTCCAACAGGCTGCCTTGCTGTTGGTATTGGCGATCAATGATGCCGTCGAACGGAGCTGTGATGTTCGTGAAGCCCAACTCGGCCGTTGCTAGCTCGACTCTGGCCTTGGCTCGCTCACGCTCGGCTTTGGCCAGCGCGAGCTCCTGATCGGAAACAATGTTGTTGCTGGAGAGCAACTCGGTGTTCCGTAGAGCGATCTCCGCGCCTTCGAGTTCCGCCTCGTCGGCGTGCAGCCTTGCCTTGTAAACCACAGGGAGTAGCTTGAACAGTGTCTGGCCCTTCTTGACCGCCTGGCCCTCTTTGACCCTGACTTCCTGCAGATAGCCGCGCTCGAGCGCACGTAGCTCGATGTGTCGGCTTGCGTGTATCTGGGAGACGTAGTGCTGTGTCGTGTCGACCGTTTTCGCAACGGGGCTCGTTACCACGATGGGATGGTGTGTTCCGTGCTCCTCTTGCGCCTCAGCCTCGCGGTCCGCGCAGCCAACCAAAGGAAGAAGAAGTGAGGCAAAAACGATATTGTGGGCGAGTGTGAATCTCATGGGAATAGTTCTCCGAGGGGCCGTCAGCGCTCGTGCGCCAGAGTCATGGCGTTGGTCGCGTTTTCACCACGAAGCGCGGTCTTGCGACCACGAACGAGCCGCCACTCCGGCGCAATGTCTGGTGAGTCGGGTGGTCGCGCTTGGCGGTAGGAATGATCAGGTCGTGAATACTTGGTGGGAACTGTTTGCCAGGTCGCGCCATGCTCACTAGCAGTCAGTGTGGTTGGGGTCGGTGTTCGTCTAGAACTGCCTGTAATAGGTAAACGACGGGCCAGGCTTCACCGGAGCGGAAGCAGCACCAACCGGTGGCAAGGAGGTAAAACAAAGAGGTGCCGTCGCGCTCGCGCACCGAAGTGTCGCGGCGGAAAGGATGCCAATGGGCACAGCCTGGCTGCGCAGCTAGGCCGCAGATGCACTCATCGGGGGTGTGCAGTCCAAGGCTGAGTGGATCGTGAGGTGGGGCCCACGCGGGGCTGACTTCAACGGTCGCGAACGTTCGGTCGCGAACGTTCGGTCGCGTGCTCTGCGCTCGACGCATCGTGACAGCGTCAGGCGTGAAGAGAACGGCTCTTCAGGCGGACTAGCAATACACGGCGTTCAAGTGTTCAAGCCAACGGGGGCCCGCGAGCGAGCGGAAGACCACGCAGGGTGGATACCAAAGCGATGGGCGATGGCCATGCTGGCGCCTGTTCTGCGGCGGCTGAGTGCGGCGCAGAAGGTACTCCTACTCCGCCGGCTACTTGTGGGGTAGCTGAGGTGAACTCGCCATCCTCGTTTTCGGACTGGGACTCCTCGCACGATAGCGATCGTGTATCGAGGTCCAACCAGCCTTGCGGACGCTCAGCATGTATGTGCCCATAGGTTCGGGCGGCATCATCCACTGCGGAAACGCTGGTCGCTGACACTGCTCCTACATCTGCTTGAGCGCTGCTCTGAATGCAGGCTAAAGCCACAATCAGCACGACCGCGAGGCAATGCGAAATCCGGAGCATTTGGGGTAACGAGGCCATCCAGTGGTCTTCAGCGGTCAGGTTACGGAGCGGCCCCTGAGGGCTTGCCTGTTGGTCGACTCGAGCGACTCATCCAGACGTTATTGCTCTTGGTCTCAATCGGCGCCAGATGCAAGCCCCAAGTGAGAAGAGCACGGCCCGTGATTCGAGTGGGGGCGTAGTTTGGGACCGGTCTGGGTCACCACTGCTCCACGTTGTGGCGTGGGTCAGGGTGGCTCGTGCCACGAGTCGCATCGTCTCAACCACTGTTCCTGCATCTACGGGGTCCGGATCCGTCTCGTCGGTGGACGTCGTGTCGGTCACGTTCACGCCAGGTTCACGGCGGCGGCGTCTGCTGATGGCTCCGGCACCGACGATATCTACGTCGGCCTCGGCTCGGAGTGTCCACTCGCCTCGAAACGTTGTACATCCTTCTCAACTACGCCCGACCTCAGCGACGACCAGAAGCGTATCCTTTCCGACCTGATCTGTGCACGCGGCCCTGCCGGAGTGGAGGAGGAAGTCGCCGTGGTGTGTGAGCGTGAACTCGCGCCCATTTGCGACGAAACCTACCGTCACCGTATGGGCAACGCAGTCGGTCTGATCCGGGCGACCAACGTGCCCCGGGGACAAGCATCGGAGCGAGCTGTCCCGCTGATGTCGCACATGGACGAGATCGCGGTCATCGTCAAGCGCGGCTATCCGGATGTTGTACGGCGACATGCGTGGCTTCTACTCGAGAAGCGTTGCTGACCAACTGAAGCGCTCAGTCGAGGCGGTGGGGTATGTGCCTCAGCTAGCCCTGTTCGAGAACTTCGCTTCCGACGCGAGCTCCGTCATCGCCGCGGGCAACACCTGTCGTGCGGGTGCGCTATGCATCCTCACCCAGAATACCCACGGCTTTGAGATCGTTCACCGCGGGTCTGTCCCGGCCGCCGTCGCCGCGCTCAGCTGGTACTCGAGCCACTGACGCATGAAGCGGTAGGCTCCGCGGAAAGCCGCCGGGCGCCTCAGGCTGACCGTTCTGCGACATCGACAGGAGGTGCTGGGTGAGGTGTCCAGCAAGCGCTCCTACTTGGGCTCCTGGGCCAGCTGAAAGTACTTGGACCAGCCAGGTCCGAAGCAGGCGTCTGCCGGTAGAGTGTGTGCGAAACAGCTGTTCCCATTCCCGTTGAATGTCGCTCCGGGTGCGGCGGGCGAATACATTTCTGCATCGCGCCGGCAAACGAGCTCACCGTCTTCATCGAACGCAGCGTAGTAGTCGTGCTCCGGACACACCATCGTCGCGCCACAACGGTCGCCGACAGACGGTACCAGCTCGCAATCGAGGGGCAGCGGATCCAACAGCATTTCACCCGCTGGCAGTTCGTACACTTCTTGTACGGCCAGGTACCACGCCGGTGAGTAACCGAAACCATCTGCCGCGATGGCTGCCGCACCAGCGTCGAAGAGCGGACAGGCCTCGCCGGGTTCGTTCGCCGCTCGCCCCATGCCTGTGCCGATTCTGCTGGGCCAGGAAAAAGAGTAGTCCTCGTACGGGAGTCGTGAGTAGTCCACCGTGTAAACGTCGCCACAGCAGGTCCACGTGGCGGTGCAGGCGTTATCTGTACCGTCGACGTCGAACGTGCACCCAGCCTCCGGTGTGGGGAACACGACTAACCCTCCTTGAGGGCCGGGGTCGATGAGCGTCGCGTCGCCCGTTGGAAAGCACTCTTCGAGCGCCGTGGTTTGGTCGTAGATGGGGCTTGGGGCTGTTTGAGTATCCGACGCCAACCCGCTGCCGGACGAGGACGACGGCCCCAGGGTCGTGGGCGAGGACGGCGTCGGTTGCTCTGTAGACTGCGCGGTTGGCGTTGAAAGAGCCTCAGTACCGTTCTCCTCCCCCTCCGCCAGTTCTGCGTCCTCCCGTTCTACATCCGCGATATCGACGCGCCCTCCGCACGCGAGCGCTTGAAAGGAGAACAGTACAACAGTGCCGGTGAACAACTTACGCATGATGACTCCTGACGGTGAAACTCAAAGTGGTCGACGTTCCACATCCTTGTCCATGAGTAGCTTGCTCCGCTCCGAGCCTTCGAAATTTCGGTACATCAATCGCATGGATTCCAATAGGTGCATGCACGCCTCCGACCGTCGAATCATTCGTCGGATTGGTCGCCGGTCTCGGAGCCCGTTGACGACGCGGGCGCTAGCAGCAGTCGAACTCTGGCGTGGTAGAGTGATGCCTTTGGATTCTCCAGCAACTGCCGTCCGATCCGTTGAGCTTCCGCATGTCGCCCGAGTCGGATCAGGGCTCTCAACTTCAGCATCTGACGCTCCACCCCGAGTTGGCTCCTCGGATGGTGGGCTTCGTGCTCCGCCAAGTGATGAAGAGCCGCCTCGGGCGCCGATTGTAGTTCATTCTTGGCTGCGCGCAGTCCAGCGACCTCGAGCTGAAGCGACCCGCGGTCAACTCGCGCTGGCTCGCCGGTGCGTTCATCACTGCTTGACAGGTGTTGGGTTACCGTCAAAGGTCGGGCCGGCTGTCGATTCGTCGAGAGCTCAGCCGGCGACGCCGACCGAGCACCCGGCGAACCTACCGAAACGTCGGACAACGTGGCCGGCAGGCTCGAAGGGGCCATTGGGGTTCTGGCGACGCCTTCCTTCATCGAGTCCGCAGTGACACGTTCGCTCGTCGTAGCGTCCTGTTCGGAAGGTGATACCCCGTGATGTGGAGCGGCCGACGGCAACCCGGGACGCGGATTGAGCTGGGATGCGTTCGCAGCGTCGTCGCGGGGTTCGGGCACCGCGTGCTCTGTCCAAAGCGTGTAGCCGCTGGCCGCAATCGAGACTCCAACCGCGACCGCTATGACACCTTTGGAAACCAGAGCGGCAGCCGAGAGCAAACCGGTGCCGGTACCGACGAGCCCCGCACTAGAGCTGCCAATTGCGGCCACCTTGCCTGCCGCCAACCCAGCACCAGCGAGCCCTTTGCCCAGGCTGCTGCTGGCGACCGTTCCCGCTTGCCCCAGAGCAGTCGCACCCGTCGATGCAGTCGATGTTATCCCATCACCAACGGAAGTCGCCAGCGGCAACGACAACGCCACGCTCAGTCGCACGGACACTCGGTGTCGCACCCCCGCCGGCAGCTCGGGACCATCGACTTCTTCCGCAAGCATCTCCCGAAGCTCCGCCGGCAGCTCCGGATCGTCGATCAACCGTGTTGGATTGCTTGTCATGGCTCCTCCGTCAGGGGCGCCACCCCACGTTCAAGGCGCTGCCAGGCCAGCCTGAACTCAGCCCGCGCTGCATGCAGCCGCGAATAGATGGTGCCGACCGGTAGCTCCAAGAGTTCTGCGATCTCTTCGCAGCTCAGCCCTTCGAGCTCGAACAAGACGAACACCGTGCGTTTCTTCTCGGAAAGCTCCCCCAGCAGACGCCCCACGAAACCGGCCCGTTCGCGAGTCTCCGTCTCGGTTTCGGGAGTTGTGTGTTGAACGAGATCTGGGGGTCTCTCGCCATGAATCTCATCCCGGACGTGCCGCCGACGGCGGTGCCTACTCGCCACACGCAACGCGATGCCGTAGAGCCACGTCGTGATGCGGCCGTCGCCTCGATAGCTTGGTCGCGTGCGATGAACCACCACGAACACCTCCTGCAGCAGGTCTTCTCTGTCCGCTTCGCTGATCCCTAAGCGCGCCAGGACCCGCCAAACGAAACCGGCGTGCTGCGCATAGAGGGCCGGCGTGTTGGGTAGGGTCGCGTCGGGGCGTGCTGCCCCAGCGTCGATAGGCCAGCGTGGGCTGGGGATTGGCATCACGGACTCGAGTAGGTAGCCTCAGCCACAGGCATCCTTCAAAGTTGGACGCCGAGCCTCAGCCCGACCATCCCTCCGAGGCCAGGCAAGCGCGCGAGAACCGGACCGTCAACGACTCCAAACTCCCGAGATGAGAGCGGAATCACCAGACCTGACGAGATGCCGAACAGCAGCGGGCCCTGAAGCCGGAAATGAAGGAACACTTCGCTGCCGACGGCGGACCAAAGGTGTGTGTCCCGCCCCAGGGAACGGGCTCCGCTGACGTCGGTCTCGAGCATCCCCACATCGCCGCGAGCGGATACCACCAAGCTTACGGACTGCCGTTCGATGGCAGCCCATCCCAGTGCCAGGTGTAGATGGCTCAACGCGAGTGTCGTCTTCACGTCCGCACCTTCGACATCCACCGTCGTGGTGACCGGCTGGGTGACGCCAAGACCACCGCCCAGCCAGATCCGCGGCATGAACTCCAGCGCCAGCACCGCGTTGACTCCGAGGGCGCTGTCGGGAAGTACTCCTGAGTACAGTGCGGCTCCTACCGTGGCTTGGAGCTGAACGTCGTTCGCGCTTGCAGGGTCGGAAGATGCATACAGTTCATCTGTGTCCGACACTCCCGGGAGCGTCCCCGGGCGAGCGATCTGTGGCTCCGCGGGGGTGGGTTGCTCTGGCACCGCTAGCAGTGCGTTTGGACTCGTCGTGCTCGGCCTCTCTGTGCCCACGTCGGCCGACGGCACTGTGTCTGTCTCTGGTACGGGCGCGTCGGGTTCAGCGGAGGACACCGAGTCGATGCCACTGGCTGCTTCCGGCAAAGCCTCCTGGTCGATGTTGGGGTCTTCCCCAAGGAGCATTTCCAGTGTCAAGACTGCGCCGGAGACCAACCCAGTACAATCCCCAGGCGCGCTCGACAGACGACGCTCCGCCAAACGTTTGCCTGTTTCATCTTCTTGAACGAGGCGCAAATCCCACCGCGCGTCATCTGCTTCCAGCGCGACAGTGATGCTCGCTGCGGCATTGGGGTCGAACACGCTTCTGCCCAATTGCTCGTGAACAGACTCTGCGAACGCAGCGGGCTCGGTACACTCCAACCGGTTGTCATCCTGCCAGTCGAGCCGATAGTGCACGGACGGCGCAGCCTGCCCTGACAGGCACAGCACGCATGGCGCCAGGAAGATGCTCTGAATCGCGCGCACATAGTCTTGCACCCAGCGCTTATAGCACGCTGAACCCGTCGCGGCGCCGGGACAACCATGACCTCGTTGCCCTGGTTCGCAGCGTTAGCGTGAGGGTTGCCGTCCAGATCTGCTGCGCATTGGGGAGGACCGCCTCGAAGGCACCGTCGTGCGAGACGTACGCCGGCTCGGGGCGAGCGGCGTCCTGCTCGGAAACTAACCTCGACGTGCGCTCTTGCAGGTCGGCTACGGCCACCTTCTGGGGCCGAGCGTCGCTGGGCGGGTTCTGACCTCCCCCTAGCCAGGGGTGACATTCGATCGAGCCGCGGTCGTCGCGCGATGTTTGCCGATTCGTGACGCTAGGGGGAGGGCAGCCCTGAGACCATCGGCGTCGCCATTTTTCAAAACTCGTTCCTGGAGTAGCTTCATGAGTCTCAAGAGAATCCAGCGTCGCAACTTGCTCAAGCACGGCGGTCTCATCGCTGGCATGCCATTCATGCCTTTCTTGCGCGAATGTGAATTCGAGCAGCGTCCACAGCCTGGCAAGGCAGGGTACGGACCGATCATCGAAAAGAAGAATGCCCTGCTGCACCTCCCGGCGGGGTTCAAGTACTACGCGTTCAGCCCCACGGGGGCCAAGATGTCCGACGGCAATCGCGTTCCGGGGGCGCACGACGGCATGCGTGCTTATTCGCTTCCTGGAGAGCCGCACATCATTCGCTTGCTCCGAAACCACGAGTTGGGTGGCGTCAGTGCGGCGCAGGGCCCTGCCGCGATGAGCTACGATCCCACCGGGCCTGGCGCCGTGACGGTGGTGGACTTCGATACCAAGCGCCGCAAGATGGTGCGGTCGTTCTTGGCATTGTCGGGCACCATCGAAAACTGCGCGGGTGGCTACGGGGGGCGTCAAAACCGCTCCTGGCTGTCCTGCGAAGAAACTACCGAGGGTCTTCTGGAGGGCTACGAACGGCCGCACGGCTACGTGTTTGAGGTTCCCTCCGACACGGAAGGCCTGGTCACTCCCGTGCCTCTGAAGGCGATGGGCCGCTTCACGCACGAAGCCGCTGAGCGCGATCCACTCACGGGCATCATCTACCTGACAGAAGACGAAGGGCCCGACGGCTTCTATCGCTTCCTACCGAACGACCCTGACGATCTGACCCAGGGCGGAAGCCTGTGGATGTTGGCTGTCGATGGTCAACCCGAGTACGATACGTCGACGGGGCAGACACCAGGCCTGACCCTGAACACTCACTGGGTGCTGATTGACGACCCGGATCCCGAGGATGCTGAAGACAACCCCCTTGCTGTCTTGGAGCAGGGCACGGCCAAGGGAGCTGCCACCTTTGCCGGGCTCGAGGGCTTGTACGTGCGAGATGGTGTCGTCTTTTTCAGCGCGTCGGATGGTGGCGACGCAGAGCGCGGCCAGATCTGGAAGTACATCCCCCTCGATATCGATCATGGCTTGCTGAAGCTCGTGTACGAGTCGGCCGACAAGGACGTGCTCGACGGTCCGGACAACATCTGCCTCAGCCCTCGCGGTTCCGTCCTCATTGCCGAAGATGGCGACGGTGGCGACTGGATTGACGGCGATGACTCGTGTCGTCAAGCCGGCGATAACTACGTGCGCTTCGTGACCCCCCATGGCGTAGCCCACGACTTCGCGAAGGTCCCCAACACCGTCGATCTGGTGCTGGACGACTTCGAGGACTTCGAGGAGGACTGCACCGCCGATCCATTGCCCGGTCCGGGAGAAGTCATCGGCGCCAGCGAAACGGCGGGCGTCGTGTTCAGCCCTGATGGACAATGGCTGTTTTTGAACATCCAAACTCCGGGCATCACCGTGGCCATCACGGGCCCGTGGCACAAGGGAGCACTCTGATCGCGACGCTCTGAGACCCGTCAGCTCACTTTCGAACAGCTGGCGGGATCTGCGCCATCGTGCTGGTGGGTTCCGGCCGCTTTGCGCTGCGTTCGTCGATCGCGCTGCGGGTCCAGCGGCTCTGCGTGAGCACCCTTCGCCTGTACGTACTCGTGCCACACATGGGTACCGCGAGCGCCGTCGGAGGCCGCGTGCTGCGCCACCGGCCCCGGGCGGAGCTGCCAACTAGCCAATGACAGCGTGGGATCGCGAAATTCGAGCGGACGAAGTAACCGCGCGGTTCCGCGGAAGTACACTAGCTGAGTCACTAGCCCTTGCGCTCTTCACCTTCAGGAGTACGTACGAATGAACCGATCCGCCTCGCCCTTCGCGCTGAGCGTAGCCGCCCTTTTCGCCGCTGCATGTGGCGGTCCCAGCGCCGCTGAAGACGCCTCCATGAAAGCCGCCGGCCAGATAAAGTGCATGGGGGTCCATGCTTGTAAGGGTCAATCCCAATGCGCGGTTCCTGGCGAACACTTCTGCGCCGGGTACAACGACTGCAAGGGCAAGGGTTGGATCAAGGCCACGCCACCCGAGTGCGAGGAGCGCGGCGGCAAAAAGCTCGTAGAGAGCTGACGGGCGTTTGCTGATCGCGCCAAAACCGAGCGGCGAAACGGCGAGGGTTTGCCTCGAACGCCCGCGGCCCACGCAAAAGGCCAACCTCGAGGTTGGCCTTTTGAGTGGAGCCGAGGGGGATCGAACCCCTGACCTCCTGACTGCCAGTCAGGCGCTCTCCCAGCTGAGCTACGGCCCCGGGAAAATCGGAGACGTGTCTCTAGCCGAACGATCTGCAAATGGCGAGGGGTTTGTCACGCTTGACGCCCGGAAATTGACGCGGAGCATGCCGCGCTGGCGGGCGGGACGCGTCCCATTCGGGGCGCTCGACGAGACGCGACTTTCTCAGCCTCGTGGTCTTCGTCGCTCCGCGTTCGAACTCGTCCACGGAAGGGGGCCATCCGGGCCGTCGGTTCGGCTTGCCGGAATCTCCGTCCTCCTCGGGTGACATGCGCTCGGTGGAGCAGACTGCGCCGCTGGCAATCGCCCGTCGCGCCGAACCGCTCGAGCGCCCCATCGTCGGGCCGCAAGCTCTCTCGAAGCGCCAGAACCTCGCGCGCCAAGGCGTCGCGCTGTTGTTCCGCGGCGTCCCGCTCTCGTTCGAGGCGTTGACGCTCTTGTTCGCTCGCCGCGACACAAAAACTGGTAGCGTTGCGTTCATCGACGACGCGCAGGCGTGCCTCGGTGGGAATTCGGCTCGCAGCGGGGAACAACCACGCGACACGGCGTGGGAGTGGGCAGGGCCGTCGCCCGCGTGGGTTCGCTCGAAGCCGCTAGGCGTGTGACGCAATTCCACGCCAGCAAGATGCTCCGCAGGTATTCGATGGCTTGGTCGTGGAGCAGTTGCGTTGGGTCGTGGGGTGGCACCTGGCTGGCCAGCTCCGGCTGCAGCCCATGCCTAGCACCCAGTCGCGTCCCCACCTCGTCCGCACTGCTACCGGTTGAACGATGGCTCACTCCGCCGCCAACAGATCGAACAGGCCCATGGCCGTGGCCAGCGCGAGTTCTTCGTCGGCAATGGGGCGCGAGGTGTCGTTGAGCGTCAATGCCACGACGTACCACTCGTCGTTCCGGTCTCGCACGAGCCAGGTCAGTTGAAGCACACCAGGTTCGGAGCCACCTTTGAAGCCGACGTACGGGTACTGCTCCGTATCGATCGGGAGACCCGGGTTTTCGCTGAGGACCTGCAACACGGGGGAGGTCTCCGTGCCGTCTGTCATCGCCAGGAGCGTCGCCATCACGGAGCATAGATCATCGACGTTCGCGAACCACTCGATCTCGTCGACGAGTCGTGGCTGCGACCAGGACGCAGCGTTTGCCAAAGTGGGTGCTCGCCCTGAGAGGCTCTCCAAAAACTCGCGACGCTCTTGCACGCTCGCGTCGAGGTAACTGTCCACCTCAGTCTCCGACAAGTCGAGCTTGAACAAGAACAGCTCTCGCGTCGACAGAAGTGGGATGTTCATCTCTGGTGCACCATGGCCAGACTGAGTAAACATCTGCTCGACTTGCTCCCTTCCCAGAGCAGCCAGCAAGTGGTCTGTGGCGGTGTTGTCGCTGATGGATATCATGGCCGTGGCAAATTCCTCGACGTTCAGCTCCGTCCCGTCGGTCACATCTTGGAGTCGTCCGGAAGGGAGACTCTTGAGTTCATCTCGAACGGTGAGCATCGAATCCCAAGTGAGGGTCCCTTGGTCGATCTGGCGAGCCAGCTCTGCCATTATGTAGAGCTTGAACGTGGAGCCGATGGCGAGCCGAGAACCGCTCCGACGCGCGCTGATGGGTTGGCAGCTGCCGTTTTCCAGCTTGGCCACGAGGTACTCGGAGCTTTCTGCCAGCGTCGTCAGATTGGCTTCGACCTGCTCGAGGGTGTCTGGACGTCGACCGTCGAGGTCCGTGCTGGGTTGGAAGGTGAGTCCGACGATGCTGCCGGTGGCCGGCTCCACTTCGAGCATCAGGTCGATTGGCCCGCCCTCACTGGAGATCAGCACCATGAGCCGGTTGCCATCTGCTTGTTCGGCGAATTGGACGACATCCAGCGGCGCGAGTTCGCTGGCCAACGCCTGCAGTGTGGCCGCCAGATAGTCCACGGGAACGGACGCCAAGAAACTCTCGTGGAAGTGCTGTTCGAGTTCCGAGGTGGGAGCCTTGCCGCCGCGGGTGTTGACCAGCTCCAGCAGCCATCTGAGCTGGCGGCCAGCAGCGGTGCCTGGCAGTGCGGGTTCGACTGCTGTGTCACAATCAGGGCACCCCACCGAGGCGTCGCCATCGGTCGACTCGGTTTGGGCCGTCGCGGCGTCCGTCGGCCGCTCCACGAGGGGCGCGTCGGCACCCGCGCAGGCCAATAGCGATAGGCAGAGGGCGGTGGAGCGCAGGTGCCGGGCACAGGCAGAGGACGCAGTGGTGTGGCTGAGGCATTGGATGGCGAGCACTGCGCGGTCCTTTCTCGGCGGCCCATCCCGCCCATCTGGACTCGGATGATGACTGCTCGTCTTGCATATCGCGACCCAAATTTTCTCGACGAAAACGATGATGTCGTCGCCTCGAGGCTTGTCCCGTGCCTTCCGAGCGTGGACGGCGGACGGCCGTCGCGGGTGGGTCAAGTGGTGCTCGCGGCGTTGGCCACTCCCAGGCTCCGTCCGCGGGGCCGAGTCCAGAGGAGCGTCTCCGGCGCCACTTGTGACGTTCGCCAGCTTGACTCGTGAGCATGCCAGCGGCGATAAGCCGTTGTCGGCCGCGTGCGCCATCGGCGCGGCCACGCTAGGCTCCGCCCCCCAGAAATGTCAGCTCAGCAACAACGGTACCGGGTACTCGATCGCATCGCCGCCGGTGGCATGGCTGAAGTCTATCGTGCCGAGAGCGCTGGTCTCGAGGGCTTCAAGAAGACCGTCGCCATCAAGCGCGTTCTGCCGCACCTGTCCGAGAAGAAGCAGTTCATCGGCATGTTTCTCGACGAGGCCCGCCTCAGCGCGCGCCTCAATCACTCGAACTGCGTTCAGGTGTTCGACATCGGCGTCGGCGACAAGACGTATTTCATCGTCATGGAGTACGTGGATGGCTCGGATCTCAAAGCCATCCTCGAGCACCTCGCCCACGAGGAGAGTCGCATCCCGTTGCAGGTTGCGATGTTCATCTGTTGCCGGATTTGCGACGCTCTCGCGTACGCCCACGAGCTGCCCGATAGCAGAGGGCGCGTCCTCGGTATCGTGCACCGAGACATCTCGCCGCCGAACGTGCTGATCACGCGCCATGGCGAAGTCAAGGTGGTGGACTTTGGCTTGGCCAAGGCCAACTCGCAGCTGGAGCAGAGCCAACCGGGAGTCATCAAGGGCAAGTTCAGTTACCTCTCCCCCGAAGCAGCGCTCGGCGAGTCCGTCGACAGCCGTTCGGACATCTTCGCCGCAGGTATCATTCTGTGGGAGATGCTCGCCGGCAGGCGGCTATTTCTCGGCGAGACGGATCTGCAGACCGTGCGGCAGGTGCAGGCAGCGCAGATCCCGGACCTCAAGAAGTTCAATCCCCACGTCACGCCCGAGGTCGAAACCATCGTGCTCAAGGCGTTGGCGCGTGACCCCCGGGAGCGCTACCAATCTGCCCGCGAGTTGTGCATCGACCTGAACAATGCCTTGTTCGGCATGGGCCAGCCCGTTTCAGCGTTCGATGTCGCAAAACTCGTTCGTGAGACCGTCGCAGAGCGTGACCGCAAGAAGGCGCGGCAGCGACAATCCATCATCGGCACGTTGATTGAAGATGCCATGATGGAGTTCACCTCGCTCGATCCCACGGATCGTAAGAACCGGTCCTTCCGCACCCTGCACTCGACGACTTCGACGTTGGCTTCCCAACCCCTCGACACACTCTCTGGTGGACAAGAGTGGGGCGGTAACCTCGGCTTGCAGCGCCCGAGCGAAAGCGACATGAGAACGTCTAGTTACTCAGCCGGTAACCTAGCGGCACTAGAAGATGAACCGTCGGGTCCGATGCAGCCATCGCTGCCGCCGCCACAGCAACTACTCAACCCTAAGATGGGCTTGGCGGCACCCGCTGTTCCGAAGTTCTCCACGCCGCCGCCGCTGCCTGCGTCGTACAATGCGCCAGGGTCCACCGGCGGCGCGTCGCTGACACCACCCAAGGGAACCAAGCCTGTGTCGTCGAGTACGTGGGCGATCGTCGTCGTCTTGGTGCTCGTCGCTGGCGCGGCGGGGGCATTCCTCAGCGGCGCCATCCAATAAACCTACCCCATTGGGCTGCTGCGCGGCTCGATGGCTGCCTTGCCTCAGTGCGAAATCGCAGAAGGATTACTCCTTCGGCTGCGTTGCCCTCGAGCCGCTCGCGACGCCCCCTGGGGTAGGTTGCACTGGATGGGGCTGCTGCGCGGCTCGATGGCTGCCTTGCCTCAGTGCGAAATCGGAGAAGGATTACTCCTTCGGCTGCGTTGCCGAAGGGCCGCTGGCGACGCCCCCTGGGGCAGGTTGCACCCTATTGGGCTGCTGCGCGACCTCGCTCGCCCCGTTGCGAGGGCGAAACGAGGCCTAGCGCGGCGATAGGGGGCTCGTCTCGCTCGTCGGAGCCACGCTAGCTGCGCTCGTCGTCGTCGTCGTCGTCGTCGTCGTCGTCGTCATCGTCGTCGTCGTGCAGCTCTTCGTCGAACTCCTCGTCGTGCTCGTCGTGTTCGTCCTGGTCCTCGTCGCCGTCCTCGCCGCGCAGCTCGCGGGCTTTCTTCGCGGCGGAGGCTGCCTGGGCCTTCTCGTTTTGGACACGCTGCATGATCTGGGGCTTGGGCGCCAAGATGAGGCTCATCGTTCGGCCCTCCATCTGTGGGCGTTGCTCGACGATCGCCAAGTCTTCGACGTTACTGATGAGCCAATCGAGCTGCATTCGGGCTCGTTCGGGGTGAGTGATCTCACGGCCACGGAAGCGGCACGTGCATTTGACCTTGTTGCCGGACTCGATGAACTTGCGAGCCGCGCGCAGCTTGACGTTCAAGTCGTGGTCGTCCGTCTTTGGGCGGAGCTTGATCTCCTTGAGCTCCACGACGGTTTGCTTCTTCTTGGCCTCGCTAGCGCGCTTCTTCTCTTCGTACTTGTAGCGACCGTAGTCGAGGATCTTGCACACCGGCGGATTCGCCTTGGGGTTGACTTCGACCAAGTCGAGGTTCTTGGCTTCTGCTTTACGCAGCGCTTCTTGCGTAGCCATCACGCCAAGCATCGTCCCGTCGTCGAGCACCACGCGTACCTCCGGGACACGGATCCGGTGATTCACGCGGATCTGTGGTGCTCGGGTGTCGCGAAAATTGCGTCGTCGCATTGCCATGATGTGCGGAACTTCCTCCTAAGGATTGAGTGGCCCAAAGAGCCAAGCATCGTAAATCGCGTACGCCAAAACTGCGCACGACCGAAACATACACGTGTTCGAAGCGCCAAGGGCGCTCAACACCGCAGCTCCTCCGAGTGCCATCAACTAGCCATCACGGAGTGCGGATTCTCGTTGAGCGCGAGGCCCGCGAAAAGCTCTGCGCTTCTCGCCCAAGCCGGGCCGGCACCACGTTTGCTCGACACCAACGTGCGAGCCAGCTTCGAGTCTCGGTTCATTCCGACTGCGCTCTTCCAACCCAGTTCATGCGAAGTCCCGCTGACGCAGGACGCAGGACTGGGGTGCGCAGTAGGCGCGGGCAGGATTGAACTGCCGACCCCTACAGTGTCAATGTAGTGCTCTACCACTGAGCTACGCGCCTGAGACTTCCGAAACAGGCTGAGCGCTTTACGACGCGTGCTTGGTGGTGTCAACGCACAATCAAAGGCTTTCGCCCGCCGCCCGGTGCATCGACCCTGAACGTCTAGTCACCCGATAATCCAGGGGGCCTCACCAGCCGCGGCTCGGAGCGCTGCGCCACGCCACCTCCAAACCAGCCTCTCCTTGCGCGGCATGGACAAACCCGGTATGAGGCCGCCCCCGTGGAGGAACATTGAACCCCAAGGTTTTCGCTTATCAGGCCGTGCCGCCTACCGAATCTGGCTCTGCCGCACCGAGTCAGGCGCCCAGCACTGAACCCGATGCGCCGGCAGGCCCCGGCTCGTCGTTGTTCATGTTTTTGATGTTCGTGCCGCTGATCCTGCTGCTCTTCTGGCAGACGCGCTCACAAGCAAAAAAACAGGAAAAAGCCGTCGCCGAGTTGAAGAAAGGCGATCGTGTCGTAACACAGAGCGGCCTCGTGGGGCGGTTACTGGAGATTGACAGTCGCTACGCCCGGCTCGAGCTTGCTCCCGGCGTGAAGGTCCAGGTGCTACGCACGAGTCTGTCGGGGCGCGATACGGAAGACTCTGCCAAGGCGGGCAGCGACGATAAGTCAGCCAAAGACAAGTCGGCCAAGGAAGACGCCGAGAAGACGAAAGACAAGTAACCCTTGCGCGCGTTCGCCGCGCACCACGAGGGTGGAGCTGGATAAACCGTGGTTCATCATAACCTTGCATACATTCTCGCAGCCATCTCGCTGCTGTTCGCGCTGCTCGGATACGCGCGGAAGACACGGAAAGCGCCGCTGTGGCTAGCGGCTATCTGCGGTTTCAT
Organism: Polyangiaceae bacterium; assembly: GCA_050298815.1. Taxonomy (GTDB): domain Bacteria; phylum Myxococcota_A; class Polyangia; order Polyangiales; family Polyangiaceae; genus SZUA-265. Next base: position 21,479 of record JBNKUV010000071.1, read on the forward strand.
CGCCGCCGCCTGCGCATACTACGACTCCTTCTGGGGCATGGTGGTAATGGCGACGTTTGCAGCCTGGGCGGGTATCGCCGCCACGAACCTGGTCGACCACGGTTGGCGAGTTCGCGCTGGCTTGGTCTTCGGTGTCGTCGTCCTGGCGGCAGTCTCGATGTGGCCGACGTTGTCGACGATGAGTGGGGGGAAGCTACCGCTGCCGGCCTATATCGCAGAGCGAGTCGACTTCAAGCTCGTCGCAGGGCTAGACCTTCGTGGCGGCATGCGGCTGGTGTACACGGTCGACGTGGACGAGGCGATTCGCGATCGCCGTGACCGTCGCTACGAAGACATGCGCCTCGAGCTGGCCAAGATTTTCGACCTCCACGATGGCGACGATCGGCCTTCGGAAGAGACCTACCAGAAGCTCCGGGAATTGGTGGACCTCACCCCCAGCAAGACCGATTCGAGTGCGATTGCCCTCGAAGTCAAAGAGGGCACCGATCCCGCCAAGATCGACAGCAAGTTCCTCAACCAGTTCTCCGGGGACTTGACCTTCTCCCGTAGTGACGACTTGCGTCAGTACGACTTCCACATGAAGGAAGCCGCGGAGACGGAGATCCGACAGACGGCAGTGGCACAGGCCAAAGAGATCATCCTGCGTCGTGTGGATGAACTTGGCCTTCGTGAAGCCGCGGTCTCCACGCGCGATGAGGACATCATCGTCGAGGTACCCGGCCAGGACGAGTCGACCTTCGACGAGATCCGCGAAATCATCAGCCAAACTGCCCGCCTCGAGTTCAAGCTGCTAGATGATTCCACCGACTTCTTCGGTCCGATGGCGCGGGACAATACGACGGAGCCGCCCGAGGGTATCGACTTCCGTGCGGAGACGGTCTCCGTCGGGCAGGACCCAGATGGCGACCCCATCCGCAAGACGACGACCTACGCTTTCGTCGAGCAGAAAGAAGGAGAAGCCAGCAAGGATTCTCTAGCTCGACTCAAGGCTTGGACACAAACTCTGACCCTGCCCGCTGATCGCGAACTCGGCTACGAGATCGTCTACCAGACCAATCCGGACACCGGCGCCGAGGAGGAGACGGGGTGGCGCACGTACTTGCTCAAGACCCGCGCCGAAATCACCGGTGACTTGATCCGGGACGCGATCGCAACACCAGATCAGAGCTCGTCTTCGCTGGGCGGCTGGTACGTCTCCTTGAACTTCACGGACGCGGGTGGAGCCATTTTCGAGCGCATCACCAGCGAGAACGTCAAGCGGCGCTTCGCAATCATTTTGGACGAGCGCGTCGAGAGTGCTCCGGTCATCCAGGGAGCCATCCCTGGGGGGCGAGCTAGTATCACGATGGGCTCGAGTGATCCGCAGACGCAGTTGCGAGACTCCCGCAAGCTCGAACTCGTGTTGCGCTCGGGTGCCTTGCCCGCGCCGATCACGCCATCCAACGAGCAGCACATCGGTCCTTCGTTGGGCGAGAGCTCGATCAGCTTGGGCGTTCAAGGAGCGCTCGTGAGCTCGATATTGGTGCTCGCGTTCATGGTGCTCTACTACCGCAAGGCAGGTTTGGTCGCGGATACCGCGGTGGCGATGAACCTGTTCTTGCAGCTTGCTGTGTTGGCGACGTTCGGGGCGTCGATGACTTTGCCGGGCATTGCTGGCCTGGCGCTCACCATCGGTATGAGCGTGGACTCCAACGTGCTCATCAACGAGCGCATTCGTGAAGAGCTGCGCGAGGGAAGGAGTCCTCGTGCGGCGGTCGAACTCGGATACGGCAAGGCGCTGTCCGCCATCGTCGACGGCCACTTGACGACCCTCATCTCGGCGGTTGTGCTGGCGCAGTTCGGTACTGGCCCCATCAAGGGCTTTGCGGTCACCCTGATGGTTGGTGTGACCACGAGCATTTTCACGGGCGTCGTCGTTTCGCGATTGCTCTTCGACTTTTGGGTGCGCCGGATGGACCGCACTGCGAAACTGGACATAGGTTGATTCATGCAGCTGTTTCCGCACGATAAAGTCTATGGCTTCATGGCTCAGCGAAAGCTGTGGGCCATCGTCAGCCTGATCCTCGTTGCCGCCTCCATCGCTGGCATCTTCCTCCCGCCCGGGCCCAGCATGGGCACGGACTTCAAGGGTGGCACTGAAGTCGAGATAGCCTTCAAGGGCGACGTTAGCGACGACCAACTGCGAAGCGCAGTCCAGGCCGTCGGCTTCAACAGCCCAGACGTCATTCGAGTCAATGACGACGCAAATCCCAACCGCTTTTTGATCCGCGTTCAAGAAGTTTCGACCATCGACGAAGCCGCTCGCGCTGAGATTGAGCGGGCACTCTGTTTCGGAGACAAGCTGGATGCCGAGCGCTGCCCCGAAACTGCACAGGCGAGCGAAGTCAAGTTCAGCCCCGGCGGCGAAAAGATCACGGTTCGCTACCGTGAGACGCCGGACCTAGACAAGGTCAAGGAAGCGATTGCCGGTGGGGTTGGCGGCGTCGCGCTCAAGGCTGGGGACAGCAACCCATCCTTGCAGAACGAGCGCGAAAACCGCGTCGAGATCCTGCTCAAGAGTAAGGGCGATCAACTCATCGATGGTTTGCGTGAGTCACTTGGCGGCGAGATCGTGCCCGAGCATGCGCTGCGTATGGAGTGGGTGGGACCCAAAGCAGGCGCACTGCTCAGGGATGCCGCCATCAAGAGCATCGCGATCGCGCTGGTCTTCATCATGGTCTACATCGCGTTTCGCTTCGACTTGCGATTCGCACCCGGTGCAGTCCTCGCTCTGCTCCACGATTCCATCGTCACCTTCGGCGTGTTGATCCTGCTGCAAAAAGAGATCAGCCTGACCACGGTGGCCGCCCTCTTGACCATCATCGGTTATTCGGTCAACGACACGGTGGTCGTCTACGATCGCGTGCGCGAGAACCTCGGCAAGCTGCGTGGGACGCCGTTCCGTCGCATCATCGACATCAGCCTGAGCGAGATGCTCAACCGCACTGTCCTGACGTCTGGCACGACGATCTTCAGCTTGGCGGCGTTCTTCTATTGGGGAACCGGCGCGCTGCAAGACTTCGCGTTCACGCTGATCACCGGCCTAATCTTGGGTACCTACTCGTCGATCTACGTTGCATTGCCGTTGACGTACTGGCTGGACCGCAAGTTCTTCGCCAAGGTCGCTCCGCGTAAACCTCGCAGCACGGTCCGCACGAAGAAGGCAGAAGCAGTCGTTTGACCCCGCGAGGCGTGCGCACCAGCTCGTCTCTATTGGCAGGCTTTGCCTAGCGTATACCCGCTATCCCCCACTAGGTAGTCCGGGTTCACGCACAGACCGGTTGTACCTAGGAAGACCTCTAGCGACGGAACGACCAAGCACAGTGCATCCGGGTGCAAACAATCGTCATCGCAATCGCAGCGCTGGCTGCACAAGCCGAGGTCCTGGGGCCCGGAGTCAGCGACGGTACCAAACCTACAGAACGGGGCACCAGGATCTTCCGGTGTCGCGTCATCTGAGCCACAGCCGACCTGGCTCAGGTTGCAGAGCCCGCTACAGCTGGCAAATGTGTCGGTGACAGGCAAACAGATTCCCGAAGCGCAGGTGCTGACTTCTGCATCGGGATCACACTTGGCGCCGATGGGATCGCCGCCAAAGGCTTGATCGAAGCACGCGCCGGTGCCGACGTCGCAATGTCGCCCCCCGCAATCGGCATCGCTACCGCACATCGGCCGGCAGAACCCCGTATCGATGCTGACGTCATCACAAGCGGTATCGCCCCGCCCATGACATTCCGTTGCGCTCGAGCCGACCTCGCAAGCCTCGAGACAGTACGCTTCGGTATCGTTGACTTCGAGGCAGATCCCGCCCGCAGCGCTGCACACACCAGGATCGGCCATGCAGTTTCGGCTGCAGTATCCCCCCGGCGCGCCGCCGCCCAGCCAGTCGCTCGACGATGCGGCCAGGCAGAAGAAGCCGCTGCCGCAGTCGGTATCAGTTCCGCAGCTCGATCCGATCGTGCCATCGGCAACGGAATCTTCGGTGGGTCCTTCTTCGACGCCGATGGTCTCGTCCACGGGCGCAGTCGGTGGTGGAAGTTGGGGTTCGTCGAGGACTTGGGCCGGTCCAGGGTCTGGCTCGTGGCTTGGGCTGGGACTGTTCGAGTCAGTTTCGACGGGACTGCTCCGACTCGAGCCGGATTCGTCCTCACCTGCCAGGTTACTGGCATCTACGCACAGGCCGGAGAGGCAAGCCAAGTCATCGTTGCAGGTGTCGTTGGGATAACAGAAGCAGCGCTCACTCCCTTCCTCGCAGTCCTCCTCGGGCTCGACAGTCGAAGTATCGGTGGTCTCGGCATCGTCGGGCGACTTCGCGTCCACGTCGGTACTTCGTGTGTCCGTCGCCTCGTCGTCCGTGGCTTCGTTGGTATCAGAGCTTTTCGCATCTGTCTCGTCCGTGTCTTCGGTCTGCTTGGTGGTCTGGGCGTCAAATTTATCGGTTTGCCCGCCGCACGCACTCGTCATGATCAACAACGTGAAGAACGTGTTGCCACAAAATACAGACCCCCGCCCTATTACCCTCATGCCGCCCAGTATGACACGCACCATCGGCTGTGAGAATCGTGCAGGTGCATCGACAACACCTTCACCTCCTGTTGGTGGTCGGGGCGTCGCTCCCACGTTGTCCGACATGAGAGCAGTCGCGGTGTGTTTCACAGCGTGCCCAACACCATCGATGTGGTTGCTTCGAGTTGCGGCAGCCGCGGTTCAAGCCACATCTGGGCGATGTCCAGGGATCCTGCGGGGTGCCTGAGCTTGCGGCCGGTGCGGCAAAATGCCGTGCAGTTCCGACGCCTGCGGCGGGGCACTTGGCGTCCAGAGTGCGCGTGAACGTCGACGATTTCAGCGTCCTGGAGAGGGGCCTTGTACCCACTGTGGCAAGCAAATATCTTGCCGCAATGCCAAGCCAGACGTCATCAGCGCCGCTCAGCCTTCGCCTCGCCGCGGACTTGGGCTTGTCGAGATGTATTGCGGATTGGCTGGTCACTCGTGGCCACTCGGACGCTGAAGCTGCCAAGCGCTTCCTCGAGCCGCGGCTTTCGGAGCTATCACCGCCTGACGAAATGATCGATCGAGCCAAAGCGGCGCGAAGGATCGCAGGCGCCATTGTGGGCAAAGAGCGCATCGTCGTGTACGGCGACTATGACTGCGATGGGATAACATCTACCGCGATCATGACTCAAGCTTTGCGCCAGCTCGGAGGTAACGTGGAGCCGCTCTTGGCCAGCCGCTTTGAAGGGGGATACGGTGTGTCCGCCGTGGCGGCGGACAAGATCGCCGCGCTCGGACCCCGTTTGCTGGTCACCTGCGACTGTGGGTCGTCGGACCACGAGAGTCTGGCGCGTCTGACAGGGGAGGGGATCGATGTCGTCGTCATCGACCATCACTTGGTTCCCGAAGAACCACTGCCGGCACTCGCGTTTCTCAACCCCCACCGTCCGGAATGCCAGTTTCCCTACAAGGGGCTCGCCTCTTGCGGATTGGCTCTGTCGGTGGTGGCAGCTGTGCGGAAAGAGCTGGGCAAGGAGCTCGATGTGCGGCAATGGCTCGACCTGGTCGCGATCGGTAGCATCGCCGACGTGGCACCTCTCGACGCTGACAACCGTGCCCTCGTTCGCGCGGGGCTTCGCGCCTTGGCGCAATCAAAACGCCCAGGCCTCGCCGCGCTGTTGCAGTTGGCGAACGTGTCTACTGCTGGACCGTTGACCGCGCGAGACGTCGCGTTTCGCATCGCGCCGATGATCAATGCCCCCGGTCGTATGGGCTCGCCGCTACTCGCCCTGCAGCTGCTGCTGGCTCAGGAGGAGTCGACCGCTAGTGCACTGGCTGGCGAGTTGGCGGAAATCACTGCCCAGCGACGCCAGGAGCAAGACCGTGTGTTAGCCGCAGCACGAGAACAGATCGAAGAACGCGGTTGGGCTGACGAGGCGGCGATCGTCGTCGCTGCGGCCGACTGGAATCACGGCCTCGTGGGCATCGTGGCGGGCCGACTGTCAGACGACTATGGGCGCCCCGTCGCCGTGGCCGGGTTCGACGGTGAACGGGGGCGCGGTTCCGTCCGCGGGCCAGAGGGATCGCGCTTGTACGATGCCCTCAAGGCATCGCAGGAACACCTGACTCGTTTTGGTGGGCATCAGGCGGCGGCTGGTTTTGAGTTGACCATGGAGCGGGTGGATGATTTCCGGCTGGCGTTCGTTCGCGCTGTCACGGAACTGGGCCCTCCGCTGTCAAGCGCGACGGTGGAGGCGGTGGTCAGCGTCTCTTCGGAGGACTCCCCGGAGCGTGTGCTCCTGGATCTCGATCGCTTGGAGCCGTGCTGGGATGAAAATCCCCGCCCCGTCCTCGAACTCGTAGGTGATGTCGTTCTGGCTCGGGAGGTGGGGGAGGGGCACCTCAAGCTGCGGCTGGATTTGGGACGCTATTCGTTGGATTGCTTCGGGGTGCGTCTTGGCCAAGGGGCGGAGTCGATGCGCGGCCGGGTTCGCGTGCGCGGGGACTTGCGCCGCAACACCTTCCGTGGGGTGACTCAGCCCGAGCTCTTCCTGCACAGTGTCGCGCCGGTGGAATCGGAAGCTGCCCACGCTGGCGGAAGCGTCGCTGCTGTGCGATGACGTGACTCGATGACCGCTTGGATCGAGTTTCGAGGCGTCAAGAAGGCCTTCGGCCCAAAGGTGATCTACGAGGACTTGAACCTCATCATCGAGAAGGGCGTGGCGTTCACAATTCTCGGAGGTTCGGGTGTCGGCAAGAGCGTGATGCTCAAGATGCTCATCGGCTTGCTGCGCCCGGATGAAGGTGAGATTTTCTTCGATGGCAAAGACGTCACTCATTTTAATGGGGATGAACTCGCTAACCTGAGGCGCCGCATTGCGATGCTCTTTCAGGCGGGAGCATTGTTCGATTCCAAGAATGTGCTCGAAAATGTGGCTTACGGCCTGCACGAGCACTTTCACGACAAGATGAACGAGGAAGAGGTGCGTGAACGCGTGGCCTGGGCACTCGAGCTCGTCGGCTTGCCGGGTATCGAAGGCATGAACCCGGCCGATCTATCGGGCGGTATGCGAAAGCGCGTCGCACTGGCGCGCGCCATCGCGCTGCATCCGGAAGTCGTGCTGTATGACGAACCCACGACGGGTCTCGATCCCATCAACACCGCTCGCGTCAATCACTTGATCACGGGGCTTCAGACGCGGCTGCAGATCACCAGCGTGGTCGTCACTCACGACATGCGCAGCGCATTCAGCATCAGCGATCGCATCGCGATGGTGCATGGCGGTCGCATCATTTTCACGGGTACGGTGGAAGAAGCGAAGTCTTGCGAGGACCCGCGGGTGGCGGATTTCATCGTCGGGCGGGCGCCGGTGAAGGAAGACGTCGAGACGCTGCTCAACGCCTGAGCGTGGCTTTGCGTGTGCAGGGAGGCGAGGTGGGTGGTGCTTCGAGCTGCCCGCGCGTTCGGCCCGCCGGGGGCGCACTCGGCTAGGTGCCGCAGCGTTCCGCTGACCCGGAATCGGCTCGTGTTGGAAGCAGGGGCGAATGAGGTTCGGTCCAGACCGGTGCGCGGCCAGCGGTTCGGTGTGCATCTGCGGCCCCAGCCCCGCGTCGGCGTTTCCCGGACCGGCACAAATGCGGAGATTCATCGATTGGGCTCTGGAGTTTTTCGAGCTAGATAAACCCGGAAACGATGGCGTTGCGCACGGAAGTCAAAGTTGGAGCGTTCGTTGCCGTTGGCCTGGCCGTGATGGCGGCAATGGTTTTCCTCATTGGGCAGACCCATCGCATGTTCGAGACCAAGGCTACCTACCTCGCCGAGTTCGAGGATGTGGAGGGGCTGAACGCTGGCGCCCAGGTGTTGATGGGCGGCGTCAACGTTGGCCACGTTTCGCAGGTGTCTTTTCCCGCGGATGCCATGCGCTCCGAGGTCTTGGTGGAGCTTTCCATCGTGCGCAGTGAGGCGCGGCGTATCCGTGAGGACAGCCGCGTCAAGGTCGCGCCGAAGGGCATGCTCGGTGACAAGCAGATTGTGATCACCAAGGGAACGATGAGTAAAGCTCAGATCCCCGAGGGCGAACGGATCCCGTCATCCGAGGAGCGCAGTCTCTTCGCCCAGGTGGAGCAGCTGGGGGAGAAGTTCGGCAGTGTGCTCGGCAATCTCGAAAAGACGAGTGGCGCGCTCGCTGAGGACGAATTTCACGACGACATGCAGGGCAGCGTGCGGGCGGTACGCGGCGTGCTGGAGAACTTGCAGCAGGGTGAAGGCTACGTGCCGGTGTTGCTGCGCGACAAAGCAGAGGCCGAGCGGCTGTCGAAGGCGGTCGCCAACCTGGAGCGCAGTACCGCCCAGCTCAATCAGGTGCTGCATCGCGTCGACAAGGTTTTGGCGCAGGTCAACCAAGGGCCAGGCTTCGCCCACGATGTCGTGTACGGCAAGGAAGGGACCGAGGCCGTGCAGCAGATCGGACACGCCGCGGAGCAGGTCGCCGTTACTTTGGAGGGGATCCGCAACGGGGACGGTCTCGCCAAGAATCTGCTGTTCGGCGGACCTGACGACACGAACACCGAACGGGCCATTGAGGACTTGGCCGCCATCACGGGAGATCTGCGCGTGATGGTGAGCGACATGAAGCAAGGCAAGGGCACCCTCGGAGCGCTCATGGTCGACCCCTCGGTGTACGAAGACTTGAAGGTGTTGCTGGGCAACGTGCAGCGCAATGAGGTGCTGCGCGCGTTGGTTCGCTACTCGATTCAGCGCGACGAGAAGCGACGCGTGCCGCCCCCGGACGACAAGCAGGCGCCGTCTGCGACCGCCAAGGGATCCCTGTCCACCGAACCTTGAGTCGTGCCGCCCGGGGTGGGGCGTGGTGGGGGCGGCGAGGGGCCCGACCAATGGGCCAGCGACGCTCGCAGGCGTGGCACTCGGGCAAATGCCCACGAACGCAGTCGAAACCTGTCGAGCCGTGAGCCGCTGACTATACTCACCGAATGCGGCTACTCGAGCGCACGACGCGCGTCATCGCAATTCTGGGGTTTGCCTGGTTGGCATCGCACTTCGCCCTGAGGTTCGGCTCCGGCGGACTCTGGCGCGGTCTGGGTGCCGCACATGCCGTCACCGGGGAGGCGGCTGCGGATGAAGCCTACGACTTGACGGAGCTCGTAGCGGTCAACGAGACGCTCAAGAAGATACGTGCGAAGTACGTCGACCCGAGTCGCGTCAAGCCGCGCCAGATGTTTCTGAGCGCGCTCAACCAGGTTCAGCGCGAAGTGGCGCAGGTTATCGTTCTGCACGATGAGAATTCACCCAACGTCAGGGTTCGGGTCGACACCGAAGAGCGTGAGTTCCGCGTCGACAACGTGCAGGGCCCGTGGGACGTGTCCGCTCGCTTGAGAGAGGTGTTCTCCTTCTTGCAGCAGCACCTCAAGGATACGGAAGTCGACCTGGAAGAAGTCGAGTACGCGGCGTGCAATGGCCTCTTGCGCACCCTCGATCCGCACTCGGTATTTCTCAGTCCCGAAGCCTTTCGGGAGATGAACCTCTCGACGACCGGGCACTTCGGCGGTCTCGGCATCGTCATTTCCGTGCGCGACCAGATGCTCACCGTGATGCGCCCGATGCCTGACACGCCGGCTTGGCGTGGCGGGCTCAAGCGCCTCGATCGGATCACCAAGATCAACAACGAGTCCACCATGAACATGCCGCTGGATGATGCGGTCAAGCGTTTGCGCGGCAAGCCGGGGTCTGAAGTGACCGTGTGGATCCATCGTGAGGGCAAGGATGGGTGGACGGGCGCTCGGCCGTTCAAATTGGTGCGGGAAGTCATTCGCATCAAGAGCGTCGACCACAAGCAGTTGCAGCCCGGCATCGGCTACGTGCGTATCCGACAGTTTCAAGCCAGTACCACGGACGAGCTGCAGGAGGCTCTCAACGAGTTTCGTGATGGCGGCAAGCTGAATGGCTTGGTGCTCGATCTGCGGGACAATCCAGGCGGCTTGCTCGACCAGGCCGCCAAAGTCACCGACACGTTCATTTCCCGCGGTGTCATCGTCTCGACGGTGGGTGGCTCGGAGGGCCGCGATGAGAAGCGTGCTCAGCGGGCGGGGACCGAGCCCAACTATCCCATCGTGGTCTTGGTGGACGGCTCATCAGCAAGCGCTAGTGAGATCGTCTCCGGTGCGTTGAAGAATCACGACCGAGCGGTGGTCGTTGGGCAAACTACCTTTGGCAAAGGGTCGGTGCAGCTCGTTTTCTCCCGTATCGCGCGCGGCGCGGCCCTCAAGCTGACCGTGGCCCAGTACCTGACCCCTGGAGATATCTCGATTCAGGGCGTTGGCGTGACGCCGGACGTGGAGCTCGATCCCATGACGGCTGATACACTGGAGATGGACTTGTATCGCCCTCAGCGACGTTTCAGCGAGCGAGAGCTGACGCGCAGTTTGACGCACAGTGCGGCTCGCAACACGGACCGGCCGTGGGTCACTTTGCGTTACAACCTGCCAGAGGAAGAGCGCGCCGAAATGCGTGAACTCGGTGCCATGAGAGATGAGTTCTATCTCGATTTCCCCATCGCCTTCGCGGGTGACCTCGTCAGTCGCCTGCCTGCCGGAAAGCGTCGCGTGGAGCAGCTCGAAGAGGTTTCCTCGTTCATCGAGGGGACCCAGCAGGAGCAGATGGCGAAAGTGGGCGCCGACTTGAAGAAGCTCGGCATCGATTGGTCGCCGCCGCCGGACGGATTCAGCTCCAGCGTCAAGCCTTCCGATTGGTCTGTCGTCGTCAAGACGGACCAACCCAAGGACGCTGTGCAAGCGGGGGAGCCGATGACACTACAGGTCAGTGCGACCAACAACGGCAGCACGCCGGTCTACCAGTTGCGCGCGCTGACCAAGAGCGACAGTGGCTACTACGACGAGCGCGAACTGCTGTTCGGCAAGGTCGACCCTGGTGAAACGGTGACGGCTTCGGCGCCGCTCGGGTTCTGTCGCATCGAGGGGCGCAAGCCGGGTACCACCAAGCCCATGCCCTCGGATGCTCCGCGCGTGTGCACGATCCCGAAGGACGCAGCCACACGACAAGATGTCGTCAAGGTGCGCTTCAACGCGGAGGAAGGCACAGCTCCGAACGAAGTGGAAATTCGTCCCACCGTGCATCAGCTCCCCGAACCGGTCTTTGCGTACACCTATCAGGTGGTCGACGATCGCGCCGGTAACGGCGACGGGCAAATCGCCAAAGGCGAGGGCGTGACCCTGTACATGGATGTGACGAATATCGGCAAGGGGGCGTCCCACGAGACACAGGCCCTGCTGCGCAATCTAACGGGGGATGGGTTGCTACTCCGTGCTGGGCGTTTCGACATTTCTGACATGCAGCCCGGCGATCGTCGCCGCGTTGCGTTCACTTTTGACGTGTTAGACTCGCTCGCGGACAACCTCGCCAAAGTCGAGATCAGCGTGGTCGATCAAGATCTGCGAGAGTCCGCGTCGGAAAAAGTGACGATACCAATCGTCAAAGGTGGGCTGAAGGTGGAGCCCGCGTCGGGCCTGGCCAAGGTGGAAAGTCGAACCCGAGTCTTGCCGCAACCCTTGAACACGGCTGTCAGCGTGGGCGCTCTCGAACCGGGTTCAGTCGTCAAGCAATTGGGTAAGTTCGGTGAGTTCGCGAAGGTTGGCTTGGGGGACGGGCGCTTTGGTTTCGTCGCAGCTGCGGACTTGGGTACCGGGAGCGGCCCCGAGGCTCCGAAGTTCGAACCCCTGATGGTGCGCTCTCCGCCCCTCGTCGAGGTGACCCCCGCAAGCCTCGCAACCCGGGACAACAAGGTACTGATCAAGGGCACAGCCAAAGATGCAGATGGCGTGCTGGACTCGTACATTTTCGTGGGGTCCCAGAAGGTGTTCTACCAGTCCAACCGCAAGGGGCCAGATGCCAAGCAGATGCAATTCGAGCAAGAGGTGGAGCTGCAGCCTGGTATCAACGTGATCACCGTGGTTTCTCGCGAGGCTGAGGATGTTGCGTCCGCACAAACGATGGTCGTGCGGCGCGATGGGCCGAACGGCGAAGCACTGCCGACGCCCAAGTCTGAGACGTTCGGAGCCGATTGGGACTTTTCCGAAGGGGAATGAGCCGACATGCGCGCCGTCCTGTCCCGGGAGCAGAGCCGCGACTTCGATCGCCAAGCGATTGAAACGTTGGGAGTCCCCGGTCTGGTCTTGATGGAGAACGCCGGCCGGGGCGCGGCTGACGTTCTGCTGCAACGGTATCCCAAGCCTGGTCGAGTGCTTGTGGTATGTGGGTTGGGGAACAATGGCGGAGACGGGTACGTCGTCGCTCGGCGCTTGCTGACGCTGGGCTACGAAGTTCAAGTGCTCGCGCTGACCCCTCAGAAAAACCTTCCCGGGGACGCCCGGAGCAATGCGCAGAGCTACCGCGCGCTCGGAGGGGAGTGCTCTCAGGATGACAGCGATGCGCTGACCGAGCTGCGGCAGGCGCTACCCCAGTGCAACTTGGTGGTGGATGCGTTGTTTGGGACGGGGCTATCGCGACCGGTAACGGGTCGTCTGGCGCAGGCGATCGACTTGCTCAATACGTGCAATCGACCAGTGGTCTCACTCGATCTGCCTTCCGGGTTGGATGCCAACACAGGTGAAGTGCACGGCGCTGTGGTGCGGGCAGCCCTGACCACGACCTTTCTGGCCCACAAGCGCGGCTTGCTGACGGCTACCGGTCAACGCACGGCCGGGCGGGTGGAAGTGGTCGACATCGGCGTGCCCGGACCAGCCCTGGGGCAAACGTCCGTGCAGCTCACTGAGGACGCGGACATTCGGAGGCTACTCTTGGAGCGCCCCCTGCCGCGGCACAAAGGAGAAGCGGGCAGGGTCACGATCGTTGCGGGTTCCAGCGGCAAGTTGGGGGCGGCCAGGCTTTCAGCACACGGGGCGCACCGAGGCGGTGCCGGGTTGGTCACCATTGCCACGTTCGAGGATGCGGCCGCGAGCTTGGACCAGGCCACGTTCGAGACGATGACGCTCGCTCTGCCTCGGGCAAGCGCGTTTGAGGTGCTCGCGCAGGCCCGCGCAGATGTGCTCGCGTTGGGACCGGGGCTCGGCTTGGACCAGAGCGCTGGGGAGCTGATCGATGCTGTGTTGGAGCGCTGGCCCGGCTGCGTCGTCGTCGATGCGGATGCGCTGACGCACTGCGGGGAGCGGTTGGACTTGCTGAGGCGGGCGGCGGGCCCTCGCATACTCACGCCGCACCCTGCTGAAGCGGCTCGGTTGCTGGGCACTGACCTCGGGAGCGTGCAGGCCGATCGGTTCGGCGCTGCGCAGAGGCTCAGCGAGCTGAGCCTCGCAACCGTGCTGCTGAAGGGCGTCTACACCCTCGTGGCTCAGGAGCCACACGCGATTGCCGTCAATGACACAGGCTGTAGCGCGCTCGCCGCCGGAGGCTCCGGGGACGTCCTGACCGGACTGATAGCGGCATTGGCCACACACCTGCCGCCGCGCTCCGCCGCGATGTGCGGCGCTTGGGTCCACGGGGCGGCAGCCGAGCTTTGGGCGGACCGCACCAGGGCCAGCACTGGCATGCTGGCGCGAGAGGCAGCCGATCTGTTCCCCGCCGTTCTGGGCTCGCTCACGGCATAGGCTCGGTGCACCCAGACAGGGCCCGTCTCGCCAACCCGTCGGGGGCGCGACGTGTTGTCAGGCGGACGCAGGATGCTGACAGATTGACACGCCGAGCAGGCGCCCACTGCAGCGTCACGTGTCCGAGGGCGGGAAATGGGCGACATCGCTCCTTGGCACGTGCCTTGCGTTGCTCCTGGGCGAGGTTACCGATGCAAGCAGCCCAACTACTCGATCCAACCCAAAAGTCACGTCTGTCCCTGACCCTCATCGAGGGCGGGGCCTCCTTCAGAGAAGAGTTGAACTGTCAGGCACCCCAGCTCGTCCCGCGTGCTCTGCAACTGACCCGCAATCCTGAACGCGCCCGCGACTTGGTGCAAGACACCCTCCTGCGGGCGCTGCGCTTCGAGTCCACTTTCAAGCAGGGCAGTAACCTGCGCGCTTGGCTTTCTCAGGTGATGTACAGCGTGTTCGTCAGCCAATGTCGCCGACGTTCTCGCGAGCGTCGGGTGCTCGACGGAGTCGCTGTCGATCCGTCACTGTGGACCCATCGCGAGCAGCTGGCGGAGATGTCGAACTTGTCCCCGGCGTTGCAACGCATTCTGGGAGGGTTGCCGCCTGCGTATGTCCAAGTCTTGTTGTTGGTGGATGTGCACGAGCTGCCGTATCGTGATGCGGCCGAGGAGATCGGGGTGCCGGTGGGCACCGTGATGAGCCGTCTGCATCGAGCCCGACGCATGTTGCGCGAGCGGCTCGAAGAGCGCGCGGCGTGACTGACCGGGCCTACGTCAGCCGGTGAAGATGCCAGCGATGCAACCGGTCATGAACGCCGCCAGCGAGCCGCCGATCATGGCGCGTAGCGCCAGCTGGGCCAATTCGGGGCTGCGGCTCGGCGCGAGGCCCCCTAGTCCGCCGAGCTGGATGCCGATACTGGCGAAGTTGGCGAAGCCACACAGGGCGTAGCTGGCGATCACCGCGGAACGCGGCGAGAGCGCAGCTTCGCTAGTGCCGACCAACTCGCCGAGATGCACGTAGGCAATGAACTCCGTGAGGATTAGCTTCTCCCCGAGTAGACGTCCGACGAGCGCGCAGTCGTCCAGCGCCACACCCATGAAAAACGCCACGGGAGCGAACAACCAGCCCAACATGCGCGACAAGCTGAGCGGTTGTCCTGCGATGACAATCCAGCCCACGAGCGCATCCGCGAGGGCAATCAAGCCGACGAAGGCGATCAACATGGCCCCAACCGAAATGGCGAGTTTCGCGCCATCGCTGGCGCCTCGCGCCGCCGCGTCGAAGACGTTGACCGTCTCCGGGGCGCTCTCGAGTTGAACATCACCGCGTGTGAGTGGTTCGGCTGTCTCTGGCTCCATCAACTTGGCGATGGCAAGCGCGGCAGGCGCCGACAAGATCGAAGCTGTAACGAGGTGTCCGGCGATCCCAGGGACGTTCCGAAGAAAGCCCACGTAGGCCGCCAACACGCCGCCCGCGACAGTGGCAAACCCTCCTGTCATCAGCGCGAACAACTCGGAGCGCGTCATCTTCTCGACATAAGGACGCACGACGAGTGGCGCTTCGACCTGTCCCAAGAAGATGTTTGCCGCCGTGGCGAGCGACTCGGCGCCACTGACGCCCATCGTGCGTTGCATCACCCACGCCACGAGCACGACCACTCTCTGCATGATGCGCAAGTGGTAGAGGATCGACATCAAGCTCGAGAAGAAGACGATGCTGGGCAAGATCCAGAACGCGAAGGTCTTGACCGGGGGAGAGATGCGCCCGACGAACGTCTCGGGCGCGCCTTGGGGATCGAGGATCTGATGCGGCTCCACGCTCTGAAAGACGAAGCTCGCACCAGCTTCGGAGAATGAAAGCAGCTTGCGGACGATGGTATCCGTCAGTGTGAAGAAGACACCTTGGAGTGCGGGGTTCAAGATCAGGATGCCCAGCAGAAGCTGCAGCCCGACCCCCCACAGGACGGGGCGAAGTCGCACCCGGCGGCGCTGACTGGAAAGCAGCCAAGCCAAGGCCATGAGCACGAACAAGCCCAAAAAAGAGACTGCTCGCAGCCAGGTGTCCGAAGGCATCGCCATCGCATAGCGAGGTTTGCCGCCTTCTGAAAGGACCCCGCGGATAGTCCTGCTCGAGGCACAACCAAGGTACTGAGATCACCCGAGAATCTTGCCCCAGGTGTGACTAATTCGGTCACCATCGACCGAATTGGGGGCACGGTATGTTCTGCACGGTACTAGTCACGGGGGACCGAGCGGGCATAGTGAACGGGTGAGGGACCTGTTCATGCCCGCCACCTACCTTCTCGAGACCGCCCATGACCGCGCCCACCGCGCTTGCCAGCTCCGAGGGCAAGGGGAAGATCCAGCGTCTCCCGCGCCCGGTTGAGACCTCAGGCAAATCGGGCTTCTCCGCCATGCCAACGCCGCTAGGGTTCGGCTGGTGGTGCGAGTCCTCAGGCGCGCTTTTTCCAGGCCCAGGCCCCTGCGTTCGAACAGGCTGTCCAACTACATGGTTGTCGGATTTGAGCAACCTACGTTGTCGTACCCGTTTTCCCTTCGTGGTTTCGTCTGGGTTTCACGCCCGGGCAAAGGCTGTTATGTCGGGATCGCCGCGGAGCTGATGGAGGGTCGCGGCTTTCCACGGAGGTTGTGATGAAACGATCGAATTCAATCGTGTGTGGTTCTGTGTTGGCTGCGGCTCTGCTTGCATCGTCCGGATGTGAGTCTGAAAAGGCGCACACCGAAGAAGCCGCTGCGAGCGCCAAGGCCGCGGCGGAGAGCGCCGCTCTGGCCGCCAAGGAAGCCGAGCAGAAAGCACAGCTGGCTGCGACGAAGGCGGAGGAGGAGGCCAAGCAGGAGGCCGCCCGCCCTGCGACCATCGACATGGAAGTCACCGAGGATCGGCGCTCCGCGGTCGAGACGGCCTATGGCGACGCAAAGGGGTTCATCGTCGCCACTGAAATCGAGGAGAAGCTCAAGAAGGACAAGAACATCAAGGCCAAGGAAGCTGCCATCAAGACCTTTGACAAGTCCGCCAAGGGCAAATGGGTGCTGTTTTCGGGTCCCATGGTCAACCTGACCGATGATGGCTTCGACCTGGCGGTCACCTACACGCCGCGTGCGGAGAACGACCCCATGGGTATGAGCCGACAGTTCTTCACCGTCACCCTGAGCAGCATCGAGGGCTACGACAAGGAGAAGTTCAAGGCGGGCTCTCAGGTGGTCGTACTTGCCAAGTACGATGGCGATAGCAAGGCCAGCAGCGGCTACGAATTGGTCGAAGCCGGTCACTGGAAGTAGTGACGTCTGCTAGGCGGCGCGCGTGATGTCCTGCTTCGGTGGGACCGCGCGCGCCCGAGGGGGCGGAGTCGAAGGCGATTTGGCGCGCAAGAGCAGCTCAGGGGCGGCGTTCGAAGCGAGCTGCAGTGTCTTGTTGGTAGAACTCTTGCAGCACGTCGTAGAGCTCGGAGTGTTCTTTGCGTAGCGCGAGGGGTTTTTCGAAGAAGTACTCCGTCGCGACGGCGAAGAACTCGGCTTCCGAAGTCGCGCCGTAGGGATCGAGCAACGTGCGCTTGCCAGCACGGACCCTTCGCTGCAGTTCGAAGTACACTTGCCCGCACACGGCTGACCAACGCTCATACTGGTCGGTTCCTCGAAGTGGTGGGGTCCCGTCGATCTCGTTGTCCAGCATGTCCAGCTTGTGGGCGAACTCGTGGAACACGACGTTGTGTCCGAGTGTGGGATGTTTGCTGCCGTGAGTGACCGCATCCCAGACCAAGATGACCGGACCCCGTAGATGCGCTTGGCCAAGTATCGCCGGGCTCTCTTCGACGACGCCGACTGAGGTATCGAGCAGTCCCCGTTCACGCTCAGGGGGACGCACCGTCGACGGGTAGACGAGGATCGACTGCACATCTCGGTACAGGTCGTGGTCCAAGCCCAACAGGAGGATGGTTGCATTGGCGGCGATCGTCACACGTATCTCGTCGTCGAGCTGAAGACCGCCGCAGCCGACGAAGGTCTTCTCTTCGCAAAAGACTTGGACCAAGTCTTCCAGATGCTGGCGTTCGCGTTCGTCCAAGTAGCGTGTGTAGGCGACGTTTTTATCGAGGATCGTACGCCACGCTTCGGGGAAGGGTGCCTCCAAGATCTTCTCGCGCTGCCAGCGCCGCCACCATGCGAACACGAAGAGCAGTCTACCTGTTCTTGGCGGGTCGGAGCAGCGCTACTGGAACCGCGCGCAGAGTTGTGGGTCACATGTAGGGTGCGGGTGGCTTTCCGGCCTCGTCGGTTGGGCCAAGATCCGGCGCAAGCTGCGCAGTCCCTCGTCACAGACGCAACTGCCATGACGGTTGGGCCGTATGGAGTCAAAGTGAAGCTGTTGGAGGAAGCAAAGTGACGTTCGTATCGAGTCTGGAGCAATGGCCGCAAGCCTCACCCGAGGCTGCCCGATTCGAGATCCGGCATTGGGACGGCAAGGTCGAAACCACGACATTGCCTCTCGGTCACCACGACATTGGCAGAACCGAAGGGGACATCGTGTTTCCCCAAGACCGCAATGTGTCACGACTCCACGCCCAGCTGGAGGTTGCTCAGGGGCGAGTTCGCTACGTTGACATGGGCTCGACCTGCGGCAGCTTCACTGCCTCGGGCCAGCGTATACATGGGGCCCTATTGCTCAAAGCTGGCGATAGCGTTCTGTTGGGCAATGGTGTGCTGACCGTACTCAGTGTCGCCTCCGGAGGGCTCAGTTCACTGGGTACGGCGGTGACCCACCAAGAAATGTCAGCAGTTAATCTAGAGGACTGGGATCCAGACTGGGACGTGTGAGCTCGTGGGCGGTACTCGCGCCAGGAGGAACTACGAGCCATCGCCTTGGATCGGCTAGATCCGCATGGCGGTCGCCGGATCCACCTTGGCAGCGCGGAAGGCGGGGACCGCGCCGCCGAGCAGCCCAACCACCACACCCGAGGCCAGGGCCGTGGCGATGATGGGCGCGCTCGGCGCGAACCCAAATGCTAGCTCCTGGGACGTCGCCCAATTGACCGTCGAGATCTCGACGAAAGCCATCAAGAGCGCTGCCCCGAGGCCGGCGGCTCCTCCCACGAACGCGACGCAGGTGGACTCGAGGACAAGCGTCAACAAGATGTGACTGCGCTGGAAGCCCAACGCGCGCATCACCCCGATCTCCCGCCGCCGCTGACTGACCGACGCGTGCATCGTGATCATGGCTCCAAGCAGCGCTCCGAACGAAAAGATGAACGTGACGATGCCGCCGAGTCCGGAGATCACCCGGGCGAGGTTGTTCGATACGTTTTCGTAATAACTGGTTTCACGCATCACCGCGAGACCTCGGCGGGGATCTTCGGTGACGGAGGCTTCGAACGCGTCCAAGGCTTGGGGTGAGTCGAGTTGGGCTGTAACCGACGAGATGTAGCCCTGCGTGTTGAAGGCGGAGCGCACGACGTCGATGTCCGTCCACACTTCGGATTCGTAGGCGGCACCGTCGGCTTCGAAAACCCCGACGATCTGGACGCGCCGGTTCTTCTGCAGCTCGAAACCCCCACCCAACATCACTCCCTCGTAGTGGCCGACGAGGGCGCGGCCGACGATGGCCTCGCTGGAGCCGGGTTTTGGCAGGCGTCCTGCGACCACACGGACCTCAGGACGCATTTCGAAGGCGATCTCGCGGATGCCTCGGATCTGCACACTCGCATGCTGGTTCGGGTTGTCGACGTGGCCCAGGTACACGTGCACCACCGCTTCTGCAGCGACCAGCGGGATGTCACCTTTGGACTTGCGTACTCCCGGCGCCGAGGCGACGAAGTTGGTCGCGGTTTGACGCATGCGCGAACCACTCTCCGAGAACGCATCCCGCTGCAGGACGACAGCTCTGTCCTCACGCCCGGCGTTGAGGAGGGTTTCTCTGAGGCCGGCGGCGAGCATCAGGGACGCAGAAAGCACGAACACGACCATGGCGATGCCGAGCGCCGTCACGATACTGGTCGTTCTGCGAGCCCAAAGACTGCGCAGACTGTAGCTGAGAGGTAGGGACATGCGTTGCTCGGTCGATGTGGGGCGCAGTCGATGTGTCGCTCGGTTGACGTGTGGCTCAGTCGATGTGTCGCAAGGAGTCGACGACGAGGAGCTTCCCTGCACGGTACGCCGGCAGGCTCGCGGCCACCGCCCCCAACACCCCGCCCAGCACAACGGCGATCACTGCCGCGTCCATGGGCACCTCGAGCGGCAGGAACTGCATCTCTTCCTCCAGAAAGCGACTCACCGCTGTTTCGATGAGAGGGAACGACAAGAGCAGCCCAAGCACGCCGCCCGCAAACCCCAACACGCACGCCTCGCCCAGCACGAAGCCCGCCACGTGTCGCGGCATGAAGCCAATGGCGCGCAAGATTCCGTACTCGTGGGTTCGCTCACGGACACCCATGGCGACGGTGTTGCCGATCAAGAGCATCGTGATGCCGAGGACGAGCAGACTGACGACGTCGATGCCGTGTAGGAGGGCGCCGAACATGCCGACGAAGGAAGCGTTCAGCGCTTGGTCTTCCTGAGTCAGCGTCTGGTTGTCGCGATTGTCGAAGTGAATGTCGATGGCTCGCGCGAGATTAGCACCTTGAGCGGGGTCCGATATCTCCGCGGAAATGATGTTGATCTTGTTCCGCTCTTCTTCGGGGAGGCCCTCGCTGTAGAACTGCCAGTGCATCCAAATGTCCCGATGGGCGAACCCATGCCGTTGGGATTCGAAGATACAAGAGACCTCGAGGTCCCACGTTCCTGGGAGGGTGCGACCCTCCAGATGAATCGTATCCCCCAGTTTCCACCCCACTTCCTCGGCCAGCTCCAAGGACACCATGGCGCCACGTCGGTTCTCGACCCAGGCCTGCTTCTGCTCCGGCGGGGCCTCCAACTCGTAGTGCATTTCGGCGAAGGGTGCAGCTTCGACCGCCGTCACGAAGAAGAAGAGCTTCTCATCGGCGGGGTACTTCATCTCGGTCCACTGACCACCCATGGCAGTCTTGATGCCCGGCATGCTGCGCACTTCTTCCGCATAGTGAACGGGCAAGCTCTGATCCCAGCCCACCTTGTGTCGACTGACGACGCGGTTGTTCGGAGTCTCTGCGACCTGCTCCGTGTAACCCGCGCTGATCGCTCGGAGGAGCAGGAACGCAACCAGGCTGATTGCCACTGCGAGCACCGTCATCGCCGCTCTCAGTGGGGCGCGGCGCGCACTTCGCAGACTGAGCAACAAGAAACTCATGGCCTGACGCCTCTTCTAGTTCAAAGGGCGCGGATCTCATAGCTTCGCGTGGACGCGCGCCTGACATCGGCGCATCGGTGACGCGCGTTCAGCTGCGACGGAACTACTCCGCCTCCCCACGTCGCAGTCGCGCTGACGAGAGCCAGTTGTGTCGAGCCGCCCCAAAACCCCTACCAGCCAGCCGAAACCCGACCCTGGCTCATGTACCTCATCCCGCCGAGGCAGTGCACTCGTCGACGCTCACTGCAGACTCTCGACGAACTCCTTGACCGTCTTCAGACCACTGCCGGTGAGCGTCCGCACCTCCTTGATGGCCTCGATCTTCTTTCCCTGGGCCATGAGCGCCCTTGCAACCGCCAGAACTTCCGGATCATGCAGTTCCAATTTACGCGCGTCGGAAGTCGCGGTCGCAACCGCGTTCGATGCGGGCAGCGGTGCCTGGGTGCCGAACGGTAATTGCCCGGTGCGTTCGAACTGCTCGATGGCGTCCTTGCAGTCCTTCAGTCCCAAACCCGTAGCGTCACGCAGCACCTTGATGGCGGCGATCTTCTGACCGCGCGCCAGATGCCGACGTACCTCGGAGGCCAACTCGGGATCGAGTTCGTGAGGGCGGTCATTCAGTTGGGGAGTTCGTGCGACGGGGGCAGCGCTCAGTTGCAACGACGCTGACTTGGGGGCCCCGGGTGGCGGAGGGACCGACGGCACGGCTGCATCCCATCCCGCTTCGAAATGGTCACTCGGATTGCGCAAGGGCCGTGGTGGGGGATGGCTGGGCAGGTTCGGCGCGTCCTGCACAGGGCGGCGCCTGTTCATCAGATCCGCGAAGGGTGACTCTTCATCCAGCAACTCCGACGAGTCTAGGGTTGGGCGTCTGCGCAACAAGACGAGCACTACGATCAGCAGCAGTCCAACCCCGCCGGCGATCACGATGGCTTGATCGGGACTCATTTCAATTCCTCACTCCCGCGGTTATTCCGACCCATTGCTGGCATCTCACACCCGGGACCAAGAGGGCAACTACGACGTGGGGGCAATCCGTATGACCGTTGACCGCGTAGCAGTGAGATCGTAGTCCGCGGGGAGCGTTCTCGACGACTTAGAGCACTCTGTGTCACAGCCACCTACCTATCCATTCCAAAACCCAGACCTACCGCTGGTCGAACGTGTCGATGACCTGCTGTCCCGCCTGTCCGTCGAGGAGAAAGCGCAGCAGATGCTCCACACCTCCCCGGCGATCGAGCGCCTGGGCATCCCTGCTTACAACTGGTGGAACGAGGCGCTGCACGGCGTAGCCCGCGCGGGCGTCGCCACGGTGTTTCCGCAAGCAGTTGGACTCGCGGCGATGTGGAGTACGGACCGCATGCATGAGATCGCGTGTGTGATTGCCGACGAAGCGCGAGCCAAGCACCACGAGTTCCTGCGTCGAGGGGACCGGGGTATGTACAAAGGGCTCACGTTCTGGAGCCCGAACATCAACATTCTTCGCGACCCACGTTGGGGTCGCGGCCATGAAACGTACGGCGAGTGCCCTTTCCTCACAGGGCGCCTGGGGGTCGCGTTTTGCAATGGCCTGCAGCGTGAGCAAGATGGCTACCTCGCGGTCATCGCGACGCCGAAACACTTCGCTGTTCATTCTGGACCAGAAGACTTGCGCCACAGCTTCGACGCTCGGGTGAGCGTCAAAGACTTACGGGAGACGTACCTCCCGGCGTTTGCCGACTGCGTCCGCGAAGCCAAAGCCGGGAGCGTGATGGCGGCCTACAACCGCACCAACGGCGAACCTTGCTGCGCCAGCCCGACCCTGCTGGAGGAGATATTGAGGCAAGAGTGGGGGTTCGACGGCTATGTGGTGAGTGATTGCTGGGCAGTGGTGGACTTCCACCAACACCACGGGGTGACAGAAACGCCGGCAGAGTCCGCGGCAGCCGCCGTCAGAGCCGGCTGCGATCTCAATTGTGGGTGCACTTACGAGCATTTGCCTCTGGCGGTCGAGCAAGGTCTGCTCACTGAGGCCGATCTCGACGTTGCCTTGAGACGTCTATTCTCCGCCCGGATGCGCCTGGGCATGTTCGACCCTCCCGAACGCGTGCCTTTCGCAGCGATCCCGTACGACGTCAACGCCAGCGAAAAGCATCGACAGCTCGCTCTAGAAGCCGCGCGCGAAAGTATCGTGCTGCTGAAGAACGACGGGGTGCTGCCGCTCGACAAGCACCTAGATCGCATTGCCGTGATCGGTCCCAACGCGGCCAACGACCATGTGCTCGTCGCCAACTACTACGGCGTGCCGACTCACGTGGTCACACCGCTCGAGGGGATCCGTGCCAAGGTGAGTGCCGAGACGAAGGTGCTCTACACCGATGGCTGTGCTCTCGTGGGAGATGCTGAGGATGGGGTCCATCGGGCAGGTAACCTCTCGGAAGCCCTCAGTGTCGCATCGCGGGCGGATGCAGTCGTTTTGGTTCTCGGGCTATCAGCTGAGATCGAGGGAGAAGAAGGCGACGCTGGCAACGTCGATGCCGGCGGCGATAAGGGCGATCTGTCGCTGACGGGCTTGCAGCAGAAGATGCTGGAGCAGGTCGTGGCGTTGGGTAAACCCACCGTACTCGTTCTGATAGCAGGGAGCGCCGTGGACCTTTCGTGGGCGCAGGAACACGTGGGCGCCATCGCCCTGGCCTGGTACCCCGGGGAGACTGGCGGTACGGCCATCGCGGACGTGCTGTTCGGCGACTACAACCCCGGCGGGCGACTGCCGCTGACCTTTCCACGTAGCATCGACGATGTCCCGCCGTTCACAGACTACGCGATGAAGGGTCGTACCTACCGCTACGCCGAGCGTGAACCCCTCTATCCGTTCGGCTTTGGCCTGTCCTACTGCCGTTTCGACTACAGTGAGTTGGAGCTATCGACCACGGTCGTGGACGGCGATACCGTTGGACCGTTGCCAACCGTGCCTGGACCGCTGCCAACCGTGCCGGACGAGGCAGTCATGACCGTCAGTGTGACCGTGAAGAATGCCGGGGCAGTGGTTGCCGACGAAGTGGTGCAACTGTACGTCAAGGACGTCGAAGCATCCTGCGCCGCGCCGTTGCACTCGCTGCGTGGGTTTCAGCGGCTCCGCCTCGCCGCCGGCGAAGCGCGCCGGGTGGTATTCGAGTTGTCTTTGCGGGACCTTTCGATGATTGATGAGGCCGGCAAGCGAGTCGTCGAGCCTGGTCTGTTCCGCATCAGTGTGGGTGGGTCTCAACCAGATGCGCGCAGTGAACAGTTGCTGGGCACCGCTCCCCTCACCGCCGAGCTCCGAGTTGCCGGACGACGACGAGAGCTTGCGTATTGACTCCGTTCTTCGTCGCTAGAGTGCCGACGAACATCGCGCTGACTCACCCTGGCTATCGGCTCATCCCACCGCATACGTCGCAGGGCCCACCCAGTCATACCCAGGTGGTTGTTCTGAGGACGTTCCGGGATCCTCAGGGAGCGGATATAAGAGCAGGCTCCAAGATGCAGTGACTCGAGCACCCATCGTCATCCTCCGTGTTGCCGTCGTCACATTGCTCACCGTCGTCGAGCGCTCCGTTGCCGCAGCTCGCCAAGCGACAATCGTTCGTGCAGCTATCGTCATCCACGTCGTTGCCGTCGTCACACGACTCACCCGGTTGGGTGGTGCCGTCACCGCAGACGGCGATCAGGCACTCGTTGGTGCACCCATCGTCATTCTCCGAGTTGCCGTCGTCACATTCCTCACCTTCCTGCACGAACCCGTCCCCGCATACGGGTTGCTCACATGCGTTGGTGCACCCATCGTCATTCTCCCAGTTGCCGTCGTCGCACTCCTCGTCTACCTGGACCATTCCGTCACCGCAGGTGGCGAGTAGGCATTCGTTGGTGCAGCCGTCTTCGTTGATGGCGTTCCCATCGTCGCATTCCTCTCCATCGTCCTCCTGCACGGTGCCGTCGCCGCACCGCGGCGAACACCCTTCAGCTGCACCCTCTGGGCGTAACTCGCCGCATGCCTCGATTTGACAGGCATCGAAGCTCGCTTCGTCGCAGCTGTCCCAACTTGCGCTGAGGCAGCAAACCAGCATCCTGAGCCATTCACCTTCCTGCCCGCAGCTCGCAGCATTGTCCGCGTCTTGCTGGCACTCGCGCAGGCAGTCATCCACGGGACTGCCGCAGGGCATTTCCAGCAGCAGGCAAGTGGTCTCGCAGTCGACTGGCGTGCCGGGACCGGCGTTCATCGTGGGCTCGGGAGCCATCATCGTCATGTCGGGGACCGGAGCTGGAGCGGGCTGCGCCGGGGTGGGCGAGACGTTCGTCATGGCGGGGGCGCCTGGACTATCGGTCGTCGCCTCGTCGGTCACCTCGTCAGTCGCGTCGACGGTCACCTCGTCAGTCGCCGCCTCTTCAGTGCCGTCCGTCGCCTCGTCGCTGAGATCGTCCGAGATCGACGGTTCTTGGCGGTCGGTTACCTCGGGGTCTTTTCCTCGGCTAGTTCCTATGAAACTCGACTCGCCGTCAGTACCCCCAGAACCGCCGCCGCTGCACGCGACGATCTGGGGCAACGCGAGCCAGAACAGCGCAGAGAGCAAGTGTCCGGCTCTGCCCCGGAGCAAGCTGCTCGTTGGTTGTCGAGGTTGTTCGGCCCGATTGTGCCGCATCTCTCTTCCGGCTCTGATCATGTCGTTGTTGCCTGACTCATTGTGCCTTCGTCTTCACCAGGGGTGTCGTCGTCATGATGCGTTGACTCCACGGCTTCCAAGTCTTCACGTGGCAGAACGGACTGCCCGACGTAGGCGACCACGTTCTCCCCCCGCGGAACGCGACCGTGTTCGCGATTGTAGCGCGCCACCCGCTCACGCAAGGTTCTGCACTCGCCCCGCAAGCGTTCGAGCAAGCCCAGGACCTCCGCTTCTAGAGGATGCCCGGGTCCTACGTCGAAGGTGTACGTCGAGCCACCGATGGATCCAGCGTAGGGCTCGCGAACTTCGTCGGGCTCCAAGCGGTTGCACAGGGTCCGCACCACGGCCCGGTAGTGATCGTAGATGGCTGCCTCCCAGCCAACCTCCGCGCCTTCACCGATGTAGAAGCGCTCGGCGTACAGTTGCTTTGCGCCGTCATCGTACTGCTCCTCGATTCGCCGCAGCTTCATCAAACGTTCCAGCGCAGGCTCGAGTGACTCGGTGGAGACGCCCGCCAAAACTGCCAACTGCTGCCGCTCGATGGGACCATTGGAAAAGATGAGCGACCACAGCAGCTCGTCGATCGCCTGGTCGTCATCGAGTCGTTGAATGGCGCCCAGTTCATCACTGGTGGCTGCGCGATACACGTCGTCAGAGCGGTTGCCGGTCGAAAAGACCAAGCCACTCTCCACCAGGTCGTGCAAGATACTCTTGACGCTCTCTTGATCGTCGCGCTTGAAGCGGTCGAGAACCTGCCGCCGAGTCACCACGCTGGATGCCCGCAAGAAGCTCAAGATAGCCTCCCAAAGAGAACGACCACGGTCCGTGTCGCTTTCTTTGAGGCGTTGCATCTTGCGCTGATAGGCTCGAAGGGAGATGCCGAACATGTCGGCCGTTACCTTGCGGCTCACACCCTGACGTTCGAGTTCCGAGGCCAGCTCGACGAACACTTGGCTGGCGATGTGCGCTAGCGGCGCCCGAGCGCCGCCCGCGGTCGCGAGTTTCGCGATCAATACGGTGGTCTGCTGAACCATCGACTCGATCAGAACCTGGACCTTCATGCGTGCCGTCAGTTGAGCAGCTCTCGGTGACCGCGCCCAGGTGACATTTTTTCCATCCCAGCGCGTCGACCGCCCCGCCCTCTACCGTCGAGACCGTCTCTGGCAGGTCAGGCGCTGCCGAGCGCCACCGCCGTGAGAGCGACCGACGCACGGAAGACTCAGGTTATTAGTGAGGAATTTCGTTGGTTTAGGCTGGAGTCGAGCAGGCGCTCTACCCGCCGGAACGAAGCCGCTCCGCGGCGGTAGTCGAGCACGGGTGAGGGAGTGGCGAGCGGCTACGCCGCGAGAAACGCCGTGATCTGTCGCAGTTAGAAGCGCCAGGTCACGGACCCGATGCGCTGTGGTCTCCTGGAACCAGTG